>CAWCQT010000003.1:0-6151 GCA_963797785.1 uncultured Actinomycetota bacterium | reverse complement strand
GCTAGTTCGCGGTGGCGATGCGGGTGTGGACGCGCACCAGCGGCGGGTTGGCGAGGTGCGGCTGCGGGAGGGCGTCGAGGCTGAAGTCGGCGATCACTCCGGGGCGGAAGACCAGGCAGTGGGTGGAGCCGCCGAACTGGAAGTAGCCGAGCTCGTCGCCCTTGGCGACGTGGGCGCCCGGCGCGATGCCCGGGTCGATCACGCAGGACGAGACGTCGGACATGCCGACGGCGACGAAGGCCATCAGACCGATCACCGGGTCGTCGGCCTGCAGGATCACGATGGCGCGGGCGGCGACGTGGGCGAGGTAGGCCTGGGAGTTCGGTGACTCGTGCGCCTCGGCGCCCTCGGAGTCGGCCTCGGAGTAGTAGGTGCCCTCCTGCACCCAGGCGCGCACGATCGTCCCGGCCACGGGGCTGTGCCACCGGTGGTAGTCGGTCGCGCTCAGGAACGCCTGGTAGACGGTGCCGCCGACGAACTGGTCGACGGACTCGTCGCCGGCCAGCATGTCCTGCAGGGAGTAGGGCTGGCTCTTGATCCAGAACTGGTCCGTGCGCTGCACGTCGGTGCTGATGCCGTAGGGCGTGGACTCGCACGCGCTGACGATGACCTTGTCGTCATCGGGCGAGGCCACCGGCCGGGCGCCGGGTGCCAGGCGTCGGGTGAAGAAGTCGTTCCACGAGGCGAAGCCCCAGTACTGGTCGTCCGGGTCGTGCTGGTAGTCCTCGATGCCGATCGCCTGGCGCGCGGCCTCGCTCTTCCACCCGGTCGGGGAGTCGTTGAGGACGTAGCGGGAGTCGGGGCCGTCGAGGAACTCGCACCACGCGGTGAGGATCTTCTTCAGCGCGGCGTTGACCCGGGGGTCGCGGTAGGCGGCGAAGCCGGCCGGGGTGCCCATCGTCCAGTCCAGGATGGCGCCGAGCGGCAGCGTCACCGCCTGGTCACCGAACTCGGGCGCGACCGTCAGCACCTCGTTGATCAGCCGCAGCATCTGCTCGACGCCGGTCAGGTGCCGCTGGCTGTAGTTCCGGTTGCGCGGGACCTGCTCGATCATCCGCTCGACGTACATGCGCACGACGGGGTCGCTGTCGATGAGCTGCTGGAACTCGACGATCACCGGATGCAGCGGCGCGTCCTCGCCGCGGGCCTCGGCCCGCTCCCGGTGCCCCTGCAGCCACGCCTCGAGGTCGTCCTGCGAGTCGGGGAACCACCCGGCCCGCCGTCGAACGTCATCACTACGAGCCGGAGTCTGCATGTCTGCCAATCTGCCACAGCCTCGATCGGTCACCTCGCGGGCCGGACGGTCGTCGCGGTCGGCAGGACGCTGGCCAGCGTGCTGGGGTAGCGCGGGTCGTGGAACAGCTTGGCGGTCAGGGTGTGGGTGTCCCGGAAGCCGGCGAAGATCGCCGCGGCGAGCAGGGCGCCGGCGCACGGCCCGACGACGTAGACCCAGAAGTTGGCCCAGTCAGGGGCGACGAGCGCGGGGCCGAGGCTGCGGGCCGGGTTGAGGCTGGTGCCGGTGTAGGGCGCGCCCTGCCACACGAGCGTGGCCACGAGCAGCCAGTTGCCCAGCGGCGTCCAGCGGGCGGTCCGGGCGTGCGAGGTGAAGAAGAAGATCATCAGGATCAGGGCGGCGGTCATCGCCGCCTCGAGCCCGGCGGCGTCGAGCGGGGTGAAGCCGTGGCCGGGTTGTGTCGCTCCGAGGTGCAGCCCGCGTCGCGGTGCTCCCCCAGGCGAGCCGCAGGCAACGCGACGGCCGTGACCGCGCCGGCGAGTTTGGGCGACGACGTAGCCGGCGAGGTCGTGCGGGTGGACCTTGCGTTGGGTCCAGAAGGCCAGGGTCACCGCGGGGTTGAGGTGGGCGCCGCTGCGCCGCCCGAGCGGGCTGAGCGCGACGAGGCTGCCGCTGCCGGCGAACAGCAACCCGGTCAGCAGCAGCCGCGCCGACATGCTCGGCACGTGGGCCGCGACCGGGCTGCCGGCACCGAAGTCGAGGAACACCGCGGACAGGCCGCCGGCCAGCAGCAGCGCGGTACCGACGAACTCGCACAGCCACGGACCCCAGTGCCACCCGCCCTGCGCGCTCGTCGGGTCGCTGATCGGCCGTCGCCGGCAGCCGCGTTCGAGCCGAACTCACCTGAGGCGGTGACGGGCGTCGGTCACAGGCCCGACGCTGCCCTGCATGATGCCGCCGTCGACGACCACGGTGGTCGCGGTCATGTAGGCGGCCTTGCCGGAGGCCAGGAACACCACGACGTCGGCGATCTCCGAGGACTGCGCCATCCGGCCGAGCGGGATCGCCGCGTCGAGCGCCTTCATCTTGGCCGGGTCGGCCTCGGTGGAGGCGTTGATCGGAGTCGACACCGCGCCCGGGGCGATGTTGACGACCCGGATGCCGTGCGCGCCGAGCTCCACCCCGGCGGTGCGGGTCAGCATCCGCATGCCGCCCTTGGAGACGCAGTAGGCGATGTTGCCCGGCATCGGCCAGTCCTCGTGGACCGAGGAGATGTTGAGGATCAGCCCGCCGCCGCCCTGGCTGATGAACTGCTTGGCCGCGGCCTGGGTGCCGAAGAACGCGCTCTTCATGTTGATGGCCATGACCTTGTCGTAGTCGGCCTCGGTGGTGTCCAGCAGCGAGGTGCGGGTCTCGATGCCGGCGTTGTTGATCAGCACGTCCAGCCGGCCGTAGGTGTCGACCGCGGTCTGCACCATCGCGTGCAGGTCCGCCGACTTGCGACACGTCGGCCTGCACGCCGACGGCGTGGCCGCCGGCCGCCTCGACCTTGGCGATCAGCGCGGTCGTCTCCTCGGGGTGGGCGACGTAGTCGATGACGACGTTCGCGCCCTCGGCCGCGGCGGCCAGCACGATCGCCTCGCCGATGCCGCTGTTCCCGCCGGTGACGACGAGCGTCTTGCCCTGCAGCAACATGCGGTGCTCCCTCGAGTCGTCGCGGCGATCGTCGAGCCCAGCATGCCCGGCGCTCGCGTCCGCGACCGCCGTGCGCCGGCACGCCGGATGCGGCCCGTCCTCAGCGACGCCGGCAGTCGGCGCCGGCGGCGCCACACGGTCCGCGCCTGGCACGATCGGCGCCATGAGCCGCATCGAGGACTACGCCCTGCTCGGTGACCTGCAGACCGCCGCGCTGGTCAGCACCGCCGGCTCGATCGACTGGCTGTGCCTGCCCCGGTTCGACTCCCCGGCCTGCTTCGCCGCCCTGCTGGACACCCCCGACGCCGGGCACTGGACGCTCGCCCCGGCCGGCGGCGGGGTCTGCACCACCCGCCGCTACGTCGAGGACACCCTGGTGCTGGAGACCGAATGGCGCAGCCACGCCGGCACCGTGCGGGTCATCGACTTCATGCCGCCCGCGCGGGCACGCCCCCGACGTGGTGCGCATCGTCGAAGGCGTCCACGGCGCCGTGCCGATGCACTCGCGAGCTGCGGCTGCGCTTCGACTACGGCCGCGTCGTGCCCTGGGTCCGGCACCACGGCGACCGGATGGAAGCCATCGCCGGCCCCGACCGGGTCCGGCTGCGCACCCCGGCGCCCACCGCAGGGACACGAGCTGTCCACCGTCTCGGACTTCACCGTCCGCGCCGGGGACCGGGTCCCGTTCGTGCTCACCTGGAACCCCAGCCACGAACCGCCGCCCAAGCCGGTCGACGCCGAGGACGCGCTGCGCGACACCCTCACCTTCTGGACGCGACTGGGCCGCCAGCGGCACCCCGGTGCACGGGCCGCTACCGGCGACGCCATCAAGCGGTCCCTGCTCACCCTCAAGGCGCTGACCTACCAGCCCACCGGCGGGATCGTCGCCGCCGCCACCACCTCGCTGCCCGAGCAGATCGGCGGACCCCGCAACTGGGACTACCGCTACTGCTGGCTGCGCGACTCCACCTACACCCTGCAGGCGCTGCATCTCCGCCGGCTACCTCGACCGAGGCCAAGGCCTGGCGCGAGTGGCTGCTGCGCGCCGTCGCCGGCGACCCGGCCGACCTGCAGATCATGTACGCCCTCGACGGCACCCGCCGGCTGCCCGAGGCCGAACTGCCCTGGCTGGCCGGCTACGAGAACTCCACGCCCGTCCGCACCGGCAACGCCGCCTCCGACCAGCTGCAGCTCGACGTCTGGGGCGAGACCCTCGACGGGCTCGCGCCTGGCCCGCAACTCCGGCATCAGCGCCCACGACGACGCCTGGGACCTGCAGGTCGCGCTGCATGGAGCACCTCGAGGGCAACTGGGACCAGCCCGACAACGGACTGTGGGAGATGCGCGGCGCCCGCCGGCACTTCACCCACTCCAAGGTCATGGCCTGGGTCGCGGCCGACCGGATGGCCACCGCCGTGCGCACCCACCCGACCTGCACGGGCCCGCCGACCGGTGGGAAGCGCTGCGCGACACCATCCACGCCGACGTCCTGGCCCACGGCTTCGACGCCGACCGCAACACCTTCACCCAGTCCTACGACGCGCCCGGCCTGGACGCCAGCCTGCTCATGATCCCCCGCGTCGGCTTCCTGCCGCCCACCGACCCGCGCGTGCTGGGCACCATCGCCGCGATCCAGAACGACCTCACCGAGGACGGCTTCGTCAAGCGCTACGACACCACCGACTCCGACGACGGGCTCACCGGCGGCGAAGGGCTGTTCCTGGCCTGCTCGTTCTGGCTCGTCGACGCCCTGCACCTCGCCGGCCGGCAGCAGCGAGGCCACCGAGCTGTTCGAGCGGCTGCTCGAGCCTGCGCAACGACGTCGGGCTGCTCAGCGAGGAATGGGACCCGAAAGCCCGCCGCCAGCTCGGCAACACCCCGCAGGCGTTCAGCCACTTCCCGCTCGTCACCAGCGCCCTGCAACTGCACGCCGGCAAGGCCCACCGCAGCAACCAACCCATCGCCCCGAGCCCAGCACCGACGCCCTGACCGAGCACCTCAGGCGGATGCTCGCGAGCTCAGCGGACGTCGATCACCCGATGCGCTCGCTCGCCTGGGTGATCTGGTCGCTGGTGATGACGCCGAGCGGGTGCTGGTCGGCGTTGACCACGACGGCGATCGCGCCGCGCTGGACGACCGAGCCGGCCAGCCGTGCAACGGGGCTGTCCCGCGGGACGAGCACCATCGGCCGGCGGCGCGCGCGCCGCGCCACGTCACGCAACCGGACCTCGGAGGTGTCGGTGTTCGGCAGCTGGTCGAGGTCGGCGCGGGTGACCGCTCCGGTGACCTGGCCCTGCAGGTCGACGAGCGGGAACGCCGGCTGGGCGGCGTCGCCGATCGGTGCCGTGCGGGCGCGGTACTGATCGACGGTCCACCAGTCGGGCAGGGCGGTCGGGGCCGGCGCCATGATCTCGTCGGCACGGCGCGCGCCGACCGGACCCAGGTTCGGGACGGGCCTCGCGGCGGACCTGCCGCGGTAGAGCAGGTAGGCGCCCATCACGATGAAGAGCACGCCGATGGGCAGGCGCTGGACCAGGTCGAACACGCCCAAGCCCAGCATCAGGTATGCCTGCACCGGACGTACCGGCCTGCGGAAGGCCTGGAACGGGCGGCCGGGCACACGGGGCGGTCGCGGTCCGCTGGTCTGCTTGGTCAGATCTATCTTTGCCATGGCGTGATGCCAATCTTTCGTCGTGCGCCTAGGTCCATGGTGCGCGCATTGCCTGTGCAATGCCGCTGAACACCCACGACCGGAGGCTGGCAGCGCGAACATGCTGGTTCCCGACGGGCGCGAGGTTGGCCATGGTGAGCGGTGGACGGGGCCCGGAACCGTGGCCGCCGCGAACGGGTGCCCGGCCCAGCTCAGCATGGGGATGTCGTCGGGCAGGTCGCCGAAGGCCGCCGCCGACAACCCGGTGGTGAGGCCGGACGGCCCGTCCAGAGCAACGGCAACGTCCACGCGGCGGCCGGGCGGCAGAACAGGGCCATCGCCCGTCGGAGTGACGCGAGCGCATCGTGCGAACTGCACTACCAGTAAGCCGCAGCTCGTCTGTCCGAGTACTGCCGTCCCAGCGTCGGGCCCCAGATCGTGCTGATGGGTGCGGCGACGACGCAGTCGGCGAGGTGAACAGTGCGCGGCCCTGCCGGGTGGCGCGACACTCCGGCCGTGAGGTCACGCGGACCGGTGATGGCGAGCTTCTACGCCGGCCGGATCACCAGCGA
>CAWCQT010000002.1:0-1625857 GCA_963797785.1 uncultured Actinomycetota bacterium | reverse complement strand
TCCTGCCGGGGGCACCGAACTTCGCCGGCTCGGCGCGTCCTCGCCCAGGCAGGCCCACCCGACAGCCGGGGCCCCAGGGGTGAAACGAAGTGCCCTTCGCCGACGCTGATCGAACGTCATGAGCACAACATTGCGCGGCGGCGGATCCCGCGGGCGACGGGAACGTCTCCTCGAGGGCAGCGCGCCTCCCGACACCGCGCTCGCGCGGCTCCTCGCCGCCGCGCGCGGACCCGCGGGCGCCGAGGCGTTCACCGGGCTCGACCGGGCCCTGGCCGCTTTCGTCGCCGCGCATACCGGCGATGCGGCCGCACCGTCCGTCGGCGCCGCGCCGTCCTCGCGCCGGAGGGTCTTCGCCTCGTTCGCCGCCGCCGGGCTCGCCACCTAGATCGGTGTGGGTGTCGCCGCGGCCGCGGGCGTCGCCGGCATCGTGGTCGCCACCGTCGTCCCCGACCACTCGCTCGTGCCGCCGATCCCCAGTTCCTCCGCGGTCAGCTCATCGCCCCCGTCCACCAGCGCGCCGGGCTCGTCCTCGAGGTCGAGCAGCGCGCCCGGTGCGCGCGCCTCGCACCGGTCGGCGTCACCCGGCACACCCACCGCACCCGCCGAAACCGCCGCACCCGGGCCACCCGGCGCATCCCGTCCATCCGACCCAACCCGCGCACGGGCGGTAGCGCCCGCACGCCCGTTGCGCGCCAGGCTCAGGGACGAGCATGCGCGCCTGTGGCGACCCTTCGGGACGAACCGGGCAGCTCGGTTGACCATGCGCGACATGAACCCCGAGGCGACATTGACTTGGCGCAGGCGCGCACGCACGCTCCACTCGGCTCGCGGGAGGGAACGACATGAGCTGCACTAAATGTGGTGGCGCCCTGTGGGCGAACGATCTGTACTGCCCCCGGTGCGGGGCGCCGGCCGCGGTGTGGACCCAGCCGCCGCCCGCAACACCGGCCCCGAGCTCGACCCATACCCGTACGGCGATCCTGGCGGTACTCGGCGTGCTGGTCCTGGCGCTCGGCGGCGTCGTCGCCTACCTCGTTCTCAACCGAGCCGACGGCGGCACCAGCCGCGCGGCGGCCACGGGCACACCGTCGTCGTCGCGGTCCACGTCGTCGTCGGCCTCGGGTGACGCGCCACAGGCCGCGGCCGCGTCATCGAGCGGCCCGGCCGATTTCGCCTCGGTGTACCAGCGCGAGCAGTCCGGCGTGGTGCGCATCCAGGTGGTCGGCTGCTCGGACTCCGGCATCGGCAGCGGCTTCCTGCTCTCCCCCACGCTGGTGGCCACGGTCGATCACGTGGTCACCGACTCGGTGGTGGTCAGCCTGGTCGACGGCGACCAGCACACGACCGGCACGGTGATCGGGCACGACGCGCAACATGACCTCGCGCTCGTACGCGCGGCCGACCCGCTCACCGGTTACCAGTTCCATTTCGCGGCCCACGACGCGCAGGTCGGCGCGCGCGTGGCCGCCATCGGTTTCCCCATCGGCGACCCCATCACCCTGACGCAGGGCGGCGTCAGCGGCCTCGACCGCGACGTCACGGTCGACGGGCAACCACGGCACGGACTGGTGGAGACCGACGCCGCTGTGAACCCCGGCAACAGCGGCGGGCCGTTGCTCGCGGAGGACGGCTCGGTGATCGGCCTCGTCGACGCCCTGAACCCGCAGGCGAACGGCATCGCCTACGCGGTGCCGGCCACGCAGGCGCAACCCGCCATGACCGGGTGGCAGCAGGCGCCCACCGATCAACGGCAGGCGCAGTGCGACACCCCGTTGGGCCCCTCGCAGGCCTCGACCGAGCTCGGGCCGATCCCGGGCCTGTCCGACGACGCGTCCGACGGCATCCGTACCGCCCTGCAGACCTACTTCGACGGCATCAACAGCGGCGACTACGAGTCGGCGTGGGAGGTGCTGAGCCCACGGTTGCAGGCGGGGGTCAGCGACGACTCGTTCGCCGAGGGCGACGCCACCAGCTTCGACTCCGACGAGACCGTCCTTGCGGCGCACCAGGTCGATGACCGGTCGGCGAAGGTGGCGTTGCAGTTCACCAGCATCCAGGCGCCGGACAGCGGTCCGGACGGGGACACCTGTGACGTCTGGACGCTGAACTACTCGATGATCGAGGGCAACGACGGAAGCTGGTACATGGATGCGGCCAAGCCGTACCACGGCTCGTCGCACGAGACCTGCTGACCGCGGTGTAGATCAGGAGCAACGGGCGTCGGCGCGATCGTGATCACCGCGGACGTGCGGTGCGTTAGCGTGGCCGGGTGTCCGCGCCCGGTGACCACACGCTGGTGTTCATCAGCGGCCTGCACCGGAGCGGCACCACCCAGCTGCACTCGACCCTGGCCACCCATCCCGACGTCAGCGGCATGGTCGGCACCGGTGCGCCGCACGACGAGGGCCAGCACCTGCAAAACGTGTTCCCGACCGCCCGCAGTCACGGCGGCCCGGGCCGGTTCGCGTTCGACCCCGCCGCGCACCTGACCGAGCGGTCGGCCCTGGCCACGCCCGCCAACGCCGAGCGGCTGTTCGGGCAGTGGAGCCGGCACTGGGACCTCGACCGGCGCGTGCTGACGGAGAAGTCCCCGCCCAACCTGATCCGCATGCGCTTCCTGCAGGCGCTGTACCCGCAGGCGCGGTTCGTGGTCATCGTGCGGCACCCGATCGTCACCGTGCTCGCCACCCGCAAGCTGGCCACCACCACGTGGATGCGGCGCACGTTCCGGGAGGCGTCGCTCGCGCTCACCGCGCGGCACTGGTTCGCCGCGCACCGATTGCTCGTCGAGGACCTGCCGTCGGTGCGCGCGGTGCACCTGCTGCGCTGGGAGGACCTGCGGGCGGACCCGGCCGGGCGCCTCGAGGCCATCGCGGACTTCGTCGGCATCGACGGCCGCTTCACGCTCCCCGACCTCGACGCGCGGGTCGACGACCGGTACGAGGCCCAGTGGGCCGACATCGCCGCCGCGCCCGGTGCCGACCGGCGCACGCGCGAGCTGCACGCCGTGCTGGCGGACAACGCCGACCTGGCGACGAGCTTCGGCTACGACCTCACCGACCTGCGCGCGCTCGGCCCGATCACGGTGTGACGCGCGTGGGTGCGAGCCAGTCCGGCAGGGTGCGGTAGCCGCGCTGCTCCAGCATCGTGCGCAACGGCGGCAGCGTCGGCGCGTAGAACTCCGCGACCCGCGCCCGGTCGACGGGGTCGAGCTCGAGCCGGACCCGGCCGGCGTTCACCTTCTGATAAACCCGGCGCAGCCGGGCCTTCAGCGCCGACTGCTCGCCGGCCACCGTGTTCAGCCGCGCGTTGAGCCGCACCGCGGCCCGGCGCAGCGCCTGGCTGCGCGGCTGCACCGTGGCGTTGCGCACCTCGGTGTCGAGTTGCGCGGCCGGTTCGACGCCGATCCACCGGCACACCGCCGCCACGGTGTCGACGGGCGAGGCGGCGAGGTCGTCGAAGAACACCACACGCACGTCGTCGCCGAGCACGTCGAACCAGTCGCCGAGGTAGTCGGCGTACACGCCCGTGGCGAGCGTCCGGAAGGCCGCGTGCGCGGGAACGCGCACCCGGCCGCCGTCGGCCACCTCGCGGCAGGCGTCGACGAAGGCGGCGAAACGCATGCCCTCGGGCAGGCGATTCTTGCTGAGCTTGTACGTGTAACTCGACCACATGCGCGACACCGGCTCGCGCAGGGCGATCAGCACCTTCGGCCGGTCGAGGTCGTCGGCCAGCCGGCGCACCAGCGGCGGGCCGCCGATGAAGTACCGGGGCGAGGCCTCCAGCCGCCACGGGGACGCGGCGCACGCCCGGAAATGCCGCTCGTAGTCGACCAGTGCGGGCGGTGGTTCGCCGTGCACCATCGGCGCGTAGTGGTCGACCTCCTTGACGTCGGCGACGCCGATGTCGGGGTGCTGGCCGAGGTAGTGGAACAGCGAGGACGTCCCCGCCTTGGTGACACCGGCGATGACGAGATTCGGCAGCGCCATCAGTAACCCAGCTCCCGGCGCACCGCTCGCGCGTAGACCCTGGTGGCCGTGTACAGCAGCGGGTCCAGCTTGCGGCTCCTGGTCGAGCCCTTCCGCCGCTCCACCGTGCGCTGCCAGTACCGCGGGTTGACGTCGTGCCCGGCCTTCTCGTAGTCGAGCATCGCCGGCTCCCAGCGCGCGCCGAGGAAGTCGACGATCCCGCGCATGGTCTGCTCGCGGTCGGCGACGAGGCGCTCGAAGCGCACCTCGTGATAACGATCGGCGGGCACCTTGGCCGCCGACCGGCGCGCGGCGGTGATGTAGCGCCCCCACTTGCGTGGCGCGCCCAGCGCCGACCGGTAGCCGAAGGCGACGCGGTGCGAGCTGGTCACGTCGCGCACGTCGCGGATGATGTGGATCACCTGCGCGTCGGGGAAGACCTCCCATACGTAGTCGAGGACGAGCGCGTACAGCGGGCTCTTGTCGGCCCAGCGGGTCTTGCCGCGCCCGGCGGCGTACTCGCTCTGGAACGAGCCGAAGAACTCGCGCACCTTGGCCAGCCAGTATTCGCGCGGGAACCCGAACCGCTCGATGCGGTGCCAGTCCGAGCCGGTGATCTTCTCCCAGTCGCGCAGGAAACGCGTTTCCGGGCCACAGGCGATGTCCGGGTGCGAGTCGAGGATCAAGCGCAACATCGTGGTGCCCGACCGTTGGCAACCCACGATGAAGATCGGGGCGGTGCTGCTCACTTGGCCATTGCCTCCCGTCCGCGCAACAGCGGCGCGTACCCGGGCCCGAGCAACCGCCCGGCCACCCGCTGAGCCTTGCCGAACAGCATCGCGTGCATCGCGGCCACGAGCGTGGTGACGGGGGCGAGCACGCCCACCCGCCAGGCGCTGCGCACCACGACCAACGCGGTCACCACGCCGATGAGCCAGACGGCGATCAGCCGCGCCAGCACGCCGATGTGCACCTGATCGAGCAGCGTCTGCGCCACCAGCCCGGCCCCGCCCCCGACGACGCCGAGGATGATCGACGGCAGGTGCGCGGTCGCGAAGTCGCGCCACGTCATGCCGACCAGCTCGAGGCACAGCTGGTTGGTCAGCAGGTAGTTCAGGGCGAGGGCGAGCAGCACCCCGACGGCCACCCCGTGCAGGCCCCACCGCTGGCCGACGAACGCGCCGGTGAACACCGCCGCCGCGAACACGATGCTGCGCCAGGCCCGCCGGTAGACCGCGGCCCGCGCTTTCATCACCGAGTCGGTGAGCTTGCTGCTGGTGCGGAAGAGCAAACCGAAGATGATCACGTCGAAGGCGGCGCGCAGCGGCAGCCAGTCACGCCCCAGCAGGGTGAGTACGAGGTCGCGCGACGTCACTGCGGCCAGCACGGCCGTGGGCAGCGCGAGGACGGCCAGGAACGAGACGCTGAGCCGGAACACGCGGCGCAGCGTGTCCTGCTGGTCCTGCACGGCGGCCATCGCCGGGAACAGCACCTCGTTGGCCACCTGACCGAACACGTTCGCCGGCATCTGAACCAATTGGTACGCCCGTCCGTAGAGGCCGAGGGCGGCCGGGCCGAGATAGCGGCCCACCACCAGGTTGTCGACCTGGGTGGCCACCCACAGGGCCACCCGGCCGATCGTGTAGCCACCGCCGAAGTTGAGCAGTTCCTTCATCGGACCGCGGGCCACCGAGAAGCCGAACCGGTACGGGGCCATGCAAGTGACCAGGAGCGTGCGCATGACGCTCTGCCCGAGCTGGCCGCCGACGATCGCCCACGGCCCGTAACCGAGGTAGGCCAGCGTGATCGCCACGACGCCGTACCCGACGGCGTAGGAGGTGAGTTCGGCCAGGGCCAGGCGACCGAACTCCAGGCGGCGCGAGAGCAGGTAGTCGCTCAGGGTGAGGCTGTTGATGACGAACACGAGCGAGAGCACCCGCAGGATCGGCGAGAGTCCGGACAGCCGCAGCAGATGCTCGATCTGCGGGGCGAGCAGGAACAGCAGGGCCCAGCAGATCACCCCGAGCGCCACCGACAGCGTGTAGCCCACCCTCATGTGCAGCCGGGTCAGGTGTTGCCGCTGCACGATGGCCACGCCGACGCCGCTCTCGGCCAGCACCGTCGTGAAATAGACCGCGATCAGCGCACCGGAGACCAGCCCGAACTGCCTGGGTGCGACGGTGCGCGCGAGCAGGCCGAGGAAGACGACCTGCAACAGCGCCTGGCCGGCGGTCGAGCCGCCCATGAGCAGCACGCCGCGCATCGTGCGGCGGCGGACCCCGTCGCGGGCGGCCTTCCTCCCCCCGCCCTTGCCGGCGCGCTGTGGGGCCACCAGACCCCGCGTGTCGGCCGCATCACCCGTGGGCGGAACCCCACCGGGGAGCAACGGCCCCGGCCCGGGCATCGGCCTGCGCCGCTCGGCGCGGTGCCGTCCGCTCGACGTTCTGGTCACTGCGGTCCGGCGTCCTTCGCCACGCTCGAGGCCAGCGCCGACGTCGCTGGTCGCGACGCGTACCGGTAGTAGGTCGCCGGGCTGAACACCGTGCCGCTGACGTACTGCTTCTTGATCTTCGCGCCGCCGAGCAGCAGGTTGCCCGACACCTTCAGGTTGCCGACCCGGCTGTCGCAGCGCGTCTGCTTGTCGTTGCAGCCATCACCACCGGTCCTGATGAGCACCGCGCGGGGGTTGCTGCCGGCGTCGAACACGTTGTTCTGCAGGTAGAGCTGGGCGGCCCGCTCCGAACGCACGGCGTAAAGCTTCCAGTCCAGGTAGTAGTTGTCGTACACGTGCGCGCGGCCGTAGCTGACGACCGGGTTGCGGTAACCGGTGCGGTCGAAGAAGTTGAAGGCCACGGTCACGGTCTGCTGGGTATCGGCCTGCGCCGTGGCCTGGTTGCCGATCTGGAAGGTCTGCAGCTGATCGTGGAAGTGGTTCCAGGTGACCGTGATGCCGAGGGAACCGTTGCTGACCGCGAGCAGCTTGTCCCCGGCCATCGACAGGTCGTTGTGATCGATCCACACGCCCTTCGCCCGGTCGAGGTGGATCGCGTCGTTCAGATCGTTGTTCTTCGTCTGGGCGGTGTCGCCGAAGTCGTGCAGCGTGAGGCTCTCGACGATGACGTTGGACGAGTTCACGATGTCGAGGCCGTCGAGACCGTGCCCGGTGATCTCCACCTTGTGCCCGCGGCCGTCGATCGTCTTGTTGCTGCCGACGGCCAGGGCGGTGGACAACCTGACGGTCAGATCCTTGTCGAACACGATCCACCGCGGCGCGTTGCCCTGCAGCGCCTCGCGCAGCGACCCCGCGCCCGAGTCGGCGTCGGTGGAGACGTGGACGAGGGTGCCGCCGGCGCCACCGGTCACCTTGCCGCCGAAGCCGACCCGCTTGTCGAGCAGCACCCGCTCGGCCGCGGTCGGCTTGACCGTCGGGAACGACGGGACGGACACCGACGGCGCGGGGGTGGCCAGCGTGCTGCTGCTGCCGCCGCTCGGCGTTCTGGTCGGCGCCGAGGACCCGGCTCGGGGATGGCCGCCGCCGCTGTCGTGCACGAGCAGGGCGAGCAGCCCCGCAGCGATGAGCAGCGCCACGACGACGCCGGCGATGACCATGAGGCGTCGGTTCCTCGGCCGGTCGGGCAAGGTCGGTTGCACTACGTTCCTTCCACTTCGAATGATCAGGTCGGCGGGTACGCCCGTAACGCGGCCGGCCAGTCATCGGCGATGACGCGCTGCGCCGTGCTCAGGGACAGACTGCCCTGACACACCAGCGCATGCAGATGGGCCTCCAGCCCATTCTTCTTCTTCAGCTGTGCTTCCGGCTGCGGCCATACGTTGCGGATCGTGGCGTCACCGCCCAGCCCGGCCGGAATCAGCTGATCGAGGTGCAAGGAGGTGCCGGGGCCGGCCACGACGCCGTAGCGGGCCGACACCTCGTTGCGCACGACGTAGCCGATGTCGTTGTGCTTCGCGGTGTACCCCCGCGCGCACACCTGAGCCGCGCTCACCCCCCGCACCACCGAACCGGGCGTCACCTGCGGGTCCGGGACGCTCAGGCCGCCCCTGATCAGCGGGTGAGCCAGGGGCGGCGCGCTCTTGACCGCCGACGTCGACGCGGTGCGGCTCACCCGTGGCGACGACGAGGGCCGCACGGCCGACGACGCGGCCTGGTGAGACGGCGGCCCGCTGCTCGAGCACGCCGCGGCGAGCACGCTCACCACCAGCGACGCGGCGACCGTGCCGGCGCGGCGGCCGGGCCGCACCGGGTCACCGACCCGGGACGGCGGCCGCATCGTGCCGGGACAGGGTCGCGGGCGACTCGGCCACCCGCTGGCCGTGCCGTGCGGGTTTGGCGCGTCCCCGCTTGCGGGCGGGCCGGTGGTCGGTGGTGACGAAACCGAGGATCGGTGCGTCGACGAGGGCGGCGCGCGAGCGCAACGTACGCAGCTCGTCGAGGGTGGTCGGCGCGCGAGACGAGGACCAGCAGCCCGGCGCCGCCGGAGGCCAGCAGCAGCGCCACGGAGTCGGCGGCAAGGGCGGGCGAGTCGACCACCGCCATCGGGGTCGTGCCGCCCGCGTCGCGCAGGGCGGGCAAGCCGCTGCGCGGGGAGGTGGTGCGGTCGCCGGTGGGGATGAGCGGCAACGAGCGATCGCCGCCGTAGCTGACCTGGGCCAGGCTGTCGCCGATGCCGTTGCCGACGAGCAGGTCGACCAGCCCGGGTGCACCGTCGAGCCCGTAGGCCTGGGTCAGGGTGGCGTTGCGCAGGTCGCCGTCGACCAGCACGACCTCCTGGCCGCCGGCGTGCGCGGCGGCGGCCAGGTTGACCGACAACGCGGTCCGGCCCTCGCCGCTCTCGGCGCTCGTGACGACGAAGCCGGACAACCCGCGCCGGCGCACGTGCAGCAGCAGCGTGGACGCGAGCGCCCGCAGGTCGTCGGGCAACCGGCGCCCGGGAGTCAGGTCGACGACGCGGGTGGGGTTGCGCAGGTCCTTCTCGCGGCCCAGGGTGGCCAGCAGGGGCGCGCCGAGTACGTCGGCCACCTGCTCGTGGTCCACACCGCGGTCGCGGTCCAGGCGGCGCCACGCCAGAGCGGCGCCGATCAGCAGCCCGATGGCGGCGGCGATGGCGGCGTTGCGCTTGAGGTCGGCCGAGCGCGGGTCGTCCGGCTTGCTCGCCGAGTAGAGCGTGTCGGCGCTGGTGCGCGACTGCAGCGAGTTGTCGATCCGCGTCTGCTGGATCTTCTGGTTGATCGCGGCGATGTTCGTCGTCAGGTCGCTGGCCTGGCTGCGGACGGACTGGTACGCGGGGTCGGCGTCGAGCGCCGACTGCACGTACCGGGCGCGGTCGGACGGGTTGGTGATCTTGGACGCCTGCTTCTGCAGGGCATTGGCGCGGACCGCGGCCTGGTCGTTGAGCGACTTCAGCTGGGCCTTCAGGTCGGCGAGCGGCGCCTCGAGCGCGGCGACGGCGTCCTGCCCGCGCGACTGCGCCTGGCGGCGGGTCACGTCGAGGTAGGCCCGTCCGACGGCGTTGGCGGCGTCGCGGGCCAGGCCGGCCGAGTCCTCGGTGGCGCTGATCGTCACCAGCGGGTTGCCCGTCTGGCCGGGGGAAGCGGTGACCGACCCGGAGACGTCGTCGGAGGACAGGCGGCCCTTGAGGATCTTGCTCGCCCGGTCGTGCACCGCCTTCGAGCGGGCCACCTGTGCGGCGTTCTGGGCCTTGGCCGTGGCGTTCAGATTCTGCGTGGTGCGAAAGACCGTGGCGTTGTTCTGGTCGCCGAGCACGAGTTGCGCGTCGGCCGAGTAATGCGTCGGCAGCAGGTACGTCACGAGAACGCCGAGTGCGGCGGCGACGACGATGCACACCAGGACGAGCACCACGTGTCGGCGTAGCGCGGTCAGCAGCCCGGGCCCCTGGGACGTCAGGCGCGCGGAATCGCTGTCATTGACGGACATGGCGGTTCTCTCCAACCTTCGAGGCCACAACGTGCGCGACGCGGGATGGGGAAACCGCACGCTCGGGCGCCATGCTAACCCTGCGTGTGGTCCTTGGAGCGGTTGGAACCCGATCACCGCCACGGCGTGGTCGACGTGATGTCGGCATTGCCGGGAAAGGCGGCGCGCTGCGCGGTCGAGCCGGTGACTGAGGTGAGGATTCGCGAAGAATTGGGAACGAAGTCCGTGTTGTGCCGATTCGGCCCGGACCGGGAGACCGCCATGCGTCGTCACCGCCTCATTACCCTCGCCGCCACCGTCACCGCCGTCGCTGCCGGCGCGCTCGGACTCCAGGCCGTCGCCGGCGCCACACCGGCGCCGGCGACGGGGCGCCTGGACGGTTTCACCGCGGCGCACAGCGGCGCCGAACGGCAGGCCGAGAAGGCGTTCCAGACCTATCCGAGCCGCACCCTGGCCCGCAGCCTCGACCAGCAGCTCGCCGCGAAGACCGGGATGGTGGGCACGGCCAACGACAAGGCCCGGATGGAGCAGATCGTCGCCCAGCTGCGCGCCTACGGGCTCACCCCGCACGTGTCGACCTACTACGTGTACATGTCCACGCCGAAGAAGGTCAGCCTCGACCTGACGGCGCCGGTCCAGTTCCACGCCGCGAACAAGGAGGCCTGCCGCAGCGTCGAGACCGACTGCGCCGACGAGGTCGTGGGCTACAACGCGCTGTCGCCCTCGGGTGACGTCACCGCACCGATCGTCTACGCCAACTACGGCACCACCGACGACTACGCCGCGCTGGCCAGGGCGGGCGTCAGCGTCAAGGGCAAGATCGTGCTCACCCGCTACGGCCGGGTCTTCCGCGGCGTCAAGACCAACCTGGCCGCCGAGCACGGGGCCAAGGGCGTCATCATCTACTCCGACCCGGCCGACGACGGCGACGTCAAGGGCCCGGTCTACCCCAACGGGCCGTGGCGCGCGCCCGACGGCATCCAACGCGGCAGCGTGCAGCAGCTGTGGCTCTACAGCGGTGACCCGCTCACGCCCGGTCGCCCGGCCACGAAGAAGGCCCGGCGCATCGCCCCGGCCCGCTCCAATATCGCGAAGATCCCGACGCTGCCCATCAGCTACGCCTCGGCCAAGCCCTTCCTCGAGCACCTCGGCGGTCCCGCGGCGCCCAAGAACTTCCAGGGTGGGCTGCCGCTGACCTACCGGCTCGGCTCCAACGCGACCGCGCACCTCGATCTCGACATCGACTACAGCGTGAAGCCGGTCTACGACGTCACCGCCAGCATCCCCGGCGCGGTGCACCCGGACGAGGTGGTGCAACTCGGCGCCCACCACGACGCCTGGACCTACGGCAGCGACGACAACCTGTCCGGCGCCGAGTCGGTCCTGCAGATCGCCCGCGCGCTGGCCAAGCTGGAGGCCACCGGGTGGCGGCCGGCGCGCACGATCGAGCTGGGCACCTGGGACGGCGAGGAGTACGGCCTGTTCGGCTCCACCGAGTACGCCGAGGACCAGGGCCGCAGCCGGCTGGGCAAGGTCGTCGCCTACCTGAACATGGACATCGCCGCCGGGCAGGACTTCGGTGCCTCCTCCGTCCCGTCGATGGACGGTCTGATCCGCGACGTGGCCAAGGACGTCACCTGGCCCGGCACCGGCGGCACGGCCTACGACAACTGGGCGAAGAACACCGGTGACGCCACGCCCACACCCGACCGGCTGGGCAGCGGCTCGGACTACACCGCGTTCCTCGATCACTTCGGAGTGCCGTCGGCCGACATCGGCTCGTCGACGCCGAGCGGCGACTACCACTGCTCGTGCGACAACTTCTACATGGAGGACCACTACATCGACCCGGGCTGGAAGTTCCACGTGGCCATCGCCCGGGTCGTCGGGCTGGCCACGATGCGCCTCGCCGACGCCGACGTGGTGCCGCTGCACTACACCCCGTACGCCGACGAGGTGGGCGGCTACGTGAACGACCTGACCGCCCAGCAGGACGAGACGTTCGGCCGGCAATTGGTCGACCTCGACCGGGATGCGGCGCAGGCTGCGCAGTGGTCGGCGGCCGCGACCGCGCTGCAGGCGCGCATCGACTCCGCGCTCGACGGCAACGCCGACGCCGCCACCCTCGACGCGCTGACGGCGTCGCTGGAACAGGTGGAGCGCGACCTGCTGACGTCGAAGGGCCTGCCGGGGCGGCCCTGGTACGAACACCAGATCTACGCACCGGGCGTCAATCAGGGTTACGGCACCCAACTGCTGCCGGGCGTGCACGATGCGCTGTTCGGCGGGGTGGAGGACCCCAGCGTGGCGCAGGCGCGACGCTACGAGCAGAGCCTGTTCGCCAGCCTGCGGGCGGCTACCGCCGACCTGTCCTGAGCCGGGCGGGCCGGCGGCGCTGATCGGCGTTAGACTCCCCGCGCAGCACGGCGGCCGGTCGATCGGCCGCGCAGGTGGGGGGCCAGATGACCGTCGCGAGTAACGGACGACCGCGCGCCGTGCGCGACCTGTCCGACGAGGGCTTCCGCGAGCTGGTCTATCGCGTGCTGTGCGTCTTCTGGTTCACCATCCCCCCGCAGGGCGTCGTGCGCCTCGGCGGCGAGGCCACGATCAGCAAGGGCATGGGCGGCCTGCTGGCGCTGGTCGCGTTCGTGTCGCTGGCCAAGTCGGGGCGGCGGGCGCGGGCCAACGACTACATCGTCCTGCTGCTCGCCTTCGCGTCGTGGGTGACGCTGTCGATGGCCTGGACCTACACGCCCCAGGCGTCCGAGCTGAAGATCATCACCATGGCGCAGCTGGTGCTCATGGCGCTGCTCACCTGGGAGTTCGCGCGGACCCGCCGCCAGGTACGCGGGCTGATGAGCGCGTGGATCGCCGGCAGCCTGGTCAACGCGCTGATCATCGTCTACGCGTTCGCGACCGGTGCGAGCGCGACGCGCTACACCGCTCCCGGCACGCACGCCGGCGACCAGGCCTACGCGCTGCTGCTCGCCATCCCGATGGCCTGGTACCTGGCCATGGTCGTGCACCGTCGCGGCCTCGCCCTGGCCTACCGGCTGTTCGTGCCGCTGGCCCTGCTGGCGGTGCTGCTGACGGCGTCCCGGGCCGCCGCGCTGTCGGCCGTGGTCGCCCTCGTGATCATCCCGCTGACCATGGGCGTGCTGCCACCGCGGGTGCGCGCCGCCGTCGGTGCGGCCGCAGTGCTGGCCGTCGCCGCGGGCGCGGTGCTGCTCACCGCCGCATCGGGCCCGATCGCCCGCCTGGCGACCACGACGTCGGAGATCTCCTCCGGCACCCTCGACCAGCGCACCACCCTGTGGTCGATCGCGCTCGGGCTGATCGCGAAACACCCGATCCTCGGGCTGGGCACCGGCGGCTCGAAGTCGGCGGTCGGGGCCCAGTTCACCCAGGACCGGGTCGTGCACGACACCTACCTGTCGATCGGCGTCGACCTCGGGGTCATCGGGCTGGCGTTGTTCCTGCTGGTCATACTGGCCGCCGTCTACCGCGCCCTGACCCGCCTGCCCTGGCTGGAGACCCGGCTCGCGTGGGTGCTGGGCCTCGTGTTCCTGGTGTCGCTCGTCCCCCGGGCCGACGACTACGACAAGAGCACGTACGTGATGCTGACCCTGCTGGCCCTACTCGGCTCGGTGTTCTCCGTCGCCGAGCCCGATCGGTCGACGCAGCCAGCGAGCGGCGAGGTCGCGCTCCAGTAGTGCGGACAGCCACTCGACGTCGGGCCGGAACCGCTCGGCGAGCTCGGCCCGCGTGGCGTCCGGCACCGGCCGCACCTGCTCGACCGACCCGGTCTTGAGCAGCCCGACCAGCTTCGAGCGTTTCAGCGCGGCCACGAGTTCGGCCTGGTCGCCGCGGTACAGCCGCCGGCTCAGCCGCTTCGCCGCGGCGTAGGCCCTCGGGAAACGCGGCGCCATCGACACGTTGCTGGCCCGGTCGGCGTCGGCGGGCGTGTAGTCGTCGGACACCCCCAGGAAGCGCAGCAGGGTCCGCACCGTGGCCACGGGCCCACCCACCAGGTCGTCGAAGACCACGATGTGGACGGCGTCGCGGCCGAAGCGATCGAGCCACGGCGCCAGCATCGTGCGGTATTGGCTGCGCTCGACGGCGTTCGGGTGCTCGCGCAGGAAGGTGTCGAACCCGCCGCGGTAGCCGGTCTCCTGCACCCAGTGCCGGTACTGCGACACGGTGCGGGCGACCGGGTCGCGCAGGCTCGCGACGATCTTCGCGGCCGGGTTCGCGTCCGCGACGCGCTGCGGGCAGGCGGGGTCGGACATGTACTGCGGCGAGATCTCACCGCGCAGCCGGCCGTCCGGCGGGTCGAACTGGTCGGCGTACCAGCCGAGGCCGCGGGCGTGGTGCCGGGTGAAGAACTCCACCTCCTTGAGGTGCCGCGGCAGGGACAGCTGCGGGTGGTCGCGCAACAGGCCGTCGAGATAGGTGGTGCCGGCTTTGAGCGCCCCGATCCCGACGAAGGCGGGCAGGCCGTCCGGAGTCACCCGCACAGTCTGCCGGACGGGTCCCGGGCCGGCAGTCCCGCCGCACGCCACAGCGCGTCGGGCTCGCGGTCGGCGGCGGCGGACGGCACGAGGCGCAGCGCGATACCCAAGGCCCGGCACCCGCCGTCGTTGCGCTCGTCGTCGCCCACCATCACGCACGCCGCCGGCGCCACGTCGAGTTCGGCGCAGGCGGCGCGGAAGATCTCCGGGTCGGGCTTGAGCAGGCCGCGCTCGTCGGAGAGCACCAGCGCGGCCACGTCGCCGAGCACCCCGTAGCGACGCAGCACCGGCCGCGGGTCCCAGCCGATGTTGCTGACCACGGCCACCGGCACGCCCGCCTCGTGCAGCGCCCGCAGCGTGTCGACGGTGTCGGGATAGGGCGCCCACGCCTCGGCCGACACGCCGCGCTCGTACAGAGCGTCGGCCTGTTCGTCACTGAGCCCGGCGTGGCGCGCCGAGCCGCCGTACGCGGCGCGGTGCGCCTCGGCGGACAGGTCGCGGCGCAGCCACGGCTGCACCAGGTGCTCGGGCAGCTCCTCGGGCATCGGGGCGCCGTTCACGGCGCCGAGCCGGACGAGGTCGGCGGCGCGGTCGACGAAGCCGGGCCCGAGTGCAACGAGCAGGGCGTGCTCGGCCGGCTCGTTGTGGAACAGCGTGCCCGAGAAGTCGAACAGGACGCCGCGCCGCGGGCGCTCGGCCGGCCCGGTGCTCACCGACCCGATCCTAGGGACCCAGCGGGTCCGGCGCCCCGCAGCCGGCTGCCAGACTGGCCGGCATGATCTGGACCGCCCCGCCGCCCGATCCGGTCGACCCCCCGATGACCGGAGCGCACCGGCCGATGCTCGAGGGGTACCTCGACTTCCAGCGCGCCACGCTGCTGGCCATCTGCGAGGGGCTGTCGGCCGAGCAACTGGCGAGCGCGCCCTTGCCGTCCACCAACCTCACCCTGCTGGGGCTCGTGCGGCACCTGGCCAAGGTGGAGCGGATCTGGTTCCGGATCCGGCTGGACGAGCCGGACCTCGCGCCGCTGTTCGACCCCGGGCTCGGCCGCGACGCCGACTTCGAACGCGGTACGGCCGCTGACGCCCAGGCTGCGGTCGCGATCCTGCGGGCCGAGCAGGCCACGGCTCGAGCCGCGGCGGCCGCCGTTGCGTTCGACCGGACGGTGCCGGCCCGCGACGAGCGCTGGTCCCTGCAGATGGTCTACGTCCACATGATCGGCGAATACGCGCGCCACAACGGGCACGCCGACCTGCTGCGCGAAGCGATCGACGGCGTCACCGGACGGTGAGCGCCCGGGGTCAGTCGCTCAGCTCGTCACCGTCGGCCTTGGCGAGCTCGGTGTCGGTGGTCGCACCGTCGGCCTCGCGCTTGGACACGTCGGCCCACTTGATGTCGCTGGAGGTCTGCTCGGACACCTGCTCGACCATCTGCTCGTCGCTGAGGCCCTCGCCGGCCGGCCTGGTGTCGCCGCTCTCGCTCATCACCGCTCCTCGTCATTGGTTGACATGGCTACCCCACGGCCTACCCAGGCCCCCGGGAGCGCCACCGGTCAATTCGCGGTCAGCGACGTGAGGAACAACTCCTCCTCCAGGTCGCGCAGCGCCCGGTCGTGGTCGTCGGTGCGGCCGCGGGCGTACCACGCGTCGAAGACGGTGACGCCGATGTCCTGGCCCAGCACCCGGAACACCTCGTGCGACGGGATCCGGGTGGCGAGCCCGGGGATGGAGTGGCCCTCGCGCAACAGGTCGTTGATGCTGCCGGTGCCGTCGGCCTGCTCGAGCTTGGCGAACTGCGCGGCCACGCCGTACGGGTCGGCCGCGGTGCCCGGGAAGCCGGTGGAGATCGCCGAGAGGACGACGGTGCGCCCGCCGACCTCGGTCGTGGCCAGCACCCGCTTCGCGCCGCTGCACCGGTGCGCGTGCAGGAACCGGATCATCACCGCGCCGTACGCATGCTCGGCGCAGCCGGAGATCCGGTCCTGGGCGTAGACGCGGGCGGTGATGGTCCCGCCGCCGCTGGTGCCCTGCACCGTCACGACCTGATAGGTCGGCGTGGACGACGCGACCGTCGGCGACGACGCCGGGGCGGTAGTGGTGCCCGAGCCCGCCGGCGTGCTCGACCCGGACGGGAAGTCGGGGCGGCTGGGGCCGGACCCGGCCGCGCCGCTGCCGCCACTCGGGCCGTCCGAGTTGCCGGGGCTGCCGTCCGAACCCTGCCCGGCCAGCGTCGAGGAGCACGCGGTGAGCGCCACGGCCGCCAGCGCGAGCAGCGCCGAGGTCACGGTCCACGACCGCGTCGACCCGTTGCCCATGTGCGCTTCCCCTGTCGAGAGAGGGGCAGCCTAACGCCACCGCGGTACGGCGGCAGGGTGTGTCGGTCCGCACGCCGGCGGGAGCCGCGGGCATCATGGCGGGTAGGACGACAGCAACGGCTGACAAGCGTGGGGCCCGGTCATGTATGAGATGACCGGGCCCCACGTCTGCTGCACCCCCCTGCGCACTCCGAGGAGCGCACCGGCTGGCGCCGCAGTCGGTCGGTCCCACCGCTCGACCCGAGAGCCGATCGGGGTGCCCGACCAGATCGCTCCGGCACCCCGACCCGAAGGCCGACCCACCGTTTCGATCCTGGCCGCTCCGGTCACCTCACCCGAAGGTTCGGCGCCCGGTCCGACCTCGACCGTGCGGCCCGCCGACCCGGAGGTCGACCGGCGTGCCCGGCCGGTACCGCCCGCTGCGAGCACCCACCGAGCCGGTCGGTTTCCCGCCCTGCCCGGCTCCCCCGAAGTTGCCTTCGAGGCAGGTACTCCGCGTTGCGATGAGCAATGTCTACCCCCGAAATCCGGGGGCCACAAGGGGTTCGACGGTACTTGCCCGCAGGTTCTTCCGCCGTCCACAAGCTGGGCCGGGTTATCCCCCGAAAACGCCGGTTGTGCACCGCCGTGTCCACAAGTTGATCAACAGGCTGACGGCTCCCGGAGAGGGGTCAGCCGGTCACAGCACGGCGGCGAGCCGGGTGCCCTGGTCGATCGCCCGCTTGGCGTCCAGCTCCGCCGCGACGTCCGCACCACCCACCACGTGGACGGGCAGGCCCGCCGCGCGCAGGTCCTCGGCGAGCTCGCGCCGCGACTCCTGCCCGGCGCACACGACGACGTCGTCCACGGCGAGGACGCGGGGGCGTCCGCCGACCGTGAGGTGCAGCCCGGCGTCGTCCAGGCGCTCGTAGGTGACACCGACGAGCGTCTGCACGCCCCGGCCCTTCAGTGATGCGCGGTGCACCCAGCCGGTGGTCTTGCCCAGCCCGGCCCCGGCCTTGGAGGTCTTGCGCTGCAACAGGTACACCTGCCGGCCGGAGGCGGGCGGGTCGGCGGCGAGCAGGCCGCCCCGGGTCCGGGCGGGGTCACCGACGCCCCACTCGCGTCGCCACTGCTCGGCCGGCTGCGCAGGCCCGTGCGGGTCGGCGTGCGTGAGGAACTCGCTGACGTCGAAGCCGATGCCGCCGGCCCCGACGACCGCGACCCGGTCCCCCACCGTCGCCGCGCCGTTGAGCACGTCGGCGTAGCTGTGCACGTTCGGCCGGTCGGCGCCAGGGAAGGCGACGGCACGCGGGGTGACACCGGTGGCGAGCACCACCTCGTCCCAGCCGCCGTCGGCGAGTTCGGCCGGGGTCACGGCGTGCCCGAGGTGCACCTTGACGCCGGTGAGCTCGAGCTGACGGGTGAAGTAGCGCAGCGTCTCGCCGAACTCCTCCTTGCCCGGGACCCGGCGGGCGAGCTGGAACTGCCCGCCGATCTCGGCGTCGGCCTCGAACAGTTCGACGGTGTGCCCGCGGCGCGCGGCGGCGGTGGCGGTGGCCAGCCCGGCCGGGCCGGCGCCGACGACCGCGACCCGCTTGGCCCGGCGGGTCGGCAGCAGCTGCAGCGTCGTCTCGTGCCCCGCGCGCGGGTTGACCAGGCAGCTCGCCACCTTGTGGGCGAACGTGTGGTCGAGGCAGGCCTGGTTGCAGCCGATGCAGGTGTTGATCTCATCGGCCCGCTCGTCGGCCGCCTTGGCCACCCAGTCGGGGTCGGCGAGGAACGGCCGGGCCATCGAGATCATGTCGGCGTCGCCGCGCGCGAGGATCTCCTCCGCCGTCTGCGGCATGTTGATCCGGTTCGACGCGATCACCGGCACCGACACCGCACGCCGCAGCCGCGCGGTGGTCCAGGTGAACGCCCCGCGCGGCACCGACGTGACGATCGTCGGCACCCGCGCCTCGTGCCAACCGATGCCGGTGTTGATCAGCGTGACGCCGGCCCGCTCGATCTCCTGCGCGAGGGCGCCGACCTCGTCCCAGCTCTGCCCGCCGTCGACGAGGTCGAGCAGCGACATGCGGTACAGGAGCAGGAAGTCCGGCCCCACGGCGTCGCGGATGCGACGCACGATCTCCACCGGGAACCGGCGCCGGTTGGCCGCCGAGCCGCCCCACTCGTCGTCACGGTGGTTGGTGCGCGGCGCGAGGAACTGGTTGATCAGGTAGCCCTCGCTGCCCATGACCTCGACGCCGTCGTAGCCGGCCTGGCGGGCGAGCACGGCCGAGCGGGCGAAGTCGTCGATGGTGGTGCGGACCTCGCGGGCGGTCATCGCCCGCGCGCCGAACGGCGTGATCGGTGACTTGGACTTCGACGCGCTCGCGCTGAACGGGTGGTAGCCGTAGCGCCCGGCGTGCAGCAGCTGCACCGCGATGCGCCCGTCGTGCGCGTGCACGGCGTCGGTGATCACGCGGTGCCGGCTCGCCTCCGTGCGGGTGCTCAGCTTGCCGGCCAGCGGCAGCAGCCAGCCGGTCCGGTTGACGGCGAACCCGCCGGTGACGATCAGCGCCGCGCCGCCGCGGGCCCGCTCGACGTAGAACTCGGCGAGCTTCGGCAGGTTCTTCGGCCGGTCCTCCAGGCCCACGTGCATCGAGCCCATCAGCACCCGGTTGGGCAGGGTGGTGAAGCCCAGGTCCAGAGGGGCCAGCAGATGCGGGTAGCTGTTCACGATACGCAGCGTAACGGGTACTCCCCGGTCAGCCGGTGCTCGCGCGCGCCACCTGTTCGGCGTCGCGCAGCACCCGGACGGCGTTGCCGTTGGCCAGCGCCGCGATCTCGGCCTCCGACCACGAGCGGGACAGCAGCTCGTCGATCAGGGCCGGGTAGGCGGACACGTCGGAGAGGTCGACCGGCATCGGGTCGCACCCGTCGAAGTCGCCGCCGATGCCGATGTGGTCGATGCCGGCCACCTCGCGCACGTGCTCGACGTGGTCGGCCACCTGCGCGGCCGTGGCCGCCGGCATCGGGTCGCGGACCGCCCGCCGCGCGGCCGCCGCCATGTGCGCCGACCAGTCCTTCGGATCCTCCCCGCGCTCGACCATGTCGGCCAGCACCGCCTCGTCCCACTCCTTGCACTCGCGCGAGACGAACTGGGGCACGAAGGTCACCATGCACACGCCGCCGTTGCCGGCCAGCGTGCGCAGCACGTCGTCGGGCGCGTTGCGCACGTGGTCGCACACCGCGTGCGCCGACGAGTGGCTGAAGATCACCGGCGCGGAGGTCACCGCGAGCGCGTCGCGCATCGTCGCCGGGGCCACGTGCGAGATGTCCACCAGCATGCCGAGGCGGTTCATCTCGCGCACGACGTCACGGCCGAAATCGCTGAGCCCGCCGTGCACCGGCTCGTCGGTGGCCGAGTCGGCCCACGGCGTGTTGTCGTTGTGGGTGAGCGTCATGTAGCGCACGCCCATCGCGTGCAACGTGCGCAGGACGGCCAGCGAGCTGCCGATCGAGTGCCCGCCCTCGGCGCCCATCAGGGACGCGATCCGCCCTTCGCGCAACGCGGCCTCGACGTCGTCCGCGGTCAGCGCCAGCGCCAGCTCATCGGAGTACCGGGCCACCATGCGCAGCACGAAGTCGACCTGCTCGATCGTCATCTGCACCGCCGCGTCGCCGGCACTGCACGGCACGTACACCGACCAGAACTGGCCGCCCACTCCACCGGCCCGCAGCCGGACGAGGTCGGTGAACGTCTGCGTCTGCGCTACGTCGATCGGGTACGCGTCCAGGTCGTAGCCGTTGAGCTCACGCATCGCGATGGGCAGATCATTGTGGCCGTCGAGGATGGGGTGGCGGGCGAGGATCTCGTGTGCGGTGGTCACACCGAGATCGTGTCACCCGGGCGCGGCGAGCCGTACTCCACGCCGTGCTCGCCCCCGATGCGGGCCACGTGGTTCTCCACGATGCCGCGGCCGGCGTCGGTCAGCAGCGCGTCGTGGATACCGATCGTGCGGGGCGCGCGTACCGCGACCACATAGTCGATCACCTCGGACGCCTTCGACCACGGGGCGTGGATCGGGGCGAGCAGCAGGTCGACCCGTGCGGCGGGCACGATCAGCGAGTCGCCGGGGTGACAGACTTGCTCGTCGATCAGGTAGCCGACGTTGGCGATGACCGGGATCGTCGGGTGGATGACGGCGTGCTGGCCGCCGAACGTGCGCACGGCGAAGCCGACCGCGTCGAACGACTCGCCCGCACCGACGGCCACGACCTGCTCGCCGAATTCCTCGAACTGTCCGGCGACCGCCGGGGTGGCCCACACCCGCAGCCGCGAGTTGCCCTGCAGCGCAGCGCGCAGCACGTCGGGCACGACGTGGTCCGCGTGTTCGTGGGTGATCAGCACGCCGTCCGCGCCGTCCAGCGCGGCGTCGTTGTCGCTGAAGATGCCCGGGTCGACGACCAGCGTGCGGTCGCCGTCGTCGAACCGGACGCACGAGTGGGCGAACTTGGTGAACTCCATCAGCCCGACTCTGCCACCAGGGCGATCCGCTGCTCCGTCGGCCCGTCGGCCGGCACGTAGACGACCATCCGCGTGCCCGCCCGCGGCGCCAGCCAGGTGTTGGTGGTGTGGAAGCTGAGCCGCCCGGCCACCGGGTGCCGCAGCCGCTTGGGCTTGTTCTGGACGGCCAGGACCTCGTGCCGCGCCCACAGTGCGGCGAACTCGGGCGAGGCCTCTGTCAGCCGCGCCACCAGCGCCTTCCACGCCGGGTCGGCGACGTGATCGGCCATCATCGTGCGCAGGTTGGCCACCATGCGCTGCGTGCCGTCGTCCCGGTCGAGCGCGCGCCGACGCCACTCGGGATGGGTGAAGGCCAGCCAGATGCAGTTGCGGTCCTCGGGCGGGAGCGCGTCCATGTCGACGATCAGCTTGCCGTAGGTGCGGTTGTGGGCGAGCACGTCGTACTTCGCGCTGAGGACTGCCGCCGGGTACGGGTCGAGCTTGGCCAGCAGCGCCCGCTGGTGCTCGTTGACCGCGTTGCCCTCCCGCCGGACGTCGAGATCCGCGGCGCCGGCCAGGACGAACAGGTGCGAGCGCTCGTCGCCGGTGAGCATCAGGGTGCGGGCGATCGCGCTGAGGACCTGCTCGGAGGCGTTGATGTCGCGGCCCTGCTCGAGCCACGTGTACCAGGTGACGCCCACGCCGGACAGCTGCGCGACCTCCTCGCGGCGCAGGCCCGGGGTGCGCCGCCGGCCGGCGAGGGCGACCCCCACCTCCTGCGGCGTGATCCGTTCGCGGCGGCTGCGCAGGAACGCGGCCAGTTCCCGCCGCCGGGCGTCGCCGGCGTCGTGTCCCGTGCGGGTGGCCGTGCTCGTCATACCGCCGTCCTCACTCCCCGCCGGGCGCCCTTGGCCGACTCGGTACCAGGATAACGGCCGCCCAGTACCAGGGTCCGCGGTCGCCGTACGGTGATCGGATGGACCTGTTGCCGGCCGTCGACACCGGTACGCACCGGCGGGTCGCGCTGCTCGCCGACGTGCACGGCAACCGGTGGGCGGTGGCGGCCGTGCTCGCCGAGATCGCGGGGCTCGAGGTGGACGCGGTGTACTCCCTCGGCTGCCTGACGTGGGGGCCGCAGCCGCGCGCCGTGCTCGGGCTGCTGACCGAACAGGGCCGGCGGGTGGATTGCCTGGCCGGTAACGGCGGCCCTCGGGGGCGTGCCGAAAGCCACGGTGGTGCACGGCCACACCCATCTGCAGTACCAGCGCGAGGTGGCCGGGCGACGGATCGCCGGGTGCGGCAGCGTCGGGCTGCCCTACAGCGCCGACGGCCCGGCCGCGTACTGGACGCTGCTCGACGGCGACGGGGTGCACCCGCGGCGGACCGGGTACGGCACCGACGCCGCGGCGGCCGACGTGCTGACCGGCGACTACCCCGGCGCGCGGCGCTACGCCGCGCAGTTGACCCAACCCCTCGACCCCGAGGAGATCACCGCCGACGCCGAGGCCCGCGAGTTCTCCGACTGAGCTGTTCCCGGGCGGCGCGATCAGGCGTCGTCGTCGAGGACGTGCATCGCGGCCTCCTCGGCCGAGGACGCCTGGCCGTCGGGCCCGACGTCGATCGCCACCTCGTCGGGGTCGACGTCCTCGAGCGACCCGGACGTGGTGGACATCAGCCGCCCGCTGCGCGGCTGCGCGTCGGCGGCGTCGATGTCGGCCTCGGTGACGTCCGGCTCCTCCTCGGCCAGCTTGTCGTCGAGTGATTCCCCGTCGCGGGTCTCGTCCTCGGTGTCGCCCATCCACCTCTTCGCGGCGCGGTCGGGCGGAGCGAAGCCGGCGTCGAGCGGGTCCTGCGTGTTGTCGCCGGTAAGCGTCTCGCTGGTGTCCAGCTGGTCGTTGCCGGCGTAGCCGCCCACGTAGAGGTCCGGGTCCACGTTCTCGTTCGGTTCGTTCACGAGCCTCAGCCTGCCCGGTTCGCCCGCGGCCCAACCGGGGCACGCTGGCCACGTGACGTCGATCCTCTGGTTCCGCCGCGACCTGCGCCTGCGCGATCATCCGGCTTTGCACGAGGCGGCGAAGGACGGGCCGGTGGTCGCCCTGTTCGTCCTCGACCCGGCGCTGCTCGAACCGGCCGGCGCGGCCCGGGTCGCCTTCCTGTACCGCACGCTGCGCGCGCTGGACGCCGACCTGCGCGAGCACGGCGGCCGCCTCGTCGTGCGCCGCGGGGACCCGGCGACGGTCGTGCCGCGCCTGGTGAAGGAGGCCGGTGCCGGCTCGGTGCACGTCAGCGCCGACTTCGGCCCGTACGGGCGCCGGCGTGACGACGCGGTGGAGCGGGCGCTGGGCGACGTGCCGCTGGTGCGCACCGGCTCGCCCTACGCCATCGCTCCCGGCCGCGTGACGAAGGGCGACGGCGAGCCGTTCAAGGTCTACACCCCGTTCTACCGGGCGTGGCGGGACCACGGCTGGCGCGCGCCCGCCACCGCCATCACCGGCCGGGTCGACTGGGACACCGCGCCGGACGGCATCGACGTCCCCGCCGACCCGCCGTTGCCCGACACCCTCGAACTGCCCGAGGCCGGCGAGGGCGCGGCCCTCAAGGCGTGGCGCGCGTACCACCGCAAGCAGCTGTCGGCGTACGGCCGGCAACGTGACCGGCCCGACCTCGACGCCACGTCGCACATGTCGGTCTACCTGAAGTGGGGCTGCATCCACCCGCGCACGATCCTGGCCGACCTCGGCGACGGCGACGAGACCTACCGCAAGGAGATCGCCTGGCGCGAGTTCTACGCCGCTGTGCTGGCCGCGTGGCCGAGCTCGGCGCGCGAGTACTTCCTGCCGCAGCTGAAGACCATGACCTACGCCCGGCCGGACTCGAAGGTCTTCACCGCGTGGCAGCAGGGCCGCACCGGTTACCCGATCGTCGACGCGGGCATGCGCCAGCTGCTGGCCATCGGCTGGATTCACAACCGGGTGCGCATGATCGTCGCGTCGTTCCTCACGAAGGACCTGCACATCGAGTGGACGCACGGGGCGCGGCACTTCATGCAACACCTGGTTGACGGTGACCTCGCCAGCAACAACCACGGCTGGCAGTGGACGGCGGGCACCGGCACCGACGCCGCGCCCTACTACCGCGTGTTCAACCCGGTGACCCAGGGGCAGAAGTACGACCCCGACGGCGACTACGTCCGCACCTGGGTGCCCGAGCTGCGCCGCATCGCCGGCAAGGCCGTCCACCAGCCGTGGGAGCTCGACGAGCGGCCGCGCGACTACCCCGAACGCATCGTCGACCATGCCGCGGAGCGCAAGGTGGCGCTGGAGCGCTACCAGCAGACCCGCACGTGACGCCGGGTCGACGTCGCGCTACGGGCCGGTCTGCTCGCAGGTGGTCTTCGTGTCCGCCCCGTCGGTCGGCGAACCGCACACATCCGTACCTCGACCGCCGTGCAGGTTGTTCGTGCCGCCGTTCCCGAACAGCTTGTCGTTGCCGTCGTCGCCGTACAGGGAGTCGTCGTCCGGGCCGCCCCGGGCGTGGTCGTCCCCGCTGTTGCCGACGAGCTTGTCGTTGCCCTGCTGGCCCTTGATGAGGTCGGCGCCCCCGCCACCGAGCAGGTAGTCGTCGCCCGTACCGCCGTAGATCTTGTCGTTGCCGGCCTGCCCGTAGACCGTGTCGTTACCGGTCTGGCCCCTGATGACATCGTTGCCGTCGCCGCCACAGATGAGGTCGTCACCGCCGCCGCCGTAGATCACGTCGTCGCCGCTGCTCCCGACGATGACGTCCCGTCCCGCGGTGCCGTGGATGACGCTGCCCCCGGAGGTCCCGATGATCGTCGCCGGGACGCCGTCGCACTTACGCGTGCTGCTCGGATTGTGGACGTGCACGACCGCGGTGTCCGAGGAGGTGTTCGTGCCGTCCGTGGCGGACAGGGTCACGGTGTAGTCGCCGGCCGCGGTGCAGGTGATCGTCGTCGATTGCGCGTGCGGATCGGCGAACGTGCACGGTGCGCCGTCCTGCCCCGTCCACGTCGTGGACTGCAGGTTCGCGTCGGTCGCGGTGCCGGTCAGCTGGACCGCTTGGTTCACCAATCCCGACACGTCGGGCCCGGCGTCGACCACCGGTGGCGTGGTGTCCCCGCCGGAGCTCTGGACGTCGATCGACACCGTGGCCGGGTCCGAGTCGGCGGCGCCGTCGGAGGCCTTGTAGGTGAAGGAGTCCGGACCGGTGTATCCGCTGTTCGGGACGTAGGCGAAGCCCCCGTCGGCGTTCACGGTCACCGAGCCGTGCGTGGGACTGGTCACCGAGCTCGGGTCGACGGTGAGCGGGTCGTGTTCCGCGTCCGTGTCGTTGCCCAGGACACCCGGCGCCGGCACCGTCAGGGTGCTGCCCGACGTCGCGGTGTACGAGTCCGGGTTCGCGCTCGGCGGCGTGTTGGCCTGGATCGAGCCGGCCCCGATGAACACGTCCGAGTCGAGCTGGGTGTCGACCGCGTCGGCGATCGCGAGCTTGAGGTGGTTGGTCTGGTTCTTGTGCGCCGGCGCGGAGCAGGTCAGGACCGTCGTGAGCCCGTCCATCTGGGCGTCGATCGAGGGCTGCCCCTCGTCGGACGGGTCGTTGTCGCGGAACAGTGACGAGTTCGTGGTTCCGTTGATGTCGTTGACCGACACCGGCTGCGGCGGTTTGCCGACGGTCGCGCAGTTCGTACCGTTGACGAAGAAGCCGAAGACGTCGTTGAACGAGCCGATGAACTCGTTGTACTCATCCGAGCCGAACACGTAGTTGAACGACACCTGGTCGGTGGTGGGCACGAAGTCGAACTCCAGGACCGCCGCGTCCTGGGTGGTGTCGGGCGCGATGAGGGCGTCCAGGCTGGGGTCGCCGGCGGTGCCGAACTCGCCGCTGACCTGATCGTTGTCGTTCGGCCCGACGACACTGCTTTCGTAACCGTCCTCGGTGGCTACCGCGCCCGAGGACAGGGCGATACCGGAATTGATGCCGAGCGCGCTCATCCCGCTGAACGACCCCGCCGCGTGCGCATCGCCGGTATAGGTGATGTTCGAGATCGTGATTCCGCTACCGACAAGACTCTGGGCAAGTTGATCTGCAGTCACCCCGCCGCTGGCGAGCGAGGTCACCGACTGGCCGGGCGATCCGCCGGCCGCCATCGGCAGCGCGACCGCTGCACCGACAACGAGCGCTGCGCCGCCCACCCACGCGCACAGTCGAACTGGCATGTACGTCATGACGACTCCCCCCGAAGTTCGAATGACAAGGGGATGCTCGATCACGGCCCGACCAGCGTCAACGCTCATGTGCGGTCGGTGCACGCAAGCGCAAACCAATCGGTGTCTTCACTTCGACTAAATGGCCATTTATCGTCTCGAAGCCTCGCGCGAGCCGCGGTTCTCGAGGAAAGCCGGGGTATCGCCTGCCAGTCGTCGTGGCCGACACGTTGCTCCGGTTTGGGTGACGCCGCACCTCAGAGCGGGACGATGCCCCAGCTGCCGGTCCAGGCACCGCCCGGCTCGAGCGTGATCAAGCCGGCGCCGGAGTTGAACGCGTTCGCCGCACACGTCATCGGCTCGACGGCCACACCGTGCTGGCCCGGCGTCAGGTCCTCCCGGGTGAAGACCTGCAGGAACTGGAACGTCTCGTCGAACCACAGCTGCGCGCCACCGCCGGCCGTCTCCACCTCGGCGTGCCCGCGACCGTCACGTACGGCCAGGCCGGTGAACCCGTCGTCCATGCGCAGCTGGCCGAGGGGCTGGCCGTGGCGCAGGTCCAGCGGCGTCCCGGTGACCGCCCGGGCACCCACCGGCACCTGGGCGTCGTCCATGACCAGCACCTGGCTCGCGGGCAGCCGCACCGTCGTCTGCGCGAGGTCGTGCCCGCGGGTCGACAGGTAGGGATGCGCCCCGGCGCCGAACGGCGCGCGCGTGCCGCCCGCGTTGTGCGCGCTCATGATCACCTCCAGGCCGTACTCGACGTGCAGGCGATAGGTGACCTCCACCCGCACCTGGAACGGATAACCGTTCTGCGGCACGACGTCGAGGCGCAGGGTCACGCTGGACACGTCCTGCTCGACCTTCACCCACCGGGCCCACCGGCCCAGCCCGTGGATCGCCGTCCCCGTCGCCGGCTCGCTGATGGCGAGCTGCTGGTCGACGCCGTCGAAGGTGTACTTGCCGCCGGCGATCCGGTTCGGCCACGGCACCAGCGTCACCCCGCAGCACTTGGGCGGCAGTGTGTCCTCGTCGTAGGCGCAGGTGACGTCGGCCCCCCGGTGCGTGTACGTGCGCAGGCCGGCGCCCACCTCGGTGATCACCGCGGCGTGGTCGCCGGCCGCTATCGGGTACTGCCGTCCGCTCAGAGCCGCCATGGGCAGCAATCTATTCGGTGACCGTCGCCGTCGCGTCGTAGGTCCAGAACGGACGGACCAGGAAGCCGGCGACGGCCACCACCACCGCACAGGCGATGCCGCCGCCCACCCAGGAGATCATCGGTGAGGTGGCCGACGCGGTGGTGCCGGCGCGCAGGTCACCCAGGCGCGGCCCGCCGGCGACGACCGCGATGAACACGCCCTGCATGCGGCCGCGCATCTCATCCGGTGCGTAGGTCTGCAGGATCGTCTGGCGGTAGACGGCGCTGACGAGGTCGGCCGCACCGGCGAACGCGAGCAGCAGGACGACCAGCCACAGCTGGCCGGCCAGCCCGCTCAGCGCCACCGCCACCCCCCACCCGACGATGGCGATGACCAGGGCGACGCCCTGCCGGCGCACGCGCCCGATCCAGCCGCTGGACAGCCCGGCCAGCACCGAGCCGATCGCGATCGCCGCGTACAGCGGGCCGACGTCGCCGTGGAAGCGGGTGGCCGCCACCGCCGGGAACAGCGCGCGCGGCATGGCCAGCACCATGGCGCAGATGTCGACGAGGAAGGACATGAACAGCACCGGACGGGTGGCGATGAAGGCGAGCCCGTCGACCACCGACCGCACCCCGAGCCGCTGCCCGCTGCCGTCGGGCCGGATGCTGGGCAGCCGCAGCACCGAGTACAGCGAGGCGGTGAACAGCACGGCGTCGATGCCGTAGGCGTACGCGAAGCCGTGGTCGAGGGACACCAGCACGCCGGCGATCAGCGGGCCGAGCACCTGGCCGGCGTTGCCCACGGTGAAGTTGAGGGTGTTCGCGGCCGGCACCAGGTCGGGCTCGACGAGACGCGGGATGATCGCCCCCCGCGCCGACGACGCGATCGCGAACGCACCGGACTGCACGAACACGATGGCCAGCAGCACCCACACGCTGTTCACCGACAGCAGCGTCTGCGCCAGCAGCGACAGCGTCATCGCCCAGGAGACCAGCGACGACCAGAAATAGAGCGTGCGCCGGTCGACGGCATCGGCGATCGCGCCCCCGTACAGGCCGAAGACCACGATGGGCACGAGCCCGGCCAGGCCCACGAGGCCGACGTACAGCGACGAGCGGGAGATGGCGTAGACCTCGACCGGCACCGCCACCTGCGTCAGCATCGAGCCGACGAACGACGTGCCCTGGCCGATCAGCAGCCGGCGGTAGGCGGGCACCGCGAGCGGGCGGGTGTCGAGTGCGTGCCGGCGAACCCACGTGCGCAACGACCGGGCGTGTTCGGTGCTGTACTGCGGGGCGGGGACGTCGGGACCGTCGGTGACGCCGGGGTCGACGGGCTCCTCGACCTCCTTGGTCATGCGCTCACGGGGCCAGCCGCTCGCGCACCCAGACCTGCCCGTCGTGGCGGTAGCGCAGCCGGTCGTGCACGCGGTCCGGGCGCCCCTGCCAGAACTCCACGGTGTCGGGCACCAGCCGGAACCCGCCCCAGCCGGGCGGCGCCGGGATGGGGCCGTCGCCGAAGCGGCGTTCGGTCCCGGCCACCAGTTCGTCGAGCACGGCGCGCGAGCCGACCACTTGCGACTGCGGCGACGCCCACGCCCCGACCTGCGAGCCGCGCGGCCGGCCGGCGAAGTACGCCTCGGTCTCCGCGCGCGGCACCTTCGCCACGGCACCCGTCAGCCGCACCTGCCGCTGATGGGCCAACCAGACGAACACGAGCGAGGCCACCGGATTCACGTCCAGGTCCTGCGCCTTGGCCGAGGCGTAGTTGGTGAACCACACGACGCCGCCGGGTTCGATGCCCTTGGCCAGGACCGTGCGCACCGCGGGGCGGCCGGCGGCGTCGGCGGTGGCCAGCTGGATCGCGTTGGGCTCCAGCACGGCCGGGTCGGCCGCCGCCGCGTCGAACCAGGCCCGCAGCAGCGGGTACCAGTCGCCGGGCGCCCCGTGCTCGTCGAGCCGATCGCGTTCGTAGTTGGCTCGCAGGCCCGCGGGATCCGTCATCTCCCGTCCATCCTCGCACCTGCCTTGTCCCGGCTTTCGCGCATGTGAGCAGAATGGGCGACGATCGCTCACGACCCTGAATACCCGTCCGGCACACCGATCGGAGCAACGATGGCAAGCGACTACAGCCCCGGCCTCGAGGGTGTCATCGCCTTCGAGACCGAGATCGCCGAGCCCGACAAGGACGGCGGCGCGCTGCGCTATCGCGGGGTCAATATCGAGGATCTCGCGGGCCACGTCACGTTCGGCAACGTGTGGGCGCTGCTGGTCGACGGCAAGTTCGGGCCCGGGTTGCCGCCGGCCGAGCCGTTCCCGATCCCGGTGCACACCGGCAACGTGCGGGTGGACGTGCAGGCCGCGCTGGCCATGCTCGCCCCGGTGTGGGGTTACCGCGCGCTGCTCGACATCAGCGACGAGGAAGCGCGTGAGCAGTTGGCCCGCGCGGCGGTCATGGCGCTGTCCTACGCCGCCCAGTCGGCGCGCGGGCTGGCCGAGCCCGCCGTGCCCCAGGCCCGCATCGACCAGTGCGACACCATCACCGAGCGGTTCATGACGCGCTGGCGCGGCGAGCCCAATCCCGATCACGTACGGGCCGTCGACGCCTACTGGGTCTCGGCCGCCGAGCACGGCATGAACGCCTCCACCTTCACCGCGCGGGTGATCGCCTCCACCGGCGCCGACGTCGCCGCCGCGATGTCCGGTGCCATCGGGGCCATGAGCGGCCCGCTGCACGGTGGCGCGCCGGCCCGCGTGCTGCCGATGATCGAGGAGGTGGAGCGCACCGGTGACGCCGGCAAGGTGGTCACCGGCATCCTCGACCGCCACGAGCGGCTGATGGGCTTCGGCCACCGCGTCTACCGCGCCGAGGACCCCCGCGCCCGCGTGCTGCGGCGCACCTGCAAGGAGCTCGGCGCCGCCCGGTACGACGCCGCGGAGGCCCTCGAGCAGGCCGCCCTCACCGAGCTGCGCGAGCGCCGCCCCGACCGCCCGATCGAGACCAACGTCGAGTTCTGGGCCGCGGTCATCCTCGACTTCGCCGAGGTGCCGCCGCACATGATGCCGGCGATGTTCACCTGCGGGCGCACGGCCGGCTGGTCGGCGCACATCATGGAGCAGAAGAAGTCCGGCCGTCTCGTGCGCCCGTCGGCGCGCTACATCGGCCCCGAGCCGCGCCGCCCCGAGGACGTCGAGGGCTGGAACGACATCGCGCACAACTGAGCCGGGCCCACCGGGCGAGGTTCAGCCGAAGTTCTGGCCCTCGCCGCGGTAGGTCGGCACCGACGCGCTGAGCATGCCGTTCTCGACCACGTGCACGGTGTCGAAGCGCTCGCAGACCTCGCCGGCCTTCGCGTGCCGGAACCACACCCGGTCGCCCACGCGCAGCCGCTCGGCCGCCGGGCCGCGCACCGGCGTCTGCACCTCGCCCGCGCCCTCGGTGCCGAGCAGCTTGGCCCCCCGCAGCGCCGGCGACGGCAACCGGGTCGTCCCCGCCGGGCCCGACGCCACGTAGCCCCCGCCGTAGAGCGTGGCGATGCCCGGCGCGGGCCGGCGCACCACCGACAGCGCGAAGTACAGCGCCGGCCGCGGGACGAAGGCGCGGTACCGATCGAACAGGGTGGGGACGAACAGTCCCGAGCCGGCCGTGACCTCCGTGACCGACGGGGCCGCCGAGCTGACCTCGAGGCTGCCGGTACCGCCCGAGTTGACGAACTCCAGCGCGCCGACGGCCTTCTCGACGGCCTCCACCACCGCGCCACGTCGCGCCACCAGTTCGGTGGCCGAGCGGCGTTTCACCAGTCGCACCGCGGGCGACGAGTCGGGCAGGCCGGCGATCTGCGCCTCGTAGAACATCACCCCGACGACGCGCAACCCGCGCGAGTCGGCGAGCCGGGCGAGCGCAGCGGTGTCCCGCGGTGTGCGCAGCGGTGAGCGGCGCACCCCGAGATGCAGCCGCCCGACGCGCAGCGACGCGTCGACGTCCAGGCACACCCGCAACGGCACGGGGCCGGCGGCGTCGGCGAGCACGTCGAGCTGCTCCGGCTCGTCGACCATGAGGGTGATCGCGTCCATCAGGGCCGGGTCCTGCGCCAGCCGGGTGAGCGCGCCGCGATCGACGGTCGGGTACCCGATGAGCACGTCGCGCACCCCGTGCCCGGCCAGCCAGATGGCCTCGCGCAGCGAGTAGGCCATCACCCCGGCGAAGCCCGGCATGCGCAGCACCGCCTCGAGCACCGTCCGGCAGCGCACCGATTTCGACGCCACCCGTACCGGCGTGCCACCGGCGCGGCGGACGAGGTCCTGGGCGTTCGCGCGCAACGCGCCCATGTCCAGTGCGGCGAGCGGCGGGTCGAGATGCGCGGTCGCCGCGCTCAGCACGGTGAGATCGGACAGCCGGACGCGCTCGCTCACCCGCGCGACGCTACCGCCCTGCGTGCGGTGCCGTGGCGCACCAGCCAGCGTTCGTGCAGTTCGACCTGCGCGGCGTTGAACTCGCGGACCCGGCGCAGGGCGACGAGCAGCGTGTCCGCCAGCCAGGCCGTGGCCGTCGGTGAGCCGGTGGGCCGGCTCACCGCGCTGTTCCCCGTCGCGCGTGGCGCAGCACGGCGCCCACGCCGTAGTCGGCGTCGCGGGAGTCGGCCGTACCGCCGCAGTAGGCGGCGACCGCGACCGCGACCAGCACGATCAGGAGCGCTATCGAGACGACCATGGCAAGAAGTCTTCCTCCATCGACATCCCGCCGCGAGCGACTTCTTGTCATCGTTCGTTGAATTACTGCCAACACCCTGGCAGGGTGGCCTGATGCCGACGCCGCAGCGCAGTGCCCGCCCCATCCGCCGCGTCGCCGTCCTCGCCGTGCCCGGCGTCCTGCCCTTCGAGTTCGGCGTGGCCTGGGAGGGCTTCGGCATTGATCGCAGCGACGAGGGCATACCGCCCTACGAGTGCCTGCTCGTCGCGCCCACGCGCAGCGTGCGCGTCGGCGGCCTGGGCGACTTCACCATCAACACCCGGCACGGCCTGGACGAGGCCGCCGACGCCGACCTCGTCGTCGTCCCCGCCTACGACCGCAAGCGCCACCACCGACGGCATCACGGCCGTGCATGAACTGCTGCGCGCCACCGTCGAGCGCGGCGCCAGCGTGATGAGCCTGTGCTCGGGCGCGTTCCTGCTCGGTGCGGCGGGCCTGCTCGACGACCGCAACTGCACGACCCACTGGCGGCACGCGGCCGAACTCGGCACGCTGCACCCGCGGGCCCGCATCGACCCCGGCGTGCTCTTCGTCTGCGACGGGCCGGTACTGACGTCCGCGGGCACGGCCGCCGGACTCGACCTGTGCCTGCACCTGATCCGGCGCGACCACGGCGAGGAGGTGGCCCGCCGGGTGGCGCGGCGCATGGTGATGCCGCCGCACCGCGACGGCGGCCAGGCCCAGTTCATCGACGCGCCGATCCGCATCCGGCGCCGCGGACACCCTCGCCCCGCTGCTCGACGAACTGGCCGACGAGCTCGCCGAGGAGCACACCGTCGAGTCGCTCGCCGACCGCTGCGCCATGAGCGCCCGCACGTTCGCCCGCCGGTTCCGCGCCGAGACCGGGACGACGCCGCATCTGTGGCTCACCCACCAGCGCGTGCTGCTGGCGCGGCGGATGCTCGAGTCGGGCCACGACCCGGTGGACACCGTCGCCTCCCGCTGCGGATTCCAGACCGCGGCGATGCTGCGTCATCACTTCGCCCGCATCGTCGGCACCACCCCCACCTCTTACCGCCGCGCGTTCCAGCCCCAGGAGCAGGTTGCGAGGATCGGCGCATGACGGTCTGGACCAACTGGGCCGGCACGGTCAGCACCGACGTCACGGTGGCGCGGCCCGCGTCCGTCGCGGAACTCGCGGCCGTCGTCGCCGGGGCGACCGGGCGCGGTCAGCGGGTCAAGCCCATCGGCGCCGGTCACTCGTTCACCGACATCGGCGCCACCGACGGGGTGCAGCTGCGCCTGGACCGCCTGGCCGGCATCGTCAGCGCCGATCGGGCCACCGGGCTGGTCACCGTGCTCGCCGGCACCCGGCTGCACGACCTCAACGAGGCGCTGTGGTCCCTCGGGCTGTCCCTGACCAATCTCGGCGACATCGACGTGCAGACGATCTCGGGTGCGATCTCCACCGGCACCCACGGCACCGGGGCGCGGTTCGGCGGTATCGCCACGCAGGTGCGGGCGCTCGACCTGGTGCTGGCCGACGGCAGCGTGCGGCACTGCGCCGCCGACAACGAGGCGGAGCTGTTCGCCGCCGCGCGGGTGGGTCTGGGCGCCCTCGGCGTGATCGCCACCGTCACCCTGCAGTGCGAGCCGGCCTTCGCGCTGGCGGCGGCGGAGGCGCCGGCCACCCTCGACGCGGTGCTCGACGGCCTCGACGACAACGTCGTGGGCAACGACCACTTCGAGTTCTACTGGTTCCCGCACACCCGGCGGGTGCTGACCAAGCGCAACAATCGGGTGCTGCCGGACACGCCGGTGCGCCCGGTCGGCCGCTTCCGGCACTGGCTGGACGACGACTTCCTGTCCAACACCGTGTTCGACCGCGTCAACCGCGTCACCACGCGACGCCCGGCGTTGATCCCGCGGGCCAACGCGATCGCCTCGCGGATGCTGTCGGCGCGTGACTACATCGACCGCTCGCACCGGGTGTTCGCCTCTGTGCGCACCGTGCGATTCCGCGAGATGGAGTACGCGGTGCCGCGGGCGGCGGTGCCCGAGGTGCTGGCCGGCATCGAGCGGTGGCTGGCGCGCAGCGGCGAGCGCATCGGCTTCCCGGTGGAGGTGCGCTTCGCCGCCGCCGACGACATCTGGCTGTCCACCGCCACCGGCCGTGACACCGGCTACGTCGCCGTGCACCAGTACCACCGGCGCGAGCACGAGCCGTACTTCCGCGCCGTCGAGACCATTGCGCGCGAGGTGGACGGGCGCCCGCACTGGGGCAAGCTGCACTACCGCGACGCCGGGTCGCTGCGCGACACCTACGCGCGCCTCGACGACTTCGCCGCCCTGCGCGACGAGCTCGACCCGCAGCGCACGTTCGACAACGCCTACCTGCAGCGCGTCCTCGGCGCCTGACCGGTCCCTTCTTGCACGCCGCTTCGACCACTTTCGCCGGGCGAAAGTGGTCGTAGCGGCGTGCAAGAAGGTCAGCGGCGGGCGGTCCGGGCCAGCAGCACCACGCACCCCAGCACGACCAGACCGCCGGCGACACCGACCACGTCCCACAACTGCGCGCCGCCCGGCCGGCCGACGAGCGCGGCGACGGCGGCGACGACCGGGATCGCGACGACAGGCGGCCCGGCCGCCCGCACCCAGCTGCGCAGGACCTCACGGGTGACGGCGGCACCCGGCGGCACCGCGGCGGCGAGCGCGACCGCCAGGTGCACGGCGTAGAGCAGCAGCGCGAACGCGACGGTGTCGGCGAACGGGACCGGCACGCCCCGGCCGTAGCCGAAGGCCCAGCCCACCAGGCTGACGAGGACGAACGGGCCGCCGCCGACCCGGGCCGGCGCGGCGATCGCGACGGCGGCGGCCGCGAGCGCGACCACGGCGACCACGGCCCCGGACGGCAGCAGGACGACCACCAGCACAGCGCCGACGGCGGCGACGGCGCGGCTCGCGGCCGCGGTGTTCACGCGCGCCGCCGGGGTGCGGTGCGCGGGCGGCCCAGCTCGCGCAGCACGGCGTCCAGGCTGCCGGCGCCGGACCACGGCACCATGGCGATGCCGAGGGTGGTGAGCCGATCGCGCAACGCTGCGCGGCGCAGCAGTGCTACCCGCCAGGCGAGGCGGCCCACCTCGTTCGGCGCATCGGGCACGGCGTCCTCGGGCAGCGTGTCCACCACGAGCAGCGTCTGCCCGCGCATCGCCAGCGTCGCCAGTTGCGTGTAAACCGGGCCGTCGAGCAGGGGGCTGAAGACGATGCCGAGGGCGCGGGGCGGGACGTGGACCAGCCGGGTGTCCCGGCCGACGCCGTCGCCCACCATGTCGGGCCGGCAGTCGAGCAGGGCGTCGAGCAGCCGGATCAGCTGCTGGCGCCCGCCGCCCAGTCGCACCGCTGCGGCCCGTCCGCTGAGGTCGATCAGTCGGACCCGATCACCGCGGCTCAAGTAATGCTCGGCGACGGCGGCGCTCGCCCGGACGGCGATGTCCAGGCTGCTCGCCCCGTCGGGGTCGCGCGGCCCGACGTCGGTACTCGAGTCGACGATCAGCGCCACCTCGGTGTCGCGGTCCTCGGTGGTCGACGTCACGTGCAGGTGTCCGGTGCGCAGCGTGACCGGCCAGGCGATGCGTCGCAGGCGGTCGCCGGGCACGTACTCCCGCACGCCGTGCAGGTCGACTCCTTGCCCGGCACGGCGGGAGCCGTGGGTGCCGATGAGCCCGGCCGCGTGTGGCACCGCCTCGACGGCGTCGAAGCGGTCCGGCCGGGGCAGGACGTCGATCTCCTGCGCCGGCGCGGCCGGGCCGACCCGGGCCAGCAGGCCGTGGACCGCGTACTCGACGGTGGCCAGCGGCCCGACCGGCACGCGGCCCCACCGCCGCAGGTCCAGCGACACCACGAGCTCCGCGCCGGGACGCAGGCACACCGACGATCCCGGGTGGCGTGCACGCACCGACGGGCCGAACTTGAGGGCGACGTGCACGAGATCGACCCCGTCCGGGGGCGACACCGACGCCGTGGCCTCGACGCTCACGCCCTCGGTAACGGTTTGCGCCGAGACGGCCAGGGTGGCGGTGGCCGCGGCCGGTCCCGGGTGCCGGAGGGCCAGCGTCGCCAAGGTCGCCACGAACGGGACGGCAACCACCGCGAGGTCGGGGTGCCGCATGACGACGGCGAGCCCGAGCGCGGTCACGGTCGCGGTGACGGCCGTCAGCAGGGCGCTCGTCGGGCGCCACGGCGGTCCTGACGGCGCAGCCATCAGCCGCGGGCCGTGACCGGGGCCGCAACGCCGGCCAGCACCCGGCGCACCACGTCGCTGCCGGTCGTGCCGTGCATCCAGACCTCGGGACGCACGGTGATCCGGTGCGCCAGCACCGGCACGGCCACCGCCTTCACGTCCTCGGGAACGACGAAGTCGCGGCCGCTGGTCAGGGCGTACGCGCGGGCCACCAGCACCAGCGCGAGGGACGCGCGCGGCGACGCCCCGACCAGCACGTCCGGGTAGTCGCGGGTGGCAGCGGCCAGCCGCACGCAGTAGTCCTGCACGGTGTCCTCGACCGTCAGCGCCTCGGCCGCGGCCTGCAGACCGAGCAACCCGGCCGCGTCGGTCACCGGTTCGAGCCGGATCAGCTCCTGCCGCCGGCCGAGGCGGCGGGCCACCAGGCCGCGCTCCTCCTCGATGTCGGGGTAGCCGAGCGAGAGGCGGATCAGGAACCGGTCGAGCTGGGCCTCCGGCAGCGTGTAGGTGCCCTCGTACTCGATCGGGTTCGCCGTGGCGATGACGTGGAACGGCTGTGGCAGTTCGAAGGTCGTGCCCTCGATCGTCACCTGATGCTCCTGCATCGACTCGAGCAGCGCGGCCTGCGTCTTGGGCGGTGTCCGGTTGATCTCGTCGGCCAGCAGCAGGTTGGTGAACATCGGGCCGCGGCGGAACTCGAACTCGGACTGCTTCTGGTTGTAGACGTAGGAGCCGGTCAGGTCGGACGGCAACAGGTCCGGGGTGAACTGCGCTCGCGTGAACTGCATGCCGAGTGCCTGCGCGAACGAGCGGGCCAGCAGGGTCTTGCCCAGCCCGGGGTTGTCCTCGATCAGCACGTGCCCGCCCGCCACGATCGCGGCCAGGGTGAGCTGCAGCTGCCCACGCTTGCCCACGACCGCCTCGCCGACCCGATCGAGCACGAGGCGACAGCCGGCCGCCGCGTCGCTCACGGCAGCCGGTACAGGTGCTCGACCCGCTCGACCAGCACGCTCAACTCGGTGCCGCTCGGCGGCCGCCGCCGCTGTGTGTCCGTCGTCAGCCATGGCCACGCGTCCTCCCCGATCAGGGTTGGTAGTTCGTCGATGCGTCCCAGGTAGCCGGCCCGTTCGCGGGCCAGCTCGCGCAGGAGCGGGGCGAGCCGGGCGTCGTACGCACCGGCGCCGTTCAGCGCGCGCCCCACCTGCGCCTCGAGCTCGCGCAACGCCACCGCCTGCGCGCGCGGGTCGGCCGTCGCGCCATGTTCCATACGGGCGGGTACGGTGCGGCCGATGGGACCGGGACGCAACGCGATCAGAACGGAGCCCGCCGCGCAGAGCAGCGGTAGGTACCAGTCGGCCACGCCCACGTCCGCCCCGTGCAGACCCGCCGTCCAGAGCATCCCGACGAGGGTGGCGGTGACGGTCCCTGCCGCGCGGCGCAGCACGGTCCGGCGCTCAGCCATGGCGTGCGCCGACGAGGCCGTCGCGGATGCGGACGGCGCGCTCGCGAGCGGTGGCCCGCTGCGCCTCGGTCATCCGGTGGGTCGAGAAGCGGGCCTCGCGGTACAGCGCGGACAGCTCGTGCAGGGCCGCGGCGTCGCCGCCCACGTCGGTGAGAACCCGCTCGACCAACTCGGTCGAGGTCTCCGCCGGCTGGGCGTCGACCCCGGCACGGCGCAGGCTCTCGCCGACGGCGAGCCAGAACGCGATCACCGACGCGGCGACCGGCCGGCGGTCGTCGAGCGCCGGGAGCGCCTCGTCGACGGCCGCCGCGACCGCCGGTTGGGACGGCATCCGGATCGGCGACGAGATCGTTCCAGGTGGCATCCTGCGACGGGACCGACGGGACCGACGGGAGCGGCGGGGGCGGCGGCGCAGGTACTGCACCAGCATCCGCGCGACGGCCGAGGCCGCCCCCAGGGCGGCCAGGACCAGCACCGCGTACGCCCACGGCGGCGGAGTGCCGGTGGGCCTGGCGGACGTCGCCGTCGTGGCGGTGGGCCGGCCACTTACGGGGGCGGAGGACGTCACGAGCGTGGCCGGCTGCCCGCCCGCCCCACCGAACGGGTGCGATGCGGGTGCGCGGGCCGCGAGCACCACCAGCACGAGGCCGCCCGCCGCCAGCACCACCAGTACCGCGACGAGCGGCGCGACTCGGGGTCGTGGCGCGGGCGAGCCGCCGGCCATGCGCCCCCCGTCCCCGCTACCCGGCGGCAGCTACCCCACAGTGGATCATCAGGCTGCGCCTGGCAAGGACCGTCCCTTCTTGCACGCCGCTACGACCACTTTCGCCCGGCGAAAGTGGTCGTAGCGGCGTGCAAGAAGGTCAACCGAGGGCGCGGAAGGCGGTGGCGATCACGTCGGCGCAGGCGTCCGGCGCCAGTCGGGTGCCGTCCAGTTGCAGGTCGTACAGGCCGGGGTCGTCGATGTCGCGGCCGTAGAGGCGCTTGACGTACTGCGCGCGGGCGGCGTCGACCTCCGGCAGGCGACGGGCCGCGGTGGCCTCGTCCACACCCTCGATCCGCGCGCCCTGCGCCACGCGCCGCTCGCGGGCGCCGAACAGCCGCACGGTGAGCACGCCGGGCTCCCCGTGCAGCGCCGCCGCGCCGGCCCGGCCGAGCACCACCACGCCCTCGTCCACCCGCCCGCGGATGAGTCGCTCGAAGTGGGCCCGGAACTCCGCGGCGTCGTTCATCGGCAGCGGCGCGTCAGTGATGCCCTCGGCGTCGATGCCGGCGGCGCCACCGGCCAGCGGCGCGAGCATCCCGAAGAACCGCTCGACCATCGACCGCTTCACCGCGCCGCCCTGCGCCTCGGCCACGGTGACGTGCAGCTGCTCGGCCACCTGGGAGCTGATGGCGCGGTCGATCAGCGGCAGCTCGAGCCGGTGCGCGACCCGCGGGGCCACCACGCTCCCGCCCGCGCCGTACCCGGCCGAGATGGTCACTGCGGGCATGGGCCGACCTCCGATCCGCGACTACCCCCACCCTGCCGCGAAGACGGGCGCAGGTCGATCGTCGCGCGCCGACGAGGGTGCGTGACCCCTGTCGTCAGTTCCGCGAGGTCAGCACGCAGAACTCGTTGCCCTCGGGGTCGGCCAGCACGACCCAGGGTTGCTCGCCCTGCCCCACGTCTACGCGGGTGGCGCCCAGGCCGACCAGCCGGTCGACCTCGGCCTGCTGGTCGTCGCCGGCGAAGCCCGCGAGATCGAGGTGCAGCCGGTTCTTCACCGTCTTGCCCTCGGGCACGGGCACGAAGACCAATCCGGGCAGCTGCGGCCGGCCGGTGCCCTGCTCGGCGCCCCTGGCCGTGACGACGGCCTCGTCGGGAGTGTCGTAGACGACCTCCCAGTCCAGGGCCCGCGCCCACCAGGCGGCCTGCGCCGCGACGTCGATGCAGTCGATGACCACCGTGTACCACCGCACGCTCATCCTGCGGACCCTAACCGGCGACGGTGACAACCCAGCCGGCGCGCAGCCTGACGCGCGGCAGGTGCTGGGCAGCGCCGTTCCGATCGCGGCGTGCCCGTGGCCCACCGGCGACCGGACCTGACCCGCGCCACCCAACCGGGTTCGCGGCGGTGGAAGGATCGCCGACGTGGCGTTGACGATCCCGGCCGAGCTCTGCCCGCGCGACGGCCGCTTCGGTTCGGGGCCGTCCAAGGTGCCGGTCGATGCCGTGTCCGCACTCGCCGCCACCGGCGCGACGCTGCTGGGCACCAGCCACCGGCAGCCGCCGGTCAAGGAACTGGTGGCCCGCATCCGCGCCGGGGTCCGCGAGCTGTTCACGCTGCCCGACGGCTACGAGGTCGTGCTCGGCAACGGCGGCTCCACCGCCTTCTGGGACGCGGCCGCGTTCGGCCTGGTCCGTGACCGCGCCGCGCACCTGGTCTGCGGCGAGTTCTCCGCCAAGTTCGCGACGGTCACCGCGGGCGCGCCCTTCCTCGGCGAGCCGCACGTCACCCGTCTCGAGTACGGCCGCGGCGGGGAGCTGGGTGCCGTCCCGGGTGCCGACGTCTACGCCTGGCCGCACAACGAGACGTCGACCGGGGTGGCCCTGCCGGTCCGGCGCGTCCCCGGGGCCGACGGTGGCGCCCTGATGCTGGTCGACGCCACCTCGGCCGCGGGCGGCACGAGCGTCGACGTCACCGCGACCGACGCGTACTACTTCGCGCCGCAGAAGGCGTTCGCCGCGGAGGCCGGGGTGTGGCTGGCCCTGCTGTCCCCCGCCGCGCTGGAGCGGCTCGCCGCCGTACGGGCCGGGCGCTGGGCGCCCCCGTCGCTCGACCTCGCCCTCGCCGTCGACAACTCGCGCAAGGACCAGACCTACAACACCCCGGCCGTCGCCACCCTGTGGCTCCTGGCCCACCAGACGGAATGGCTGCTCGCCCAGGGCGGCCTGGACTGGGCCGCCAAGCGCACCGCCGAGTCCTCGGGCTGCCTCTACGCCTGGGCCGAGGCGTCGGCGTTCGCCACCCCGTTCGTGGCCGACCCGGTCTGGCGCAGCCCGGTCGTGGGCACCGTCGACTTCGCCGACACCGTCGACGCCGCCGCCGTCGCGGCCACGCTGCGCGCCAACGGCATCGTGGACACCGAGCCGTACCGCGCGCTGGGCCGCAACCAGCTGCGCATCGGCATGTATCCCGCCGTCGATCCCGACGACGTCGAGGCGCTCACGGCCTGCGTCGACTGGGTGGTCGAAAGGCTCTGACCGGCGGCGTGTGCTCCGCCGGATCGACGGCCCGCGCCCCTATCGTCGGCCCATGCGTCAGCTGCGCCTCGTGTACCGCTCCGAAGACGGTTCGCTGGTCGTGGAGACGACCGACGACGGTGAGCAGTTCGCCCTGCCCGTCGACGCCGTCCTGCGCACCGCGGTGCGGGCCGACCTGCCGCGCCCGGCCTCGGCCGACGACGCGGCCCCGGACCCGGCCGACGTCGCCGCCACCGCGCCGCGACCGACGCCCGCGACGGCCACCGGCGACGCCCCCATCGGCCCCCGCGAGATCCAGGTGCGGGTGCGCGCCGGCGAGTCGCCCGACGACCTGGCCACCGCCTACGGCATGACCCTCGAGCGGGTGATGCGCTTCGCCGGCGCCGTGGTCGGCGAGCGCCGACGCATCGCCGACGAGGCCCGCCGCGCGCGGGCCCGGCGCAGCACGAGCGACGGCGTCGTCGTCGTCTTCGGCGAGGCGGTCGACGAGCGCTTCGCCGCTCACGGCCTCGCGCCGGACACCGTGAAGTGGGACGCGCGCCGCCGTGAGGACGGCGAGTGGATCGTGTGCGCGCAGTGGCAGGGCGGCGGGTTCACCGACGGCCCGCACGCCGCCGAATGGGTGTTCACCCGCTCGTCACGCTTCGTCACGCCGCTCGACGACACCGCCGCCGACCTGCTCAGCGACCGGCCGATCCGCCCGCTGGTCGCGCCCGAGCCGCAACGGCCGAACCTGTCTTCGGCCCCGCCGCTGGTGCCCGGCGTGGTCTCCTTCCCGCCGATGCCCGACGCGCACACCGGCCCGGTGCCGGTGGTCGAGGAGGTCTTCGACCAGGAGGCGCCGGCCGAGGGCCCCCGCGCCCTGCCGTCCGCGCTGCCGGCCGCCACCGTGGACCTGGAGATCCAGGTCGACGCGCACCCCACCACGCCCGCGCCGACCCTCGACTTCGACGACGCCCCGCCGCTGCCGCTCGGGGTGTGGGAGCCCGTGGGCGCCCGGGCGGCGGTACGCCAGCTCGGCCGGCGCGCGGAGTCCGACGACGAGAAGGCGGCCCGCGCCCGTGTGCCGAGCTGGGACGACATCCTGCTCGGCGTGCGCCGCAAGTCCGACTGACCCGGCGCCGTCAGGCCCGGCCGGTCACGAGGTCGCGCAACCGGGCGAACACGGCTGTCTCCGAGCGCAGCCCGTCGTGCTCGAACTCGTTGGTGACCCACGGGCGCAGGTTGGGCACCGTCGCGGCCGTCTCCAGCGACAGTCCCGAGTCGACGTACAGGTCGTCGTAGTAGATCGCCGCCGCCACCGGCACCTCGTTGCGCGCCAACCGCGCCCGGTCGTACAGCGCCGGCCAGTCGTCCTTCTCGACGAGCACGTCCATGGCGGCGGCGAAGGGACGCAGCGACGCCTCGTCGCGGAAGATCGCCGACTCCTTCATCTCGCCGGTGAGCACGAGGTCCGGGGCGTCGGCGGCCGCGTCGGGGAACTCGCCGCGGATCCGCTCGGCCGACCACCGCGACGCCGCTCCCTGGGTGTAGCAGGCCTCCTGCAGCACCGCGTACAGCGGCGATCCCACGTGCGAGGTGCGCCGCTGCACGGCGTCGAGGAACGCCGTGGCGATCTCGTCGCCGTCGAAGGCGCTCTCCAGCAGGTAATGCACCTCGGCGAAGCCGTAGCTCATGCCGAAGACGGCGCCGACGTCCTGCAGGCGGGTGACGGTGAGCGGGTCACCGTCGGGCAGCCGGACCGGGTCGGCGGCCGGCCGGGACACGATCAGGTCGCGCAGCCGGTTGAGCACGGCCTGGTCCTGCGGGAACCGGCGCCGGAACTCGGCGTTCTTGGCCAGCACCCTCGGCCAGGTGCGGCGGTAGACGTCGTCAGCCGTGGCCCGCAGGCCGGGCACGCCGCCGGTGACGATCGACGCCGCGAGCCCCTCGGGGGCCAGCGAGAGATAGGTCAGCGTGCAGAAGCCGCCGTAACTCTGCCCGAGCGTGGTCCACGGTGCGCCGCCGGTGACCGCCGCCCGCAGGATCTCGGCGTCGCGCACGATCGAGTCGGCGCGAAAGCACGCCAGGTGGTCGGCCAGCGCGCGGGCGTCGGTGAACCGGGCCGGCGTGCGGTCGGTCACCGGCGTCGACCGACCGGTGCCGCGCTGGTCGAGCAGCACGACGCGGTAGTCGGTCACCGCCTCGCCGATCCAGCCGCTGCGGGTGACCGGCCGCGGTGACGCGCCGCCCGGCCCACCCTGCAGGAACAACAGGTAGGGCTGTTCGTCGTCGGCGTGCTCGGCCGCGCGCACCTCCCGGGCGTAGACCTGCAGCGTGCCGCGCGACGCATCGCCGTGGTCGAGCGGCACCTCCACGGTGTGGTCCGTGCAGACCAGACCGGGGATCGGGGCGGAGTAGACGGTCATGAGGCGGCGCCGTCGGGTGCGGTCATCCGTCCAGCTTCCCCGACGGCACCGACGGCGGCCACCGCCAAGCACGGGCCGCCTTGCGGTGAAGTGCACTTCACCTCCTACCGTCGCAGGCATGCGTGACGCTGAAAACCCATCGTTCGTCGTCGGACGGCCGCCGTACTCTCGCTGCTCGTGACCGGCACGGGTGCAACGGCGGACGGCGAGCGGCGCAGCACGCTGCACACCGTCGCGCGCCTGCGGCACTGGGCGCGTCCGCACCGCCGGGTAGTGGCGATCATGGTTGTCACCGCCACCGGGGCGATGCTGGCCCAGTCACTCGTGCCGCTCGTGCTCGGCCGGGTGGTCGACGGGCCGATCCGGCACCACGACACCAGCGGGCTGTGGTGGCTCAGCGGGCTCGTGCTCCTGTTCGGGCTGGCCGAGGCGGCCCTGTTCTGGGCCCGCCGCCGGGCGATGGCCACCGCCGCGCTGGAGATCGAGACCGACCTGCGCCGCGACCTGTTCGCGCACCTGCAGCGGCTGCCCGTCTCCTTCCACGACCGGTGGCCCTCGGGCCAGTTGCTGTCCCGCCTCACGACCGACCTCGCCACCCTGCGCCGCTTCGTCGGCTTCGCTGCGGTGTTCCTGTTCGCCAACACCGTGGTGACGGTGGTGGTGCTGGGGCTGCTCATCGCCCTGCAGCCGTGGCTCGGGCTGTTCGTGCTCGTGGCGATGGTGCCGCTGATGGTCGTCACCCGCCGCTTCGAGCTGCGCTACAGCCGCGAGGCCCGACGCGCGCAGGACCTCACCGGCGACCTCGCCACCACCGTCGAGGAGTCGGCGCTCGGCATCCGGGTCATCAAGGCCTACGGCCGGCGCGCGCACGCCCTGGCCGGGTTCGGCGTGCGGGCGCAGCGGCTGCGCGGGGCCGAGCTGACGAAGCTCACCACCCTCGGCCGGTTCTGGGCGGTGCTCGAGACGCACCCGCAGGTGGTCCTGGCCGGCGTCGCCGTCGGCGGCACCTGGGCCGTCGCCCACCACGAGCTCACCCTCGGCGCGCTGGTGGCCTTCGTGACGCTGTACCTGCGCCTGGTCTGGCCGATCATCTCGCTCGGGTGGCTGCTCGCCCTCACCGAGGAGGCGGCGTCGGCGGCACAGCGCATCTTCGAGGTGCTCGACACCCCGCCCACGATCGTCGACCCGCCGCGGCCGGCGGCGGCCGGCCACGGCGCCGGCCTGCGTTTCGACGACGTGCGCTTCCGCTTCGCCGGTGCCGAGGACGACGTGCTGCGCGGCATCGACCTGGAGATCCGGCCGGGCGAGACGATGGCCCTGGTCGGCGGCGTGGGCTCGGGCAAGACCACGCTGACCGCGCTCGTGCCGCGCCTCTACGACGTGACCGGCGGACGGATCCTGCTCGACGGGGTGGACGTGCGCGACCTGCGCCTGGACCACCTGCGGCACGCGGTCAGCACCGCGTTCGAGGACGCCACCCTGTTCTCCGCCAGCGTGCTCGACAACCTGGTCCTCGGCCGCGCCGGCGTCACCGACGACGACGTGCGCGAGGCCATCGAGGTGGCCCACGCCGACTTCGTCCACGATCTGCCCGAGGGCCTGCACACCCGCATCGGCGAGCAGGGGCTGTCCCTGTCGGGCGGGCAGCGGCAGCGGCTCGCGCTGGCCCGGGCCGTGCTCGGGCGCCCGCAGGTGCTGGTGCTCGACGACCCGCTGTCCGCGCTGGACGTGCACACCGAGGCGCAGGTCGAGCGGGCGCTGCGCCGGGTGCTCGCCGCCACCACCGCGCTGGTGGTGGCGCACCGCCCGTCCACCGTGCTGCTCGCCGACCGGGTGGCGCTGCTGGCCGAGGGCCGCATCGCCGCGGTGGGCACGCACCGCGAGCTGCTCGACACCGTGCCCGCCTACCGCGACCTGCTCGACCAGTCGGCCGACCTGGAGGCGACCCGATGAGCGCGCCGACGGCGAACGAGTACGGCGGGGTGCGGCTGCGCTCGGCCGGGCGCGGTCTGCTGCACGAGCTGGTGCGCCCGCACCGGCGTGCCATCGCCGGCGTGCTGGTCCTGGTGCTGGCCCAGGTGAGCGCCACGATGGCCGCCCCCTGGCTGGTCGGGGTGGCCATCGACGACTCGCTGCCGGCGGCGGAGCGGGGCGACTACACCTCGCTGAGCGTCGTCGGCGTGACGCTGGTGCTCGCGGCGCTGCTGTCCGGCGTGCTGCGCTCGCTGTTCGTGATCCGCAGCGGGCGTCTGGGGCAGGCGATCCTCTACGACCTGCGCCGGCGCGGCTTCGACCACGTGCAGTCGCTGTCGGTGGCCTGGCACGAACGGTTCACCTCCGGCCGCGTCGTGAGCCGGTTGACCTCCGACATCGACACGCTGTCCGAACTGCTCGACACCGGCATCGACGGGTTGCTCACGGCCCTGTTCAACAGCGCGGCCATCGCCGTGCTGCTCGTCGTCCTCGACGTCCCGCTCGCGCTCATCGCCCTGGCCGCGCTCGTCCCGCTCTGGCTGCTCTACCGCTGGTTCTCCCCGCGCGCGGCGGCGGCCTACGGGCGCACCCGCGAGGCCGTGGCCACGATGATCGTCAGCATCGTGGAGACCTGCAACGGCATCCGGGCCGTGCAGGCGTTCCGGCGCGAGCGGGGCAACGACGAGGCGTTCGGGGAGCAGAACCGCGGTTACCGGGACGCGAACCGCGTGGCCTTCACGCTGCAGGCGCTGTTCATCCCGGGCACGGCGCTCATCGGCAACCTGGCCACGGTGGTGGTGCTGCTCGTCGGGGGCATGCGGGTCACCTCCGGCGGCCTCGAGATCGGCGTGCTGACCTCGTTCCTGCTCTACCTGCGCCAGTTCTACGACCCGATCGAGGACGTCGGGATGTTCTACAACTCCCTGCAGTCGGCCACCGCCGCGCTCGACAAGATCGCGCGGGTGCTGGCCGAGCGTCCGGAGGTGGCGGAGCCGCTGGTGCCCACGGCGCTGCCGTCGCCGGTGCTCGGCCGGCTCGACCTGTGCGAGGTCGACTTCGCCTACCGCCACGACCGGCCGGTGCTCGCCGGCGTCGACCTGCACGTGCCCGCCGGCCAGACGGTCGCGCTCGTCGGGGCCACCGGCGCCGGCAAGACCACGATCGCCAAGCTGCTCTCGCGCTTCTACGACCCGACCAGCGGCCGGGTGCTGCTCGACGGCGTCGACCTGCGCGACGTCGCCGACGCGCAGCTGCGCTCGGCCGTCGTCATGATCACGCAGGACGGTTTCCTGTTCTCCGGGTCGGTGGCCGACAACATCGGCTTCGGCCGGCTGGACGCGACCCGCGCGCAGATCGAGGACGCGGCCCGGGCCGTGGGCGCGCACGAGTTCATCGCCGCGCTGCCCGAGGGCTACGACACCGACGTGCGCAAGCGCGGCGGGCGGCTGTCGGCCGGCCAACGTCAGCTCGTCGCCTTCGCGCGGGCCTTCCTCGCCGACCCGGCCGTGCTGATCCTCGACGAGGCGACCTCGTCGCTCGACGTGCCCACCGAGCGGGCGGTGCAGCGGGCCCTGCGCACCGTGCTGGCCCGCCGGACCGCGCTGATCATCGCCCATCGCCTGTCAACGGTGGAGATCGCCGACCGGGTGCTGGTGCTCGAGGCCGGCGCGGTGGTCGAGGACGGGACGCCGGGCGCGCTGATCGGTGCCGGTGACGGGCGCTTCGCGGCGTTGCACGCGTCGTGGCGCGACTCGCTGGTGTGACTCAGCGGACGATCCGCTCGACCACCCCGGTGCCGGTGCCGGTCACCCACAGCGTGTGCGAACCGGGCGCGACGGCCACCGTGTTCGGCTGCCGCACGGTGGCGTAGCGCGCGATCACCCGCGGGGTCGGCCCCGTCACGTCCAGCCCGACGAGCTCGTTGCGAGCGGTCAACGTCACCCACAGCAGGCCGGTCGACCGGTCGACGGCCAGGCCGTACGGCGTGCCCGGCAGCGCGAGCCGCCCCACCTGCTTCAGCGGGCGCAGCGTGAAGACCAGCAGCGCGTTGCCCCGGGTGTCGGACACCGCCACCCGACCGCCGGACACCAGCTCGGCGTGCGTCGGGCCCTTTCCGGCGGGGACGACGCGGCGGCGCACCCCGGTGGTGACGTCGTAGGCGTTGAGGGTGAACGCCCCCACGTCGACGACGGCCGCCGTCGTCCCGTCGCCGACCACGCCGCCGGGCTGTTTCAGGTTGCGCACCGTGCGCTCGACCCGGCCGGCGCGCACGACGGAGATCGCCCGGCCGAACTCGTCGGCGACGACGATCCGCCCGCCGGCCACCGCGGCGGCGTCGTGCGGCTGCTTGCGGACGGCGGTGGCCCGCACCGCGCCGCCGGCCAGCGGCACCTCGACCAGTTCGTTGGCCGTCTCGGCCGGCACGAGGACGGTGCTGGCGGTCCCCAGCTGCAGGTGCCGGGCCGAGCCGGGCAGCGACACCGAGCGCCGTACCGCGAGCGTGGCCGGGTCGAGCAGCAGCAGCCGATCCGGGTCGTGCACGGCCACCGCCACCAACCGCGTCGCCGGGTCGTAGACGATGCCCTCGGGCGAGGCGCCCACCGCACGCGATGTGCCCGCCGGCGCCGTCGAGGTCGGCGGGGCGGTGGCCGGTTCGGCGGCACCGGGCCCCTTCATCGGCCCACCGCTCGCACAGGCGGCCAGCACGCCCACCGCGACGAGGACCGCAGCCGGGCGGTGAAGTGCAGGACGCCGCATCCCGCCAGTGTGCCGTGACCGGACCGTGACCGACCGAACACTCGGCGAACGGAACCCTCCGGCGGGCCGGCCGCGAACTCCCTTCTGACCGAGTGACCTAGAAGGGACCAAAGACATGCGTGCAATCAGCAAGGCAGGTACCGCGGTCGTCGCGGTCGGACTCGCAGCCAGCATGGCCGCGTGCTCCAGCAGCGGCGGCGGCAGCAAGAAGCCCGTCGGCGAGTTCAAGACCCTGACCGGCAACACCACGAGCGTGGCGCTCGCGCCCGGCTTCATCAAGGCGCTGGGCACGCTCAAGCTCACGCCCGGCCTCATCGGCACCGCCAAGATGTCCGGCACGACGGTGTCGTTCCCGATCACCGGCGGCCACGTGAAGGTCTACAAGAAGGGCGATGTCTCGCCCTACGTGCAGGGCGCACTGGACCACGACGGCAGCGGCCTGAGCCTGTCGGCCGGCGGCACCAAGGTCGACCTGAAGAACTTCGTGGTCGACCCGGGCAACAACTCGAAGCTGACCGGTGAGGTCGACGTCAACGGCAAGCAGTTCGCCAAGAGCGTCAAGCTGTTCGACCTCGACGGCAGCACCCTGAAGACCCCGACCATCAGCAAGGCCGGCATCGCCACCCTGACCGGCACCACGGTGTACCTGTCGAGCGAGGCCGCCGCGGCCCTGAACAAGGTGTTCAAGACCAACGCCCTGGCCGGCGGCAAGAAGGTCGAGATCGGCATCGCGACGATCAAGGCCACCGGTAAGTAGTCACCACCCGCACGACGACGACGGCGGCCACGGGACCTGAGGGTCCGGTGGCCGCCGTTCGCCGTCTCGCGCGACGGCCCCGAGCGATCAGCCGAGCTGGGCGAAGAGCACCGCGGCGGCCGTGGCCACGTTGAGCGAGTCGACGCCCTCGGCCATGGGGATGCGTACCCGCAGGTCGGCCGCGGCCAACGCGGCGTCGCTCAGGCCCGGGCCCTCGGCGCCGAGCAGCACGGCCCAGCGGTCGGCCGGCGGCACGTCGCGCACCGCGGTCGCCGACGGGGCAGGAGTGGCCGCCAGCAGCCGGAAACCCTGTTGCCGCAAGCCTTCCAGGGCCGACGGGAGCGGGTCGGGCACGACCGCGAACGGCACCCGCAGCACGTGGCCCATCGACACACGAACGCTGCGCCGGTACAGGGGGTCGGCGCATCGCTCGTCGAGCAGCACCGCGTCCACGCCGAAGGCCGCGGCGTTGCGGAACAGCGCACCGAGGTTCTCGAAGTCGTTGAGGCCCTCGAGCACCGCCACCCGGCGCGCGCCGGCCAGGAGGGCCGCGGGGTCGTGCGGGTCGGGCCGGTCGGCGGAGGCGAGCACGCCGCGGGTGACCCGGAAGCCGACGACGTCGGACAGCGTCCACTTGTCGACCACGTGCACCGGTACGTCGAGCGGTTCGAGCGCGGGGCGCAGCGCGTCGATGCGCGCGGCCACCCCCACGACGGCTCTGACCCGGTAGGGCGAGCGGGCCAGCCGCTCCACGACGTTGACCCCTTCGGCGATCACGATCCCGCGCCGGTCCGGGCGCACGTCGGCGTCGGCGAGCTGCCGGAAGTCGGCCAGGAGCGGGTCGTCCGCGCCGTTGACCGCGACGAGCTTCACGCGGCCGAGGAGCTGCGCAGCGCGCCGGCCGTCACCAGCTCGACGACCTCGCCGGCGTGCAGGCCGCGGTGGCGGGCGAGCAGCGTGACGATGCCCAGCACGCTGAGCAGGCAGACCAGCCCGCCGCCGATCAACCCCCAACGCGGCCCGGCCGCTTCCGCCACCCAGCCGATGATCGGGGCGCCGACGGGCGTGCCACCCATGAAGCACACGAGGTACAGGGCCATCACCCGCCCGCGCATGGTGGGGGCCACCCCGAGCTGCACGTAGGAGTTCGCGGCGGTGGTGATCGACAGCATCGCCAGGCCCGTCGGCACCAGGAACACGGCGGTGAGGGCGAAGGTCGGCATCAGGCCGGAGACGATCTCGGACACGCTGAACAGGACCGAGGCCAGCAGCAGGAAGCGCATCGCCGGCCGCCGGGTGCGGCGGGTGGCGAGCACGGCCCCGGCGAAGGCGCCGACCGCGAGCGCGGTGGACAGCAGGCCGTACCCGCTGGCGCCGTGGTGGAACACCTGCTTGGCCATGAGCGCGCAGGTGATCTGGAAGTTCAGCCCGAACGTGCCGATGACGAACACCAGCACCATGGTGACCATCAGGTCCGAGCGCCGGCGCACGTAGCGAAAGCCCTCGCGCAGCTGGCCGCCGGCACGGCGCACCGGCGGCGCAGGGTGCAGCTCGGCCGGGCGCATCAACAGCAACCCGGCGAGCACGGCGAGGCTGGACGCGGAGTTGGCCAGGAACGCCCACCCGGTGCCCACCGCGGCGATCATCGCGCCGGCTGCGGCCGGGCCGAGGATGCGCGCGGAGTTGAACGTCGAGGAGTTGATGGCGACGGCGTTGGTCAACTCGTCCCTGCCGACCATCTCGACCACGAAGGACTGCCGGGTCGGATTGTCGATCGAGCTGATGACGCCGAGCGCGAGGGCGAGCAGCAGCACCTGCCAGTAGGTGACGACGCCCGTGACGTCGAGCAGGCCGAGCGTCAACGCGACCAGGGCGAGCCCCGTCTGCGTGGCCAGCAGCAGCTTGCGCTTGTCGAGGCGGTCGGCGAGCACGCCGCCCCACATGCCCAGCAGCAGCGAGGGCAGGAACTGCAGCGCGGTGACGATGCCCAGGGCCGTGCCGGAGTTGGTCAGGTCGAGGACCAGCCAGTCCTGCGCCACCCGCTGCATCCACGTGCCGGTGAGCGAGACGAGCTGGCCCGACGCGTAGAGCCGGTAGTTGCGCACGCGCAGCGACCGGAACATGCCGACGTGCGCGGGCGCAGGGGGTGGGGTGCTCGGGGTCGTCAGGTCGCGGGTGGCCGTCACTGCTCGGCCAGCTTGTCGAGGATCGGCACGACGCGTTGCAGCAGCGCCCGCTCCTCGGCGGTGAGGGTGGTCAGCCGCTGGCTCAGCCACAGGTCACGCGAGCGGCGCTCGGACTCGAGCAGCTCCGTGCCGGCGGCGGTGATCTCGATGATCGCCTGGCGCCGGTCGGTGGGGTGTACCTGGCGGGCGACCAGGCCGCGGTCCTCGAGGTTGGCGAGCACTTTCGTCATGGACGGCGGCTGCACCCGCTCGCACGTGGCGAGCTCGCCGGCGCTCATCGCGCCGTGCTTGCGCAGCGTGAACAGCGCGGAGAGCTGGGTGAGGGTGACCGACTCGTCGACGCGCTGGTTGCGCACGATGCGCGTGAGACGCAGCAGGGCCGGGCGCAGCAGCGACGCGAGCTCCGCTCCGGTGTTGCGCGTCGCCGAGGTCACGATAGTTAGTCTAGCTAACGAATCGCCGGACGGCCAGCGACAGTAGGCTGCCGCCGTGCCCGAACTCGTCACACCGCCACCGGTGCAGATCAACGCGCGGCGCATCGTGGCCGCCGGCACCGCCCTGTGGTTCGCGGCCTTCCTGGTGCTACTGCCCTTCTGGGGCTGGCTGGGGCGCCACGACCACCGCATCTGGCTGTGGACCTGCCTCGCCGGCTGGCTGCTCGGCCTGCTCGGCTGGGCCATCATGAACCGCCACCGGGGCCTCGGCCGCACCATCTGAGCCGTCACCGGCGTCCGTCGCCGCGTCCGGCTCGGCGGGCGGCGTGGCTTCGACGTCGTCCCCGTCGTCGTAGACGACGCCGGCGATGTCGAAGTGCGCCGGTTGCTCCACCACCGTCTGCGAGTGCGCCCCGCAGCCGTACTCGACGCTGACCACCTGGCCGTCGCTGTCGGTCACCTCGTTGCCGCACACGCCGAAGGCGGCGCGCAGCGACCCGGCGAGCGAGAGGAAGAAGCCGCAGGTGCCGCACGACGCGGGGGCGCTGCGGGCCATCGCGGTGCCGGGGCCGCGGTCGCCGGCCTGCCAGCGGTGCGCGGCGTCCAGGCGCCCGTCGCGCGACATCACCCGCTCGCGGCCGAGCCCCAGTTCGAAGGCGACGTCGCTGACCTGCGCGTCGGCGGCCGGGTCGTCGTCGCCGGGACCGTCGGGGTCGCCGGGCGCGGCGTAGGCGGGCACGAGGCGCGGATCGTCCTCGCGGGCGGGCAGCAGGTCGCCGGGAGCCAGGTCGCCCGGGCGCACCCGCTCGTCCCACGGCACCCAGGTGGGGGCGAGCAGGGCGCCGTCGCCGGGCAGCAGCACCACCTCGTCGACGGTGACGTCGACGCTGTCCTCGACCCGGGCCACCGTCACGGCCCAGTGCCAGCCGACGTAGCCGGGTACGGCGGCGGCGAAGGCGTGTGTGGCGACGAGTCCGGCCTCGGCCCGCACGCCCAGGTGCTCGCCGAGCCCGGCTCCGGGGCCGGCCGCGACCTCGGCGGCCGCGGCCCGCGCGACCTCGACGGCAGCGGCGAGCGCGGCGTCGGGGGTGGCCGCGGCCTGCGCGCTGACTGCGGTCTCGACACTGCTCACCGCCCGATTGTGTCATCGAGGTGCACGCGCCGGGACAGTGCGGTGAGGCAGGATGGACCCGTGGCGCGGTCGAGGGGTGAGCAGGGCGGCGAGCAGGCGCGCAAGCGCTTCTCGAAGTCCGGTCACACCTCGCATCTGCCGCGCGCCACCACGCCGGTGCCCCGCCAGCCGCCACCGCCGCACTACGCGCCGCCGCACTACGCACCCCCGCAGCCGCCGCCGCCCGCGCCGTTTGCGCCCACGCCCCCGGGCCACGATCCCTACTACGACCAGCAGCCGACGGCGCGCGTGGGCGACCCGTTCAGCTCACCCACCTATCACCACACTCCGGCGGCGTCGAAGGCGAGCCCGGCCGAATCCGGCGGGCTGGCCCGCAGCGCCGTCTCGGGCACCGGCCGCGCGGCCCGGGCGGTCACCCGCAAGGTGATCGACGTCAGCAAGGCCGACGGCGCCGACGAGTCGGGGCTGACCGCGCTGGTCTGGAACCAGGTGCTCAGCTACGGCACCGACGCGATGATCACCGTGGCCCTGGCCGGCACGGTGTTCTTCGGGGCGAACGCGCACGCGCAGCGCGGCAACGTACTGCTGTACCTCCTCGTCACCATGGCGCCGTTCGCGGTGGTGGCCCCGGTGATCGGCCCAGCCCTCGACCGGCTGCAGCACGGGCGGCGCTGGACCATGGCCGGCACGGCGATCGGCCGCGCCATCCTGGCCCTGGTCATGGCCGCGCATCCCACCGAACTGATCGTGCTCTACCCCTGCGCGCTGGGCTCGTTGGTGCTGTCCAAGGCCTACGGGGTGGTGCGCGCGGCGGCTGCGCCCCGGCTCGTCCCGAAGAACATGACCCTCACCGAGGCCAACGCCCGGCTGACCATCTTCGGGCTCGGGTCCACGATCGTGCTGGGCGGGCTCGTCGGCGCGATCATCAACTTCACCGGCTCCTACACCTTCGGGCTGATCGTGACCGCCCTCGGCTTCGCGGCCTGCGGGTTCTTCGCCTTCCGCCTGCCCAAGCAGGTCGACTCCGCAACCTCCGCACCGCGGCACCCGCAGGAGCCCGTGCGCCCGGGCAAGCAGGACCGCGTGCCGCCGCTGGTGCGTATCCAGTCGTGGGCCCGGCGCGGCTTCGACCCGCACATCGTCATCGCCCTGCAGGCCGAGTCGGTGCTGCGCTTCCTGTCCGGCCTGCTGACCATCTACCTCGCCTTCTACGTCGAGTCGACGCAGCACGGGTTCAAGGGCGTGGCCGAGCTGAGCATGGTGATCGGCGCCGCCGGGGTGGGCAACTTCGTCGGCACCGCCATCGGCACGCGGATCAAGATGACCAAACCCGAGGTCACGATCATCATCTCGACCGGCATCGCCGCGGTGGCCTGCCTCATCGTGGCCGCCACCTTCGGGGTGCTGTTCGCGGCCGTCGGGATGCTCGTGGCGGCGATCAGCAACGCGCTGTCCAAGATCGGCCTCGACGCGCTCATCCAGCGCGACGTGGTCGAGACGCTGCGCTCGAGCGCGTTCGGCCGTTCGGAGACGTTCCTGCAGCTGGCGTGGGTGATCGGTGCCGCGCTCGGGGTGGTGCTGCCCAGCCGGTCCACCGGCGACGGTGCGATCGGCTTCCTGGTGGCCGGCGTCGTCACCGCGGCCGTCGCGGTCCTGGTGCTGCTGCGCTACCGCGCGACCACGCGGGCGGCGGCACCCGCGCAGTGGGACCGACGGCCCGGCTCGACCGACACGCTGATCCACCGCAGCATGGACTGAGCGTGCGCATCCTGATCGTCACGGCCGTCAGCGCCGAACGCGAGGCCATCGAGGCCGCCCTGCCCGTCGGTACCGGCGTCGAGGTCGTCACCGGCGGGGTCGGGCCGGTCGCGGCCGCGGTGGCCACGGCCGGGGCCCTCGACGGTGCCGAGCTGGTCCTGTCCGCGGGGATCGGCGGCGGTTTCGCCCCGCTGGCGCCGGCCGACGTCGTCGTCGCCTCGGGGGTCGTCTTCGCCGATCTCGGCGCGCAGACCGCCGAGGGGTTCCGGACCGTGTCCGAACTCGGCTTCGGCGAGGAGCGCTACCCGGTGGCCCCGAAGCTGGCCATCGAGCTGGCCGACCGCACCGGCGCCCGGCTGGGCACGGTGCTCACCGTGGCCACCGTCACCGGCACCGCCGCCCGCGCGCAGGAGCTGCAGTGGCGCTACCCGGACGCCGTCGCCGAAGCGATGGAAGGGGCCGGGGTGGCCGCGGCCGCGGCTGCGCGGGGCGTGCCCTTCGCCGAGCTGCGCACGATCAGCAACGTGGTCGGCCCGCGCGATCGCGGCGCCTGGCGGGTGGAGGGTGCCCTCGACGCGCTCGGCCGGGCGGTGGCCGCGGCGGTGATCCGCACATGAGGATCGCCTACTCGCCCTGCCCCAACGACACGTTCGTCTTCCACGCCTGGGCCCACGGCCTGATCGAGGGCGCCCCGCCCCTCGAGGTCACCTTCGCCGACATCGACGTCACCAACACCGCGGCCGAACGCGGGGAGTACGACGTCGTCAAGGTGTCCTACGCCGCCCTGCCGTGGCTGCTCGGCGAGTACACCCTGCTGCCCAGTGGCGGTGCGCTGGGCCGCGGCTGCGGCCCGCTGGTGCTCACGCGCGGCGGACCCGACTCCCTCGACGGGCGCACGGTGGCCGTGCCCAGCGAGCGCTCGACCGCCTACCTGCTGTTCCGGCTGTGGGCGGCCGGCCAGCGGCCGGCCCGGATCGACGTCGTGCCCTTCACCGAGATCATGCCGGCGGTACGGGACGGCCACTACGACGCCGGCCTGGTCATCCACGAGGCCCGCTTCACCTACCCGGGGTTCGGGCTGCACGCGCTGGCCGACCTGGGCGCGTGGTGGGAGGCCGACACCGGCCTGCCCATCCCCCTTGGCGCCATCCTGGCCCGGCGCTCGCTGGACACCGCCGCCCTGGCCCGCGCGGCGCGGGCGTCGGTGGAGCACGCCTGGGCCGACCCGCAGGCCAGCGCGGCGTACGTCGCCGCCCACGCCGACGAGATGTCACCGGACGTGCAGCGCCAGCACATCGCCCTCTACGTCAACGAGTTCACCCGCGACCTCGGCGACGAGGGCTACGCCGCCGTCGAGGCCCTGCTCACCCGCGCTCACGATGCCGGCCTGACCCCGGACCACCCCGCCCTGCGCTGACCGACGAGCGTAGAGCGACCACGGCTAACCCAACCCCGCGGCGCAGGGTCGAGCCGAGGAGCCCCTGGGCGACGAGGCTCGGGCCCGAGCAGCCCCCGGGCCCGCGAGCGCCAGCGAGCATCGGCGGAGCGACGGCCCCGAGGAACGAGGGGTTCATCGCTCGGCCGATAGGCCCGGCAGCTAACTAAGCGTCGAGCTGGTCGGCGAACACCCGCAGGACGTTGGCGACCTTGCGGGCCTCGGCGCGCTCGGGGTAGCGGCCGCGGCGCAGCGAGTTGGAGGTGTGGTCGAGCATCTTGATCAGGTCCTCGAGCAGCGGGGCCATCTCCTCGGCCGGCTTGCGCACATTGCGCACGACCGAGGGCACCGGGTCGAGCAGGCGCACCTGCATGGCCTGGTTGCCCTTGCGTCCGGACACGACGCCGTATTCGACGCGGGTTCCGGGCTTGAGGTCGGTCACCTCGTCGGGCAGCGCGTCGCGGTGGACGAAGACGTCCTCGCCCTCATCGTTGGAGAGGAAGCCGTAGCCCTTCTCCGCGTTGAAGAATTTCACCTTGCCGGTAGGCACCGGACGCTCCTCGACACTCGTCATGTGCTGCTGCGCGCCGCATCGCCGATCGGCGCGGCGTCACAGCTGCGCCGATCAATCTACTTGCCCGCGCACGGCTATTCACGCCAGCCCGCGCAGTCCGGCTCCCGCCGCCGCGCGCCGGATACACTGGTGAGTCCGACGATCGTCAGGAGCGAAGGTCCATGGCTACGAACACGCCCCGGCTGCCCGAACAGTTCCGCGACGCGTCGTCGCACCGGGTCGACTTCCAGGTCTCCGAGCTGGCCTCCGAGGCCGCCGGTGCCCACTCGCCCTTCGGCGACCTGGAGTTCCCGCTGCCGCCCCAGGAACTGTTCTACGACCACCCCACGCGCGCGGAGCGACCGCACCTCGCCGACGGGCGCTGAGCGCCCGCACCGTGCCCGCGTCGTCCGCCCAGCCCGGTTCCGGCGCCGAACCGTCCGCACGGCCCACCTCGCTGACCGAGTGGCTGCGCGCCCGTGACGACCGTCAACTGGCCCGCCTGCTGCGCCTGCGCCCCGACCTCGCGCTCCCGGCGCCGGCCGATTTCGCCGCGCTGGCCGGGCGGATCGGCGTGCGCACGTCCACCCAGCGGGCGATCGACGGGCTCGACGCCCCCGCGCTGAGCGAGCTCGCCGAACTGGTGCTGGCCGCGGACGCCGCCGACACGATCGAGGCGCAGGCCCCGGCACCGCTCGCACCCGATTCGCCGCTGGCCACCCTGATCGACCTCGCGCTGGTGTGGGGCGACGCCGACCTGCTGCATCTCGCCCCGACCGTGCGGGAGGCCCTGGGCCCTTACCCGGGCGGCCTCGGCCGCCCCGCAGCCGCCGCGTTCGCCGCCGTGCCCGACCTGCATCTCGTGCCCGTCCTGCGCGGGCTGGGGCTGCCGCCGGCCGGGCAGCCGCGCGCGGGCGAGGCGGTGGCCGCGGCGCTCGCCGACCCGCAGCGACTCGCGAGGCTCCTCGCCGAGACCGACGCCGAGGAACGTGCCGTGCTCGAACGCCTCGCCGCCGGCCCGCCGGTGGGCACGGTGCGCAACACCCGCCTGGCCGCCGGCAGCGACGAGCTCGGCGCCCCGCACCGGTTGATCAACCGCGGGCTGCTGGCCCCGCTGGACTCGCAGCGCGTCGAGCTGCCCCGCGAGGTGGGTCTCGCGGTGCGGGCCGCGCGCGGCGAGCAGGCACCCGACCGACCGCCCGCACCCCGGCTCGTCTCCCGCACGCCCGACGAGCTCGACCGGCTCGGCACCACGGCCGTGCTCGAGACGCTGCGCCGGGTCGACGCGCTGGCCGAGGCGTGGACGGCGCAGCCGCCGCCCGTGCTGCGCTCGGGCGGCCTCGGCGTACGCGAGCTGCGCCGCACGGCCAGGACGCTGGGCGTCGCCGAGGACACCGTGGCGCTGATCGCCGAGGTGGCCCTGGCCGCGGCGCTGCTCAACTCGACGAACGGCACCGAGCCGGTTTACCTGCCCAGCAGCGAGTACGACGTGTGGCACGAGCGCGACACCGCGCAGCGCTGGACGGCGCTGGCGTCGGCATGGCTCGCCATGACCCGCCAGCCCAGCCTGGTGAACCAGCGCGGCGACCGTGACCGGGTGATCACCGCGCTGGGCCCGGACGCCGAGCGCGGCACCGTCCCGGCCCTGCGCCGCCAGGTCTTCGACGTGCTGGCCCAGCTCCCCCCGGGCGACGCACCCGCCGACCGCGAGGACGTGCTGGCCCTGCTGGCCTGGTACCAGCCGCGCCGGGCCGCCGCCCAGCGCCCGCTGGCCGAGGCGGTCCTCGCCGAGGCTGACACGCTCGGGCTCACCGCGGCCGGCGGGCTGACCGGCTACACGCGCACGCTGCTCGCCGGCTCGACCACGGCCGCCGAGCACGCCCTGCACCGCGCCCTGCCCGACCCGGTCGACCACTTCCTCGTCCAGCCCGACCTCACCGTTGTCGTGCCAGGGCCGCCCCGCCCGGCCCTGGCGGCGGAACTGTCCCTGTTCGCCGACGTCGAATCCACCGGCGGGGCGAGCGTCTACCGGATCACCGAGCGCTCGGTGCGCCGCGCGCTTGACGCCGGGCGCAGCGGGCCCGAACTCGCCGACTTCGTCACGTCGCACTCGCGCACACCCGTCCCGCAGGCCTTGCAGTACCTCATCGACGACGCCGCCCGCCGGCACGGCGTGCTGCGGGCCGGCACCGCCGCGGCCTACCTGCGCTGCCCCGACGAGGCGCTGCTCTCCCGCGTGCTCGCCGACCGGGTCTCCGAGACGCTGGGGCTGCGCCTGCTGGCGCCCACCGTCGTCGTCGCCGACGCCCCGATCCACCGGGTGCTGGAGGTGCTGCGCGAGGCCGGCTACGCGCCGGCGGCCGAGGGCGCCGGCGGCGAACTGATCACCATCGAGGCCGACCGGCCGCGCGCGCCGACCCGCACCCACGGCCGGCCGATCGTCACCCGCGGCGCGGCCGGCTCCGACGCCCAGGTGGCCGAGCTCGTGCGCCGCATCCGGGCGGGTGACGTCGCCGGCGAGCGGGGCCGCCGGGTGCAGGCCGTGGTGGCCCAGGTGCCGGGCGTCACGTCGGCGTCGACGATGGAGCTGCTGCGCGCCGCCGTGCGCGAGGAACGGCTGGTCTGGCTCGGCGTGGCCGACCCGGAGGGCGGCGCCACCGCCCACGAGCTGCACCCGATCTCACTGGCCGCGGGCATGGTGCGCGGCTACGAGCCCGGCCGGCCCGGCCTCACGTCCTACCCGGTGCATCGGATCACCGCCGTGCGGCTGGTCGACGAGGACCCCGACTGATGCTGGCGCAGGACGTCGAGGGCACGCGCAACGTCAGCCCGCTGTGGTGGCGCATCCCGGCGTGGCTCGCCATCACCGCCGTCAGCGTGCTGCAGACGCACGGGGTCCCGCTGCGGGTGGCCACCGCCGTGCTGCTGGGCGGCGGGGCGCTGGCCCTGCAGTTCGCGCGGCACCCCGACATCCGGATACGTCGCCTGGTCCTGCTGGCCAGCGTGGGTGGCGGGCTGGGGGCGTGCTTCACCGCGCCGGGCGGGCTGGCCGAGGTCCTCGTCGCGGTGGCCACGTCGCGGGCGCCGGAGTCGCTGGCCGGGCGCTGGCTGGTGGGCTTCGTCGTCGTCGACACCGTCGCGTTCGGCGCCACCGTGGGGTTCATCTCGCACAGCGTGCCCGGGCTCATGGCCGGGCTCGCCGTCCCGTTGCTGGTGCAGCGGGCGGTCGAGCACCAGGACCTCGTGCGCGAGCGCGACCGCGCGCAGGCGCTGCTGGCCGAGGCGCAGCGGGCGCGCGAGTCGGAGGCGCAGACGGCGGCACTGCGCGAGCGGGGCCGCATCGCCCGCGAGATGCACGACGTCCTGGCGCACAGCCTGGCCGGGCTGTCGATGCAACTGCAGGGCCTGCGCGCGGTCGCGGCCCGCGAGCAGGTGTCCCCGGCGGTGCTCGAGCCGCTCGACAAGGCGGCGGCGCTCGCGCGCGAGGGCCTCACCGAGGCCCGGGCCGCCGTCGGGACGCTGCGCGACCCCGTCGGCCTCGGGCTCGACGCGCTCGGCGCCCTCGTCGATCGGCACCCCGGCCAGACCCGGTTGCAGACCTCCGGCGACATCACCCACGTCTCCGCCGAGACGGGGCACGCCGTCTACCGCGCGGTGCAGGAGGCGCTGACCAACGCCGCGCGGTACGCGCCGGGCTCGCCAGTGTCGATCAACGTCCGGGCCCACGCCGCGCGGCTGGTGGTGACGGTCGACGACTCCGGCCCGGGGCCCGGCCGCAACCCGGTCACCGGTCAGGGCACCGGGCTGGGCCTGGCCGGGATGGCCGAGCGGGTACGGGGGGTCGGTGGCAGCCTGCACGCCGGCCCGCGCGACGGCGGCGGCTGGCGCATCCTGGTCGACGTGCCCGTCGCCCGGGCCACACCCTCGGCGGTGACCGCGTGATCCGCGTCGTGCTGGCCGACGACCAGGCCGTGGTGCGCGACGGCCTGGGCATGCTGCTGACCGCGGCCGACGACGTCGAGGTGGTGGGCACGGCCGCCGACGGCGCGCAGGCGGTGGAGCAGGTGCTGGCCTCCGGCCCCGACGTCGCGCTGCTCGACCTGCGGATGCCCGGGATGGACGGCGCGCAGGCCACCGCCGTCCTGGCCGAGCAGGCCCCCGGCACCCGGGTGCTCATCCTCACCACTTTCGCCGATGACGACGCGATCCTGCCGGCGCTGCGGGCCGGCGCCCTCGGCTACCTCACGAAGGACACGTCGGGCGAGGACCTCCTCGACGCGATCCGCGACGTCGCCGCCGGGCGGACCGTGCTCGACCCGAACGTCCAGCGCCGCCTGGTCGAGTTGCTCACCGCCGGCCGGGGGGCGGATCTCGCACCGGTGGCCGCTCCAGGCGCCCCGGGCGGCGCCCCACCGGCGACGGCCGAGGGGCTCACGAAGCGCGAGATCGACGTCGTCCGGCTGGTGGCCGAGGGCCTGACCAACCAGCAGATCGCGTCGCGGCTGTTCCTCGGCCAGGCCACCGTCAAGACCCACCTCAACCACGTCCTGTCCAAGCTGGACGTCGACGACCGCTCGGGGCTGGTGGCCTGGGCCTGGCGCAACGGCCTGGCCGGCTGAGCAACGCGGCGGCGTCACACGGTTACGGGCTGCACCGGTCGCGGCGCCGGGACGCCGGCGGCGGTGCGGCGCCCGCGCACCCACAGCACGGCGGTGCGCACGAACACCTCGCCGAAGGCCATGAGGACGAGCGCGTCGGTCCACGCGGCGCCGCTGGTGATCGAGTGCTCCGCGCTGAAGCGGGCCAGCGCGCCGTCACCGCCGTGCGAGGTCCACAGCGAGAAGCCGAAGCGAAAGCCCATGCCGAGCACCCAGGCGCCGGCGGCGACCCAGCGGGCCTTGACGAGCACGTGGCCGGAACCGTCGCGGCGGACCCGGGTGGCGAGGGCGCTGACCACGCCGAGCACGACGCCGAGGGCGGCGAACCCGACGATCAGGGCCAGGTCGTTGCCGTCGGTCGGCAGGCCGTGCAGGTAGTGCACGCCCACGTAGGCGCAGATGCCGAGCGGGAGCAGGATCGCGTGCCACCCGAGGCGGCTCTCCCGGATCTGGCGGAAGACGATGGCGAGCAGGGCGATGTCGAGCAGGTAATCGGTGAAGGTCATGGCTCAAGACTCGCGATCGCGGGGCCGGGCCGGATCAGCCCCGGGGTGGAGCCCGGGTGGAGATCCCGAGACACGGAAGGCTGCGCGCCGGCCCGGTGTTGGAGATACTGGTAAGTCGCCCAGCCAAGGAGACCTGTGACCGACGGTCCGCTCATCGTCCAGTCCGACAAGACCCTGCTGCTCGAGGTCGACCACGAGCAGGCGGGCGAAGCCCGCGCCGCCATCGCGCCGTTCGCCGAGCTCGAGCGCAGCCCAGAACACGTGCACACCTACCGGTTGACGCCGCTGGGGTTGTGGAACGCCCGCGCCGCGGGGCACGACGCCGAGCAGGTGGTCGATGCGCTCGTGCGGTACTCGCGCTACCCGGTGCCGCACGCGCTGCTGGTCGACGTCGCCGACACGATGGACCGCTACGGGCGGCTGCAGCTGACCAAGCACCCCAGCCACGGGCTGTGCCTGGTCAGCCTCGACCGCGCCGTGCTCGAGGAGATCCTGCGCCAGAAGAAGATCGCGCCGATGCTCGGCGACCGGGTCGACGACGACACCGTGCTCGTCCACCCGTCCGAGCGCGGTCGGCTCAAGCAGGCGTTGCTCAAGGTCGGCTGGCCGGCCGAGGACCTCGCGGGTTACGTCGACGGCGAGGCGCACGAGATCGAGCTCGACCAGTCCGAATGGCACCTGCGCGACTACCAGCAGCAGGCCGCCGACATGTTCTGGGAGGGCGGCTCGGGCGTCGTCGTGCTGCCCTGCGGGGCAGGCAAGACGCTGGTCGGCGCGGCCGCCATGGCCCGGGCCAAGGCCACCACGCTCATCCTCGTCACCAACACCGTCGCCGGGCGGCAGTGGAAGCGGGAGCTGATCGCCCGCACCAGCCTCACCGAGGAGGAGATCGGCGAGTACAGCGGTGAGCGCAAGGAGATCCGCCCCGTCACCATCGCCACCTACCAGGTGATGACGACGCGCCGGAAGGGCGAGTACCGCCACCTCGAGCTGTTCGACTCCCGCGACTGGGGCCTGATCGTCTACGACGAGGTGCACCTGCTGCCGGCGCCGATCTTCCGGCTGACCGCCGACCTGCAGTCGCGCCGCCGGCTGGGGCTGACGGCCACCCTCATCCGCGAGGACGGCCGCGAGGGCGACGTGTTCTCCCTCATCGGCCCGAAGCGCTACGACGCGCCGTGGAAGGACATCGAGAACCAGGGCTACATCGCCCCGGCCGACTGCACCGAGGTGCGGGTGACCCTCACCGACGCCGAGCGGATGGCGTACGCGACGGCCGAACCCGAGGACCGGTACAAGCTCGCGGCGACGGCGCGCACGAAGCTGCCGGTGATCAAGGCGATCGTCGACCAGCACCCCAACGACCAGGTGCTCGTGATCGGTGCCTACCTCGACCAGCTCGACGACGTGTCGGCCGAGCTCGACGGTGCTCCGATCATCCAGGGTTCGACGACGAACAAGGAGCGCGAGCGGCTCTTCGACGAGTTCCGCCGCGGCGAGGAGCGCGTGCTGGTGGTCAGCAAGGTGGCCAACTTCTCCATCGACCTGCCCGAAGCGGCGGTGGCGGTGCAGATCTCCGGCACCTTCGGCTCACGGCAGGAGGAGGCGCAACGCCTGGGCCGGGTCCTGCGCCCCAAGGCCGACGGCCGGCAGGCGCACTTCTACACCGTCATCTCCCGCGACACCCTCGACGCCGAGTACGCCGCGCACCGCCAGCGTTTCCTGGCCGAGCAGGGCTACGCGTACACCATCGTCGACGCCGACGACCTGTTGCGACCGCTGTAGCGGCCTGTCGCGTACCGGGTCGACTGGGCCACAATCGCGGGACCCGACAATGAGGAGGCCCGCCATGGGCGTCGCGCTGAACCCGTACCTCAACTTCCGCGGCCAGGCCCGCGAGGCCATGGACTTCTACCGTTCGGTCCTCGGTGGCGAACTCACGAGCACGACCTTCGCCGAGGGCGGCATGCAGGTGGCACCCGAGGAGCAGGACCAGCTGATGCACGCCCAGTTCGAGGTCGACGGCATGACCCTGATGGGTGCGGACGTGCCGAGCGGCTGGCCCGCCGAGATCAGCAACGGCTCCATCTCCCTCAGTGGTGACGACGAGGCGACGCTGCGCCGCTACTGGGCCGGCCTGGCCGACGGAGCCACCGTGACCGCGCCCCTGGAGAAGGCCCCGTGGGGCGACACGTTCGGCATGCTCACCGACCGCTACGGCGTCAACTGGCTGGTCAACATCGCCGGGCAGCCCACCTGACCCTGACTCCACTTTCCGCTTCGCAGAAGTTAGTATCCGCACAGCGAAACTCGAAGCGAGGAGTGGTCATGGACACCGCACGCCCCGACGAGCTGGCCGACCGGCTCGGTGACGAGCTGGACCGCCGGCTCGCCGACGCCGACGCCGCGCTCGCCGCCGCCTTCCCGGGCAACGCGGCGGGGCGCCAGCCGATCCACACCGTGTACGTGCCCGCCGACCGGTACGCAGCGGGGCTGGTGCCCGAGTGGGGCGGCGCCGCGCTCGACGCGCTCGGCGCCCGGGCCGGGCTGTTCGCCGAACTCGTCGGCGACGACGAGGTCGTGGCCCGGGTGCGGGCCAAACTCGCGGCCGAGCCGATCGAGGACCTGCGCATCGACTTCGAGGACGGGTACGGCCACCGCGACGACGCCGCCGAGGACGCCGACGCCGACCGGGCCGCCCGCGACCTCGCCGAGGACCTGCGCGACGGCAGGGCGAGCCCGTTCCACGGCATCCGGTTCAAGTCCTTCGAGGCGCCGACGCGCCGCCGCGGCCTGCGCACGCTGGTCCGCTTCGTCGCCGGTCTGGCCGCGGCCGGCGCCCCGTTCGACGGTTTCGTGACCACCCTGCCGAAGGTGACGAGCGTCGACCAGGTGCGGGCCATGGTGCACGCCGTCCAGGAGCTGGAACGCGCCCTCGACCTGCGCACGGGGGCCCTGCGGTTCGAGATCCAGGTCGAGACGCCGCAGTCCATCCTCGGCCCGGACGGCAGCGCGCTGGTCGCCCGGATGATCCACGCGAGCGACGGCCGGTGCACCGCCCTGCACTACGGCACCTACGACTACTCGGCCTTCTGCGGCATCGCCGCGCCGTACCAGTCCATGGCCCACCCGGTGGCCGATCACGCCAAGCTCGTCATGCAGGCGGCCGCGGCCGGCACGGGGGTCCGGCTGTCCGACGGGTCGACGAACGTGCTGCCCGTCGGCGACGCCGACGCGGTCCGCGCCGGCTGGCGGCTGCACCTCGACCTCGTCCGGCGCTCCCTCGAGCACGGCTACTACCAGGGCTGGGACCTGCACCCGGCCCAGCTGCCGACGCGCTACGCAGCGACCATCGCCTTCTACCGCGCCGGCCTCGGACCGGCCGGCGACCGGCTGCGCCGTTACCTCGAGCGCACCGGCGGCGCCGTGCTGGACGAACCGGCCACCGCCCGCGCGCTCGCCGACTTCGTGCTGCGCGCGCTGCACTGCGGTGCCACGTCCGCGGACGAGGTGCAGGCCGGCACCGGCCTGGACGTCGCCGTCCTGACCGCACTGGCCCGGCCCGGCCGTTGACTGCCGCCACTACCTCCGGTTAGACTTCCGCCATTCGGTAGTGAGTTTCCGCTCCACGGAAAGCGGGAAGAACAGACCGGATGGACTCCCAGGGAGTACGACATGGGAATCTCGCTCGGCGGCAACCAGTACGGCAAGGCGGAGAACCGCGTCGTGCGCATCTACCGCAACCTTGACCGCCACGACATCGTCGACCTCAACGTCTCGACGTCCCTGCGCGGGGACTTCGGCGCCGCGCACACCGACGGCGACCAGACCGACGTGCTGCCCACCGACACCCAGAAGAACACGGCGTTCGCCTACGCGAAGGAGCACGGCGTCGCCTCCCCCGAGGACTACGCCCTCGCCTTGGGCCGGCGCTTCCTCGACGCCGCTCCGAAGGCCGACAGCGCGCGCATCGACGTCGAGCAGTACGGCTGGGACCGCATAGCGGTGGACGGCCGCGGGCACGACCACGCGTTCGTGCGTCGCGGCGACTGCGTGCGCACCGCGGTGGCCGTCGTCAGCGGGCGCGGGGCGGCGCAGCGGGTAGAGGTGCTCGCCGGCGTCTCGGAGCTCACGCTGCTCAAGTCGACCGGCTCGCAGTTCACCGGCTATCTGCGCGACGAGTACACGACGCTGCAGGAGGCCGAGGACCGCATCCTCGCCACCTCGCTGGCCGCGCGGTGGCGCTACGCCGGCACCGAGGTCGACTGGAACGCCACCCACGCCGCGGTGCAGGCCACCCTGCTCGCCACCTTCGCCGAGACCTACAGCCGCGCGCTGCAGGAGACGCTGTACCGGATGGGTCAGGCCGTGCTCGAGGCGCACGAAGACATCGTGGAGATCCGCTTCGCCGCACCGAACAAGCACCACTTCCTCGTCGACCTCGAGCCGTTCGGGCTCAAGAACGAGGGTGAGGTGTTCATCGCCGCCGACCGGCCCTACGGGCTGATCGAGGCGAGCGTCGTGCGCGACGACGCACCCGACGCCGGCGAGGCCTGGCGCGACGTCCCGGGAGCGGTGTGAACATGAGTGAGCATGCCCTGCCCTACCTGGCCAACTGCTCGATGCTGTTCACCGAGCTGCCGCTGCTCGAGCGCCCGGCCGCGGCCCGTGCCGCCGGCTTCGACGCCGTCGAGTTCTGGTGGCCCTGGCCGCAGCAGCCCGTCCCGGCCGACGCGGACGTCGACGCCTTCGTCAGCGCGATCGGCGACGCCGGCGTGCAGCTGGTCGGCCTCAACTTCTTCGCCGGTGACCTCGCCGGCCCCGACTGCGGGGTGCTGTCGATCCCCAAGCGCAGCAGCGAGTTCCGCGACAACGTCGACGTGACCGTCGGCATCGGCGAGCGGCTCGGCGTCTCGGCCTTCAACGCGCTCTACGGCAACCGCGACGGCGACGCCGACCCGCGCGAGCAGGACGAGCTGGGCCGGGAGAACCTCGGCCTGGCCGCCGCGGCCGCCGCCCGCATCGGCGCCACCGTGCTGGTGGAGCCGGTGAGCGGCCCGAAGCCGTACCCGCTGCGCACGGCAGCCGACGCGGTTGCGGTCGTCGAGCGCGTACGGGCCGACGGACACCCCGACGTCGCCTTCCTGTGCGATCTGTTCCATCTGGCCAACAACGGCGACGACCTCGACCGCGCGGTCGCCGCGTACGCCGATGTCACCGGTCACGTCCAGATCGCCGACTGCCCGGGACGCGGCGAGCCGGGCACCGGCACGCTCGACCTCGAGCGGCAGCTCGGCGCGCTCGAAGCACGCGGATACGCCGGCTGGGTCGGCCTCGAGTACAAGCCCACCACCGACACCGAGCACAGCCTGGCCTGGCTGCCGCGCGAGCGGCGCGCCGCCGCCGCGCGCTGACCGGACCGTCGACCACACCCTTCAGGAGCACGTAATGAGCAAGATCGCTTTCATCGGCCTGGGCATCATGGGCAGCCCGATGGCCGTCCACCTGCAACAGGCGGGCCACGAGGTGGCCGGCTACAACCTGACCCCGGAGCGGACCGTCCCGCTGGTCGAGGCCGGCGGCCGGGCCGCCGATTCGATCGCCGACGCCGTCGCCGACGCCGAGATCGTCGCGGTCATGGTGCCCGACTCTCCCGACGTGCAGACCGTACTGCTAGGTACGGACGGCGTCTTCGAGTCGGCGAAGCCGGGCGCGCTCGTGATCGATTTCTCGAGCATCCGCCCGGACGTCACGGCCGAGCTCGCCACGGCCGCCCGGGAACGCGGTTTCCGGTTGCTCGACGCGCCCGTCTCCGGCGGCGAGGCCGGCGCCCGGAACGCTGCATTGTCGATCATGGTCGGCGGTCCGGCCGAAGACTTCGCGACCGCGCGACCGATCTTCGACGTCGTGGGCAAGACGATCGTGCACGTCGGCCCGAACGGAGCGGGGCAGACGGTCAAGGCGGCGAACCAGCTGATCGTGGGCACCAACATCCAGGTGCTGGCCGAGGCGCTGGTGTTCCTCGAGGCCTACGGCGTGGACACCGCGGCCGCCTTCGAGGTGCTCGGCGGCGGGCTGGCCGGCTCGAAGGTCCTCGACCAGAAGCGGGCCAACATGCTCGGGCGCGACTTCGCCCCCGGCTTCCGCATCGACCTGCATCACAAGGACATGGGCATCGTCACCAGCGCCGCCCGGGAAGCCGGCATCGCCCTGCCGGTCGGCGGACTCGTCGCCCAGCTGATGGCCTCGGCCCGCGCGTGCGGCGACGGCGGGCTCGACCATTCCGCGCTGCTGCGCGGCGTGGAGCGACTGAGTGGGAAGGACGTCTGATGGCGCGCATGACGGCGGCCCAGGCCGCGGTGGAGATCCTGAAGGCCGAGGGCGTTACCCAGCTGTTCGGCCTGCCCGGCGCCGCGATCAACCCGTTCTACAAGGCGATGAAAACCAACGGCGGGTTGCGGCACACGCTGGCCCGCCACGTCGAGGGCGCCTCGCACATGGCCGAGGGCTACACCCGCGCCGCCGCCGGCAACATCGGCGTGTGCGTGGGCACCAGCGGCCCCGCCGGCACCGACATGATCACCGGGCTGTACTCGGCGAGCGCCGACTCCATCCCGATCCTGTGCATCACCGGGCAGGCGCCGGTGGCCAAGCTGCACAAGGAGGACTTCCAGGCCGTGGACATCGCGGCCATCGCCGGGCCGCTGACCAAGATGGCGGTGACGGTGCTCGAGCCGGCGCAGGTGCCGGGCACGTTCCAGCAGGCGTTCCACCTGATGCGTTCCGGGCGTCCCGGGCCGGTGCTCATCGACCTGCCCATCGACGTGCAGCAGGCCGAGATCGAATTCGACGTCGAGACCTACCAGCCGCTGGCGGCCTACAAGCCGGCCGCGTCCCGCGCGCAGATCAGCCGGGCGCTGGACCTGCTCGACGCCGCCGAGCGCCCGCTGATCGTGGCCGGCGGCGGGATCGTCAACGCCGACGCGGCCGAGCTGCTCGTCGAGTTCAGCGAACTCACCGGCGTGCCCGTGGTCCCGACGCTGATGGGTTGGGGCACCATCCCCGACGACCACCCGCTCAACGCCGGCATGGTCGGGCTGCAGACCTCGCACCGCTACGGCAACGCCACCATGCTGGCCGCCGACTTCGTGCTCGGCATCGGCAACCGCTGGGCCAACCGGCACACCGGCGGCATCGACACGTACACCCGGGGCCGGACGTTCGTGCACGTCGACATCGAGCCGACGCAGATCGGGCGCGTGTTCGCCCCCGACTACGGCATCGTGTCCGACGCCCGGGCCGCGCTCGAGCTGTTCGTCGAGGTGGCCCGTGAGCGGGTGCGCCCCGACCGCAGCGAGTGGGCGGCGCAGTGCCGCCAGCGCAAGCAGACGATGTGGCGCAAGACGAACTTCGACGCCGTGCCCATCAAGCCGCAGCGGGTGTACGAGGAGATGAACCGCGCCTTCGGCCCCGACGTGCGCTATGTCAGCACCATCGGCCTGTCGCAGATCCAGGCCGCGCAGCTGCTGCACGTGTTCGAGCCCCGGCACTGGATCAACGCCGGGCAGGCCGGCCCGCTGGGCTGGACCGTGCCCGCCGCGCTCGGCGTCGCCACCGCCGACCCCGAATGCACCGTCGTGGCGCTGTCCGGCGACTACGACTTCCAGTTCATGATGGAGGAGCTCGCGGTCGGGGCGCAGTTCAACATCCCTTACATCCACGTGCTGGTGAACAACGCCTACCTCGGCCTGATCCGCCAGTCGCAGCGGGCCTTCGACATGGACTTCTGCGTGCAGCTGTCCTTCGACAACATCAACGCCCCCGAACTCGGCGGCTACGGCGTCGACCACGTGAAGGTGGCGGAGGGGCTGGGCTGCAAGGCGCTGCGCGTGACCGACCCGGCCGACATCCTGCCGGCGCTGGAGACGGCGAAGAAGATGCTGGTCGAGCACCGCGTGCCGGTGGTGGTCGAGGTCATCCTCGAACGCGTCACCAACGTGTCGATGGGCCTGGAGATCGACAACGTCACCGAGTTCGAGGAGCTCGCCGAGGCCGACATCGACGCACCGACCGCGGTGTATGCCAATCTCGACTGACCGACGTCCGCACCCGAGGAGGATCGAAGCATGCGCGTGGTCCTCGCCCCGGACAAGTTCAAGGGCACGCTGACCGCGGCCGAGGTCGCGGCCGGGCTCGCCGCGGGCATCCGCGGCGGGCGCCCGGACGTGCAGCTCACGACGGTGCCGGTCTCCGACGGCGGCGACGGGCTGCTCGACGCGTTCGTCGCCGCCGGCTTCGCGCCGGTGCCGGTCATCGCCGCCGACGCCCTCGGCGCGCCGGGCCGCGCGACGTACGCGCGCCAGGGCGACGAGGCGGTGGTCGAGCTGGCGGCGGTCTGCGGGCTGGCCGCACTCGGCGAGCGGCGCGAACCGCTCACCGCCACCAGCCGCGGGGTCGGCGAGGTCCTGGCCGAGGCGCTGGACGCCGGCTGCCGGCGCTTCGTGCTCGGCATCGGCGGCAGCGCGTCGACCGACGGCGGGGTAGGCCTGGTGCAGGCCCTCGGCGCCCGGGTGCTCGACGCCGACGGCACCGACGTCGGGCCCGGCGGCCGCGGTGCGCAGCAGGCGGCACGCCTCGACCTCACCGGTCTGCACCCGCAGCTCGCCCACGCGCGCATCGAGGTGGCCTGCGACGTCGACAACCCGCTGACCGGGCCGGGCGGGGCCGCCGCCGTGTACGGCCCGCAGAAGGGCGCGACAACGCAGGACGTGACGACGCTGGACACCGCCCTCGGACGCTGGGCCGACGTCGTCGCGGCCGCGACCGGGCGGGACCGGCGGGCCGAGCCGGGCGCGGGCGCCGCCGGCGGGGTCGGCTTCGCCGCCGTCGCCGTGCTCGGCGCCACCCTGCGCCCCGGCGTGCAACTCGTGCTCGACCGGCTGCACTTCGCCGACATCGTGGCCGGCGCCGACCTGGTCGTCACCGGCGAGGGGGCCCTCGACGAGCAGACGCTGTACGGCAAGGCCCCGGCCGGCGTGGCCGCGGCGGCGCGGCTGGCCGGCGTGCGCACGGTGGCGGTCGCCGGCCGCTGCGATCTCGAACCGGACCGGGCGCGCACAGCGGGCTTCGCGGCGGTGTACGCCCTCACCGACGAGGGCGGCCGCGAGCTGGCGCTCACCGACCCGCTGCCGCTGCTGGAGTCCGTCGGCGGCAAGATCGCGAGCGAGCTGTGACCCTCGACCTCGTGGTCCGCGCCCCCCGGGCGGTCGTGGACGGGGCCGAGCGGCCCTGTGCGGTCGGCGTCGCCGGCGGCCGGATCGCGACGCTGGGCCCGCTCGACGACGCGCCCGCGGCCCGCGAGACGGTCGACCTCGGCGCCGACGAGGTGCTGCTGCCCGGCCTCGTCGACACGCACGTGCACGTCAACGAGCCCGGCCGCACCGAGTGGGAGGGCTTCGCCTCGGCCACCCGGGCCGCGGCCGCGGGCGGCGTCACCACCATCGTCGACATGCCCCTGAACAGCGTGCCGGTGACCACGACCGTCGCGGCGCTGCGGATCAAGCAGGCGGCCGCGCGCGACCAGGTGCACGTCGACGTCGGCTTCTGGGGCGGCGCCGTGCCCGGCAACCTGGACGATCTCGCGCCGCTGCACGAGGCCGGCGTCTTCGGCTTCAAATGCTTCCTGCTCGACTCCGGCATCGCCGAGTTCCCGCCGCTGGACGACACCGGCGTGCGCGCGGCCCTCGCCGAGCTGGCCGGCCCCGGTGCCCTGCTGATCGTGCACGCCGAGGACGGCGAGGTGATCGAGGCCGCGCCTGCGCCCGGTGGCCGCGACTACGCCGACTTCCTGCGCTCGCGCCCCACCCTGGCCGAGGACCGTGCCGTCGCCCGGGTGATCGCGGCGGCCCGCGACACCGGCGGGCGCGCGCACATCGTCCATCTCTCCAGCGCCGACGCCGTCGCGCAGCTGCAGGCGGCCCGGGCCGCCGGCGTCGACATCTCGGTCGAGACCTGCCCGCACTACCTGACGCTGGACGCGGGTGCCGTTCCGGCGGGCGCCACCGAGTTCAAGTGCTGCCCACCGATCCGCGACCGCGCCAACCAGGACGCGCTGTGGTCGGCCCTGACGGACGGCGTCATCGACATGATCGTGTCCGACCACTCCCCCTGCACCACCGAGCTCAAACGCTTCGACACCGGCGACTTCGGCCAGGCGTGGGGCGGCGTGGCGTCGGTGCAGCTCGGCCTGCCGGCGATCTGGACGGCTGCGCGTGCACGGGGCCACTCCCTCGCCGACGTCGTGCGCTGGATGGCCACCGCGCCGGCGGCCCGGGTCGGCCTCGCCGCCAAGGGCCGGCTCGCCGTCGGCGCCGACGCCGACCTGTGCATCCTCGCCCCCGAGGAGCGGTTCGTCGTCGACCCGGCGCGGCTGCTGCACAAGAATCCGATCAGCGCCTATGCCGGTCGCACGCTCTCGGGCGTGGTCCGGGGCACCTGGGTGCGCGGTCACCGCATCGAACCCGACGGCGAGCCGCAGGGCCGGCTCCTGACGAGAGGACGAACGTGACGACCTACTACGCACCGCGCGGCGGGCTGCCGCCGCAGACGCAGCTGACCACCGATCGCGCGCGCTTCACCGAGGCGTACGCGGTGCTGCCCAAGGGGACGATGACCGACATCGTCACCAGCCGGCTGCCGTTCTGGGACGAGACGCGGCTGTGGGTGATCGCCCGACCGCTGTCCGGGTTCGCGGAGACGTTCTCGCAGTACATCGTCGAGGTGGGCAAGGGTGGCGGCAGCGACCGGCCGGAGGCCGACCCGGACGCCGAGGCCGTGCTCTTCGTCGTCGACGGCGCCGTGCGGCTCACCCTCGACGGCGCCACGCACGTGCTCGACGCGGGCGGCTACGCCTACCTCCCGCCCGGAGCCACGTGGACGCTGCGCAACACGCGCCGCGGCCCGGCCCGCTTCCACTGGATCCGCAAGTCCTACCAGCGGGTCGACGGGATCGACCTGCCCGCGGCCTTCGTGACCAACGAGCGCGAGGTCGAGGCCCAGCCGATGCCCGACACGGAGGGCGTCTGGACCACCACGCGCTTCGTCGACCCCGACGACATCCGCCACGACATGCACGTCAACGTGGTCACCTTCGAACCCGGCGGGGCCATCCCCTTCCCGGAGACGCACGTGATGGAACACGGGCTCTACGTGCTCGAGGGCAAGGCCGTCTACCTGCTCAACCAGGACTGGGTCGAGGTCGAGGCCGGCGACTTCATGTGGCTGCGCGCGTTCTGCCCGCAGGCCTGTTACGCCGGCGGCCCCGGCCGGTTCCGGTACCTGCTCTACAAGGACGTCAACCGGCACATGCCCCTGGGCCGCCCCACCGTCTGACGCCCGGCGCCGACCGTTCGCCCACGATGCGGAAAAAGTTTTCCGAAACTCTTCCCCGAGCGGCCGGTCCGGCCGTACCATCGACGCGCGGGCGCTGTTGGCATGGATAACCGGTAGCCCGTCGCGGTGTCGCAACCATGCACCTGCCGGCCGACCACGGCCGGCGCCCATGACCGCACCGGCAGAAGGAGTCGCGCGATGGTCGCCGCGAGCGTCCCCGAGCGGACAGCCACCAGCGAGGTCACCGTCAACGGGGTGCCCGTCGAGCTGGCCGACGTCCCCACCCACACCACCGCCCTGGACTGGCTGCGCGGGCGCGGCCTCACCGGCGGCAAGGAGGGGTGCGGTGAGGGCGAGTGCGGCGCCTGCTCGGTGCTCGTCGCGCGCCCCGGCATCGACACCCCCACGGAGTGGATCGCGATCAACGCCTGCCTGGTGCCGATCGCGGCGCTCGACGGTCAGGAGATCGTCACCTCGGAGGGCCTCGGCACCCCCGACCAGCTGCACCCGGTGCAGTACGAGATGGCCGTGCGCGGCGGGTCGCAGTGCGGCTACTGCACGCCGGGCTTCGTGTGCAGCATGGCCGCCGAGTACTACCGCGCCGCCCGCCGTCCCACCCCGGCGGCCACCGCCGACGCCGGCGCGAACGACGGCGCGAACGACGGCGCGCACGACGGCGCGCACGACCGCGAGCACGACGGCGAGCACGGCCCCAACGGCTTCGACCTGCACGCGCTGTCGGGCAACCTGTGCCGCTGCACCGGCTACCGCCCGATCCGCGACGCCGCCTACGCGTTGGAGCAGCCGGCCGCGGCCGACCCCCTCGCGCAGCGCCGCCAGGCCCGGGTCCCCGCACCCGCCGCCACCCGGCTGACCCGCGACGGCCGCGAGTTCCTGCGCCCGCGCACCCTGGCCGAGGCCCTGCGCATCAAGCGCGAACAGCCCGGCACGCTGGTCGTCGCCGGCTCCACCGACTGGGGCGTCGAGGTCAACCTCCGCGGCACCCGTGCGGAGTCGCTGATGGCCGTCGACCGGCTCGACGAGCTGCGCGAACTGCACGTCGGCGACGAGCACGTCGAGCTCGGCGCCGCCCTCACCCTCAGCGAGATCGAGCGTCGCCTGGCCGGCCGGGTGCCGCTGCTCGACCAGCTGTTCCCGCAGTTCGCGTCGCGGCTGATCCGCAACGGCGCCACCATCGGTGGCAACCTCGGCACCGGCTCCCCGATCGGCGACACCCCGCCCGTGCTGTTGGCCCTCGAGGCCGAGCTCGTACTCGCCGACGCCGACGGCGAACGCACCGTGGCGCTGTGCGACTACTTCACCGGTTACCGGGCCAGCGTGCGGCGCGCCGACGAGCTGATCAGGTCGGTACGCATCCCACTGCCGCTGAGCCCGGTCACCGCGTTCCACAAGATCGCCAAGCGACGCTTCGACGACATCTCCAGCGCTGCCGTGGGGCTGGCCCTCGACGTCGTCGACGGGGTGGTCCGCAAGGCCCGCATCGGCCTGGGCGGTGTCGCGGCCACGCCGCTGCGCGCGGTCGAGGCCGAGGCCGCGCTCGAGGGCCGGCCTTGGTCGGGCGAGACGGCGCGGGCGGCCGGCGCGGTCCTGGCCGCGGCCGGCACACCGCTCGACGACCACCGGGCCAGCGCCGCCTACCGCAGCGCGATGTTGGGCGAGAGCCTGCCCAAGCTGTACGCCGAGAGCACGGAGGAGGTTGCGTGAGCGACGCTTGCGGAGCGAACTGGAGTATTCGCACGCGCGTGAGCGCGTATGCGGCCGACGCCGGGCCCGAGCCTGCGAGTGGCCCCAAGGAGGTCGCATGAGCGCGCTGTCCGATCGCCCGGACCGGCCGTCGGTCGGGGTTGCGATCCCGCACGAGGCCGCGGCGCTGCACGTCACCGGTGCCGCGCTCTACACCGACGACCTCGTGCTGCGCACGCCGAACGTGCTGCACGCGCACCCGGTGCAGGTGCTGCACGCGCACGCGCGCGTCACCGCCCTGCGCACCGAGCCGGCCCTGGCCGTGCCCGGCGTCGTGCGCGTCCTCACCGCGGCCGACGTCCCCGGGGTCAACGACGCGGGCGTCAAGCACGACGAGCCACTGTTCCCCGACGAGATCATGTTCTTCGGGCACGCGGTCTGCTGGGTGCTCGGCGAGACGTTCGAGGCCGCCCGCCTCGGTGCGGCCGCGGTCGAGGTCGAGGTCGAGGAGCTGCCGGCGATCGTCGCGGTCACCGACGCCATCGCCGCCGGCCGCTTCCAGGGTGCCCAGCCGCAGATGTGCCGGGGCGACGTGCAGGCCGGACTGGGCGAGGCCGCGCACGTGTTCAGCGGCGAGTTCGAGTTCGCCGGCCAGGAGCACTTCTACCTCGAGACGCACGCCGCGCTGGCCTACGTCGACGAGGGCGAGCAGGTGTTCGTGCAGAGCAGCACGCAGCACCCGTCGGAGACGCAGGAGATCGTCGCGCACGTGCTCGGCCGGTCGAGCAACGAGGTCACCGTGCAGTGCCTGCGCATGGGCGGCGGGTTCGGCGGCAAGGAGATGCAGCCGCACGGGTTCGCGGCCATCGCCGCGCTGGGCGCCACCCTCACCCACCGCCCCGTCCGCGTGCGGTTGACCCGTCCGCAGGACCTCACGATGTCGGGCAAGCGGCACGGCTTCCACGCCGAGTGGCGCGTGGGCTTCGACGCCGACGGCCGGCTGGTCGCCCTGGACACCACGCTGACCGCCGACGGCGGCTGGAGCCTCGACCTGTCCGAGCCGGTGCTGGCCCGCGCCATGTGCCACGTCGACAACGCCTACTGGATCCCCCACGTGCGGGTGAACGGGCGCATCGCGCAGACGAACAAGACGTCCAACACCGCGTTCCGCGGCTTCGGCGGCCCGCAGGGCATGCTCGTCATCGAGGACATCCTGGGCCGGTGCGCACCGCTGCTCGGCGTGGAACCCGGTGAGCTGCGCCGGCGCAACTTCTACGCCGACGGGCAGAGCACACCGTACGGCCAGCCGGTGCGTCACCCCGAACGGCTGGCCACGCTGTGGCAGCAGGTCATCGACTCGGGCGAGATCACCGCCCGGCAGCGCGAGATCGCCGAGTTCAACGCGCGCCACGAGCACACCAAGCGTGGCCTGGCGATGACGCCGGTGAAGTTCGGCATCTCGTTCAACCTCACCGCCTTCAACCAGGCCGGCGCGCTCGTGCACGTCTACAAGGACGGCTCGGTGCTGATCAACCACGGCGGCACCGAGATGGGCCAGGGGCTGCACACCAAGATGCTGCAGGTCGCGGCCACCGCCCTCGGCGTGCCGCTGCACCGCGTCCGGCTCGCGCCGACGCGCACCGACAAGGTGCCCAACACCTCGGCCACGGCGGCCAGCTCCGGCGCCGACCTCAACGGCGGAGCGATCAAGAACGCGTGCGAGCAGATCATGGCGCGGCTGCGGGGCGTGGCCGCCACCGGGCTGGCCGTCAACGCCGCCGAGGTCCGGGTGGTCGACGGTGTGGCGCGGGCGCTCGGCGCGGCCGGCGAGATCGCCTGGGACGACCTCGTGCGCACCGCCTACTTCCAGCGCGTGCAGCTGTGGGCGGCGGGCTATTACCGCACCGAGGGCCTGCACTGGGACTCCTCGGTCATGCAGGGCGAGCCGTTCAAGTACTTCGCCTACGGCGCGGCCGCCGCCGAGGTCGAGGTCGACGGGTTCACCGGCGCCTACCGCACCCGCCGCGTCGACATCGTGCACGACGTGGGCGACACCCTCTCGCCGCTGATCGACATCGGGCAGATCGAGGGCGGGTTCGTGCAGGGCGCGGGCTGGCTGACCCTCGAGGACCTGCGGTGGGACGACGGCGACGGCCCGGGCCGCGGGCGCCTGAGCACGCAGGCGGCGAGCACCTACAAGCTGCCGAGCTTCTCCGAGATGCCCGAGGTCTTCAACGTCACGCTGCTCCCGAACGCCACCGAGGACGGGGCCGTCTACGGCTCCAAGGCCGTCGGCGAGCCGCCGCTGATGCTCGCGTTCTCGGTGCGCGAGGCGCTGCGCGCGGCCGCGGCCGCCTTCGGGCCGGCCGGCACCAGTGTCGACCTGCCCTCCCCCGCCACCCCGGAGGCGATGTACTGGGCGATCCAGCAGGCCTGCGCCCCCGAGCACGGGCACGTCGTGGACGGCGCCGTCGAGCCGCCGCAGCCGGCCGGCGACGCGCCGGCGATGCGGCCGGAGTCCGAGCGGGCCGTGGACACGCGGGAGGCGTTGAGCCGTGCCTGACCTGCCCTCGGGCGGCTGGCTGGCCGCCGTGGCCCGCCTGCGCGCCGCCCGCGAGCCGGGGGTGCTCGTCACCGTCATCGACGTGCGCGGGCACGCCCCCCGCGCCGCCGGCGCCAAGCTCGTCGTCGACCGCGCCCGCACCGCGGGTTCCGTCGGCGGCGGCAACGTGGAGGCCGTGGCGATCGAGCGCGCCCGCGCGCTGCTCGAGCGCGGCGCCACCGGACCCGAGACCTTCGAGTCCGCCCTGTCGGACAAGGCCCCGTACGAGCACGGCGTGCAGTGCTGCGGCGGCACGGTCACCGTGCTGCTCGAGCCGCTGCCGGTGGTCCCGGCGGTCGCCGTGTTCGGGGTGGGCCACGTCGGGCTCGAGCTGGCCCGCATCCTTGCGCGGCACGACATCGAACTGCACCTGGTCGACTCCCGCGCCGAGCAGTTGAGCGACGAGCGCCTCGCCGTGCTCGCCGACCCGGTGGCGCAGGTGCACGTGCATCACCAGCCGGTGCTGCCCGAGATCGTGCTCGGCGAACTGCCCCCCGGCACCCACGTGCTGATCATGACCCACGACCACGCCGAGGACGCCGCGCTGTGCGACGCCGTGCTGCGCACCGGCGAGTTCGCGTCCATCGGCCTGATCGGCTCGGCGGCCAAGTGGTCGCGCTTCCGGCGCAACCTCGCCGCGGCCGGGCACGACGACGACGCCATCGCCCGCATCCGCACGCCCATCGGGCGGCCGGACATCACCGGTAAGGAGCCGGCGACGATCGCGGTCAGCGTGGCCGCTGACCTCCTCCACACGTTCCAGCGCGACGGTGCACCGGCCCGGCCGGAGGTCGAGGCATGACGCTGTACCGCGCCCGGGTCCTCGACACCCCGGACGACCCGTTCCGCGGCGGCGAGCTGCGCGCCGACTCCGACGCCGGCTTGCTCGTGCGCGACGGCGTGATCGCCGAGCGCGGGCCGTACGCCGCCGTACGGTCCGCCCACCCGCAGGAGGAGGTCGTCGACCTCAGCGAGGGCTTGCTGTTGCCCGGCTTCGTCGACACGCACGTGCACTTCCCGCAGCTGCGCTCGATCGGTGCCCTCGGCATGCCGCTGCTCGAGTGGCTCGAACGCTCGGCGCTGCCGGAGGAGGCCCGCCTCGCCGACGTGTCCTACGCCCGGGCCGTGGCCGGCGAGTTCGTCGCCGCTCTCACCGAGGCCGGCACCACCACCGCCCTGGTCTTCGGCGCTCATTTCGCCCCCGCCGTCGACACGCTGTTCCAGGCCGCCGAAGCCGGCGGGTTGCGGGTCACGAGCGGGCTGGTCGTCAGCGACCGGCTCCTGCGCCCCGACCTGCACACGAGCGCCCAGCGCGCCTTCGACGACGGGCTGGCGCTCGCGCAGCGCTGGCACGGCACGGGCCGCGCCCGCTACGCCGTCACGCCGCGTTTCGCCCTGTCGTGCACCGACGAGTTGCTCGGCTCGTGCGCGGCCCTGCACGAGGCGGTGCCCGGCAGCTGGGTCACCTCGCACGTCAACGAGAACCCGGCCGAGGTCGACGCCGTGGCGCAGCTCTTCGGTGGCACCAACTACGTCGACTGCTACGACCGGCACGGCCTGCTCGGCCCGCGCAGCGTCCTCGCGCACAACGTCCACGCCACCGACGCCGAGCTGTCGGTCCTCGGCTCCCGGCGGGCCACCGTGGCGCACTGCCCCACCAGCAACGCGGCCTTGGGCAGCGGGCTGTTCCCGCTCGCCCGCCACGTCGACCACGGTGTGGGAGTGGCACTGGGCAGCGACGTCGGGGCGGGGACCGGGCCCTCGCTGTTCAAGGAGGCGCTGCAGGCCTACTTCGCCCAGCAGCTGCTCGGCGCGCAGGGCGTCGCCCTCACCGCGGCGCACCTGCTGCACCTGGCCACCGCGGCGGGCGCGAGCGCGCTGGGGCTGCGCGAGTCGATCGGCGATCTCGGTCCCGGGCGCCGGTTCGACGCGCTCTGGGTCCGCCCGCCGGCCGGGAGCCCCCTCGACGTCGGCCTGCGGCACGCCGCCGACCCCGCCGATGCCCTGGCCCGCACCTTCGCCCTGGCCACTCCCGCCGACGTCGCCGCCGTGTGGGTGGACGGGGCGCCGGTCAAGGGCGCCGCGGCCCTGCCCGAGGATTCCGGCATGCGGAAATGTGTTACCGTAATGTGAACTTTGCTGGGACAGTCGGGCCAGGAGGAAACGCACATGGTGGCTGAGGTCGCGGACATTGCCGGCGGTACGGACGACGCGCGCGACGGCCGGCGTGGCAGCGTCCAGTCGATCGGCCGCGCCTTCGCCATCCTGGAGACGATGGCCGACGCCGGCGGCGTGATCGGGCTGTCCCAGTTGGCCAACGACGCCGGGCTGCCGCTGGCCACCATCCACCGCCTCGTCCGCACGCTCGTCGAACTCGGCTACGTGCGCCAGGAGCCGTCGCGGCAGTACTCGCTCGGCCCGCGCCTGATGCGCCTGGCCGACGCCAGCACGAAGCGCCTGACCGTGCTCGCCGACCCCTACCTGCGCCAGGTCGTCAGCCGCCTCGGCGAATCGGTCAACCTGGCCGTGCTCGACGGCGAGGAGATCGTCTACGTCGCGCAGGTCCAACCGTCGACCAACTTCATGCGCATGTTCACCGAGGTCGGCCGGCGCGCCAAGCCGCACACCACCGCGGTCGGCAAGGCGATGCTGGCCGACTGGGACGACCAGGACGTCCGCGACCTGCTGCGCCGCACGGGCATGGCGAGGCGCACGGAGCAGACGATCACCTCCCCCGACGCCTTCCTCGCCGACCTGGCCACCGTCCGCGAGCGTGGCTACGCCCTCGACGACGGCGAGCAGGAACTCGGGGTGCGCTGCGTGGCGGTGTCGGTGCCCGGGGCGCCGCGCGCCATGGCCCTGTCGATGTCCGGGCCGCTCACCCGCATGACCGACGACGCCGTGCGCGCCGCCGCGCCGCTGCTCGCCGAGGCCGCCGCCGCCCTGTCGGCCGAACTCGCCGCCGGCTGACCGGCCCCGCCCGGCGCTCCGTCCGAGCAGCCGCGCCCCGCCCGCCGGTCGCCCCTGTGCCCGGATCCCACGCGAATCCGCGCACCCCTTGACCCGACCGTGTGAGCCAGCTAACTTATCCGCTGAGCGAAAAGTTAAGTCCGCATAGCGGAAATTCGCAGGGGCCTAGGAGGCAGCGGAATGATCCGGAACGACAAACAGGGCAAGACCCGCGACGGCAAGGCGGTGCACCAGGTCGACGAGGTGCTCCCGTTCGGCAAGCTCGCGATCTTCGGGCTGCAGCACCTGTTCATCATGTACGCGGGCGCCGTGGCCGTCCCGCTGATCGTCGGCCCCGCGATCGGGCTGAAGTCCCACGACATCGCGATCCTGGTCAGCGCCGACCTGCTGGTGTCCGGCATCGCCACGATCATCCAGTCGGCCGGCATCGGCCGGATCCTCGGCGTGCGGCTGCCGGTCATCGCCGGCGCCACCTTCACCGTGCTCAACCCGATGATCATCATCGCGACGCAGTACGGCGGCCGCACCGGTCTGCCCTACGTGTACGGCGCGATGATGGTCTCCGGCGTGTTCGGCCTGGTCATCGCCAAACCGTTCTCCAAGGTGATCCGGTTCTTCCCGCCGCTGGTCACCGGCACCACGATCTGCATGATCGGACTCTCGCTCGGCGGCGCCGACATCACGCTGATCTACGGCGACCCGAAGCAGGGCGACCGCTACGTCGGCGGGGTGGGGCGCATCGCGCTGGCCGGCCTCGTCATCCTGCTCATCGTCCTGGTCAGCCGCTACTTCAAGGGCTTCCTCGGCCAGATCGCGGTGCTGCTGAGCCTGGCCGTCGGCACGGTGGTGGCCTCGTTCATGAACCTCGTGCACTTCGACAACGTCGGCAACGCCAAGTGGTTCGGCGCGCCGCAGATCTTCCACTTCGGCCATCCGAAGTTCGCCGCCGCCGCGATCATCACGATGTGCATCGTCATGCTCGTCACCTACACCGAGTCGACGGCCGACATGCTGGCCGTGGCCGAGATGGTCGACAGGGACCTGTCGCCCAACGACCTGGCCCGCGGCCTGGCCACCGACGGCCTGTCGGCGCTGCTGGCCTCGTTCACGAACTCCTTCCCGGACACCGCCTTCGCCGAGAACGTCGGCCTGGTGGGCCTGACCAAGGTGCGCAGTCGGTGGGTGGTCACCACCTGCGGGGTGTTCCTGCTGCTGATGGGCCTGATCCCGAAGGTGGGTCAGATCATCGCCGACCTGCCCGGCCCGGTGATCGGCGGCGGGGCCACGGTGATGTTCGCGATGGTGACGGCGGTCGGCATCCAAACCCTGCACAAGGTCAACTTCGACGGCACCCACAACCTGCTCATCGTCGCCACCGCGCTGGCGGTCGGGCTGCTGCCGGCCTTCTCCCCGACCTTCTACTCGAAGTTCCCGAAGGACTTCCAGGTCATCTTCGGCTCGAGCATCACCGCTACCGTCCTCGTCGTGTTCATCCTGAATCTGGTCTTCAACCACTGGACGTCGGGTACGAAGCGCACCTCCTCGGTGCAGGAGGCGGTCTCCGAGGGCGCCGTGGCCGTCGACGTCCCCGACGGCGGGGTGCACCGCCGCAGCGAAGCGCCGCGATGACCCTCGAGGAGTTCAACGCCGCCGCCGACGACGCCGCGCTGCGCGACGCGGTGGGCCGTTGCTGCCGGGCCCAGCCGTGGATCGAGCGGCTGGTCGGCGCGCGGCCCTACCCGGACCTCGCCGCCGTGCACGCGGTGTCGCAGGCGGCCACGGCCACGCTCGACGACGAGGGACTGGCGCAGGCGCTGGCCGGGCACCCGCGCATCGGCGATCGGCACGGCGGTCCCGGCGTCGACGCGGCGTGGTCGCGGCAGGAGCAGGCCGGCGCGGCAACTGCGGACGAGGAGGCGAAACGGGAGCTGGCCGCCGCCAACGCCGCCTACGAGCAACGCTTCGGCCACGTCTACCTCGTGTGCGCCACCGGCCGCAGCGCGCAGGAGATGGTGGACTTCGCCCGGGCGCGGCTGGACAACGACGACGCCACCGAACGCACGGTGGTGCTCGCCGAGCTCGCGAAGATCAACGATCTACGCCTGGCCAAGCTGCTGGTCGGGGAGGGGGCGTCGTGAGCCTGTCCACGCACGTGCTGGACGCCGTCACCGGCCGGCCCGCCGAGGGTGTGGCGGTCTCGCTGTCCAGCGAGGACGGCGACCGGTGGCAGGTCGTCGCGCAGGGCACCACCGACGCCGACGGGCGCGTGCGCACGCTCGGGACGCCGCAGGCGGGCGTGCACCGCATCACCTTTGCCACCGGCGAGTGGTTCGAGGCCCGTGGTGTCGCGGCGTTCTACCCGCAGGTGCAGATCACCTTCCGGGTCGTCGACGCCGCCGCGCACCATCACGTCCCGCTGCTGCTCAGCCCGTACGCGTACTCGACCTACCGCGGCAGCTGACACCGGGCCAACTACGATCCGTCCATGCGCCAGCCCGTGCCCGACACCAAGAACTGGACCTGGGCGGTGACCCGGGCCTGTCCCGACTGCGGGTTCGACCCCGCCGGGGTCGCGCGCGACGACGTCCCCGAGCTGACCCGCGACTACGCGGCGGTGCTGGCCGAAGCGGCGCGGGCCCCGGGTTCGGTCGACCGCCCGGCCGCGGCGGTGTGGTCGCCGCTGGAGTACGCCTGCCACGTGCGCGACGTGTGCAGCGTGTTCACCGCCCGGCTGACCCGCATGCTCGACGAGGACGACCCCCTGTTCGCGAACTGGGACCAGGACGCCACCGCGCTCGAGGACCGCTACTGGACCCAGCGCCCCGGCCTGGTGGCCGGCCAGCTGACCGCGGCCGCCGACACGATCGCCGGGCGCTTCTCGATCGTGCGCGACGACCAGTGGCAGCGCGCCGGGCGCCGCTCGGACGGTTCGCGGTTCACGGTCGAGACGTTCTCCCGGTACTTCCTGCATGATCTGGCCCATCACGTGCACGACGTCTCCGGTGTGCACCGGGAGCCCGCCGTTTAGGCCCCGGCCAGCCCGCACGTGTTACAAACGAGCGGTGACCCACCGCCCGCCGCGCCTCGCGCTGCTCGCCCTCCCGGCCGCCCTCGCGCTGGCCGGCTGCGCCTCCTCCGGCGCGCTGAGCGGGGCCGGCTCCTTCGGCTCCGCCTCGGTGGACGTCGACGGGCCGCACCCGTCCGGCGGCTCGACCACGTCCGGGTCCTCGGGCCGTGACCCGAACGGCGCGACGCGCGAGACCCTGGCCCTGCAGCTGCACCGGGGCGCGTCGAAAGTACAGAGCGCGCACATCGAGCTGGCCGTGTCGGCCGCCGGCGAGGCGCTGACCGGTGCCGGCGACGAGCGCCTGGCCGGCGGCAAGCTGCAGGCCCTGCGGCTGAGCGAGTCGCTGCCGTCGGGGCAGGGCACGCTGTCGATCGTGCTCGTCGACGGGCGCACCTACCTGAAGCTGCCGGCCACGCTCAACAAGTCGGGCAAGCCGTGGCTGCTCGTCACCGACGACAGCACCAACCCGGTCGTGCGCCAGCTCGCGCAGAGCCTGGGCACCACCCTGAGCTCCGCGTCGGTCGGCAGCGCCGGCGCGTTCGTCGACGCGGCGACCTCGGTGCGCACCATCGGCCGCGAGAGCGTCGGCGGGGTGCCGGCCACGCACGTGCACCTCGACGTCGACCCCGCCAAGCTGGCCAAGTCGCTGCCCGGCAGCGACGTGCTGCGGCAGGCCGGCATCACCTCGCTGCCGGTGGACATGTGGCTCGACGACCAGTACCGGCCGGTGCAGATCACGGAATCCCTGACGGCGAGCGGGCAGCACGTCACGACCAAGGTGACCATGAGCCGCTACAACCAGCCGGTGACGATCACCGCGCCGCCGGCCGGCCAGGTGGGCCGGTGAGCGCGGCGCGGCGCACGCTGGCGGTGCTCACCGCCACCGCGCTGACGGTGACCGCGTGCTCGGGGTCCGGTGGCGGCAAGCACGCGGGCGGCGCCAGCGTCACGCCGGTGGGCCGCAGCGCACCGAAGGGCACGCCGGTCTCCCCCGCCACCCTGGCCGGCACCGTGCGCAAGGGGCTGGCCGGTGTCCGGTCGGTGCACGCGGTACTGGGCATCGACCTGGACGGCAGCCGGTCGACCGTCACCGGCGACGAGACGCTCAGCGGCGGCCGGACGAAGAACCTGCAGGTGTCCACCACCGACCTGCAGGGCACCGGCCCGCTGCGCCTGCTCGTGGTCGACGGCACGACCTACGCCAAGCTGCCGAAGGCGCTCAACCCCACCGCCAAGCCGTACGTGCTGCTGAACGCGCACAGCAAGAACGCCAAGCTGCGCCAGCTGGCCTCGACGGTCGACTTCGCGCTCGGCTCGGTGTCGCTCGACCGGCTCGCGTCGCTGCTGAGCGCGGCGTCGTCCGCCTCCCGGGTCGGCCCGGCCACGGTCGGCGGTGTGGCCGCCATCCGCTACGGCGTGCTGATCTCCGTGGCGAAGCTGCCGGACACCTTCCCCGGCAAGTCGATCATCCAGACCGTGGGGCTGAAGACCATCCCGGCCGACCTCTACCTCGACTCCGCCGGGCGCCCGGTGCAGGTGTCCCAGACGGTCAAGGTCAGCGGCCACGGCGTCGGCGTGCGGATCGCGCTCAGCCGCTACAACCGGACGGTCGCCATCGCCGCCCCGCCGGCCGGCCAGGTCGGTACCGGCTGAGCGCATCCCCGCCGCGCCCGGCCGGGCCGGTGGCGCCGGCCCCGATGAGGCCGCGCCCCGGTCCGGCAGACTGACTCGGTGCACGCCGCCCTCGACATCCTCGCCCTCGTCGCGATCGCCGGCTTCGTCGCCGGGTTCGCCCGTCGGCTGGGCTGGTCCGAACCGCTCGTCCTGACCGTCGTCGGGATCGGCATCTCGTTCATCCCACACGTCCTGGAGATCCAGCTCACCCCCGACCTCGTGCTCATCGGGCTGCTGCCGCCGCTGCTCTACGCCGCGGCCATCCGCACGTCGCTCGTGGACTTCCGCGCCAACCGCCGGGCTATCGGCCTGCTGTCGGTCGGCCTGGTGGCGTTCTCCGTCTTCGCGGTCGGCCTCGTGGCCTGGTGGGTCATGCCCTCGGTGACGCTGGCCGCCGGCCTCGCGCTCGGCGCGGTGGTGGCCCCGCCGGACGCGGTCGCCGCGACGACGGTCGCGCGCCGGGTCGGCATGCCGCGGCGCATCGTGTCCATCCTCGAGGGCGAGAGCCTGGTCAACGACGCCACCGCCCTCGTGGCGCTGAACACCACGATCGCCGCGCTCACGGCCACGATCAGCCCCTGGGAGGTCGGCTGGCAGTTCGTGCGCGCCGCCGGCGGCGGGGTGCTGATCGGCCTGGTGGCGGCGTTCGTCCTGGCCAAGATCCGCCGCCTCATCACCGACCCCGTCCTCGACACCACGCTGTCCTTCGCCGCCCCGTACGTCGCGTTCCTGCCCGCCGAGGAGATCCACGCCTCCGGTGTGCTCGCGGTGGTGGTCACCGGCCTGCTGCTGGGCCACAAGGCGCCGGTGCTGCAGAGTGCCAGCTCGCGCATCGCCGAGAACATCAACTGGCGCACCGTGCAGTTCGTGCTGGAGAACAGCGTCTTCCTGCTCATCGGCCTGCAGATCCGCCGCATCCTGGGCAGTGTCGGCGACGCCCACCTCGCGTGGACGCAGATCGTCTGGCCGTGCGTCGCGGTGCTGCTCGCCACGATCGTCGCCCGCGGGGTGTGGGTGTTCGCGGCGGCCGGGGTCATCCGCGGGCTCGGGTTCCGGGCGTGGCCCTGGCGGGTGAGCGTGATCCTGTCCTGGGCCGGCATGCGCGGGGTGGTGACCCTGGCGGCCGTGTTCCTGCTGCCGGCGCAAACACCGCAGCGCGCGCTGCTGGCCCTGGCCGCGTTCACCGTGGTGGCCGGCACGCTGCTCCTGCAGGGCCTGTCGCTGCCGTGGCTCGTGCGCCGCCTCGCCCTGCCCGGGCCGGACGCCGCCGAGGACGCGCTGCAGAGCGCCGGCCTGGTCACCGCCGCCGCCCGCGCCGGCCTCGCGGTGCTCGAGGAGGTGGCCACCGAGGACGACGCCCCCGAGGTCCTGGACTCGCTGCGCGAGCGCGCCACGACCCGCAGCAACCGCATCTGGGAGCAGCTCGGCCGCTCGCAGGAGGAGCTGGAACCGCCGGCGGCCACGTACCGGCGGCTGCGGCTGCAGATGCTCTCGGCCGAGCGCAGCTCGATCCTCGAGGCCCGGGACAGCGGACGCTACGACGACGAGGTGCTGCGCTCCGCGCTGCAGGCGATCGACCTCGAGGAATCGCTGCTCGACCGCATCGACGACGCCGCCGCACGCGTCGAGGACGAACTGGTCACCGCCGAGCAGCGGGCCGGTGACTGCGAGCACCTGCGCGACGCCCCGAAGCTGGTCCGGGCCCGAACCCCCCAGGGTTGCGAGGAATGCCTGCGCGACGGAACCCGATGGGTGCACCTGCGGCTGTGCCTGACCTGCGGGCACGTCGGCTGTTGCGATTCCTCGCCCGGCAAGCACGCGGCCGCCCACCACGGTGCGGACGGGCACCCGGTGATGCGCTCGATCGAGCCCGGCGAGGCCTGGCGGTGGTGCTTCGTCGACGAGCTGCTCGGCTGAGCACCGCCGCAAGCCCGCACAAAAGCGCAGATCCCGGCACGCTGTCGGCGGGTGGCTCAGTGATTCTTAAGTTAGGCTCCGCTGACCAATAAGGGCGGTATTGCAGGGGAGAAACATGATCGTAACCGGGCGAAAGTCACGAAACACCCACCACCGCCGACTCGCCCGGGCCTCCTTGCCTGTGTTGGCGATCGTCGCGACGGTGGCCGGCGTGGTGCCGGGCGCGTCGGCCGCGCCGGAGCACCAGGTCACCAAGACCGTCCCGTTCGCCGCGCACCACAAGCAGCGGCTGTATCCGAAGCTGCCCGCCAGCGTCGCCCGCGCGGGCTCGGCCATCGTCTCCTTCCGCACGCCGGTGACGGTCCATGGCAAGGGCTTCGCCCACAACGCCAAGGGCAACGCGGGCAGCACCGCGCTGGCGCACCTCAACAGCACCCTCGCGTCGCTCGGCACCACGCACGTCCAGCGGCTGTTCACCAACCTCCCGGCGTCGAAGCTGGCCACGGCCCGCGCGCGGGCCGAGCGCAACACCGGCCGCTACGTCACCGACTTCACGCAGGTCTACCAGGTCGACTACAACCCGAAGATCAACTCGGGCACCGCCGCCAACCGACTGGCCGCGTCGTCGCTGCTGAGCAGCGCGATGCCGAACTTCCGGTTCACCGTCCCGACCGACAGCGCCCGGTTGTCCGCCGCCCAGGTCCGCTCGGCCCTCGCCACGCTCAAGGCCGCCAAGGACGCGCGCCGCGCGGCGGTAGCCACCGACCTGCCCGGCAACGCGTCCTACTCGCAGGACGCGCAGTCCTACCAGGACGCCGCCAGCGACAGCGTCACCGGCGCGGCCAGCATGATCGCCAAGAAGTACGGCCAGCAGCCGGGCCAGGGTGAGACGGTCACCAACATCTCGCTGGGCACGGTCGACGACACCAGCACGGTGCTCGAGGGCGGCCAGCGCTACATCGAGGAGGCCGGCTACCCGAAGATCCCGGTGTACCTGTCGAGCGAGAGCTGCACCGGCAGCGACCAGTCCACGTGCACCATCACCCTGGACCCGTCGGGCACCAACACCGGCGACGGCCAGGGCGACTTCACCGAGGTCAACCTGGACTTCAGCGTCATGGCCCCGCCCCCGTTGGGTGACCCGCGCATGGTCAACCCGCCCCCGGCCGGCAAGGGCGAGCTGCTCGGCTCGGCCTACGGCGCGAACTACCGCCTGATCAACCCGAAGCAGAACTCCACGCCGAACTTCGTGGCCGCGTTCCTCGGCGGCGGGTTCCTGCAGTCCCCGGCCCCGTCGGTCATCACCGCCTCCATCGGCAGCGGCTTCAGCATCGGTGGCTTCAGCGACTACTTCTTCGAGAACGAGGCGCTCATCCACGACGCCGTCACGACGCTCGTCCAGGGTGCCGACATCTTCGTCTCGATCTCGGCGGGTGACGGCCAGACCAACACCAACGTCGCGATGAACCCGAACGGCCTCACCGAGCCGACCCAGGTCACCACCGACCCCAGCAGGCCGACCGACATCGACGACCCGGCCGCGTGGGCGAACCCGTCCTACAGCTACGGGCTCACCAACCAGCCGCATTACGTGATCGACAGCGGCGCGAACGACGCCGGGGCGAACACCTTGAACGACGTGTTCAACAACTCGCCGTGGAACACCGAGGCCAACGAACGCACCCGGCACAGCGAGCACACCACCGAGACGAGGTGGACCGGCCAGCAGAACTTCCACACCGGTTCGGGCACCCGGGTCACGCTGAGCGCACCCGGTGACGACGTCGTGTTCCTCGCCCAGGTCGAGGGCGCCAACGGCATCCCGGTCAACCCGGTCGCGACGTTCCCGCGGCTCGTCGGCGGCTCGTCGGCCAGCGCTCCGCAGGTCGCCGGGGCGGCGGCCGTCGTGCGCCAGGCCGCCCGGCTTACCGGCCAGTCACTGAGCGCCGTCGCCGTACGGACGCTGCTGCAGGACACCGGCCGCAAGAACATCATCCCGGCCTTCGATCTCAGCAAGGCCAACATCGGCCCGGCCATCGACCTGACCGCGGCCGTCCAGTCGCTGTTCGACCACGCCGGCGTGAGCGACACCCCGACGTTCGCCCGGATGACGGTGGCCGAGCGCAAGACGGTGCTCACCTACACCGACTTCCGTTCCAGCTTCTGGACCGACACCGAGCAGGACGCCGCCGCGCACACCGCGACGATCGACCTCAGCCAGGGTCTGGTGGCGCCGTCCAGCCGCATCAACGAGACCGTGGGCCAGACCGGCGACAACGTGTTCGCGCCCATCACGTTCGCGGCCGACCCGGAGTTCATGGCGTCCTCGGCCTACCGCTGGACGCTGTCGCTCGACGGCGCCCCGGCGGTCTCCGTCCCGTCGTCCTACTTCGACAAGACCCACCCCTCGCTGCGGCTGCTGCCGTCGGAGATCTTCGGGCTGCTGGGCGCACCGGTCACCTCGGCGGGTGACCGCGTCGTCACCGTGACCGCCAAGAACGGCAGCGCCTCCATCGCCACGGCCGTGACGTTCAAGGGCGCCGGCGAGGGAGCCGACGCGACGCACATGCACGCGATCCCGCCGTCCTTCCAGCAGGTCTTCACCAAGGGTCAGCAGGTCACCGTGCACTACGACCTGCGCGACGTGCGCGACGGCTCGGGCGGCCTGGTCGACGGTGGCGAGCTCATCGTCAGTGACATCGACCGCGCCGTTCCCCAGGCGTTCCCGGACAACGACGTGAACGTCCACGGCTTCAAGCGGACGTTGCCGGGTCTGGTCGGCACGATCACCCTGAGCGCCAAGGACTTCCCACACGGTGTGGGGACCTACGGTCTCGCGCTGCGCGGCACCAAGGGCGGTTCCGAGATCGTCGACACGAGCAGCCTGTTCCTGCCGCTGCGTTTCGCGCCGACCACCAACCAGGTGCCCTCGACGCCCAAGGTGCAGGCCGCCGCGTCGATCCTGAACGGCTCGGCCCCGTTGTTCTACGACGTGGCCGACATCGAGCCGGGCGGGTCGAACGTGTTCGCGGTGAAGATCAACGTGTCTCGGATCCGCGGGGCCACCGGAGCGATCGTCGAGTTCTCGGCGCCGACGTACGACTTCGCGAAGGCGCTGTTCATCACCGGCAACTTCGGACCGTCGAACAGCCTGGTGAACAACTTCACCAACCCGCTGGGTGACCGCATCGACAAGGGCGACAATTTCGGCCAGCCGGGTGAGACGTCGCACCGCCGGGTCAACGGCACCAACGGGTACGCGGTGTTCAGCGGCCCGTCGGCGGGGTTGAAGATCCCGGGTGGGAAGTGCGACAGCACCTACCAGGTCCGGGTGTTCGCCACCGACGCGCAGGGCAAGATCATCGGCGTCGCCAGCGACGGATCGGTGTTCAGCTACGGCAACTTCGGCAAGGCCGTCTGCTTCAGCTGAGCTGACCGAACACGATCCGGGCGGGAATTCCCCGCCCGGATCGTCCCGTTCTGGGGTACACCTGGGGGACATCTCGGCGCCATCCGTCCGCAGCACGGTCGGAGGGCACCGTACCCGTCCCCCAGGAGTCAGCATGCGCCCATCCGCCCGCCTCACGGTGGCCACCCTGGCCGTCACCGCAGCCGCCACCGCCATCGTCGCCACCGCCACCGCCGGCGCCACCCCCACGGTGGCACCCAGCGCGATCAACGGATCCAACGCCACCAGCCCGACGATCTTCGGGCACCGCGGCGCCGCCGGCTACCGTCCCGAGCACACGTCGGCCGGTTACGACCTCGCCGCTCGGATGGGGGCCGACTACCTCGAACCGGACCTGGTGCCCACGAAGGACGGTTACCTCGTCGACCGGCACGAGCCGGAGATCAGCCAGACCACGAACGTGGCCGCTCACCCCGAGTTCGCGAGGCTCAAGACGACCAAGGTGATCGACGGCGTGCCGACCACCGGGTGGTTCACCACCGACTTCACCCTCAAGCAGCTGGAGACGCTGCGGGCCAAGGAGCGCATCCCCGACATCCGCCAGCACAACACGATCTACGACAACCGGTACCGCATCCCCACCCTGCAGGACGACATCTCGCAGTTCGAGGCGCTGTCGACGAAGCTGCACCGGCGCATCGGCATCGTTCCGGAGATCAAGCACTCGACGTACTTCCGCTCCATCGGCCTGCCGATGGAGGACCGGGTGCTGAGCGTGCTGCACGCCGCCGGCCTGGACCGGAAGAACCCGAAGCTGCCGGTGGTCATCCAGTCCTTCGAGGTCGGCAACCTGCGCTACCTGCACGCCCACAGCTCGTACAAGCTGCTGCAGTTGACCGAGGCCACCGGCGCGCCGGCCGACTTCGTCGCCTCCGGCGACCCGCGCACCTACGCCGACATCACCTCGGCCGCCGGTCTGAAGGAGGTGGCCACGTACGCCACCTACCTCGGCCCGGACAAGAACGAGATCGTGCCGCGGACGGCGACCAACGCGCTCGGCACCCCGACCCCGCTCGTCGCCGACGCGCACGCGGCCGGCCTGCTCGTCACGCCGTACACCTTCCGCAACGAGAACTCCTTCCTGCCGACGGACTTCCAGAGCGACGCGAACCCGGCCGACTACGGCAACGTGATCGCCGAGTACGAGCTGTTCTTCTCCCTCGGCGTCGACGGGATGTTCAGCGACAACAGCGACACTGCGGTGATCGCGCGCAAGGACTGGATCAGGAAGGGCCGTCCGCACGTCGCCTGAACCCGGCCCCCGCGCTAACTTGAGATTTTGCTGAGCAATCACCGGGGTGGCTGCTGGACGCGCGGTTCGTAGACGGTGCAACGTACCCCGCACATCGGGAGGCCAACGGGCGGAGTACGCGATGGCTGTCGGCACGGCGAAGGCCTCGGCAGGGGCGTCGAAGCAGCTCAAGCGCAGCATCGGCCTGTTCGGCCTGCTGTTCATCTCGCTGGGATCGATCATCGGGTCGGGCTGGCTGCTCGGCGCGCTGGGGGCCGCGCAGACCGCCGGCCCGGCGTCGCTGATCTCGTGGATCCTGGCCGCGTTCCTGCTCATGACGCTCGCGCTGGTGCACGCCGAGCTGGGCGCCGCCTACCCGGTGGCGGGCGGGACGGCCCGCTTCCCCTACTTCGCCTTCGGCACGCTGGCCGGCTTCACCGCGGGGTGGGCGGCCTACCTGCAGGCGGTGACCATCGCTCCGATCGAGGTCGAGGCCGCGCTCTCCTACCTGGACACCACGAACTTCGCGCAGAAGCACCTGCGCATGCTGCACAAGAACGGGACGCTGACCGGGGTCGGCCTGCTCATCGCGTCGGCGGCGATGCTGCTGTTCACGGTGATCAACCTGCTCGGCGCGAAGCTGCTGTCCGACAGCAACACGATCATGGTCATCTGGAAGGCCGCCGTGCCCGTGCTGGCCATCGTCGTGATCATGAGTCTGAGCTTCCACGCGTCGAACTTCACCGCGGGCGGCGGCTTCGCCCCCTTCGGCGCGCACGGGATCTTCGCCGCGCTGCCCGCCGGCGTGGTGTTCGCCCTGCAGGGTTTCGAACAGGCCGTCCAGATGGGCGGCGAGGCCCGCAACCCCAAGAAGGACATCTCGCGGGCCATCATCTCCGCGATGTTCATCGGCGCGGCCGTCTACATCCTGCTCGAGGTCGCGTTCATCGGCGGCATCTCGCCCAAGAACGTCGCGCACAGCTGGGCCCACCCGATCGGTGCCGGCGACTACGGGCCGTACTACACGCTGGCCCTCGCGGCCGGGGCGGGTTGGCTGGCCACGATCCTGCTCGTCGACGCCGTCATCTCTCCCGGCGGCACGGGCTTGATCTACCTCGGCACCTCGGCCCGGCTGTCCTACGCGCTCGCCGAGGAGGAGGTCATCACCGACAAGCTGACCGCCACCAGCAAACGCGGCATCCCGGTCGGCTCGGTGATCCTCGCGTTCGTCATCGGCGAGGTGACCTTCCTGCCCTTCCCGAGCTGGAACTCCCTCGTCGGCCTGGTCACCGGCGCCACCGCGATCATGTACGCGTTCGCGCCGGTGTCCCTGGCCGCCCTGCACAACCGCGACCCGGACCGCTCGCGTCCGTACCGCGCGCCGTTCCCCAAGGTGCTCAACCCAGTGGCCTTCATCGCGGCGAACCTGATCATCTACTGGGGTGGCTTCGACGCGAGCTGGAAGCTGCTGTTCGCGATCTTCCTCGGCCGCGTCCTGTTCGAGATCGCGCTGCGCCGGGCGAAGGACATCGCCCGCCCCGACATCGACTGGCGCGCGGCGTCGTGGATCTGGCCGTGGCTTGTTGGCATCACGCTGATCGGGCTCATCGGCCGCTACGGCAAGGGCGCCCACCTGGTGCTCGGCGAGTGGTGGGACCTCGTCGCCGTCATCGTCTTCAGCCTGATCATTTTCTACTACGCGGTGAGCCTGGCGATGAGTCCGGAGAAGGTGGCCGAGGCCGTGGCCATCGAGGAGAGGGCCATCGCCGAGGACGACAAGGACCTCAACCTGCCCGGCTGAACGAGGGGACGCATCGGCGAGGATCTGCCGGCTGCGCAGGGACTTGGGGGCAGTCTGCCCGGCTGCGCGGACGCGACGAGGGGCGGTCCCGTACGGGACCGCCCCTCTGACGACGCTGTGGTGCTGGTGGACTCAGAAGTCCATGTCACCGCCGGGCATGCCGCCGCCCGGGGCGCCCGCGGACGCCTTCTCCGGCTTGTCGGCGACGACGGCCTCGGTGGTGAGGAACAGCGCGGCGATCGACGCGGCGTTCTGCAGCGCCGAGCGCGTCACCTTGGCCGGCTCGACGATGCCCTCGGCGAACATGTCGACGTACTCACCGGTCGAGGCGTTGAGCCCGTGACCGGCGGCAAGGCCGAGCACCTTCTCCGACACGACGCCGCCCTCGAGGCCGGCGTTGATGGCGATCTGCTTCAGCGGGGCGAGCAGCGCCACCTTGACGATGTTCGCCCCGGTGGCCTCGTCACCCTTGAGGTCCAGCTTGTCGAACGCGGTGACGGTGGCGTTGGCCAGCGCGACACCGCCGCCCGGGAGCAGGCCCTCCTCGACGGCCGCCTTCGCGTTGCGAACGGCGTCCTCGATGCGGTGCTTGCGCTCCTTGAGCTCGACCTCGGTGGCCGCGCCGACCTTGATGACGGCGACGCCGCCGGCCAGCTTGGCCAGGCGCTCCTGCAGCTTCTCGCGGTCGTAGTCCGAATCCGACTTCTCGATCTCGGCGCGGATCTGGTTGACGCGGCCCTGGATCTGCTCGGCGTCACCGGCACCCTCGACCAGAGTGGTCTCGTCCTTGGTGGTGGTGAACTTGCGGGCGCGACCGAGGTCGTCCAGCGAGGCGTTCTCCAGCTTCAGGCCGACGGTCTCGGTGATGACCTGGCCACCGGTCAGGATCGCGATGTCCTGCAGCATGGCCTTGCGGCGGTCGCCGAAGCCCGGGGCCTTGACGGCGACGGACTTGAACGTGCCGCGGATCTTGTTGACGACCAGGGTGGCCAGCGCCTCGCCCTCGACGTCCTCGGCGATGATGGCCAGCGGCTTGCCGGTCTGCATGACCTTCTCGAGCAGCGGCAGCATGTCCTTCACGTTGGAGATCTTGCCCTCGTGGATGAGGACGTAGGGGTCCTCGAGGTCGGTCTCCATGCGCTCGGCGTCGGTGACGAAGTAGGCCGAGAGGTGACCCTTGTCGAAGCGCATGCCCTCGGTGAGCTCGAGCTCGAGACCGAAGGTGTTGCTCTCCTCGACGGTGATGACACCTTCCTTGCCGACCTTGTCCATCGCCTCGGAGATGATGTCGCCGACGGTGGGGTCAGCGGCCGAGATGGACGCGGTGGCGGCGATCTGCTCCTTCGTCTCGACGTCCTTGGCCTGGTTGCTCAGCACTTCGGACACCGACGCGACGGCCGCTTCGATGCCGCGCTTGAGCGCCATCGGGTTGGCCCCGGCGGCCACGTTGCGCAGGCCTTCCTTGACCAGCGCCTGCGCCAGCACGGTGGCCGTCGTCGTGCCGTCGCCGGCAACGTCGTCGGTCTTCTTGGCGACCTCCTTGACGAGCTCGGCGCCGATCTTCTCGAACGGCTCCTCGAGCTCGATCTCCTTGGCGATGGAGACGCCGTCATTGGTGATGGTGGGAGCGCCCCACTTCTTCTCCAGCACGACGTTGCGGCCCTTGGGGCCCAGCGTCACCTTCACGGCGTCGGCGAGCTGGTTCATGCCGCGCTCCAGGCCGCGTCGGGCCTCTTCGTCGAACGCGATCAACTTGGCCATGCGGTGTGGTCCTTACTCTTCGGTGGAACTCGTGATCAGGGGTCGGTCGGCGATGCCCGCGACGGACGGCCCGGCGAACCGGACCTCACCGCAAACCGGCTGGCACTCACCTTAGTGGAGTGCCAATTTCTGTTTAGCACTCGCCCCCGGAGAGTGCAACCGACGGAGGGGCCCGGATACGGTCGGACGATGTTGACGATCACCGAGCTGCACAAGGCCTACGGGTCGACGCAGGCGCTGTCCGGGGTCTCGCTCACCGTGCGGCCCGGCGAGATGGTCGGTTTCGTCGGGGCGAACGGCGCGGGGAAGTCGACGACCATGCGCATCGCGATGGGGCTGCTGGCGGCCGACTCGGGCAGCGTCCGCTGGCGCGACGCGCCCCTGACGTTCGCCGCCCGGCAGCGTTTCGGCTACATGCCCGAGGAGCGCGGGCTGTACCCGAAGATGCGGGTGGCCGAGCAGGTGGCCTACTTCGGCCGGCTGCGCGGCATGCCCGAGGAGCGGGCCGGCGCCGCGGCGCGCTCGCTCATCGAGCGAATGGAGGTGGTGGCCGCTCCGCACGACTACGTGCAGGCGCTGTCCCTGGGCAACCAGCAGCGGGTGCAGCTGGCCGCGGCACTGGTGCACGACCCCGAACTGCTCATCCTCGACGAGCCGTTCTCCGGCCTCGATCCCGTCGGTGTGGACACCATGGCCGACGTGCTCGCCGAACGGCGCCGTGCCGGCACCGGCGTGCTGTTCTCCAGCCACCAGCTCGAACTCGTCGAGCGGCTGTGCGACCGCGTCGTCATCGTGCGCAACGGCGCCATCGTGGCCGACGGCACGCTGATCGAGCTGCGCGGCACCGGCGCGCACACCGAGCTCGAGGTGGTGGTCGACGGCACGCCGCACTGGCCGACGGGCACGCGGGTGCTGCGGCACGACGGCGCCCGGTACGTGCTGGGCCTCGACGACCACGGCGCCGACCAGACGGTGCTCGCCGCCGCCACCGCCGCCGGCCGCGTCGAGCGCTTCGGCTGGCGCGAGCCGTCGCTGGTCGAGCTCTACCGCGAGGCGGTGAGCGACCGATGAGCGGGCCGGTACGGCTCATCGCGCAGCGCGAGGTGGTCACCCGGCTGCAGCAGCGCGGCTACCGCATCGGGCTGGCGGTCTCGCTGCTGATCGTGGTCATCGCCTGCGTGCTGCCGTCGTTCTTCGGCGACGACAACTCGACCCCGCACTACGACATCGGGCTGGCCGCAGCCGCACCGGGCCTGACCGGCGCGCTGACGGCGGTGGGGAAGGCCCAGGGCGTCGAGGTGGCCGTGCACCGAGCTTCGGCCGGGACGGCCCGCGCCAAGGTGGCCGACGGGAAGTGGGACGCCGCCGTGGTCCCCGGAGGCCGCCTGCTCGCCTCGTCGAAGACGGCCGGGGCGGTGAAGGTCGTGCAGGGCGCCTACCAGCTGTCCACCACCGTCGACCGGTTGCACGACGCCGGCCTGACCGGCGCGCAGGTGCAGCGAGCCCTCGACGTCCGCCCCCTCGCCGTGCACGCCACGAAGTCCGACGACGACACGCAGAAGCAGACCATCGCGATCATCACCATCGTGCTGCTGTTCTCCCAGCTGGTCACGTTCTGCACGTGGGTCGCCACCGGCGTGGTGGAGGAGAAGGCGAGCCGGGTGGTCGAGCTGATCCTGTCCTCGGTGCGCCCCGTCCAACTGCTCGCCGGCAAGTTGCTCGGCATCGGCGCGCTCGCCGCCGGGCAGGTGCTGGCACTGGGGGTGGTGGGGCTGGTCGCCGGCAGCGCGGCGGGCACGCTCACCGTCCCGGCCAGCGGCATCGTCACCGTGGCCGTGGCCTTCGTGGCCTTCCTGCTCGGGTTCGCCTTCTTCGCCGCCCTCGCGGCGGGACTGGGCTCGACCGTCTCGCGGCAGGAAGAGGTGTCCGGGGTGCTCACCCCCGTCACGGTGACGATCATGGTCTGTTACCTGGCCAGCTTCAGCGCCGCGAACAGCCCGGGCTCGACGCTGTCCCGGGTGGTGTCGATCGTGCCGCCGTTCTCCTCGATCGCCATGCCGGCGCGGATCGCGCGAGGAGGCGTGGCCGTGCTCGACGTCGTCCTCGCGGTGGTGCTCCTCGTGCTGGCCGCGGCCGCGGTGGTGGCGGTGGCCGCGCGGGTCTACCGCGCGTCGGTGCTGCACAGCGGCACCCGGGTGCCGCTCAAGCGGGCGTGGCGCGGCGAGGCGGTGTCCGAGCTGTCCTGAGCGGACGGGCCCGGCGAAGGCAACGGCCCGCAGCGCCGGGCGCTGCGGGCCGTCGTGTGTCGGTGTCGCTCAGCCGACGATGCGCACGGCGTCCGCCTGGGGGCCCTTGGGGCCCTGGACGACGTCGAACTCCACCCGCTGGTTCTCATCGAGCGAGCGGTAGCCGTCGGCCTGGATGGCCGAGTAGTGGACGAACACGTCCTGGCCGTCGTCCACGGCGATGAAGCCGTAGCCCTTCTCGTTGTTGAACCACTTCACGCTGCCCTGTGCCACGCGCACTCCTTGCTAGGGGCCTGTCCGGGCCGCACACCTCGTGCGGCCCGGGGTCTTCGTTCCTCGGTCCCGCGTGTCCGTGCACGTGCCGTGAGGCGCGTGGTACTTCGCGTGCGAAAACCTCTCGTCACTTCGACCGCGCCGGACGCTACACGGCCCCGCGCGCTATCGCCAGATCTACCTAACGCGCGGGAAACAGCCCCTCTCCGGCCCTGATTCACCGCCTCCTGGGAACCTCGCGTTTCCTCGCCCGCGGCCGCGGATGTGCGCCTTCGCGCGACCGTCCGCGAGGAAACCCGGAGGGCTCGCGGGCACGGCGGTTGTGCTTTTCCTCGCGAGCGGCCGCTAGGCAGCGTCGAGCAGCGACCACAGGCGAGGAAGGCCGGCGAGCTGGCGTGCCCGTCCCATCTTCAGTGCCCGCGCCACCAGTTGACGCAGGATGTCCGGCCGGCGCCACGCGTGGCCCCAGTTCCATCGCACGACTTCCAGCCCGAGGCTTCGCAGGCTCTCCTCTCGCACCTTCTCCTTCCACCGGGCCTCGGTGTCCCATCGCCCATCGGCCGCGAGGTACTTGCCCTTCCCGTCGGCCTCTCCGACGACCCCGAATTCGTCCCAGTAGAAGTCGACGCGGCCGACCTCCCGCCCCCATTCGTCGAGGATGACCTTCTGCGGCTCCGGTGAGGGCAGGTCCAGCTGGCGAAAGCGCAGTCGACTGATCGACTCGAGCGGCGACTCAGCGCGTCCGTCCGCCAGGCTCCAGGCGGCCCGGGCCCGCCGGACGTATGTCCATCCGGTGCAGTACTCGAGTACGTCCTCGACGAGTGCCGGCGTCGTCAACTGCCGCTGCAGCGCCGCGTCGATGGCCGCAACGCTGACGAACGGCCCGTGGTGACGGGCGACGTCGATCACCGTTCTCGCGACCGCTGTCGCGCCGCCGCCCAGCGCCAGATCCTCCTGCCGCAGTCCGGCGCGATGCACGTCGACCCCCAACAGATTGGCGTTGGCGCGCGGCGCGACCGTGACCTCGACCCGGTCCGGCGCGGCTCCCACCAGGGGCAGCCCGTGGGCCAGCAAAGCGCTGCGGTGGCTCACCACGGCGCCGTCGAAGCTGCGGGCAACGGCCAACCCGCGCGCGGAGTCGGTGAGGCCGGCCGGAACGAAGACATCGCGGCGCAGCCGCTCGATGCGGCCGATCCGCTCCGCGTGGCGCAGCGCCGACCGCGTCCAGCCGCAGGCCGCGGCCTCGGCACCGGTGAAACTCGTCGTGAACGGCACGTCTCGCACGTGACAAGTGCACGCCGCCCACCGCGTTCGCCGCGCCGTCCGCCGCAATCTGTGGACAAGCACCGCGTCCTGTGGGCAGCGCGGGGCGGCCGTTTCCTCACGAGTGGCGGCTGGGCCGGGGCCGAGCGCGGCCGTCCGCGAGGAAAGGCAGTCAGCGGCGGTGGGTGGGGGTGGGGAAGGCGGGGCGGAAGACGTCGCCGCGCAGGCGGGTGCTGGTGGCCGCGCAGCGGGCGTCGGCGGTGCGTACGGCCGTGGCGATCAGGCCGTCCAGGCGTTCGGGGGCGGCGGCGACCCGGGCGTTGACGAGCGCGGTGGCGCGGTCGGTGGGCGACGGGTCCGACTCGTCGCGGCTGGCCGGGCCGCGCGCCGAGAGCAGGCTCGCCTTGGCGCACCCGTGCGCGCTGGCCACCCGCACCTTGACATGCCCGACGAGCGCGTCGTCGGCCGCCAGGCCGGTGGCCAGGTCGGCGAGCAGCTGGTCCAGCCAGTCGTCGGGCGTGAACCCGCTGCCCTGCACGTCGAATACCTGGTTGGTCCAGGCCAGCTGCGCCTCGGCCGCGCCGTAGCGCTCGTAGTCGACGGCGAAGGGGCTCGGCCGCTCGGGCGCCGGCTGACCCCACACGTGCAGCAGCTCGTCGACGTGCTCTCCGGTGGCCGCCGAGTAGGCCAGCACGCGCGCGGACGGGAACCGGGCCGCGATGTCGGCGCACAGCTCGTCGCACTCGGCGGGGCCGATCGTGTCGGCCTTGTTCAGGGCGAGCACGTCGGCCTCGGCCAGCTGATGGTGGTAGAGGTGCGCGAGATCCGAGGTGTCGGCGCCGTCGGCGCCGAACGACGCGCGCAGCGACCGGTAGCGGGCCGGGTCGATCACCACGGCCAGCGGCGTGACGTCGAGCTGGTCACCGCGCAGCGCCCGCAATGGGCGCACGACGGTCGACTGCAGGTCGGTGCAGCTGCCCACGGCCTCGGCCAGCACGACGGTGGGCCGGTGGGAGTCGATCAGCCGGTCCACGACCTCGGCCAGATCGTCGAACCGGCAGCAGAAGCAGCCACCGGTTACCTCGCCGACAGCCACGCCGGTGCCCGTGCGCGACGTCTCGGTGTCGACGAGGTCCTCGCCCTGATCGTTGGTGACGATCGCGACCACCTCACCGCGCGCCTGCAGCTCCTGCGCCGCACGCAGGAACGTCGTCGTCTTCCCGGCGCCGAGGAACCCGCCGACGGGCACGAACCGGGTGCGGGTCACCGCGCGTGCACCTGGAGGCGCCGGCCGGCTTCCAGGTCCACGGGCGAGGCGAAGGTCAGCCGCAACCGGTTGCCGTCCTGGCGCCAGCTGCGCACCCGCACGTCGCGGCGCCGCCCGCCGGACAGCAGGACGGCATCGACGCGCCGCACCGGGCCCGCCACCTCGACCGCGAACGAGCGCAGCCGCGCCAGCCGGCCGAAGCGCAGGTGCACGTCGGCCTTGAACGTCCCGTCGCGCCGCTGCTGGGTGTACGTGCCCCAGCCCGCGCCGACGGTGAACGCGGCCCGGAAGTCATCGGGCCCGATCTTCGGGGCGAAGCCGAGGTGCCCGCGCGGGCCGTGGTGTTCGAAGCCGAGCGCGGCGAGGTACGTCCCGTGCGCCATCATCGCCCGGGCGTAGTGGTCGGAGCACTCGATCTCGTTGTACGGGTTGCGCTTGCCGGTCGAGTAGCGGTCGTAGATCGCGCGCGCGACGGCCATGCCCTCCTCCACGTGCCCGGCGTGCAGCAGGTGCGCGGCGAACTGCCACTCCGTGCCCGTCCACACCTCGTTGAAGTAGGCCACCGACGACGGCGCACCCGCGCCTGGCGCCTCGTCCGCCCCGCCGAACGGCCACGTGCACATCAGCGTGCCCGCCTCGCCGTCGGTGGTGAACTCGCGGCCGCCCTCGATGCCCGACTCCCCCATGTACGCGCGCGCGTCGGGCAGGAAGTTGTTGCGGTAGATGCTGTGCAGCGCGGTGTCGGCCTTGGTGCGCGCGAACACGGGCGACAGCGCGAGCTGGTGCGTCCAGGTCTGGCCGAACATCTGGTCGAGGTAACAACCACGGTTGGAGTTCGTGGCGTCGAGGTGGTCCGGGTCGAGGTGCTGCTCGAAGTACTCGTACTTCGCGTTCCACAGCTTCTCGTCGAGGTAGTCCGACCCGAGCGCCGCGATCGCCCGGCACTGCCGCGCGAAGCCGTCGTCGCCCATGTCGAGCGCCATCTCGGCCGCGGCGTGCAGGGCGGCGACGTACAGCCCGCTGATCCACGGGATCTCGCCGAACCAGGTGGCGTCGAGGGTGTTGTACTGGTCGGTCTCGAAGATGCCGTTGGCCGGCGAACCGTCGTGCCCGATGAGGTACTGCGTGGCCTTCTTGACCTGCGGCCAGATCGGCTTGAGGAAATCGGTCGACGTCGACATCTGGTGCTCGCGGTAGGTGCGCAGGATGTTGCCGCACTGCCCGTCGTGCGCCACCCGGCGGTCGGCCTCCCCGCGGTAGTCGATCGCGCCGGTGTCGGGATGGAAGCCGATGTCGTAGTCGGCCATCGTGCGGGCCGAGCGCTCGAGCTCGGGGAACAGATAGGCCACCGACTGCGCGTAGTTCCACACGTGGGTGCAGGTGCCGGCGCAGCAGTAGGCGCCCTCCCACGCGTAGAAGCGGCCGTTGTCGAAGTACTGGCAGGTCTCGGTGGCGACGGTGGACGCGGGCGCGAACGTGCGCTCGACGAACCAGTTCGGCAGGGTCGTGTCGCGGTACCACGTGTCCACGAATTCGTGCGTGGTCTGCGAGAGCTCGCGGCCGCGCCGGCCCACCACGTCGAGCACCGACCGCGCGTCGGGGAAGCGCGTCGCGTAGTGATGGCGCAGGTCGGCGGCGCCCTCGAGGAAGCCGAACTTGGCCAGGCTCACGCGCGGGAAGTTCCAGGCGTAGGCGAGGCGGACGGTGCGGTGCTGGCCGGGCCGCAGCGAGAAGCGCACCGACACGGTGCCGGCCTGCCGGTCGGCGCCGGTGTGCGCGTCGGCGGCGGGCGCGTCGAACCAGTCGTCCACCGTGGCCCAGGACGCGATCGACGGACGCACGCGCACGTGCCCGCCGAACGCGGCCACGCCGAAAGTGCCGTTGTCGCGCAGGTCGCCCGGCGGCAGCACGCGGATGGGCAGGTCGGAGAACCAGATGCGGTCGACGTTGGTGTGTCCCCAACCGCCGGTGGCGTTGTCGACGATCTCCAGGTGCGCGGTGCGGCCCTGCCACGTGTGCAGGTCGACGGCCTTCACCGCCAGCGTCTCGGAGTTGTTGCCGGCCAGCCGGGCCACCACCTCGCCGTCGACCACGACCCGCAGACCCACCAGCGCGGTGTCCGAGCCGCCGCCGATGTTGGCGACGAGGTAGCGCCGGTCGATGGTGAAGTCCCGGCCGGTCAGCGTGCCGGTCTCGGTGTCGGCGGCGCCGGCGTCGCCGGGGTGGGCGCGGTAGTCGTGCGAGGTGGCGAAGTAGGTGTCCAGCAGGTCGAGGGGGCCCTCGCGGCGGAAATAGTCCGGCGTCGCCGCCTCGGTGACGGGCCCGCTGCCGAACGCCGTGCCCTGCACCGTCCAGTTCGCGAACGAGTTCGAGCTCCAGTCCTCGACGACCACGTCGGGACGCGGCGCGGGCCGGTCGGTGAACACGAACCGGTCGACGTTCAGGTGCCCCCAGGGGCCGGTGGCGCCGTCGACGATCTCGATGTGCGCGGTGTGTCCGCGGTGCGCGGAGACGTCGAGATAGACCGGGCGCAGCGGCTCGTAGCGCAGGCCGGTGGCCGAGGCCACGACCTCCCCGTCGACCACCACCCGCACCTGCAGCGCATCGCCGTGCCCGCCGCCGACGCGGGTGAGGATGGCGTCGCGGGCGATCTCGAAGTCGGGCGAACGCAGCGTGCCGGTGGCGTCGTCGGCCGACCCGCCGGCGCGGAAGGCGTAGGACGTGACGAACCGGCCGGCCGCGCTGCCCAGGCCGCCGAAGCGCAGCATTTCCGGCGGCAGCTCGGACTCGGCCACCGGCCCGGCCCCGAAGGCGGTGCCGGTCGTGGTCCACGCGCCGTAGCCGGCGCCGCTCCAGTCCTCGAACACGATGTCGTCGCCGGTGGGGTCGTCGACGGGTGCGGGCGCCGCGGAGAACTGCACGCCGTCACCGCCGCCCGGGCGGACCGACGCCGCGCCGAGCACGATCGGCTGCTGGCTGCGCGCGCGCAGGCACACCGGGTTCTCGGCCAGCGCGAGCAGCTCGTAACGCGTGGTCGCCCGGCCGGTGTTGCGCACGGTGTACTCGAGCACGGTGGTGGGCAGTTCGGAGTCGGCGAGGACGGTGGGCACGAACGGCGTGAACACGTCGAGGTCCACCTCGACCGGGACGTCGCCCCCGCGCAGCGCCACCGAACCGATCGGGTAGCGGCCCTCGAAGGTCGTGTCGGGGAACGCGTCGCCGTCGAGGTGCACCGTCTGCGTGTGCCCGTCGGTGGTGGCGCGCAGCGCCGTGCCGGTGGTGAAGGCCGAGGTGAGCGCCAGCGGGTCGGCGTAGTGCACACCGGCGAAGTCGGCGCCGCCGTAGAAGGCGGCGTCGTCGTTGAGCACGTCCCACAGCCACAGCCGGCCGTCGCCGCTCAGGTACACCTGCCCGGTGGCCACGCCGCCGACCGGCATGCCGATGCGGGTGAGTGCGTCGCCGCTGAACCCGGTGACGCCGCCGCGGGCGAGGATGGCGCGCACCCAGCGCGGGTCGAGCCGCTTGTCGGCCGGCACCGCGATCGCCGGGCCGGCCACCCCGGCCGCGAGCAGCGCCCCGGCGCCGAGGCCGAGGAAGCCGCGCCGGCTCAGTCCCCGGGAGGGCCCGCAACCGCAGTCCGTCCCGGACTCACAGCACGCGCTCGTCGCAGGCACAGGGATCTCGACCTCGGCCACGGCCGTCACCTCATCCGTCAGAAAACGATTTCTCAGCGGGTCGGCAATGACCGTAATGCGCGCTTCGGCGCAGGGTCAAGGGAGCACGGCGGTCAGGGTCAGAGCAGACCGGCCTCGCGCATGCCCTTCAGCGTCGGCGGGATGATCGCGGTCGGGGTAGCGCCCTCGCTCACCGCGTCGATGGTCTTCAGCCCGTCGCCGGTGTTGTAGACGACGGTCTCGCGCGAGGTGTCGAGCACGCCCTGCTGCACGAGCTTGCGCAGCACGGCCACGGTGACGCCGCCGGCGGTCTCGGCGAACACGCCGGTGGTGCGGGCGAGCAGCCGGATGCCCTCGCGGATCTCCTCGTCGTCCACGGCGGCCATCGCGCCGCCGCTCGAGCGCACCGCGTCGAGCGCGTACGGGCCGTCGGCCGGACTGCCGATGTTCAGCGACTTCGCGATACCGGTCGGCTTCACCGGCACCACGTCGGACGCGCCCGCGGCGAAGGCCGTGGCGATGGGCGAGCAACCGGCCGACTGCGCACCGTAGACCTTCCAGTCCGACGCGGGCACGAGCCCGGCGCCGACCAGTTCCTTGAAGGCCTTGTTGATCTTCGTGAGCATCGAGCCGGACGCCATCGGCGCGACGTACTGCTCGGGTAGGCGCCAGCCGAGCTGCTCGGCCACCTCGAAGCCCATGGTCTTGGACCCCTCGGCGTAGTAGGGCCGGATGTTGACGTTGACGAAGCCGGTCCGCTCGAACGCGTCCTCCTCGGACAACTGCGAGCACAAGCGGTTGACGTCGTCGTAGGAGCCCTCGATGCCGACGAGCGTGCCGCCGTAGACCGCGCTCTGGATAATCTTCGCCGGCTCGAGGTCGGCGGGCACGAACACGATCGACGGCATCCCGATGCGCGCGGCGTGCGCGGCGACGGAGTTGCCGAGGTTCCCGGTGGAGGCGCAGGCGATCCGCTCGAAGCCGAGCTCGCGGGCGGCGGTGATCGCCACCGACACGACTCGGTCCTTGAACGAGTGGGTCGGGTTGGCCGAGTCGTCCTTGACCCACACCGGCGCGCTGAAGCCGAGCTCGTCGGCCAGCCGGTCGGCGCGGATGAGCGGGGTCATGCCGGTGTTGGTGTCGACCCGGGTCTCGGCGTTCTGCCCGACGGGCAGCAACCCCGCGTAACGCCACAGCGAGTGCGGGCCCGCCTCGACGTCGGCGCGGGTGACGCGGGCCAGTGCATCGGTGTCGTAGCCGATCTCGAGCGGGCCGAAACACTCGAAGCAGGCGTGCTGCGCGCCGAGCGGGTAGGTGGCGCCGCAGTTGCGACAGACCAGGCCGGAGGCGGGCGAGAGCGGGCGGTCGATGAGCGCAGTCATGTAACGAGGCCTTTCTCCTCATCTGTCCCGACCGCGGATCGCGATCGGGCCGGAGTTGGCACCTGCGGCGGCGGCCTCACGTCACGCCAAGCGGACGTCAGTCATCGCACGCGGTTGCCGGGGCTTCTTCGGGCCGGTCCCTCTGCCCCTCTGGATGAGCGGTGCTGTTCAGTTGTCGGTCCATCTTCGCACAGGGCGACGAGGCTCAAGCGGCCGAGTAGTCGGGCGTGAGCACGACCACGAGCGGACCCGTGGGTAGGTCGGCGAACTTCTCCTTGACCCGCTTGATCGTCGGGTACTGCTGCTGCAACGCGTCGGCCGCCGCCTGCGCGCCGGAGACGTTCGGGTCGTAGTACGCGCACGTCGAGACGATGTCGGTGATGTTGCCGGGCAGGTTGCCGTACTTGGTGACCCGCCACCCGCCCTGCTCGAAGCGCTGCGCCGCCTGGCTCGCCAGCCGCGCGGTGGTCGTGTTGTTGAGCACGATCAGCGGGAAGGTCTTCGGCTGCCCGCTGGTCGGCGGGGAGGGCGTCGAACTGTGCGTCGTGGACGGCGCCGAGGGCGACGATGCCCCCGACGTCGGGTGCGACGCACTGCCGCTTCGCGGACCCGGCGTGGACGCAATGGTCTTCACGACGGTGCGCTTGGCCGAGGCGCCGCTCACATGGCCGTGCGGCTCGCGCAGGGCGAGCACCGCGACGACGAGGACGGCGGCGCCCAGGACGACGATGCCGATGCCGGCGACCCGCTCGCGTTGCCGTCGGCGCGCCTGCTGGCGCGCCAGGCGGCCCGTACGGCCCGGCCGATCGGAGCTCTTCTCCGCGTTCAGTTCCTCAAACCTCGATACCCAGACGGCGTGCCGACCGCTGTCGCTGCCGGCTTGCCCGCAATCGTCGCAGACGCTTCACCAGCATCGGGTCGGCGGCCAGTGCCGCCGGGGTGTCGATCAAGGCGTTGAGGACCTGGTAGTACCGGGTGGCCGACATGTCGAACAGCTCGCGGATGGCCTGCTCCTTGGCCCCGGCGTACTTCCACCACTGCCGCTCGAAGGCCAGGATCTCGCGGTCGCGGCGCTCCAGACCGTCGGCAACCCCGGCGCCGTCGGCGTCCTTCGGATCGCCGGATCCATCGGCGGCGTGCGCGGACTGCATGGTGTGGTCCCCTTCGCGGAGGTCGGTACAGACGCGGGCGCTGGCCCGCAAATTGCACCGGTGTAATTCCGGTGCCTCATTGAACCACGCCGCATGCCGTGTCAAGGCGATCGGCGCGGCTGTGGACAACCCGCGCCGCGTGCACAGCCGGGCGCCGGCGGGCCTGTCGGCGGGGCCGGGCGGCCAGGCTCAACGCCATGTCGCACCCCGCCGACCCCGCGCTCGTCGAGCGGTGCGCGGCGCTGGCCCGCCAGCACGCCGCCGAGCTGCGCGTGCGCGCCACCCGCCTGGGCACGGCGGCGCACGAGTGCCCGTGGGCCGGGCCGGCCGCGCGCGCGTTCCGCGGCGACGTCGACGGCCTGCTGCTGGTCCTGCGCACGGCCGCGCTGCGCCTCGACGGCGCGGCCGACGGGTTCGCCCGCTACGCCATGCGGGTGCGGCCGTGAGCGGTGGCAGCGGCGGCACGCAACCGGTACGGGTGAGCGGCGGCAGCGGCGGCATCGCGGCGAACGGGTCCGACCTGATGCACCTGTCCGTGTCGTTCGGCGCCGCCGCTCACGCCCTCGACGACGCCCGCGGGGCACTCGGGTACACGCTGCTCGGCCCGATGTCGGCCGGGTTGAGCCCCTTGGACTCTCCCGGCTTCGACGCGCAGGTGCTCCTGGCCGGCGCCCACCAGCAGGTGCGGGCGGCCCTGTTCGACCTGCACCTCGCGGCGTGGCAGTGCACGGCCGTGTCCGGCGCGCTGGTGCGGGCCGCGCTGCGCTACGACCTGACCGACGCAAGCATCAGCCACGACATCGTCGCGGCCGCCCGAGGTGTCACCCACGGGGTCGGCGTCGGCGAGGCGACGCTGTTCGGCACCGGCAGCCCGACGCGGGCCGGGCAGGCCGCGCTCACCGACGATCCCGACCTCGACTACGCCGTGCTGCGCGCCCTCGGCCTCGAGGGGGCGGAGGGCCGCGTGCAGGCGCAACTCGGCGACGACGGCCCAGGGGTCGCCGTGCCCACGGGCGTCGACCGGGGCGCGGGCCGGCCGCCGCGCGCCCTCGCCGACCTCGTCGACGACCTCGCGCGGCGCAACGACGACGAGCGGCACGGCGAGATCGACGTGCGGGTGCTGACGATGCCCGACGGCTCGCGCCGGGTCGTCGTCGACATCACCGGCGTCAAGAACTGGAGCGGGCGCCCGTCGCAGGACGTCGCCGACCTGCGCACCTCGATGCTCGCCCTCGACGGACGCGTGTCGGCCTACGAGCGCGGCGTGCTGGCCGCGCTGCACCAGGCCGGCGTGACGAAGGACGACGACGTCATGCTCGTCGGGCACAGCCTCGGCGGCATGGTCGCGGTCGACACCGCCGCCCGGGCCGCGCGCACCGGCGAGTTCCGCGTGACCCATGTCGTCACCGCCGGCTCGCCGGTCGGGCGCACGGCCGGCCGGTTGCCCGCCGGCACCCAGCTGCTCGCCCTGGAGGACCGTCACGACGTGGTGCCGGCGCTCGACGGGCGACCCAACCCCGACCGGCCCAACGTCACCACCGCCACCTCCGGCCGCGGTGACGGCACGGTCGAGGGTGACCACGACCTGCGCGCGACCTACGAGCCGATCGCCGGCGACGTCGAGCGCCAGCCACAACCGGTCGGCCCGGCACGTGCTGGGCTCGATGCGCGGCTACTTCGGGGCGACGTCGGTGACGACGCACACCTACCAGATCCGGCGGGCGTGAACGTGGCCGCCCGGACCCGCAACCGGCTCCGCCTTGCCCGCACGCCGGTGGAGGACAAGCATGCTGGCCATGCTCGGGCTGATGCAGGACATCCCGCTGACCACCAATTGGATCTACCAGCGTGCGCTGCAGTACTTCCCGAAGCGGGAGATCGTCACCCGCACGGTCACCGGGATCGAGCGCTGCACGGTGGCCGACGTGGCGGCCGAGGCCCGCCGCATCGCCGGCTACCTCGACTCCGTCGGGGTGTCGCCCGACGGGCGCGTGGGGACGTTCGCCTGGAACACCGCGCGCCACCTGGCCCTGTACTTCGCGATCCCGGGCACCGGCCGGGTCATGCACACGATCAACATCCGCTACTTCCCCGACCAGTTGATCTACTCGATCAACCACGCCGCGGACGAGGTGGTGTTCGTCGACAAGTCGCTGCTGGCCCAGTTCGCCGCCTACCTGCCGGAGCTGACCACCGTGCGGCACGTGGTCGTCATGGACGACGGCGCCGAAGGCGACCTGCCCGACGACGAGCGGATCGAGCGGTACGAGGACGTGGTCGCGCCGGCGGAGGAGGTCGACTTCACCGACCGCGTCCAGGACGAGCGGCAGGCGGCGTCGATCTGCTACACGACCGGGACCACCGGCAACCCGAAGGGGGTGCTCTACACCCACCGTTCGGTCTGGCTGCACTCGAACATGACCGGCCTGGCCATGACGTTCGCGTTGCGTGACACCGACCGGGTGCTGCCCGTCGTGCCGATGTTCCACGTCAACGCGTGGGGGTTGCCGTTCGGCTCGATGATGGCCGGCGCGTCGATGGTGCTGCCTGGTCCGGACCTGACGCCGAAGGCGATCCTGGAGCTGCTGCAGGACGAGAAGGTAACGGTGACCGCCGGCGTCCCGACCATCTGGATGGGCGTTCTCCCGCTGCTCGACGACTACGACCTGTCGGCGTTGCGGTTGATCCTGTGCGGCGGGTCGGCGGTGCCGCGCTCGCTGTCCGAGCAGTTCCGCGAGAAGATCGGGGTGTCGATCCTGCAGGCGTGGGGCGCGACCGAGAGCTCGCCGGTCGTCACCGTCACCTCGATCCGCGGCGAGTTCGCCGACGCCGACGACGACACCTTGGCCGACCTGCGGGCCACTGCGGGCATGTGCATGCCCGGCGTCGAGGTCCGCATCGTCGACGACGAGTCCCGCGAGACGTTGCCGTGGGACGGCGAGACGAGCGGCGAGCTCGAGCTGCGCGGGCCGTGGGTGGCCGCGCAGTACTACGAGAACGCCGAGGCGAGCGATCGGTTCGCGCCCGAGGGCTGGTGGCGCACCGGTGACGTCGGCACGATCACCCCGGAGGGCTACGTCCGCCTCGTCGACCGGACCAAGGACCTGGTGAAGTCCGGCGGGGAATGGATCAGCTCGGTCGAGCTGGAGAACCACATCATGGGCCATCCCAAGGTGGCCGAGGCCGCGGTCATCGCCGTGCCGCACCCGCGCTGGATGGAGCGCCCGCTGGCCTGCGTCGTGGTCAAGGACGGCGAGGACCTCGGCAAGGAGGAGTTGCTGGACTACCTGCGCGAGCGGCTGACGAAGGTGCAGGTGCCCGACGACGTGGTCTTCATCGACGAGGTGCCCAAGACCAGCGTCGGCAAGTTCTCCAAGAAGACGCTGCGCGACAAGTACGGGGACTACGCGCTGCCCACCGCCTGACCGGGAATCGGCCGATTGGCCGGATTTCGCCCGCGTGTCGCACCATCAGCAACACTTGTCACAGCAGTAACATCGATGGTTTTATTGTTCAGTCCTCGTGAGGTTCGGGGACGGACGCGCACACAGGGGGTGCGGCGCGTCGGACGATCGCGGCAGCGGTGCTGCCGCCGGCCCGACGGGAAACCCCGCATGACGCCACGCCGCCGCCCCGGCCCGTCCGTCCGCCCCGTGCCGCGCCGCCGGCACCCGCTGCTCGTCGTGCTCGCGATGATCGTGCTCGCCGCGGCCGGCACGGTGGTCGCGCTGGTCCCGGTGTCCGGGGCCGGCGCGACGACATCGTGGTCGCCCTACGGCTCGGTCGACACGCTGCGGCGCGCGGCCGGCGGCCTGCGGATCGGCGGGTGGGCCGTCGACCCGAGCTCGTCGGCCCGATCCCTGACGATCTACACGACCACCGACGGGCGGCGTTCTGGCTCCTTCGTCGCGAACCAGCCGCGCCCCGACGTCGCCAAGGCACACCGGGGCGCCGGCTCCGCGCACGGTTTCGCGGGCAAGCTGCTCGTGCCCGAGGGCCGGCACACCGTGTGCATCGTCGCGAGGAACCTCTACCACGGCGCCGACACCAGGCTGCGCTGCCTCACCCTCACTCTCGACTACGGCCCGCAGGGGCGCATCGACTACGTCCGCGCGGGTCACGGCGGCGTGGCGGCCAAGGGTTACCTCGTCGACGGCGACGCCTGGACGACCCCGGTGACCATGACCTTCACGGTGGACCGGCGGGCGACCACGGTGGTGGCGAACAAGCCCACCACCGAGGTGCCGAAGACCTGGCCGGTGCACGGCGTCGGACACGGCTTCTCGGTGCTGCTGCCGACCAGCCAGGGCACGCACACCGTGTGCCTGAGCGGTCGCAACATCGGCTACGGCAGCAACAACAGCTACGGCTGCCACACCGTCACCGTGGACGAGCGACCCACCGGGCACATCGACGTGCTCGGCCAGCAGTCCGGCCGGCTGCGCCTGCGTGGCTGGGCCTACGACGTCGACAAGCCCACCACCGCGCTGTCGCTCGCGCTGACCATCGACGGGCACACCTCGACCGTGCTCGCCGACGGGGTGCGCACCGACGTGGCCCGGGCCCACAGCGGCGTCGGCAACGACCACGGCTTCGACCTCACCCGCACGCTGGCCGAGGGCACGCACACCGTGCGCGTCGTGGCCCGCAACCTCGATCTCGGCTCGGACCGCACGCTCACCTCGCGCACGGTGCGGCTGAACTTCACGCCGAGCGCGTACCTGGTCTCCCTGACCCCGGCCGGTGACCAGGTCCGCGCCCAGGGCTGGGCCGTCGACCCGGACACCACGAAGCCGATCCGGGTGCAACTGAGCGTTGACGGCCGTGCGGCGAAGACCGTCACCGCCGACCACAACGGCCCCCGCGGCGCGCGCTACGCCGGGCGCAACTTCGGTGAGTACCTCGCGATGCGCTCGGGGACGCACACGATCTGCGCGGTGGGTTTGAACACGCTCTGGGGCACACACAACTCCGTCGCCTCGTGCCGGCGGATGACGTTCGCCCTCTCCCCGCACGGGCATTTCGAGGCCGCGACGCGAGTCACCGGCTCGACCGGCCTGCGGGTCACCGGCTGGGCCTACGACCCCGACACCACCGGGCCCATCGGCGTGAGCGTCACCGTCGACGGCCACGCGCAGCCCACCATCTCGGCACACACCAGCCGGCCCGACATCGCCCGCAGCCACCCCGGCGTGAGCAGCCTGCACGGCTTCTCGGCCACCCTGCCCGCGAGCAGCGGCGAGCACCGCATCTGCCTCACCGCGCGCAACGTGAGCGGCGGCCGCAACCTGTCCCTCGGCTGCCGGATCGTGAACGCGGTGCACCCCGTCGTGCCGTCCCCGCCACGCTCGGTGCGGGCGACGGCCGGTTACGGGAGCGCGGTCGTGTCGTGGACGCCGCCGACCTCGGACGGCGGGGCGCCGGTGAGCAGCTACATCGTGCACGCCTACCCCGGCATCCACCAGGTCATCGTCTCGGGCACGAGCACGCACGCCACCGTCACCGGGCTGAGCCCCAGCATGCGCTACTACTTCCGGGTCTGGGCCCACAACGTGAAGGGGAACTCCTACTCCACGCCGTCCTCGGCCGTCACCACGCCGGCCGGCCCGGCCCCGCAGCGCACGCCCGCACCCGTGGCGACCAGCCGCTACATCCGCAACGTGCACGGCTCGTCGTCGGCCGAACTGGCGCGGATGCGTGCCGAGGGCGTGGCCGACGCCAAGGCCAACCCCGGCAACCACCGCTACCTCGTGCTGCTCGACATCGGCGGCCAGGACTACTACGACGGCGGGGTCGTGCTCAGCGCGACCACCCGCTTCGTGTCCTTCGCGAACCTGGTCCGCGACGTGAACGCCTACGTCGACGGCTATCACAGCGCGCAGCGGTCGGTGGCCCCCGTGACCATCGCGCTGGGCACCAACAACGACATGGACGTCTCGTACAACAGCGGCCGGGCGTGGGCGACCCGCCTGGTCAACCCCGTGGCGAGCCACGCGGCCCACTACTCGGGCCTGTCGATCGTCGGCGCCGACGACATCGAGCCCGGCTTCCGGTCCGGCTACACCGCCACCCGCAACTGGCTGTCCGGCTACCTCGCCGGCACCGGCCGCCCGTTCGTGTTCAACGGCTCGGCCGACGGCTGCGCGTGGTCGGCGACCAACCGGGGCTGCAACAACGGGTGGACCATGGCCCGGCTCTACCAGCTGGCCGCCGGCGCCGCGCCGACCCGCATCGTCAACCTGCCGCAGGTCTACAACACGACGATGGCCGCGCAGTGGAAGTACATCTCGCTGACCGGCGTGGTGAACCACCACTCCCGCATCAACTTCGGCGGCCCGTTGACCGAGCTGACCGCGTGCCGGCAGAGCCGCAGCTGCGGCAGTCTCAGCGGGTCGAGCGCGTGGTCGACCCTGTGGCGCAACCTGCAGTCCGACTCGCGGGTGCGGCAGACGAGCATGCCGTACGCCACCGACCTGCGGATCGACTGGTGAACCACCGCGTCGCACTCGCCGGCGCGGTCCTGCTGGTGACCGTGGCCGTGGCCGGCTGCACCTCCGGCGCCACCGGCGCCGGCCACGGCCCGGGCGGCAGCGACGCGGCCCCGGTCACCGCGGCGACGGCGCCGGTCACCACGGCATCGAGCACCGCCGTGCCCTCGTCGGCACCGGCGTCGACGTCGTCGTCATCGCCGTCATCGGCATCGCCGTCATCGTCATCGCCGACGCCGGTGACCGTGCATGCCCCGCAGAGCGTCGCCCCGCGCTCGACCTGCCGGTCGGTGACGGTGCGCGTCATCCGGGGCTCGGCCGACCGCGGTCGCGAATTCGCCGCTCTGCAGTTCACCAACGGCGGCCCGGCGCGCTGCACGCTGTTCGGCTACCCGACGGTGACGCTGCGCCTCGGCGGGCGGCAGGTCGGGTCGACCTCGCAGCCGGCCGGCCCGGCGACCTCGCGCTACGTGCTGGCCCCCGGCGCCACGGCCGAGAGCCGGCTCGACGACTACACCGCCTGCCAGGCGCCGCTGTCGGACACGATCCGCGTGGTCGTGCCGGGCAGCACGCAGAGCGCGTCGCGGCCCGGGCAGTTGCGGGCCTGCACGCTGCGGGTGTCGGCACTGGGTAAGCCGGAGTAGTGAGCGACGAGAAAGCCCTGCGCCGGACGGACTTCCCGGTGCTGCGCAACATGATGACCCGCTGGTCCGACGACGACGTGTACGGCCACGTGAACAACGTCGTCCACTACTCGCTGTTCGACACGGCGGTGAACGGCTGGCTCATCGAGGCCAGCGGCGTCGACATCCGCACCCTGCCCGCGGTCGGGCTGGTCGTCGAGACCTCGTGCCGGTACTTCGCCGAGCTGCGCTTCCCCGAGCCGGTCACCGCCGGACTCGCGCTCGACAGGCTCGGCACCTCGAGCGTCGTCTACCGGCTGGCGCTGTTCGGCGCGGGCGAGGAACCGGCCGCGGCCGGGCGCTTCGTGCACGTCTACGTCGACCGGGACACCCGCCGGCCCACGCCGGTGCCGGCGCCGCTGCGTGCCGCGCTCGAAACCCTCCAGCGCCCCTGACCCATTAGCCTGCGGGCATGTTGATCGACCGGCCGGCCGCGCTGCCGGTCGGCGGCGTGCGGCAGTCGCTGTGGCGCGCGGCGGTGGTCTTCCGGGCCGTCGCCCTCGCCGTGGCCCTTTTCCTGATCGTGCAGTGGCAGCCGCTCTACGACCGGGGCTCCGTCGCGCTGGCGGCCGGCGCCGGGATGGTTCTGGTGACCGCGGCGCTCGGCTGGCCGGCATGGCGCGGGGCCGCGCACCGGCTGCCCCTGGTGGCCGCCGACCTCGTGGCCACGGCCGCGCTGACGCTGCTGACGCCGCTGGCCCAGACCGGGGCGCAGGAGCACGGCGGGATGGTCACGCTGACGACGATCTGGGGCGCCGGCCCCACCCTCGGCGCGGCGATCGTCGCCGGACCGGTCGGCGGCGCGCTCGCCGCGCTGGTGCAGTACGCGGTCACCGTGACCATCTCGCAGGACTGGCAGGGCCGCACGCTGTACAGCGGCGTGCTGCTGCTGGTCACCGGCGTGGTGGTCGGCTACGTCGGGCGCCTCGCCGTGCGCGCCGAGGACGACCTGCGCACCGCGTCGGCGGCGCAGGCGGCCCTGGCCGAGCGCGAGCGGCTGGCCCGCTCCATCCACGACGGCGTGCTGCAGGTGCTCGGGCTGGTGCATCGCACCGGGCGCGACGCCGGCGGGCCGTGGGCCCCGCTGGCCGCGGCGGCCGGCGAGCAGGAGGCGGCGCTGCGTGGGCTCATCACGTCCGGCGCGGCGCCGGCGACGCCGGCCGGGCGCCGCGACATCGGCGAGACGCTGCGGGCCCTGCGCCGACAGGACGTCACGGTGTCGACGCCGGCCGAGACCGTCGACCTGGACGCCGCGGCCGCGGCCGAGCTGGCGGCGGCCGTGTCGGCCGCGCTGGACAACGTGCGCGTGCACGCCGGCGACGGCGCGCACGCGTGGGTGCTGCTGGAGACGCTGGACGACGAGCTGCGGGTGACGGTGCGCGACGACGGCACCGGCTTCGCCGACGGCCGGCTGGCCGCGGCCGAGCGCGAGGGGCGGATCGGCGTGGCCCGGTCGGTACGCGGGCGGGTCGCCGAGCTCGGCGGACGGTGCACGGTCACCTCGGCCCCGGGACAGGGCACCGAGATCGAGCTGGTGGTGCCGTTGAGCGCGGCGGTGAGCCGGTGACGGCTCCCGGCACGCCGACCCGGGTGATGCTGGTCGACGACCATCCCATCTGGCGCGAGGCCCTCGAGCGTGATCTCACCGAGGCCGGGTACGACGTGGTGGCCACGCCCGCCGACGGCGAGACGGCGGTGCGCATCGCCCCCGCGGCGCGCCCTGACGTCGTCCTGATGGATCTGCAGCTGCCGGGGATGTCGGGCGTGGACGCCGCGGGCGCGCTGGTGGACGGCGACCCGGCGATACGGATCCTGATGTTCTCCTCCTCCGGGGAGGACGCCGACGTGCTGGCCGCGGTCAAGATCGGCGCGCGCGGCTACCTCGTGAAGTCGGCCCGGCGCGACGAGCTGCTCGACGCCGTGGCCCGCACGGCCGCCGGTGAGGCGGTCTTCTCCCCGGGCCTGGCCGCGCTCGTGCTCGGCGAGTACCGGCGCATCGGCCGCGACGAGCCCTCCCCCGCCGCCGTGCTGACCGAGCGGGAGACCGAGGTGCTGCGCTTCGTGTCCACCGGGCAGTCGGCGCGGGCCATCGCCGACCGGCTCGGCGTCTCCCACCGCACGGTGCAGAACCACGTGCAGAACACGCTGCGCAAGCTGCAGCTGCACAACCGGGTCGAGCTGACCCGATGGGCCATCGAGCAGGGCCTGACCGAGTAGGGGCGCGTCAGGTCTCGGCCAGCCCGCAGGCCTCCATCGCGGCGGCCAGGCCGAGCAGCGTCGCGTCCGAGCCCGACGGGCCGGCCAGCTGCACGCCCACCGGCATCCCGTCGCCGAGCGAGCACCCGGCCGGCAGCGACAGCGCGGCGAGCCCGGCGAGGTTGGCCACGACCGCCCAGCAGTCGGTGTAGGGGGCGTGCAACGGGTCGGCCAGCGCGAGCATCGACGCGTCGGACAGGTCCTCGGTGAGCTCGCGCAGCAGCGGCGCGGTGGTGGGCATGGTCGGCGAGAGCAGCACGTCGCACTCGGCGAACGCGGCGCGGGCCTGCCCGGCCAGCCGGTCCTGCACCTCCCGCGCAGCCACCAGCTCGCTCTCGCGCGTGGTCAGCAGGTCGCGCCCGATCAGCCAGCGCCGCTCGACCTCGGCGCCCACCTGCCCGGTGCGCACGTAGGGCTCGAGCAGCGTGACGCAGGCGGCCGAGGTGAGGGCCATGTACGCGGCCAGGCCGGCGGCCGCGTCCGGGATCGAGACGGTGACCAGCTCCAGGCCGAGGTCGCGCAGCACGGCCTCGGCCACCGCGAGCCGGGCGAGCACGCCGGGCTGGTTGCCCGCGCCGCGCAGCTCGCGCACCAGCCCGACCCGCAGCCGGGGCGCGGTGGGCGGGTCGAGCGCCTCGCCGGCCAGACCGGGACGGCCGGACATCGCGGCCAGCAGGTGCGCGGCGTCGGCGACGTCGCGGGTCAGCGGGCCGACCCGGTCGAGCCGCGGCGCGAACGGCACGATGCCGCGTTGCGACACCAATCCGTGGGAGGGGGCCATGCCGACGATGCCGCACTGCGCGGCGGGCTCACGGATGGACCCGCCGGTGTCGGTGGCGATCGACAGGGGCGCGAAGCCCGCGGCCACGGCGGCGGCCGACCCACCGCTGCTGCCGCCGGGGCTGCGCTGCAGGTCCCACGGGTTGCGGGTGGCACCGAAGGCCGAGGTCTGGGTGGAGGCGCCCATCGCCAGCTCGTCCATGTTGGCACGGCCGAGCAGGACGGCACCCGCGTCGCGCAGCCGTCGGACCACCGGGGCGTCGCGCAGGGCCGGCACCCCGCCGTGCGCGCGTGAGCCGGTGGACGTCGTCTGCCGGCGCACGTCGATGTTGTCCTTGACCACGAAGGGCACGCCGGCGAGCGGGCCCAACGCAGCGCCGCGGCGGCGGTGCCGGTCGATGCGCCGCGCCTGCTTGAGCGCGGCCTCGGCGTCGACCCACACCATCGCGTGCAGGGTGGGTTCGAGGGCGGTGAGATGAGCGAGGTGGGCGACCACCACCTCTTCCGCGCTCACGTCCCCGGCGGCCATCGAGCGGGCCAGCCGGACCGCCGACATGCGGGTGAACGCGGGCGCCGACCGCACCGGAGCGGGGGCGCTGGAGGTCGGCCGCGACTGCGTGCGCACGGGCTCCATACGGCGAGGGTGACATGCCCTTGTTGCCGTCACGTCACGGGGTCGCCCGGTTGTTCAGGTGCCATTTAGGCGCTCGGCGGGGAGCGGCGCTCGGGTGGGCACGACGTCGCACCAAGTGGCTTACAGCCGGCCGGCGGCGATCTTGGCCAGGCTGAGCGCGACGCCCCTGTGGGGTGAGGTGGGCGTCGTGAACCCGATGACGATCAGGGCTTCGCCCTTGGTGAAGTAGATGACGTCCATGTGGGGTCCGGACAGTTCGAAAGCTTGATCACCCACCGTGGCGACGGTGGCCACGCGGGTTCCGGGCGCACCGGTGATCTTGGGGTTGTGGCGGATCCCGTCGTAACCGGCTCGGCCGCGCGCGGGAAGCACATTGACGGTGAGCACCGGTTTCGGGTAGCTGCCGTACACGCATACGGTCGCGCCTCGCTGGCTGTCTGCACCGCCCCGGCCGGGGTCGGTGCCGACGGCGGCGGCGACATCCGCCTCGGTGATCAGCGAGCAGGCCGCCGCGGCTGCCGTCACCGGCCGGGTCGCGCCGCTCGAGGCACCCACCGCAGTCGTGCGGTGGGTAGCGCCGGGCCGGGCCGCAACCCGAGCGGCGACCGAGGCGCGCTGGCTGCTGGGGGTTACGGCGTGGGTCGGCGCACTGCTACTGCCGCATGCGGTGAGCAGCAGGCAGCCGGCCAGGCCGGAGACGGTGGCCGCGACGGGGCGCGGATGGGCAGGTGGCATGACGTCCTCTTTCGCTGTGCAGCGGCAGGTGGGATCGGGCGATCCCCCCGGCGAGCTCGGGGCCGACCGGACGACGATCAATCAGTCCATCACACTTGATTCGTTCCATGACTATGGATCGAACAGAGCCGTCTGTCAAGCCACAACCCCGGCCCCGCACGCGGGTACGGCGAATGACCGGGCCTTTGCCGCGTAGGCGGACCGGCTACGCGCCGGCTTCCCGCAGGGCCAGCCAGGCCCGCAGCGCCGGGTTGGCGGAGCGCAGCTCGTCCACCTGCTCACCGCCGTCGCACCGGCACAACGCCACGACGACCTGCGGACCGTCGCGGCGCACGACCCGCCATGTGCCGCCGAAGTCCTCCCACCGCTGCAGGGTGGCCACGGGGTCGGCGTCGTCGGCGGGCACGGGCTCAGGCGGTGGCGAACCGGCCGAGCACCTGCTCGGCGCGGATGCCGCCCAGGTGCTCGGCGAAGATGCGCTGGTAGCCCAGCTCCTCGCGGCTGCGCGCGGGCGGCAGGCCCTCGATGCGCACCGCCTGCCAGTCGGTGTCCGGGACGAACGACTCGGCCCGGCGGGTCATCACGTCGGCGGTGCCCGAGCCGTCGCCGAACTGCTCCTTGCGCCGCCAGAGGATCTGCCCGGGCAGCCATCCCTCGAACGCCTCGCGCAGGATCGCCTTCTCGTGCGCCTTGTCCTGCCCGTCGTCGCCGAGCAGCTTCCACTCCAGCGGGATGCGCTGGGCCACGGCCAGCAGGTTGCGCGACAGGAACGGGACGCGGGCCTCGAGCCCGTGCGCCATCGTCACCCGGTCGCAGCGTTGCAGGTTGAGGTGGTGCAGCGTCTCGATGCCGTCGATCAGGGCATCGCGCAGCGCCGGGACGTCCAGCTCGCGCAGGTGGTGGTAGCCGGCGAACAGCTCGTCGGCGCCCTCGCCGGTGAGCACCACCTTGACGTGGCGCGCCGCCATCTCGGATAGCAGGTAGTTGGGCACGGCGCTGCGGATCAGCGACGGCTCGTAGCTCTCGGTCGCCCGCACCACCTCGGGCAGCACGTCGATGACCTCGTCGTCGGTGTAGACCCGTTCGTGGTGCACGAGGCCGAGCCGGTCGGCCACCAGGCGGGCGGCGGCGAGGTCGGGGCTGCCGGGCGTGCCGGCGGCGAACGAGTGCACCGGCTCGCTCGACTCGCGGGCCAGGATGGCGGCCACGATGCTCGAGTCGAGCCCGCCGGACAGGAACACGCCGACCGCGACGTCGGCCATCATCCGTTCGCGCACCGCCTGCACCAGCGTCTCGCGAATCGCGTCGTGCGCCTCGGTGCGGGTCGTGAACTCCGGGCCGACCGGCTCGTCGACACCGAGCGGGTCGGAGTGCAGGTCGACGTAGGCGTGCAGGCCGGCCTGCGGCGTCCAGTGGTGTCCGGGCGGGAACTCCTCGACGGCCCCGCGCACGTCGGCGGGGAACGCGCCGAGCTCGGAGGCGACGATCACCCGGTCGTCGTGGCGGGCCCAGTACAGCGGCTTGACGCCGAGCGGGTCGCGGCCCAGCACGATCTCACCGGCCGGGCCGGCGACGCAGAACGCGTACATGCCGCGCAGGTCGTGCACGCCGGCGGTACCGCGCGTGCCGATGACGTGCAGCACGACCTCGGAGTCGGAGTTCGTGGTGAACGGGCCCGGCAGCTGCTCGCGCAACTCGTCGTGGTTGTAGATCTCGCCGTTGGCGACGACCCAGAGGCCGCTGGTGTCGCCGTCACCGCCGGCCATGGGCTGCCGGCCGCCGTCGAGATCGACGATGGACAGCCGGGTGTGCCCGATCCAGGTGGGCCCCACGATCCGTTCGCCGTGGCCGTCGGGGCCACGGTGGGCCAAGGCCTGCAGCATGGCGGCGCCGAGGGTCTTCGCTTCGGCCAGGCGCGCCGGGGTGGGACGGAAGTCGTGTATCGCAGCGATGCCGCACACCGGCGTGATCGTCTCCTCGTAGGGCGTCACCTCATCGTAGGCAGGGACGGTGCCCCACGCCGGATGGCGCGGCGACACGCCGGTGACCCGCGCGGCGACGACGCGGGGCCGGTCAGCCGGCGAGACCCTTCTCGCGGAACAACCGCTCCACCTCCCGCGGCGCCGTGTTCTTGAAGTCCAGCAGCCGGGCCCAGGTGGGGGTGATCACGATCTCGGTCATCGAGTCGTACAGGGCGCGCACGCCGGGCTCCCACTGCGCATAGGCCTGCGCGTCCATGGTGCGCCGGCTGGCCTCGAGGTAACCCTCGGGAATGCCGTCCACGTCCTCGACCGTCGCCGTGCCGCGGACCAGCAGGGCGCACGGCGGGATGCCGCCGACGTCGATGGTGATGGCCACGCGCGGGTCGGCGCGCAGGCTCCTGACCTTCACCGACGTGGGGATGGTCCACGTGATCACGGTGTCGTCGCGGACGAGGTAGCCGAGCGGGATGACCCGCGGGAATGCGTCCGAACCGTTGTACGCCAGCCGCATGAGGGGGGCGCGGTTCCACAGGTCCTCGGCTTCGGCGGCGGCGAAGGTCTCGGCGATGCTCATGACTGGGTCTCCAATGCGGTGGTGAGGGATTCGAGGGCGGTGGTCCAGCCGGGCTGGATGCCGCCGGCGATCTCGGGCGCGGTCTCGGCGAGACCGTCGAGCCGGTCGTGCGTGACGGTGACTGCGGTGGCACCGGCGCCGGCCGGCGCGAACGTGATGGTGAGCCGGGTCTCCTGCTGCGGCTCGATGCGGCGGTCGGGCCCGACGAACCACCAGCGCAGGACGATGCGCTCGTCGGGCACGAGTTCGGTGATCTCGCCCTCCGCGCCGCCCATGTCGTTCTCGTCGTCGCGGTGCCAGATGCGCAGGCGGCCGCCGACCCGTTCGTCGACCTCGGCTGCGGCGCACCGGAACCCGGCGGGTGCGAACCAGCGCTGCATGACCTCGGGTTCGAGCCAGGCGCGGTAGACGCGCGCCGGCGGCGCGGCGATGGTGCGCTGCACGCGGACCTCGGTCATCAGGACTCCTCGTCTCGGAACAGATCGGCGAGTTGATCGAGGGCTTCGCCCCAGGTGCGCTCGTAGAAGCGCAACCAGAGGTCGGCGCCGGCCAGCGGTTGCGGGTCGAGGCGCAGCAGGTGCCGGCGACCGACGACAGTGCGGCGCACCAGCCCCGCCCGCTCGAGCACCTGCAGATGCTTGGACGCCGCGGCCAGCGACATGGCCAACGGCTGCGCCAGCTCGCCCACGGTCAGCTCGGCGTCGGCCAGCCGCCGCAGCATCGCCCGCCGCGCCCCGTTCGCCAGCGCGTGGAACACCGCGTCCAGCTCCGTCGCACGTTCAACCACCTGGTTGAACGTACGGCGAGCCTTGGTGACTGTCAACCGTCCGGTTGAACCAATTGCCGCTTCCCCCAAGCCGTGGTCGTGAATCGGGCCGAAATCACGACCACCGCATGGGGGAAGCGGAAACCTCGGCGCGGAAGGCGACCACCAGGCGCAGGGTCAAGCCGAGGAGCCCCAGGGCGACGAGGCTTGGGCGCGAGCAGCAGCGGGACGCGAGCCGAAGGCGAGATCGGCCGCAGGATGGCCCTCGACGAAGGAGAGGGTCCAGCCGAGGCTGATATCCCGCCTAAGAAGTTCGCACGTCCGGGGCGCCCAGGCGGGCGGCGTCGGCGGTCTGGTCGTCGGTCTGGTGCTGGGACTCGCGCTCGGCGGCGACGCGCTGGTCGTAGTGCTCGAGCTCGCCGGCGACGGTGGCCTCGTCCCACCCGAGGACGGGGGCGATGAGCCGGGCGACCTCGCGGGCAGCGGCGACGCCGCGGTCCGGCACCTCGATGGAGATGCGGGTGCGCCGGGTGAGCACGTCCTCCAGGTGCCGGGCACCCTCGTGCGAGGCCGCGTAGTAGGCCTCCACGCGCAGGTACTCCGGCGCCCCGTCCAGCGGCTCGGCCAGCTGCGGGTCGCCGGCCATCAGGTCGAACAGGGCGTGCACCAGCGACCCGTAGCGGCCGAGCAGGTGCTCGACGACGCCGACCCGCAGGCCGGTGCGCGAGGCCAGCAGCTTCCGTGAGTTCCACAGCGCGTGGTAACCGTCGGCGCCCACGAGCGGCACGTTCTCGGTGATCGAGGCCGGCACCTTGCGGTCCATGTCGTTGACGACGAAGTCGACGGCGTCCTTGGCCATGACGCGGTAGGTCGTGTACTTGCCGCCGGCGATCACGGTGAGCCCGCGCACCGGGGAGGCCACCGCATGCTCGCGGGACAGCTTCGACGTCGAGTCCGACTCGCCGGCCAGCAGCGGGCGCAGGCCGGCGTAGACGCCGACGACGTCGTCGCGGGTGAGCGGGTCGGCCAGCAACCGGTTGGCCTGCTCGAGCAGGTAGTCGATGTCGTTCTGGCTGGCCGCGGGGTGGGCGAGGTGCAGGTTCCATTCGGTGTCGGTGGTGCCGACGATCCAGTGGCTGCCCCACGGCACGATGAACAGCACGCTTTTCGCGGTGCGGGCGATGATGCCGGTGGCCGAGTTGATCCGGTTGCGTGGCACGACGATGTGCACGCCCTTGGACGCCCGTACCCGGAACTGCCCCCGGCCGCCGACCATCTCCTGGATCTCGTCGGTCCACACCCCGGCGGCGTTGATGACGTGGTTGGCCCGGATGTCGAACTCGCGGCCGCTCTCGAGGTCCTTCGCATGCACGCCCACCACGTGATCGCCCTCGCGCAGGAAACCGATCGCCCGCGTGCTGTTGGCGCACCACGCGCCGAACTGCGCGGCCGTGCGGGCCAGCATCATCGTGTGCCGCGCGTCGTCGACCTGCCCCTCGTAGAAGCGGATCGCGCCGCGGATGGCGGTGCCCTTGCCCGAGGGGAACGACTCCATCGTCTTGCGCTTGCCCAGGTGCTTGAGGTGGTGCGGCACCCGGCGGCCGCCGCCCATGATGTCGTACACGCCGATGCCCATGCCGACGTAGGGGCGGTCGATCCATTTCTCGAGCGGGTAGATCAGCGGTATCGGCTTGACCAGGTGCGGGCACAGCCTGTCGAGCATCAACCCCCGCTCCTTGAGGGCCTCGAACACCAGGTGGAACTGGAACTGCTCGAGGTAGCGCAGCCCGCCGTGGAACATCTTGGTCGAGCGGCTCGACGTGCCCGACGCGTAGTCGCGGGCCTCGATCAGGCCCACCGACAGCCCGCGGGTGACGGCGTCGAGCGCGGCACCGGCGCCCACCACGCCGCCACCGATGATCAGGATGTCGAGTTCCTCGGCGGCGAGCCGGTCGAGCGCAGCATCGCGCTCGCCCGGCCCGAGCGCCAGGGCTGGGGTCATCGGCAAGCCGGCCACGCGGTCCTCTTCCGTCTCAGTTGACGTCGACCCAGTCGAGCGTGCGCTCGACGGCCTTCTGCCATCCGGCGTACCCGTCGGCGCGCTGCTCATCCGACCACTGTGGCTCCCACCTCTTGGACTCGTTCCAGTTCGCCCGCAGCTCGTCGGTGTCGTTCCAGAAGCCGACGGCCAGCCCGGCGGCGTAGGCGGCGCCGAGCGCGGTGGTCTCGGCCACGACCGGCCGGCTCACCGGCACGCCGAGGATGTCGGCCTGCAGCTGCATGCACAGGTCGTTGGCGGTGACGCCGCCGTCGACCTTGAGCACCTCGACGTGGACGTCGGAGTCGGCTTCCATCGCGTCGGACACGGCCCGGCTCTGGTAGCAGATCGATTCGAGGGTGGCTCGCGCCAGGTGGGCGTTGGTGTTGAACCGGGACAGCCCGACGATCGCGCCGCGCGCGTCGCTTCGCCAGTACGGCGCGAACAGCCCGGAGAACGCCGGGACGAAGTACACGCCGCCGTTGTCATCGACGCGGCGGGCCAGCCCCTCGATCTCGCCGGCGCCGGAGATGATGCCGAGCTGGTCGCGCAGCCATTGCACCGCCGACCCGGTAACGGCGATCGAGCCCTCCAGCGCGTAGACCGGGTCCTGGTCGCCGATCTTGTAGCAGACGGTGGTGAGCAGCCCGTTCTCGCTGCGCACCAGCTCGGTGCCGGTGTTGAGCAGCAGGAAGTTGCCGGTGCCGTAGGTGTTCTTCGCCTCGCCCGGCGCGAAGCACACCTGACCGAACATCGCGGCCTGCTGGTCGCCGAGGTCACCGGTGAGCGGGATGCCCTTGAAGATGCCGGTGCCTTCGCCGTAGCCGTCGGCCAGCGACGACGCCTTGATCTCGGGCAGCATCGAGCGCGGGATGCCGAACAGCTCGAGCAGCTCGTCGTCCCAGTCGAGGGTCTCGAGGTCCATCAGCATGGTGCGGCTGGCGTTGGTGACGTCGGTGACGTGCACGCCGCCGTCACGCCCTCCGGTCATGTTCCAGAGCAGCCACGAGTCGGTGTTGCCGAAGATCGCGTCGCCCTTGTCGGCGGCCTCGCGCACCCCGTCGACGTTCTCGAGGATCCACTGGATCTTGCCGCCGGAGAAGTACGTGGCCGGCGGCAGGCCGGCCCTGCGCTTGATGAGGTCGGCCTTGCCGTCGCGCTCCAGCTTGCTGGCGATCTTGTCGGTGCGGGTGTCCTGCCACACGATCGCGTTGTAGTACGGGCGGCCGGTGTTCTTGTCCCACACCACGGTCGTCTCGCGTTGGTTGGTGATGCCGAGCGCGGCGAGGTCGCCGGCCTGCAGGTTCGCCTTGTTCAGCGCGCTCTGCACCACCGACGTCGAGCGTTCCCAGATCTCGACGGGGTTGTGCTCGACCCAGCCGGCCTGGGGCAGGATCTGCTCGTGCTCGAGCTGATGCTTGCTGACCTCGTTGCCGTCGTGGTCGAAGATCATGAACCGCGTGCTCGTGGTGCCCTGGTCGATGGCGCCGACGTAGTCGGGCATGGCTGCTCCTCTGGTGGGGTGGTCGGGGTCAGACCTCGGCCTGGGCCGGGTCGGGGCCTTCTGGCAGGAAGCGGCTGATGCCGAACTTGTACAGCGCGGCGCCGACGAGTCCGCCGATGGCCGGGCCGACGATGGGCACCCAGAAGTAGAGGTTGTGGTACTGGTCGCGCCATGTGCCGCCGTAGCCGGTGAAGTAGGCCGCGAGCCGGGGGCCGAAGTCACGCGCCGGGTTGATCGCGTAGCCGGCGTCGGTGCCCCATGCCATCCCGATGGCCACCACGAGCAGGCCGACGATCAACGGAGTCAGGTTGGCCAACGGCGCCGAGTTGCGCACGTCGATGATCGCGAAGAGGACGAACATCAGGATGGCGGTGCCGATGATCTGGTCGCGCAGCGCGCCGAGGTCGCTGACCGGGTTGACGCCGTTGCCGGGCAGGGTCGAGAACACGAACTGCGACTTGATCGTGTGTCCGGGGTCGAACTTGGCGATCACCTCGGTGTAGTTCCACCGCACGAGCAGGGCGGCGAAGAACGCACCCAGGGTCTGTGCCACCACGTACGGCGCCACCTTGCGCCACGGGAAATCACCGAAGGCCGCGAAGGCGAGGGTGACGGCGGGGTTGATGTGCGCGCCGCTGATCCGGCCGGCGACGTAGATGCCCAGGGTTACCCCCAGCCCCCACGCCCAGGCGATGCTGTTGTGATCGCCCAGCCCGGTCGTGGCGACGACCTGCGCCACCACGCCGTCACCGAACAGCAGCAGGATCATGGTGCCCAGGAACTCGGCGGACAGCTCGCCGATGAGCGAGGGCTCCCGCGGGTGCTCGGAGGGCAGCTCCGTGTCGGCCTGTTGCGTTGCCATGCGCGCCTCTTCTCGACGTCGGTGCCCGTCTCCGGGCGGACGGTGTGGTCCCCGACGCTATGAGCGGGCTCACAGCGGCTCAATGAAGCCCGGTCGACAATGTCGAACATTTGCGCGTTCGGGCCCTACGCTCGGCCAGGTGCCGGGGTCCATCCAGTCGATCGAGCGGGCGGCGGCCGTGCTGCGTCTGCTGGCCGCGCCGCCGGGCCGGCTCAGCCTGGCCCAGATCGTGGCCTCGCTCCAGCTGGCCAAGGGCACCGCGCACGGCATCCTGCGCACGCTGGTCGACGTCGGGTTCGTGGCACAGGACCCGGCCACCGGCAAGTACCTACTGGCCGACGCGTTGCTCGAGCTCGGCGGTGCCACCTATCTCGACCCCAACGAGATCCGGGCCCGCTCGATGAACTGGGCCGATCCGCTGGCCGCGCGCACCGGGCAGTCGGTGCTGGTGGGCGTGCTCGCGCGCGACACCGCGGGCGAGGTGACGGTGGTGCACCATGTCTTTCGTCCCGACGGGTCGGCGCAGCGCAGCGAGACCGGCACCCGGTTGCCGGCCCACGCCACGGCGCTGGGCAAGGTGCTGCTGGCCTACAGCCCGTCCCCGGGCGGCGGCCCGCTGGCCGCGTTCACCTCCCGCACCGTGGTCGAGGCCCGCGCCCTGGCCGGCGAGCTGCGCGCCGTGCGGGCCGCCGGCCACGCCGTCGAGATGGAGGAGTTCGCTCCGGGCCGGGCCGCGGTGGCCGCGCCGATCGAGGACACCGGCGGCCTGGTCGTGGCCGCGGTGGGCGTGGTGGGCGAACCCGACGCGTTGCTCGAGCGTGGCCGCACAGCGGCGCCGTCGGTGCTGGCGCGCGTGCGCGACTGCGCGCGGCACATCGCCGGCGAGCTCGCGCAGACCCGCGCCGAACTGCTGCACAAACGTGGGACGCGGGCGACGTGAGCGCGCGGTTCGTGATGGCCATCGACCAGGGCACGACCTCGACGCGGGCCATCCTGTTCGACGCGTCGGGACACGCGGTGTCGGTCGGCCAGTACGAGCACCGCCAGCACTTCCCGCAGCCTGGCTACGTCGAGCACGATGCCACCGAGATCTGGCGCAACACCCGGCGCGCGATCACCCGGGTGCTCGCCGACTCGGAGGTTGCTGCCGGCGACGTGGCCGCCGTGGGCATCGCCAACCAACGCGAGACGATCGTGATCTGGGAACGGGCCACCGGCACGCCCGTCACCCGGGCGATCAGCTGGCAGGACACCCGCGCGCACGAGCTGGTCGACCGGCTGGCCGCGCGCCCCGGTGCGGCCGACGTGACCGCCCGCTGCGCGCTGCCGATGTCGGCCTACTTCAGTGCGCCCCGCCTGCGCTGGCTGCTCGACCGCTCCCCCGAGCTGACCGAGCGGGCCGGGCGCGGCGACCTGCTGGCCGGGACCATGGAGTCCTGGCTCATCTGGAACCTGACCGGCGGGCCCGACGGTGGCGTGCACGTCACCGACGTCACCAACGCCAGCCGCACCATGCTGATGAACATCCGCACGCTGCAGTGGGACCCGGCGCTGCTGGCGTTCTTCGGCGTGCCCGAGGCGCTGCTGCCCACCATCCGCCCGTCGATCGAGACGTACGGCCACGGGCACGGCGAGCTCGCCGGCGTGCCGATCGCGGCGGCCCTCGGCGACCAGCAGGCCGCCCTGTTCGGCCAGACCTGCTTCCACCCCGGCGACGCGAAGTGCACCTACGGCACGGGCAGCTTCCTGCTGCTCAACACCGGGCCGCAGGTGGCGGAGTCGACCAACGGCATGCTGGCCACCGTCGCCTACCAGCGCCCCGGCGAGGACGCGGTCTACGCGCTCGAGGGCTCGATCGCGATGACCGGGTCGCTGGTGCAGTGGTTCCGCGACAACCTGGGCCTGGTGCAGACGGCGGCGGAGATCGAGACGCTCGCCCGCAGCGTCGACGACAACGGCGGCTGCTACGTGGTGCCGGCGTTCTCCGGGCTGTTCGCACCCCATTGGCAGCCTCATGCGCGCGGCCTCATCGCCGGGCTGACGTCCTACATCACGAAGGGCCATCTGGCGCGGGCCGTGCTCGAGGCGACCGCCTGGCAGACCCGCGAGGTGCTCGACGCCATGAACGCCGCGACGTCACTGCCCATCCGGGAACTCAGCGTCGACGGCGGGATGACCTCGAACAACCTGCTCATGCAGATCATCGCCGACGTCCTCGACGTGCCCGTGGTGCGTCCGATGATGACCGAGACGGTGTCCCTCGGCGCGGCGTACGCGGCCGGCCTGTCGGTCGGGTTCTGGCCCGACCTGGAAGGGCTTCGGCGCAACTGGCACCGGGCCGCGCAGTGGGAGCCGGCGATGGACGTCGCGACCCGCGAGCGCGAGTACGCGAACTGGAAGCACGCGGTGACGTTGAGCTTCGACTGGATCCGCGGATCGTGACGCGCGCGGCTTCGCGGGTTACGGCGTCCCGGGGAAGAAGCAAATGCCCGGGTGGTACGCCCCGGCGCAGGTCACCGACCCGAGGTAGGTGTCCGAGGCCACCCACAGCCCGGCCGACGTGATGACGAGGTCGTCGGCACCCTGGCCGCGGCTGCGGGTGGGGTTCCACGCTGTCGCCCGCCCGCTGGTGGCGCCGATGTCCCCGACGCCCGGGCGCGACACGCAGCCGGGGCCGCAGCTGTCGTGTCCGGACGGATTGTCGGCCCAACGCTCGTGCCCGCCGATGTAGACGTCCGCGGGCCCGGCCGCCACCGAGTACAGGGAGTCGCCGCCGGTGACGTTGATCCACTTCACCGGTGCGCTCGGGGTGTTCGCCAGCGCCGCCACCGTGTCGCAGAACGGCGAGCTGCCCTGGTACCCGGTGGTCGCCAGGTAGATCGTGCTCCCGTCCGGGGAGAACGCGGCGTCGCGCACGTAGAACTGCTCGCTGGCCGCGCACGATGTCGAGTTCAGCGTGGCGTTCGCCCACGGGTCGAGCGTGGCCGCCGAGGCACTGAGGTCCAGCTCGGCCATCTGCAACCGCTGCGCTCCGCCGATGCTGGTGAAGTCGCCCTCCAAGAGCAGGCGCGTGCCGTTCGCGGACAGCTGCTGGTTGTAGACCATGCTGTGGTTGCTCGAGCCGGGCAACTTGCCGGCGACGGCCACGCCGAGGTACCCGTCGACCGCACCGCGGGTCGGGTCGACGCTGCCGTAGTAGGCCTTGGCGGTGCCGTTGAGCGTCGTGAAGGCCCCGCCGACGAGCAGCTCGCGCCCCCCGGCCACGAGCAGCAAGGTCTCGACGGCGCCGTTCGCGGTGTGCCCGAACGCAGTGTCGACGGCGCCGCTCGTCGCGTCGACCTTGGCCAGGTCGCTCACCTTCGTGGAGCCGACCGTGTGGAACGAGCCGCCCAGATACGCCGTGGCGCAGTCGGCGGACAGCGCGATGCTGTTGACCGTCGCGCTCGGTGCCGGGTTCCAACTGGTGAGCGCACCGGTGGTGGCGTCGAAGCTGAACGCGTTCGCGCGCGAGTACGTGGTGCCGCCCTGGCGCACGGTGGTGAACGAGCCGACGGCGTAGATGCGCGAGCCGCACGGTACGAGCTGGCGCACGGTGGAGTCCGCGCTGGTCACCTGTGGTGTCCACGCGGCGGCCACGCTGCCGGTGGTGGCACCGGCGCTGCCGGCGGTGGCCCCGATGGCCACGAGCAGCGCGGCGGTGACGAGCGGGACGGCGAGCAAAGCGGTCAGGTGCGGTCGCATGATGCATCCCCCGATGCGTCGAAGAGCGCACCGCGGAGCCGCGCGTCGTGCGCACCGCCCCCACAGCGCCCTCCGAGAGTCGCCCCGATCCGTCCCGATGGCAACCCCACGTCGGATCGCCGTGAGACGCACGTGACGTGTCGTGGCCTTCCGCGAGCAACGGCATCGTCGACGTGACCAACGGTGACAACAGCGTCGCCGGCGTGACCGGCAACCCGGCGCTACCCGGCTATGACATGGCCGCCGGGCTGGGCACCGTGAACGGCGCGAAGTTCGTCCGCACGCTGGCGGCGGCGCCACCGGTCACGACCTGACACACGCACGATCACGACGGGCCGTTCCTGGTAATCGGGGGCGGCCCGTCGTTCGTCCCCGGACGCAGTCGCGGCTCAGGGCTTGAGAGTGCCTGAGCCGGGCGAGACCGTCGACGGCGACGGGCTGGGTGATCGAATTGCGCTGCGCCTTGCGCAGGACGTCGAGCAGCCGCGCCCTCGCCTGCGCGGCCCGGCGGTCGGCGGCGGCCCAGGTGCGCTGGTCGGCGGTCATCGCCTTGCCCGTGGCCGTGGCCGTGCCGCGTTCCTCGGCCACGACCTTGGTCACGGCGTCGACCCGCTTCTGCTCGGCGAGGTAGTGGTGGAACATCCGCCGCTCACCCACCGAGACGTAGCTCTGCAGCGCCTGCGTGTCGAGGTACTCAGTCGGCGAGCGGGAGTCGAGCAACTCGCCCACCGACCCGGCGCCGTGCCCGGTCAGGTACTCGGAGGTGATCGCCTTGACGACCAGGTCGTGGTCGGCGTTCGCGCGGGCGGACAGCCGGTCGGCGACGCGGCCGATCGAGCGCGCCCGGGCGGCGGCCGTGGTGTGCGGAAGCTGCTGTGCGGCGTAGTCGCTGTGGGCCTTCGTGCTGGTGATGCGTGCGCGATCCATGGTCCGGGTGAGCCCGGCCACGGTCTGCCTCAGCCCGGCCTGGGCCCGGGCGGCGCGCTGGGCGGCGAGGGCCGGGTCGGCGTACCGGCCCCCGACGTCGCGCACGGCCTCGGCGTCGAGCAGGCCGCGCGCGGTCTGGAAGGTGATGCCGCTGTCCCAGGTGTAGGCGGAGGAGAACGCGCCCAGCACCCGCGCGGTGGAGTTGCCGTGCCGCAGCGCCGCCCGCACGCCGGTCCAGTGACCGTTGCCCAGCAGGTGGACCGTGCCGTCGACACCGGTGGCGAAGCTGGCGTAGCGCTGCACGCCGATGGAGTTGTAGGCGTGCGAGCCCGGCTCGGGCTGGATCACGTTCAGCGGGTTGTACCGGTCGTTGTCGCCCTCACGGTGCTCGACGGCGTACAGCGCGTCGAGGTTGGGCTGGGTGACCGGCAGCTTCAGCCGCTTCAGCACCTGCGTGAAGTAGGCGTGCGAGGTGTGGTCGGGCCCACTCGGCACCGGGGCGGCGGCGGCTGCGGCCACCCCGACCCCGGGGCCGGCCGGGGCGGCGTGCGAGGGCACGGCCACGGCCACGGCGACGCCGGCGCAGGCCGCCATGGCGGCGGCGGCGCGCACGGCATGAGCGGGCCTGAGCTTGGCGAACACGCGGTCGTTACCTCCAACGCGGGGCCCCGGCCGGGTGGTCGGCGCCGGGCAGCCGCCACCGGGCGGCAACCGGACCGATCGCCGTCGGGCCCCTACTGATGTGTCGGCAAGACCCTATTCGAGACCATTTCGTTACCGCCAACCGGGCTAAGGAAAACGTTGGCCGGGAAATCGGGGCACGCCGACCCGGCTTGATCGCGGGGCCCCGTGCAGCAAGGCTGCGGGCGTGCTGACCGTCTCCTGCGCGTTCGCGACCGAACTGGCCACGCCCGATCACATCGCCCTGGCCGAGGAGCTCGGCTACCACGCCGCCTGGTGCTACGACTCGCCGGCGGTCTACCCCGACGTGTGGATGGTTCTCGCGCTGGCGGCGCAGCGTACGTCGCGGATCAAGCTCGGGCCGGGGGTGCTGGTGCCGAGCCTGCGGCATCCGATCGTCACCGCCGCCGCGATCGCCACGCTCGAGGCCCAGGCACCCGGACGCGTGCAGGTCGGGATCGGCAGCGGCTTCACCGGGCGGTTGACCCTCGGCCAGAAGCCGATGCGGTGGGCCGACGTCCGGCGTTACGTCGAGGTGGTGCGGGCGCTACTGCGAGGGGAGAGCGCCGAGTGGGACGGGGCGGCGATCGGCATGCTGCACCCACTGCGGTGCGCAGCGCCGCGACCGGTCGATGTCCCTCTGCTGATCGGCGGCGACGGGCCGCGCGGTCTAGCCGTCGCCCACGAGTTGGGGGACGGACTGTTCTCGGCCAACCCGCGCTTCCTGGCCGCGGCCGGCGGCCAACGCCGCGCGCTGCTGATGTGGGGCAGCGTGCGGGAGCCGGGCGAGGACCCGGGTTCGCCCCGTGTCCGCGCCGCCTTGGACACCGCGACGGCCGTGCTCTACCACGTGACGTACGAGCGGGGCGGCGCGGACGAGGTCGACGCGCTGCCGAACGGCCGCGCCTGGCGCGAGTCCGTCGAGCGGACGCCCGCGCACCAGCGGCACCTCGCCGTGCACGCCGGTCACCAGGTCGAGTTGAGCGCGCACGACCGGTTGCTCTTCCCCGGCGCCGAGGCGGTGGCCGGCCGCGCCGCCCTGATCGGCGATCCGGCCCGGATCCGCGAGCAGCTCGCCGAGTGGGAGAGCGCCGGTATCACCGAGGTCGCCTACCAACCCGCCGGGCCGGACATCCCGGCCGAGCTCGAACGCTTCCTCGCGGCGGCGCGGGACCGCTGACCGCGAATTCGGCGGAGTGGTCGTGCGGCCGCGGTCGAGGACTCAGTCGCGCGTGTAGAGCACGTTGGTGATCGCCGCCTCGTCCTCCAGGACGGCGACGATCTCCTCGAGGTTCTGCAGTTGTCCGTAGTCGTTCAGAATGATCGCGTACGCGATGCGGTGGCCGCTGCGCGCGTCCACGTAACCGGCCAGGTTCTGCGCCACCAACTCCCCGTCCGTCGCGGTGGTGCCAGTCTTGCCGTGCACGTGGCCCCTGGCCGGCAGGTCGGTTCCGGTATCGGCCAACGACCCGTCGACCCCGAGCAGGGGCAGCGCCGTGCGGTAGGCAGCGGCCACCCGGGTCTTGCTCATCGCGGTCAGCATGTCGACGAGCGCCCGCGGCGAGGCCTTACTGTCCGGGCTGCCGCTGCCGTTCGTCGGGAAGTCGAACGAGCTCCCCGGGATGCCCATCGCCGTCAGCTCGCTGCGTTCGGCGGCGAGCGCGCCCGCGATGGTCTTCTCGCCCTTCGCCAGACCGAACTTGGTCAGGGCCAGATTGGCACCGAGATTGAGACTGACCTTGAGGGTCAGCTGGGCTTCCTGAGCGTAGGGCGGCGAGGTGTAGGCGGCCACCCGCGTCTTGGCCGGGTAATGGGTCGCCGCCGGCAGCAGCGACGTCGGGTTGGGGCTGACCGTCGGCCCGGTCACCCGGACGCCGGCACGCCGCAGCGCCTGGACGAACGCCGTGCGGGCGAACGCCTCCGGATCTTCCATCCGGAACACGCCGACGTACTGCCGTTGCCCGGACAGGTCCGCCCGGTAGTTGACCGGGATCGTTCCGGAGATCGCCCCGCTGCAGCCGGGCTGCCCGACGCAGTTGACGATGCCCGGCAGCGAATCGCCGTCCGGGGTCGTGCCGGGTTCGAGGTTGATCTTCCCCTTCCCGGTCGCGTTGGCCGCAGTGGTCATCACGGTGCCGGTGACCCGGAAGCCGGCCGTCTTCGGGCGGTACTCGATACGGGCCGGGCGGCCGGGTCGGGTCGGGATGACGGTGACGTCGACCTTGTCCTCGTTGAGCATGGTCGGGGTGATCAGCAGTTGCTGGTTCGGCACGCGGTAGGAGGGGAAGAGCCGGTCGTCGATGACGACGTCCCCGTCGATGCGTGATATTCCGCTCGCCCTGACCTGTGCCGCGAGCGCCTTCAGCCCGGTCAGCGGATCCTGCGGCGTGAGGATGGCGGTGCCGAGGTTGTTCGCGTCGTTGTGGTCGAAGTCGGTGAACTGGATCTTGTTGTCGGCGGTGCGGCGGCCACCCAGGGTGAGATCACCGGCGCCCACGAAGTCGAGGTTGCCGTGCAGCACCCCTCTGGCGTCTACCGTGCCTGCGCGGTAGACCCCGGTCGTCGACGTGTGTTTCGCGCCGAGCGTCTTCAGCGCAAGACCGACCGAGAACAGCTTGCGGGTCGAGCCGGTGTAGGCCAACGAGTCGGCGTTGAGGCTCGCCAGTGTCCGGCCCGTCGTCAGGTCGACGGCGAGCATGCTCCACGTCGCGTTCTTGTAGATCGACTTGTCCATGATCTTGCGAATCGCTGCGGGCACCGTGGTCGACGACGACGTCGACGACGGTGCCGAGGACGACGCGGGAGCCGCCGCGCAGACGGCCAGGCCGAGGGCGGCGCTCAGTGCCGTGGCGAGGAGCGATCGGCGGGCTGTGTTCACTGGCGGGGCCCCTTACGGGTGGATCGGCGGCGCGTCGGCCGGCGGGACGAGTACGGCACCGATCTTGCGCCACATCAGGTCGGCGGCGTTGCGCGGCGATTTCGGGCTGGTGAAGGCGGCCGGCTTGAAGGTGGCCTCCACGGCGATGGCGACGTGCTGCGACGGCAGGTAGGCGTAGGAGCCTGCTTCTCCCGCGAACAGCGGGTTCTGCAGCAGCCAGTTGCCGGACGAGACGACGCCGAGCCCGTAGGTGTAGCCCGCCGACTGCGGGAAGCAGGTCTTGCAGCCCTTGAGCGCGGTGGTCCGACCGATCAGGTCCTTCGTCGTCATGAGGTCGTACGAGGACCGACTCAGCAGCGCGCCGGTGCCGATGGCGACCGCCGTGGCGTTCAGGTCGTGGATGTCGGTGTACTCGATGGCGCCCTTCGCCAACGTCCACGACGGGTTCCAGAACGTCGAATCCTCCGTGAACGCCTTGCCGGGTGGGATCCCGAGCCGGTAGCGGCGCTCGGAGGAGTAGGCGTGGAGCACCGGATCAGGGATCGCCGGCGTTCCCGGGTCGTCGGTGTTGTGCAGGCCGAGCGGCTCCAGCACGTTCTGCTTGATCGCCTGCGCCAGCGGCTGGCCGGTGATCCTCGCCAGAGCCATGCCCAGGATGATGTAGTCGGTGTGGGAGTAGTTCCAGTTCGTGCCCGGCGGGTAGAGCAGGTCGTACCTGGTGCTCCACTTCAGCCGGGTCTGCTCGCTGATGTCCGCGAACGGGTCCTTGTAGAGCACGCGGTCTAGCGGCGGCTGGGTGACGTAGTCGACGTAGCCCGCTGTCATCTGCGCCAGCTGGCCCAGCGTGACCTCGTCGCTGTGCGGAACGTCCGGTAGCCATCGGGAGACCTTGTCCTCGAGGCTCACCTTGTGCTGATCGACCAGTTCGAGCAGCAGCGTCGACATATAGGAGATGGCGACGGCGCCGTTGCGGAAATGCATGTCGGTGGTGGCGGGAACGCCCTTCATCGACTGCCCCCACGCCTGGGTGAGGACATTGCGGCCTCCGACGGTCACCCGCACGATCGCCGAGCGCAGATGCTCACTGGCCATCACCGAGTGCACCACCGCGCGGATCGCAGCGGCCTTGGCCGCATCGGCGGGGGCGGACGCCGAGACCTTCGAGGCCGACCGCTGCGACCCCGAGGAGGCACTGTCACTCGGGACGGCGTCGCTGCACGCCGTGAGAACGGCGAGGACACCGACCACGGCTACGTAGCGCAGTCGTCGTGCATGCGGACGGACGACGGCGGCAGCACGCGGGCTCACGTGCGGATCATGGGTGATCATCTGTCGCGCCGCAATCGGGGGGTGACGGATCGCGCGTTGTTGTCCCGCGATGTGCGATTCGGGCCCATCTCGGCGCGGGATCCGCAGGGAGGGCGCCATGTCCGGAGTCGGGCTGCTGCTGGTCACGGTCGTCGACGACGACCACCTTCTTCCCCGACGGCATGAACCGCCGGCTCGTTCAGAGCGGGTAGAGCGGGAGCGGGCAGATCAAGACGGTCGGTGAGCTCGGCACCGGCCGCGAGGCCCTCGACGTGAGCAAGGGGCTGCCGCCGGCGGTCGCGCTGGTCGTTTACAGTCCGGTGGCGGCCGCGCTCTAGCAGTGATTCACTGCACCCCTTACGTCGTGGCCCGACGCCCGGCCACCTGGCCGGCAGGCGGGTCATGAGAGCTTCGACGGAGCTTGGTGGGGGACGAGAATGAGCTACCGCGTCGGGTCGTCAGGTACGCATGGTCCGGGTCCGGCCAGGTGGTTGTCGCGGGCCTGGGTGCCGGTGGGCGCTGCGGCCTTGACGCTGTTGGGTACGGGGGTGCCGGACGCCTCGGCGGCGCCAGTCGCACCGGCAGCCGCGCCGTCGGCACGCGAGGTACTCCCGTCCAACTGTGTCGTCGTCGTCATCAACCTGCCGGAGCGTGCGCCGTTCTACCGGGTGACGTGTTCGTGGACGTCGGTCGGCGAATCGGTCTTCACCATGCCTGACGATATGCAGGGTCGAAATCTGCACGTCACCTTGCGGGGCGCCCGCGGCGGTGACGCGCTCGACGCAGAGGGCGGCGCCGCGGCGCAGGTGACCGGCCAGCTACCCGTCAGCCGCGACCTCCCGAAGCTCTATGTGGAGGTCGGTGGCCGAGGCGGCAGGGGCGGCACCTGCCTCAGCGGCAGCGGAGGGTGGAACGGCGGCGCCGACGGCGGGCAGTACTGCTGGACCGGAGGATGGCCGGGCGGTGGCGGCGGCGGCGCGACGGATCTCCAGACCCTCCCCCGGGAGCGAGGGGTCGGCGGCCAGCAGACAGCGCCTTCGTATCGCTCCCGACTGGTGGTCGCCGCCGGCGGCGGCGGGGCCGGCGGCAAGATTTCCGCGAGGTACCTCGGCGGCGCGGGCGGCGCCGCAGGCGAAGCGGGCGTGATGGGTTTCGGGAACGGCGACTCGTGGTTCCCGGACGAGAACGCAGAGGGCGGCGGCGGACCCGGGACCTCGACCTCGGGCGGGCGCGCCGGTCAGCCTCTCCATCGCGAGTCCCCCGAGCAGCGGTACTACCCCGTTCGGCCGTGTGACGACACGGTCGCGTCCCCTGGTGAGCTGGGCAACGGCGGCGACGGCGCACCCCCGTACGACTTCGGGGGCCATTTCGGAGGCGCAGGCGGTGGAGGCGGGGGCGGCCTGTATGGCGGCGGCGGCGGCGCCGGCGGCTGTCATAGCCGGCAGGTTGTCCACCGAGAAATTGACAGCGGCATCGCCGGCGGCGGAGGCGGCGGCGGCTCCAGCCTGCTGCCCGCCGTCGACGGAGCCGCCAGGACGACGGCCGCTCCGGCCGGAGTCTCGGTCTGGTACGACACGGCCACGCGCCCGACGACCTGAACCTCGGATCGATCTGGAGTGGACAGAGCCGACGGGTCGACCCCCGTGCTGTGCTTCCCGTCCCCTGTCTGCGGGCTGCCTCGATGAGACGGAAGTGGAGACCACGGGCATGACGGACGCGCGGACAGATGTTCTCGTCGTCGGAGCAGGCCCGGTCGGTCTGACCGCCGCGCTGGAACTGCGCCGCCGGGGGATCAAGGTCATGATCGTCGATCGGCTGCTCGAGCCCACCATGTACGCGAAGGCGGTCGGGATCCAGCCGCGAACGCTCGAGCTGTGGGACGCCGCCGGTCTCGCCCGCCCGGCGCTCGACGCCTGCACGCCGATGCTCGGACAGCTGCACTACCGTGACGGCGAGCTGGTGAACCGGCTCGAGCTGAGGCTGCCCGAGCAGATCCATTACGGCTTCGTCGCCATCCCGCAATATGCCGTCGAGCGGCTCTTGATCACCGCGCTGGCCGATCAGGACGTCCGCGTCCGGCGGGGCGTCGAATTCGTGTCCGCCGAGGTCACGGGTGACGGGGTCACCGCGCGGCTCAGCACAGCCGACGGCGACCTCGAGACGGTGGACGCGCAGTACCTGATCGGCTGCGACGGCGCGCACAGCGCGGTCCGCAAGGCGCTCGGGATCGCCTTCAGCGGGGACGCGTTCCCGGAGCAGTACATGCTCGCCGACGTCGAGGTGGACTGGAGCCAGCCCGCCGGCTACGCGATCCGCAGCAACCGGGTCGTCGAGGGCGGCGCAGACGACCTGATGGTGTGCATCCCACTGCCGGGCGACCGGCGTTACCGGATTTCCTCGCTGGTGGATCCGGAGCTGGCCCAGGACCCGCTCCGCCGCAAGGACACCGTCGCGCATGGCCTGCAAGAAGGTCCGAAACCCGAACTGCGTCATATTCAGGCCGTGCTCGATCGGCTGGCGCCCGAGCCCACGACTGCCTCGGCGATGCGTTGGTCGTCCGTGTTCCGGATCAGCCATCGCCTGGCCGACCGCTACGGCAGTGGCCGGATGTTCCTGGCCGGCGACGCGGCCCACATCCACCCCCCGACCGGCGCGCAGGGCATGAACACCGGCGTGCAGGATGCCGTCAATCTCGCCTGGAAGCTGGCGCTCGCCGTCCGCGGGCGGGCCGCGGAGGGCCTGCTGGACAGCTACCACGCCGAGCGTCACCCGGTCGGCGCCGAGGTTGTGGGTCGCACCGTGACCAACGCCCGCAGCGGCTTCGAGCCGCCGGCCAGCGGGGTCGAGGGGATGCTGCTCCGCGAGGCGCAGATGCTGGTCGGCTACCCCGACAGTCCGGTCGTCCGGCAGGAGGACGGTGACCGGTTCGCCGGTGGGGCGCAGGCCGGCGAACGGGCGCCGGACGCGACGGGCTTGCGGCAGGCGACCGCGCGGGACCCGTTCCGACTCCACGAACTGTTCCGCCACCCGGGCTACACGGTGTTGCTCTGGTCCGCCGACGCCACGGTGCCCCCCGACGTCCTCGCCGCCGTCGAGGTCCCAGGAGTCCGGTGCTACGTCCTCACCCCGGCCACGGACCTGCCCGCCGGACACGTCGTGGTGGACGGCGGCGGCGCCTTCGCCAGCGCCTACGGAACCGGCCGGCTCGGACAGGCGATGTACGTGGTCCGTCCCGACGGCTACGTCGGCTACCGCAGCGCCGACGTCACCGGCACGAAGCTGACGCACGCGCTGCGCTCGAGCGGTCTGGCCCGCTGACAGCGCAGGCCCCGACTCCTGGAGCCGCCTGTCGGGTTCGAACCGACGACCTACCGCTTACAAGGCGGTTGCTCTGGCCAACTGAGCTAAGGCGGCGACAGGGGGACGGTACCGGCTGGTGACAGCTCGGCGCGGCCTCGGCACGATGGGGCGGTGACCGACCCGACGCCGCACCGGCCTGACCTGACGCTCGCGCGCGGGCAGGTGCAGGCTTTCGTCGCCGCCTCGGCCGGTTCGGGGCACCCGCCGGCGGTGAGCGCCCGGACGCCCCTGACGTTCCTCGACGACGCCACCGAGGCCAAGCTCGCGAAGCGGGTCGCAGCCGGCCTGCCGCCGGGCGGCGGGGCGTTCCCGCGCCGCTCGGTCCTCATGCGCACCGTCGTCCCGTCGGCCGTGCTGGCGGTGCTCGACCTCGCCGGGCTGGGCGCGGCGCTCGCCGGCGGCAACACCCTGCTCGCCGTGCTGGCCGCGGTGCTGTTCGTGGTGCTCGCGTCGGTGGCCGTCGCCGGCGCGCGTTTCGTCGCCGGTGACCCGCTGCGGCTCACCGCCGACGAACAGCGCCGCGTCGCCGCCGCGGGCAGCTGGCGCTCGCGCCACGACTGGAGCGGGCCGCTGGCCGGCGGGGCCGAACGCGGCATCGTGCTCGCCGCCTGCGACGCGGCCCGGCGGATCACCCGGACCCCGCACTGGCGGGCCGGCCAGATCGGTGACCGGCACGTGCACCTCGACCTGGCCCGCGAGCTCGACGCCGTCGACGCCGAGGCGCACCGCATCGGCACGGCCGGGCACGGCGTGCCGGACGGGCCGGCCTGGGCGGCGCTGCTCGACCGGGTGGCCGCGCTGACCGCCTACGCCAGCCAGGTGGACGGCTACGAGCAGCGGCGCGAGGCGGCGCCGGCCCGCGGGCCCGGCGCTGCCACCGGTGCGCCACTGCCGGGCGAGGCCGCGGACCTGTCCGAGGACGAGATCCTCGCGCTGCTCATGTTCCTGAACGCCACGTTGCCCTGAACCCCCGCGCCGGGTGGGTACGAACAGTTGGCAGACTGCCTACGGCACCGTAACCAGCGTCAGGAGTGCGTGTGAGCCGCTTGCACAAACCGAAGGCCGGCTTCTGGATCCGGACGTGGGTGTCGATCCTGTACCCGCTGGACGGGCTGTTCTTCCGACTGCGCTGGCGTCACCTCGAGCGCGTCCCCGCCCCGGACGAGGGCGGCGTGATCATCGTGGTGAACCACATCGGTCAGGTCGACACGGTGCTCATGGCCCGCGCGGTGTGGCAGTCCGGTCGCGTGCCGCGATTCATGATCAAGGCCGGCGTCTTCGACTGGCCCGTCGTCGGCCGGATGATGAGCGGCGCGGGACAGATCCCGGTGCACCGCGGCACGACCGACGCCGCCCAGTCGCTGCGCGACGCGGTCACCGCGCTCGAGCACGGCGAAGCGGTGATCATCTACCCCGAGGGCACCACGACCAAGGACCCGGACAGCTGGCCGATGCAGGCCAAGACCGGCATCGCCCGGCTCGTGCTGCTCTCGCCGGACACCCCCGTCGTCCCGATCGGCCAGTGGGGCGTGCAGCGGATGGGCGGGCTGTCGCTGCGGCGCCTCGGCCGGCGCCGCACGCACCTGCTGTCGGTGGGCGAGCCGCTCGACCTGAGCCGCTTCCGCGGCAAGGAACCCTCCCAGACGCTGCAGCGCGAGATCACCGACGAGATCATGAGCGCCGTGCGCGACCAGGTGGCCGAGCTGCGCGGCGAGCCGGCGCCGGCCGAGTTCTTCAAGCCCGCCCGCAAGTACGTCGACCCGGGCGCACGGAAGAAGCAGGGCTGACGGCGCTCAGCCGGACAGGTCCGCGCGGCGGCGCCGGGCGATCTCCGACAGCGTGACGGAGGCGGCCACCGACGCGTTGAGCGACTCGGCGCTCTCGGCCATCGGGATCGACACCGTCAGGTCGCAGGTCTCGCCCACCAACCGCGACAGGCCGCGGCCCTCGGACCCGACGACCACCACGACGGGCTCGGTGGCCATCTCCAGGTCGTCGAGCGAGGTGGCCCCGTCGGCGTCGAGGCCGAGCACGAACAGCCCGGCGTCACGGCAGTCCTTGAGCGCCCGGACGAGGTTGGTCACCTGGGCCACCGGCAGCCGGGCCGCGGCGCCGGCCGAGGTGCGCCAGGTGGTGGCGGTGACGCCGGCCGCGCGCCGCTGGGGCACGATCACGCCTTGCGCGCCGAAGGCCAGCGCGGAGCGGATGACCGCGCCGAGGTTGCGCGGGTCGGTGACCCCGTCGAGCGCGACGAGCAGCGGCGGGTGCCCGGCCTCGCGCGCCTCGTTCAACAGGTCGGGCAGCGAGTGGTAGGCGAACGGCGGCACCTGCAGCGCGACGCCCTGGTGCATGACGTTGTTCGTGCGCCGGTCGAGCTCGGCCCGGCTGACCTCCAACAAGGCGATGCCGCGGTTGCCGGCGAGGCGCACCGCCTCGGTGATCCGCTCGTCGGCCTCGAGCCCGCGCGCGAGGTACAGCGCGGTCGCCGGGACGCGGGCACGCAGCGCCTCGGCCACCGGGTTGCGCCCGACCAGCAGCTCGGCCTGCGGCGCGCTGGTCGCGGCGTCGCGGCGCGGGCGGGCGCCGCCGCTCGCGGCCCCCGCACGCCGGTCGGCCGCCGCCGCCCGGCGCGCGGCCGGGTGACCCTTGCGGGCCTCGGCCGGCGGCGTGGGGCCCTTGCCCTTCAACGCCCGCTTGGGCTGCCCGCCGGAGCCGACCTGCGGGCCCTTCTTCGACTTGCGGATCGCGCCCTGGCGTTGGGAGTTGCCGGCCATCAGTTCACTGCCTTCACGAGATAGTCCAGCGCGGGCCGTCGGGAGTGTCCTCGATGGTGACGCCCGCCGCCGTCAACCGGTCGCGCACGGCGTCGGCCGCGGCGTAGTCCTTGCGCGCGCGGGCCGCGGTGCGCTGTTCGAGGGCGAGGCCCACCAGGGCGTCGACCGTCTCCCGCCGGTCGCCGGTGGCCGGGCCCCACCTCGTCGGGTCGATGCCGAGGACGGAGGTCATGGTCCCCACGCTCCCGAGGGCGGCGCGCACGGCGTCGTCGTCGCCATTGGCCAGCGCGGTGTTGCCGTCGCGCACGACGGTGTGCAGCACGGCCAGCGCGCCCGGCACCGCCAGGTCGTCGTTCAGCGCGGCGGCGAACCCGGCCCCGGGGGCGGCGGGCAGGTCGTCATCGCCGACGACGTCGCGAGCCCGTTCGACGAAGTTCTCGATGCGCCGGTAGGCGGTGGCGGCCTCGTCCAGCGCCTCCTTGGAGAACTCCATCGTCGAACGGTAGTGCGCGGCCCCGAGGTAGTACCGCACCTCGACCGGACGCCACTGCTTGACGATCTCGTGCACCTGCAGCGTGTTGCCCAGCGACTTGGACATCTTCTCACCGGCCATCGTCACCAGGCCGTTGTGCATCCAGTAGCGCGCGAAGCCGTCGCCGGCCGCGCGCGACTGCGCCAGCTCGTTCTCGTGGTGCGGGAAGACGAGGTCGAGGCCGCCGCCGTGGATGTCGAAGCTGGCGCCGAGGTACTTCGTGGCCATGGCCGAGCACTCCAGGTGCCAGCCGGGCCGGCCGCGGCCCCACGGGGTCGGCCAGGACGGTTCACCCTCCTTGGCCCGCTTCCACAGCGCGAAGTCGCGCGGGTCGCGCTTGCGGGTGTCGCCGACCGAGTCACCCGCGGGCTGCATCTCCTCGACGCGCTGCCCGGACAGCGCCCCGTACTCGGGGTACGCGGCGACCTCGAAGTAGACGTCGCCGTCGGCCTCGTAGGCGCGCCCGCCGGCGATGAGCCGGTCCATCAGCTCGATCATCTCGGGCACGTGCCCGGTGGCCCGCGGCTCGTAGGACGGCGGCAGGCAGCCCAGCAGCTGCTCGGCCTCGATGATCGAGCGTTCGTTGCGGAACGCCAGGGCCCACCACGGTTCACCGGCGGCGGCCGACTTCACGATGATCTTGTCGTCGATGTCGGTGACGTTGCGGACGAAGGTGACCTCGTAGCCGCTGTGGGTGAGCCAGCGGCGCAGGATGTCCATGTTCACCCAGTTGCGGACGTGACCGATGTGCGGCGGCCCCTGGACGGTGAGCCCGCACAGGTAGATCGACACCTTGCCGTCCTCGAGCGGCTCGAAACGCCGCAACGACCGGGTGGCGGTGTCGTAGAGATTCAGGTCGCCCACCGAGCCATCGTAGAGAAGTAGCGTGGCGCGGGTGAGCGAACCGAGCCTGCACCCCGAGTCGGTGGCCGTCAGTGCGGGACGGCCCGACGCGCCCGGCGAGTCCGTCACCACGCCGCTGGTGCTGACCGCTCCCTACCGGGCGGGCACCGACCGGCACTACGCGCGCGAAGCGGTCACGCCCACCGTGGCCGCGTTCGAGACGGCGCTCGGCGCGCTGGAGGGCGGCACCGCCGTGGCCTTCGCGAGCGGGATGGCCGCGACCGACGCGGTCGTCGGCGCTCAGCGCGCCGGCACGGTGGCGGTGGTGCCGCACGCGGCCTACTCCGGCACCGTGGCCACCTTCGCCGCGCAGGAGGAGCGGGGCACGATGACCGTGCGCCGCGTCGACCCGGCCGACACCGCGCAGGTGCTGGCCGCGGTCGACGGCGCCGACCTCGTGTGGCTGGAGACCGTCTCCAACCCGATGATGACGGTGGTCGACCTGCCGGCCGTCGCCGCCGCCGCCCGCGCCGCCGGGGCGACGCTGTTCGTCGACGCCACGTTCTCCACGCCGCTGGTCGCGCGCCCGCTCGACCTCGGTGCCGACGTCGTCATGCATTCGGTGACGAAGTACCTGTCCGGGCACTCGGACGTGCTCATGGGCGCGCTGGTGACCCGGCACGGCCACCTCGCCGAGCAGTTGCGCGAGCGTCGGGTCCTCACCGGCGCGCTGCCCGGCGCGCTGGAGGCCTACCTGGCCACCCGCGGCCTGCGCACGCTGGCCCTGCGTATGGAACGCGCGCAGGCCAACGCGCTGGTGCTCGCCCAGCGCCTCGCGGCGCACTCCGCCGTCACCCGCGTGCGCTACCCGGGGCTGCCCGGCGACCCCGGCCACACCGTGGCCGCCCGCGACCACCACGGCTTCGGCGCGATGCTGACCTTCGAGGTGGCCGACGCGGGCGCGGCCGACCGGCTGTGCGACGCGGTGCGGCTGATCACGCACGCCACCAGCCTCGGCGGCGTCGAGTCGCTGATCGAGCGCCGGGCGCGCTACGAGCTCGACGCCGCCTTCGGCACGCCGCCCGGCCTGCTGCGGCTCTCGGTCGGCATCGAGCACGTGGCCGACCTGTGGGCCGACCTGGCCCAGGCGCTGGACGCCACCCTCCCCCGGTGAGTGGTGCGATCCGGGCCTCGGTGGTGCGGATTTCCGCACCACCGAGCGGGAAACCGCACCACTGACCGAGGCGTCAGCGCGAGAGCAGGGCGGTGGCGATCGCGGCGCGGCCCTCGCCGCGGCCGGTGAGCCCGAGCCCGTCGGTGGTGGTGGCGGCCAGCGACACCGGGGCGTCGAGCACGCTCGCCAGCTCCAGTTGCGCCTCCGCACGGCGCGGGCCCAGGTGCGGGGTGTTGCCGATGACCTGCACGGCGACGTTGGCGATGCCCCAGCCGGAGCGGCGCACGACCTCGGCCACCTCACCGAGCAACGCCGCACCGGAGGCGCCGGCCCAACGCGGGTCGTCGGTGCCGAACACCGCGCCCAGGTCGCCGAGGCCGGCCGCGGACAGCAGGGCGTCGCAGGCGGCGTGCGCGACGACGTCGCCGTCGGAGTGGCCGGCGCAGCCGTGCTCGTCCGGCCAGAACAGCCCGGCCAGCCAGCAGTCGCGGCCCGTCTCGATCGGGTGGACGTCGACACCGACGCCCGAGCGGATGTCCGCGAGCGCGGTCACTCGGCGCCCGGCGCCTTCGTCCGGGTGACCTCGAGGTCACCGTCGGCGTAACGCGCGCGCAGCACCTTCTTGTCGAACTTGCCGACGCTGGTCTTCGGCACCTCGTCGACGAACGTCCAGTTCTCCGGCACCTGCCACGATGCGACCTTGCCGTCGAGGAAGGCGGCCAGCGCGGCCGGGTCATGGGCGTCGCCGCGCGGCACCACGCAGGCCAGCGGCCGCTCGGTCCACTTCTCGTCGGGGATGCCGATGACCGCCGCCTCGGCCACGTCGGGCGACGCGGCGAGCAGGTTCTCCAGCTCCACCGAGGAGATCCACTCGCCGCCGGACTTGATGACGTCCTTCGAGCGGTCGGTGATCTGGAAGTAGCCGCGGTCGTCGACGGTGCCGATGTCACCGGTGCGCAGCCACCCGTCGTCGAACTTCTCCGGCGCGGAGTCGAGGTGATAGCGGCCGGTGATCCACGGCCCGCGCACCTCGATCTCGCCGACCGCCTCGCCGTCCCACGGCAGCACCTCGCCGTCGTCGGAGACGATGCGCAGCTGCACGCCCGCGATGAGCCGCCCCGACTTCAACCGCCAGTCGAGCTCGTCGTCGCCGCCGAGTTCGACGTCGACGGGCGGGTGGGCCATGCCGCCCACGGGCGAGGTCTCGGTCATGCCCCAGCCCTGGATGATGCGCAGGCCGTACTTCTCCTGGAACGCCTGCATCAGTGTGCGCGGGATGGCGGCGCCACCGGACGTACCCATGCGTACGGAGGACAGGTCGAGGTCGCGCTGCTCGCCCACCTGCAGGATGCCGCCCCACAGCGTGGGAACGGCCGACACGAACGTCGCCCGCTCGGCCTCGATGATGTCGACGAGCGCGTCGGGGGTCATGTGCGCGCCGGGCATGAGCAGCGTGTTGCCGGCGAGCATGGCCGCGAACGGGAGGCCCCAGGCGTTGACGTGGAACATCGGCACCACGACCAGCGCGCGGTCGGACTCCGTCGCGCCGACCGCGGTGTTGCCGAGGGTGGCCAGCGCGTGCAGGTAGATCGAGCGGTGTGAGTAGACGACGCCCTTCGGGTCACCCGTGGTCCCGCTCGTGTAACACATCGAGGCCGGCGCCTTCTCGTCCAGTTCCGGCCACGCGAACGACTCGTCGCCGTCGGCCACCAGTTGCGCGTACGAGTGCACCGGCACCTCGCTGCCCAGCACCGAGGTGTCGCCCTCACCGATGACGACGAAGTGCTCGACCGTCTTCAGTTGCGAGGCGATCGCGGCCAGCAGCGGCAGCAGCGTGGCGTCGACGACCACGACCTTGTCCTCGGCGTGGTTGACGATGTGCGCGAGCTGGCCCGGTGGCAGGCGCAGGTTGAGGGTGTGCAGCACCGCGCCCATGCACGGCACCGCGAAGTAGGCCTCGAGGTGCTCCTGGGAGTTCCAGCACAGCGTGCCCACCCGGTCGCCGCGGCCCACGCCCAGCGTGGTGAGGGCGTCGGCCAGCCGGCGCGCGTTGACGCCCACCTCGGCGAAGGTGGCGCGCCGCGCGCCGTCGCCCTGCCAGGTGACGCACTCGCTGCGCCCGTACACGCGGGTGCCGTGCTCGACCATCGCGGTCACGGTGAGCTGGAAGTCGTCCTGCATCGTGCTGGTGATCACGCGGGGTCCTCTCGTCGGCCGGCCGCCGCGCTCAGGCTAGTGCGGCGAACGCGGCGGCGCGCGCCAGGTCGCCGGGCGTAGTGATCTTGAAATTCTCGTCGGCACCGGGCACGGCCACGACTGTGGCCCCGAGGGCTTCGACGAGCCCCGCGTCGTCGGTGACCTCCAGGCCGGCCGCGCGCGCGTGCGCCTCGACCAGCAGCGCGCGCCGGAAACCCTGCGGCGTCTGCACCGCGACGAGGGTGGACCGGTCCACCACGCCGGCGAGCGCGCCGTCAGCCGTCATCCGGCGCACCGTGTCGGTCACCGGCACGACGGGCACGACAGCATCGGCACCCGCCTCGAGCGCGGCGACGACGGCGTCGACAACCCGGCGCGGCACGAACGGGCGGGCGACATCGTGCACCAGCACGAATTCGGCGCTGACGGCGGCGAGCCCGGCCGCCACCGAGTGCTGGCGGGTCGCGCCGCCCGGCACCGCAGGCAGGCCACTGAGCCGGGCCGCGTCGTCGACCAGGTCGGCCGGAGCGACGACCACCGCCTCCTGGCAGTGGGTGAACCGGTCGGCGGCCCACTGCAGCAGCGGGCGGCCCGCGACCGGCACGAACGCCTTCGGCCCGCCCGCCCCGAGGCGCTCGCCGGAACCGGCGGCAACGAGAATGGCGGCCACGGTCCGGGGACCGTGCGCCGCCATGCTCGTGCGCTGTTCGGGGCCGGTCAGGCCACAGCCTCGCCCAGGACCTCGTCGAGGACGACCTCGGCCTTGTCCTCGTTGGTGCCCTCGGCCAGGGCGAGCTCGCTGATCAGGATCTGCCGGGCCTTGGCCAGCATCCGCTTCTCACCGGCCGACAGCCCGCGGTCGCGGTCGCGGCGCCACAGGTCGCGCACGACCTCGGCCACCTTGTTCACGTCCCCCGAAGCCAGCTTCTCGCCGTTGGCCTTGTACCGGCGCGACCAGTTGGTCGGCTCCTCGGTGTGCGGTGCGCGAAGCACCTCGAAGACCTTGTCCAGACCCTCTTGGCCGACCACATCGCGCACGCCGACGACCTCGGCGTTCTCGGCGGGTACGAGCACGGTCAGGTCACCCTGTGCGACCTTGAGCCGGAGGTAGGTCTTCTTCACTCCCTTGAGCAGTCGCTCCTCGATCGCCTCGATCAGAGCGGCGCCGTGATGTGGGTAGACAACGGTCTCGCCGACCTTGAATGTCATGTTGTGAAGCCCCTTTCGCTACCTCCAGAGTAACACGCAGCACAGCGTGCGAGCCCGTCGTCGCTTCTCCGGCCAACCGCACGCAGCCCTTGTATTGCGCCCGAAAATGTGCATCGGGCGAGCCGGGGAACGGCTCGCCGACGCCGCTCGCTAGGCTGGGCGGCGCCAGTGTCAGCGCCGTCGCAGCGGCCGTCGCATCGCCTGGGAGCGGACGTGGAATCGGGCCAGAAATCGCAGCCGGCCGTGGGCCGCCGAGCCGGTCTCGGCGCGGTGCTCGCCGCCGTGCTGCTGACCTCGGCGTGCGCGGCCGGCCAGCTCGCCCAGACCGCGAACGAGAAGCCCACGCTGGACGGCACCCAGACCGACGTCGGGCACATGCACCTGCGCGGGCTGGCCGTCGAGGCCCCCGTCGCGCACCCGTACTACCCCCAGGGCGCCGACGCCCGGATAGCACTCGTGGTCGTCAACGGCGGCCAGCGCAGCGACCAGCTGACCGGCATCTCGTCCCCGGCGTTCACGAGCTGGTCGGCCTACCCCAGCGCGGCCCAGGCCGATGCCGTCGAGTCGGCCGACGACCCGCTCGCCGCGCCCACCGCGTCGGCATCGTCGTCCTCGTCGTCGTCCGCCTCGGCCTCCGCCACGCCGGCGACCAGTACGGCCGCCGCACCCACCGGGAGCAAGACGGTCACGGTGCCGCCCGGCTCCCGCGTCGGCTTCGGCACCCCCGAGGCCAAGGGCGGCCTGCTGATCATGAAGTTCAAGCGGGCCACCTATCCGGGCAGCGCGATCCGGATCACCTTCACCTTCGCCCACGCCGGCAGCAAGACGATCAACGTCCCGGTGCGGCTGACCGCCGGCGCCAACCAGTCGACCATCCCCGGGCCGTCGGCCACCGGCGAGCAGGGCTGACCCCGCCGTCTCGCTCCACGGGTTCGACGCGCTGCGCCGTCGGCTCCCGGTGAGCCCCGGGCCCGCGCGGCGCACCGGTTCGTGTCGGTGGTCCGGGTTACGTTGCCTGCGTGTCCAGGACCGCGCGCAGCTTCCGCTGCCAGTCGTGCGGCGCCACCCTCGGCCAGTGGTACGGGCGCTGCCCGAAGTGCGGTGAGTTCTCCGCCGTCGTCGAGCAGGCGCCGCCGGCGGCGAGCCCGGGGCGCAAGGCCGGCACGCGGGTCACCGCGCCGGCGCGGCCCGCGCAGCCGGTGTCCGAGGTCGTCACCGGGGCCCCGGCGCAACGGATGGTCACCGGCATCGGCGAGTTCGACCGGGTGCTCGGCGGCGGCCTGGTCGCCGGTCAGGTCTGCCTGTGCAGCGGCCCGCCGGGCTCGGGCAAGAGCACGCTGTTGCTGGCGGTGGCCGATTCCGTGGCCCGCCGGCTGGGCCGCCCCGTCCTCTACGTCTCCGGCGAGGAGTCGGTGGGCCAGATCGCCGTCCGGGCGCAGCGCATCGGGGCCGACTGCCCGCAGCTGCTGCTGGCCGACGACACGGACCTCGCCGCTGTCATCGGCCACATCCACGCCGCGGGCGACACGCTGGCCCTGGTGATCATCGACTCGGTGCAGACCATCGCCTCGGGCGAGGTCGACGGGCGCGCCGGCGGGGTCACCCAGACGATGGAGGTGGCCTCGGCGCTCAGCCGGGTGGCGAAGTCGCGGGGCACCCCGATGGTGCTCGTCGGCCAGGTCACGAAGGACTCCACCGTGGCCGGCCCGCGCGCGCTCGAGCACATCGTCGACACCACGCTCAGCCTCGACGGTGACAAGCACACCTCGCTGCGACTGCTGCGGACGGTCAAGAACCGCTTCGGCTCCCTCGAGGTGGCGGCGTTCGAGCAGACCGACGCCGGCCTGCGCGAGGTGCTCGACCCGAGCAGCCTGTTCCGCGACCATCGCGACACCCCGGTGCCGGGCACCTGCGTCACCGTCACCATCGAGGGTCACCGCGCGCTCACCGCCGAGATCCAGTCGCTGGTCGCCCCCACGACCAACCCCAACCCGCGGCGCGGCGTCTCCGGTCTCGACTCCGCCCGCGCCGCCATGCTGATCGCCGTCAGCGAGCGGGCGGCCAAGTTGCGGCTGTTCGACAAGGACGTCTTCCTGGCCACCGTCGCCGGCATGCGCGTCTCCGACCCCGCCACCGACCTGGCGGTCGCCCTCGCGGTGGTCAGTGCGGCGCAGGACCAACCCGTCCCGCTCGACCTGCTGGCGATCGGCGAGGTGGCGCTGTCCGGCGACGTGCGGCCGGTCCCGATGCTCGCCGAGCGGGTGGCCGAGGCGGCGCGGCTGGGCTTTCGCCGGCTGCTGGTCCCGCCGGGCAGTGCCGCCCGGCTCACCCGCCCGCTGCGCGGGGCCCGGCTGGTGGAGGTGGCCAGCCTCGCCGACGCCGTCACCGCCATGCGCCGGGCCGGCCTGGCGTCGATCGGCCGCAATGCGAACGACGACGAGGGCCTGCGCACATAGACTGGCGCGGACCACCGCCGAGGGAGGGCTGTGCCGACCACCGGGCACGACGAGACGTTGCGCGAGGTCCTGGCGACCGTCGCGCCGGGCACCGATCTGCGCGACGGCCTCGAACGCATCCTGCGCGGCAACACCGGCGCGCTCATCGTCATCGGCTGGGACCCCGTGGTGGAGCGCATGTGCACCGGCGGCTTCCCGCTGGACGTCGAGTTCTCGGCCACCCGGTTGCGGGAGCTGTGCAAGATGGACGGCGCGGTGGTGCTCAACACCGACGGCGAGCGCATCACCTACGCCGCCACGCACCTGATGCCCGACCCCGCGACCCCGACGGAGGAGTCCGGCACCCGGCACCGCACGGCCCAACGGGTGGCCCGCCAGACCGGTTACCCGGTCATCTCGGTGTCGCAGTCGATGCGCATCATCAGCCTCTACGTCGGCGAGGGCCGCTACGTGCTCGAGAGCAGCGCCGAGCTGCTGTCGCGGGCCAACCAGGCCATCGCCACGCTGGAGCGGTACAAGACCCGCCTGGACGAGGTGTCGCAGGCACTGTCGGCGCTGGAGATCGAGGACCTGGTCACCGTCCGCGACGCCGCCATCGTGCTGCAGCGCCTCGAGATGGTGCGGCGCATCGCCGACGAGGTCACCGGGCAGGTCGTCGAGCTGGGCACCGACGGCCGGCTGCTCGCGCTGCAGCTCGACGAGCTGCTCGCCGGCGTCGACGCCGACCGCGAGCTCATCGCCCGGGACTACGTGCCCTCCGGCCGGCGCGCCCGGCGCCCGGCCGCCGTCCTGCGCGAGATGGCCGACCTGTCCGCGCTCGACCTGCTCGACCTCACCAAGGTGGCGACGGCGATGGGCCTGGCCGGCACCCCGGAGGGTCAGGACAGCGCCATCAGCCCGCGCGGTTACCGGCTGCTGGCCCGCGTACCCCGCATCCCCGAGCCGGTGCTCGATCGCATCGTCGACCACTTCGGCGGGTTGCAGAAGCTGCTGGCCGCCTCCGTGGAGGACCTGCTGGTCGTCGACGGCGTCGGCGAGGGCCGTGCGCGGGCCGTCCGGGAGGGCATCTCGCGGCTGGCCGAGGTGTCGATCATCGACCGGTTCAACTGAGCGGCGGCGTCCTCAGCTGATCGTGAACTGCGTGGCGCCGGCCTGGTGCCCGCTGAGCGAGCCGTAGAGCGTGTACGTGCCCGCACCGACCCGCTGCCGGGTGCCGGCGCAGCCGGGCTGCGAGGTCAACCCCGACCACTTGATCGACACGAGCACCGACACCTTCGGGTTCAGCGTGCGCGCGGCCGTCCCGGGCGCGACCTTGCAGTCGTGGCTGCCCCACACGCGGGACTCGCCGTTGTAGATGCGCAGCTCGACCTGCTGGTCGGCCAGGTTCTGCACGCACGGCTTCGGCCCGGTGTTGGTGACCTGCAGCTGCACGTACGGGCTGTCGCCGACCTTGTAGCTGGTGTGCTGAGTGACCGCCTTGAGGGCCAGGTCGCCGGCCGCGCAGTCGGCGGGGGGCGCCGCCGTCGTCGTCGACTTCGTCGGCGAGCCGTGCTGCCCGCTGGAGCGCGCGGACGAGCTCTTGAGCGTGCGCCGGGCGGCCACGGATGAGCTGGTCGAGCGCACCGGCACACTGCTGCTCGGGTTGGTCGAGCCGGCCGAGCTCGTGGGGCTGCCGGCCTGCGCCTGACCGTTGCCGTCGGAGCGGATGGCGTTGACGGTGAGCACGAGCAGGACGATCAGCAGCACGACCGAGGCGATGACGACCAGCCGGCGTCGCCAGTAGACCGACGGGGGCTGGGTACCGATGGGATGAAACATGACGTGTCCACGCTAATACGCGCTCCCCGGCAGGCCGGCCCGACGCGCGGCACGACACGTGGGAGCATCCCGGACGATGTCACTGCCGAGCCCGCGGGGCGCCCTAGATCTCGTGGCCCCGTTGCTGCGCTGGTACACGCTCGCCGCGCGTGACCTGCCCTGGCGCCGTCCCGACGCCACCCCGTGGGCGGTACTGGTCAGCGAGGTGATGCTGCAGCAGACCCCGGTGGCAAGGGTGCGGCCGGCCTACGAGGCGTGGCTGGCCCGCTGGCCCACCCCGGCCGACCTCGCCGGCGCGAGCCCCGGGGACGCGGTGCGCCTGTGGGGCAGGCTCGGGTACCCGCGACGCGCCCTGCGCCTGCACGCCTGTGCCAGGGCGATCCGCGACCAGTTCGGCGGCCAGGTGCCCCGCGACGTGGACGCGCTGCTCGCCCTGCCGGGCATCGGCGCCTACACCGCGCGAGCCGTTGCGGCCTTCGCGTTCGGGCAGCGGGTGCCGGTGGTGGACACGAACGTGCGCCGGGTGGTGGCCCGCGCCGTCGACGGCGCGGGCGAGGCCGGCCCCCCGCGCACGACCCGCGATCTCGCGGCCGTACAGGCCCTGCTGCCGCTCGAGGCGGCGGCCGCGGCGCGCTTCGGCGTCGCCGTGATGGAGTTGGGCGCGCTCGTGTGCACCGCCCGCTCGCCGCGCTGCGAGGCGTGCCCGATCCGCGACCGGTGCGCCTGGGTGGCGGCCGGGTCGCCCGCCTACGCCGGGCCCAGGGCGCGGCCGCAGCGCTTCACCGGCACCGACCGCCAGGTACGCGGCCTGCTGCTCGACGTGCTGCGCGGCGCCGACGGGCCGGTGGAGCGGGCCGCCCTGGACCTCGCGTGGACCGACCCGGTACAGCGCGAGCGGGCCCTGGACGGCCTGGTCGTCGACGGTCTGGTCGACCCGCTGCCCGACGGCCGGTTCGCGCTGCCCCGCTGACCGGGACAGCCGACGAGGCCCGGACCGTCAGGTCCGGGCCTCGTCAGCGGGGCGTCAGTCAGTCGGCCACGATGCCGGCAGGCGTCAGTCGGCGGAGACGCCGGCCGCGGGCGGGGCGTCGGGAACCAGGGCCGAAGGCTTCGGCTCGCCGCGGAAGGTGAACTTCTGCGGGCCGTCCTTCTTCATCGGGTCCTCCGGCTCGGCACCGACCACGATGATCTCGCCCGGCTGCAGTTCGCCGAACAGGATCTTCTCCGACAGCGGGTCCTCGATCTCGCGCTGGATCGTGCGGCGCAGCGGCCGCGCGCCCAGCGTCTTGTCGTAACCCTTCTTGGCCAGCAGCGCCTTCGCCTCGGGCGTGAGCTCGAGGCCCATGTCCTTGTTGCGCATCTGGTTGTCCAGCCGGTTGATCATCAGGTCGACGATCTTGACGATCTCTTCCTGCGTCAGCTGGTGGAACACGATGATGTCGTCGATGCGGTTGAGGAACTCCGGCCGGAAGTGCTGCTTGAGCTCGTCGTTGACCTTCGTCTTCATCCGCTCGTAGTCCGACGCCTCGTCGTTGGCCGCCGAGAAGCCCAGGCTCCCGATCGACTTCGAGACGTCGCGGGTGCCGAGGTTGGTGGTCAGGATCAGCACCGTGTTCTTGAAGTCCACGACGCGACCCTGGCCGTCGGTGAGCCGGCCGTCCTCGAGCACCTGCAGCAGCGTGTTGAACACGTCGGCGTGCGCCTTCTCGATCTCGTCGAAGAGGACCACGCTGAACGGCTTGCGCCGCACCTTCTCCGTCAGCTGCCCGCCCTCGTCGTAACCGACGTAGCCGGGAGGCGCACCGACGAGCCGCGACACGGTGTACCGGTCGTGGAACTCGGACATGTCGATCTGGATCAGCGCGTCGGCGTCGCCGAACAGGAACTCGGCCAGCGTCTTGGACAGCTCGGTCTTACCGACGCCGGACGGGCCGGCGAAGATGAACGAGCCACCGGGGCGCTTCGGGTCCTTCAGGCCGGCCCGGGTGCGCCGGATCGCCTGCGAGACAGCCTTGATCGCCTGCTCCTGGCCGATGACGCGCTTGTGCAGCTCGTCCTCCATGCGCAGCAGCCGGGCGGTCTCCTCCTCGGTCAGCTTGAACACGGGGATGCCGGTCCAGGTGGCCAGCACCTCGGCGATCTGCTCGTCGTCGACCTCGGCCACGACGTCGAGGTCGCCGGCCTTCCACTCGGCCTCGCGCTTGCTCTTCTCGCCGAGCAGGGTCTTCTCGCGGTCGCGCAGCGACGCGGCCTTCTCGAAGTCCTGGGCGTCGATCGCCGACTCCTTCTCGCGCCGCACGTCGGCGATGCGCTCGTCGAACTCGCGCAGGTCCGGCGGTGCGGTCATCCGGCGGATGCGCATGCGCGCGCCGGCCTCGTCGATGAGGTCGATCGCCTTGTCGGGCAGGAACCGGTCACTGATGTAGCGGTCGGCCAGGCCCGCGGCCGACACGAGCGCGGCGTCGGTGATCGAGATGCGGTGGTGCGCCTCGTACCGGTCGCGCAGGCCCTTGAGGATCTCGATGGTGTGCGCGACCGTGGGCTCGCCGACCTGGATCGGCTGGAAGCGGCGCTCGAGGGCGGCGTCCTTCTCGAGGTACTTGCGGTACTCGTCGAGCGTCGTCGCCCCGATGGTCTGCAGCTCGCCGCGGGCCAGCATCGGCTTGAGGATCGACGCGGCGTCGATCGCGCCCTCGGCGGCGCCCGCACCCACCAGGGTGTGGATCTCGTCGATGAACATGATGATGTCGCCGCGGGTGCGGATCTCCTTGAGCACCTTCTTCAGGCGCTCCTCGAAGTCACCGCGGTAGCGCGAGCCCGCGACCAGCGACCCGAGATCGAGGGTGTAGAGCTGCTTGTCCTTGAGCGTCTCGGGCACCTCGCCCTTGACGATGGCCTGGGCCAGCCCCTCGACGACGGCGGTCTTGCCCACGCCGGGCTCGCCGATCAGCACCGGGTTGTTCTTGGTGCGCCGGCTGAGCACCTGCATCAGCCGCTCGATCTCCTTCTCGCGCCCGATGACCGGGTCGAGCTTGGTCTCGCGCGCGGCCTGGGTGAGGTTGCGGCCGAACTGGTCGAGGACCAGCGACGTGGACGGCGTGGCCTCCGAGGCGGTGCCCGCGGGCTCCTTGCTCTGGTAGCCGTTGAGCAGCTGGATGACCTGCTGGCGGACCTTGTTCAGGTCGGCCCCGAGCTTCACCAGCACCTGCGCGGCGACGCCCTCGCCCTCGCGGATGAGGCCGAGCAGGATGTGCTCGGTGCCGATGTAGTTGTGGCCGAGCTGCAGCGCCTCGCGCAGGGACAGCTCGAGAACCTTCTTCGCCCGCGGCGTGAAGGGGATGTGCCCGCTCGGCGCCTGCTGACCCTGGCCGATGATCTCCTCGACCTGCTGGCGGACCGCGTCGAGGGAGATGCCGAGGGACTCCAGCGCCTTCGCCGCGACTCCCTCGCCCTCGTGGATCAGCCCGAGCAGGATGTGCTCCGTACCGATGTAGTTGTGGTTGAGCATCCGGGCCTCTTCCTGGGCCAGGACGACAACGCGCCGTGCGCGGTCTGTAAACCGTTCGAACATCCTGCAGCTCCTTCCGCGCCAGTTGGCTGCCTACCGCCAACTGTAGTCCGGGTGTGCGACCGGGGGCCTGCCCCGCCGCGGCACCGACCACACGTGTGCACAACGTGCGCGCCGCGGTGATGATGCCCCGCCCCCGTCGGCGGCCGGCCTTCTTCGCTGACGGCGAACACCGGCGCCGCGGCCCCGGCGCGAACGGTGCCGCGTCGTGGCAGGCTGCCAGGCACGCGTCACACCATCGGGAGGGCCGGTGCCGGATCTGACGATCGCCGCCGTGCAGGGCGGCTCACGCTCGCTGCGCGGCTACCTCGCGGTGCCGCCGGGCGACGGACCGTGGCCGGGCGTGGTGGCGATCCACGAGGCGCTGGGCCTGACCGACGACATCCGCCGGCTGGCCGACCGGCTGGCCGGGATGGGCTATCTCACCCTGGCCCCGGACCTGTACAGCGACGGCGCCTGGCGCTGCGTGGTCCGCACGGTCCGCGCCTCGCTGACCGGCCGGGGCGCGGCGCTCGCCGACATCGACGCGGCCCGCGAGCGGCTGCTGGGTGACGACCGGTGCACCGGGCGCACCGGGATCATCGGGTTCTGCCTGGGCGGCGGGTTCGCCCTGGTGGCGGCCACCCGCGGCTTCGACGTCTCGTCGGTGAACTACGGGCAGCTGCCGTTCGGGGCCCGCGAGGCCCTGACCGGCGCCTGCCCTGTGGTGGGCAGCTACGGGGCGAAGGACGTCTCGTTGCGGGGCGCCGCCGGCAAGCTCGACCGCCTGCTCGACGACCTCGGCGTCGAGCACGACGTCAAGGAGTACCCGAGCGCCGGGCACAGCTTCCTCAACCCGAACCATTACGGGCCGGGCGTCATCCATCCCGTGCAGCGCGTCGCCCATCTGGGCCCGGATCCCGCGGCGGCCCCGGACGCGTGGCGGCGCATCGAGGCGTTCTTCGCCGAGCACCTGCTCGCTTGAGGCGCCTACTTGCTGTTGTAGGCGTCGAGGATCTGCGCCGGGATGCGCCCCTTCTCCCCGATCTTGTGACCGTTCTTGCGGGCCCATTCCCGGATCGCCTGCGTCTGCTCGCGGTCCTGGCGCGCCGGGCGGCTGCGCCGGGGGCCGCCGGCCGTCCGGGGTGCGCCGGACCGGGTGGCGCGCCGCGCGTTAGCGACGTATTCGGCCAACGCGTCGCGGAATTTGGCGGCGTTCTTCTCGGACAGGTCGATTTCGTAGTGCGAACCGTCGAGGCTGAAACTCACCGTTTCCTCGGCCTCGGACTGGTCCAGATCGTCGATCAACTGGACGATGTGCTTTTGCGCCATCGAAGTGGTTCCTCTCGAATGCCTTTTCAGACTGCGACACCATTACTGTACCGAGCCGGCCGCACATGGCAATTCGACGCACCCGAGCCGCGAATTCTGTTGATCCGCCTAGAGCGGTTTGAGGAGCGGGAACAGAATCGTCTCGCGAATTCCGTGACCGGTGAGCAGCATCAGCAACCGGTCCACGCCCAAGCCGGTTCCGCCGCTGGGCGGCATTCCGAATTCGAGGGCCCGCAGGAATTCCTCGTCCAGGGCCATGGCCTCGGGGTCACCCTTGGCCGCGGCCAACGACTGTTCGGTCAATCTGCGCCGCTGTTCCACCGGATCGACGAGTTCGCTGACCGGGTGGCCGATCTCGACGCCGCCGATGACCAGGTCCCAGGCCTCGGACAGCAGCGGGTCGTCGCGGTGGGGCCGGGCCAGGGGCCGGACCTCGGCCGGATAGTCGGACACGAACGTCGGCTCGACCAGGGTGTGCTCGACGAGCTCGTCGAACAGGTCGAGCACCACCTGTCCGGCCGTCCGGTCCGTGGCCACCTCGACGCCGCGGGCGCCGGCCAGGCGCCGCAGGGTGTCGACGTCGGTGCGCGGCGTGACCTGCTCGCCCACGGCCCCGGACACGAGGTCGTAGATGCCGGCGACCCGCCACGGCCCGCTCAGGTCGATCTGCGCGCCGGCGGAGGTCAGCCCCACCGTGGTGTCCAGCGCGGCCGCGGCGTCGACGATCAGGGCCTGCGTCAGCGCGGCCATGCTGTGCACGTCGCCGTAGGCCTCGTACGCCTCGAGCATCGTGAACTCCGGCGAGTGCCGCGAATCGATGCCCTCGTTGCGAAACACCGGGCCGATCTCGTAAACGCGCTCAATTCCGCCGACCACGGTTCGCTTCAGATACAGCTCGGTGGCAATCCGCAGCGACATGTCCTGGTCGAATGCGTTCAGATGCGTATGGAATGGCCGGGCGGCCGCGCCGCCGTGCATCGCCTGCAGGACCGGCGTCTCCACCTCGAGGTATCCGCGGTCGTGCAACGTGTCACGCAGGGATCGCAACACGGTGGCCCGGGCCTGCACCATTCGGCGGGCCTCCGGGCGCACGATGAGATCCACATAGCGCTGCCGGACCCGGTTCTCGTCCGACATCGGCTTGTGGGCGACCGGCAGCGGGCGCAGCGCCTTTGTGGCAATACGCCAGTCGTCGGCCAGCACCGACAATTCGCCGCGCTTGGAGGCAATGACCTGCCCGTGGACGAACACCAGGTCGCCGAGGTCGACGTCGGCCTTCCAGTCGGCCAGTGATTCGGCCCCGACCCGGTCGAGGGACAGCATCACCTGCAGTTCCGCATCGCCCTCGCGCAGCATCGCGAAGCACAGCTTGCCGGTGTTGCGCACGAAGATGACCCGCCCGGTGATCCCGACGTACTCGCCGGTCTCGGTGCCGGCGACGAGATCGGGGTGATCGAGACGCACCTGCGCCAGGCCGGTCGTGCGATCGACGCCGGCCGGGAACGGCGCCCGCGCGGGATCGCCGATCAGCCGGTCGTACTTCTCCCGCCGGACGCGAAGCTGTTCGGGAAGGTCGTCCACGGTCTCCTGGGGGACGGGCACGTCGGTCACGCGCACCAACCTAGCCAGCGCGCCCCAGCGCCTTCGCGCGTGGTTTGGCCCTGACGGATGTCATCGCGCATCGCGTCGACGGGGCACTGCCGCCGTGTTGCGCCGTCCGGCAGGCTGATCACCATGACCACGAACATCGACGCCGGGACCGGCGGCATCGCCCTCGCGGGACTGAGCAAGACCTTCCGGACGCCGGACGGGCCCGTGCACGCCGTGCGCGGGGTCGACATCTCGATCGCGCCGGGCGAGACCGTCGCGCTGCTGGGCCCGAACGGCGCGGGCAAGTCGACGACCATCGACATGCTGCTGGGCCTGCTGCCCCCGGACGCCGGCACCGTGACGCTGTTCGGCCGCTCGCCGCGCGCGGCGGTGGACGCCGGCGCCATCGGGGCGATGCTGCAGACCGGGCAGGTGCTGCGGGACCTGTCCGTACGCGAGCTGATCGACATGATGGGCTCGCTGTACCCGAACCCGCTGCCGGTGGACGAGACGCTGGCCCTGGCCAAGATCAGCGACATCGCCCAGCGCAAGACGCACAAGCTGTCCGGCGGCCAGACGCAGCGGGTCCGCTTCGCCGTGGCCCTCGTCAGCAATCCCGACCTGCTCGTGCTCGACGAGCCCACGGTGGCCATGGACGTCGAGGCCCGCCGCGACTTCTGGGCGGCCATGCGCGGGTTCACCGGCCAGGGCAAGACGGTCATCTTCGCCACGCACTACCTGGAGGAGGCCGACGCCTACGCGGACCGGATCATCCTCATGGCGCACGGGCGCGTGGTGGCCGACGGGCCGGCCACCGAGATCAAGGCCACCGTGGGCAGTCGCATCATCCGCGCGACCCTGCCGCAGGCCGACCTCGCGATGTTGCAGGCGCTGCCCGGCGTCAGTGGTGCCGAGCAGCGGGGAGAGGCCATCGTGCTCAACTGCACCGACTCGGACGCCGCCCTGCGTGCGCTGATCGGGCAGTGCCCCGGCGCCCGCGACTTCGAGGTCACCGGCGCCGGCCTCGAGCAGGCCTTCCTGCAACTCACCGGCGACGCCGGCCAGACACCGACCGAGACCGCCGTGGGGGAAGCGCGATGAACGCCACCTATCTCAAGTACGAGTTCGTCCGCCTGCTGCGCAACAAGCGGTTCTTCATCTTCTCGTTGATCTTCCCGCTCGTGCTGTTCCTCGTCATCGGCGGCGCCAACAAGAACCAGACGGTCGACTTCGGCAGCACCACGATCAAGTTCGCGCTGTACTACATGGTCGGCATGGCCGGCTACGGCGCCATGATGGCCTCGATCGCCGGCGGGGCTCGCATCGCCGCCGAGCGGTCGGTGGGCTGGAACCGGCAGCTGCGGCTCACGCCGCTCACGGTCCGCGCCTACTTCACGGCCAAGATCGTCACCAGCTACTTCATGGCCGTCGTCAGCATCGCCGCCCTGTTCATCGCCGGCCTGGCCTTCGGCGTGCACGTGCCCGTCGGCCAGTGGGCCGGCATGATCGGGTTGATCCTGGTCGGGCTGCTGCCGTTCATCGCCCTCGGCATCGCGCTCGGCCACCTGCTCACCGTCGACTCCATGGGCCCGGCGCTGGGCGGCGGCGCGGCGTTGTTCGCGCTGCTGGGTGGCATGTGGTTCCCGGTCAGCGACGGCGTGCTCAAGTCGATCGGCGAGTTCGTCCCGTCGTACTGGATCGCGCAGGCCGACCGCGTCGGCGTCGGGCAGGAAGCCTGGGGCGCGAAGGGCTGGGCCGTGGTGGCCGGCTGGACCATCGTCCTGACCGCGGTCGCCGCGTGGACGTATCGCCGCGACACGCAGAGGGTGTGACGATAGAAGCCATGAGCACAGCCGACCAGCCGCCACCGGCGGCCGCCGAGCAGGCCGAGTGCGGGTCCGACATGCGGATGTGGAACTCGGGCTGGCAGCGGTTCGTGTTCCCGAGCCTCTGGCTGATCTACCTCGGCCAGACGGTCGGCGGCGTGCACGAGCACTCCGACGGCGCGGCCGCCGTGGCCGGCTACGTGATCGTGGCCGTCTTCGCCGCCTGCTACATCCTGGCGCTGCCCACCAGCCGGCAGCACACCGGCGCCGCGTTCTGGCAGCTGTACGGCGTGATGGTCGTGCTCACCGGCGTCGAGACGTTCTTCGCTCACGACGACGCCTTCATCTTCCTGGTCTATCTGTCGGTGCTCACCGTCGCCTCCCGGGCGTCGTGGGCGGCGGCGGCCGTGGTCGGCTACGCCGTCGCCGGGACGTTCGTGCCGCGTCTCGTCCCGAGCTGGCACCAGGGGATCATCTGGAGCCTCGGCATCGTCGTGCTGCTGGTGTCTTTCGCGATGTACGGCTTCTTCCACGTCATGGAGTCCAACCGCGCGCTCGCCGCGGCCCGCGCGGAGGTGGCGCGGCTGGCGGCGGAGAACGAGCGCTCCCGCATCGCCCGCGACCTGCACGACCTGCTGGGCCACTCGCTCACCACCATCACCGTGAAGGCGGGCCTGGCCCGGCGGCTGGCCGAGCGCGGCTCGCCCGAGCAGTCGCTGCGCGAGATCACCGAGGTCGAGCAGCTGTCGCGGCGCACGCTGGGCGATGTGCGGGCGGCCGTGGCCGGGCATCGCGACGTGACGCTGGCCGGTGAGCTCGCCACCGCCCGCGAGGTGCTGCGCGCGGCCGGGATCGTGGCCGAGCTGCCCGGCTCGGTCGACGCCGTCGACCCGCGCCTGTCCGAGACGTTCGGCTGGGTGGTGCGCGAAGGCATCACCAACGTCGTGCGGCACTCGCACGCCGAGCAGTGCCGGGTGACGCTCGGTCCGTCGTGGATCGAGATCGCCGACACCGGCCGCGGGGGCACGCCGGGGGCCGGCAACGGCCTCACCGGGTTGCGCGAGCGCCTCGACGCCGTGGGCGGCACGCTCACCGCCACCGGCGGCTACAGCGGCTTCACCCTGCGCGCGGAGGTGACGCGCACGCACCCGGCGATCGAGCCGGCGGCCGGCGACCAGCCGCTGCGGCAGGGCCAGCCGTGATCAAGCTGCTGCTCGCCGACGACCAGACGATGATCCGCTCCGCCCTGGCCACGCTGCTCGAGCTGGAGGAGGACTTCGAGGTCGTCGCGCAGGTGGGCCGCGGCGACGAGGTGGTGCAGGCCGCGCGCGACAGCGGCGCCGAGGTGGCGCTGCTCGACATCGAGATGCCCGGCATGGACGGGCTGGCTGCCGCGGCGGCGATGCACCAGCAGCTGCCCGCGTGCCAGCTGATCATCCTCACGTCCTTCGGCCGGCCGGGGTACCTGCGCCGCGCGATGGAGGCCGGGGCGTCGGGGTTCGTGGTCAAGGACGCGCCGGCCGAGCAGCTGGCCGACGCGGTGCGCCGGGTGGCCCGCGGCGAGCGGGTGGTCGACCCGGCGCTGGCCGCCGCCACGCTGGCCGGCGGCGCCTCGCCGCTGACCGGGCGCGAACGCGACGTCCTGGTGGCCGCCCGCGACGGCGCCACCGTCGCCGACATCTCGACCAAGCTGTTCCTCTCCGAGGGCACGGTGCGCAACTACCTGTCGGCGGCGATCGCCAAGACCGGCGTGCGCAACCGGGTGGAGGCGGTGCGCGCGGCCGACCAGCGCGGCTGGCTGTGAGGCGGTGACGGGGGCGCTCGACGCGGTGCTGCCGGCGCTGGCCTGCCCGGTGTGCCGGGCAGCGCTGCACCGCGACGGGCCGGCCCTGGGGTGTGCGGGCGGGCACCGCTTCGACGTGTCGCGGCAGGGCTACGTCAACCTCACCGTCGGGCACCGCGCGGCCGGTACCGCCGACACCGCCGACATGGTGCAGGCCCGCGCGCGCTTCCTCGGCGGCGGGCACTACGACCCGGTGCGCGACGCGGTGGCCGACCTCGTCGCGGCGCACGCGCCGGGCGAGGGTGTGGTCGTCGACCTCGCCGGCGGCACCGGCCACTACCTCAGCGGCGTGCTGGACCGGCTGCCGGACGCGGCGGGGTTGTGCCTCGACGTCTCCCCGCCGGCGCTGCGGCGGGCGGCGCGCGCCCACCCGCGGGCCGCGGCCGCCGGCGCGGACGCCTGGCGGGTGCTGCCGCTGGCCGGCGGCGCGGCGCGGGCGGTGCTGTCGGTCTTCGGTCCGCGCACCGGCGCCGAGATCGACCGGATCCTCGGCCCGGGCGGGGTGCTGGTGACCGCGTCGGCGGGTGCGGCGCACCTGCAGGAGCTGCGCGAACCGCTCGGGCTGCTCGGCGTCGACCCGGACAAGAGCCGCCGCGAGCAGGCGGCGTTCGTCCGCTTCGTCACCGCCGACCTGCGCCGGCTGCGCTACCCGCTCGTACTCACCCGCGAGCAGGCACTGGCGGTGGCCGCGATGGGGCCGACCGCGCGGCACGCCTCGGCCACGGAACTGGCCACCCGCGCCGCCCTCCTGCCCGGGACGGTGGACGTCTCGGTGGACGTGCGGGTGTGCGTCTACCGCCGCCCGTCAGATCTGGGGTAGCACCTCACCGGCCACCAGCTCGAGGTGGTCGAGGTCGCCGAGGTCGAGCACCTGCAGGTACACCCGGCTCGCGCCGATCTCGGCGAACCGGCCGATCTGCTCGACGGCCTGGGCCGGCGTGCCGAACACGGCCCCGCTGGAGCGCAGGCCCTCGGCGTCGTGGCCGATGGCCTCGCGCCGGCGCGTCACCTCTGCGTCGTCGCGCCCGACGCACAGCACCGACGCCGCCGACCAGCGGATCTCGCGCCCGGCGTCGGCCACGGCCGGGCGGACCCGCTCGAACACCTCGCCGGTCTCGGCCACCGAACAGAACGGGACGTTGAACTCGTCGGCGTAGCGCGCGGCCAGGTCGGCACCGCGCCGCTTGCCCGAGCCGCCGAGGATCAGCGGCGGCCGCGGCGTCTGCACCGGCTTGGGCAGGGCCGGCGAGTGGCGCAGCGTGTAGTGCTCGCCGGTGAAGTCGAACGTTTCCCCCGGCTTCGTCGTCAGCAGGCCGTGCACGATCTCGACCTGCTCGGCGAACCGGTCGAAGCGGGCCCTGGTGTCGTGGAAGGGAATGCCGTACGCGGTGTGCTCGGCCTCGAACCAGCCGGCGCCCAGCCCCAGCTCGACCCGGCCGCCGCTCATCTGGTCGACCTGCGCCACCGAGATCGCGAGCGGGCCCGGCAGCCGGAACGTGGCCGGGCTCACGAGCGTGCCGAGGCGGATGCGCTCGGTGTCGCGGGCCAGCGCGGCCAGCGTCAACCACGCGTCGGTCGGCCCGGGCAACCCGTCGACGTCGCCCATCTTGAGGTAGTGGTCGGAGCGGAAGAACGCGTCGAAGCCGAGCTCCTCGCTCGCGCGGGCCACGCGCAGCAGGTGGTCGTAGGACGCGCCCTGCTGCGGTTCGGTGAAGATGCGCAGGTCCATACGTCCGAACCTAGCCGCCCCGCTTCCCCCACGCCGTGGTGGCGATTTCCCCCGGAATCACGACCACGGCGTGGGGGAAGCGGGCGCGGAGCGTCAGCCCTCCCGGTCGACGCCGCCGGCGAGGCGCGGCGCACCGGCGTGCGCCTGCAGGTCGCCCACCGCGTCGGTGACCTCGGCCATGGCCACCTTCGTGATCTCGGCCGCGCCCTTCGTCCCGGCGCTCAGCGCCACGACGCCGGCCGCCGCGCTCACCCGCTCGATCATCCGGCCCCAGCCCGGGTCGTACGGCACCGGGCCGTGCGGGCCGAGATAGGCACCCTGGGCGTCGTTGACGATCCCCCAGAGGATCTTCATGCCCTGCTCGTACCGGCCCACGTTGGGCACCCGGAGGTGGTGGTTCTGGTAAGTGGCGATGGCGATGCCGGTCGAGTCCTTGGCGATCGCGTCCTGGTCACCGTCCGGGTTGCCGCCGATCCACTGCTCGAACGTCTCGCCGGTGTGGATGGCGCCGGCCGCCAGCAGCGACTCGGCGGCGGCGGTCGGCACCTCGCCGACGACGTTCGCGTTCGCGGTCAGCGACGGGTCGCTGGTGACGGTGACGAAGGTGTCGTCGACGAAGTCGCCGACGGCGTCGGAGAACGCGTCGACGAACTCGAACCTCGGGCCGTCACCGCCGCCGCCGAGCGGTGCGTACCAGGCCGTCAGCGTCATCGGCGTCGAGCCGACGGCCTGGTTGAGCGTGTTGTTCGTGCTGGTCTGGCCGTCGGTGCCGTCGGTCGCGCTCCAGAAGACGAACGAGCCCTCGGCGTCGTGGCCCCCGGAGTCGACGTAGGCGAGGTGCGGCGGCGCGTACGGCGTGATGGTCGACCCGGCGACCGCCTCGGTCTCGCTGGGCGGGTTGGGCTCGATCCAGGTGTTCGCGGAACGGGGCTGGCGGTGGTGGTCGCCGGCCTGGATGACGCGGTAGTGGGTGGTGACGTGCGGCATGGTGTCTCTCCCTCGGGTGGTGTTGTCGGGAGGAAGAGCCGTCGACGCGGCCCGCGGATACCGCCCTTGCGGGCGGGGTCAGGCGTTGCGCTCGTAGATCAGGCGCAGGCCGATGAGGGTCAGTTCGGGCTCGTAGCGGGTGACGGTCTCGCTCTGGTCGAGCACCAGGGTGGCGAGGCCGCCGGTGGCGATGACGTGCACGCCCTCGGGGTCGCGCGGCTGCAGGGCGGTGCGCAGCCGGTGCACCATGCCGTCGACCTGGCCGGCGAAACCGTAGAGGATGCCCGACTGCAATGACTCGACGGTGTTCTTGCCGATCGGGCTGCGCGGGGCGACGAGCTCCACCTTGCGCAGCTGCGCGGCCCGCGCGGCGAGGGCGTCGAGGGAGATCTCGATACCCGGCGCCAGGGCGCCGCCGATGAACTCACCGCGCGCGCTGACGCAGTCGAAGTTGGTCGACGTGCCGAAGTCGACGACGATGCACGCCCCACCGGTGAGGTGGTGCGCGGCGGCGGTGTTGCAGATGCGGTCGGTGCCGACCTCCTTCGGGTTGTCGGTCAGCACGCTGACGCCGGTGCGCACGCCGGGCTCGACCATCACCACCGGCACGTCGCGCCAGTACCGCTCCAGCATCGTGCGCAGCTCGCGCAGCACGGCGGGCACGGTGGAGCACGCGGCGATGCCCGACACGGGGATCCCGTGCAGCAACCCGCGGAACGTCAGCGCCAGCTCGTCGGCGGTGTTGCGGGCGTCGGTCTTGACCCGCCACGACTCGCGCAGAGTGTCGCCCTCGAACACGCCCAGCACGGTGTTGGTGTTGCCGACGTCGATCGCGAGGAGCACGGCTACACATCCAACCCGATGTCGAGCACCGGCGCGGAGTGCGTCAGCGCGCCGACCGAGAGGAAGTCGACGCCGGTCTCGGCGACGGCCCGGGCGCGGTCGAGGGTGAGGCCGCCCGAGGCCTCCAGCCGGCAGCGCCCGGCGGCGAGGTCGACCACCGCGCGCATGTCGTCGGGCGTCATGTTGTCCAGCAGCACGAGGTCGGCCCCGGCGTCGATCACCTCGCGGGCCTGCTGCACCGTGTCGACCTCGATCTCGAGCGGCAGGCCCGGGTAGCGGGCGCGCACCCGCTCGAACGCCGGCACCACCCCACCGGCGGCCACGACGTGGTTGTCCTTCACCAGCGCGGCGTCGGACAACGACATGCGGTGGTTGACGCCGCCGCCCATGCGCACCGCGTACTTCTCCAGCACCCGAAGGCCGGGCGTCGTCTTGCGGGTGTCGCGCACCCGCGCGCCGGTGCCTTCGACGGCGTCGACCCAGCGCCGGGTGAGGCTGGCGACGCCCGACAGGTGGCCGACGAAGTTCAGCGCCGTCCGCTCGGCGATGAGGATGTCGCGCATCGGTCCGCGGACGGTGGCCAGCACCTCGCCCGGCGACACCCGCGCCCCGTCGACGCTGCCGAACTCCACCCGCAGCCGGCCCTCGCCGACGGCGGCGAAGACGTGGGCCACGACCGGCAGCCCGGCGACGACACCGTGCCGCCGCGTCACGAGGTCGGCCACGGCCGTCGTGGCGGCGTCGACGGTGGCCGCGGTGGTGACGTCGCCGGCGGCGCCGAGATCCTCGTCCAGGGCCCGGGCCACGGCCTCGGCCACGATGTGGGCGGGCAGCTCGCTCACGTCGCCGCCTGGAAGGTGGTGACGACGGCGCCGTCGCGGTCGAGCACGGTGTCGAGGTGGCCGAGCCACGCGCCGGCCGGGTCGGGGAAGTCGTCGCGCCAGTGGGCCCCGCGGGTCTCGGTGCGGGCGAGGGCGGCCGCGACCAGCGCGCTCGCCACCGTGAGCAGGTTCGTGGTCTCCCACGCCTCGGTGGCGGGTGCGGCGCCGCCGTCGGCCGGCAGCAGCGCGGCCATCCCTTCGCCGGCCACGAGCAGGCCCTTCTCGTCGCGCAGCACGCCCGCCTCGCGCGTCATCAGAGCCTGCAGGTCGGAGCGCGCGGCGTCGGGCAGCAGGGCACCGGGCGGGGCGGCGGGCGCGGCCGCAGCGGGCGGGTCGGCCGGGTCGCCCAGGCGGTCGATCAGCGTGGCCGCGATGCGGTGCCCGAAGACCAGCCCTTCGAGCAGCGAGTTGGAGGCGAGCCGGTTGGCGCCGTGGACGCCGGTACAGGCCGCCTCGCCGCAGGCGAACAGCCCGGCCACGCTCGACTCGCCGATCAGGTCGGTGCGGATGCCGCCGCTGGCGTAGTGGCAGGCGGGCACGACCGGGATGAGGTCGGCCACCGGGTCGATGCCCAGCGAGAGCAGCGTGGCGTGGATCGTGGGGAAGCGCACGCGCCACTTCTCGGACCCGAACGCGCGGGCGTCGAGCCAGACGTGCGCCTCGCCGGTGGCGCGCATACGCCGCAGTATGGCCTTGGCGACGACGTCACGCGGCGCGAGGTCGGCAAGCTCGTGCACGCCCTGCATGAACGCCACCCCGTCGTCGTCGACCAGCACCGCGCCCTCGCCGCGCACGGCCTCGCTGACGAGCGGCTGCTGGCCGCGCGAGTGCGGGCCGAGCCAGGTGACGGTGGGGTGGAACTGGACGAACTCGAGGTCACGTACGACCGCTCCGGCGCGCAGGGCGGCGGCCACGCCGTCGCCGGTGGACACGCTCGGGTTGGTCGTCGACGAATACACCTGGCCGATGCCGCCGGTGGCCAGCACCACCGCCCGGGCCCGGACCGCGCCCACACCGTCGCGGGCGCCCTCACCCATCACGTGCAGGGTCAGCCCGGCGACGGCGCCCGACGGCGTGGTCAGCAGGTCGAGCAGCAGCGCGTGCTCGATGACCTGCACGCCGGTGGCGTCGAGGACCCGCGTGACCAGCGCGCGTTCGATCTCCGCGCCGGTGGCGTCACCGCCGGCGTGGGCGATGCGGTCACGGTGATGGCCACCCTCACGGCCGAGTGAGAGTTCCCCGTCGAGGGCGAGGTCGAAGCGCGCACCCATCTGCGCGAGTTCACGCACCGCCGCCGGTCCTTCGCGCACGAGCGTGCGCACGGCGGCGTCGACGCACACCCCGGCGCCAGCCACGATCGTGTCGGCGTAGTGCTGGTCGGGGGTGTCCCCGAGCCCCAGCGCGGCCGCGATGCCGCCCTGCGCCCAGCGCGTGGAGCCCGCGGCGAGCACGTCCTTGGTCACCAGCAGGACGCGCAGCGAGGACTGCCGCGCGAGGTGCAGGGCCACGGTCAGCCCCGCGATGCCCGAGCCGACGACGACGACGTCGGTGTCGACGGTCCAGCCCGGCTCGGGTGCGGCCAGGCGCCGCGGCAGGCCGGGTTGCGTGCCGGTCACAGCTGTACCTCCACGTTGTCGATGAGTCGCGTGCTGCCGACGCGGGCCGCCACCAGCAGCCGCGCCGGGCCCTGCTCGGGGATCTCGCCCAGGTCGGCCGCCCGCAGCTCGAGATAGTCGACGGACAGCCCGGACTCGGTGGCCAGCTCACCGGTGGCGGTGGTGATCGCGGCCAGCGCGCCACCCCGCTCGGCGGCGGCGCGCCCGGCGAACAGCGCCCGCGACAGCGCGAGCGCGTGCCGGCGGTCCTCGGCCGACAGGAAGGCGTTGCGGCTGGACAGCGCGAGGCCGTCGGGCTCGCGCACCGTGGGCACGCCGACGATCGTGGCGCCCATGTCGAGGTCGTCGACCATGCGGCGGATCAGGGTGAGCTGCTGGTAGTCCTTCTCCCCGAAGTAGGCGCGGTCGGGGCGCACCAGGTTGAGGAACTTGGTCACGACGGTGAGCACGCCGGCGAAGTGCCCGGGCCGCACCTCGCCCTCGAGCGTGCGCCCGAGCGGGCCCGGCTCGAGGCTCACCTCGGCGGTGTCGCCGTGCGGGTAGACGTCGGGCACGGTGGGCGCCCACACGACGTCGACGCCGGCCCGCTCGCACAGGGCGAGGTCGGCGTCGAGGGTGCGGGGGTAGCGGGCGAGGTCGTCGCCGGGGCCGAACTGCAGCGGGTTGACGAAGTTGGTGGTGATCACCGACGCGCACTCGGCCCTCGCGGCGTCCAGCAACGCGGCGTGCCCGGCGTGCAGGGCCCCCATGGTGGGCACGAGGCCGACCGGCGCGGCGAGCCCGGCGCGCGCGGCGGCGAGGTCGTGACGCGTCTGCACCACCTTCATGCCGACACCGCCGGCTTCACGCCAGCACCGCCAGCACGGCGTCGGCCTGGTCGCCGCTGAGCCGACCCGAGTCGCGGGCGCGCTCGGCCGTGCGCCGGGCCATCGCCTTGTACGGCGCGACGACGTCGGGGGCGCGGCGGGCGAGCGCGTCGAGGTGCGCGGTCACCGTGGCCACGTCGCCGCGCGACACCGGCCCGGTGAGCGCCGCGTCGCGCAGGCGCAGCACGTTGTCCAGGGAGGCGCTGAGCAGCGGCGCGGTGAGCCGCGCCGGCTCGTCCACGCCCGCATCGGCGAGCACGTCCAAGGCGTCGTTGACGAGGGTGACGAGATGGTTCGAGGCGATGGTCAGCGCCGCGTGGTAGGCGGTGCGTGCCGGTTCGGGCACCCACAGCGGCTCGCCACCCATCTCGACGACCAGGCTCTCGGCCACCGGGCGCAACTCGTCGAGGGCGGTGACACCCCAGGTGGCGCCGGCGAGCCGGTCGAGGTCCTCGGGCCGGCCGGCGAAGGTCATCACCGGGTGCAGCGCGAGCGCGAGCACGCCACGGGCGGCGGCGGGGTCGAGCACGCCGATGCCCTGCGCGCCGGACGTGTGCGCGGCCAGTTGCCCCTCGCGCCAGACGTCGGTGCTGGCCAGGCCGGCCACCAGCGGGCGCAGCGCGTCGTCGGGGACGGCGAGCAGGACGAGGTCGGCCGCGGCGACGGTCTCGTCCACCGGTCGCACGGGCACCCCGGGCAGCAGCCGCTCGGCGCGCTCGCGCGACTGCGTCGAGACACCGCTGGCGGCCACGACCTCGTGCCCGGCCCGGGCCAGCGCGGCGCCGAGAACGGTGCCGACCCGCCCGGCACCGACCACGCCGACACGCAGCCGCGCGGGTCGCGGTGTGCTCAACGGTGGTCCCTGGGGTCGGCAGGCTGGACGCCTGCGAGCCTAGCGCCGGGCGCCGGTCCGACCTCGCGGGCAGGTAGGTTCTGACGTCGTGAGCGAGATGCAATCACGGGTGGCGGCCACGGCCGACGCGGCTGACCTGCACGCGACCGCGCCGACCCTCCTGCTCGAGCTGCAGAGCCTGCTCGGCGCCTTGAGCACCACGGTCACGGCCGCGACCGACCGTGGCCGGCGCCCGTTCCGGCCCGGCCCGGACTGGTCGAACCGGCTCGGGGAGCTGGCCTACGGCGTCTACCTGCTCGGCGACCAGACCGGCGTCGAGGTGGAGCGGGCCGTCGAGCTGACGGCCCGGCACGTCGAGCTGAAGGGCCAGCAGGCGCAGGCCAACAGCGAGCGGGGCTGGCCGTTCGAGTCGTGAGGCCGGCCCGGAACCGGGCCGAACCGCCCGTGGACGTGACCACCCTCACGCGGTTGTTCTGACACCGGGGTGAGTTCGCCCGGCGCGAGCGGGAATCCCTTGCTACACAGGGGATGTGGGGGAAATGAAGGATCTTCGGGTCGCACCGCGCCCGCCGTGCCGCCGGCGGGCGTCCGGGGCGAACCCGGCGCACGTCACCACGTTGGTGTGCGCGGTCGCGTTCGACGCCCTGGTGATCGTCGCCGCATCGGTGCTCGGCCTGTCCCTGCCGGTGGTACTGGCCGTCGCCGTGGCCACCGTGCTCGCCGTGGCCCTGGCCACGCAGCGCTCGCTGCGCAGCGCGCTCGCCGGGCTCACCCTGCTGGTGGCCCGGCCCTACTCGCCGGGTGAGCGGCTGCGGCTGTTCTGGCCCCAGGAGTGCACGACCGTCGACGTCGAACTGGTCCGGGTCGGGCTGGTCAACACCACGCTCGGCACGGGCGAGGGCCTGCTCGTCGTCCCCAACACGCTGCTGCTGCGCCACCCGCCGGAGTGCCGGGACTAGCAGAAAAAAGCAGGCACGCTTGTTTTCTTCGGCTCCGCGTGCCAGGGTCCGGGCATGGCCGACGTCGCGGGGGTGCTCGCGGACCTCGCCGCCGAGAGCGCCGAGCTGGACGCCGCGGTGGCGGGGCTGGACGCCCGTGCCTGGCGCACCCCCACCCCCGCACCCGGCTGGAGCGTCGCCGACCAGATCGGCCACCTGGCCTGGACCGACGAGATCGCGAACGTGGCCGCCACCGACGCCGAGGTGTTCGCGGCGCGGCTCCGGGCGGCCCTGGCGCGCTTCGACGGCTACGTCGACCGCGCGGCGGCCGAATGGGGCGCCCGGTCCCCCGCCGACCTGCTGGCCGCCTGGCGCGGCGGCCGCGAGGCGCTCGCCGCCGCCCTGCGCGCGGTGCCGGACGGGCACAAGGTGCCGTGGTTCGGCCCACCGATGAGCGCCACGTCCATGGCCACCGCGCGGCTGATGGAGACGTGGGCGCACGGGCAGGACGTCGTCGACGCGCTCGGCGCCACCCGCGAGCCGACCGACCGCCTGCGCCACGTGGCCCACATCGGCGTGCGCACCCGCGACTTCGCCTTCCTGGTCCGCGACCTGGCGCCGCCGCCCGAACCGTTCCGGATCGAACTCACCGGGCCGCACGGTGACCTGTGGGCCTGGGGCCCCGACGACGCCGCGCAGCGCGTCACCGGCCCCGCGTTGGACTTCTGCCTGCTGGTGACCCAGCGCCGGCACCGCGCCGACCTCGACGTCGCGGCCGAGGGCGACGACGCGCAGCGCTGGCTGCACATCGCGCAGGCCTTCGCCGGCCCGCCGGGCGAGGGCCGCGCCCCGCGCGCCGCGGTGGGCGCATGAGCGACGCTTGCGGAGCGAATCGGGAACAGGACACGCGCGTCAGCGCGTATGCGGCCGACGCCGGGCCCGAGCGTGCGAGCGGCCCCAAGGAGACAGCATGAGCGCGCCCCTGCGCATCGCCAACGCGTCGGGCTTCTACGGCGACCGCGCCACCGCCATGGCCGAGATGCTGACCGGGGGCGAGATCGACGTGCTGACCGGCGACTACCTCGCCGAGCTCACCATGCTCATCCTCGGCCGGGACCGGCTGCGCGACGAGAAGCTCGGCTACGCCAAGACCTTCCTGCGCCACCTCGAACCGGTGCTGGGTACCGCGCTGGAGCGCGGCGTCAAGATCGTGACGAACGCCGGTGGACTCAATCCCGCCGCCCTGGCCAACGCGGTGCGCGTGCTGGCCGGCACCCTCGGCCTGGACCTGCAAGTGGCGCACGTCGAGGGCGACGACCTGCGCGAGCGGGCCGCCGAACTCGGGTTGGGCGAGCCGCTGGCCGCCAACGCCTACCTCGGCGCGTGGGGCATCGCCGACTGCCTGCAGGCGGGCGCGGACGTCGTGGTCACCGGCCGGGTCACCGACGCCTCGCTGGTCGTCGGGCCGGCCGCCGCCCACTTCGGCTGGGCCCGCGACCGGTGGGACGCGCTGGCCGGGGCCGTCGCCGCCGGGCACGTGATCGAGTGCGGGCCGCAGGCCACCGGAGGCAACTTCGCCTTCTTCACCGAGCTGGCCGACCTTTCGTCGCCGCTGGGCTTCCCCGTCGCCGAGGTGCACGCCGACGGCTCGTCGGTGATCACCAAGCACGCGGGCACCGGCGGCGGCGTCACCACCGAGACGGTGACCGCGCAGCTGCTCTACGAGATCGCCGGCCCGCGCTACGCCGGCCCCGACGTCACCGCCCGCTTCGACACGATCGAGCTGACGCAGGTGGGCCCCGACCGCGTGCGCATCGGTGGCGTCGTGGGCGAGCCGCCGCCGCCCACCGTCAAGGTGGGGCTGAACACGCTCGGCGGTTTCCGCAACGAGGTCACGTTCGTGCTCACCGGCCTGGATATCGAGGCCAAGGCCGCGTTCGTACGGGGGCAGCTGGACCACCTCGACGCGCGGTGGACGCTGGCGCGCACCGACCACCCGGACGCCGACGTGCAGGAGGAGGCCGCGGCGCTGCTGCACTGCGTCGTGCGCGGGACCGACCCGAAGGCTCTGGGCCGGGCGTTCTCCGGCGCCGCCATCGAGCTGGCCCTCGCCTCGTACCCCGGCTTCCACGTCACCGCGCCGCCCGGCGAGGCGTCGCCGTACGGCGTGTTCACCGCGGCCTTCGTCGACCGCGAGGAGGTGCCGCACGTCGCCGTGCACGGTGCCGGCGAGCGGGTGGCCATCGCACCGGCGAGCATCGTGGCGCCGCTCGGGCCGGTCGAGGCGCCCCGCCTGCCCGACCCGCCCGCGTCGGGCGGCGGCACCGAGCGCGCGCCGCTCGGCCGGGTCGTGGGCGCCCGCAGCGGCGACAAGGGCGGCTCGGCCAACGTCGGCGTGTGGGCCCGCTCGGACGCAGGCTTCGCGTGGCTGGCGGCGTACCTGAGCGTCGCCGAGTTCCGGCGGCTGCTGCCCGAGACGGCCGCCCTGCCGGTCACCCGGCACGTGCTGCCCAACCTGCGCGCGGTCAATTTCGTCGTCGAGGACGTGCTGGGCGAGGGCGTCGCCTCGCAGGCCCGGCACGACCCGCAGGCCAAGGCACTCGGTGAGTGGCTGCGCTCGCGCGTCGTCGACATCCCATCGGTGCTGCTCGCATGACCGACTCCATCGACACCCCGGAACGGCGGACGCTGCGCGAAACGGTCCGCCGCTTCGTGACCACCGACGTCCTTCCGTACCTTGACGTATGGGAAGCCGAGGGCGAGCTGCCGCGATCGCTGTCGCAGCGGGCGGGTGAGCTGGGTCTGCTCGGGCTCGCGTACCCCGAGGCCGTCGGCGGCGGGGGCGGCGACGCGGTCGACGCGCTGGTCCTGGCCGAGGAGATGCACTACGCCGGCGGGTCGAGCGGGCTGTTCGCGTCGCTGTTCACGTCGGGCATCTCGCTGCCGCACATCGTGGCCGCGGGCGACGCCCGGCAGATCGACGAGTACGTGCGGCCGACGATCGCCGGCGACAAGATCGGCTCGTTGGCCGTGACCGAGCCGGACGGCGGGTCGGACGTCGCCGGCATCCGCGCCACGGCCGAGCGCGACGGCGACGAGTACGTGCTCAACGGGGCCAAGACCTACATCACCTCGGCCGTGCGCGGTGACTTCGTGGTGACCGCGGCCCGCACCGGCGCGAGCGGCGCGCACGGCCTTTCGCTGATCATCGTCGACAAGGGCACGCCCGGGTTCACCGTCTCGCGCAAGCTGGCCAAGATGGGCTGGCTGTGCTCGGACACGGCCGAGCTGGCCTATCAGGACGTGCGCGTGCCCGTCGCCAACCTGGTGGGCGAGGAGAACACCGGCTTCGTCCAGATCGCGCAGAACTTCGTGTCCGAGCGCATCGGGCTCGCGGTGCAGGCCTACGCGTGCGCGCAGCGCTGCCTGGACCTCACCGTGCAGTGGTGCCGCGACCGCGCGACCTTCGGCCGCCCCCTGATCAGCCGCGCGCCGGTGCAGAACACGCTGGCCGAGATGGCCCGGCGCATCGAGGTGGCCCGCGTCTACACGCGCTCGGTCGCGGCCCGCGCCGTCGCTGAACCGAACCTGATCCGGGAGGCATGCTTCGCGAAGAACACGGCCGTGGCGTGCGGCGAGTGGGTGGCGCACGAGGCGGTGCAGCTGCACGGGGGGATGGGTTACATGCGGGAGGCCGAGGTCGAGCGGCAGTACCGCGACATGCGCATCCTCGGCATCGGCGGCGGCACCACGGAGATCCTCACCGCCCTGGCCGCGAAGACCTTGGGGTACACGACGTGATGAGCGCTCGCGCGACGAACCGCCAACACAGCACGCGACGAAGGAGCGGATCGGTCGCAGGATCCACCCGAGCGCAGCGAGCGGTGAAGACAAGATCGATACTGGTGAGCCAATGACGACACTCAAGTCAAGCGTCGACCCGACGAGCGAGGAGTACCGCGCCAACCGCGCGGCCCTGCTCGCCCAGCTGGCCATCGTGCAGGCCGAACAGGCCAAGGCGGTGGCCGGCGGCGGCGAGAAGTACACCGAGCGCCACCACCGGCGCGGCAAGCTGCTCATCCGCGAGCGCATCGAGGCCCTGCTCGACCCCGGCGCGTCCTTCCTCGAGCTGTCGCCGCTGGCCGCGTGGGGCTCCGACTTCACCGTGGGCGCGTCGGTGGTCACCGGCGTCGGCGTCGTCAACGGCGTCGAGTGCATGATCAACGGGTCGGACCCGACGGTGCGCGGCGGGGCCTCCAACCCGTGGACGCTGAAGAAGACGCTGCGGGCCAACGAGATCGCCCGGCAGAACCGGCTGCCGGTGATCGGCCTCGTCGAGTCCGGCGGCGCCGACCTGCCGACGCAGAAGGAGATCTTCATCCCCGGCGGGCAGATGTTCCGCGACCTCACCCGCATGTCGGCCGCCGGCATCCCGTCGATCGCCCTGGTCTTCGGCAACTCCACCGCGGGCGGGGCGTACATCCCCGGCATGAGCGATTTCGTCGTCATGATCAAGGAGCGCTCGAAGGTCTTCCTGGCCGGCCCGCCGCTGGTGAAGATGGCCACCGGCGAGGAGTCCGACGACGAGTCGCTGGGCGGCGCGGACCTGCACGCCCGGCACTCCGGGCTCGCCGACTACTACGCGGTGGACGAGCTGGACGCGCTGCGCATCGGGCGCCAGATCGTCGGCCGGCTCAACTGGCGCAAGCAGGGTCCGGCCCCGAAGCCCGACTTCGCCGAACCGGTGCACGACGCCGAGGACCTGCTCGGGCTGGTCCCCACCGACCTCAAGGTGCCCTTCGACCCGCGCGAGGTGATCGGGCGGATCGTCGACGGCTCGGAGTTCGACGAGTTCAAGCCGCTGTACGGGTCGTCGCTGGTCACCGGCTGGGCATCGCTGCACGGCTACCCGGTGGGCATCCTGGCCAACGCCCGGGGCGTGCTGTTCAGCGAGGAGGCGCAGAAGGCGACGCAGTTCATCCAGCTGGCCAACCGCGCCGACACGCCGCTGATCTTCCTGCAGAACACCACCGGGTACATGGTCGGCGCGGAGTACGAGCGGGCCGGCATCATCAAGCACGGCGCGTTGATGATCAATGCGGTGTCCAACTCGCGGGTGCCGCACCTCACGGTGACGATGGGCGCGTCCTACGGTGCCGGCAACTACGGCATGTGCGGGCGCGCGTACGGCCCGCGGTTCCTGTTCACCTGGCCCAACGCGAAGTCGGCGGTGATGGGCCCGCAGCAGCTGGCCGGGGTGATGACGATCGTCGGGCGGCAGGCGGCCGAGGCCCGCGGTCAGGTCTTCGACGAGGAGGGCGCGGCGCAGATGCGCGCCTACGTGGAACAGCAGATCGAGGAGCAGTCGCTCGCGCCCTTCATGTCGGGGATGCTCTACGACGACGGGATCATCGACCCGCGCGACACCCGCACCGTGCTCGGCATCGCCCTGTCGGCCGCGCACAGCGCGCCGGTCGAGGGCACCACCGCGTGGGGGGTGTTCCGCCAGTGATCACCTCCGTGCTGGTGGCCAACCGGGGTGAGATCGCGCGGCGGGTGTTCCGCACCTGCCGCAGGCTCGGCCTGGGCACGGTCGCCGTCCACTCCGACCCGGACGCCGACGCCCCGCACGTGGCCGAGGCCGACGCGGCGGTACGGCTGCCCGGCGCCGCCCCCGCCGACACCTACCTGCGCGCCGACCTGGTCGTCGACGCGGCCCGCGCCGCCGGGGCCGACGCCGTGCACCCCGGATACGGCTTCCTGTCGGAGAACGCCGCGTTCGCCCGCGCCGTGCAGGCCGCCGGCCTCACCTGGATCGGACCACCGCCCGCGGCGATCGACACAATGGGCAGCAAGATCGAGTCGAAGCGGCTGATGGCCGGCGCCGGCGTGCCCGTGCTGCCCGAGCTCGACCCCGACGACGTCACGGCCGGCGACCTGCCGGTGCTGATCAAGGCCAGCGCCGGCGGCGGCGGCCGCGGCATGCGCGTGGTGCGCGAGCTCGCCGAGCTGCCCGGCGACGTGGTGGCGGCTCGCGCCGAGGCCGCGAGCGCGTTCGGTGACCCCACCGTGTTCTGCGAGCCCTACCTCGCCACCGGCCGGCACATAGAGGTGCAGATCATGGCCGACGCGCACGGCACCGTCTGGGCCGTCGGTGAGCGCGAGTGCTCGATCCAGCGCCGGCACCAGAAGGTCGTCGAGGAGGCGCCGGCACCGCTGGTCGACCGCGTCGACGGCATGCGCGAGGAACTGTTCGAGGCCTCCCGCGCCGCCGCCCGCGCCGTCGGCTACACCGGCGCCGGCACCGTGGAGTTCATCGCCGACGAGCAGGGCAGGTTCTACTTCCTCGAGATGAATACCCGCCTGCAGGTGGAGCACCCGGTCACCGAGTGCACCACCGGCCTCGACCTCGTCGCCCTGCAGCTGGCCGTCGCCGACGGTGCCGCCCTCGACCCGTCGCCGCCGGCCGGGCACGGGCACGCGATCGAGGTGCGCCTGTACGCCGAGGACCCGGCCGCCGACTGGCAACCGCAGTCGGGCACGCTGCACCGCGTCCACGTCCCCGGCGTCACCGTCGAGTTCGGGCTCACCGGCGCCCCCGCCGGCCTGCGCCTCGACTCGGGCGTGGTCGACGGCAGCGTCGTGGGGGTGCACTACGACCCGATGCTGGCCAAGGTGATCTCCTGGGCGCCGACTCGTCACCAGGCCGCCCGCACGCTGGCCGCCGCACTGGCGGGGGCACAGATCCACGGCGTGGTCACCAACCGCGAGCTGCTGGTCAACGTCCTGCGCCACCCCGCCTTCCTCGACGGCGACACCGACACCGCGTTCTTCGACCGGCACGGGCTGGACGCGTTGGCCGCGCCGCTCGCGGGCGAGCCGGCCGTGCGGCTCAGCGCCCTGGCCGCGGCGCTCGCCGCCGACGCGCAGGACCGGAGCGCGGCCACGGTGCTGCGCGCGGTGCCCTCGGGCTGGCGCAACGTGCCCAGCCAACCGCAGCGGGCGACCTTCGAAGAGGTCGAGGTCGCCTACCGGCACACCCGCGACGGCGTCGAGGCCGAAGGGTATGCGGGCGTGACGGCGGCGCGCATCGGCCCGGAGCGGGTCGAGCTCGTCGCGGGCGGCGTGCGCCGCGCGTTCGAAGTGCAGCTGCGCCCCGACGTCGCCTACGTCGACTCACCGCTCGGCCCGGTGTGCCTGCACCGCGTCGCCCGCTTCGTCGACCCGGCCGAGCAGGCCGCCGCCGGTTCGCTGCTCGCCCCCATGCCCGGCACCGTGGTGCGCCTCGCCGTCGAGGTGGGCGAGCGGGTGCGCGCCGGTCAACCGATCCTGTGGCTCGAGGCCATGAAGATGCAGCACCGCATCGACGCGCCGGCCGCCGGCGTGATCGCCGAGCTGCCCGTCGGCGCGGGCCGGCAGATCGACGTCGGCGCCGTGCTCGCCGTCGTCACCGAGGAGGAGTGAGCGTGGATTTCCGTGAGACGGAGGAGCAGGTCGCGCTGCGCAAGGCGGTGGCCGAGCTCGGTAGGCGTTACGGCCACGACTACACCGCGCCGCGGGCCAGGGCCCACGAGCCGCTGTCCGAGCTGTGGGCCGAGGCCGGCAAGAGCGGCTTCCTGGGCCTGAACCTGCCCCCGCAGTACGGCGGCGGCGGCGCCGGCATGTACGAGCTCGCGATGGTGGGCGAGGAGCTCAACGCCGCCGGCTGCGGGCTGCTGATGATGGTCGTCTCGCCGGCCATCAACGGCACCATCATCGCCAGGTTCGGCACCGACGAGCAGAAGCAGCGCTGGCTGCCCGGCATCAGCGACGGTTCGACGATCATGGCCTTCGGCATCACCGAACCCGACGCCGGGTCCAACACGCACAACATCACCACCACCGCGCGGCGCGACGGCGACGACTGGTTGCTCACCGGCCGCAAGATCTACGTCTCGGGCGTCGACCACGCCGACGCGATCCTGATCGTGGCCCGCACCGAGGACGCGCGCACCGGCAAGCTCAAGCCCGCATTGTTCGCCTTCCCCACCGACACACCCGGCTTCGAGTACCGCGCCATCGACATGGACGTCGTCATGCCGGACCGGCAGTTCCTGCTGTTCATGGACGACGTCCGGCTGCCCGCCGACGCGCTCATCGGGCAGGAGGACGCGGCGCTGGCGCAGCTGTTCGCCGGGCTCAACCCCGAGCGGATCATGGCCGCCGCCGGGTCGGTGGGCATGGGCCGTTACGCCCTCGACCGGGCGGCCCGCTACGCCAACGAGCGCGTCGTGTGGGGCAAGCCGATCGGCACGCACCAGGGCCTGTCGCACCCGTTGGCCAAGGCCAAGATCGAGCTCGAACTGTCGAAGCTGGCCATGCAGAAGGCGGCCACGCTCTACGACGCGGGCGACGAGATGGGCGCCGGCGAGTCGGCGAACATGGCGAAGTACGCCGCGGCCGAGGCCTCCATCGCCTGCGTCGACCAGGCGGTGCAGACGCACGGCGGCAACGGGCTCGCCTCCGAGTACGGGCTGGGCAACCTGATCATCGGGGCCCGGGTGGCCCGCATCGCCCCGGTGTCGCGCGAGATGATCCTCAACTTCGTCGCCCAGTTCAGCCTGGGCCTGCCGAAGTCCTACTGACCGGGGGCCGGGCATGACCGAACTCGTCCACTACGCACTCGACCGCGCGATCGCCACCGTCACCCTCGACTCGCCGGCCAATCGCAACGCGCTGTCGCGGCAGCTGGTCGAGGAGCTCACCGCCCACCTGCGCACCGCCGCCGACGACGACGCGGTGCGGGCGGTGGTGCTCACGCACACCGGCACGGTGTTCTGCGCCGGCGCCGACCTGAAGGAGCAGGCGGGTGAGAGCGGGCCGCAGGAGGGCACCAGGCGCATGCTCACGCTGTTGCGCGCGATCGTCGAACTCCCCAAGCCGGTCGTGGCGCGCATCGACGGCGCGGTGCGCGCCGGCGGGCTCGGCGTGGTGGGGGCCTGCGACATCGCCGTCGCCGACCGGAGCTCGTCGTTCGCGTTCACCGAGGTGCGTCTCGGCCTCGCCCCGGCCATCATCTCGCTCACCACGCTCGGCCGGATGACCCCGCGCGCAGCCGGGCGCTACTACCTCACCGGGGAGAAGTTCGACGCCGCCGCGGCCGCCGACTGCGGCCTGCTCACCGCCTGCGTCGAGGACCTGGACGCGGAGGTGGGCGCCGTCGCCGACGCGCTGCGGGCCTGCTCACCGCAGGGCCTGGCCGAGACGAAGCCGCTGACCACGGCCGTCGTACGCACCGACCTCGACACCCGCGCCGAGGAGGTGCAGGCGCAGTCGGCGCGGCTGTTCGCCTCGGCCGAGGCGCGCGAGGGCATGCTGGCCTTTTTGCAGAAGCGGGCCCCGCGGTGGGCCGACCCGGCGGCGCCATGACCACGCTGGACCGCGAGCCGCAGCAGGACCGTTCGCGCGCGACGCGGGCGCGGCTGCTCGAGTCGGCGATCAGCTGCCTGTCCGAGCTCGGCTGGAGCGCATCGACGGTGGCGGTGGTGGCCGAGCACGCGGGCGTGTCCCGCGGGGCGGCGCAGCACCACTTCCCCACCCGCGAGGCGCTGTTCACCGCGGCGCTGGAGCACGTGACCCGCGAGCGCGGGGAGCAGATGCGTCGCGAGGTGGGACAGCGGCGCCCGCAGCTGTCCACCGAGTCGATCGTCGAAATGGTGTTCGGGCTGTTCACCGGGACGTTCTTCCGGGCCGCGCTCATGCTGTGGGTGGCCGCGGCGGCCGAGCCGCAGTTGCGCGAGCAGATCGTGCCGCTCGAAGCGCGCATCGGACGCGAGGTGCACCGGGTGGTGGTCGATCTCCTCGGCGCCGACGAGCAGGTGCCCGGCGTGCGCGAGACCGTGCAGGCCACCCTCGACCTGGCCCGCGGGCTGGGCCTGGCCAACCTGCTCACCGACGACGGCGGCCGAAGGGCAGGCATCGCCCGCCAGTGGGCCACCATGCTCGACGCCACCCTGCGCTGACGCGCGGGCGGCCGGTTCAGCGGGCGGTCTCGCGGTCGAGCAGGCGGGCCAGCAGATCGTCCTGGTCGGCCTCGTCGTCGTCTCGGCGGTGCCGGCGCCCACGCGGCTGGTCGGCGTGCCGGGCCCGGCGCTGGCCGTTCGCCTCGTCCTCCTCGACCCGGCGCCGGCGCCCGCGGTAATCGGGCGGCTCGGGCGCCGACCCGTGTCGAGCGGGGGGCGGCGCACCGGCGGCCCCGGCGCGCGAGGACGGCGGGTCGGGCTCGATGTCACTGAACGGGGTGAGCCGGGGCAGCCCGGCCAAGATGTCCTCGCCCAGCAGCGAGCCGGCGTCCTGGCCGGTCGGCGGGGGCGCCGGCGTCCACCTCGGTGCGGGGGACGGGGCCGGCGTCGGTGCCGGTGCCGGTGCCGGTGCCGGAGTTGCCGTCGGCGTCGGAGTTGGAGTTGCGGTCGGCGCCGGAGCGGGCGGGGCGGCGGCGGGCGGCTCGGGCGCGGGGTTTCGGGGGCGCGTGACGAGGGGCGGGCGCGACCACAGCGGCCCGGTGACGTCGTCGGGCGTCGAGTGCCGGGACGGGGCGGGGACCGGGGCGGCCGGGGGCGCCCCGAGCAGCGGGTCCGCGGCATCGTGCTGGGCATGCCGGCTCGGCGCGGGCGCAGCCGGCTCGGGCGCGGGGGTCGGTGCGGGTACCCGTGCCGGCGCCGCATCGACCTCGACCTCGGCCGCGCGACGCGCGGGCTGCACGTCGTTCTCGACCTGCTGGGTCTGCCCGGTGACCGGGCGGATCAGCGCCTGCTCGACCACGGGGCGGGCCAACGGGGCGCTCTGTCGGTGCTCGGTGGTGTGCGAGTACGTCATCCCGCCGACCAGCCCGGACAGGTCGAGGGAGTCCTGGGCGTTCTTCAGCTGCCGGACCTCGTGCTGCAGGGCTTCCAGGTCCGAGCCGATGACGCGGGTCGTCTCGATGCGCTCGAGACGCAACTGACCACCCACCTTCTCCAGCAGGTCACCGCGCAGCGACGCGATCTCGGCCCGCAGCGAGGACACCTCGCTGCTCATCGCCTCCTGCACCTCGCGGCGTACGAGCTGCTCGAGCCGCTCCTGCCAGGCGCGCCGCTCCTCCGCGTCCTCGCGCCGTTCGACGGTGGCCTCGGAGCGCAGCGCCACCTCCGCCCCGGCCGCGGACGACACCTGGTCTCCGTCATTGTCCGGGTCGGCGCGGTGCTCGCTGGTCCGCCGGCTGCCGAGCAGCGCGAACGTGCCGAGCAGCAGGCCCCACAGACCGGCGAGCATGCCGAGCCGCGTCGTCTTGGTGTCCGTGCCGGTGACGATCAGCCAGACCGCGACCGCGCCCAGGGCCACCGCCACCGCGAACAGCGTCCCGCGCAGCACGCCGGCGCGCGGCGAGGGGGACGAATCGGGTGGACGGGGCATCGACCTAGGTTAGCCAATGGCGCCAGCCCCCAGCGGGGCGGCGCTCAGCTGTCAGTCCGGGTCGCGCCGACCGCTGTTCGGGTCCACCCCGGCGCGCTCCAGGAGCAGGCCGGCGCCGCCCAGCAGCAGCGCGGCCGCCAGCAGCAGGCCACCCACCTTGGCGTCGTTCGTGGCCGCCTGCACGGTGCCGACATCGGGCAGCAGGCGCACGAGCAGGCCCGCCGCGGCGCCCGCGACGCCCGCGGCGACCAGCGCCGACGCCTTGCCGAGTGCGACGCAGCGGGCGATGGAGATCGCGGCCATCGCCTTGGCGTTCGGGTCGTGGCGTACCGCGGCCCGCACCCGTCGTGCGGCCACCGCCTCCACGACGGCCAGCGCCGCGACGGGCACCGGCAGCACGTACTGCAGCGGTGGCAACGAGTCGTAGGAGGAGCGCAGCAGCACCCAGGTGGCGACGCCGATGATCAGGAACGGGACCGCCAGGTCGCTCCAGCGGGTGCGCCGCATCCCCGGCCCGCGGTCGCTCATCCCTCCCCCGTCCGGCGGACCTGGGCGACCTCGTCGCCGGGCAGCGCGGCCACCAGCTCGGCCACCGGCCGCCCGTCGAGTTCGGCGTCCGGGTCCACGGCCAGCCACGGCACCAGGACGAAGGCCCGTTCGGCGGCGCGCGGGTGCGGCAGGGTCAGCTGCGGGTCGTCGCTGCGCACCGGTACGCCGTCCTCGGTGCGCACGTCGATCACGTCGACGTCGAGGGTGCGCGGGCCCCAGCGGACGTCGCGGGTGCGACCGGCGGCCTGCTCGGCGGCGTGCGCGCGGGCCAGCCAGGCGGGCGCGTCGGCCACCGGGTCGCTCACCAGGAGCACCGCGTTGAGGTAGTCGTACTGCGACACGGGCCCCCAGGGCGGTGTGACGTACACCGGCGACGCGGCCGACAGCCACGCCGCGAGCCCGTCGCGGGCCAACTGCAGGTTGGCCCGGCGGTCGCCGAGGTTCGACCCGATGGAGAGCACCGCCAGCGTCACGGCCGCTCCCGGCGCACGGTCACCGCCACGTCGGCGAAGGTCAGCGGGATCGGTGCCTGCGGCTTGTGCACCGTCACCCGGGCCGCCTCTACGCGCGGATCACGCAGGCACTCGCCGGCCAGCCGGTCGACGAGCGTCTCGATGAGGTTCACCGGTTCGCCGGCCACCACCGCCGCCAGCCGCTGCGCGAGGTCGCCGTAGTCGATGGTGTCGGCCAACTCGTCCGAGGCCGCGGCGGCCGCCGTCGACACCTCGAGCACCGCGTCGACGACGAAGTCCTGGCCGTCGCGCCGCTCGTGGTCGAGCACGCCGTGCCGCCCCCGGACCCGCAGCCCCGTCAGCGCGATCTCGTCGATCCCCTCGCTCACCCGGCGTCCCTTGTCTCAGCTCCGTACGACCGGTTTCGGCGCCGAAAAGTGGTCGTACCGGCGTGCAAGAAGGTCATCGGGCGGACCGGATCGCGGCGACGGTGAGGGCGGCGTCGACGGAGGGGCGCACGTCGTGGACCCGCACGCCCCACACGCCCTGCGCGGCGCAGTGGGCGGTGACGGCGACGGTGGCGTCGGCGCGCCCGTCGGTCGGGCGGGCACCGCCGTCGGGGCCGGCCAGCAGCCGGCCGAGGAACGACTTGCGCGACGCGCCGACGAGCACCGGCAGGCCGGTGCCGACGAACACCTCCAACGCGTTCAGCAGCGCCCAGTCGTGCGGGGCCTTCTTGGCGAAGCCGAGGCCGGGGTCGATGACCAGCTGCGCGGGGTCGACACCGGCGCTGACCGCGGCGTCGACGCGCTGGTCCAGCTCGGCGCGCACGTCGCGCACGGCGTCGTCGTAGTCGGCCAGGTCGCGCATCCGCTCGCTGTGCCCGCGCCAGTGCATGAGGACCCAGGGGCAGCCGGCGTCGCGCACGACCGCGACCATCGCCGGGTCGGCCAGGCCGCCCGACACGTCGTTGACGACGCTCACCCCGGCCGCGAGCGCCCGCTCGGCCACCTCGGCCCGGTAGGTGTCCACCGACATGGGCACGCCGTGCGCGGCCAGCTCGGCGATCACCGGGGTGATGCGGCGCAGCTCCTCCTCGGCGGCCACCCGCTGGGCACCGGGGCGCGTCGACTCACCGCCGACGTCGACGAGATCCGCACCCTGGGCGTACATGGCCAACCCGTGCGCGACTGCCTCGTCGACGCCGGACCACCGGCCACCGTCGGAGAACGAATCGGGGGTGACGTTGAGGATGCCGACCACGCAGATCCGGTCGGTGCGGGTCGGGACACCGACCGGAGCGCCGGGCGGCGCGGTCATCTGCGGCCCAGGATCAGGTCGAGTGCTTCCGCGCGGGTCCGCGAGTCGGCCTTGAAGGTGCCCCGCACCGCGGACGTGACGGTGGTGGTGCCGGGCTTGCGCACCCCGCGCATGGCCATGCACAGGTGCTCGGCCTGCACGACCACGATGACCCCACGCGGCTCGAGGCGCTCGACCAGCGCGTCGGCCACCTGGCTGGTGAGCCGCTCCTGCACCTGCGGTCGGCGGGCGTAGAGGTCGACCAGCCGGGCGAGCTTGGACAGCCCGGTGATCCGCCCGTCCTCACCCGGGATGTAACCGACCGCGGCCGAGCCGTGCCACGGCACGAGGTGGTGCTCGCAGGTGGAGTAGAGCGGGATGTCCTTGACCAGGACCAGCTCGTCGTGGTTCTCGTCGAAGGTGGTCTGCAGCACGGCCCCCGGGTCGACGTGCAACCCGGCGAACACCTCCGCGTAGGCGCGGGCCACCCGCTCCGGGGTGCGTCGCAGGCCTTCGCGGTCGGGGTTCTCGCCGACCGCGATGAGCAGCTCACGCACCGCGGCCTCGGCCCGCACCAGGTCGACGTGCGCGGCGGCGTCGGTCAATCCCGGCTCAGCCTTCGCCGCCGGGGGGCGGGTACCCACCCGGCGGAGGGTAGCCGCCCGGCGAGGGCGCGCCGTACTGCGGGCCGCCGTACTGCGGACCCCCGTACTGCGGGCCGCCGTACTGCGGAGTGCCGTAGCCCGGGACGGGCGGCTGCGGCGCGGTCGGCTCGGGGGTGACCCCGGGTTGGGCGTGGCCGTTGCCGTTGGGCTCACCGTGGCCGTTGGCCCCGTTCGCGCCCGAGGGCGCGGGCTTGCGCAGCGACGGCGGGATCTCGACCGGCGGCCGGTCACTGGGCGTGCGCTTGCCGAAGGCGGTGAAGGCGTTGTGCGGGGGACGCTTGGTCACCGGCGCCAGGATGCGCTCGAGGTCGTCCTTGGCCAGCGTCTCCTTCTCGACCAGCTCCAGCACCATCGCGTCGAGCGCGTCGCGGTGCTGCTGCAGGATCTCCCACGCCTCGTCGTGCGCGCCCTCGATGAGGTCGCGCACCTCGGCGTCGATGTCCGCGGCGATGTCCTCGGAGTAATCACGCTGGTTGCCGTAGTCGCGGCCCATGAACGGCTCGGCGTCACCGGTGCCGTACTTGACGGCGCCGAGCTTGGTCGACATGCCGTACTCGGTGACCATCGACCGGGCCAGCTTCGTGGCCTTCTCGATGTCGTTGGACGCGCCGGTGGTGGGCTCGTGGAAGACGAGTTCCTCCGCCGCCCGGCCGCCGAGGGCGTAGACGAGCTGGTCGAGGATCTCCGCGCGGGTCTGGGTGTAACGGTCCTCCAGCGGCAGGACGAGCGTGTGCCCGAGCGAGCGCCCGCGCGGCAGGATCGTCACCTTGTGCACCGGGTCGAGGTTGGGCATGGCCCACGCCGTGAGCGCGTGCCCGGCCTCGTGATAGGCGGTGACCCGCTTCTCCTTGTCGCTCATCGCCCGGGTCTTGCGTTCGGGCCCGGCGATGACGCGATCGATGGACTCCTCGAGCGCGAGCCCGGTGATCAGCCGCCCGTTGTTGCGGGCGGTGAGCAGGGCGGCCTCGTTGACGACGTTGGCCAGGTCGGCACCGGTGAAGCCGGGGGTACGCCGGGCGATGACGCTGAGGTCGACGTCGGCCGCGAACGGCTTGCCCTTCGCGTGCACCTTCAGCACGGCCTCCCGGCCGATGACGTCGGGCGGGCCGATCGCGATCTGCCGGTCGAAGCGGCCCGGGCGCAGCAGCGCCGGGTCGAGGATGTCGGGACGGTTGGTGGCGGCGATCATGATGACCCCGCCCTTGACGTCGAAGCCGTCCATCTCGACGAGCATCTGGTTCAGGGTCTGCTCGCGCTCGTCGTGGCCGCCGCCCATGCCGGCGCCGCGATGGCGGCCGACGGCGTCGATCTCGTCGACGAAGATGATGGCCGGCGCGTTGGCCTTGGCCTGCTCGAACAGGTCGCGCACCCGGGAGGCGCCGACGCCGACGAACATCTCGACGAAGTCGGAGCCGGAGATCGAGAAGAACGGCACGCCGGCCTCGCCCGCGACCGCCCGCGCGAGCAGCGTCTTGCCGGTGCCGGGCGGGCCGTAGAGCAGCACGCCCTTGGGGATCTTCGCGCCGATCGCCTGGAACTTGGCCGGATTGGCCAGGAACTCCTTGATCTCGTCGAGTTCCTCGATGGCCTCGTCGGCCCCGGCGACGTCGCCGAAGGTGGTCTTCGGGGTGTCCTTGTTGACGAGCTTCGCCTTGCTCTTGCCGAAGCTCATGACCCGGTTGCCGCCGCCCTGCACCTGACTCATCACGAAGAACAGCACGCCGACGATGAGCAGGATGGGCAGCAGGCTGACGAGCAGCGACAGCCAGGTGTTCTCGTGGGAGACCTTCGTGCGCCACTCGGTCTTGCCGTTGCCGCTGCTGGCCTTCTGCAGCGCCGCGTAGATCTCGTCGGACGAGCCGGACGGGTACTGGGTGCTGATCTTGGTGTACTTGCCGTCGAACTTGCTCTTCAGATTGAGCTGGAGCGTCTGCTCCTTGTCCTGGACGACGGCCTTCTCGACCTTGCCGGAGCTGATCTGGGACAGCGCATCGGAGGTGCTGACGCCGTGGTAGTCGCTTCCGCCGGAGAGCAGGCTGGGCAGGAAGAAGATGACGAACAGGACCACCAGGCCCCACAGCCACCACGAACGGACGATGCGCTTGCGATTCATATCGTTATCACGAACGACGAGGCGCTCGCGTTCCTTCCAGACGGGCCACTCCTGAACCCCCGACGGTACACGGCGCTGCGCCGCGCGACCCCGGCGCGAACGTCACTCATCCCCCGTAAACAGCGGGCTTGAGCCGCCCGATGTAGGGCAGGTCACGGTAACGCTCCGCGTAGTCGAGGCCGTAGCCGACGACGAACTCGTTCGGGATGTCGAAACCCACGTAATTCACATCGATCTGCACCTTCACCGCGTCGGGTTTGCGCAGCAGCGTGACGATCGAGATGGACGCCGGGTTGCGGCTGCTGAGGTTCTTCAGCAGCCAGGACAGCGTGAGCCCGGAGTCGATGATGTCCTCGACGATGAGCACGTGCTCGCCGGCGATGTCGCGGTCGAGGTCCTTGAGGATGCGCACGACCCCGGAGCTCTGGGTGCCGCTGCCGTAGGAGCTGACGGCCATGAACTCCATCGTCGACGGCCGTTCCAGGGCCCGGGCGAGGTCGGACATGAACATCGCCGCGCCCTTGAGCACGCCGACCAGCGTCGGCTCGCGGTCGGCGTAGTCGGCGTCGATCTCCTTGGCCAGGGTGGCGATCCTGTCCCGGATCACGGGCTCGGCGATGAGGATCTCGTCGATGTCGGCGTCGAGCTGCGACACGTCACTCCTCGGGCGCGGGCGGAATAGGCGGGGGGCCCGGCGACGCGGACGGCGCCGGAATCACCACCAGTGTCCCAGACGTGCGGCGCACGGCCACCGGGCCGGGTAGGTCGACCGGGCCCTGCCCGTGCCAGTCGGTGACCAGTTCGTCGAGGGCGGCGGTGCGCTCGGCGCTGAGCGGCCCGGCGCCGCCGGCCGCGGCCCAGCGCCGCAGCACCCGGGTGCGCACCGCCCTCGGCAGCTCGCCCAGCCGCGCCACCTCCAGCCACTTGTCCCCCGTTGTGGTCGTGAAATCGGCGCCGTCCGTAGCCACACCAGGGGACAGGTCGCGCAGGGCGGCGGCGGCCCAGGCGTCGAGGGCGTCCAGGTCGTCGTGCAGCAGGTCGGCGGTGCGGGCGAGGGCCTCGGCCACGCCGCCCTGCAGCGCCGCCTCCAGCCGGGGCAGGACGTCACGGCGCAGCCGCACGCGAGCGAACGCCGGGTCGGCGTTGTGCGGGTCCTGCCACACCGGCAGGCCGAGCGCCGCGCAGGCGGCCTCGGTGGTGGCGCGGCGCAGGTGCAGCAGCGGGCGGCGGTAGCGCCCGACCCGGGCCGGCATCCCGGCCAGCGAGCGCGGTCCGGACCCGCGGCCGAGGCCGAGCAGGACGGTCTCGGCCTGGTCGTCGAGGGTGTGCCCGAGCAGCACGCAGGCCTGCAGCGCGTCGGCGACGCCGTCGAGCGCGGCGTAGCGGGCCGCGCGGGCGGCGGCCTCGGGGCCGCCGGCGCCGCCGACGTCCACGGGCACGATCTCCACCGGGTCGAGGCCGAGCTCGTGCCCGAGGGCGGCCACGGCGGCGGCCTGCCGGGCCGAGCCCTCCTGCAGGCCGTGGTCGACGGTGACCAGCCCCGCCGGGACGCCCGCGCGCGGTGCCTCGAAGGCGACGGCGGCGGCGAGGGCCACCGAGTCGGCGCCGCCCGAGCAGGCGACCAGCACGCGGTCGCCGTCGAGCACCTCCCGCACGGCCCGCCGCACCTCGGCGACGGCGGGCGCCGGCCCCATCCCGCGCCCGTCAGGCGTGGACGCGGGCGATCCAGCGGCCCGGGTCGGCGATCTCGTCCTTGGTGGGCAGCGTGTGCGGGGAGGTCCAGATGGCGTTGAAGTCGTCGACGCCGATGCGCTCGACCACGGTGCGCACGAAGGCCGACCCGTCGACGTACTGGCGGGTCTTGGCCTCCATGCCGAGCAGCCGGCGCAGCAACCGGTCGAGCGGGTTGCCCCCGCGCCGCCGCCGGCTCGCGAACCGGGCCTCGATCACCTGCTGGGTCGGGATGACCGCCCGGTCGACGGCGTTCATGACGTACTCGGCGTGCCCCTCGACCAGGGACATGAACGCGGTGACCCGCTCGAGCACCGCGCGCTGTTCGGGCGTGGCCAGCACCGACAGCAGCCCGGCGCCGTCACCGCGGCCGCGCACCACGTTGGCCAGCTCGCCCACCGCCCCGGTGAGCCGGCGGCGCAGCTCGGCCGGGTCGGTGTCGACGGTGGCGCTGAGGGCCGCCACCTCGTCGAGCATGTGCTGGCGCAGCCAGGGCACGGCGGTGAACTGCACGCGGTGGGTGACCTCGTGCAGGCACACCCACAGCCGGAAGTCGTGCGGGTCGACCTTGAGCTGCCGCTCGACGGCCACCAGGTTCGGCGCCACGAGCAGCAACTGGCCGCCCGGCCGGTCGAAGAACTCGAACTGGCCCAGCACCTTGCCCGACAGGAAGCCGAGCACGACGCCGACCTGCAGGCCCGTGAACCGGCCGCCCACCCGCTCGGCGATCTTGCCGACCGGGTTCTGCTCGGTCAGCCGCGCGACGACCGGGTCCATGATCGTGCGCATGCCGCCGGCGTTCGTGTCGATCCACGCCGCCCGGTCGATCACCCGGGTGATCGCGGTGACGGGAGGTTCGCGCAGGCGGGTGAGGTCGGCCACGTGGTCGGCGGCCGTGGCCGCGGACCGGTAGAGCTCGCCCACGACGTCGTCGGCCTCGCGACGTGACACCGAGGGCGAGGCGGGCCGCAGGCGTTTCGCCGACCGCGCCGCAACCTCCCAGTCGATGAGCGATGTCATGTCGCCACACGCTACCGACCGGCCGGCCGATCATGATGAATCCGGCAGCTGCGGACAGGGTCGCGGCGACCTGGAACCGGCTCAGCCCGCTCCGCGCAGCACGCACACCGTCTTCGGCGCGGCCTTGAACCTCTCGGTGACGGTCCACTTCGTGGACCTGCCCTTGGTCACCGTGACCTTCGTCTGGCCGAAGGCCTGGACCGTGGCCCGGTCGGTCGTGAAGAAGACGGTGATCGTGTACGTCGTCTTCCTGCTCGAGCCGCCCTTGGCCGTGCCCTGCGCCTGCCAGCCGCCGGCGACGGCCTGGCACGAGGTCAGCGCGACCAACCGCCCGGTGATGACCCCGGTTCGGTTGGGCACGGAGGCGGGCACCGACGTCGGCTGGGTGATCCGGGTGGGCGTGCCCGACGATGATGTCGCGGCCGGCGCCGGAGCCGAGGATGCGGGCTTCGTGGCGTGCTTGCCGCCACTGGAGGACGTCGTGCACCCGGCCAGCACCGTCAGCGCGGCGAGCAACAGCAGCGCGAACCTGCGAATCACGTGGCACTTCCTTCCGGTGTCGGCGCCTAGCGGGCGGCCCCGCGGCGGTCGTCGGCGCGTTCCCCGGCCCGACGCCGGCGGCGCACGGTGCCCGCCGCCGCTGCTGTTGCCGCCCTGGTGCCGCCGTCGCCCGCAGGCGGCTCGATGGTAACGGTCGCGGCGGGGACGGCGACGTGACCGGATCACGGTCGGCGTCCTGCCCTCAGCAGCGGCAGGCGGCGAGCCGGCCGACCAGGTCGTCGAGGGCGGCCTCCGCGGCCTGGGTGTCCCCGGCCCGCGCCGTCACGAGGTCGAAGGCGAGCAGCGCACCGGACCGGGTGCGCACGACGCCGGCGAGCGCCGACAGGCCGGTCAGCGTGCCGGTCTTGGCCCGGACCAGGCCGGCGGCCGCGCGGGCCGAGCCTGACAGGTAGCGCCCGCCGAGCGTGCCCGACCAGCCGCCTACCGCCATACCTGTCAGCACATCGCGCAACCGGGTTTGACGGTTCGCTGCGCGCAGGACCGCGGTCAGGGTGCCGGGCGCCAACCTGTCACGGGGCGCCAGTCCGCTGGCGTCGACCATCCGGCCCCCGGGGTCGACACCTGCGCGCGCACGCACCAGGTCGCGGATGCCGGCGGCGGCGCCCGCGAACGTGGGTGAGCGGTGGTCGACGAGGGCCACCTGGCGGCCGAGACACTCGGCGATGACGTTGTCGGAGTAGTGCAGCATCTGCTCGATCAGGTCCGACAGCTGCGCCGAGCGGACGGTGGCCACCGTGCGCGCCGCGGCCGGGGCGGACCCGCGGGTCACCGACAGGTCGGGCCGGCCGAGCGCCGCGGCCAGGGCGTGGCCGGCGTCGAGATCGGGAGCGGCGCTGCGCACGACGGCGTCGGGGGTGGCCCGGCCGCCGTCGGCCAGCACCGCGGTGATCGCGCTCCCGTAGTCCGACGGCACATCCTCGTGCGCCCAGTACGGCGACACGGTCGCGCCGGTGAACAGGCTGTCGTCGACGACCACGCGGCGCACGGGTACGCCGGCCCGGCGTACCTGGCCCGCGAGGTCGCTGATCCGCGCGGCGTGCGGGTAGCGGGTGGCCCGGCCGGCGGCGGCGGCGCTGAGGGTCGGGTCGCCGCCGCCCACGAGCACGAGCACGCCGCCGGGCGCAGCGCGCAGGGTGGTGGTCAGCCGGTCGGCCGGTGAGCGCGCCGACAGCAGGGCGGCGGCGGTCAGCAGCTTGGCCGTCGAGGCGGGGGCCACCGGGGTGCTCGGGCGCGCGCTGTACAGGACGGAGCCGGTCGACAGGTTCAGCACCTGCGCGCGCAGGTCGCCGCCGAACGCCCCCGCGCGCAGTCCCGGGCGCAGCGCCCGGGCCACCGCCGCCGGGGCCGGCGGCCGGCCGGGCTCGGGTACCCGTTGCGCGGCCGGCGCCCGCCCGGCCGCGGACACGGCGGCCGGCGTGGGTGCGGAGCGGCGCACCGGTGCCGGGCCCCGCGCGGCGGCGGTGAGCGCGTACCCGCCCGCCGCCGCACCGGCGGCGGCCACCGTGATCAGGACCGCAGCGCCGGCGCCGACGACCGCTGCCCTGCCCACGTCGGCCAGACTAGGGTGTCGGGCAGTGCGGCCAGGGGCACCGAGCCGGCCGTGGCGCACACCCCGCGACCCTCGAGGAGTGCATCCGTGGAATTCGACGTGCTGATCGAGATCCCGCGCGGCAGCCGCAACAAGTACGAGATCGACCACGAGTCGGGACGCATGCGCCTCGACCGCACGCTGTTCACCTCGACCCAGTACCCGGCCGACTACGGCTACATCGAGGACACCCTCGGCGAGGACGGTGACCCGCTCGACGCGCTGGTGCTGCTGCAGGGCGACCCGCTGTTCCCCGGGGTGCTCGTGCGGTGCCGCGCGATCGGGATGTTCCGGATGACCGACGAGAAGGGCGGCGACGACAAGGTGCTCGCCGTGCCCTCGACCGACCCGCGCCTGGAGCACCTGCGCGACATCCACCACCTGCCCGAGTTCGACCGGCTGGAGATCCAGCATTTCTTCGAGGTCTACAAGGTGCTCGAGCCGGGCAAGAGCGTCGAGGGCGCCAACTGGGTGGGGCGGGCCGAGGCGGAGGCGGAGATCGAACGGTCCCGCCGACGGCTGGCCGACTCCGGTCACGGCAGCGCCGACGAGGCGCAGAGCGCGGACAGCGACAAGCAGGTCAGGCCGGAACCGGCGTGATCGCCACCGGCCGGTACGCGAGGTAGCGTCCCGGCCGCGGGTTGTGACAGGTCAACCCGTCGGCCTCGACCGGCTCGACCCGGACCGTCACGTCGACCTGTCCGTGCGGTCCGGCGAGCCGGACGGTCGCCGCACCGTCCGCGACGGCGCCGATCGACTCGACGCGCAGGTCGGCGCGCCGGCGCAGCGCCAGGTGCTCGTGGGCGAAGGCCAGCGCCGCCTGCGCCGCCGGGGCCAGCCCGACCCGGCCGCGCAGCAGCGCGCCGATCACCTCGTCGGCCTCCGCGGCGGCGACGAACTCCTCGGCGGCGAAGGGCAGCACCCGCCCGTAGAGCAGGCCGGCGGGCAGGACGAGCACGTTGGCGGCGAAGCGGTCACCGCCCAGGTGGCTGCACTCCCACACCCGCTCGGGCCGCAGGGCCGCGAGGGCCGCGGCGACCGGGCGCCCGCGCAGGGCGCAGCACGTGTCGTGCTTGCTGTGCGCGCACACCAGGTAGACCGGCTGCGGGTCGGGGTCGCCCGCGGAGCCGTCGAGGGGCAGCTCGAGCAGCCCGCTCGGGTCGGTGTAGCGCCCCCACGTCAACCGCACCCGGCCGTCGCGGGTGTCGGCCAGGCCCCAGCGCAACACGGCACCGCGCGGCGTGCGCCCGGGCCGGCGGATCGCCTCCACCCGGACACCCTCGGCTGCGGCCCGGGCCTCGAGCGTGGCGGCCACGGCGGCGCCGAACCGCGAGTCGCGCAGGCCGCCGCGTCCCCAGGGACCGGGCTGCTCGACCAGCAGCAGCCGGGCGGCCGGGAACGCCGTGCCGAGCATCGGGTCCCCGCGCAGCTGTGCGCGCAGCGCGCACCGGTCGAGCGTCTCGCGCGGCCGCGGCTGCGAATGCGCGTCGCTCACGCTGGGACGATAACGCCCTCGCGCAGGAGCCGGCGCACCAGCGTGAGCTGCGAGTCCGGCTCGAGGCCCGGCAGGTCGGCCGGGCTCACCGGGGTGCCCGCGAGCAGCACCTTGAGGGCGTCGCCGGCCTCGGCCGGGACGGTGACCGTGCGGTCGAGCAGGACGAGACGCACCTCGTCGGCGCCGGTCTCGACCCGCAGCCGCAGCGCCGCGCGCAGCCGCACGGAGGTGTCGGCGTGGACGCTGTCGGCGGCGACGAGCTGGCGCAGCGGGCCGATCGGTTCGGGCCGGGTTCGCGTCATGAGGTCCGTACCGACCAGCCGGGCCACCTGCGCCGCGTCGATGCCGACGAGCCGGGCCCGCAGCTGCTCGACCGTGGCCGCCAGCTGGTCGGCCAGCACGGCCGGGTCGGACAGGTCGACGCCCATCGGCAGCGAGGTGCGCAGCTGCGGGTCGTCCTGCGCGATGTCGAGCAGGTGCCGGGCCAGCTGGTAGCGGGTGACCGGATGCACGCCCACGGTCAGGTGGATCGAGGTCTCGCCCTGCGCCTGCGCGGCGTGGATCGTGCCGCGCGGCAGGTACAGCGCGTCGCCCGGCTCGAGCACGACGTCGATCAGCGGCTCCTCGGCGGCGCGGGCCTGCACCTGGTCCTTGCGCTTGTCCCACTGCTGGTTGTCCAGCGGGTCGGTGACCACCGGGGCGTGGATGGTCCACCGCTTGCGCCCGGCCACCTGCAGCACGAACACGTCGTGCACGTCGTAGTGCGGCGCGAAGCCCTGGTTCTGCGGCGGGGTGATGTAGGCGTTGATCTGCACGGGGTGCCCGAGCTCGTCGGCCAGCCGGGCACCGAAGTCGACCAGCGGTGGCCAGCTGCGGTGCAGGGCCTGCAGCACGAGTGTGGCGCCGTCGGCCATCGTGGCCAGCACCTTGTCGTCGGCGGCCTGGTCGGCGATACCGGCCCCCGCCCCGCCGCCGCGGGTGAACCGACCGGCGGGCAGCACCGTGCCTTCCTTGGCCATCCGCAGGAACGGGGTGCGCAGGCCACGCGTCGACATGAGCTCGTCGACCGCACCGGCGTCGAGCAGGTCGTCGAAGCCGCGGCCGCCGCCCGCGGCGAGGTCGGCCGCGCGGGTCAGCAGCGGGGCGCGACCCCAGTGCTCTGCGGCGAAATCGGCGGTGGCGCAGGAGATGCACCGCCCGAGGGCGGACTCCCCTGCGCCACCGGCCGGCCGGGTCCCATCGGGCCCGGCCGGGTCGTCGTCGAGCCGATCAGGCACCGCGGTCCGCGCTGCCGTCGGCCCCGCCGTCGCCGCCCGCGCCGCTGTCGGCCGGGCCCTCGGGGCCGGGCTGGGCGCCGCCGTCCGCGCCGCCGTCGCCGGTGCCGCTGTCGGCTCCACCGTCACCGCCGCCGTCGGCCGGGCCCTCGGGGCCGGGCTGGGCGCCGCCGTCCGCGCCGCCGTCGCCGGTGCCCGCCGAACCGTCCGCGCCGCCGTCGCCGTGTCCCGCGCCGCCGTCGCCGCCCGCGTCCGCCGCGCCGTCGGCGCCGCCGTCACCGCTCGTGATGTCCGTGTCGTCCATCATTCCTCCACATCCGAATCGGGTGGTATCCGGGCGGACCGGCCGCCCTTCAGTTCGGACGTACCCGGTGGGTGGGGGTGCTAACCGGTGCGTTCAGGTGCCCCGCCCCGGGTCGCGAGGTGCAACGCGACGATGCCGCCGGTGAGGTTGCGGTAGCGCACGTCGGTCCAGCCGTTCGCCGCCACCGTGGCGGCCAGCTCGGCCTGCGCGGGCCACGCGCGGATCGACTCGGCCAGATAGACGTAGGCCTCGCCGTTGGAGGAGACGCGCCGGGCGAGCGCCGGCAAGGCCCGCATCAGGTAGTTCAGGTACAGCGCGCGGAACGGGCGCCAGGTGGGCCGGCTGAACTCGCACACGACCAGGCGCCCGCCCGGGCGCACCACGCGCGCCATCTCGGCCAGCGCACCGGGCACGTCGGAGACGTTGCGCAGCCCGAAGCTGATCACGACGGCGTCGAACGCGGCGTCGGCGAAGGGCAGCGCGGTGGCGTCGCCGGCCACGAACGGCACCCGGCCGCGGCGGCGGCGGTGTGCCCGGCCGGCGCGCAGCATGCCGAGCGAGAAGTCGCAGGCGACGGCGCCGGCGCCGCTGCGGGCGAGCTCCACCGTCGACACCCCGGTGCCGGCGGCAAGGTCCAGCACGCGCTGGCCGGGGCGCAACTCGAGGCACTGGCGGGTGCGCTTGCGCCAGCGGCGGTCCTGCGCGAAGGACAACACGGTGTTGGTCAGGTCGTAGCGGCGGGCGACGCCGTCGAACATGCGCGCCACGTCACGCGGCTGCTTGTCCAGCGAAGCCCGGGTCACCCCGCCAGTCTCGCACCGGGTCCGGGGTTCACCCGACGGCGCGGTGGCGGCCGACGATCGCCGCGCGCGTCACGCCGCCGGGATACACGAGGGTCACGTCGATCTCGTCCCACACCGCGCCGACCGCGCCGGGGTTGGCGCGATGCAGCGCGCGCAGCGTCTGCATCTCCTCGTCGTAGGTACCGATCAGCCGCGCGACGGACGGCGAGCCGACCACGTCGGCGACGGGGCAGTCGGTCAGCCCGCAACAGCAGGAGTTGCCGCGGTAGTGGTGCAGTTCGTGGACGCCGACCAGCGCCTGACCGAGCACGCGCCGGTCGGCCGTGGTGACGGTGAGCTGGTCGCGGTAGAAGTCCCGCTCGCCGTACGCCAGGAAGGCGGCGTCCTCGGCCTCGGCCACGGCACCGCGGAACATCGCCGAGTGCGTCGCCTCGCGCCGCACGACCTGCTCGGGTGCCGTGCCGGAATGCGTCCGGCAGGGCTCGCACCTGGTCGTCGCGGCGACCCCGTTCGCGACGTAGACATCCTGGTCGAGGCCGCAGCACTCACAGCGGACCGTGCGCACACGCGTCATCCGCTTGCCTCCCGCGCCGGCCCAGCCCCTCACCCGGACCGGCAGGGCCTGAGTCAAACACGACGGAGCTGACCGGCGCCGGAGGTCGGCGCGGGTGTCGGGGCGGATGTCGGCCACCGAACAGCGCCACGACCGGGCGCCTCGGGTGACTCAGCCGGCCGGCGGCGTCCGGCTCGTCCGGTCCCGATCGGGGTCGGCGAGCCGGATGGCGCCGGCCACCACCGCCGCCAGGCACAGCGTGTAGAGCACCAGGTGCCCGGCCGAGAGCGGGATGTGCTCGTGCAGCAACACCGCGCCGAGCAGCACCCCGGTCACCGGGTCGGTCGCGAGGTTCGCCGGCAGGGTGGCCCCGAGCGCCCCGACCTGGAACGACAGCTGGGTGAGCAGGATGCCGCCCGCGCCGCACACGAGGATGCCGCCGAGCGGGACGAGACCGCGCGCGCTGGTGAACAGCGCGCCCAGGCCGCCGTGGCCCACCCGGTCGGACGCGGCGTCGACCATCACGGCCAGGGTGCCGAAGTACATGCCGGCCACACCGCCGTACATCGCGCCGCGGATGGTCTTGTTCCGCCCGGTCACGACAAGGGCCAGCACCACCCCGCCGACCAGCACGATCAGGATCGCCAGTGCCATGTAGCGCGAGTGCGGCACACGCTCGTGACCGGGCTTGCCGATCAGGACGAGGAACGCCGCCAGGCCGCCCAGAACGCCGAGTACGCCCAGGTAATCACCGAACTGCGGCTTGTGCCCGCCCAGGAAGTAACTGACGGCGAGGGAGACCGGCAGCATCAGCACCACCAGCGGCTGGATGACCACCACCTTGCCGATGGACAGCGCGGTGATCTGCAGCAGGAAGCCGATGAAATCGCCGGCCAGTGCGATCAGGAAGACGGGGTTGCGGGCCATCTTCAGCAGGCCGGAGGCGCTCTCCTCGCCGCCCTCGCCCGCGTGCGCCTGGGCCGTGCGGTGCTGCAGGACGATGGACGCGCCGTAGACGACCGCGGACGCCACTCCGAACGGCAGCGCGACCACGGTGGACATCGAGGCAGGTTACCCAAACACGTCGTCGCAGCGACCTACGTCGGCCGGGCCGCTGTCGGTCCGGCTCAGCCGGCCGGCTGCAGCGTCAGAGCGGTGGAGCTGAAGTGCGAGTGGACGCGCTCGTCGACCGGGTCCTGCGCCGGGTCACGGTGCACGGCAAGGTGCCGGTAGAGCGTGTCCCGCTGGGCCGGAATGCGTCCCGCACCGCGGATGAGCTCGATCAGTTCGGTGCGGTTGGAGCGGTGCCGGGCCCCCGCCGAGGAGACGACGTTCTCCTCCAGCATCACCGAACCGAGGTCGTCGGCGCCGAAGTGCAGGGTGAGCTGGCCGATGTCCTTGCCGGTGGTCAACCACGAGCCCTGCAGGTGGTTGACGTTGTCGAAGAACAGCCGGGCCACGGCCACCATGCGCAGGTACTCCAGGCTGGTGGCCTGGGTGCGGCCCTTGAGGTGGTTGTTCTCGGCCTGGTAGGTCCACGGGATGAAGGAGCGGAAGCCGCCGGTCCGGTCCTGGACGTCGCGGATCATGCGCAGGTGCTCGATGCGCTCGGCGTTCGTCTCGCCCGTGCCCATCATGAAGGTGGCGGTGGACTCGAGGCCGAGACCGTGGGCGGTCTCCATCACCTCGAGCCAGACGTGCCCGGGCTCCTTGAGCGGGGCGATCGCGGTGCGCGGGCGGTCCACGAGGATCTCGGCGCCGGCGCCGGCGAACGAGTCGAGCCCGGCTTCGCGCAGCCGCTCGATCACCGCAGCGTGCGTCAGCCCGGACGTGCGGCCGATGTGCACCACTTCGGAGGCACCCAGCGAGTGCAGCACCAGCTGCGGGTACGCGGACTTGATCGCGGCGAAGGTCTGCTCGTACCACTCGATGCCGAGGTCGGGGGAGTGGCCGCCCTGCAACATGATCTGGGTGGCGCCGAGGTCGACCGCCTCGCCGCAGCGGCGCAGGATCTCCTCGAGCGGGTGCGTCCAGCCCTCCTCGTGCTTCGGCGACCGGTAGAAGGCGCAGAACTTGCACGCGGTGACGCACACGTTGGTGTAGTTGATGTTGCGGTCGATGATGTAGGTGGCGATCCCGTCGGGGTAGCGGCGGCGGCGCACAGTGTCGGCGGCCCGGCCCAGCGGATGCAGAGGTGCGTCGGTGTAGAGCCGCAGGGCCTCGGCCGGAGTGATCCGGCCACCGTCGGCGGCGCGGTCGAGGACTTCGGCGATGCTCGCGGTCGTCACGCCCCCAGGGTAGGCGAGCACGCTCATGCCGCCGACAGCAGTCGGGCCCGACCACCGCTGCTGCCGCGGCTTCGTCGGTGTGCTCCGTCGCTCCCCACTTACGTCTCGCGGCTGCCGGGCACCGTGCGATGCTCCCGGCGTGCAAGAGCTCGTGATCCGCTTTCTGCAAGCCGCCGTCTTCGTCATGGCCGTGATCGTTGTGGCCGTCTTGACGGTGCCGCTCGCGGCAGCGGCGGTCATCACTCTGGTGGCGGCGGCTCTCGCCGTGCTCTGGGTCGTCCTCGGCGGCCACCCCGGTGGCCGTCGAGGACACGGTGTCGGATCGGGGCGGTGCTATTCGTAGTAAGGGTGCGGCCGCCCACGAGGGGCCTGCAGGAGCAGCGGCCGGAAGGCCCTGACCGGCACACCACACGGTCCGACCCACAGGAGGCGATCTTCAGATGCAGTACCTGGTTTCCGTGATCGACGACAAGATCAATCCCGGTAGCGCGGACCGGGAGCCCGCCATCAGCACGTTCAACGAACGCCTGATCGCCGAGGGCTACTGGGTATTCGCGGGCGGACTCGCCGACACCAGCGCGGCCACCGTCATCGACAACCGCGGCGAGCAGGCGGTCTTCAGCGACGGGCCGTTCGTCGAGTCGAAGGAGTACCTCGCCGGCGTCTGGGTGTGGGAGGCCCCCGATCTGGACGTGGCGCTCGAGCTCGCCACCGAGGCGTCGAAGGTCTGCGACCGCAAGATCGAGGTGCGGCCCTTCCGGTGAACGACGTCGAGCAGGCGATCACCCGGGTGCACCACGAGGAGTGGGCCCGGGTGGTGGCCGCCCTGACCAGGCGTTTCAACGATCTCGACGTCGCCGAGGAGGCCGCGGCCGAGGCGTTCGCGACCGCCGTCGAGCGGTGGCCCGCCGACGGCCTGCCGCCGAACCCCGGCGCCTGGCTGACCACCACCGCGAACCGCAAGGCCATCGACCGGATCCGGCGCGAGACCAAGCGCGACGACAAGCACAAGGAGGCCCGGATGCTGCACGACAGCACCCCACCCGAGCCTCCCGGCGCCATCGACGACGACCGGTTGCGGCTGATCTTCACCTGCTGCCACCCGGCGCTGGCGATGGACGCCCGCGTGGCGCTGACGCTGCGCCTGGTCGGCGGGCTGACCGTGCCCGAGATCGCCCGCGCCTTCCTGGTCCAGGAGAGCGCGTTGGGGCAGCGGATCACCCGGGCGAAGGCCAAGATCAAGGCGGCTGGCATCCCCTACCGGGTGCCGGCCACGGAGGATCTTCCGGGCCGGCTCGCCGGGGTGCTCGCCGTGCTCTTCCTCGTCTTCAACGAGGGTTACCTGGCCACCGGTCCCGACACCGACCCGGTGCGGGCCGACCTCACCGCCGAGGCCATCCGGCTCACCCGCCTGGTCCGCAGCCTTCGGCCGGACGACGGTGAGGTGGCCGGGCTGCTGGGCCTGATGCTGCTCACCGAGGCACGCCGCCCGGCCCGGGTGTCGGTCACCGGGGAGCTGATCCCCCTGGCCGAGCAGGACCGCGGCGCATGGGACGCGGCGCTGATCGCCGAGGGGCACCGGCTGGTGCGCGAGCGGCTCGCCGCTGCCGCCGCCGGGGCACGTCCGGGTCGCTACGAGCTCCTCGCCGCGATCAACGCCGTGCACACCAGCGCCCGCGACGTACGCGACACCGACTGGTCGCAGGTCCTCGCCCTCTACGACCAACTCGTCCGCCTCGACCCGTCGCCGATCGTTGCTCTCAACCGGGCCATCGCGCTCGCCGAGCTCGACGGGCCGGACGTGGCGCTGGCGCTCGTCGAGCGGCTGGACGGGGCGCTGGTCGGCTATCACGCCTACCACGCCACGCGGGCCGACCTGCTGCGCCGGCTGGGCCGCAGCCGACAGGCCCGCGCGGCCTACGACCGAGCCGTCGAGCTGGCCGGCAACACCGCCGAGCGGGCGTACCTGGCCCGACGCCGCGACCAGCTGCGTTGACGCGCACGGGCGGGCCGGCCGGCCACGAACCGACTGCTTGCACTCTGCCACCGCTACGTCCTACGGTCGGGGCGGCGGTTGCACAGCACTAGCGGAAGGGCCCGGGCGGTTGCAGGAACAGATCCAGCGCCTGCTCGACGATCTGGTCGGCCGCGGCGCGGAGTCCGGTGTGCAGGTCGCGGTCTATCGGGACGGCGCGCTGATCGTCGATGCGGTGGCCGGCACGGCCGATGCCGCCACCGGGCGACCACTCACCTCGCGCACACCGATCTTCGGGTTCTCCACCGGCAAGAACGTGACGGCCACGCTCGCGCACCTGCTGGTCGCGCGCGGTGTCCTCGACTACGACAACCCGATCGCCGACCTCTGGCCGGAGTTCGCTGCGCACGGCAAGGCCACGGCGACCCTGCGGCACGTGCTGACCCACACCGTGGGCCTGCCGGCCATGCCGCGCGACATCACTCCGGACGAGCTTCCCGACTGGTCGAGGGTGTGCGCGTCGTTGGCCGCCGCCGAGCCGCGCTGGCGACCGGGCACGGCCATGGGCTATCACTCGTACACGTTCGGCTTCCTCGTCGGCGAGCTGGCCCGCCGCGCGACCGGCCGCCAGGTGAGCGAGCTCCTGCGTGAGTGGATCACGACGCCACTCGAAATCGAGGGGCAGCTGTACTTCGCTGCTCCGCGAGAAGCACTGCCGGCTTTGGCTCGCCTGGGACAGCAGGCGTGCCCGTCGCCCGCCGAGCCCGACGACGCGGCCATCCTCGCGCCGTGGGAGAGTCGGCCGAGTGCCGACTTCGGCAATGACGCCGGGATCCTGCGCGCCGACATACCGTCGGTCTGCACCGCCACCGCGCACGGCCTGGCCGCGATGTTCGACGCCCTGCTCCGGGGCGAGCTCGTGGACCCCGCCCGGTTGGCGCGCCTGTCCGCACTCGCGTTCGAGGGCACCGATCAGGTGTTCGGTACCCCGGCACGGATGGCACTGGGTTACCCGATCGGCCGGCTCGGCGCACCCGCCGACGACAACGTCGTCGCCTTCGGCTGGCCGGGTGGCGGCGGCAGTTACGCCTACGCGGACCCCGCCCGTGGCGTCTCCTTCGCGCTCATGAAGACCCGGCTCGTCCCGGACTTCGACACCGTTTCGTCGGTCGTCACGATGCTGGCGGCCCGGTAGGCGGGCCGGTCAGAACTCGAAGCGGGTCTGCACGAACGCGTCGCCCCGGCTGAAGGTCAGGATCTTCGTCGGTCGTACCGCGAAGACGGGGACCGAGCCCTCGTCCACGTTGGGCGCGCGGCCGTCCGAACGGTGGCGGAACCCTTCGTCGTTGACGTCGTAGGGCCAGTCGAGGCGGGTCTGCCACATCTGCGCCAGGGACTCCAAGGTGGCCCGGTCGTGAACCCGCTCGGCGCGGCCCTCGACGACGACGTCGAGACCGTGCTCGTAGGAGTTCGATCCCGTCGTCAGGACGCATTCCGGATTGCGGGTGAGGTTGCGGCCCTTCTGCTCTTCCAGCCCGGTCGTGAAATGCAACGCGTGGTCGAGCCACATCGCGGGCAGCGGCGTGACATGCGGCCGCCCGTCGGCACGGACGGTGGAGATCCAGAAGATCTCGGCCCGGTCGAGCACGTCAACCACGTGCGCCCACGGAGTCGGTTCGGCGCCCGGGCTGCTGAAACCGGCGTGCAGGTGCGCAGTCGGCTCGCCGTGGGTGCGGATGTCGTCCTGGTTCTGGTCGGTCATCGAGGTCTCCTCGCTGTTGACGGCTCGGGCCGCCGTTGTCGCCTCTGATCTGAATCTCAGACCGCTCTGTAAAATGAAGTAGATTGAGACTACGATGGGCGACGCAGGCACGCAACCCCGGTCGGAAGGCGGATCGCCGTGAGCAAGGAGCTGCGATCACGGTGCCCGGTGAACATGTCGGTGGAGATCTTCGGCGACCGTTGGACGTTGCTCGTGCTCCGCGACATCGTGTACGCCAACGCCCGGCACTTCCGCGAACTGCTCGCCGGACCCGAGGGCATCTCCTCGGCGGTCCTCGCTGACCGTCTCGAGTCGCTCGTCACGAACGGCATGCTGACCAGGTCGGACGATTCGGCGCACAAACAGAAGATCACCTACAGCCTGACCGAACGGGCCATCCAGCTCGTGCCGATCCTGATCCAGATCAGTGACTGGGGCGTGCGGCATTTGCCCGTGTCGCCCGAGTACGCCGCCCGCAATCAGGTTCTGATCGACGGCGGCGCTGCGCTGTGCGAGACGTTCATGGACGACCTGCGCGAGCTGCATCTGGGGGCGGGGGCGAGGAGACGGCCGGCGCCGGCCGGCCCGAGCGTCGTCGAACGGGTGATGACGGCCTACCACGACGGCCCGCGGGATTCACCCGGCCCGACCTTCCCGAGCGGGTACTAGACCGGTTACCCGCCGTGGCGCCGTGGCCGCGCCGAAACGGTGCGCGCCGACCGCAACCCGAGAACGGGGCCCAGGACCAGGAAGCCGGCGACGGTCAGCGCCGCCTCGATCGCCGCGGCCGCGAGCGAGGACCCGACGGTTCCGTGATCGAGACGGCCCCACCAGAAGGCGGCGACGGTGGCGACGGCGACCCCCGGGACGAGCAGCGCGGTCAGGGGGGAGAGTTCGTCGGCGCGGTGCGCCCTCACCGGTTGACGCGCGACGGCCAGCAGATCGGCCAGCGGCGAGCGGACGGGCACGTGCGGGCGGGCCTCGAGCCTGCGGGCCAGTGCCCGGACGCGCACGACCCACACCGCGGCCAGGACGGCCACCACCGGGCCGCCCAGCACCGCCCAGGCCGAGGCCTGGCCGGGGACGGCGGCGCCCGCGGCGAACAGAGCTGTCAGCGAGAACGCGAGCGCCGAGGTGTTGCGGCGGCAGAGCAGGACGACGTCCGCCGGCGTCGCCGGCCGGTGGCGCATGGCCAGGGCCTGCAGCGCCGCGAGGAAGCCGCACACCGCGGCGGCCTGGGCGGCGCCGAAGAAGACCACCGCCCACGCGATGATCGCCGTCGCTGTGGGATCGGCCGCGTGCACCACCGCCAGCGTGGACGTGCCCACGGCGAGGACGCCGACGATGCCGCCCAGCGTCGCGCGCGCCGCCCGGCGGCTCGCGATCTCGGTGTCGAAGGACTCGGCGAGGTCGGTCGCTGACCCGAACCGGCGAACCGCCTCGCGCTCGCTGTGGCTCGCCCCGGCGTCGACCAGGTGCTCGCGGCACTCGGCCAGCAAGCGGCGTCGCGCCCGGCCGCGCGCGTGCAGGGCAGCGCCGAGTTGTTGCAGGTACCGCTCGACCTCGCTCATGCCAGCCTGCCCAGCACCCGGTCCACCGCCGTGGAGAAACGCTGCCAGTCGCGCGCCGCGGCCGACGCCTGACGACGCCCGGCCGCGGCTATGCGGTAGACCCGCCGACGCCGCCCGTCCGAGCGGTCCCACTTGCTGGTCACCAACCCGCGCCGCTCCAGTCGCTGCAGCGCGGGGTACAGCGAGCCCTCGGGCACGGTGAGTTCGCCGCCGCTGCGCACGGCCAGCCGCTGGGTCAACGCGTACCCGTGGCCGGGCTCGTCGCGAAGAACGGCGAGCAGCAGGCCCTCGAGATGTCCGCGCAGGAAGTCCGTGTTCATGCCGCCACTATACCTAGCCTGCCTAGGCATAGACAGGACGAGGCGACGTGCTCGCTCAGTTCCCCGGCCACCCGGCGCGGGGAGCCCCGACGGGTACCGACCACACCGTGCCGTCCCAGTCCTCGAACTGCGCGAGACCGGCCGCGCCCGGCCAGCGGGCGCCCACCGCGAACAGCGTGTCGCCGCCCGGCCCACCGAGCATGCACGCGAACACGCCACGGTCGAACGCGTGCTCCGCGAGGACGGTCCCGCCCTCGGCCACGCGCGAACAGCTCTGGTTGGGGACGTCGGCGACCCACACCGCACCGTCGACGTCGATGCTGATGCCGTCCGGCGGACGCCCCGCCTCCAGTTGGGCGAAGACGCGGCGTTGCTCCAGGTCGCCGTCCTCGCTGATCGTGAAGGCGGTCAGCCGGTGCCGGTAGGACTCCGCGACGATCAGGGTCGAGTTGTCCGCGCTCACCGCCATGCCGTTGGGGAAGTCGAGATCCTCGGCGACCAGGCGCGGACGGCCCGCTGCGGGCACGAGGTAGATGCGTCCGGTCGCGGCCTGCCCCGGCGCCGCCACCGTGCCCATCGGCGCATCGTGGCTGTTCACGTACGCGTTGCCGCGCCCGTCCACCACGATGTCGTTGGCGACGGTGGCCGACAACGGCTCCAGCCCGGCGTGCTCGACGAGCTCGCCGTCGGGCGTCGCGCGCAGCAAGGTGCGCCGGGCCGAGGACACGACCAGCATCGTCGAGTCCGGCTGGAAGTCGAAGCACAGCGGCAGCGACTCGTGGCGCACCACGACCCGGCTGTCCCCGGCCTCGTCCAGCACCCGGATCTCGCCCGCCGTCCAATCGGCGAACCACAGCTGGTCCCCGTGCCAGCGAGGTGACTCGAGCAGGCCGAAGCCTGACGCGATCACGTTCACGAGGGTGAACCGAGCAGCTCGCGCAGGTCCTCGGCGGCCTGGGCGGCCGCGGCGTCGGCCACGGCCGACACACCGCCGAGGCCGAAGTAGGAATGGTTCAGCGACGGGTGCTCGCGGGCGATGACCCGCACCCCGACGGCGCGCAGATCATCGGCGAAGAAGTTGCCCTCGGTGCGCAGCACGTCGAGCGTCGACGTGTGCACCACCGCGGGCGCCACGCCGGCGAGCGACGCCGCCCGCTTCGGCGACACCCGCCAGTCACCGGAGTCGGCCTCGTCCACGTAGGTCTGCGCGAAGTTGACCATGCCCTCGAGGGTGAGCCCGAAGCGGCGGTTGTCCGAGCCGCGCGACATGTACCCGGCGTTGACCTCGGCGTCGGTGTAGCGGCCCTTCACGTCGGTGACCGGGTAGAGCAGCAGCTGGGCCGCCAGCGGCTGCCCGGCGTCGCGGCGGGCGATCGCCACCGACGCCGCGAGCTGGCCGCCGGCGCTGTCCCCCGCGACCACGAGCCGGTCGGTGCCGCCGAAGTCGTCGCGGCGCTGCGCCACCCACTGCGTGGCCCGCACCGCGTCGTCGAACGCCGCCGGGAAGCGGGCTTCGGGCGCGCGGCGGTACCCGACGGACACGACGACCGCGGGGGTCTGCACGCAGATGCGGCGGGCATGACCGAGGTGGGTGTCGAGATCACCGACCACCCACCCACCGCCGTGGAAGTAGACGACCGTGGGCAGCGGGCCGTGGTCGGCGGTCGGGCGCAGCACCCGGACGGGCACGGCCGGCGCGTCGCCGTCGGCGGGGACCTCGTCGTCGGTTTCGGTGGCGGGGACCAGCTTGGGGTCCATCGCCTCGAGGGCGTTCGCGTTGGTGGCCCGCGCGTACTCGCGGGCGTGCTCGACCGTCTCGGGGTCGCGGTCGGGCAGGATGCGCACGAGCCACTGGGCGATCTGCGGATCGAGCGCGTCGCTGTCGGTCACGCCTTGATTCTGGCGTACCGGCCACCGCTTGGCCGACCGCGGCCCCGGCGGCGACCGATCAGACCTGGGCGAAGACCGGGTCGACGGGCATCCCCGCGCGGCGGGCGAACTCGCGCAGGCCGTCGACCTGCCGGGAGCCGAGGGAGAAGTCCAGCGTGCGGAAGTAGGTGGCCAGGGTGGCCGCGTCGAAGACCTCCCAGCGCGCGGCCGCGGCCGCGACCTCGTCGACGTGGCGCAGCGCGTCGTCACGACTGTGCACGAACGCCTCGTGCACGTCCTTCACCAGCCCCGGGTTCTCCTGCGCGTAGGAGCGGCGCGCCGCCCACACGGCGAACACCATCGGCAGCCCGGACCACTCGCGCCAGGCCGCGCCCAGATCGTGCACGGCCAGCCCCTGCGCCGGCGCCTGGTAGTTGGCCCGCAAGGCGGCGTCGCCGATGAGCACGGCGGCGTCGGCCTCGAGCAGCATCGACGTGAGCTCGGGCGGGCAGCTGAAGTACTCCGGCCGCACGCCGTGCACCTGCTCGAGCCACATCCGGGCGAGCAGCACCGACGTGCGCGACGTGGACCCGAGTGCGACCCGCGCGCCGTCGAGCTCGGCCAGCGGGCGCTGGGCGACGAGGTTGACCGACAGCACCGGCCCGTCCGAACCGATCGCGATGTCGGGCAGCAGCACGAGGTCGTCGGCGTTGCGCAGGTACTCGACCAGCGAGATCGGCCCGATGTCGAGCTGGCCGGCGACCAACATGTCGTTGAGGTGGTCGGGCGTGTCCTTCGTCAGCTCGACGTCGAGCAGCGTGCCGGCCCGGACCAGCCCCCAATAGATCGGCAGGCAGTTGAGGAACTGGATGTGCCCCACTCGGGGACGCGCGACCGGCACGTCCCCGACGCTAGCCTGTCGCGCTCAACCGACCTGCGGCAGCACCAGCTGCTGACCCGGCCCACCCGCGATGGTCACGGGCACCGGTGTCAGCCCGCCGCGGTAGTTGTCCGAACCGCCGGCGATGACCAGGCGCACCCGGTGCCCGGTGTCGAACCGGTGGACGATCCCCGGCAGCGTCACCGTGATCGGCTTCGAGACGTCCGGGACGCGGATCGGCGCCTCGAGGCCGTGGATGAGCGAGGCCGTGCCGTCGGGCGCGACGTCGAGGACCTTGACGAACAGCACCAGCTGCCCGGCCGGGCCGGCGCCCTGCGTGAGCTGCGCCGTCGGCGCCTGCACGGCGACCTTCACCGTCGGCGAACCGGCCACGTCCAGCGGCGCGGTCAGGGCCGGGCCGGACCAGCCGGCGTAGGTGCCCGGCAGGTCGGCCTGCGGCAGGCCCTTGACGAAGCTGCCCAGCACATCGACCGGGTTGACACTCGTGGGCAGTCCGGCGGGCGGGGTGAGCAACGTCTGCACGGCAGCCGTCGCCGCCTTGCGCTGCGTGGCCAGCTGCGCACCGCCGGACAGGTAGTAGGTGCGCTTGGTGCCGACCGGGAAGGTGTCGGACGTGGCGTAGGCGGGCGTCGCGATGCCGGAGTAGTCGACCCAGTCGCGGAAGTACGCGAAGGCGGGGCCGGTGCTCACGTCGCTGTCGCGCAGGTAGTGGTCGAACCAGTCGGCGACGCGCGCGGTCTCGTACTGCGTGGCCGGGTCGGGGTTGCTCAGGTCGAGCTCGCCCGGCGCGGGCGTGGCGCCCGAGTGCCCCCATGACTGCCACACCATCTGCACCGGCGTGCGTTGCTGCTTCAGCGTCCGGTAGGTGGCCACGGCCTCGTTGAGGTTGAACAGCGTGTCGTTCTCGCCCTGCATCAGCAGCGTCGGGATCCTCACCTTCTTCGCGTACGACGCCACCGAGGCGTGCCGCAGCGAGGCGACCGCGTCCGGCTGGAAGAAGCCGGTGCTGCCGCCGGTGACCAGCGCCGGGCAGACGAAGTCGGCGAAGTTCGGGCAGCCGTAGAGCCGCGACGGGTCACCCTGGGAGTTCTCCAGCCCGTCGAGCACACCTTCGGCGGAGAAACCCAGCCCCCAGGTCAGCTTCACCGCGCCGGGGGTGGTGCTGCTGACGCCGGACGTCTGGTCGGTGTTGTTCGGCCCGAGCGAGTAGGACAGGTCGTTCCACGTGATCAACGGAATGATCGTGTCCAGCCGCGGGTCGTCGGCGGCGGTGGCGAACTGGATCGACCCGCCGTAGGAGCCGCCGATCATGCCGACCCGCGGGTCGTCGGGGCGGGCCCGGCCCTTGTGGTCCGTCGCGTCGTGGACGATCGAGGTGAGCGCGGGCGCGGGCGTGGTGTGCTGCGCGTCGGTGAAGGCGATGCCGGCGTCGCCGCCGAGGTAGCTGATCAGCTGCGACGCGGCCTTGCCGTCGTAGTCGGGGTCGTCGAGGGTGATCTTGCAGCCCGAACCGCCGAAACCCAGCCCGGAGTAGGACAGCACCGCGTAGTCGCGGCCGGCGAAGGCCTTGCCGATGCCGGCCTGGTCGTCCTTCGACCCGCCGAAGCCGTTCGTGGTCAGGATCGCGGGCACGCGGTGCGTGCTGCTCGCGTCGGCCGGCAGGTACAGGTCACCGACGACGTCGCAGGCCTGCGCGCCGGTCGGGCCGATGTGGGTGAGGAAGTGCAGCGTGGTCACCGAGTAGCCCACCTCCGCACCCACCGGGGACGAACCGACGCCGGCGACGGTGCCGAGCGCCGCGACGGCGACCGACACGGACAGGGTGGCGAGGCGGAACGGGCGCATGGCGGGCCTCCACGGTGAGCGCTACTGCCGGGTAACAACGTGTCGGCGACGGGTTGGTTACGCGGCCGCGCCCGACCCGGCACCCCGTAGCCGGATGCCGGGCGGCGGCACTCCTAGAGACGGGCGAGTAGGGCGATCGTGACCGCGGATCGCGAAGGTTTCGGGAAACTCGATCTCCGTATCACCTCGATGCCGGCCTCGGTCCCGCCCCGGGCCCCGGGGGCGCGACCGTACGCGTGGCCATGCGCGTGGCCGTCATCGTCGACGGCGCGGCGACGGTGACGTAGGTGCCACCGGGGTGACCCGGCTGGCCCTGGGCGCCGCGCGGTGGCCTGTGTCACAGTCGGGGCATGACCGACGCCGACCGGCCCGCGACGGACCTCGCCACGGACCTCGCGACCAACCTGATCACCCGCGTCAACATCGGCGACGCGCTCACCCGCACGGCGGGCCGGTTGCCGGACACCCTGGCGCTCGTCGACGGCGCCCGCCGCTGGACGTACGCGCAGCTCGATGCCGCGGTGAACCGGGTGGCCCACGGCCTGGCCGCACGCGGGTACGCCCGTGGCGACACGCTCGGCCTCGGTTCGGGCAACAGCGGCGAGTTCCTCATCACCTACTTCGCGTGCGCGAAGCTGGGGTTGGTGTGCGTGCCGCTCAATCTCGGCTGGCACGCCGACGAGGTGGCCTACGTGCTCGACCACTCCGGCGCCCGCGGCCTCGTGGTGGAGGCCCAGCTCGTGCCGCAGCTGCTGCCGGGCGTCGAGAAGGTGCCGGCCGTGCGCGACGTCGTGGTGGCGCCGGGCACCGGCGGCGGGTGCGAGCAGAGCCTGCCCGACCGCACCTGGCTCACGTTCGCCGAGCTGAACGACGAGTCGGCAGCCGCGCCCGAGGTGTTCGTCGGCGAGCGCGACGCGGTCAGCTACCTCTACACCAGCGGCACCACGTCCTTCCCGAAGGGCGTGGTCGGCAGCCACACCGCGATCTATCTCGAATCGCTGATGGCCGCGGCCGAGACCGGCATCCACGCCGGTGAGCCGATCGCCTGCCTGATGCCGCTGTTCCACACCGCGCAGCTCAACGGGTTCGCCACCCCCGCGGTGATGATGGGTGCGACGCAGTACCTGCTGCGCGGCTTCGACGCCGACGCGCTGCTGCGGTTGATCGAGGACGAGCGCATCGAGCGGATGTTCGCGCTGCCGATGATGTACCGCGCGCTGGTCGAGCGCGACGACATCGGCTCGCGTGACCTGTCGTCGCTGCGCCGGGCCGCCTACGCCATGGCTCCGATGCCCGACGCGCTGCTGCGCGCCTGCCTCGACACCTTCGGCTGCGACTTCTACCTTGCGTTCGGGCAGACCGAGATGAGCCCGGTGACCACGTTCTTCCGGCCCGAGCACCAGCTGTCGCACTCCGGAGCCGTGGGCACGCAGGTGGTCAACGTGCAGATCGGCGTCATGGCCCCGGACGGCACGCTGCTCCCGCGCGGCGAGGAGGGCGAGATCGTCTACCGCGGCCCGCACGCGCTCAACGGCTACCTGAAGGATCCCGAGGCCACCGCCGACGCGTTCCGGCACGGCTGGTTCCACTCCGGTGACGTGGGCCGCCTCGACCCAGACGGCATGCTCTGGTTCAGCGATCGCTACAAGGACGTCATCAAGACCGGTGGCGAGAACGTCGCGTCGATCGAGGTGGAGAAGGCCGTCTACGCGGCGTCGCCCGACATCGCCGAGGCCGTGGTCATCGGGCTGCCGCACGACCGGTGGACCGAGGCCATCACCGCGGTGGTGGTGCCCAAACCCGGCACGAGCCTCGACGCCGACGCGCTGCGCGCCGCGCTGCGCGACCACCTCGACGGCTACAAGATCCCGAAGTCGGTCATCGTGGTCGACGAGCTGCCCAAGACGTCGACGGGCAAAATCCAGAAGAACATCTTGCGCGAGGAGCACACCGGCCACTACGCGTAGGCCGGACGCGGCTAGCGTCGAGGGCGTGGATGACGCGTCGCTCGCCGCCGAACTGGTCCGCGACGCGGGCACGCTGGCCGCGCGGATGCTGCGCGACGGTGTGAGCGCGCAACGCAAGACCTCGGTCTCCGACGTCGTCACGGCGGCCGACCACGCCGCCGAGGCCCTGGTGGTCGAACGGCTGCGGCGCGAGCGGCCCGACGACGCGATCGTCGGTGAAGAGGGCACGGCGGACGCCGGCGCCGGCGGCCGCACCTGGTACGTCGATCCGGTCGACGGCACCTACAACTTCCTGGCCGGGCTGCCGGTGTGGTGCGCGGCGCTGGCGCTGGCCACCCCCGACGCCGACCCGCTCGGGGCCGTGTTCCAGCCCTCGGCCGACGAGCTGTGGGTGGGCGGCCCGGGGCGGTCGACCACGTGCAACGACTCGCCCGTGACGCCGCTGGCCGACCGGTCGCTCGCCGACATCTCGTTGGCCACCTACCTGCACCCGACGACGCTGCCCGACCCCGCGTTGCGCGAGCCGCTGCTGCGCGCGATGACCGGCGCGGCCACCGTGCGGATGCTCGGCTCCGGGTCGGTCGAGCTCGCCGCCATCGCCGGCGGCCGGCTGGGCGCGTCGGTGCAGGCCGACTCGTTGCCCTGGGACTGGCTGCCCGGCGCGGCGCTCGTGCGCGCGGCCGGGGGTGCGGCGCAGGTCGTCGAGGCGGGCGAACACCGCTGGCACGTGGCCGGCAACGGCCGTGCCGTGGCCGAGCTCGTCGCCCTGCTCACCGCTTGACACCGGCCGCCGTCGAGCAGTGGGCGTGCGGCGGCCAACCGGCCGGCGCCGGCTCGCCGACCGGGCGTGCGGCTCAGCGGGCGAGTTCGCTGGCGCGGATGCGCCCGCACAGCGCGACCATCACGGCCCGCGCGAATTGCTTGTCGTCGTCGACCAGCGCCAGGAAGCGGGTGCGGTCGAGCACGTAGGTGGTCAGGCCCTGCTTGCCGGCCACCACGGTGGCTGACCGCGGCTGCCCGTCGATCATGCTGATCTCGCCGAAGTAGTCGCCCGCGCCGAGGGTGCGGCGGGCCACCCCGCCGACCCGCACGGCCGCGTCGCCCGAGGCAATCACGTGGAAGGCGAGGCCGCCCTTGCCCTGCGAAGCCACCTCGGCCCCGGCCTTGTGCGACACCGTGCGCGCGGCCTTGGCCACGGCGGTGAGATGACGCTTGGTCAGGTCGGCGAACAGCGGGACGCCGGCGAAGGCGGCGGCGACGTCAGCGGCCGAGTCGGGCATGGGGTCCTCCGGCGGTGGGGTCTGGATCGCAGTGGACCCTACCGCCTGCCCAGCGCTGCGAACCGGTGCCGAGCGCGGTCCTTCTGCGCCGCCTTCCCGGCCGATCTCCCCGTCATCCGGCCCGGCCGACATCGACGTCGATGCGGAAGTCGATCTCATGCGGATGGTGGACGGTGTTGCGGACCGGTTTTCGTTCGGGGTCCAAGAATGCGGGCGGAGTCCAGCTCGGAACGCCGCCGGCCATCTCGACGCGCCATCCGTGGCGGGCGATGGAGCGGTGGTGATAACGGCACAACAGGCACAGGTTGTCGATGTCCGTGCGGCCACCGTTCTCCCACTCGGTCACGTGGTGGACCTCGCACCACGCCGCGGGCCGGGTGCACCCGGGAAACACGCAACCGCCGTCGCGCAACGCCAGTGCGAGCCGCTGCGATCGGGTGGCGAAGCGCTTGGTCCGCCCGCACCGGAGGACCGCTCCGTCGTGGTCGATCACGATCGGCACGACGGCAGCGTCTCCCAGATTCGTCTGCACGCGACGGCTGGGCCAGATCTCTGCGGTTCTCGTCTGCGCGATGCCGGCGCGGTCGTCGCGCAGATCTGCCGGCAACGGCGCGGACACCTCACCCACGCTTGCCGCTGCGGCGCACCGCGGCAGCTGGGCCGCGATCAGATCGCCGCTCGGCTGTCGCGTCGGCTGGGTCGCCCGCGCCTGCGCCACCCGTGCCTCGGCCTCACATGGCGCGACCCGCAGCATCGTGGTCAGCAGATCCGCCGCACCGGTCCGACCATGTTCGCCGGCCGCGCCGCGCTGGTCGACCTCACTCACCACTCGATGATCAACCGCCGTCAATCGGCGTCGCTCGACTTCGAGGTGGCGCAACAGGCCCGTCAGCTCCGGCGAGCCGAGCACCGTCAGATCGGCTTCGAGGAGCACATCGACCGCGGCGCGCAACCCCGCCACCGCTCCCTCGATGCGCTGCCCGATCACACCTTCACGCTGGGGCCGCGGTATGACAGAAACGCGGCTGCGCCCGGCTCGCGGGTCATGCGTCCTTGTGGGCCCGGACCTGAGCATCGTGATGCGCGTGGGCGATGTCTTCAGCGGTCGTCGGGCCGTCCGAACTGATCACGGGGTGATGCTTGCGGCAGGTGATGAACCCGGTGCCTTCGACCGGGTGTTTGCCGATGCGCCAGCAGCCGGTCGTGTGGCAGTTGTGCTTGCGGTACATGCCGACGACCGCTCCGATGATCGCGACTTCGCCGATGTCCGAGCCGACTCCGGACCAGAAGGCGTAGCCCTTTCCGCTCTCGTCGATGACGCCGAAGAAGTGAAGTATCGCGTGCCACATCAGCGGCCCCTTCGTCGCATCAGGATGCCCACCGGTCTTCCGAGGGCCGATTGCGGCTCAGCGTAGGCGCGCTCGAACCTGTCCGCTCTCCGTAGTCCGCTCAGACGATGAGCAGGCGGAGGCCGAGGTCGGCCGAGTCCAGCTGAACGAGCTCCCGGTTGCGTTCGGCCCACCTGGCCGACGCGAGGTCGTGCTGGAGGGACTGGACTGCCCGTTGCTCCGCGACGCGTCCGACCTTGGTCCAGACCGACATCCCGCGACGTACTTGTTCGTCGAGATAGGCCTCGGGGCGGCGCCAGTAGGCCTCGAAGATCCCGTCGACGCAGTCCCAGGGGATGAGCACCGGCATCGTGTGGGCCCCGATGGCTGCGGCCAGGTTCGCCAACGAGGGCCAATCCGCGAACAGACGCGCGGCCTCGGGCAGGTAGTCACGCAGCAGCCAGAAGCGCCGACCCCATGCGGCATCGCTGTTGTCGAAGGTGAACACGACGACACGGCGAGCCACGCGGCGCATCTCGTGCAGGCCGGCTATCGGGTCCGGCCAATGGTGGATGGTGCTGACGGCCATGGCGGCGTCGAAGGACTGATCGTCGAACGGGAGCGCGTCGGCGCTGGCGGCGACGCAGGGGGCCGCGTCTGGTGCGCGCTGCGCGCGCATGACCGCCGACGGCTCGACCGCGGTGACGTCACGGTCCGGCGGCTCGTACGAGCCGGTGCCGGCCCCGACGTTGACGACGGTCTCCGCGTCGCCGAGCGCGGCCCAGATCCGAGCGGCAATCCGGGGATCGGTGCGCCGGGTCGCCGTATACGTCGTTCCGATGGTGTCGTACAGCTGTTGATCAGCCACGCTGCGGCCTCGATTCCGTCGTTGCTCTCATGTATCGAGTCGATATATCGATACGCTATAACCAGGACTCGCGAGCACGCCGCGCTCGGTCCCACTTCGTGGACACACGACCGGTCGAGGACCAGCGGCAAGTGCGATCATGGTGCCGTGGAGATCGGCGAAGGGGCGCCCGGTCTCCTGGGTGCGGCGACGTTGCTCAAGCTGCCCGTCACCGACCCGCACGTTCGTGAGCGCACGTCGCGCGACGGCGGTTGATCTGTGGCGCTCGAGATCGACGTGCGTCCCTCGGACGCGCCACTGATCGACTGCGTCTGGCGCGCTCGCAGCAGCGGTGCCTCCGTCCTCAACTCGGTCGCCTCGAGTCATTGGCACCTGGTCGTCAGCGAGATCAGCGGTCAGGTCGGGGTGAGCGTGCACGGCCCCGAGAGTCGGCCCGTCGCCGTGGACCTTCCGGTCGGGGGAAGGTGGGTCGGCATCCGGTTCCGGCTCGGAGTCATGCTGCAGGACGTCCCCATCCCGAACCTGGTTGACGGCGGGATGGTGCTGCCTCCAGCGAGCCGTCGATCGTTCTGGTGGAAGGGCGGTACCTGGGAACGTCCGACCTACGAGAACGCCGAGGGCCTGGTCGCGCGGTTGACCCGCGAGGGCCTGATCGGGCGGGAGCCCCTGATCGACGATGCGTTGCCCGGCGGTGCCGGCGCGGTGTCGCTGCGTACGCTCCAGCGCCGGTTCTATCTGGCGACCGGGCAGCCTCGTCGAGCGGTGCGGCAGATCGAGCAGGCCAGGCGGGCCGCCGTACGGTTGCGCGACGGGGCGACCCCCGCGCAGGTGACCCACGAACTCGGCTACTACGACCAGCCGCATCTGACTCGATCGACGCGGCGGTATCTGGGCCGGACGCCCGCGGAGCTGGCCTGTCCCGGCCGCGACGAGCAGTTGTCACTTCTGTACAAGACCGATGCCGCCGGGGCGCCTACGTTGACCATCGACCGTCTTCGAGACCCGGTTGAGGCAGCGTGATGATGTCAGGAAAGCGCAGTGTGATGACCGCCGGACGCAGGCGTCAGGCCCTACGAGCCCACAGCGAGCGGCTGGCCGACTGCGTCGACGCGGCCGGCCAGGACGCGGCGGTGCCGACCTGCCCGGGCTGGACGGTGACCGATCTGGTCGCGCACGTGGGCCAGACGCAACGTTGGGTGTCCGAGATCATCGAGCGTCGCATCGTCGACCCCACCCGGCTGCCGGCACAGATGGCGACCGTGCCGACCGAGCCGGGCGACTGGCCGGCGTGGCTGTCCGACGGCGCTGGCCGCGCCGCCGAGGCCTGTTCCGACGAAGCGCTCGAGGCACCTGTGTTCAACCCCGCCGCCGATGCTCGCACGGGAGGGGTGTTCTGGCTGTCGAGTCTGCTGAACGAAGCGGTGATCCACGGCGCCGACGCGGCGTACGCGGCGGGCAGGGACTTCGACCTCGACGCCGATATCGCCGCAGACCTGATCACCAATCACCTGGCGATGCTCACGTCACCCACCTGGGCGGCCCGACGCCCGGACTCGGCCGGCGCACTGCGGGGCGCCGGCGAAATGTTGCGCTGGCGCGCCACGGACGAACCGGGCCTCGGCGACGCCGACGAGTGGATCATCGAACGCGCCCCCGACGGCGCGAACCGGCCGGCCCGATCGGGCGACGCGGATGTCTCTGTCAGCGGACCAGCTAAATCCTTGCTGCTCATCCTGACCCGCCGGCGCCGGGTGTCCGACGAGATCGGCCGGGTCAGCATCGACGGGGATCCCGATCTTCTCCGGCATTGGATCGAGCACACCGCCCACGCGTCCGACTAGCCTTCGACCGAGGGAATCGCGATCGTCCTGCGCGAGGCTCGCGCGCCGGCCGGAGACTGATCTCGGCAACGGTGCAGCAGATCGAACAGCGAGGTGCGTGTTGTCGTCGAACGCATGACGAGGACACGGAGGTCTGCCGGTGCAGTTCGAGCAGTTCGCGGCGGACGCGTTGCCGCGCCTCGTCCGGTTCGCCACCGCGATGTGCGTCGACCGCGCGCTGGCCGAAGATGTCGTCCAAGAGGTGCTGATCCGGGTCCACGCGCGTTGGGACCGGATCGGGTTGCTCGACGAACCGGAGGCCTATGTCCGACGGGCCCTCGTCAACGAGTACGTCTCGTGGCGACGCAAATGGGCACGGGTGCTGCCGCGTGAGCACCTGCCGGACGAGCCCGAACCCGACCACGGCGACCGCATCGCGGACCGGTCCGCCACGGCGCAGCGGCTGGCCGAACTGCCGCCGAAGCAACGAGCAGTGCTCGTCCTGCGCTACCTCGACGACCTGACCGACCCCGAGATCGCCGCCGCCCTCGGCTGCCGACCCGCGACGGTGCGCGCCTACGCCGCGCGGGGTCTCGCCCGCCTGCGTGAATCGACCCCGAAGGATGATCATGTCCACTGACGCCGACCTGTCCGACGAGATCTCCGACGCCGAACTGCGCGCCGCCTGCCGCGAACTCGCCGAGGACGCGCCCGAACTCGCGCCCCTGCTGGCGGCACTACCCGCCCGAGGGTCGGCCGCCGTGCTCCCGTCCGCCCGGACCAGCGCCGTCCCCCGTCCGCACCGGAGGGTGCTCGCGGCGGTCGGCGCCGCCGCGGCGGTGGCCGCGCTGGCGGCCGGGCTCGTCGCGCTCCTGCCCGGCGGCGACGGCGGCCGCCCCGGCACGCCGTCGGGCGCATCCGCACCGACGTGGGCGCATCCGTGCGCCGCGACCGGCCGCCCCGAACTCGCCGACGTCACGATGCGGCCGGTGGCCGGAGTCGCGGGTACGTCGATCGAGACGAGCGCCTGCTCGGGCGTGGCCACCCGCCGGATCCAGTCCGACCGCCAGGTGCAACTCGGCATGATTGCGGTGTTCGCGCGGGGCGTGTTCGACCCCGAGCTGCTGGCCGGGAGCCGGCCGGTGTCCGGGTCGGGCATCAACGCCTACTCCGCCGCGATACGTGCCGACAGGCTGCACGAGGGCCTGCCCAACGTGTCTTTCGCCTGTCTGTTCAACCGGCCCAAGGGGTCGGCGTCGGCATCGACGACGACGTCTGGCGGATTGCTCACGTGCAAGTACAACGTCCTCGCGTGGGAGTACGCCCCCGGGAGCTGGGCGCTGTTCGTCACCACCCGAGTCTCCGAGAAGCAAACGATCCAGCGGCAGTTGCAGATCGCCGCCGGCGTCGACGCCGCGCGTCCGACACCGGTGCGGATCCCGGTACGTTTCGATCGGTTGCCCGCCGGCTTGCGGACAGTTGCCGTCCACGTCGACCGCGCCGTGAGCGGCAGGCTGGACGACATCGCGGTGGACTTCGGTCGCAGCGGGCAGCCCGGCTGCCCGGCCGACGCTGCCTGCGAACGCAGTGCCCAGATCGTCCTCGAACCGCGGTCGACGGCGCCGCGTCTGGTCGGCACGCAGGTTCGGATCAACGGCCGGATCGCCTACGTGTATCGCGGGGCGGGACGCCCGTACTTCACGCTGCAGCTCTGGACGAAGCCGTGGCACGTACTCGTTGGCGGCAGCCGCGCCTCGTCCGACCACCAGCGGATCGAGATCGCGGCGCACGCCCGGTACGCGCGCACCACATCGCCGGCCACCTGGTTCGACCTGCGTGACGCGCTGCCCGCCTGAGCGTCGTAGCAAAGAGGGGAGAGACCATGGACATGGCCATCGAGCTGATCCCGATCCCGGTGCAGGACGTGGACCGCGCCAAGGACTTCTACGCGGACAAGCTCGGCTTCGAGATCGACGTCGACGTGCGACCGGCAGAGGGCGTGCGCGTCGTCCAGCTCACCCCGCCCGGCTCGGCCTGTTCCATCGGCATGGGGACCGGCGTCGGCGCGTACGGGGGTGAGCCGGGTTCGATCCGCGCGCTCCACCTGGTGGTCGCGGACGTCGAGACCGCACGGGACGAACTCATCGACCGGGGCGTCGACGTGGGACGTGTGATCGACCACGGCGGCGGGGTCAGGTCGGCCACCCTGGCCGACCCGGACGGCAACACGCTCGAGTTGCAGGAGATGGCCTGGCCGACGAGTGCCGACTGCTAGAGCCGCAGGATCAGCGGTGGTGGTGTCGCCTCGCGCGTGCCGGTGCCGACGCGGGGCCCCGTAGCCCAGCCGACCGGTCGGCGAATGCGGTTCGACGTATCAGCGAGGTCTGCGCTGCGTCTGATCCGGCAACAGCACACCGACCCCAGGAGACAACGTCATGAGCACCACCACCGTCCGCCCGCGGCCCGCCGTCGCCACCGCAGTTGGCGCGGCCGCCGAGATGGCGACCATCCACTCGGCTTTCCGCCGCGAGCTGCGCCTGGCTCCCGGGCTGATCCGCTCGGTCGAGAACGGTGACCGCCTGCGCGCCGGCCTCGTGGGCACCCACCTGGACCTGCTCGACCGCTTCCTGCACCACCACCACACCATCGAGGACGACCTGCTGTGGCCGATGCTGCTCGAGCGCGTCCCGGCCGAGATCGCGCCGATCGTCGAGCTGATGGAGACCCAGCACGAGACGGTTGCCGGACTGCTGGCGAGCACGGCGACACTGCGCGCGACCTGGCGGGTCGACGGTGACCACGAGCTGGGCACGGAGCTGGCCGCGCTCTACGCCCAACTGCACGACGCGCTGGTCGAGCACCTCGACGCCGAGGAGCAGCACGTGATGCCGCTGGTCGAATCCAGCATCACCGCGAAGGAGTGGGCGCGCATCGGCAAGGCGGCGCAGCGTGGCACCGCGCTCAAGGACGCGCCCCGCGTGCTCGGCATGATGGCCTACGACGGCGATCCCGCGGTCATGCAGGAGATGCTGGCCGCGGTGCCCGCTCCGCTGCGCCCCGTCATGGTGAAGATGGGTCACCGCGCGTACCGCAAGCACGCGGTGCGGGTGTACGGGACAGCCACCCCGTAACCGCGGTCGGGCCGCGTCCGGTCACGGCTGTGGGTAGCTGGCCGGACGGGTCCATCGCATCGCGAACGATGTCGGCGCCTGCCTGGACACGGCTGCCTCCCGGTACGCCGTGGGCGCGGCCCCGACGATGGCCGTGAAGGTCCGGCTGAAGGTGCCGAGACTGGTGAACCCGACGTTCGCACAGATGTCAGTCACCGTGCGGTCGCTGTGTCGCAACAGGAACATCGCGCGTTCGACGCGTCGGCGTTGCAGGTACCGGTAGGGCGTCTCGGCGAACACCCGCTTGAACTCGCGGATGAAGTGAGTCGGCGCCATGAACGCCACCCGCGCCAGCGCGTCGACGTTCAACGGCTGCGCGTAGCCGCGGTCCATCGCATCGCGGGCTCGCAACAACCGCCGGTTGGCGTCCTCGCTGGCTTCACCCATGGGTCCGTCCTGCTGCGCTGGGCCGGCCTCGAGGGACTGCGATCCGATCGCGCAATTTCGGATAACGCACTCATCGCCCCGCGCCCCTACGGTCAACATCTACACCGACCGTAACGACCCAGGGAAGCCCGCATGCTGACGTCCAACAATCTTTCTTCCATCTTCGTCCTCGACCAGGATCAGGCGCTGGATTTCTACACCGGCGTCCTCGGCCTGGAAGTCGGCGCCGACCTCGACTTCGGCCCCATGCGCTGGCTCACGGTGCGCGTCCCCGGCAGCGACCGCGAGATCCTGCTCGAGCGGCCCGGGCCGCCGGCCCACTCCGACGCCACCGCGGAGAAGATCCGTGAGCTGGTGACCGTCGGCGCCGGCGGCGGCTGGCTCGCCTTCACCACCGACGATGTCCAGGGCGCCTTCGAGAAGGTCGTCGCCGCCGGCGCCGACGTCACCCAGGAGCCGATGGAACAGCCCTACGGGACCGACTTCGCGATCCGCGATCCGTTCGGCAACGCCATCCGCATCGGCCGGATCAACCGCTGACCGACCACGGTGCTAGGTCGTGTGCTCGACGACGGCTTCCTGGACGGCATCAAGTCGGCGGGTCAGGTCGGCCAGGTCGGCCGGCAACCGCGCTGCCGCTTGCGTCACCCATGCGGCGTGGGCCGCGGCCGCTGTGGCGAGAGCGCGGCGGCCCGGCGCGGTGGGCGTGAGCAGCTTGGCGCGGCGGTGACGCGGATTGTCGATCCAACGGGTGAGTCCGTCGGCGACGAGGCCGTCGGCCGTGCGCTGCACGCCCTGCCGGGCGACGCCCTGGCGGGCGGCCACCGCGGCGACCGTCTGCGGCTCGTCCGCGATCTCGCGTAAGCAGCCGAGGCGGGTGTAGGTAAGTCCGGCCACCCCCGCGACCGCCTCGCCGACGCCGTGCAGAGCGCGGTGCAGTGCCCCGACCGCGACCATGAAGTCGTACACCTGCTCGCTGACCTGCTCACTCACGTCCGCTATCGTCGCAGGTGCTATTATGACAACGTGTTGTCAAATACCGCGGACGTGATCGCGATCCAGCAGCTGCTCGCCCTGCACGGACATCTGATCGACGGCCGCCAGTTCGATCGCCTCGACGAGCTGTTCACCGCCGATGCGGTCTACGACGTCAGTGCGCTCGGTCAGGGTGTGATAGCCGGCCTCGACCACTTCCGGAAGGTCAGCACTGCCTTCGCCGACGACGGGCGCAACCCGGTCGCTCACCACGTCACCAACGTGATCGTCGAAGAATCGACCGGCGACACCGTGACCGTTCGGTCGAAGGGCTTCGGCGTCCTGCGCGACGGTTCTACCGGCAGCGTCACCTACCTCGACCGCATCGTCCGGACCGCGGACGGGTGGCGCATCGCCGCACGTCGCCTCATCACCGGGCCGGCTTGATCTCGGCCCACGTCCGTGGGTCAGGGGCGGGCCGGGCCGCGGCGCTCCCTGAGCTTGGCCAGAGCGTCGTTGACGCGCTTCTGGTTCTCCGGCTTCTTCATTTCCCGTTGGGCGACCTGCAGCGCCTTCACGGCCAGGCCGCCCTTGATCAGCTTTCCGATGAACGCCATTGCTCCTCCTCGACCGGCTGTGCAGGTCTTCCCCAGGTGGCCCGTTCGATTCACCGCGATACGGCGCAGCGATCGGTTCTGCGGTCAGCCGATCTGCTCGACGGACACCAAGGGGCTGTAGTCGGCTCACTCCCCCGCGTCGGCCCCGGACAACTCCTTGACGTAGCGGTGCACGGGGACGTCGACCGTGGAGCCACCGGCCGGGGCGGCGTACGTCAACGCCCGGTCCTCGCGCCAGCCGCGCCGTGCGTAGAACGCCCGCGCCCGGGTGTTGCCGGGAACGACCGCGAGCCACGCGACCCGGTGCGCCGTGGCCAGGCGTGACTCGGCGCAGTCGAGGAGGAGCCCGGCCACGCCGCCGCCGCGTGTGTCCGCCGCCACGGCGAGCTGCACGACCTCACCCTTGGCCAGGTCGCTGATCACCAACCCGATCAGCCGGCCCTCGTCGTCGACGGCGACCGTCGTGTCGCCCAGATGATCGGCCAGGTAGCGCCGGAAGTGATCCGGCCCCCGCACGGCCATGAGGGCGGCCGGGACCCGGCCCTCGTGACCGTCCAACCAGGCGTCGCGCCAGAGCCGGGCGGCGGTGTCGACGGCATCGCCGGACAGGGCAGTAAGTCGCGTCATCGGTCTTCCTGTCCCAGCAGGCGGCGAGGGGTCAGTCCTCGCCCTGCAGGCGGGAGTCGAGGTCCTCGCGATCGCGCTGCCGCGCGGCCATCCGCGCCTCGAGCTGGGCGGTGACGGCGGCGCGCGGACGCGACAGCAACACCAGCGACAGCGGCACCGACAGCACCAGCGCGATCAGCGCGGCCAGGTAACCGCCCAGCCCGACGAGCAGCAGCAGGCCCCACAGCGCGAGGAACATCGCGAACCGCAACAGGGTGTAGAGCCACAGCGAGCCCATCCACCGGGCGAAGCGCGGCTCCTCGTGGCCCTCCACCGGCTGCTCGGACACGGTCAGGCCCAGACGGCTTGGGGCGCGGCGCGTCGCTGCGCGAGGGGGACGGGGGCGTCGTACTCGCGTAGCACCTCGTAGCGGGTGTTGCGCTCCTTCGGCTGGAAGCCGGCGTCGCGGATGAGGGTGAGCAGGTCGTCGCGGGTCAGCTTGTCGGGGGTGCCGTAGCCGTCGGCGTCGTGGGTGATCTTGTACTCCACCACCGAACCGTCCATGTCGTCGGCGCCGTAGTTCAGTGCGAGCTGCGACGTGGACAACCCGTGCATCACCCAGAACACCTTGACGTGCGGGAAGTTGTCGAGCATCAGCCGCGACACCGCGAAGGTCTTGAGGACGTCGGCGGGCTGGGCCATCGGCAGGTGCGAGAGGCGGTTGTTGTCGTTGTGGAAGCGCAGCGGGATGAAGACCTGGAAGCCGCCGGTCTCGTCCTGCAGCTCGCGCAGGCGCAGGACGTGGTCGACGCGGTGCCGCGGCTCCTCGATGTGCCCGTAGAGCATGGTCGCCGGGGTGCGCAGCCCCTTGTGGTGGGCCAGGCGGTGGATGCGCGACCAGTCCTCCCAGTGGGTGTCGTGGTCGACGACCTGCTTGCGCACGTCCCAGTCGAAGATCTCGGCCCCGCCGCCGGTGAGCGACTCGAGCCCGGCGTCGATCAACTCGTCGAGCACCGCGTCGGCCGAGAGGCCGGAGATCGTCTCGAAGTAGTGGACCTCGGTGGCGGTGAAGCACTTGAGCGCGACGTCGGGCAGGGCGGCCTTCAGCTCGCGCAGCACCCGCGGGTAGTACTTCCAGGGCAGGGTCGGGTGCAGGCCGTTGACGATGTGCAGCTCGGTGAGCCCGTCGTCCTTCATGGCCAGCGCCTTCTCCACCGCCTCCTCGACGCGCATCGTGTACGCGTCCTTCTGGCCGGGCTTGCGCTGGAAGCTGCAGTAGGCGCACGAGGCGGTGCAGACGTTGGTCAGGTTGAGGTGCCGGTTGACGTTGAAGTAGACGGTGTCGCCGTTGAGCTGCGTCCGCACGTCGTGCGCGAGGCCGCCGAGCCAGGCGAGGTCGTCGCTGGCGTAGAGGTCCTCGCCGTCCTGGCGGGAGAGCCGCTCCCGGTTCGCCACCTTCTCGGTGAGTTCGTCCGTGCGGGCCTGCGTCAACGCCATGGGTCCAGGGTACGGAGCGCGCGACAGCACTCGCCCGCGGGCATACGCTCCGGGTGACCACCCAGCGCGACGACCCGGAGCGTGAGTTGAGCCCAGCGTGACCGACGTCAGGCCCGGCAAGCGTCGACGGGCCTCCCGCGGCTCCGGCGAGCAGCTGCATGCGGAGATCGTGTCGGCCACGAAGGAGCTGCTGGCCCGCCGGGCCAGCTCCGAAGCGGTGTCGATCCGGGCGGTCGCGGACGCGGTCGGGGTCACCGCCCCGGCCATCTACCTGCACTTCGCCGACAAGGAATCCCTGATCGAGGCGGTCGTGGTCGACGTGCTCGCCGACCTGGAGGCGGCCATGGTGGCGGTGGCGGTCGGCGTCGACGACCCGCTGGCCCGGTTGTGCGCCTACGCGCTGGCCTACGTGCGATTCGCAATCAGCCACCCCGAGCACTACCGGATCGCCACCATGGAACGGCACGCCCACGCGGCGAGCGAGCCGCTGGGCGACGTCGACCAGGTGCTCGCCGACACCGCCTTCAGCCGGATGCGCGAGACGGTCGACGAGTGCATCGAGGTGGGCGTCTTCGCGTCGGGCGAGGACGCCGTGGCCCTGACCTTCGAGCTGTGGACGACGGCGCACGGGCTGGCCGCGTTGATGGTCGCCAAGCCCTACCTGCCGTGGGGCGACAAGCTCGACTTCGCGGCGCGCACGCTGCGTGCGGCGGCCCTGGGCCACGCGGTGTCCGGGCTGTTCACCGTCGACGCGACGGCAGGCGAGCTCTCGGCCTGGCTCGACCGGCAGCGACCAAGCCGATGAGCCTGCTGCCGCGCGAGCTGCACACCACCGACCGGCCCAGTTCGACCGCGCAGTGGACGATCTTCGGCCGGGCGCTGGAACTGCGCCGGCCCGACGCCGAGCGCATCGTCACCGACCCGTACGCGCCGGTGTTCCTGACCCGCCCGGCCCGCGCGCTGCTGACGCCGCTCACGCTCGCCGGCCCGCTGGTGCGCCAGGCCGAACGCCTCGAAGCGGCCGGCCTCGCCACCTCGGCGCTGTGCCGGCACGCGTTCATCGACGAGCACCTGCTGGCCGCGCTCGCCACGTGCGAGCAGGTGCTCGTGCTCGGCGCGGGCTACGACAGCCGGGCCTACCGCTTCGCCGCCGAGATCGCCGGGCGGCCGGTGTTCGAGGTTGATCTGCCGCCGCTGTCGCGCCGCAAGGCGGCGGTGGTCGAGGCCTACGCCGAGCTGTTCGCGCACGCCGCGATCCGCCGCGTCGAGATCGACTTCCGCACCCAGTCCCTCGAGGAGCAGCTGGCCGGCGCAGGCTTTCCCGCCGGTCGCCCCACGGTCGTCGTCTGGGAGGGCGTGAGCATGTACCTCACGGCGGGGGCCGTCCGCGGCACGCTGGCCGCGCTGCGCTCCGCCTGCGGCGCCGGATCGGTCCTCGCCATGGACTTCTGGCAGCACCTGGGCGGGCGCCGGCCCTACGACCGGTTGCGCCGGGCGGGGGAACGCGCCATCCGGTTGATCGGTGAGCCGCTTACGTTCGCCACGCCCGCGGCGACCCTCGACCGGCTGTTCGCCGACGCCGGCTTCGAGCTGATAGACCGGGCCGAGGCCGACCGGCTCGAGGCCCGCTACGCCACCGCGGGCCGCAGCTGCGACGAGGGGATGTACCTCGCCGCCGCCCGGCTCAGTGGTTGACCTTGAACCAGGGCTGCGCCCAGCCCAGATAGTGCTCGCCCCACGTCGAGGTGATCTGCCCGATCGTGGTTCTGGTGTACGAGCCGTTGCCGTGGATGTCGTTCGACACGAACTGGCCGGCGCCGATCGAGATCATCACGTGGCCCGCGCCGCTGCTGCCCCCGCTGAAGAAGGCGAGGCCGCCGGCCGGCACGCTCGACGATCCGAGGTGCTTGTAGGACGACGGGATCTGCGTCCAGTGCGTGTAGGCGGTGGCCGAACCGCTCGCCGACCAGCCGTAGGCGAGGGCGACCAGGTGGTCGCACATCCCGTAGTAGCCCGACTGCGAGCCGGAGTGGATGTGCGCGTTCGCCCACGCCACCGCCTGCGCGCAGGTGTGCGGGTCGCCGGTGCCGCTGGTGGAGCAGCTCGTGCCGCCGCTGCCGCACAGGGGAGCGACCAGGCCGTCGCTGCCGGTATAGACGTAGGTGTCCGAGACGTAGCCCTTACCGGTGACGTGGTCCCAAACGTCGCTGGTGCCGTACCGGCCGGTGACCGTGCTGCCGTGCGTCTGGCAGTCGAAGCTGAACGAAGCGCCGTCGGCCAGGCTGCCGACCACTGACCCGTTGGTGGACGCGCTGGACCGGATTGTCAGCGCCTGTCCCGACGTCGTGTGGACGGTGCCGGTGGCGGCGTCGGCGGGCGCGGCGAGGGCCACCCCGGTGAGGGCGACGGCGCTGAGGGCGAGGACGGCAGCGCGTAGGCGTGGCATCAGGGGAACTCCCGGGGGCTCGGCGGCGGTGACCTGCCGACCCTGGCAATGTCCGGTTCGTCAGTACATGGGCAGTTCTCCCCATGGCGGTCCGGTCAGGGGTGTTGCGCCCCGGTGACCGGCACCCGGTCCTCGAATTTCGTCGACAGGACGACGGTGGTCCGGGTGCGGGCGATGCCGGGGATGGCGTTGAGCCGGCGGATGGTGGCCTCGAGCCCGGCGACATCCGGCACCCACACCTTGATCACGAACGTCTCCTCGCCGGCCACGAACCAGCAGTCCTCGACCACCTCGATGGCGGTGAGCGCCGCGGTGATCTCGTCGGTGTCGGCGCTGTCGGTGAGGAAGACGCCGATGAGCGCGTTCATGGCGTAGCCGAGCGACTCCGGCGCGACCGCCGCGTGATAGCCGGTGATGACGCCGGAGGCCTCGAGCTTGGCCACCCGGTCGTGCGCGGCCGGGGCGCTCAGGCCGACGGTGCGCGCGAGCTCGGCGTAGGTGGCCCGGGCGTTCGCGCGCAGGGCGTCGAGCAGCTGGCGGTCGACGTCGTCCACGTCGGGCGACGCTACCGGTGCCCTACGGGGCACTCTCCCCTGCGCCGCCGAGCGTGCCCGTCCACCGCGTGATCAGGTCGTGCTCGACGCCGAGAGCGTCGAGCACCTTGGCGGCAACGAAGTCGACGAGCTGGTCCACCGACTTCGGGGCCGCGTAGAACCCGGGGCTGGCCGGCAGCACCACCGCGCCGGCGTCGTGCAGCTCGAGCAGGTGCGCGAGCGTGGCCCGGGTGTAGGGGGTCTCGCGCGGCACGATGACGAACGGGCGCCGTTCCTTGAGCGTGACGTCGGCCGCGCGCTGCAGCAGGTCCTTCGACAGCCCGATCGCGACGCCGGCGACCGCGGCCGTGGAGGCCGGCACCACGACCATCCCCCGCGTGCGGTACGAGCCGCTGGCCGGGCCCGCGGCGAGATCACCCGCCGCCCAGTGCCGCACGTCGTCGCCGGGGTCGCGGCCCAGCCACGCGCCGAGGTCCTCGCGCCAGTGGGCGTCGCGGAAGGACAGGCCGGTCTCGTCGAGGATGGTCAGCCGGGCGGCGCGCGAGACGACCAGGTCCACCGGCTGCCCCGCGTCGAGCAGGCCACCGAGCACCGACCGCGCGTACGGCGTGCCGGACGCGCCGGAGACGCCGATCACCCAGGGGATGCGGGTCATCGGCCCAGCCCGTGCACGATCAGGTCGGCGAGGGCGAAGCCGAACAACCCGATGCCGATGATGCCGTTGGCGGTGAAGAACGCGCGATTGACGCGTGACAGGTCGTGCGGGCGAACGATGGCGTGCTCGTAGGCGAGCACGAGCGCGGTGAGCACGACCCCGGTCCACCACAGCCAGCCCAGCCCGGCGGCGGCACCGAACCAGGCGAACGCCGCCACCGTGGCGACGTGGACCACGGCCGACGCGCGCAGCGCCGCCGCGATGCCGTAGCGGGCGGGGAACGAGCGCGAGCCGATGCGCCGGTCCACCTCGGCGTCCTGGCACGAGTAGACGAGGTCGAAGCCGCCGATCCAGGTGCCCACCGCCAGGCCGAGCGCGACGGCCGCGGCCGGGACGTTGCCGGTGACCGCGAGCCACGCGCCCACCGGCGCCACGAACTGGGCCAAGGCGAGGAGCACCTGCGGGAAGTCGGTGAACCGCTTGCCGTAGCTGTAGAGCACGAGCAGGAACACGGCCACGGGCGCGAGCACCAGGCAGGTCCACGACAGCGCGGCGGCACAGGCCAGGAACACCGCCAGCGCGACGAGCGTGCCGATCCAGGCGCTGCGCACGCTCAGCTCGCCGGTGACCAGCTCCCGCCTCGCCGTGCGCGGGTTGAGCGCGTCGAAATCGCGGTCGAGGATGCGGTTGGCGCTCATCGCCACCGTGCGCGCCGACACCATCGCCACCGTGACGAGCACCAGCTGCCCCCAGTGCACCGAGCGCGTCTGCGTCCACATGGCGGTCAGCGCGGCGATGTAGGCGAACGGCAACGCGAACACCGAGTGCTCGATCATGACCAGCGAGAGGAACTTGCGCACCCGGCCACGCTCGGGGCGCAGGGCGGCGGTCATCCGCCCAGTCTGCCAAGGCGCCGTGGCCGCTCGCCCGGGGCCACCGATCGGGGAGTGCGCCCCATTGGCCGATGCAGCCCCCTCGGCCAGGCTGGAGCCCGTGACCCCCTCCCTGCCCGCCCGCCGCGGCGCCGGTGCCGCGCTGGTCGTGGCGCTGGCGGTGTCCGTCGCCGCGTGCGGTTCGGACTCGTTGCGAGCCCGCCCGGCCCGTACCGCCCGCGCCGGGCAGGTGGTGGACGCGTCGGCCACGGCCGCGCCGGTGGGCCGCACCTCGCACCTGATGCTGCCGTCGGGCCGGATCGACCTCACCCTGGGCGCGCCGCGGCACCAGGCCGCGGCCGAGGACGTGCGCGGCGCAGCCCCGCTCCGGGCGCCGGTCGGCGCCGCCCTCGTCGGCGTCTCATGGGTGCTGCAGCGCGCCGCCTACCCGGACACCCCGAACCGCCAGCTCACCGAGCCGTCGTCGATCTTCGGGACGCCGCAGGCCGTCCGGCTGTGGCTCGTCGCCGACGGCCGTTCGCAGGAGATCCCCGGTGTCGGCGACCTGACCACGACGGAGGACCGGCCGGGCAACGCGGTGTGGCTGGCGGTGCCCGAGGGCGTGCAGCGCTGGCAGTTCCGCCTCGACTACGACGGCGTCGTCCAGACCGTCGACGCCCGGACCGGCAAGGTCGAGGCCGGGCGCGCCGCACCGCTGTACCGCGCCCTGCCGCTGGAATCCCGCGGCAGCTGCGACGTACGCCCGGACGATCTGAACGGCTGCCTGACCGAGCAGGCCGTCGGCTACCCGTACGTGTCGGGTGCCGGGTGGGCGCCGCCGGGCCGGACGTGGCTGCTGCTGCAGGTGACGCTGTACGACGACTTCGGCCTGGCGCGGCACGTGACCGTCAACGGGGTGCATCCGCGTGGCGACATCGGCTCCATCCCCGAGGCGTTCACGCCGTTCCTGGTGGCTGACACCGCGTCCCGATTCACGGTGCGCGGTGCCACGACCACGCGTGACCTGGGCGGCAAATCCGTGCACGTCACGATCGCGGCAACGCTGCCCAGGAGCGCGGCGTGAACGCGCGACGGAAGGTCGTCATCGGGCTCGCGGTCGTCGTCACGGTGGTGCTGGCCATCGTCGGCGCGGTCAGCGCCGTCTACCACGACGGCACCCGCCCCGGGACGCTGCACGCCGGCGGCACCCCCAGCCGGATCGACGCGAAGCACAAGGCGGTGGTGCAGCTACCTCTCGGCGCGCTGACCGTCGGGGTCGGCAACCCGACGCAGAGCCCGCCGAACGACATCGAGGAGAAGCAGGCGGCCGACGGCGCGGCGTGGGTACCGGTGCAGTGGCTGCTCGCCGGCCAGGGCGCCGACTACGACAACACCTTCTCGGCGTACCAGTTCTCCGTGGCCCTCGTCGCCGGCGGCCGCCGTTACGACCTGCAGGCCGGCCAGGACCCCGACGACGCGGCCTCGAAGTACACGCCGGTCGTCAAGGGCAAGTCGGTCGACGTCGTCGTGCAGGGCGCGGCCCGGCACCTGAAGGTCGAGGTCGGCTACGACGGCGTGACCCAGACCCTCGACGTCGATTCCGGCAAGGTCAGCAGCGGGCTCGCCGCGCCCTACTACCGCAACGGTGGCCCCCGCACCGCCTTGCCGCAGTCGGCGTGCAGCATCCTGTCCGCCACCGCGGCCCGCAGCTTCGAGTTGTCGACGGGCGACCACTGCCGCCTGGGCAAGGTCGAGGCGGATCCCTACGTCGGCGGCCTCGGCTGGGTGGGTTCGGCGGAACAGACCTGGCTGCTCGTGCCGATCGACATCATGGGTCTGGAGATCGACCCGAAGCAGCGCGACGACCGGTTCGGCTACGAGGTGCACTCGCTCGACTACACGCTGACGGTCGACGGCGCGAAGCCGGTCACCGAGCTGCTGCGCTATCGCGACCGTGCCGGGCTCAGTGCGAGCAGTGCCGGCGTCGTCGTGTTCCGCACCGCCGCGGCGCCGCACCGGCTGACCCTGAGCCTCACCGCGGGCACGTCCGAGCGGCTGAATCCCGACCGGCGCCGCACGTTCACGAGCACCCGCAGCTACCCGCTGTCCTGACCGTCACCGGATCCGGTACTCGCGCCAGCGGCGGTCGACCAGGCGCTGCGTGTCCTCGTCGAGGACGCACTCGGCCGGCCAGCCGCCGTCGCGTCGGTAGCCCTCGGCCGGCAGCTTGCGGGTGGCGTCGATGCCGAGCTTGCCGCCCCAGAACTGCTCGTAGACGGCGTGGTCGAGGTGGTCGACCGGACCCACCGTGTGCAGCGCGTCGTGCGCGTAGTCGACGTTGCCGAAGGCCCGCCACGCCACCTCGGCGTAGTCGTGCACGTCGCAGTCGGCGTCGACGACCACGATCAGCTTCGACAGGCTGAGCAGCCCCGCGCCCCAGACCGCGTTCATCACCTTCTGTGCGTGCTTCGGGAAGCGCTTGTCGATGCTGACGATCACGCAGTTGTGGAACACCCCGGCGGCCGGCAGGTCGTAGTCGACGATCTCGGGCACGGTCATCCGGATCAGCGGCAGGAAGATCCGTTCGGTGGCCTTGCCGATCGGGCCGTCCTCCTGCGGCGGCCGGCCGACGATGATCGACTGGAAGATCGGGTCGCTGCGCATCGTCACCGTCTCCACGCGCACGTACGGGAACGGCTCGACCGGCGTGTAGAAGCCGGTGTGGTCGCCGAACGGCCCTTCCGGCAGCCGCTGCCCGGGTTCGACCCAGCCCTCGAGCACCACCTGCGCGGCCGCCGGCACCTGCAGCGGCACCGTCTTGGCGTCCACCAGCTCCACGCGCTCGCGCTGCACGAAGCCGGCGAACAGGTACTCGTCGATCTCGGCGGGCAGCGGGGCCGACGCGGCGTAGGTGACCGCCGGCGGGCAGCCGAACGCGATGGCCACCGGCAGCCGCTCGCCGCGCCGCTCGGCCACGCTCGCGTGATTCGTCGAGTCCTTGTGGATCTGCCAGTGCAGGCTGACGGTGCGGCTGTCCTGCAGCTGCAGCCGGTACATGCCGAGGTTGCGGGCGCCGGTCTCGGGGTGCTTGGTGTGCGTGAGCCCGAGATTGAGGAAGACGCCGCCGTCGTCCGGCCAGGCCTTGATGCCGGGCAGCAGGGCCTCGAGGTCGATGTCGTCGCCACGCACGACGACCTCCTGGCACGGTGCGCTCTTGATCCGTCGCGGCGGGGCCTTGCGCAGCTGGGCGGCCTTGCCGAGCGCGTCCTTCAACCCGCCGAGGCCGCGCGGCAGCTCGGGCTTGAGCAGCTCGGCGATGCGGTGGCCGATGTCGTCGAGGTCGTCGACGCCGAGGGCCTTCGCCATGCGCCGCTGCGTGCCGAACACGTTGATGGCCAGCGGCATCTGCCCGCGCGTCGGCTTCTCGAACAGCAACGCGGGCCCGTGTTCGCGCAGCACCCGGGCGACGATGCCGCCGACTTCGAGGTGCGGGTCGACGGGCACCCGCACGCGGGCGAGGTCGCGATCGCGCTCGAGCGCGGTGAGAAAGTCCTGCAGATCGGCATAGGCCACCTGTCGAGTATCCCGGGCTACCCTCGCGGCCATGGCGCAGCTGCTGCTCGTGGAGGACGACGCGGCGATCCGCACCTCCCTGACCCGGGCGCTGCGCGAGCACGGCCACGTCGTGTCGTCGGTCGGTTCGGGTCTGCCGGCGCTGTCGGCCGCCGTCGAGCAGAAGCCCGACGTGTTGCTGCTCGACCTCGGCCTGCCCGACATCGACGGCGCGGACGTGCTGTCGATGCTGCGGGCGGTCAGCGAGGTGCCGGTGATCATCGCCACCGCCCGCGACGACGAGGCCGAGATCGTCCGGTTGCTCGACCTCGGCGCCGACGACTACGTCATCAAGCCGTTCACCGCCGCGCAGCTGACCGCGCGCATCCGCGCCGTCCTGCGCCGCAGCGGCAAGACCGACGAGGACCCGGTCATCACTGTCGGCGGCCTGGAGATCGACACCCGCAGCTACGAGGTCACCGTCGACGGGCGGCCGGTCGAGCTGGCCCGCAAGGAATTCGAGCTGCTGCTCGCGCTCGCCCGCCGCGCCGGGGAGGTCGTCACGAAGCGGGACCTGCTCGGTGAGGTGTGGCAGCTGGCCTGGGGCGGCTCGGACCGCACCGTCGACGTCCACCTGTCCTGGCTGCGCCGCAAGCTGGGCGAGTCGGCGGCCGAGCCGCGCTACCTGCACAGCGTGCGCGGTGTCGGGGTGCGGCTGGCGGCCCCCGCGCCGCGATGAGACGCCGCATCGTCCTGCTCGTCGTCGGTATGACCACGCTCGTCGTGTTGGCCTTCGCCATCCCGCTGGCCGTGCTCATCCGGCACAACGTCTATCGCGACGCGATGATCGCCCTGCAGAGCGAGACCGGCCGGATCGGGTTGTACCTGCGCACCGAGAACACCGCCCGCACGGTGACGCAGATCCGCGCCTACCTCGACCGGCAGGACACCGAGCGGCGCGCCAGCGTCGAACTGCCCGCCGGCGGCGTCGTCGGCCGCCGGCCGCCAGGCAAAGCCGAGGCCATCCCGTTGCTGCCGCGCCCGAGCGGCGCACCGGAGCCGGGTGGTTCCGGGCGTGACCCGGCCGCTGGCCGGGACTTCCCCGGGCCGCCGCAGACCAAGACGGACGGCTTCGCCGGTGGGCAACTGGCCCAGCTGCAGGTGCGGGTCTTCGGCTCCCGGTCGTCCTACGTGGTCCGCGTGTGGGAGGCCGACAGCGACCTGCACGAGGGCGAGACCGGCTGGTGGTTCCTGCTCGGCGGCGGCGCGCTCGCCCTGATCCTGCTCGGGGTCGTGGCCGGCGAGGTGTTGACCCGGCGCATCGTGCGCCCGCTGGTGCTGACCGCAGGGACGGCGCAGCAACTCGGCAGCGGCGACACCACGGCCCGCGCGCCGACGAACGGCCCGCCCGAGGTCGCCGACGTCGGGCGGGCGCTGAACCGGCTGGCCGACCGGATCGACGAGCTCATCGCCGAGGAGCGCGAGACGGTCGCCGACCTGTCGCACCGGCTGCGCACGCCGCTGACCGCACTGCGCCTGGACGCCGAGGCGCTGCGCGACCCGGCCGACGCCGAGCGGGTGGGCCAGCACGTCAGCGCGCTCGAGCGGATGCTCACCGCCGTCATCCACGCCGCGCGCCGCCCGCAGCGCGAGGGCCGGCTGCCGTCCTGCGACGCCACGGCCGTGGTCGGCGACCGCGTCGAGTTCTGGTCCGCCCTCACCGAGGACCAGGGCCGCGCGGCCACGGTCGATCTGCCGGTCGAGCCGTTAATGGTGCGTGCGGGCGCGGAGGACCTCGCCGCCGCTGTCGACGCGCTGGTGGAGAACGTGGTCGCCCACACTCCCGAGGGCGCCGCCTTCTCGGTGCGCCTGGTCGCCACCGACTCCGGTGCGCGGCTGACCATCGGCGACGACGGCCCCGGGCTGCCGGCCGGGACGCCGGTGCGCGGGCGCAGCGACCGCGGCCGGACCGGGCTGGGGCTGGACATCGCCCGCCGCTGCGCCGAGGCCTCCGGCGGGTCGATGACGCTCGGCGCCGCCGCCTCGGGCGGCGCGCTCGTGACCCTGGATCTCGGGCGGCCCTGAGCGCTCCGCGGCGCCGGTCAGCACGCTCCCAGCCGACCTTGACCTTTCCTTGACGTTGCGCTGATGGCCCCCTGACGTCGGTGGGGTCAGGGTGGGTCCATGACACGACGACCCGCCGCCCGGCTGCAGACCCGGGCCACCGTGCTGAGCACGGTGGCGGCCGCGGCCGCGGGTGCGCTCACCGTCGGGTTGGTGTCCGGAGTGGCGTCCTCGGCCACGCCCGCGACCGGCGCCGGCACCACGTCGACACCTTCGGGGGCCACGAGCAGCGCGCCGGCGACCGGCAGCGCGTCGTCCACCGCTTCGACCACCGACTCCGGCGGCCTGGGAGGCAGCGACGACCAGGGCGGCCAGGTCCAGGGCGGGAGTCACGGCTCATGAGCGGCGCGAGCTGGACCGGCCGCGCGTGGAGCAGCACCGTGCGCCTCGTCGTCACCGACCCGCGCGCGCTGCGCCCCGCGAGCCAGGACCTGCAATCCCTGCTGGCGCGCGTCGATGCCGCAGCCAGCCGCTTCCGCGCCGACTCCGCGCTGAGCCGCGCCAACGCCCACGCCGGACGCCCGGTGCCGGTGCCGGCCCTGCTCGCCGACCTCGTCGACGCCGCCCTCGGCGCCGCCGCGCAGACCGACGGTGCCGTCGACCCCGCGCTCGGCCGCGCGATGCACCGCCTCGGCTACGACCGCGACATCGCGGAGGTCCGAGGGGCGGTCAGGACCGCCGTCGGCAGCCCCACCCACCGCGCGGGTGGCTGGCGCCGGGTGCGCGTGCATCGCGAGGCCGGCCTGCTCACCGTGCCCGCCGGTCACGCCCTCGACCTCGGCGCCACGGCCAAGGCCTGGACCGCCGACCACGCCGCTGCCACTCTCGCCGCCCGTTACGGCACCGGCGTGCTGGTGGAACTCGGCGGCGACCTCGCGGTGGCCGGCCCGGCTCTGCTCGGCGGCTGGCGGGTGCGGGTGGCCGAGCGGGAGGGCGGGCCCGGGCAGGTGGTGGTGCTCCATCACGGCGGGCTCGCGACGTCGACCACCACGCTGCGCCGCTGGACCTGCGACGGGCAGCCCGTGCACCACATCGTCGACCCGGCCACCGGGCGGGCGGCCGACGGACCCTGGCGCACGGTCACGGTGCACGCCCCGACCGCACTGGCGGCCAACGTGGCCAGCACGGAGGCAATCGTGCGCGGCGCCGACGCCCTGGCTCGGCTCGCCCGCCCCGGCCACGCCGCCCGGCTGGTGGCACGCGACGGCACGGTGACCACCACCGGCATCTGGCCGACCCCGTCCGTCCGGAGTCTCGCGGGGGCGGCGTGATGACGCTGTGGTTCACCGCGCGCGGCGCCGGGCTGTCGGCACTGACGCTGCTCACGGTGTCGACGTGCCTGGGCGCGCTGGTGTCCCGAGCGGCCGCCGGGCCGGGCCGCGCCGAGCGCCGCTACCTCGCGCAGTACCTGCACCGCGCCTGCGCCGGGCTGGGCGTGGCCGTGCTGGCGCTGCACGTGACCACGATCCTCGCCGACTCCTACGCGCATGTCGGCTGGCGCGGCGCGCTGATCCCCTTCACCGCCGGCTACCGGCCGACGTGGGTGGCCCTGGGCTCGCTGGGCGCGTACACGTTCCTGTTCGTGGCGGTGCTCGGGCTGGCCCGGGGCCGAATGGCCGCGTCGGCCGCCGGGGCCCGGGTGTGGCGCGGGCTGCACGGCCTGGCCTACGCCGGCTGGGCCATGGCCATCACGCACGGGTTCACGTCGGGCACCGACAGCTCCGTCGGCTGGGTCCGCGCGCTCTACGTGAGCTGCCTCGCGGCCGTGACCGGCTGCGTCGCGGCCCGGCTGCTGCGCGGGCGTCGGCGCGTCCCCGGCCGCCGGTTCGCGCCCGTCCCCCGTCCCCTGGAACAGGTCCCGCGATGACCGCCCTGCGGCCGCACTCCCCGGCGCCGTCGGGCGGCGCGCCGCCGGCCGTGGACGTGTGGGCGATCGGCGCCCCGCGGTTGCTGGCCGGGCTCACCGGCGGCGCGGCCCTCGACCTGCGCCACCACCTGGCCGTCCACGGCCCGATGCCCGGCATCGACCTCGACCGGCTGCTCGCGCAGCTCGACGGCGTGGGATCGCTCGCCGGCCGCGGCGGCGCCGGTTTCCCGTTCGCCACGAAGCTGCGCGCGCTGGCCGCCGGACCCCGCCGCGTCGTCGTCAACGGCACGGAGAGCGAGCCGGCCAGCGGCAAGGACCGTGCGCTGCTGCTGCGCGCTCCGCACCTCGTGCTCGACGGCGCGCTGGCCACCGCCGCCGCGATCGGCGCGCGCGAGACGGTGGTGGCCGTGCACGACGCGGCGACGGCCGTGTCGGTCCGGGCCGCGGTGGCCGAACGGCCCGACGCGCGGGGGATGAGTGTGCGGCTCGTGCCCGGCGGCTTCGTCGCCGGGGAGGCGCGCGCGGTCGTCCGCGCGCTCGACGGCGGACCCGCCCTCCCCCCGGGCCGGCGCACCCCGCCGGCCGCGGCCGGCACGCTGATCTCCAACGTCGAGACACTCGCGCAGCTCGCGATCCTGCTGCGCGTCGGGCCGCACCGCTTCGCCGACACCGGCACCTCCGGCGAGCCCGGCACCACGCTGCTCACCGTCGGCGGCGCGGTGGCCCGGCCGGGCGTGGTCGAGGTCCCGCTCGGCACGCCGCTGGGCATCGTGCTCGCGGCCGCCGGTGCGCCCGAGCACCCGCAGGCGGTGCTCACCGGTGGCTACCACGGCTCGTGGCTCGCGCCGATCGCCGACATCCGGCTCTCGCGGGCCGGGCTCGCGGCCGCCGGCGGCACGCTGGGCGCGGGGGTGCTGCTCGTGCTCGACGACGCCACCTGCGCGCTGGGCGAGCTGGCCCGGGTGACCGGCTGGCTCGCGGCACAGTCGACGCGCCAGTGCGGCCCGTGCCACTTCGGCCTGCCCGCCCTGGCCCGCGACGTGGCCGCGCTGGCCGCCGGCGCGCCCGCCGTGGGCGCGACCCTCGGCCACGCCCAGGTGGTCACCGGCCGCGGCGCCTGTGCGCATCCCGACGGTGCCGCCCGCTTCGTCACCACCGCCGTGCACCTGCTGCGCGACGAGACCGACTCGCACCGGGCCCACGGCACGTGCGGGCGGCCCACCCTCGGCCGGCTCCCGATCGGCGGATGATCCGCGTGTCCCGGCAAATAAATATCGACTGGACCCGGTGCGACGGGCACGGCGTGTGCCGCGCGCTGCTGCCGCACCGCATCGAGGTCGACGAGTGGGGTTTCCCGCTGCTGCGCGACCCGGTGGTGCCCGACGACGTGGACGAGCTGGGTGCCGCGCGCCGGGCCGTTGCGGCGTGCCCGGCGCTGGCGTTGCGCCTCGACCGAGCCGACGCCCACGTGCGCTTAGGGAAGCCTTGACCGTGGCCTGATCCGGGCCTGACCCGCGTCGCAGGACGGTGGACACACACCACCTGCTGACGCCTGGGAAAGGACACCGATGACCGCACTCGCCGAGCGGGCCGCCGGCTCGAACGCCGGCCGCGACCTGATCGACGTCGAGATCGTCGTACCGGTCTTCAACGAGGAACACGACCTGGAGCCGAGCGTGCGACGGTTGCACGCGTTCCTGCGTCGCAGCTTTCCCTTCGCCGCGGTGATCACCATCGCCGACAACGCCAGCACGGACGGCACCTGGTCGCAGGCCGCGACGCTGGCCCGCGAGCTGGCCGGCGTGCGGGCGGTGCATCTCGACGCCAAGGGCCGCGGACGCGCGTTGCAGCACGTCTGGGCGTCTTCGTCGGCCCGCGTCGTGGCCTACATGGACGTCGACCTGTCCACCGACCTCGCCGCGCTGCTGCCACTGGTGGCGCCGCTGCTGTCCGGGCACAGCGACGTGGCCATCGGATCGCGACTCTCGCGCACGTCGCGCGTCGTGCGCGGCCCGAAGCGTGAGTTCATCTCGCGCTCGTACAACCTGCTCCTGCGGGCCACGCTGAGCGCGGGATTCTCCGACGCGCAGTGCGGCTTCAAGGCGATGCGGACCGAGGCGGCGCGCGTACTGCTCCCGCACGTCCACGACACCGCCTGGTTCTTCGATACCGAGCTGCTGGTGCTGGCCGAGCGCAGCGGCCTGCGCATCGCCGAGGTGCCCGTCGACTGGGTCGACGACCCGGACAGCCGCGTGCACCTCACCTCCACCGCGCTGGCCGACCTGCGCGGAGTGGCCCGCCTCGGCCGGGCGCTGGCCCGCGGCGCCCTGCCGCTGCGCGAGCTGCGTGCGGCGGTGGGCCGCGAGGAGGTGACGGTGCTCGGCGTGCCGCAGCGCCTGGCCGGCCAGGCCGTGCGCTTCGCCGGCGTCGGCGTGCTGTCGACGCTGGCCTACCTGCTGCTGTTCGTGGCGCTGCGTTCCTGGACGGGGGCACAGGCGGCCAATCTGCTGGCGCTGCTGGTGACGGCCGTCGGCAACACCGCGGCCAACCGCCGGTTCACCTTCGGCGTGCGCGGCGCGGGCGCCGGCCGCCACCAGGCGCAGGGCCTGATCGTCTTCGCGCTCGGCCTCGCGCTGACCAGCGGCTCACTGTGGCTGCTCGAGGCCCTCGTCCACCACCCGGCGCGGGCGGTGGAGCTGGCCGTGCTGGTCGCCGCGAACCTGCTGGCCACCGTGCTGCGCTTCGTCCTGTTGCGCGAATGGGTCTTCCGCGCGCGGGCGGCCCGGTCATGACCGCCACCTCCGCCTCCGCCTCGCCCTCCTCCCCCACGCTCAGTGGCGCGAGTTCGGTTGAGTGGGACGAGAACTCGCGCCACCGGGACGATCTCGTCCCACTGAACGGGACGGGGCGGGCGGCTCGGGCACGGCGCGCGTCGCTGCTCGCGCTGCTCGCCGGCACCGCCGTCCTCTATGTATGGGGGCTGGGCGCCTCCGGCAACGCCAACGACTTCTACGCCGCAGCGGTGCAGGCGGGCACGAAGAGCTGGCAGGCGTTGTTCTTCGGCTCCTTCGACTCGTCGAACTTCATCACCGTCGACAAGCCGCCGGCCGCGCTGTGGCCGATGGAGCTGTCCGGACGGCTGTTCGGCTTCAACGCCTGGTCGATGCTCGTGCCACAGGCGGTCGAAGGGGTGCTCGCGGTGTGGCTGGTGCACGCCACCGTCAAGCGCTGGTTCGGGCACTGGGCCGGCATCCTCGCCGGGACGCTGCTCGCGCTGACCCCTGTAGCCGTGCTCATGTTCCGGTTCAACAATCCCGATGCCCTGATGACGTTGCTGATCGTGGCCGCGGCGTACTGCACGACGCGCGCCGTCGAGGTGGCGTCCACCCGCTGGCTGCTGCTGGCCGGGCTGGCGATGGGCTTCTCCTTCCTGGCCAAGGGGTTGCAGCCGTTCACCGTGCTGCCGGCCCTGGCGCTCGCGTATCTCGTGGCCGCTCCCGCGTCGTGGAAGCGACGCGCGCTGCAGCTGCTCGGCGCCGGCGTGGCCATCGTCGTCGGCGCCGGGTGGTGGGTGCTGGCCGTGCAGCTGACGCCCGCCGCCGACCGCCCGTACATCGGCGGCTCCGGCGACAACTCCGCCCTGGGCCTGGCCTTCGGTTACAACGGCCTGTCCCGGCTGTCCGGCGGTAGCGGCCCGGGCGGAGGCGGCGGCAACGGCTTCGACGGCGCCACCGGCATCGACCGGCTGTTCAACTCGCTCAACGGCGGCCAGATCGCCTGGCTGCTGCCCGCGGCGCTGCTGGCCGTCGTGGCCCTGGCCGTGCTGTCGGCGCGTCCCCCGCTGGCCGACCGCACCCGGGCGGCGGTGATCGTCTGGGGCGGCTGGCTGCTGGTCACCGGCGCGGTGCTGAGCTTCGCCTCCGGGATCATCCACACCTACTACACCGTCGAGCTCGCCCCGGCCGTTGCGGCGCTGGTGGCCATCGGTGCGACGCAGCTGTGGCGGGCGCGGGCGCTGCTCGCGGCGCGGGTGGCGCTGGCCGCGGGCGTGGTCGCGACCGGATGGTGGAGCTGGGCCCTGCTGCGCCGCAGTTCCGGCTTCGTCCCGTGGCTGGCGCCTGCGTTGCTGGTGCTCGCCCTCGCCGGCGGCGCCGCCCTGCTCGTGCCGCCGGCCCGGCTGCGGCGCGCTCTCGCGGCGGCCACCGTTGCGGCGGCGCTCGTCGTCCTCGGTGGTGGGCCGGCGGCGTACGCGCTGGACACCGCCGCCACCGCGCACACCGGTTCCACGCCGTCGGCCGGGCCGGCGGTGGCCGGCACCGCCCGCGGCTTCGGGGCCGGACGTCCCGGCGGCGGCGCACCGGGCGGCAACGCGCCGGGCGGCAACCGAGGCGGCGGCTTCCCGGGCGGCGCCGCGCCCGGCGGTGGTGCGCCCGGCGGCAATGCCCCCGGCGGCAGGGCGCCGAGCGGCACGCGCGGCGGCATGGGCGGCGACACGGCCAGCTCCGCGCTGACCGCGCTGCTGAAGAAGACCACCACCCGCTGGGCCGCCGCGGCGGTCGGCTCGCAGAGCGCCGCGCCGCTCGAACTCGCCTCCGGCACGGCCGTCATGGCCATCGGCGGGTTCAGCGGCAGCGACGCCACCCCCACCCTGGCCCAGTTCGAGCAGTACGTGCGCAACGGGGAGATCACCTACTTCATCGGCAGCGGCACCGGCGGCGGCCGTGGTGGCGGACCGGGCGGCGGCGGCACCGGCAGCGCGATCAGCAGGTGGGTCAGCGCGCACTTCCCGGCCACGACCGTCGGCGGCCGGACCGTCTACGACCTCACGAAGGCGAAGTGAGCCATGACCACTTCCACCACCACCACCCCGCCCGCGTTGAGTGGCCCGAAAACCGTTGAGTGGGCAGGTACAGGTGCCCACTCAACGGGAAACGGGCCACTCGACACGGCGGACGACGGCGGCCGGAGCGGGCGCGGGCGAGGGGGCTGGCGGGAGCGACTGCCGCTCGGGCTGCTGCTGCTCGGCACCGGCCTGCTCTACCTGATCAACCTGTCCGCGTCGGGCTGGGCCAACCAGTTCTACGCCGCCGCCGCGCAGGCCGGCAGCCGCAGTTGGACGGCGTTCCTGTTCGGCTCGCTCGACCAGTCGAACTTCATCACCGTCGACAAGCCGCCCGCGTCGCTGTGGGTCATGGACGCGTCGGTGAAACTCTTCGGCGTCAACTCGTGGGCGATCCTGGTGCCGCAGGCCCTGGCGGGCGTCGCCGCCGTGGCCGTGCTCTACGCCGCGGTCCGGCGGGTCAGCGGGCCGAACGCCGGCCTGCTCGCCGGCGCCGCACTGGCGACCACCCCGGTGGCCGCGCTCATGTTCCGCTTCGACAACCCCGACGCCCTGCTGGTGCTGCTCATGACCGGCGGCGCGTACGCCACGGTACGGGCGGTGGAGGCGGCCCGGCCCCGCTGGCTCGTACTTGCCGGAGCTCTCATCGGCCTCGCCTTCCTGACGAAGATGCTCCAGGGCCTGCTCGTCGTGCCGGCCTTCGCCGTCGCCTATCTGGTCGCGGCGCCAACCACCGTGCGCAAGCGGCTGCTGCACCTGCTGGCCGCCGGCGCGGCGATGGTCGTCGCCGCCGGCTGGTGGGTGGCGCTGGTCCAGCTCTGGCCGGCCGGCTCGCGGCCATACATCGGCGGCTCCACCGACAACAGCGTGCTGCAACTGGTCTTCGGTTACAACGGTCTCGGGCGGCTCACCGGTGCGGACAACAACGGCGCCGTCGGCGGCGCCGGCACCGGCACCGGTGGCTTCTCCTCCGGCGAGACGGGCCTGGCCCGGCTCTTCAGCACCGAGATGGGCGCGCAGATCAGCTGGCTGCTGCCCGCGGCCCTCGTCGCGCTGGTGGCCCTCGGTTGGCTCACCGCGCGCTGCCCGCGCACCGACGCGCTGCGCGCGAGCGCGATCGTCTGGGGCGGTTGGCTGCTCGTCACCGGCCTGCTGTTCAGCTACGCCGGCGGCATCATCCACGCCTACTACACGGTGGCCCTCGCCCCGGCCATCGCCGCGCTGGTCGGCATCGGCACCGTGCAGCTGTGGCGGGCCCGCGACCGCGACGCCGCCCGCTGGCTGCTCGCCGCCCTTATCGCCTCCGGCGCGCTGTGGACGTTCGCGCTGCTCGGCCGCGTCGACTGGCACCCGGAGCTCCGCTGGATCGGGCTGCTCGCCGGCACCGCCGCGGACGTCGCGGTGCTCGTGCCCCGCTTGACCCGGGCGGCGGTGGTGGCGCCGCTGACGGCCCTGACCCTGCTCATCGCGCCCACCGCCTACGCGATCCAGACCGCGGCCACGACCCACACCGGCGCCCTGCCCACCGCCGGCCCCTCGTCGGGCGGCTTCGGCGGTGCCCCCGGGGGTACGCGCCCCGGCGGCACCCGTCCCGGCGGCGGCGCACCGGCCAACGGCACCGGCACCGGCGGCGGCGTCCCGGGCGGCCCGGCCGTCCCGCCCGGCGGCCGGACCGGCCAGGGCCACCCGTCCGGACCGGGCAACCCGGGCGCGGCGGGCGGCCGCGCGGGCGGCGGGATGGGCGGGCTCGGCGGGGCCAGCACGCTCAGCAGCACGCTGACGAAGGCGCTGCGGGCCGGCGCGTCGGACTTCCGGTGGGCTGCGGCCACGACCAGCGACAACAACGCGGCGTCGCTCGAACTGGCCACCGGCGAGGCGGTGATGTCCCTCGGCGGCTACAACGGCACCGACGACGCCATCACGCTCGCGCAGTTCGCGTCGCTCGTGCGCGCCGGCGAGGTGCACTACTACGTGGCCGACGGCGACGGCTTCATCGGCTCGACCGCGGCCGACACCTCGACGGCGTACGCGATCCAGCAATGGGTGACGTCGACGTTCACCGCACGGACGATCGGCGGCAGCACCGTCTACGACCTGACGACAACGGGGTGAGTCGGACGCAGACAACGGCCGGTTGATGGGTCTACATTCCGGCCATGGCGTCGTCGCAACGGCACACGTTCGTCATCGTCGGTGGGGGTTCGGCCGGCTGCGCGCTGGCCAACCGGCTCTCCGCCGACCCCGGCAACGAGGTGCTGGTCCTCGAGGCCGGCCGGCGCGACTACCGGTGGGACGTGTTCATCCACATGCCGGCGGCGCTCACCTACCCGATCGGCAGCCGCTTCTACGACTGGAAGTACGAGTCCGAGCCCGAACCGAACATGAACGGCCGGCGGGTCTATCACGCCCGCGGCAAGGTGCTCGGCGGTTCCAGCAGCATCAACGGGATGATCTTCCAGCGGGGCAACCCGATGGACTACGAGCGGTGGGGCGCCGACCCGGGCATGCAGACCTGGGACTACGCGCACTGCCTGCCCTACTTCAAGCGGATGGAGAACTGTCTCGCCGCCGAGCCCGACGACCCGTTCCGCGGCCATGACGGCCCGCTGACCCTGGAACGCGGCCCGGCCACCAACCCGCTGTTCCAGGCGTTCTTCGAGGCCACGGTGCAGGCCGGCTACCCGCGCACCACCGACGTCAACGGGGTGCGCCAGGAGGGTTTCACCGCCTTCGACCGCAACGTGCGCAACGGACGGCGCTGGTCGGCGTCGCGGGCCTACCTGTACCCGGTGCTGGACCGGCCGAACCTCACGCTCGTCACCGGCGCGCACGTCACCAAGATCCTCTTCGACGGGCTCAGGGCCACCGGCGTCGAGTACCGCCGGCGCCGGCAGACCGTCACCGCGCGGGGCGAGACGGTGATCCTGTGCGGCGGGGCGATCAACACCCCGCAGCTGCTGCAGCTGTCGGGCATCGGCAACGCCGCCGAGCTGGACCGGCTCGGCATCGACGTGCGGGCCGACCTGCCCGGCGTCGGCGAGAACATGCAGGACCACCTCGAGGTCTACATCCAGTACGCCTGCACCCAACCGGTGTCGATGCAGAAGTACCTGAAGAAGCGTTGGATGCTGCCCGTCGGCGCGCAATGGCTGTTCCTGCGCTCCGGCCCGGGCGCCACGAACCACTTCGAGGGCGGGGGGTTCGCGCGCAGCAACCCCGACGAGCGCTACCCCAACCTGATGTTCCACTTCCTGCCGGTAGCCGTGCGTTACGACGGCTCGGCGCCGTCGTCGGGCGACGGTTACCAGGTGCACATCGGGCCGATGTTCTCCGACTCCCGCGGCTCGGTGAAGATCACGACCACCGACCCCCGCGGCAAACCGGCGCTCCGCTTCAACTACCTGTCCACCGACCAGGATCGCCGCGAATGGGTCGAAGCCATCCGCGTCGCCCGCGACATCCTCAACCAACCGGCCATGGCGCCGTACAACGGCGGCGAGACCTCCCCCGGCGACCGGGTCAGCACCGACGAGGAGATCCTGGAGTGGGTGCGCAACGACGGGGAGACCGCGCTGCACCCGTCGTGCACGGCGAAGATGGGCAGCGACGACCTGGCCGTGATCGACCCGCTGACGATGGGCGTGCACGGTGTGGACAACCTCAAGGTGGTCGACGCGTCGATCTTCCCCTACATCCCGAACGGCAACATCTATGCGCCGGTGATGATGAGCGCGGAGAAGGCGGCCGACCTGATCCTCGGCAACACCCCCCTCGCCCCCGACCCGGTCGAGTTCTACCGGGCCACGCCGGGGCAGCGCGGGTGACCCTGTTCATCGGCGGCCAGTGGCAGGCCGCGAGCGACGGCGGCACCCGCGAGATCCGTTGCCCGGCGGACGGCGTGCCGGTGGTCACGGTGGCCGAGGCGACCACCGACGACGCGCACGCCGCCATCGCCGCGGCCCGTGAGGCCTTCGACGGCGGCGACTGGCCGGGCACCCCCGAAGTCGAGCGCGGCGCGCTGTTGCACCGCGTGGCCGACCTGCTCGAGCGCGACACGCAGGAGTACGCGCGCGCCGAGTCGCTGGACACCGGCAAGCGGCTGGTGGAGTCCGAGTACGACCTCGCCGACATCATCGGCTGCTTCCGCTACTTCGCCGGCCTGGCCGGCACCCGGGCGGGCCGGGTGATCGACACCGGGCGCCCCGATGCCATCAGCCGCGTGGTGCACGAACCGGTGGGCGTGTGCGGGCTCATCACTCCGTGGAACTACCCGTTGCTGCAGACCTCGTGGAAGGTGGCGCCGGCCCTGCTCGCCGGCAACACCTTCGTGCTGAAGCCGAGCGAGCTCACGCCGTCGACGGCGATGCTGCTCATGCGCACCCTCACCGAGGCCGGCCTGCCCGCGGGGGTGGCCAACCTGGTGCTCGGCGCGGGGGCGGTCGCCGGCGCCCCGCTGGCCGAGCACCCCGACGTCGACCTCGTCTCGTTCACCGGCGGGCTGGCCACCGGGAAGCGCATCGCCACCGCGGCCGCGGCCACCGTCAAACGCGTCGCCCTCGAACTCGGCGGCAAGAACCCGAACGTCGTCTTCGCCGACGCCGATTTCGAGGGCGCGGTCGACTTCGCCCTGACCGCGGTCTTCCTGCACTCCGGCCAGGTGTGCTCGGCCGGGGCGCGCCTCGTCGTGCAGGATTCACTGCACGACCGATTCGTCGACGAAATAGTTCTCCGCGCGAAAGACATCGTCCTCGGCGGCCCGTTCGACGAGGATGCACAGGCCGGCCCGCTGATCTCCGCCGCGCACCGCGACAAGATCGAGGCCTACGTCGCGCAGGCGGTGGCCGACGGTGCGGTGCTGCGCTGCGGCGGCGTGCGCCCGGCCGATCCGGCGCTGAAGCGCGGGTTCTACTACCGGCCGACCGTGCTCGACGGCTGCTCCGGCGCGATGGCCTGCGTGCACGACGAGTCGTTCGGCCCGGTGCTCACCGTCGAGACGTTCACCGACGAGGACGACGCCGTGCGCATCGCCAACGACACCGACTACGGGCTGGCCGGCGGGGTCTGGACGCAGGACGCGGGCAAGGCGCAGCGCGTGGCCGGCCGGCTGCGGCACGGCACGATCTGGATCAACGACTTCCACCCGTACGTCCCGCAGGCCGAGTGGGGCGGCTACGGACACTCCGGCGTCGGCCGCGAGCTCGGCCTGGCCGGACTCGACGAGTACCGCGAGACCAAGCACATCTGGCACAACATCGATCCCGAGCCGCAGTACTGGTTCCCCACCAGGAGGACGCAATGACGGCCACGCACTCCGACCACGACGAGCTCGCGAGCTTCGGCTACAAGCAGGAACTCGACCGCTCTCTCGGCAAGTTCTCCTCCTTCGCCGCCGGCTTCAGCTACATCTCGATCCTGACCGGCGTGTTCCAGCTGTTCGGCTTCGGTTACGCCTTCGGCGGACCGGCCTACTGGTGGACGTGGCCCATCGTGTTCGTCGGCCAGTTCCTCGTGGCGCTCTGCTTCGCCGAGATGGCCGGGCAGTTCCCGCTGGCCGGCAGCGTGTACCAATGGTCGAAGCAGCTGGCCCGGCCGGTCACGTCGTGGTTCGCCGGCTGGATCATCCTGGTGGGCGCCATCGTCACCGTGGCCGCGGTCGCGGTCGCTTACCAGGTCGTGCTGCCACTCATCTCCGATTCGTTCGAGTTCATCGGCGGCCCGAAGGACGTCGGGTCCTACACGACGCCCGACGGGGCCAAGAACGCCGTTCTGCTCGCTGTCCTGCTCGTCGTCTTCACCACGATCATCAACATGATCGGCGTCAAGGTGATGGCTATGATCAACAACTTCGGCGTGCTGATCGAGTTGATCGGCGCGACCCTGCTGGTGATCTTCCTGGCCTTCCACGCCAAGCGCGGCCCGGGCGTCATCTTCAACACGAACCACACCGGCGACGGCCGCAGCCTGGGCTACCTCGGCGCGTTCCTCCTCGCCGGGATCGCGAGCGCGTACATCTTCTACGGCTTCGACACGGCCGGTTCGCTCGCCGAGGAGACGAACAACCCGCGCAAGCACGCACCCTCGGGGATCCTGCGCGCGATGCTGGCCGCGTTCGTGATCGGCGGCCTGCTCATCCTGTTCGCGGTCATGGCTCAGAAGAACCTGGCGCAGGGCGCGAGCGGGCTGCCGACGATCGTCAAGTACGCCCTCGGCAACACCCTCGGCGACGTGTTCCTCGCGTGCTCGGTCATCGCGATCACCGTCTGTGCCCTGGCCGTGCACACCGCCGGCGTCCGGATCATGTTCACCATGGCCCGCGACGGGCGACTGCCGTTCCGCTCGAAGATCGCGCGGGTGTCCGGGAAGTCGAAGACCCCCGTGCTGCCGGCCATCGTGATCGGCGTGGTGACCATGGGTCTGCTGGTGATCAACATCGGCAACCAGCGCGTCTTCGTGGTCCTCACCTCGGTGGCGATCATCCTGTTCTACATCGCCTACATGTGCGTGACCGGACCGATGCTGCTGCGCCGGCTGCGCGGCGAATGGCCGCGCAAGGAGCACGGGCCGTTCTTCTCGCTGGGCCGGCTCGGGCTGCCGCTCAACCTCGTGGCCGTGCTCTACCAGACGTTGGTGGTGATCAACCTGGCGTGGCCGCGTCCGGCGGTCTACGGATCGGACCACTGGTACTTCCAGTACGGCGCGTTCGTGTTCATCGGCTTCGTGGTGCTCGTCGGCGGCGCGTACTACTTCACCACGCTGCACAACAAGCACAGCGAGGTCCTGGCCGAGCACCGTGCGCTGCCGACCGACTCGGGCGACCCGCTCGCCGAGCCGGCCTGATGCGACGCGGCTGGGCCGCCGCCGTGCTGCTGGCTGCGCTGCTCGTCCCCGCCGGTCACGTGGCGGGCGCCGGGGCGCAGCCGCCCAGCTCGGTGGCGCTGCATCGCTGCCAGGTCGAGGGCCGCGCGGCCCGGTGCGGCTCGCTGCGGGTACCGCTGGACTACACCGACCCGACCGCGCCCACCATCAGCATCGGCTTCGCCGAGATCGCGGCACCGCACCCGGACGGGCACACGGTGCTCGCGCAGGAGGGCGGGCCGGGTTACCCGGCCACCGGGACGGCCGGCGAGTTCGCGGACATGCTCGGCGGGCTGCTGCGCACCCGCAACCTGCTGGTGGTCGACGCGCGGGGCACCGGCCGGTCGAGCGCGCTCGACTGCGAACCGCTGCAGTCGTTGCCGTCGCCCTCGCCCCGGTTCCAGCGGGCGGTGACCGCGTGCGGCGAGCAGCTCAACCACACCTGGCGACGTACGGACGGCAGCTGGGTGCACGCCTCGGACCTGTTCACGACGGCGAACACCGCCCGCGACACCGCCCGGGTGGTCGAGGCGCTCGGGGTCGGCCCCGTCGACCTCTACGGCGACTCGTACGGCACCTACTTCTCGCAGTCCTTCCTGGCCCGTTACCCGCAGCTGCTGCGCTCGGTGGTGCTCGACTCCGCCTACGAGGCCCGCGATCTCGACCCCTGGTACACCACGAGCGTCAGCACGGCCCGCGCGGCCTTCGACGCGGTGTGCGCCCGGGCGGCGGGCTGTCCGCCGGGCTCGTCCTGGGCCCGCATCTCGGCGCTGGCCGCGACGCTGCGCCGGCACCCCGCGCACGGTGTCGCCGTCGGCACCGACGCCCGCCGGCACGCCACCACCGTCGGCGTCACGCAGCTGGTGGACATCGTCAACGACGCCGGCTACGACTTCGACCCGTACCGCCAGCTCGACGCCGCCGCCCGCGCCTACCTCGACCACGGCGACGCGACGCCGCTGCTGCGGCTGTGGCGGCAGGACGTCGGGTACGACTACAGCGACTACTCCGCCCCGGCGCGCTACTACTCCGACGGGCTGTACCTGGCCGTCGCGTGCAGCGACTACCCGCAGCTGTTCGACCTGGGTTCGACCCCGGCCGAACGACGCCACCAGCTCGCCGCGTCGATCGCCGCCCAAGCGGCCGACACGTTCGCGCCGTTCACGGTGCGCGAGTGGCTGTCGGTGCTGCCCTACACCGAGACCTACACCGGCTGCCTGACCTGGCCGTCGCCCACGCATGCCGCCGACCCGCCGGTGCCCCCCGGCCCGATGGACGCGTCCGGCGTGCCCGTGCTGGTCCTCAACGGCGAGCTCGACTCGCTCACCCCCGCCGCCGGCGGGGCGCACATCGCGCAGCAGATCGGCTGGGCCGCGCAGGCGTACGTCGCCGCGAACACCGTCCACCTCGTCGCCCTCGCCAGCGCTTACGCGTGCGGTCCGGCGGTGGTGCAGCGGTTCTTCGCCGACCCGTCCGCGCCGCTCGACACCTCGTGCCTGTCGCGGCTGCCGGCCGTGCGGGCAGTACCCGACTTCCCGCGCCGGGTGGCCGACGTCGACCCGGCCGCCGGCCCCGGTACCGAGCGCGCGGGCCGCCTCGACGCCGTCGCGCGGGCCGCGGCCATGGACGCGATCGCGCGCTACAACTACGTCGACGGGCAGGCCGACCGCGGGCTGCGCGGCGGTGCGGTCGCCTACGCGAAGAACGGCAACGCCCGGCTGTCCGGCGTGCACTGGACCGTCGACACGTCGGTCACCGGCTCGGTGCGGGCGGTCCGTTCCGGCTACCGGGGTCGGCTGACGGTCACCGACGACCGCGGCTCGGTCGTCGTGACGGTGGCCTGGTCCGGCCCGGTCGCGTGACGCAGGGGCGGAGTCAGCTCAGGCCGGCGTAGGAGTGCAGGCCCGAGACGACGATGTTGACCACCAGGAAGTTGAAAGTGATCGCGCCGAAGCCGGCCAGGTTGATCCAGGCGGCGGCGCGGCCCTTCCACCCCGCGGTGGCCCGCGCGTGCAGGTAGCAGGCGTAGACGACCCAGACGATGAAGGCCCACGTCTCCTTCGGGTCCCACCCCCAGTAGCGGCCCCACGCGGCCTCGGCCCAGATGGCGCCGCAGATGATGGCCACGGTGTAGAGCGGGAAGGAGAAGGCGACGACGCGGTACGCGGCCTTGTCGAGGGTGGCCGCTGACGGCAGCTTCTCGGCCAGGTTGGCCAGCGCGCCCTGCTTGTAGCCCGGGGTGCCGTTGCGCTTGTCGTGCCGCGCCTTGATCAGGTAGAGCACGGTGAGCACGGCGGAGGTCATCAGGGCGCCCTCGGCCACCGACACCAGCGTCACGTGAATGGCCAGCCAGTACGACTGCAACGCCGGCACCAACGGCTGGGCCTGCGAGTAGAGCACCGTGCCGGCCAGGAACATCATCAGGATGACCGGGAGCAGCACGAACCCGCCGAGGTGGCGCAGCGCCGGCAACCGCCACAGCACGGCGAGGAACGCGGCGACGCCGATCAGACCGGCCACCGACGCGAACTCGTACATGTTCGACCACGGCACGGCGTCGACGGCGAGCGCGCGCACCGCGATTGAGGCGGTGTGCACCAGCAGGCCGAGCACGGTGAGCACCACCGACCAGCGCCCGGCGCGGTCGGCGAAGGCGCGACGAGTGGCCGCCGGCGGCTCGACCGAGCCGTCGCCCTGGGCAGCGGTGACGGGTGGGCCGCCGGCGCCGACCAGCTCGCGGACGGGGTCGGCGGTGAGCTTGCGGCCCACGCGGCTGAAGGCGTACTCGGCGGTGTAACCGACCATCGCGAGGGCGTACACCGCGATGGCGGTCGTGAACAGCCCGTCGGACAGGTGGGCCATCGACCCGTTGATCCCGGCCATCGTCAGTCCTTCCCTGCCCCGATCGGGTCCGGCGCGGCCGCGTCAGACCGCTCCGGTGCCGGCTGCGCCGGGCCCCCGTCGCGCAACCGGGTGAGCAGCGCGGCGAACTCGGTGGCGAAGTTGCCGGAGTCGCTGCGGGCCAGGCCGCCGACGGACACCACGGTACGAGACCCGGCGCCGTCCCCGACCTCCGGGGCCTGCGCCGGGCGCAGCCGCAGCCAGACGCGCCGGCGCCGCACACCGAGCGAACCGACCAGCCCGAGCACCATGGCGAGCGCGGCCACGAGCAGGTAGGCCTGCGCCGGGTCGTGCGACACCTGGAACCCGCCCCACGGCACCCAGCCGTCGAACGTGACCTGCACGTCGCCGGGCAGCGTCACCGTCTGCCCCTCGGCGAGGTTCTTCTTGCCGATCAGCTTCATCTTCGACGTGTCGAGGGAGTACACCGACTGCGCGGCTCCGGACCCGGACAGGTCGCCCCGGTAGACGAAGATGCCCAGGATCGGGTGCGACACCTTGGGCGACGCCGACGCGACCGTGCCGTCGGCCCCCACCACCGGCGTGGGGGCGAAGAACCCGCTGATGCCGATGTCCTGCTTGGCGTCCGGTTTGCCCTGCTGCTTGAACGCGCCCTCGGAGAAGAACGTCGACGCGTTGGACGGGACGAACACCTCGGTGTCGTGGCGCACCGAACCGTCGGGCATCCGGATCGTCACCTTCGGGGCGTAGCCGTGGTTGATCAGGTAGACGCGGTCGCCCTCGAGGCGCAGCGGGTGGTTGACGGTGATGGAGGTGGAGCGCGACCTGGCGTTCACCGACGGGCGGTAGCGCACGTCGGCGCGGAACTGCCGGGGCTCACCGTCGTTGCCGTAGGTGGCGGTGAACTTGCGCAGGTCGTCGATGCAGAACGGCGCGGGACCGACCTTGCCCTCGGCGGCGAGGCGGCCGGGGCGCCACGAGTCGTACTGCGAGACGGTGTTGCAGAACCCGGAGCCCTGCTTGACGATCACCGAGCCCTGGTAGGTGTACAGCCGGCCCACCGCGATGAGTACGAGCGAGCACAGCAGGGCGACGTGGAAGATCAGGTTGCCGGTCTCGCGGCTGTACCCCTTCTCCGCCGACACGGTGACGACGCCGCCCGGCTCCTCGCGGCGCACCGTGCGCCAGCGCCGGCCGAGTGCGGCGCGGGTCGCGTCGGCGATCTCGTCCGGTGCGCCCGCAGCTTCGTAGCGTCCGTGCTCGGGCAGCCGGTCGAGGTTGCGCGGCGCCTTGAGCGGCTTGCGAGCCATCGCGCGGGCGTGCACCCGGATGCGCGGCACCAAACAGCCGACCAGCGACACGAACAGCAGCAGGTAGATCGCGGCGAACCACAGCGACCCGAACACGTCGTACATGCCCAGCGTGTCGAGGAAGCGGCCCCACGCGCCGTGCGCGGCGATGTAGCGGTTGGTCGCGTCGGGGTTCAGCGGGCGCTGCGGCAGCAGCGAACCGGGAACCGCCGCCACTGCGAGCAGGAACAGCAGCACCAGCGCCGTGCGCATGCTGGTCAGCCGCCGCCACAGCAGGCGCAGTGTGCGCAGGACGAGGCTCATATGTCGAACCCGGAGTCGACGCCGACGTTGGCGCGCAGCTCGTTCATCAGGTGGTTCCACTCGCCGGTCACCAGCAGCACGCCGATGACGACGAGCAGCACCCCGCCCACGGCGCTGACCGCCCGCCGGTGGCGGCGCACGAACCCGAGCGCCCTGCTCACCCAGCCGAAGCCCATCGCGACGAGCACGAACGGGATGCCGAGGCCGAGGCAGTAGCAGACGGTGAGGAAGGCCCCGCGCCCCGCCGTGCCCTGCGCGAAGGACATCGAGTAGACGGCACCGAAGGTGGGCGTGAGGCACGGCGCCCAGGCCAGCCCGAAGGCGCCGCCCAGCAGCGGTGCGCCGACCAGCCCGGCGCGCGGCAGCTTGTGGATGCGCCACTCGCGCTGCAGGAAACCGATGCCGCCGACGAACACCACGCCCATGACGATGGTGACGACGCCGAGCACCCGTTCGATGGCCACGGTGTGCGCGCGGATGGCCGAGCCCAGCTCACCGAACACGGCGCCCTGCACGACGAACACGGCGGTGAACCCGAGGACGAACAGCAGGGCGCCGAACACCATGCGGCGCTGGCTGGGCCGTTCGTCGTCACCGCTCAGGCCGGCGACGTAGGACAGGTAGCCGGGCACCAGCGGCAGCACGCACGGCGACAGGAAGCCGACCACCCCGACCAGCGCGGCCACCGCGGCGGCCACGAGCAGCGGCCCGTCGGTCACCGTGTGGGTGAGGCCGGCCGACAACTCAGCGCTCCGTGAGCAGCTGGTCGAGCGAGCGGCGCAGGTCGACCGTCGACAGCCGTTCCACGTAGACACCGGCCACCTTGCCCCGCTGGTCGATGAGCACGGTGAACGGCAGGGCGGCCTGGGGCAGGTTGCCCAGGCGCAGCGCCGTCTCGCCCTGCTCGTCGAACACGATGGGGTAGCTGATGTCGTTGTCCTGGACGAACGCCTTGGCGTTGCCCTTGACGTCCTTGGTGTCGATGCCGAGGAAGTCGACGCCCTTGGCCTTGATCTGGCGGTAGAGCAGGTCGAACTGCGGCGTCTCCGTGCGACACGGCGGGCACCAGGTGGCCCAGAAGTTGACGACGAGGACCTTGCCCTTTGCCGCGGCGAGGCTGGTGCGCCCGCCGGCGAGCAGGGTGCCGCTGAACGCGCCCGCGTCCTTGCGCCGGCCGTCGGGGATGACGGTGCCGAGCTTGGTGCCGGTGGTGAAGCGGAAGTCGCTGCCCGCGTCCTGCTTGACCGCGTCGCTGCCCGTGCACGCCGAGAGCGTCGTCAGCGCGACGGCGAGGGCGCCGAGCAGGGCGAGCAGACGTCGCGGCGCGTCCGCGAGAACGCGGCGCGTTCCGGGCGGAGCGGTCTCGTGGGGGGCTCGCATGGCCGCTCCAGTGTGCGCCACCCGGCCGGGCGGCGCGGCACCGGACTCAGCCGCTGTTACCTGTCACGCACCGGCTCCGCGCCCGGTGGGCAGCGCCGTCGCGGGCTCGGCGTAGCCGACGCGCACGACGTCCGCCCCATCGAAGGTGAACGACGTGACGGAGGCCAGCGCGCACTGGCGTTTGCGGGGGTCGTGGGCCAGCCGCCGGCCCTCCACGCTGCGCCGGGCCGAGACGATGGGCAGCTGGTGGCTGACGCACACCGCCTCGGTGCCGCCGGCGGCCCGCGCGGCGTGAGCGGCGGCGCGCGCCGCGGCCAGCACCCGGTCGGCGATGTCCCGGTAGGGCTCGCCCCACGACGGGCGCAGCGGGTTGCGGAAGTACTTCCAGTTCGACACGTCGCGCAGCAGGTTCTTGCCCCCGGCCACCGGCCGTCCCTCGAGCTTGTTGGCGGCCTCGATGAGCCGCTCGTCGATCTGGACCTCGAGGCCGGTGGCGGCGGCCAGCGGGGCGGCCGTCTGGCGGGCTCGCTCGAGCGGCGAGCACACCAGGTGGGCGATCGGGCGCTGCGCCAGCCACTCGGCCGCGGCCTGCGCCTGCCGCTCGCCCAGGGCGCTGAGCCGGAAGCCCGGCAGCCGCCCGTACAGCACCCCGCCCGGATTGTGGACCTCGCCGTGCCGCAGCAGATGCACCGTCTCCACCCCGCTCATGCTCCCAGATCCCTTCTTGCACGCCGGTACGACCACTTTTCGGCGCGAAAAGTGGTCGTACGGAGCTGAGACAAGGGGTCAGGCGGCGGCGCGGGCGGCGGCGGCGCGGGCGGCGGCGGCCGGCAGCGCGGCCTCGAGGGTGGCGAAGGCCGCGTCGTCCATCGCCGTGTTGACGAACCACGCCTCGAACGCCGAGGGGGGCAGGTAGACGCCGGCGTCGAGCATGGCGTGGAAGAACGGCTTGTACCGGAAGGTCTCGGCCGCCTGCGCGCCGGCGAAGTCGCGCACCGGATCGGGGGCGAAGAACACCGACACCAGGTTGCCCGCGTACTGCACCTGGTGGGCGACCCCCGCCGCGGTGAGGGCGGCGCCGGCCGACTCCCCCACCCGGCGGGCGTTGGCGTCGAGGGTGGCGTAGGTGGCGGCATCGGCGAGTCGCAGGGTCGTCAGCCCGGCCGCGACGGCCACCGGGTTCCCGGACAGCGTGCCCGCCTGGTAGACCGGCCCCGCCGGGGCCAGGCGGGCCATCACGTCGGCGCGGCCACCGAAGGCCGCGGCGGGCAGGCCACCGCTCATCACCTTGCCGAACGTGAACAGGTCGGCGTCCACCGGGTCGAGGCCGTACCAGCCGGCGGCCGAGACGCGGAAGCCGGTCATCACCTCGTCCATCACCAGCAGCGCGCCGTGTGCGGCGGTGATCTCGCGCAGCCCGGCGTTGAAGCCCTCGACGGGCGCGACCGCACCCATGTTCCCGGCCGCGGCCTCGGTGATGACGCAGGCGATCTCCTCGCCGTACTCGGCGAACGCCGCCCGCACGGCGTCGAGGTCGTTGTAGGGCAGCACGATGGTCTCGGCCGTCTGCGCCCCGGTGACCCCGGGGGTGTCGGGCAGCCCGAAGGTGACGACGCCGGAGCCCGCCGCGGCCAGCAGCGCGTCGACGTGGCCGTGGTAGCAGCCGGCGAACTTGACGACTCGATGCTTGCCGGTGAACCCGCGGGCCAGGCGGATGGCCGACATCGTGGCCTCGGTGCCGGAGTTGACCAACCGCACCTGCTCCACCGGCGCGACGCGGTCCACGATCTCCTGCGCCAGCTCCACCTCCCCCTCGGTCGGGGTGCCGAACGACAGGCCCTTCGCCGCCGCCTGCTGCACCGCGGCCACGATCTCGGGATGGGCGTGGCCGAGGATCATCGGCCCCCAGGACGACACGAGGTCGACGTAGCGCCGCCCGTCGGCGTCGGTGAGGTACGGCCCCTGCCCCGACACCATGAAGCGCGGCGTCCCGCCGACGGCGCGGAAGGCCCGCACCGGCGAGTTGACCCCGCCCGGGGTCACCCGTTGGGCACGTTCGAACAGGGCGGCGGAGGCAGGCGCGTCGGACACCCCTCCATCCTCCCCCGCTCGCCGTCGACGCCACCGGGCAGGATGACGGGCATGGACATCACGAACAGCGTCGCTGTCGTCACCGGCGGGGCCTCCGGGCTCGGGCTCGCCACGGCCAAGCGGCTGGCCGCGGCCGGCGCCCGGGTCGCGATCGTCGACCTGCCGAACGCGCCGGGCGACGAGGCCGTGCCGGCCATCGGCCACGGCGCCGTGTTCGCCGCCGCCGACGTGACCGACGAGGCCCAGGTGAGCGCCGCCCTCGACGCCGCTGCCGCACTCGGCCCGATCCGGGTGGCCGTCAGCTGCGCCGGCATCGGCACGCCGGGCCGGGTCATCGGCAAGAGGGGCGTCCTGCCGCTCGCCGACTTCAGCCGCGTCGTCACGGTGAACCTGATCGGCACCTTCAACGTCATCCGCCTGGCGGCCGAGCGGATGCTCGCGGCCGAGCCCGTCGACGGGGAGCGTGGCGTCATCGTGAACACCGCCTCGGCCGCGGCCTTCGACGGCCAGATCGGGCAGGCGGCCTATTCCGCCTCCAAGGGCGGGGTGGTCGGCATGACACTGCCCATCGCCCGCGACCTCGCCGACAAGTTCATCCGCGTGATGACCATCGCCCCCGGGCTGTTCCGCACCCCGATGCTGCAGGGGCTGCCCGAGGAGGCGCAGGAGTCGCTCGGCCGGCAGGTGCCCCACCCGTCGCGGCTCGGTGATCCGGACGAGTACGCGGCCCTGGTCGAGCACATCGTGGCCAACCCGATGCTCAACGGCGAGGTGATCCGCCTCGACGGCGCGATCCGCATGGCGCCCCGCTAGGACGGGGCCCGGTCATGGCGATGGTCCACCTGCGGATCGTGTGCCCGCCCGAAAGCCGCGACGCGGTCGTCGAGGTGCTGCACGACCGACTCGGCGTGGTGGCGATCACGCAGGGCGAGTCGTCACACGGCATCGTGGTGACGGCCGATGTCGCCCGGGAGAGCGCCGACGGGGTCATCACGCTGCTGCGCGAACGCGGCGTGTGCGACACCGGCATGATCACGCTGGAGCCGTTGGACACGGCGCTGGGCATGCTGGCCAGCAAGGCCGAGGACGATGCTCCCGGTGAGGGCGCCGATGCGTTGATCTGGGACGAGCTGGCCGGGCGCACGGGCGAGGACTCCGTGCTCACCGGCACGTTCGTCGCCTTCATGGTGCTGGCCACGCTGCTGGCCTCGATCGGCGTCGTGACCGACTCCGCGGTCACGGTGGTCGGCGCCATGGTCGTCGGCCCCGAGTTCGGGCCGCTGGCCGGCATCGCGGTGGGCCTGGCGCGCCGGCGCTACGGCATCGTCCGGCGCGCGCTCGTCGCCCTGGTCGTCGGCTTCCCCGCGGCCATCGTCGCCGCCGGCTTGCTGTCGCTGCTCGCCCGCGCGACGGGGCTGATCTCGCCGGGCGACATCACGGGTGCGCACCGGCAGACCGAGTTCATCTACCACCCGGGCTGGTTCTCGCTCATCACCGCGGTGGTGGCGGGCACGGCCGGCATGCTGTCGCTGACCTCGAGCAAGTCGGCCGCGCTCGTCGGCGTGTTCATCTCCGTGACCACGATTCCCGCCGCCGGCAACGCCGCGGTGGCCGGCGTCCTGGGCCAGTGGCACGAGACGTGGCAGTCGCTCGGTCAGCTCGCCATCAACCTCGTCGGCATCGTGGCGGCCGGCCTCGTCACGCTGACGGTGATGCGGGCGGGGCAGGCGGCAATTCACGGCGCATGACGATGCGCCGGCCGACCTCGTCGAGGCCGAGTTCGGTCTGGCGGGTCTTGCGTCGGGACAGTTCCGGGGTATCGGCGGTGGCTTCGCCGAAGCCGTGCCGCGCGTAGAAGGGCGCGTTCCACGGCACGTCGGCGTAGGTGATCAGGGTGACGGCGCGGTACCCGGCCTGCTGCGCCCAATGACAGGCGTGCTCGAGCAGCCGGCCGCCCGTACCCCGGCGCATGGACGAGGGCAGGACCGCGATCTCGGCCACATGCGCGTGGCCGTCGACCTCGTCCACCTGCACGTACCCGACCGGCGGGGTGCCGACGACGAAGATCGACTTCGCGTGGTCGAGGCCGGCGGGGTCGAATTCGATGCGTGGTAGGTCGTAACCGGCCACGCGGAAGACGGTCTCGGCGCGCTCGTCGATCTCGGGAAGGGCCAGCCGGTCGCCCGCCGTGGCCACGCGGATCGCCTCCGGGTCGGCTGACGCGACCGCCAACGCCGCCACGAGCCGGTCCGGGTCGCGGCACGGGACGAACACGTCCACGCCGTCGTCACGACCGACCACCACACCGGGACCGCCGCGCGCGCGGCCGGTCGGCCAGCCGAGCACCGGCAGCTCGCCGTCCACGCCTGGGGTCGCGCGCACGATCGACACCCGTTCGATGGCCTCGTCGCCGACCCGTACCTCCTCGTCGGTGACCAGCAGCGAGTGCGAAACCCGCGCGGCGTGGATGATCAGCGCCCACGCGCCGAGCACGAGCGCCGCGGCGATGAGCCAGCCGACGAGGTGGTCCGCCGCCCCGCCGAGCGCGACGTCGACCAGGAACAGCGCGACGAGCAGCGCCGCCAGCGGCAGCAGTGAGCGGTAGGAGCGGCCTTCTTCGCGGTACCCGCTCACCCGAGGCGGGCGGCGACCTCGGCCGCCCAGTACGTCAGCACGATCGACGCACCGGCACGCTTGATCGACGTCAACGTCTCGGTGATCACCCGGTCGCGGTCGAGCCAGCCGTTGGCCGCCGCCGCTTCGACCATCGCGTACTCACCGCTGATCTGGTAGGCGGCGACGGGCACGGGCGAGGCCGCGGCCACCGCGGACAATACGTCGAGGTACGGAAGAGCGGGCTTGACCATGACGAGGTCGGCACCCTCGGCGACGTCAGCGGCCACCTCGGCCAGCGCCTCGCTCACCGGGCGCGACGCGTCCTGCTGGTAGCTCGCGCGGTCGCCCTGCAGCGACGAGTTGACCGCCTCGCGGAACGGACCGTAGAAGCCGGAGGCGTATTTGGGGGCGTAGGCGAGGATGCCGGTGTCGATGTGGCCCGCGGCGTCGAGCGCCTGCCGGGCCGCGGCCACCTGGCCGTCCATCATCCCGCTGGCCCCGAGCAGGTGCGCGCCCGCCTCGGCCTGCGCGAGCCCCATCGCGCTGTAGCGGAACAGCGTGGCGTCGTTGTCGACAGCGCCCCGCTCGTCGAGCACGCCGCAGTGCCCGTGGTCGGTGAACTCGTCCAGGCACAGGTCGGACATCAGCACGGTGCTGTCGCCGAGGTCGTCGCGCAGGTTGCGCAGCGCGACGTTGAGCACGGCATCGGGGTCGTCGGCCCCGGAACCGCGGGCGTCCTTGTGCTCATCGGTGGGCACGCCGTAGATCATCAGCCCGCCCACGCCGGCGGTGACCGCCTCGAGCGCGGCCTTGCGCAGCGACTCCTGCGAGTGCTGCACGACGCCGGGCATCGACGCGATCGGCACCGGCTCGGTCAGGCCCTCGCGCACGAACATCGGCAGCACCAGATCACCCGCGTGCAGGTGCACGTCGCTGACCAGCCGACGCAGCGCGGGCGTGCGCCGCAGCCGCCGCGCGCGCCAGGTGGGGAACGGGGGGAGGTCGGGCAGGCTCACCTTTTCCAGATTAGCCGCCGGTTGTCCACAGGCCCGGCCGGACTCTCGCGCGGCGGCCCGCTGTCCGGCATCATCCACCAATGCGGCGTTTGTGGATGATCGTCCTGATCCTCGCCTGCGCCGCAGCCTGCACCAGCTCGGGCGACGGGACGAAGAAGTCGTCCGACGCTGCCTCGCCGAGCGACCCCGTCACTTCCGTGCCGAGCAGCACGCCGACGTCGGTCACACCGACCACCCCGACCGCACCCGCCACGCCGACCGTGCCCGCCGACGTGCCCACCACCGGCCCCAACACCAAGCCCGGCGAGCAGCCGCCCGTCATGCCCGTCGCCGCCACCAAGCACACCCCCGACGGCGCCAAAGCCTTCGCCGAGTTCTTCATCAAGACCATCGACTGGGGCTACGCGACTGATGAGCAGCGCCTACATGCGCCGCCATTACGCCAACGGCTGCCGTCGAATGCGACAACATCGCGAACAGCTATGGACCGCATGCCCGCGCAAAGGGACATCGATTACGTCGGCGGCCGGTTCGCAATCTGAGCGTCAGCCCACGGGACTCAGCCGCTGACCAGAGCACGGTCGCAGTCGACTTCGACGTCCGTGGCGTCGAAGTCATCGACAAGAACGACAATTCGTCACCGGCGAAGCCGCGCATCATGACGAACTTCGAAGAGTCGGCATCTCGCATCCTGGACAGTCGCCGGATGGATCATGTCGCCATGGATCACGCCGTGACTCGAATGACGACTGATGCCGTCCCTGCTTCCTGTTGGTGCCGTCGCCATTCCGACTTCGCTCAGTGCCGATCCCGCGATCAGCGACTTCGCCAGACCCGCAGCCATCGCGCGTTCGAAGGCGGCACTTGGTCAGGACAGGGGTACTTAGTCAAGGGCAGCTGCGTCGACCAGGGGCGAGCAGTCGGGCTCCATCCACCGCCAACGCGAACTATCTCCTGCGGCAAGGCCGGTGTTGGCGATGCGGGGTGGAACGCAGCGTGCGGGACGCCGCGCGAGTGCTACCAGGTCAAGGCGGGCCAGGGAAATGTGCAGAACCCGGCCTTTGCCACGCAGACGCGCGAGGGCGGACGCTGGTCGCGGCCGACGGTGTGGTGCCCGAACGACGCGCAGCCGGCGGTGACGATGGCCGAGATCCGCGATCAGGCGCTGCGGTTGCTGCCGCAGGTGCGCATCGGGGCGGCGTGGACCGACACCGCGCTGGTCAACGCCGAGGTCGTGCTGTGGGCCGACACCGGCAGCGCGCGCGCCCTGCCCACCGTCACCATCGTCGGGCAACAGGTCGCGCTACGCATCGACCAGCCGGAAGCGAGATGGAGCTTCGGCGACGGCACCGGCCTGAGCACCGGCGACCTCGGAAAACCGTACGACCGGACCGGCGACCCCTGCCGCACGGCCCAGTGCGCCGACTACTTCGGCCACACGTACCGGCACACCGGCCACCCCACCATCACCCTGGCTATGACCTGGCACGTGCACTACCGCGTCGGCGCCGGCGACTGGACCGACCTCGGCGGCGCACCACTGACCGGTCCGACCAGCCGGCACGCCATCACCGTCAAGCAGGCGCGCGGCATCCTCGTCGCCAACCCCGGCCAGCACTGAGCCGGGGCCGCGCCCGACCTCAACGCGCGGCGCGGCGCGCGGAGGTGCGGGCGGAACGCTTGGCCGCGGCCGAGGCCGCCTTCTCCTTCTCCTCCGCCGCCCGGGTGAGCGCGAAGGTCGCGAGGGCGTCGATGAGCGCGGGGACGGTGGCCGTCTCGGGCTGCACGTCCACGCGCAGGCCGAACTCCTTGGCGGTGGCCGCGGTCTGCGGGCCGATGCAGGCGACGACGGTGCGGGCGTGCGGCTTGCCGGCGATCCCGACGAGGTTGCGCACCGTGGACGACGAGGTGAAGCAGACGGCCTGGAAGCCACCGGACTTGATCGCGTCGCGGATGTCGGCGGCCGGCGGCGCGGCGCGCACCGTGCGGTAGGCGGTCACGTCGTCGATCTCCCAGCCCAGCTCGCGCAGGCCGGCCGAGAGCGTCTCGGTGGCGATGTCGGCGCGGGGCAGCAGGACCCGGTCGATCGGGTCGAGGACGTCGTCGTAGGGCGGGAAGATCTCCAGCAACCCCTCGGAGGACGCGGCGTCGTCGGACGGGACGAGCTCGGGCTTGATCCCGAACGCGCGCACCGCCTCGGCCGTGGCCGACCCGACGCAGGCGATCTTCACGCCGGCGAAGGCGCGCGCATCGAGGCCGAACTCCTCGAACTTCTCGCGCACCGCGCGCACCGCGTTGGTCGAGGTGAACACGATCCACTCGAAGCGGCCGGTGACCAGGCCCTTGATCGCGCGCTCCATCTGGGTGGGGGTACGCGGCGGCTCGACGGCGATCGTCGGCACCTCCACCGGCACCGCACCGAAGCTGCGCAGCCGCTCGCTCATCGCGCCGGCCTGCTCCTTGGTGCGCGGCACGAGCACGCGCCAGCCGTAGAGCGAGCGCGACTCCCACCACGCCAGCTTGTCGCGCTGGGCCGCCGCCCGGCCGATGGTCAGCACCAGCTGGCCGGTCATGCCCGCCGCGGCGAGCTCCAGCTCGCCGAGCTGGCCGACCACGGTCTGCTGGCTGGTCGTGGTGCCGTTGCAGCTCACCGCGACCGGGGTGTCGGGCTTGCGGCCACTGGCCACGAGCTGCTCGGCCACCGTCTGCATGTCCTCGGCCGCACAGGTGATCAGCAGCGTGCCGATCGAGTCGGCCAGCGCGTCGTAGTCGGCCGAGCGCGCGTCCAGGCCGAGGTCGATCGCCGTGCGCGCGCTGCCGACCGGCACGCCCGCGTAGGCAGCCGTGCCCAGCCCGACGGGCACGCCCGGCACCACGGCGAACGGCACGACGGTCTTCGCGACCGCCTGCAGCTCCTTGACCACCGTGTCGTCGGTGAGCGCGTCGCCGACCGCCAGGCGGACGACGTCGGAGCCCGCCCGCGCGTCGGCCAGCAACGCCTTCGCGGTCTCGGCCGGCGTGCTCTCGGCGTACCGGGCGCGGTCGCCGGCGAGGGCGAGGACGGCCGAGGGCACCGAGGAATCGGCGACGACCACGGCGGCGGAGCGGATCGCCTCGACCGCATTCGTCGTCAGCAGTCCCGGGTCGCCGGGGCCGGATCCCACGAAGGTGATCCGTCCGACGGTCTTGCGCGCGCGGGTCATGTGGGACTCCCCATCATCGTGTCAGCGCCGTCGGCGATCAGCTCGGCGGCCAGCCGCCGGCCTATGCCGGCGGCATCGGTCGTGGTTCCGGTGGCGGACAGCCGGACGGCGTCGCTGCCGTCGAGTGCCGTCACCGAACCGCGTAGGAACAACTCTGGGCCGGCGTCGCCCTCGACGACGTCGGCGAGCCCCCCGACGGGGGCCGAACAGCCGGCCTCCAGGGCGGCGAGCAGCGCCCGCTCGGCGGTCACCGTCGCCCGGGAGTCGGCGTGGTCGAGCGCGGCCAGCGTGGCGCGGGCCCCCTCGTCGTCGGAGCGGCACTCGACGGCCAGCGCACCCTGCGCCGGTGCCGGCAGCATCTGGATCGGGTCGAGCAGCTCGGTGGCCTCACCCTCGCGGCCGAGCCGGCGCAGCCCGGCCAGCGCGAGCACCACCGCGTCGAGCTCGCCGTCGTGCACCTTGCGCAGGCGGGTGTCGACGTTGCCGCGCACGGGCACGACCGCCAGGTCCAACCCGAGGGCGTGCAGCTGGGCCGCGCGCCGCGGCGAGCCGGTGCCGACGCGTGAGCCGGCCGGCAGCTCGCCGAGGGTCAGGCCGTCGCGGGCAACGAGCGCGTCGCGCGGGTCCTCGCGCAGCGGCACGGCCGCGATGGTCACGCCGTCGAACGGCGCGGTCGGCAGGTCCTTGTAGGAGTGCACGGCGACATCGATCCGGTCGTTGACGAGAGCGGTGCGCAGCGCGGAGACGAACACGCCGGTGCCGCCGATCTGGGCGATCGCGGCCGCCGAGCGGTCGCCGTCGGTGACGATCGGCACGATGGTGACCGGCGTGCCGAGCGCCGCGGCGACGTGGTCGGTCTGGGTACGGGCGAGGAGGCTGGCGCGGGTGCCGAGGCGCAACGTGCGGGTGGCGGTCACGCGGCGCCACCCCCTTTCACCTTGACCGCGGCCACCGCTTCGACGGCCGCCTGGTCGAGGTCGAACAGCTCGCGCAGCACCGCGGCGTACTGGTCGCCGCCGGGGGTCGTGGCCAGTTCCTTCACCCGTACGGTCGGCGCGTGCAGCACCTTCTCGACCGCGCGGCGCACGGCGTCGGCCACCTCGCGCCGCTGGTCGGGCTCGAGGTCGGGCAGCCGGCCGTCGAGGCGGCGCAGCTCGCCGTCGATCACCTGGTTGGCGCGGGCGCGCAGCGCGGTGACGGTGGGGGCGACGGCCAGGCGCTGCCGCTCGGCGAGGTGGTCGCGCAGCTCGTCGGCGACGATCGCGGTGGCGGCCGTGACCTCGCCCTCGCTCACCGCGGCGCCGCCGGCGCGCAGCGCGTCGAGGTCGACGTAGGTGACGTGGGGCAGGGCCGCGACCGACGGGTCGACGTCGCGCGGGAGGGCGATGTCGAGCACCACCAGCGGGCGGTCGGCGGCGCGCGGGCCGACGACGTCGGACTCGACGACCACACCGGTCGAGCCGGTGCACGAGACGAGGATGTCGGCCGAGCCCACCTCGACGGCGAGGTCGGCGAGCGGGGCGGCGCGGCCCTCGAGGGTGGCCGCGAGCCGGGCTGCGGCCTCGGGCGAGCGGTTGACGACGACTATGTCGCCCACCCCGCGACGGCGCAGCGTGGCCCCGGCCAGGGCCCCCATGGACCCGGCCCCGAAAATCACGGCGCGGTGCCCGGCCAGTGCGCCGAGCGCCTGCTCGGCGTGGTCGAGGGCCACCGACACGATCGACGCGCCGGCCCGGTCGATGCCGGTCTCGCTGTGCACGCGCTTGCCCACCCGCAGCGCGGTCTGGGTGAGGTCGTGCAGCACCGTGCCCACCGCGCCGGCCTCGGTGCCCAGCGCGTACGCGGCGCGCAGCTGGCCGAGGATCTGCGACTCGCCGATCACCATCGAGTCGAGGCCGCTGGCCACGGTGAGCATGTGCTCGGCCGCGGCCTCGTCGAAGTGCACGTAAAGGTGGTCGGACAGCGTCTGCACCGGCAGGCCGGCGTGCCGGGCCAGCACCGTGCCGACCTCGGCCACCGCGGGGTGGAAGCGCGCGACGTCGGCGTAGACCTCGACCCGGTTGCACGTCGACAGCAGCAGCGCCTCGCTGATCGTCTCGGCGCGGTAGAGCTCGTCGAGGGTCTTGCGGACGTCGTCGCCGGCGAGCGCCGCCCGCTCGAGCACCGGCACGGGCGCGGTGCGGTGCGACAACCCGACCACCAGAACGGTCATGACGACCCGCCTCCCGCCACCCGCGACAGCGCCTTGCGGGTCTCGTGGAAGGACAGGATCTGCAACTCGGCGGCGAGGTCGACCTTGCGCAGGTCGACGTGCGCGGGCACGGACAGGGTGACCGGGGCGAAGTTGAGGATGCTCGTCACGCCCGCCGCGACGAGCCGGTTGCACACGTCCTGGGCGACGGTGGCGGGCACGGCGAGGACGGCGATGGTGATCGAGTGCTCGGCGAGGACCTCGGCCAGGTCGGCGACGTCGCGCACCACCAGGCCGCGGATCTCGAGGCCCACGCGTGACGGGTCGGCGTCGACGAGCGCGGCGACGCGGAACCCGCGCGACGCGAACCCGCCGTAACCAGCGAGCGCCTCGCCCAGGTTGCCGACACCGACGAGGACGACCGACCGGTTGACGGTGAGCCCGAGGGTGCGCGAGATCTGCTCGGTGAGCGTGGCCACGTCGTAGCCGACGCCGCGGATGCCGTACGAGCCGAGGAAGGACAGGTCCTTGCGCAGCTTGGCCGAGTTGACCCCGGCGGCGGAGGCGAGCTCCTCCGAGGAGATGGTCGGGCTGGTGCGCTCGGAGCGGTCACCGAGCGTGCCGAGCACCCGGAGGTAGGTGGCGAGCCGGGCCACGGTGGCGTCCGGCACACGGCAGTCGGCTGCCGTGCGCGGGTCACGCGGAGCGGACATCGGCACCTCGGACACCCACGAATACGCCCGGCGCAGCGGCCCCCGGCGAACCTGCGGAGGGCCCCCACCTACGCACCTACAGGGGGTGTGGTAGTAGCGGTTGGAACGCCGGAAACGCTACGCCGCTCGTGAAAGTTTTCCCAAATCGTCGTTAGCGTGATAAAGGCCGGCGCTCAACGCGCCAGCGCCGTGCGCAGCCGCTGCTCCTCGACGCGCCAGTACCCGTGCTCGCGCCCGTCGAGCAGGATCACCGGCACGCGGTCGGCGAACTCGGCGCGCAGGGCGGGCACGGCGTCGACGTCCACCTCGCGGTAGCCGAAGCCCAGCTCGGCCGACAGTTGCCGCAGCTGCGTCTCGGCCGCCTCGCACAGGTGGCAGCCGGCCCGGGTCACCAGCGTCACCTCGTGCTCAGGTGCGGGCACGGCCCACCTGCCATTTCATGATCTTGCCGGTGACGGTGCGCGGCAGCTCGTCGACCACCTCGATGACACGCGGCAGCTTGAAGCGGGCCAGCGAACGCGCGGCCGAGTCGAGCAGCGCGGCCGGCTCGACGGTGGCCCCGCGGGCCGGGACGACGTAGGCCAGCACGGCCTCGCCGGTGTCGGGGTCCTCGACGCCGACCACCGCCACCTCGGCCACCTCGGGCCGGGCGGCCAGCACCGCCTCGACCTCGGCCGGGTAGACGTTGAAGCCGTTGACGATCACCAGGTCCGTGCTGCGCCCGACCAGGCGCAGCTGCCCGTCCTCGTCGGCCACGGCGAGGTCGCCGGTGCCGAACCAGCCGTCCGCGTCGGGACCGCCCGCGCCGTCGGGCCAGTACCCGGTGAACAGGTTCGGCCCGCGCACGAAGATGCGGCCGGGGTCGCCGTCGTCGACAAGGTCGCCGTCGGCGTCCCGCAGCTGCACCTGCACGCCCGGGATCGCGGACCCCACCCTGCCCGCCGCCGGCGCACTGCGCCCGGGGCCGAGCGCGTTGATGGTGACCACCGGGGCGGCCTCGGTGAGCCCGTAACCGTCGTGCACCGTCACCCCGGCGGCGGCGTACCCGTCGACGACGCCGCGGGCGAGGGTGGTCGACCCCGACATCGCGAAGCGCACCGCGGCGAAGCCCTCGCCGAGCGCCGGATGCGCCAGCCAGGCCGCGAACTGGCCGGGGACGCCGAGCACGGTGCTCACCCGCTCGCCGGCCATCGTGGCCAGGGTGGACCCGGCGTCGAAGCGGTCGGCCAGCACCAGGGTCGCCCCCACCCGCAGGGCCATGCCGAGCCCCGCGTTCAGGCCGAAGACGTGGGTGAGCGGCAGCGGCACGAACAGCACATCGTCGGCCCCGACCAGCGGCGGGTCGATCGAGGCGAGCTGGTCGAGATTGGCCAGCAGGGCTCGCGCGGGCAGCATCGCGCCCTTCGCGAGCCCGCTGGTGCCGCTGGTGTAGAGCAGGACGGCGAGGTCCTCGCCGCCGCGGTCGAGGTGCGGGTCGGCGCCGGCGTGGGCGCCGGTGAGCAGCTCGCGGCCAGAGGCGGCGTCGAGGTGCAGGGCGGCCCGGGAGTCGGTGAGGATGTACTCCACCTCGGCGGCGGTGTAGGCCGGGTTCACCGGTACCGCGACCAGCCCGGCCCGCAGGGCGCCGAGGTAGAGCCGGACGAAGTCGGCGCCGGTGGGCAGCTGCAGGGCCACCCGGTCACCTGGACGCAACCCGGCCTCGATCAGGGCGTGGGCCGCCGCGGTGACGGCGTGATCGAGCGCGGCCTGATCCAGGCGCGTGTCACCGGCGACCAGCGCGAGGTGCTCGGGGGTGTAACGCGCGGCCGAACGCAGCAGGTCCGACGGGCCTAGGAGTGGGGTACTCACCGGGCGCCACCTTTCCGATCGGGCCAGAGGCCCGCCCGAGCATCGTCGGTCGGCAAGCCGCGCAGCAAACTGCGGTGTGTCGAGTTGCACGGCGTCAAGCTGGGTACTAGTGCGAATACTGACCGGTAGGGTGTTGGAAACCACATCAACCGAGGTAGTCTTACACCAGTTTCACACGGGGACCCACCGCTAGCCGCACCGAGATCAGCCGCCGGGAGTGACGTCGATGCGACGTGTAGGGCCACGACGCGCGCGGTTGCCCCGCGCCCGGGCCCAGCAGGTCACCGCCGCCGATTCCGTGCTCGGACAGCGGTTGCGGGCCCTGGCCGCCCTCGTCGACGAGGCGCTCGCCGGCTTCGGCGCCCAGCCCGCGTTCGCCGAAGCGCTCGGCGGCGCGGCGACCGGCAGCGCCGTGCGCCGCCCCCTCCCGCACCGCGCTCCTGACTCCGGACAGTCATCGGTGCGTTCCCGCGTCTCACGCGAGCTCGTCGAGGAGACCCGCCCCGGCGAGCACCCGGACCGGCCCGACACCGACAGCGACCTGCCCGCGGACCTCACTGAGGACATGGCCGAGGACCACGTCGAGACCTGGCGCTTGGTCGCGCTGGCCCAGAACGGCGACGGCGAGGCGTTCGGCCTGCTCTACGACCGTTACGTCGACACCGTGTTCCGGTTCATCTACTACCGGGTGAACGACCGGCCGCTCGCCGAGGACTTCACCAGCGAGACGTTCCTGCGGGCGCTGCGGCGCATCGGCACGATCTCCTACCAGGGCCGCGACATCGGCGCCTGGTTCGTGACCATCGCCCGCAACATCGTGCTCGACCACGTGAAGTCGGCCCGCAACCGGCTCGAGAGCACCACCGGCGAGACGATCGAGAGCAAGGACCACGAGCCCAGCACCGAGAACGCGGTGCTGACCAGCCTGCAGAACGAACAGCTGATGGCCGCGGTGGCCCAGCTCGGCGCCGACCAGCGCGAGTGCGTGACGTTGCGCTTCGTGCAGGGCTTGTCGGTCAGCGAGACGGCCGCCGTCATGGGCAAGAACGACGGGGCGATCAAAGCCTTGCAGCACCGGGCGGTGCGCAAGCTCGCCGATCTGATCGGTGGCGACCTGCGGTGATCCGCTCGGCGAACCTACCTCCGGGTAAGCCGACCCTGCGTGCCCGCGGTGAAGTTGTCAGTAACGCTCCGGCAACATCGTCGTTGATTTGTATGGGGTGGGCACAAAGCGTCCGACGACGCTTGGCTCGATCGGTCGCGCAGGGGGAGGGACGGCATGGCTGAGCATCGCGTGTCGATGCTGCGCTCGTCGCTGCGCCGCCGCACAGATCCCGCACATTCGCGTGACCCGCGCATCCGCGCGGTGGTGGCCCAGTTGGCCGAGCTGCAGGTCACGGCGGTTCCGGACGCACAGTTCCGGTCGGAGTTGCGGGCCCAGTTGGTCGCGATCGCACCGCGCATCGTGGCCGAGAGCCGCACGGCGGAGGTCGAGCGGCCGGGGCAACACCAGGCGGGCATCGAGACGAAGGCGCCCGCGGCGGTGCCCGCCAAGCACGCCGACGCTCGCGGGCGTCGTATCCGAATTCCGATCATGCGTCCGCTGCGCATCGTCACCGCCGTGCTGGCCGTCTTCGCCCTGCTGCTCGGCGGCGCGGTCTGGATGAGCCGCAAGGCCCTGCCCGGCGACAGTCTCTACGGCCTCAAGCGGGCCGGCGAGCAGGTGGAGCTCTCCCTGGCCGGCAGCGACCGTGAGCGCGCGCAGGACCGGCTGGACTTCGCGCGCACCCGGGTCGACGAGGTCCGCGACCTGTGGTCGCGCTCGACCTCGACGGCGCTCGGTCGCGGCCCGAACGCGGCCGGCGCGCCCAGTGCCCAGAGCGTCGCGCTGATCGATGACACCCTCGCCTCCGCTGACTCCGACGTGACGGCCGCGGCCCAACTGCTCAACTCCGACGCCGTGCGCACCCATTCCGCCACGCCGCTGCAGACGATGACCCAGTGGGCGCCGGGTCAGCTGGCCCGCCTGCGAGCGATCGCCGCGGCCCTCCCGCAGGGCGCCCTGCGTTCCCGGGCCGCCTCGTCCACGGATCTCGTCGCCGCGGCGGCCACGCGATCGGCCCAGCTGCGCAGCCGCGTCGACTGCTCCTGCATGCGCGGGGCCCGCGCCGACAAGCTCGGCCCGTTGCCCTGCACCGTGTGCACCGGCCCGGCCTCGGCCCCGAAGCACACCGGGGGCACGTCGACCGGTACCTCGTCCCGGCCGGGCGGCGACACCGGGCCGGCCGCGACGCGCCGGCACAGCGGGTCGACCGCGCCGGCCCCGCCCGGCACTGCGCGGACCGGTCGGCACGCGACGACGTCGCCCGCGCCGAAGACCACGCCGTCGCCGAGGGGGCCGGTTCTGCCGATCCCGTTGCCGACGAAGGTGCCGGTGCCGAAGGTCAGCGTCGGCAAGTGCATCTCGGTGTCCGCCGGGCCGATCTCCATCGGCATCGGCGACTGCCCGCACAGCAAGTGAACCGCCGGTAACGGGCACAACCGGCACCCAGGCGGCCCTCGATACGCTGAGCCCCATGAGTTCGGCTGGGCAGGCGGCGCAGGCCCCCGTGCCCGCCGCGCCCGAGCCCGACCCGGCCGCCGCGGCCTTCTTCGACGTCGACAACACGATGATGATCGGCGCGTCGATCTTCCACTTCGCCAAGGGCCTGGCCGCCCGCGACTTCTTCTCCTGGCGCGATCTCGCCCGGTTCACCGCCCGTCAGGCGCGGCTGCGGGTCGGCGGCGAGAACAGCTCGGACATGCACACCACCCGCGAGTCCGCGCTGGCGTTCGTCGCCGGCAAGAAGGTGGCCGAGATCGTCGCGATGGGCGAGGAGATCTACGACCTGGAGATGGCCGACCGCATCTGGCGCGGCACCCACGCGCTGGCCCGCATGCACCTCGACGCCGGGCAGCGGGTGTGGCTGGTCACCGCGACACCGGTCGAACTGGCCCGCATCATCGCGGCGCGCCTCGACCTCACCGGTGCGCTGGGCACCGTGGCCGAGGAGGAGGACGGACTGTTCACCGGCCGGCTGGTCGGCGAGGTCCTGCACGGCGAGGCCAAGGCCGCCGCCGTCCGCGGGTTGGCCGCCCGCGAGGGACTGGACCTCGCCAAGTGCTCGGCGTACTCCGACTCGATCAACGACCTGCCGATGCTGAAGGCGGTCGGGCGGGCCGTGGCTGTCAATCCGGACACCGCGTTAAGGGCCGAGGCGAAGCGGCAGGGTTGGGAGATCCGCGACTTCCGCACCGGTCACAAGGCGGCCCGCATCGGCATCCCCGCCGCGCTCGGCCTCGGCGCCGCGGCGGGCGGGGTGGCGGCCGGGATCGCGACGCACCGCGCGGCTCGGCGCGGGCACTTCACCCCCGCGCTGGACGCCGTGCAGTCGGCCACCCGGCGGGTGCTCGCCCGCCGCTAACGCTCAGGAGGGCGACGAACTCGGCCCGGCCGACGCCGACCCGCTCGCGGGCTTGCCGGTACCGCCCTTGTGCTTGCCCTGACCGCTGCCGGCGACCGGTACCCGTATCCGTTTCGCCGTCACCGCGGCGTCGCTGCCGCCGGGTGCGGCGCGCACGACGATCTGCTTGCCCACGGTGAAGTCGCTCCTGCCGGCCGGCGCCTTCTTCGTGCCGAACGCCGTGTCGCCGGTGATCGTCACCTTCACCGACTTGCCGCCGCTGGTCTTGATCGTCCAGGTCGAACCGGACTCCGCAGTGATCGTGCCGCGCATCGCGGCGTGCTTGCCCTTCTTCGCACCCTTGCCGTGCTTGGCCTGCGCGCCGCCGGAGACGGGCGAGCCCGACGTCGTCGACGACGGCGCACCCTTGAACGGACCGGCGCTGGGGCCGTCGTCGCCGCTGGCGGCCACCGCGACGCCTACCCCGGCACCGCCGATGACGACGACCGCGGCCGCGGCGGCGAGCAGCAGGCGGCGGCGGTTCGGGGACCGCCCGGCCGGGGGCTCGCCCGGGACGCCCGGACCCGGCGGCGGCCCCTCCGGCGGCGGCCCCTCCGGCGGCGGCCCCTCCGGCGGCAGTCCGCCCGGCGGCGGGCCGTAGGAGGGGAACTGGCTGGTCGGGGTCTCGTCGTCCATGTCATCCAGCTAACCCGACGTGTGCGAGCGTCCGGCCAGCGCCGTGTCAGGATCCGGTTCGGGCCCGGCCGGTCAGCGGGCGGCGCGCCAGCAGGCCGCGGCCCCGTGGCAGCCGGTCATCGCCTGGACCCGGCGGTGCAGGTCGGCCAGCTGCGCCGCCGACAGCGTGCCCACCACGTTGTGCAACTCGCCGGGGTCCGTCGTGCGGTTGTAGTACTCCTTCGTCCCGTCGGCGTACTCGACGTAGGTGTACGTCGCTGAGCGCAGCGCGTTGTAGGTCGGCGGGTTCCCGCTGCCCTTGCCGGGATGGTCCGGGTCGTTGCGGTCGGTGTCCGGCCCGTGATGTTCGACCAGCGCGGTCGTGCGCCAGCCGGCGGTGGGGTCGCCGCGCAGCAGTGAATCGAGGCTGTAACCGTCGACGACGCCCGGTGCAGTGGCGCCGGCGATGCCGTCGAACGTGGGCCGGAGATCGATGTTCTCGGCCGGGTCGGTCACCGTTCGGTGGGCGATGCCCGGACCGGCGGCCACCAGCGGCACGTTGACATCGGTGTCGAAGGCGGTCATCTTTCCGGGCGTCAACCGGTACTCGCCCATGTGGAAGCCGTTGTCGGAACTGAACACGATGTCGGTGTTCTTCGCGACCCCGGCAGCCTGCAGGGTCGACTCGATCGAACCGATCATGCGGTCGACGGACTGCACGGCCTGCACCCGCTTGCGGAAGCTGGTGTCGATCTCGGTCTGCTGTTTCGCGGTGAGCGGCGCACGCGACGAGAGCCACTTCGGCGCGTCGGTGGGCAGGTGGTCGTAGGCCGGCGTGCGCGGCGCCTTGAGGTTCGGGAAGGAGTTCGCGTCCCGTGGCGCCGGCGTGTACGGCGAGTGCGGGGCGAACGTGGCGACCTCGATCATGAACGGCGAATGGTCGGCGGCGGACTTCGCGATGAAGCCCTGGGCCTTCTGGCCCACGACGTCGGTCAGATAGTCCTGCGGCGCCTTCCCGTAGTGCTGGACGTCGTGGTTCTGGTTCAGGTCGTAGTCGAACTCGGAGTAGCCCTTGCCGGCGACGTCCCACTCGTCCCAGCCGGGAGGGACGTACGGTGACGGGCCGTCGAGCTTGGCCTCCGGCTCGTAGCCGTTGAGGTACTTGCCCATGAAGGCGGTGCGGTAGCCCGCGTGCTGCAGGTCGGTGGCGAAGGTGGACGACTCCTCCTTGCGTCCGTGGAAGACGCCGAAGCCGCCGTCGTCGCCGCTGTTGGTGAAGACACCCGTGTCGTGCGGGAAGCGCCCACTGAAGATCGACGAGCGCGACGGGCAGCACAGCGAATCGGTGACGCTGTAGTTGGTGAAATCGGCGCCGCGCTGCGCGAGCTGCACGACGTGCGGCATGTACGGCACGAGGTTCTTCGACAGGTCGTCGGTCAGGACGAACACGATGTTCGGCCGGTGCGCCGACGCATGGTCGGGCGAGCCGGTCGCGTCGGTGAGCACGCCGGCGACCAGCGCGGACAGGGCCGCCAGCGCGACGAGCGCGACCGCCCAGAGCAGCCGCACGGACCGGCGGGAGCGAACGATCATGCTCCGACCGTAGACAGCCGGTCACGCGATCCCGTTCGGACCGTGTTCGGGCTCGGTACGGACAGCGGCTCAGCCCGTGGCGAGCGACTGCCAGTGCCCTACCTCGTCCGCGGTCAGCGCCCGGCTGAACACCGCCGAGCGGTCGACGTCGGCGGTGATCGCCTGCCCGCCCCCCTGGTCGGCACCGATGTGCGGGCTGCCCGTGGCGCAGCCGTTGATTCCCGCATTACCCAGCGCGTAGGACTCGACCGGCCGACCGTTCTCGTAGACCAGCGCCGTGCCGTCGGTGTCGACGGTGACCACCAGGTCGACCCACTGCCCGGTGGGCAGCGTCGAGGAGAAGGTGTGGTTCACCCCCGCCGTGATGATCCGCAGCTGCCCGCTGGGCGTGAGGTCGAGGATGAAGCCGTCGTCGTCCCCGCCGCCGGAGCTCTTCCAGTCCCAGATCCGCCGGTACGTGCTGCCGTCGGTCGCGTTGATCTCGGTGGCGAAGGTGGCCGCGGTGAGGTAGCCCAACGAGGTCGCACTGCCGCTCAGGTAGCCGCCCCCGGTGAGTTCGGCCGCCGAGCCCGTGGGGCCGCCGTCGACATAGGTCGGCGACTCCTGCACGAACGAAGCGTCGCGGTGCAAACCCGAGGAGTCGGTCACGGTGGCACCACTGGTCGGGTCCCAGGACAGCAGCACCGGCTGGGTCGGCGACGCGCACGGCGTGGTCGACGTGCCGGGGTCGATGCCGATCACGGCCGTCGAGTCGGCGAGGTGGCGTGGGGCCGTGGCCGGGTCGGCGGTGAGCGGCGCGAAGGCCCGCGCCTCGAGCGGGGCGCTCGGCTGCTCGACGATGTAGGACTGGTCGGCGTCGGCGTGGAAGCTCAGCGTCTGCGCGTCGGTGGGCGCGACGACCACCGTGCCGTCGTTGCGCACCACTTGCACCTGCTGGCCGGCCCAGGGGTTGCGCACCCGCACGTCGTGCGCGGCGCCGGAGTCGATCACCGCGGTGGTGACCTGACCGTCGCTGACCTGCACGTGCACCTTCGACCGGTGCTGGATGGAGACCGTCCCCTCGGCATTCCAGGCCGTCGGGATGGCCGGCGCGATGCGCAGCAGGCCGTCGTAGTCAGTGGCCAGCGACTCGTTCACCGTCAGCGCGGTGACGCCGACGGTCTCGTCGTACGGCTCGGTCTGGCTGCTGCTGAACGCGGCCAGGCCGTCCGGGTACTGCGAGTGCGTCGACGCGTCGAGCTTCAGCGTGGCCGCCACCTCGTCGCCGAGATCGAGCCGCGCCGCCTGCACCGGGTCGTAGGTCCAGGTGTTGCTGTTGCGGAACTGCCGCGCCGCGTACGTCGCCTTCGCCAGGTCGTACTGGGGGCTCGTGTCCCCGATGAGGTTGTACGGCCACACCGGCTCCAGATCGAGGTTCTCGTTGTTGCGGTACGGCGCCGACGGATCAGCGGAGTAGGCGAGCACGGTGTTGCCGTCGCCGTCGTCGGCCGCCGTCTTGACGAGCTTGTGGGTGGCCGCGTCGGTGCGGGGCAGGTCCGGGATCAGCGGGATGGCCCGTTGCAGCCGGCGCACCAGCCCGGCGTCCTTGTGCAGGGCGGTGGCCGCCTGCACCACGATCGGGAAGATCATCTTCATCGCCGAGAGATCGGTGATCGGGTCGTGCACGTCCCACTGCGTCTCGTGCGCGTTGGACGGGTACGTGTGCAGCTTGCCGTCGTCGCCGATCTTCGCGTAGCTGAGCAGGAACTGCGCGGGCTCGGCGATCAGCGGGTAGTACGTCCGCAGGAAGTCGAGGTCGTCGGTCTGCTGGTACTGGCGCCAGATCCAGCTGCCCAGTTCGGCCCCGCTGGTCAGTGTCTTCGCGTTGTAGCTCGTCTCGCTCGGGTAGCAGGACGCGTTGTCCGGGCTGGTGCCCACGTACCACCCGGTGCCGTCGAAGCGCATGGTCTCGGGCAGGCAGATCCCCTTCGTGTTCGGGAACTGCGCGCGCGTCCACGCCTCGGTGGCCGGCAGGTCGCGGCGGTACATGCCGAAGAACGGTGCGTTGAAGTCGGACAGGCCGGAGCTGATGTTCGCGGCGAGGTCCATGCGCAGGTTCCAGAACCAGAACTGGCCGCCGCCCCACTGCTGGGTGTCGCGGGTGAAGTTGAACAGGTCGTTGACCCCGGCCTGGGTCGACGGGTACCGCCCGCGCTCGGAGGCCGCCTCGACGTAGAGATAGATGGTGCGCAGGTTGCCGATGTAGTCGGCGACGCCGTCGGCCGACGTCAGCTTGACGAGGTTCGCGCGCGACCAGAAGTCGTGCCACCAGGCCAGGTGCGCGGAGGACAGGTCGGCGGCGGCCGCGCTCGCATCGGCGCCGAGGTGCTTTTGCGCGTAACCGGGCGCGTTGCCACCGGCCCAGTGCGGGACGAGCGCGACGACCCGGAAGCTGCCGTCGGAGTTGGGCGTGAAACTCACCTGCGCGGTGTGCGAGTCGGGTGCCGAGGCGGTGACGTCCCGCCCGCCGGCCGACACGGCGGCGAGCGTGCCGAACGTCTTGCCGGTACCGCCGGACGCGCTCGCGGTGTCGACCCAGGTGCTCGACAGCACCGCGGTGTGCCCGTCGCGGGTGACGGCGCTGGTCGAGGTGCGCGCGGCCTGCAGGTCGACGCCGGCGGTCTGCGCGGTCGCGGGGTCGGCGCCGGTGACGTCGGTGACGATCTCGTCCTTGTCCGCCCGTACGTAGGTCGTGGCCGTCATGCCCCCGCCGGCCTGCCGGTAGGTGCCGTCGTACAGGTCCAGCGTCGCGCTGTAGTCCGGTGCGGCCGTCATCGCGGCCAGCCCCGGGATGACCAGCTGGCCGGCCGAGCGCCGGTCGGGCATGGTGTCGTCGCGGTTGAGCTGCGCGGTGAACCCGCCCTGCGCCCACACCGCGGCGCCGAACACACCGTTGCCCAACGGCATCGACTGCTTGCCCTGGGCGGGCACCGACTGTGCCACCACGTCGGAGCTGCGCACCAGGTTCGCGGTGTCGACGTCGAACTCGCCGTGCGCGCCCGCGTGGGTGTCCCAAGCCGTGGTCGGCGCCGCATCAGGCGCGGCGGCGGCGGCCTGCGCGGCGGCCCCGGACAGGCCGGCGCAGGCGGCCAGGGTCACGACGGCGGCGGTCGCCGCGGCGGCACATCGTCTCCACGAACTGCTCACGTGTCCACTCCCTCGGGCCCGGATGTCGGCGCGGACAGTATGTGGCCCGCTCCGCACACGGGTCAAGCCAAACATCGGAGCAATCGGTGCTTCCGGTCGGTCAGTCCCGACAAACCGCCTCGTGAGCGACCCAGTCATCCGAGGTTCGTCCGAAATTGCGCGAACACGTGAGCAGCCGCGATCCACCGATCGGTGGATGCGGTCGTCCACCTGCGCCGGCGCAGACCCACCCGCCCGGTCGATCCGCCCGGCGCGCGTTCCCGCGATCGTGGAGGCATGGTCGCCATCCAGGTGAACGGGCTCGCCAAGAGCTACGGCGCGAAGCGCGTCGTCCAGGACGTCTCCTTCTCGGTGCAGGAGGGCGAGATCTTCGGCATCCTCGGGCCGAACGGAGCCGGCAAGACCACGAGCGTCGAGTGCGTCGTGGGCCTGCGCCGCCGTGACGCCGGCGAGGTGACGGTGCTGGGCGTCGACCCCGCCCGTGACCGCGACGCCGTGCGCCGCCAGGTCGGCGTGCAGTTGCAGCACGCCGAGCTGCCCGAGCGGATGACGGTGGCCGACGCGCTGCGCCTGTACGCGTCGTTCTACGACCACCCGGCCGACCCGGACGAGCTGCTGCACATCCTCGGCCTCGACGACCAGCGGCGCACCCGCTTCGCCAAGCTGTCCGGCGGCCAGCAACAGCGGCTGTCGATCGCTCTCGCGCTGGTCGGTGACCCGAAGGTGGCTGTGCTCGACGAGCTGACCACCGGCCTCGACCCGGCCGCGCGCCGCGAGACGTGGCGGCTGATCGAGCGAATGCGCGAGCGGGGGGTGACCATCCTGCTGGTCACGCACTTCATGCAGGAGGCCGAGTACCTGTGCGACCGGCTGGCCGTGATCGCCCACGGCCGGGTCATCGCGCTGGACACCCCGGCCGGGGTCGTCGCCGCCAACGAGGCCCTGGCCACGCAACGGATGCGGTTCACGCCCTCGCAACCGGTCGAGGACCGGCACCTGCTGGCGTTGCCCGAGGTCACCCACGTCGAGCGGCACGCGCAGCAACTGGTCGTGTCGGGCACCGGCGACCTCGTCTCGTCCGTCACCGGGCTGCTCGCCCGCGCCGGCATCGTCGCCGGTGGCCTGCGCGTCGACCAACCCACCCTCGACGACGCGTTCGTCGCCCTCACCCACACCGACCGGACGGAGCGCAGCGCATGAGCATCGCCACGACTCCCGCAGCCCGACACCCCTTCCGCGTGCTGCTGCGCTCGGAGGCGACGCTGTACGTCCGTTCGCTCGGCTCGGTGATCTGGACCGCGGTCGCGCCGATCGCCGCGCTGATCGCCCTCGGCACCATCCCCGGCGCGACCGAGCCGGCGAAGACCCTGCACGGCATCAGCTACCTCGACGCCTACCTGCCCATCCTGATGATGTTCTCGTTGTGCATGTCCACGGTGAACCTGATGCCACCCACGCTCGCCGCCTACCGCGAAAGGGGGGTCCTGCGGCGGATGTCGACGACGCCGGTGCCGCCCAGCCGGTTGCTGGGTGCGCAGGCCACGCTCTACCTCGGCACTGCGTGCGTGACCTCGATCGTGCTGCTGGTCGTGGCCGTCGGCGCGTACGACGTGAGCCTGCCCGGCCAGTTCGCCGGCTTCCTGCTCTCGCTGGCGCTCGTGGCCGCGGCCTGCACCGGCCTCGGCCTGCTGGTCGCCGGCCTCAGCCCGTCGGCGAAGGCGGCCAACGCGATCGCCCTGGCCCTGTTCTTCCCGCTGATGTTCCTCGCCGGTCTCTGGGTGCCGCGCGCGCAGATGCCGTCGGCACTGCGCACCATCAGCGACTGGAGCCCGCTGGGCGCCGGCGTGCACGCGGTGCAGTCGACCATCGCCGACCACTGGCCGCCGGTGCAGTCGCTGCTGGCGCTCGCGGCCTACGCCGTGGTGCTGGTGGCCGTCGCGGTCGCACTTTCCGCTGGGAGTGACCCGGTGCCGTCTGCCACGATCGGCGGTATGACGGTGGACGCTCGCGCGGTGGGCTCGGCGCCGGTGCGCCTCGACATCGCCGGCCGCGCGGCACCGTTGCCCCTGCTGGCCGTCTCGACGCTGATCGCCGCGTTGTCGCCCACGTACCCGCAGCGGGCCTCCATCGGTTACGCGGTGGCCGGCGTCGCCGCGGTCTGGGCCCTGTTCATCCTCTGGCGGACCACCGCGCCGCGGCAGGTCAGCCCGCAGGCCTTCGCGGCGTTGTGGCTGGTGCATGCCGGCCTGGCCGCGGCCCTCGTCTGGGTGAGCCCCTGGTTCGGCATCTTCGCCTTCAGCAGCTACCTGCTCGTCGAGGTGCTGCCCCCCGCCTTGATCCGGCCCGCCTGCCTGGTCAACGCGCTCGTGCTCGCCGCGTCGCAGACGACCGGGTATCCCTTCGGTCGCGACGCGGTCGGCTGGTTGATCTACCTCATCGTGGCCGCGCTGAACGGCGCGCTCGTGATCGGCATGTTCGAGCTGAACCTGCGGGTACAGCAGCAGAACAGCGAGCGCGGCCGGATGATCGACGAGTTGAACGAGACCAATGCCGCGCTGTCCGCCGCACTGGCCGAGAACGCCGGGCTGCACGTGCAACTGGTCGAGCAGGCGCGCGAGGCCGGAGTGCTGGACGAGCGGCAGCGCCTGGCCGGCGAGATCCACGACACCCTGGCTCAGGGGCTGATCGCCATCGTGCGCCACCTCGACGCCGCCGAGCACGCCGCCGCGGCTGCCGCGACCTTGCCGCCGCGGCTGCACCATCATCTCGACCAGGCGCGAGCGGCGGCGCGGACGAGCCTGGCCGAGGCCCGCCGCTCGGTGCGGGCCCTGCGCCCGGAGCAGCTCGACGGCGCCGATCTCGCCGAGGCCCTGTGCAAGTTCGCTCGGGGTTGGTCGGCGCGGGCCGAGACGCCGGTCCGCACCGAGACCGCAGGGCGCGCGCAGCCGCTGGCCGCCGCGGCGGAGGACGCGCTGTTCCGCGTCGCGCAGGAGGCCCTGACCAACATCGAGAAGCACGCCCTCGCCTCGCGCGTCGGGCTCACCCTGACCTTCCTCGACGACGTGGTGCTGCTCGACGTCCGCGACGACGGCGTCGGCTGGTCGGGCCGGCCGCGACCCGGCGGGTACGGGCTGTCCGGCATGCGGGAGCGGCTGGAACGGGTAGGTGGGTCGCTGTCGGTCGAGACCACGCCCGGTGAGGGCACCGCGCTGAGCGCCTCGGTACCGGCAGCGGTGGCACGGTGATCCGCCTGCTCGTCGTCGACGACCACCCGGTCGTGCGCGACGGCATCCGCGGCCTGTTCGACGACGAGCCCGGCTTCGAGGTCGTGGGCCAGGCCGGCGGCGGGCGCGAGGCGCTGGCCCGGGTGGCCCGGGGTGACGTCGATGTCGTGCTCATGGATCTGCGGATGCCCGGCATGGGGGGCGTCGAGGCCATCGGCGCGCTGCGGGCCGCGCATCCCGCGGTCCGCGTCCTCGTCCTCACCACCTACGACTCGGACCGCGACGTGCTGCCGGCCATCGAGGCCGGCGCGAACGGCTACCTGCTCAAGGACGCACCGCGAGCCGAACTGATCGACGGCGTGCGCGCGGCGCACGAGGGGCGCCCGGTGCTGGCCGCGTCCGTCGCCGGCCGGCTGATGGGCCTGCTCGGCCCGCAGCGCGGGGAGGAGAGGCCGAAGCTCAGCGAGCGCGAACTGCAGGTGCTGCGCGCCGTCGCCGACGGCCGGACCAACCGGGAGATCGCCGCGGGCCTGTTCATCAGCGAGGCCACGGTCAAGACGCACCTGCTGCACCTCTACGAGAAGCTCGGCGCGCGCGACCGGGCTTCGGCCGTGGCCCTGGCCTACCGTTCGGGCCTACTGACCTGACCCGCCGTGCCGGCCTCGTCAGCGCCAGACGGAACGACGCTGCACGAGCAACCGGTACAGCGTGCTCTGGATGGTCTCGCGCACCCGGTCGGTGAGGTCGAAGACGGTGACCGGGTCGTCGGCGGCCGCGGGGCCGAGGCCCGCGGTCTCGATCGGGGTGCCGAACTCGATGTACCACTTGCTCGGCAGCGGGACGAGACCCAGTGGCCCGAGCCACGGGAACGTCGGGGTGAGCGGGAAGTAGGGGGTGCCGAACAGCCGGGCGAGGGTCTTCGCGTTGCCCAGCACCGGATGGATCTCCTCCGCGCCGATCACCGACACCGGCACGATCGGCGCGCCGGTGGTCAGTGCGGCGTGCACGAAGCCGCCGCGGCCGAAGCGTTGCAGCTTGTACCGCTCACGGAAGGGCTTGCCGATGCCCTTGAAGCCCTCGGGCCACACGCCGACGAGTTCGCCGCCGGCGAGCAGCCGTTCGGCGTCGGGATTGCAGGCCAGCGTCGCGCCGGCCTTGCGGGCGAACGCCCCCACGCCGGGGACGCCGAAGAGCAGGTCGGCGCCGAGCGGGCGCAGGAAGCGGCGCTGCGGGTGCTCGACGTGCACGGCGACGGCCGTCATCGCCGCGTCGAGCGGCCACAGACCGCCCGCGTGGTTGGCGACGAGGAGCGCGGCACCGTCGGCCGGGATGTTCTCGATCCCGTTGACCTCGACGCGGAACCACGAGTCGTACAGCGGTTTGATCAGCGGCAGCACGACGTGCTCGGTGAGGTCGGCGTCGAAGCCGTACTCGTCGACGGCGTACGCCCCCTCGAGCCGGCGGCGCAGGAAGGTCAGGGCCTCGGCCAGCCGGCCCTCGCCGGGCACGAGCTCGGCGGGCGGGGGCGCGGCGTCGGCCAGCGGGGCCGTGGCCGGGGTGAGGGTGTGCACGGAGGCGCTGGTCCCGGAGGCGTTGGTCCCGGAGCCGCCGGCACCGGGAGCGGCGCGCCGGGTGCGCGCGGCGAGGCGGCGGGCGGCGCTGACCGCCGTGCCGTGCAACGGGATGACGCGGGCGCCGTCGGAGTCCACGGCTCAACCCCCGATCTCGGCGGCGGCCGGCGCGGCGTCGGCCCGTGACGCGCGGGCGCGCAGGACGTCGGAGCCGACGCCGAGCGCGGCCAACCCGACGCGCGGCGTCGCCGGGCGGCCCCGCACGTAGGTGTCCACGGCCTCCCGGGTGGAGTACCGCGGCCGGTAGCCGAAGCGCTCGCGCAGCCGGGCGGTGCACACCACCCGGCCGTGCCGCAGGAAGCCGGCCTCCTCGGCCGCCAAGTCGCCCGCGGCCGGGTTGCGCGCCAGCGCGCCCGCGACGGCGAACAGGGCCGGCGGCACCGGCAGCCGGACCCGCCCGGCCAGCCGGACGAGCTGGGAGAGGGTGACCACGTCGTCGGCCGCCACGTTGACCACGCCGCTGGTGCCGGGGCGCGTCGTGACGGTGGCCAACCGCAGGACCTCGACGGCGTCGGACTCGTGCAGCAGCTGCAGGCGGGGGTCGTAACCCGCCGGCGTGGGCACGATCGGCCCGTGCAGGTAACGGGTGAGAGCGTTGTCGACCGAGGGCCCGATCAGCTGGGCCAGGCGCAGGACGCTGACCCGCACGTCGGGCCGGCGGCGGGCGAACCCGCGCACGTACCCCTCGACCTCGACCGCGTCCTTCGCGAACCCGCCGGCGAAGCTCTCCTCGCCCGGCCCGTCCTCGGTCAGCACGGCCGGGGCGGTGGGGCCGCTGCCGTAGACCGCGGTGGTCGAGCGCAGGACGACCCGCTCGACGGTGCCGGACTTCTGGCACGCCGCGAGCAGCTGCATCGTGCCGATGACGTTCATCTCCTGCATCGGCGCCCGGCCGCCGACGGCGCCCGGGTTCGGCTGGAGGGCGGCGTGGACCACGGCGGTGACCTGCGCCTGGGAGATCACCTTGGCGATCAGCGGGTTGCGGATGTCGGCCCGGACGAACTCGGTGCGCCCGAGCAGGGGCAGGTCATCCGCCCGGGGCGCCACCGTGTCGATGCCGATGACCCGCTCGACCGTCGGGTCGGCGGCCAGCTGGGCGGCCAGGCGCATCCCGACGAACCGGCTCACGCCGGCGATCAGCACGACGCCCGGCACGGATGCTGCTCCGGAGGACTTACTTCTTGTTGCGGCGCTGGACGCGCGTCTTCTTCAGCAGCTTGCGGTGCTTCTTCTTCGCCATCCGCTTACGCCGCTTCTTGATCACAGAACCCATGGAAGACCTCGTCGCTCACCGGAAAAGGTCAGTCTAACCGGCTTCGATGAAGGCGCCGCGCAGGTAGTCGTGCACGGCCTTCTCGGGCACCCGGAACGAGCGGCCGACGCGCACGGCGGGCAGTTCGCCGGAGTGCACCATGCGGTAGACGGTCATCTTCGACACCCGCATCACCGCGGCCACCTCGGCCACGGTCAGGAACTTGACCTCGGCCAGCGCGGGATCGACCGGCCGGACGGTCGCGTCCGGCTGGCCGCCGGGCGTGGACCGGTCGCGCGCCGAGCCGCTCGGGCCGCCGGACCCGGAGGACCGGGCGGACCCGCTGCTGCGGCTGGAGCCGTCACCGCGTGTGGACATGTGTCACCGACACTTTCGGCACGTGTCGATGGGTCGGCTTCCCCTCCGACCAAACGGACACGCACGTGCTGTGCCGAGACTAGCGGTACAGGTGGGGCCTGTGCGATAGCTGGACCCCACATTGGTCCGCAGCGGCGCCCGATTCGTCCGCATATTCGGCTCAGTTGGCCGCGCCGAGCTCCCGACTGCGGATCGCGGCGGCCTCGATGGCGGCGAGCAGCGCCGCCCGCACCCCGTGCACCTCGAGCTCGCGCACGGCCGCGATCGTGGTCCCGCCCGGGCTGGTGACGGCCTCGCGCAGTTGAACCGGGTGCTCACCGGAGTCGCGCAGCATGATGGCCGCGCCCACCGCCGTCTGCACCACCAGTTCGGCGGCGAGGGTGCGCGGCAGGCCGAGCAGGATGCCGGCGTCGATCATCGCCTCGACCAGGTAGAAGAAGTAGGCCGGCCCCGATCCGGACAGGGCGGTCACCGCGTCCAACTGCGTCTCGGGCACCCGCACGACCCGGCCGACGGCCGCGAGCAGCGATTCGGCCGTGGCCAGGTGGCCCTCCCCCGCGTGCCGGCCGCCGGCCACCGCCGTCATCGCCTCGTCGACCAGGGCCGGGGTGTTGGGCATGCAGCGCACCACGGCGACACCGTCGGGCAGCGCACCCTCGACGTGGGCCGTGGTGACGCCGGCGGCCACCGACACGACCAGCTGGTCCGGGCTGATCGCCGCGGCCACCTCGCGCAGCAGGCTGTCGATGTCCTGGGGCTTGACCGCGAGCAGGACGGTGGCCGACCGGCCGACGGCGGTGGCCACGTCGACCACCTGCACGCCGAACCGTCCGCGCAGATAGTCGGCGCGTTCGGGGTGCTTCTCGCTGATCACGATGTCGTCGGCAGCGCGGTCGCCGCGCAGCAACCCGGACAGCAACGCCTCGCCGATCTTGCCGCCGCCGAGGATGGCGATCGAGTCGGACATGCCGTTCACCCCTTCGACATGAGCGCCCGGGCGAAGAACCCGAGGTTGGCCGGTCGCTCGGCCAGCCGGCGCATCAGGTAGCCGTACCACTGCGCACCGTAAGGGACGTACACGCGCACCGTGTGCCCCTTTTTCGCCAGCCGCACCTGCTCGTCGGGCCGGATGCCGTAGAGCATCTGCAGCTCGAAGGCGTCGGGCGCCTTCTCGTGCGCCTCGGCCCGCGCGGTGACGATGTCGACCAGAGTGGGGTCGTGGGTGGCGAACATCGGGTACCCGTCACCGGACAGCAGCACGTTGGCGCAACGCACGTAGGAGCGGTCGACATCGATCTTCTTCGCGAAGGCCACCGAGGCCGGTTCGTCGTAGGCGCCCTTGCACAGCCGCACCCGGCTGCCGGCGTAGGCGAGGTCGCGGCAGTCACCCTCGGTGCGGTGCAAGTAGGCCTGCAGCACCGCGCCGGTCTCCGGGAACTCGACGCGCAGGTCGCGCAGGATGCCGAGGGTCGAGTCGGTGGTGGTGTGGTCCTCCATGTCGAGGGTGACCGCCGCGCCGATGCGGCGGGCTTCGGCACAGATGGTGCGCGCGTGTTCGGTGGCGATCTTCTCGCCGTCGGCGCCGAGGGCCTGGCCCACGGCGCTGAGCTTCACGCTCACCTCGGCCCGCGTGGCCAGCAGGTCGCGACGCCCGGCGAGCCCGGCCCGCTCGAGCTCGCCGAGCAGCTCCAGATAGGCGTTGGCGACGGCGTCGGCCTGGGCGCGGTCGGTAGTGTCCTCGCCCAGGTGGTCGAGGGTGACGGTGAGCCCGGCCTCCTGCAGGCGGCGGGTGGCGGCCACCGCGTCAGCGGTGCCGGGCCCGCCCACGAAGCGCCGGACCACACCGCGCGACACCGGCGCGTGCGTGACGACCCGCTCGATGTGCTCGTTGCGTGCGGCGGCCAGGATCGCGGTGCGCAGCATGGGGTCAGGCTAGTTCGCGGCCGGGCGGTGCCCACCGGCCGGGCGGGCGGAATGGACGACGGTGCCGCGGGGTTGGCACCGCTCGATACGGGGCTGGAGGTGCACGGGTGAGCGACGCGACGTCGGACGCGCCGCGCGGCACCCTGCGCTCGACGCAGATGGTCGCGCCGGTGCGCACGTTCCTGCGCACCGAGTCGGGCAGTGCCGGCGTTCTGCTGCTGGCCATCGTCGCCGCGCTCGTCTGGGCCAACGTCGACGTCGGCGCGTACGAGCGCGTCTGGAGCACCCCGTTCGGCCTGCGGCTCGGCGACGTAGGCATCACCCGCGACCTGCGCACGTGGATCAACAGCGGTCTGATGACGCTGTTCTTCCTCGTCGTCGGGCTGGAGGCCCGCCGCGAGATCGACCTCGGCGAGCTGCGCGACCGCAGCCGCATCCTGCTGCCCACCGCCGCCGGGCTGCTGGGCATGGCGCTGCCCGTCGGCATCTATCTGACCGTGACCGCGATCGGCGGCAGCGGTGGCGGCGGCGGCTGGGGCGTCGCGATGTCCACCGACACCGCGCTCGCGCTCGGCCTGCTCGTGCTGGTCGGCCGGGAGGTGCCCGACCGGGTGCGCGCGTTCCTGCTCACCGTGTTCGTGGTCGACGACATCGCCGCGCTACTGGTGATCGTCTTCGTCTACACCGCCCATGTGCGGGTCGTCCCGCTGGTCGTGGCCGCGGCCGGCTTCGTGGTGTGGGTGCTGGTGCAACGGCGCGGCGTGCGCAACGCCGCGGCCTACGCCGTCATCGGCCTCGTGGTCTGGGCCGCGCTGCTGGGCAGCGGGGTCGACCCGGTGGTGTCCGGGCTGGCCTTCGGGCTGACCGCGGCGGCGTACTCACCGGGCCGCGGCGAGCTCGAGGAGGCTTCGGGGCAGTTCCGCCTCTTCCGCGAGCAGCCGACGGCGCAGCTGGCCCGCTCCGCCGCGATCGGCCTCACCCGCACCCAGTCGCCCAACGACCGGTTGCAGCGCTTCTACCACCCGTGGACCAGCTACCTCGTCGTCCCGCTGTTCGGGCTGGCCAACGCCGGCATCCGCGTCGAGCCGGACTTCCTGGCCCGCGCGTTCACCGGCGCGGTGACGCTCGGCATCGTGATCGGCTACGTGGTCGGCAAGCCGGTGGCCGTCATCGCCGCCACCGCCGCGATCGCCAAGGCGACCGGGGGGCGGGTGCGGCCCGCAGTCGGCTGGGCGGCGGTCGCGGGCAGCGGCACGATCGCGGGCATCGGGTTCACCGTCTCGTTCCTGATCGCGACCCTGGCCTTCTCCGGCCCGCAGCTCGCCGAGGCGAAGCTCGGCGTGCTCAGCGCCGGCGTCGTCGCCGCCGTCCTCACCTGGGCCGTGTTCCGGGTGACGGCGCTCCTGCCGGCCGCGCGGCGGGCGGCGGCGCTGCTCGGGCGCGCGGACCTGCTCGTGGATCTCGTCGGCGAGGTGGACCCGGCCCGCGACCATGTGCGCGGATCGGCCGGGGCCGCCGTCACCGTCGTCGAGTACGGCGACTTCCAGTGCCCGTACTGCGGGTTGGCCGAGCCGGCCGCGCAGGAGGCGATCGACACCGAGGACGTGCGCTGGGTGTGGCGGCACCTGCCGCTGTCCGACGTCCACCCGCAGGCCTACCTCGCCGCGGAGGCGGCCGAGGCGGCGGCGGCGCAACACGCGTTCTGGCCGATGCACGACCTGCTGCTGCGCCGCCAGGAGCACCTGTCGCGCGACGACCTGGTGGGCTACGCCGCGGAACTCGGCCTGGACACCGACCGCTTCGCCGCCGATCTCGACCGCGAGACGTACGCCGCGCGCATCGACGCCGACCTCGAGTCGGCCGACCTGTCCAACGTGTCCGGCACCCCGACGCTGTTCGTCAACGGGCTGCGGCACTACGGCGAGTTCGACACCGAGGCCCTCACCGCCGCGATCCATGCGGCCCGCGCCCGGGCCGCGCTGCGGTGAGCGCGATCAGCCGGCGGCGGGCTGGCGCGGCGCGACGAGGTGCAGCCGGCAGTAGGCGAGCGCCTCGGCGAGGTCGGCCTCCCGCTCGGCGCGGTCGAGCGCGCGTCGGGTGTTGATCTCGACGATCACGTTGCCCAGGAAGTCGGAGGTGGCCAGGCGTTCGAGTACCTCGGCGCACGGCTGCGTGCCGCGCCCGGGCACCAGGTGCTCGTCCTTCGGCAGGCCGGTGCCGTCGGCGATGTGCAGGTGCGTCAGCCGGCGGCCCATCGCGTCGAGCATCGCCAGCGAGTCGGAGTGCGAGACCGCGGAGTGCGACAGGTCGAGGGTGTAGTCGCGGTAGGGCTCGTCGGCCGAGACGTCCCACGACGGCTGGTAGGCCGACACCTCCCGCCCCCGCACGCGCAGCGGGAACATGTTCTCCACCGCGAAGCGGATGTCGGTCTCGCCGGCCATGCGGCGGATGCCCTCGCGGAAGTGCCGCGCGTACTCGCGCTGCCAGCGGAACGGCGGGTGCACCACGACGGTCTTGGCGCCGACGAGCTCGGCCGCGAACTGCGCCTTCTGCAGCTTCGTCCACGGGTCGGTCGTCCACACCCGCTGGGTGATGATCAGGCACGGCGCGTGGATGGCCAGGATGGGGACGCCGTAGTGCTCGCTCAGCCGCTGCAGCGCGTACGCGTCCTGGCTCACCGGGTCGGTCCAGACCATCACCTCGACGCCGTCGTAACCGAGCTTGGCCGCGAGTTCGAAGGCCACCGCCGTCGACTCCGGGTACACCGACGCCGTCGACAACCCGACCTTGGCGCTCGACGGCTCCCAGACCCGGGGCTCGTCGGCATTCATGGCGGGAGGGTAACCGGCGCCTGCGGCTCAGCCGGCCGCGAGGCGGTCCAGGCGGCGCAGGATCACACCCTCGCGCAGGGCCCAGGGACACAGCTCGAGTCGATCGACGTCGAGCGCGGCCATCGCGCCGGCGGCGACCACCGCGCCGGCCAGCACCTGGTGGGCCCGCCCGACGCTCACGCCGTCGAGTTCGGCCAGGTCCTGCGACGCCATCCGCGAGATGAAGGCGTGCACCTGGGTCAGCCCGGTGCGGGTGAGCATCCGCACCGCCCGCGGCCCCTCCGACGACGGTGCGGCGCCGGCCAGCCGCGCGAGCGTGCGGAACGTCTTGCTGGTGGCGACCACCCGGTCGGGCAGGCCACCGCGCAGCAGCTGGCGGGCGGGCTTGGCCAGCACGGCGTCGACGTGCTCGCGCAGGGTCGCCACCTCGTCCTTCGCCGGCGGGTCGTCGCCGAACCACTCGCGGGTGAGCCGGCCCGCGCCGAGCGGCACCGACACGGCCACGGCCGGGTCCTCGTCGTTGCCGGCCGCGAGTTCCAGCGAGCCGCCGCCGATGTCGAGGCAGATGAGATTGCCGGCGCTCCACCCGAACCAGCGGCGCACGGCCAGGAAGGTCAACCGGGCCTCGTCGTCGCCGGAGAGCACGGTGAGCTGGATGCCACCCTCCTTGGCGACGCGCTTGAGCACCCGGCCGCTGTTGCCGGCGTCGCGCACCGCGGAGGTGGCGAAGCCCATCAGGTCGTCGCAGCCCAGCTCGTCGGCCTCCTCGCGCGCGACCGCCACCGCCTTGACCAGCAGGTCGGCCCCGGCGCCGGTCAGGTCACCGTCGGCGTCGAGGTGCTCGGCCAGGCGCAGCTGCCACTTCGACGAGTGCTGCGGGGTCGGCTGGGCGCCGCGGTGCGCATCGACCACGAGCAGGTGGACGGTGTTGGAACCGACGTCCAGAACCCCGAGTCTCACGAGGGTCGAGCCTAGACGTTTGGCTACGCTGCGAAGCGTGGCCCGAGCCGAAGTGTCGCTGGACTTCCCGCGCGAGTGGATCGAGTTCTTCGATCCCGACGACCCCGAGCACCTGATCCGCGCCGACCTCACCTGGCTCACGTCGCGCTGGACGTGCATCTTCGGCCGCGGCTGCCACGGCACCCTCGCCGGCCAGGCCAGCACCGGCTGCTGCAACCACGGCGCCTACTTCACCGACTCCGCCGACGAGCAGCGGGTGACGGAGTTCGCCCGGCAGCTGACCCGCGACGACTGGCAGCTGTTCGACGAGGGCCACCGGCTCACGAAGAACGGCAAGACGAAACTGCACTTCACCGAGAAGGTGGAGGGCGAGAAGCGCCGCAAGACGCGCGTGGTGGACGGTGCCTGCGTCTTCGCCAATCGCGAGGGCCACCCGGGCGGCATCGGCTGCGCGCTGCACGGCCTCGCGCTGCGCCGCGGCCTGAACCCGCTCGAGACCAAGCCCGAGGTGTGCTGGCAGCTGCCGGTGCGCCGCGAGCAGGAGTGGATCAAGCGGCCGGACGACACCAAGGTGCTGCTGTCGACGATCGCCGAGTTCGACCGGCGCGGCTGGGGCGAGGGCGGCCACGACCTCGACTGGTACTGCACGTCCTCGCCGGAGGCGCACGTCGGCGGCGAGCCGATGTACCTGTCCTACGGCCCCGAGCTCACCGAGCTCATCGGCGCGAAGGCCTACGACGAGCTGGCCCGCATCTGCGCCAAGCGCCTCGAGCTCGGCCTGGTGGCCGTGCACCCGGCCACCGCTAAGGCCCAGCGCCGCAAGCGCTGACCCCCTCCCCGCCACACCCGCTGCCGCCCCGCCCCTCCCCTCCCCGAGGTCAGTGGGGCGACTTTCGCTCAGTGGCGCAAGATCTCGTCCCATTCAGCGGAACTTGCGCCACTCAACGGGGTCAGCCGGCCAGCTTGGCGGTGACATCCTCCTCGATCAGCTCCGCGTTGAGCTGCGCGCCGGCCATGGTGCCGGCGGCGGCGGCCGCGATCACCTGCTGCATCGGGGCGGTGACGTTGCCCGCGACCCACACCCCGGGCACCGCGGTGCGCCCCGCCGGGTCCGCGGGGACGTAGCGGCCGGCATCGACCTCACCGACCAGCAACGGCTGTGCGGCCAGGCCCAGCCCGTCGAGCACCCCGGAACGGGCCACCACCCGCGAGGCCACGACCACGGCGTCGCAGGCGACGACCTCCCCGCTGGTCAGCCGCGCGCCGGTGATGCGGTCGTCGGTCGTTTCGATCGCGGCCACCTCGCCCGGCACCACCCGTGCGCCCAGGGCGTCGAGGCGCCGGGCGGTGGCGGCGTCGGGCTCGGGCTGGCGGTGCAGCAGCAGCGTGAGGTCGTCGGTGAGCTGGCTGAACAGCATCACCTGGTGCATCGCCATCGGGCTGGTGGCGAGCACGGCGATGCGCTGGTCGCGCACCTCCCAGCCGTGGCAGTAGGGGCAGTGGACGACGTCGCGTCCCCACCGCTCACGCAGCCCGGCCACGTCGGGCAGCTCGTCGACGCCGCCGGTCGTGACGAGCAGCCGGCGGGCGGTCACCGTCGCGCCGTCCGCATCCGACACGGCGAACCCACCTTCGAGCGCTCGCGCGGTCGTCGCCTCCACGTGGCGCAGCTCGCCGCCGTAACGGGCCAGCTCCGCGGCGCCGGTGCGCAGCAGGTCGCCGGGCGGCATGCCGTCACGGCTGAGGAAGGCGTGCACGCCGGCCGCCGGCGCGTTGCGCGGTTGCCCGCCGTCGAGCACGAGCACCCGGCGGCGGCTGCGGGCCAGATTGATGGCCCCGCTGAGCCCTGCCGCCCCGCCACCGATCACGATCACGTCGTAGTCCATGCCGTCGACGGTGCCGGGCGACACCCGTGATCGGCAAGCTAGGTTGCTGGTATGGCAAACGAAGAACTCCGTGAGGTCGGCCCGCGGCTACGCACGTTCCGCTCCGAACGCAACCTGACCCTGGCTGAGGTGGCCGAGGCCACTGGTGTCTCGGTGAGCACGCTGTCCCGGCTGGAGTCCGGCACCCGCAAGCCCACGCTGGAGCTGCTGCTGCCCCTGGCCCGCACCTACCGCGTGACCCTCGACGAGCTGGTGGACGCCCCCGAGACCGGCGACCCGCGCGTGCACGTGCGGCCGCTGCAGCGCCACGGCATGACCATCGTCCCGCTGACGAAGCGGCCCGGCGGTATCCGGGCTTACAAGAACATCATCCGGCCGCAGGCCCGGCGCACCCCGGACCCGCGCACCCACGAAGGGCACGAATGGCTCTACGTGCTCGACGGCCACCTGCGCCTGGTGCTCGGTGACCGCGACCTCGTGCTCGGGCCCGGTGAGGCGGCGGAGTTCGACACCCGCGTCCCGCACTGGTTCGGCTGCGCCGACCGCCGCCCCGTCGAGGTGCTGACGCTGTTCGGCCCGCAGGGCGAGCGCATGCACGTCAAAGCCCAGAGAAGGCAGGCTTGAAACTGGTCGCCGCTACGATTCGAATTTGTAGCCCAGGCCGCGCACCGTGACCAGGTACTTCGGGTTGGCGGGGTCGGGCTCGATCTTCGCCCGCAGCCGCTTCACGTGGACGTCGAGGGTCTTGGTGTCACCCACGTAGTCGGCCCCCCACACGCGGTCGATGAGCTGGCCGCGGGTGAGCACCCGCCCGGAGTTGCGCAGCAGCAGTTCGAGCAGGTCGAACTCCTTGAGCGGCAGCTGCGCCTGGTGCCCGTCGACGGTGACGACGTGTCGCTCGACGTCCATGCGCACCGGGCCGGCCTCGACGACGTTGAGCATCAGTTCCTCGGGCTCCGCGCCGCGGCGCAATACGGCCCGGATGCGGGCGACGAGCTCGCGCGAGGAGAACGGCTTGGTCACGTAGTCGTCGGCGCCCAGCTCCAGGCCGACGACCTTGTCGACCTCCGAGTCGCGGGCGGTGACCATGATGATCGGCACGTACGAGCGGTTGCGCAGCTCGCGGCACACCTCGGTGCCGGACAGTCCCGGCAGCATCAGGTCGAGCAGCACCAGGTCGGCACCGGTACGGTCGAAGATCTGCAACGCGTCGAGGCCGGTACCGGCCACCTCCACCTCGTAACCCTCGCGCCGCAGCATGAACGACAGCGCGTCGGAGAACGACTCCTCGTCCTCCACCACCAGCACGCGCGTCACGCGCGGACACCCAAGCGGATCATGACCGCAATCCTTCCACCGGAGTCGGCTCGGCGTTCATCGGTTCGTCGTCGGACGGCTCGTGCGGCGCCGACGATGGCTGATCGGAATGAACGCGAGGTAGCCGGATCGTGAACGTCGATCCGGAGCCGTGGACGCTCCACACCGACACGGTGCCGAGGTGGTTGCCCACGATGTTCTTGACGATGGCCAGCCCGAGCCCGGTACCACCGGTGGCCCGCGACCGGGCGGGGTCGACGCGGTAGAACCGCTCGAAGATGCGGTCCCGGTCGGTCTCGGCGATGCCGATGCCCTGGTCGGTGACCGCGAGGTCGACGGTGGGCCGCGCATCGTCGTCGGTGGAGGCGCGGGCGGTCACCGCCACCCGGGTACCGGCCGCGCTGTAGGCGATCGCGTTGTCGATCAGGTTGGCCACGGCCGTGGCCAGCTGCGCCTCGTTGCCGCGTACCCGCAGCGCAGGTGGGTAGGACGCCGACACCGAGATCGACGCCTGCTCGGCGGCGAGCCGGGTGCGTTCCAGGGCCTCGTCGACGACGCTGCCGACCTCGACGACCGTGGCCCCCGGCATCGGGTCGGCACCCTGCACCCGCGACAGCTCCATCAGCTCGCCGACGAGCCGGGCCAGGCGCGCCCCCTCGTGCTGGATGCGCCCGGCGAAGCGGGCCACCATCGCCGGCTCGTCGGCCGCGTCGTGGATGGCCTCGGCCAGCAGCGTCAGCGCGCCGACCGGTGTCTTGAGCTCGTGTGAGACGTTCGCCACGAAGTCCCGGCGCACCGCTTCCAAACGCCGCGATTCGCTCACATCGATGAGCATGAGGCAGACCGCGAACACCCGCTCGTCGCGTTCGAGCAGCGGCTCCGCGGTGACCGACAGCGCGATCGGCTCACGACCAAGCCGGCCCATGGGCAGGTCGACGGCCTGGGTCGTCTGCGTGCCGCTCTCGATGGCGCGGCGCACGATGGCGGCGAGGTTGGCGAAGGCGAGCGAGTCGACGTCGAGCACACCCATGGCCCGGGCGGCCGGGTTGACCAGCACCGCCCGCTCGTCGCGGTCGACGACGACCACGCCGACGTCGAGCGCCTCCACCACGAGGGATGCGAGCGGCCGCTGGCCGGGCCGGTCGGGGGGCGGGTCGGCGGCCGGTTCACCCGCCGGCACGCTGTCGCCGGGCCAGTTGCGGGCGGCGAGCAGCGCTCCCGACGCGGCCCCGATGGCCAGCGCGAGGATCGCGATCAGCACTGCGACCGTCACGGACACGTGTCGATCGTACGGTCGCCGGGCCGGTGGAGCCGGTTCCGTGCTCGGGGGACGGGCCGCCCGACACCCGCTGTTCACCGGGCTGCCGCGCCCCGTTCATGCGCCCACCACGGCGCCGTCGTTCGCCGCCCGGATGGTGCACACCATGCGTGACGTGTTCCATGACGAGCTGGACGAGATCGGTGCGGGCGTGGCCGAGATGATCCAGCTCGTCAGTGTCGCCATCGAACAGGCCACCGGCGCCCTGCTCGACTGCGACCTCAACCGCGCCGAAGCCGTCATCGCCTCCGACCAGCGCGTCGACGACCTGCGCGTCGATCTCGAGGACCGCGCCTTCCAGATGATCGCCCGTCAGCAGCCGGTCGCCACCGACCTGCGCGTGCTGGTGACCACCCTGCATCTCGTGGCCGATCTCGAGCGCATGGGTGACCTCGCCCTGCACGTCGCCAAGATCGCGCGGCTGCGCTTCCCCGAGGCCGCCGTGCCCGACGAGGCCCGCGACGTCATCGCCCAGATGGGCGACGTCGCCCGCTCGCTCGTGCACAAGGTCGGCGAGGTGGTCGACGGCCGCGACCTGTCGCTGGCCCAGGCCATCGAGGCCGAGGACGACTCGATGGACGCGCTGCGCCGCAAGCTGTTCACGCTCGTGCTCTCCCCGCGCTGGAGCCACGGCACCGAGGCCGCGATCGACATGACCCTGCTCGGGCGCTACTACGAGCGCTACGCCGACCACGCCGTGGCCGTCGCCCGCCGCACGATCTTCATCGTCACCGGCAAGCGCCCGGCCCCTATGAACGGGCGGTAGCCGCTACTTCCTGCCCTGATTGGCCACGGCTTCGATGGCGGCCTCGGCCGCGTCGGGGTCGAGGTAGCGGCCGGTCGTGGCCGGCAGCATGGTGGCGTCGTCGAGGTCGTAGGCCAGCGGGATACCCGTGGGGACGTTGAGCGAGACCACGGCGTCGTCGCCGAGCCCGTCGAGGTGCTTGATCAGCGCGCGCAGCGAGTTGCCGTGGGCGGCCACCAACACCACGCCCTCGCGGCGCAGGTCGGGCACGATCGCGTCGTACCAGTAGGGCAGCATCCGCGCGACGACGTCCTTGAGGCATTCGGTGCGCGGCAACGTCTGCAACAGGTCGGCGTAGCGCGGATCGCCGGCCTGGCTGAACTCGTCGTCGTCGGCCAGTTCCGGCGGCGGGGTGTCGTACGAGCGGCGCCAGAGCATGAACTGCTCCTCGCCGAACTGCTCGCGCACCTGCGCCTTGTCCTTGCCCTGCAACGCGCCGTAGTGCCGCTCGTTGAGCCGCCACGACCGGCGCACCGGGATCCAGTGCCGGTCGGCGGTGTCCAGCGTGATCTGCGCGGTGCGGATGGCCCGGCGCAGCAGCGAGGTGTGCACGACGTCGGGCCGCAGGTCGTGCTCGACGAGCAGCTCGCCGCCGCGGCGACCCTCGGCCTCGCCGGCCGCCGTCAGGTCGACGTCGACCCAGCCGGTGAACAGGTTCTTCTGGTTCCAGTCGCTCTCGCCGTGGCGGAGCAGGACGAGCGTGGCCATGCCCTCATCCTGCCAGTCGTCGATCAGGGGGCGGCGCCGCGCAGAACCAGGTCGACGCCGGCCTCGAGCCGCGCGCGGGAGACCCGTGAGCGCCGGGTCAGCGTCGCGGCCATGATCGGTGCCGTGAGCAGCTGCCGGACCCATTCGAGGTCGGTGGCGGGGCTGATCAGCCCCTCGTCGACGGCCTGTCGCAAGGTGGCGTTCAGGCGGCGCACCGACGGGCCGATGAGCTGGTCGCGGGCCCGGTCGAACAGGTCGGGCATGGCGTTGCTGTCGGCCACGACGCGGCGCATGAGCGCGCCGTAGCGCGGGTCGGCCCACTTGCGGCGCATCGCGTCGAGCAGCCAGACGAGCCGGTCGCGGGCGCTGCCCGGCGGCGCATCGCTCAACTGCGTCTCGAAGAAGCCGCGCATCGCCGCCAGGGCGAGATCCTCGGTGTTGGTCCAGCGCCGGTACACCGTGGTCTTGGCGACGCCGGCGCGCTCGGCGATCGACTCGATCGTCAGCCCGAGGTACCCGCGCTCGATCAGCTCCTCGACCGTGGCCTCGAGGATCGCCGCGTCGATGGCCTCGCTGCGCGGGCGGCCACGGCGGCTCACCGCCGCGGTCATCGCGGGGCGGGGTCGGCGGTCCGCGGCGCCGCCTCGGGCTCGGGCTCGCGTTTCGCCGGTGGCTTGGCGGGGCCGTGCAGGTCGGCGAACTCGCGGCGGCCGGGCAGGAACAGCATCGCCACGACCGCGCCGAGCAGCGCCGCGAGGCCGCCGAACAGCGAGGTCACCTGCATGGCCGTCATGAACGCGCTCTTCGTCCGTCCGACGAACGCGCCCAGGGTCCGACGGGCCTGGATCTGGGCCTGCTTCGCCCGGGCGGGTGACACCTTGCCCCGCTCGGCCTGGCCGCGCGCCTTCAGGGCGGTCCCGGCCTTGCCGGCGTAGACGAGGGCGTTCTCGATCGACTGGCTGGCGTCCGACCCGACCTGCGCCGACACCCGTTGCGAGGCGGGCAGCCGGGCGACGACGGCCGGGGGGCGATCGAGCTTCGCGGCGACCTCGTGCGGCGTCCCGGTCCCGAGGCGGTCGCGGAACACGACCACCAGCACGGAGCCGAGGATGGCCACACCGAGCGCCCCTGCGACCTGGCGCACGGTGTTGTTGACGGCCGAGCCCGCGCCGGCCTTCTCCCGCGGCACCGCGTTCATGATCGCGTTGGTGGCCGGGGACATCGTCAGCCCCATGCCGAAGCCGAACGCGACCATCCGCACCTCGATCCACGCGATCGACATGTGTTGGGTGACCAGGGCGTAGGACGCGAGCGAGACGGCGAGCACGGCCATGCCGAAGCCGACCACCGCTCGCGGGCCGAACCGACCCGACAGCTTCGCCGAGAGCGGCGCGGCGGTCATCACCGCCGCGGCCACGCCGATGAGCGCGGTGCCGGCGAGCAGCGGCGAGTAGTTGCGCACGGCCTGCAGGTAGTAGGCGAGGTAGAACGTGGCGCCCTGCAGGGCGAAGAAGGCGGCCGCGATCGCGCCGGCGCCGGCGGAGAAGTGCCGGTTGCGGAACAGGCCGACGTCGATCGTGGGGTGCGAGCTGCGGGCCTGCGACCAGACGAACGCGATGAGCAGGACGACGCCGAGACCGATGGCCCCTGACGTGTCCCACTCCAGCCACTTGTTGGAGTTGCCGCCCTGGATGACGCCGTACACCAGCACGACGAGGGCGACGATGGACAGGACCACGCCGAGCGGGTCTAGGCGCCCGGGCCGCGGGTCCTTCGACTCGGGCACCAGGAAGAAGATGGCGATCAGCGCCACGATCACGATCGGGACGTTGACCAGGAAGATCGAGCCCCACCAGAAGTACTTGAGCAGCACGCCGCCGGTGATCGGGCCGAGCGCGATCGCCATGCCGGAGGCGCCGGCCCAGATGCCGATGGCCTTGGGCCGCTCGCTCGGGTCGAAGACGTTCTGGATGATCGACAGGGTCTGCGGCTGGATCGCGGCCGCGCCGATGCCCATCAGCGCCCGGAACAGGATCAGTTGCGCCGACGAGCCGGAGAACGCGCAGACGGCCGACATGGAGCCGAACAGGAACAGCCCGACGAGCAGGATCCGTCGGCGTCCCAGGCGATCGCCGAGCACGCCCCACGTGATGAGCAGGCCGGCGAAGACCAGCGCGTAGCTGTCCACGGCCCACTGCATCTCGCTCTGCGAGGCGTTGAGGTCCTTCTGGATCGTCTTGAGCGCCACGTTGAGGATGGTGTTGTCCAGGATCACGACGAGCAGGCACAGCACCAGCACGCCGAGGATCACCCACCGGCGCCTGTGGATCGTCTCGTTGTCCACCGTTCGCATCCTTGCCATATCGCTACGGTCGCGTATCGGTATTCAGTGAAGCACGAGCCCGAACCGACACGCAAACGTGCCGTGAATCAGGCCTCGGTCCCGGCGAAACGCTTGAAGGCCGCCAGGTTCGCCAGCGGCTGGTCGTTCTTGACCCGCCAGGCCCACTCGCGGCGGATCGACGACGCGAAGCCGAGCTCGAGCAGGATGTTGAACGCGCCGTCGGCGTACTCGAGCACGCAGCCGAGCAGCCGGTCGATCTCGTCGACGGTGATCGAGTCGAGCGAGACCCGGCCCGTCAGGTAGATGTCGCCGGCACTGTCGACGGCCCAGCTGACGCCGTACATGCGGGCGTTGCGCTGGAGCAGCCAGCCGTAGACGCCGTCGCGGTTCTCCTCGGGCGCGCGGCACACGAACGCCTCGATCTCCATCGCGTGCGCGCCCACGGTCAGCAGGCAGGCGGTCTTGAGCCGCTTCTCGCCGGGCAGCGCCACGGCGAAACTGGCGTCGTCGAGGCGTTGCCACTCGAGGTCCTGCTCGCCCAGCGCCTGCTCGATGATGCTCGTCGCACTCATCCGATCGCCTCCCGGGCCCCGAGCCCGGCGTGCGCGGCGGCGTACGTCTCGAGCAGTCCGTCGGCCGTGCGTTCCCACGAGAACTGCATGGCGTGGGGGCGGGCACCGGCCGACAGCCGGGCGCGTTCGGCGGGGCTGCGCAGCAGGTGGTCGAGCACCTTGTGCCACTGCGCGGGGTCATGACCGTCGACGAGCACGCCGGAACGGTCGTCGGCCACCGCGGTGGGCAGACCGCCCACGGCCGCGGCCACCACCGGCGTCCCGCAGGCCTGCGACTCGAGGGCCACCAGGCCGAAGGACTCGTTGTGGCTGGGCACGACGGTGAGGTCGGCGGCGCGGTAGTGGTCGGCCACCACCTCCCGCGGCGCCGGCGGGCGGAACTGGACGACGTCGCGCAGCCCGAGGTCGTCGCGCAACCGGGACAGGCGGTGCGGATGGGCCAGCCCGGAGCCGCTGGGGGCGCCGAGCACGATCACCTGCAGCGGGGCGGTCGACGCCGGGTCGGCGTGCAGGAGCGCCGCCGCACGCAGCAGCACGTCGGGCGCCTTCAAGGGCTGGAGGCGGCCGACGAACAGCAGCACGCGGGCGTCGGGACGCAGCCCCAGCCGGGCCCGCGCCGCAGCGCGCTCCCCGGGGGTGAACACGTCGAGGTCGACGCCGGGCGCCACGGTCCGGACCCGCGCCGGGTCGGCGGCGTAAAGCTCCACGAGGTCGCGCGCCTCGTCATCGGTGGAGGCCACCAACCGGTCGGCCTCGGCGACGACCTGCTCCTCGCCGAAGACCCGCGCGCGGGGCTCGGGATCGTCGCCCTCGGCCAGCAGCGCGTTCTTGACCCGCGCCAGGGTGTGGGCCGAATGCACCAGGGGCACGCCCCAGCGCTCCCGCGCGAGCCAGCCCACCTGGCCGGACAGCCAGTAGTGCGAGTGCACGAGGTCGTACCAGCCGGGTTCGTGGCCGCTCTCGGCCCGCATCACCCCCGCCGTGAACGCGCACAGCTGAGCGGGCAGCTCGCTCTTGGCCAGCCCCTCGAACGGGCCGGCGGTGATGTGCCGCACCTGCACGCCCGGGCGCAGCTCCACTACCGGCGGCTGGTCGCTGTCGGTGGCCCGGGTGAAGATCTCGACCTCGACGCCGCGGTCGGCCAGCCGCTTCGCCGTCTCGACGATGTAGACGTTCATGCCGCCCGCGTCGCCGCCACCGGGGGCGTCGAGCGGGGACGTGTGCACGCTGAGCATGGCCACGCGCCGCAGGGCGCTCGGTCGGTGCACAACGCTCCCCTCGGCCGGTTCGTCCCTACCCCAACACCGCTGCCTCCCGATTCATGCCCACCCGTGTCATCGGCGAACAGCGCCACCCAGCACAATCGGGTCATGGGACGCGGCACGGCAGTGGTCACCGGAGCGAGCAGCGGTATCGGGGCGGCCACCGCCCGGCGCCTGGCCGCCGAGGGGTACGACGTGGTGGCCGCCGCCCGCCGGCGCGAGCGGCTCGACGCGCTGGCCGCGGACGTTGCGGGCGTGCGCGCCGTCACCCTCGACGTCACCGATCCGGCGTCCGTGGCCGCGCTCGCCGCCTCGCTGGACGACGTGGCCGTCCTGGTGAACAACGCGGGCGGGGCGCTCGGCGTCGAGCCGGTGGAGCGGGCCGACCCCGACGACTGGCGAGGCATGTACGAGACGAACGTGCTCGGCGTGCTGCGGGTGACGCAGGCGCTGCTGCCCGCGCTCGAGCGTGGGACCGGCGGGCACGTCGTCGTCACCGGTTCGATCGCCGGGCACCTGGTCTACGAGGGCGGCGGCGGCTACACGGCCGCGAAGCACGGTGCGGCGGCGCTGGTCGAGACGCTGCGCCTGGAGCTCAACGGCCGCCCCGTGCGCGTCACCGAGATCGCGCCGGGCATGGTGCGCACCGAGGAGTTCTCCCTCGTGCGGTTGCGCGGCGACCAGCAGGCGGCCGACCGGGTGTACGACGGCGTGGCCGAGCCGCTGACGGCCGACGACATCGCCGACTGCATCGCCTTCGCCGTCACCCGGCCCGCGCACGTCAACGTCGACCTGCTGGTGGTCAAGCCGCTGGCCCAGGCCGCACCGCACAAGGTGGACCGCCGGGCTTAGGCCGCCCGGGCCGGGTGCCGGCGCACGGTCCCGACGATGGCCAGCACCAGCGCCGCGAGGTAGGCGAGACCGGCGAGGTACACCCCGGGGGCAGCGTGCGGCGTCTTCACCGAGAACAACGTGAAGATCTTCGTCAACAGGTAGTGGATCACGAAGAACACGAGGACCACAGAGCTGCCGACCAGGGCGACGACCGCGGGCCAGCTGTCGCCGCGACCGACCCCGATGATCAGGCCCATGGCCGTGCTGAGCACGTTGAACACGACGATCACCTTGACCACCGAGCTGCCGATGGCCGCGGAGTCGACGCCGGAGAAGGTGGGCCGCCCGTCGATGCCGGCGTGGTACCAGGTGAGGTAGGCGGCCACGACCCCGAGCGCGGAGACCGCGGCCAGCAGCCAGCCCACGAGCGGGTCCGAGCGCATGGCGATCCGCGGCGGCGGGAGCACCGGCGGGGGCCCGTACGGTCCGGGGGCGTACGGGCCGGGGCCGTACGGACCGCCGTACGGACCGGGCGGTGGCCAGCCCCAGGTCGGCGGCGGGTACTGCGGGTCGCCGTACGGCGGCTCGCTCACAGCTCGACCCCGACCAGGTGCGCCTCGGGGCGCAGCTGCACGGCGAAGCGCCGCTCGACACCGTCGCGGATGACCCGCGCGAGGTCGAGCAACTCGGAGGTGCTGGCGCGGCCGCGGTTGGTCAGGGCGAGCGTGTGTTTCGTGGACAGCGCGACGGTGCCGGGGTCACGGTCGAGCCCGAAGCCCTTGTCGAAGCCCGACTGCTCGATGAGCCAGGCGGCCGAGAGCTTCGCCTGGTCGCCGACGGGCCAGTTCGGGCAACCCTCGGGCACCACGTCCGGCGCCACCAGCGGGTTGACGAAGAACGAGCCGACGCTCCACGTGTCGTGGTCGGCGGCGTCGAGCACCATGCCCTTGCTGCGCCGCAGTTCCAGCACCACGTCGCGCACCTGCTTGGCCGGCGCGGTGTCACCCAGCTCGACGCCGAGGCGGCGGCCCAGCTCGGCGTAGCGGACGGGCGGCGAGTCGGTCCCGCGGCGCAGCCCGAACGTCACCGAGAGCACGACGTAGCGGTCGGTGTGCTTGAAGGCGCTGGTGCGAAAGCCGAAGGCGCAACGGTCCGGGCTCCAGTCCTCGACGGCACCGCTCGCGCGGTCGAGCACGCGCAGCGCGGTGATCGTCTCGCTCACCTCGCTGCCGTAGGCGCCGACGTTCTGCACCGGGGTGGCACCGGTGAGCCCGGGGATGCCCGACATCGCCGCCAGCCCCGACCAGTGCTCGTCGACGGTGCGGGCCACCAGGTCGTCCCAGCGCACGCCGGCGTCGACGCGCAGCGCGACGTGCTCGCCGTGCTGGGCCACATCGACGTGGTCGGAGCGCACGAGCACCACCAGACCGGGCCAGCCGTCGTCGCCGACCACGAGGTTGCTGCCGCCGCCGACGATCAGCACCGGGTCCCCGGTGGCGTCGGCCGTGCGGACCAGGTCGACGAACTCGGCCTCCGACGCGGCCGCGGCCACCCGGGCGGCGGGCCCACCGAGCCGCAGCGTGGTGAGGTCGGCGAGCTGGGTGGGCACGACCCCGCAATTTACCGGTTTCCCTACGCTGGGCGCCGTGGCCGAAGCGCAGCGCCCGCGCCGCGCCCGTCCGCGGCTCGCGGCCGGCCGGGCCCGGGCCCTGGGCGTGCCGACGCGCGGGACGACCAATGCGAACCGCTTGCGCCGCATGGACAACTGGATCGCCGCCCGTCTCGGCGTTCTGCTGCGGGCCGCGGCTGATCCGCTCGTCGTCGACCTGGGTTACGGCTCGTCGCCGGTGACCACGGTGGAGTTGGCCCGCCGGCTCGGCGCGGTGCGGCCCGGCGTGCGGGTGCTCGGCCTGGAACTCGACCCGCAGCGGGTGGCCGCGGCGCAGCCCGCCGCCGACGAGCCGAGGCTGGCGTTCGCGCGGGGCGGCTTCGAGCTGGCCGGCCGGCGCCCGCTGCTGGTGCGCGCGGCCAACGTGCTGCGCCAGTACGACGAGCCGGCGGCCCTGGCGGCCTGGGACACCTTGCGCGGAGGGCTGGCCGAGGGCGGCGTACTGGTCGAGGGCACCTGCGACGAGCTCGGCCGCCGCGGCTGCTGGGTGCTGCTCGACGCCGGCGGCCCGGTGTCGGTGACCTTCGCCTGCCGGGTGTCGGCGATCGAGCGACCGGGTGACCTGGCCGAGCGGCTGCCGAAGGCGCTGATCCACCACAACGCCGCCGGCCAGCCGGTGCACGCGCTGCTACGTGACTGGGACGACGCCTGGGCCGCTGCCGCGCCGCTGTCGCCGTTCGGTCCGCGGCAGCGCTGGCAGGCCGCGTGCGCCGGGCTGGTCGAGCGCGGCTGGCCGGTGGACACCCGGCGCGCGCGCCTGGGCGAGCTCACCGTCCCGTGGTCGTCGGTGGCGCCCGCCTGATCCGCGCCGTGGGCCTCAGCCGGCGAGGCGTTGGCGCACCGGGCCGAGACCGAGCGTGGCCGACTCCGGCAGGTAGGTGTGCAGGTGCGGATCGCGCTCGGGCACCATCCGGGTGCGCCCGACCCCCAGCATCAGCCGCTGCGCGGGCGCCACGGCCGTGGCCGGGTACGCGATCAGCTCGGAGTAGCCGGCCACCTGCGCCACCCCGGCCAGGTGCGTGACCAGCTCGGTGCCGATGCCCAGGCGCTGCCACCCGTCCTCGACCAGCACGCCGATCTCCGCGCACCGGTGGTGGTGCCCGCGGTCACGGTGCAGCGTGCCCACGGCCACCGCCGTCCCGTCGGCCCGCACCGCCACCACGCCGAGCGGTTCGCGCAGCGCCGCGTCCAGGGCCGCGATCGCCGGCGGCCGCCCGCCGCTGCGGTAGCGATTGAGCAGCGTGCGCGCGCTGCATCGCGCGTGCAGCTGCGCCACCGCGGCGAGGTCGCGCACCGAGCTCGGCCGCACGACCAGCGCCGTCGCACCCACCCGCAGCGTCCACGGTGTGCGCACCAGGTTGAGCAGTTCAGCGTCTGCCGCGGACGCCGGCCCGGCCGGATCACCGGCTGGTACCGACCGCAGGCCCGCGTTGGAGGTTCGACTCATGGGAACCACACTCGCCCCGCCGCGTTTCGCGCGTGTGACCGTCATGGGACGGCCCGGCAACACGTTCGCCGCCCCCGCGTCAGCGGTAACCTGCCCGGGCAGGGCCTCTAGCTCAGTCGGTAGAGCAGCGGACTTTTAATCCGTAGGTCGTCGGTTCGAGCCCGACGGGGCCCACCCGCTACAACCCCCGTATTCAGTGGTTTGAGGCCTCTCGCCAGCTCCGAGAACAGGACCGATGGACGTTTGGTCCACAACGTCCGCGGGCAGTCCGCAGTGACAGCTAACGGCGGCGCCGCTGGCGTGCCACGACTCTGTCAAGACGCGCCCTTCACCTCCTTGGTATGGGTGGTGCATCGACTCCACGACCATGCGCTGAGGAAGCGCCGACCCGCTGATGTGGATAGCGACCGCCAATGTTGGGTATGTGGCTAACGCCGGAGGGGCTGCTGAGTGCGCCTGTTCGGTGGGGCTGTTCAAGGCAGTAGCGCCCCTCAACCTTCAGGGAATCGTTTCCGACTCCCTGATCGAGGAGTTTTCGATGACAACTGCACGAACCAACCACGACACGGATCCGAGGCTCCGGCGCGAGCGCGCGCTCTCGATGACGGCCGGTGTTCTCGGCGTCCTCATGTTCGTCTGGGGCTTCCTCAGGTGGTTCAACGTGGGAGACCAGGGGCACAACCAGCACCGGTACTCCGGCTACGCCTTCCAAACCCCCAGCACCGCCGTGATCGGGTTCTCGCTGGCCGCCGGTCTCATGGCCGCGCTCGGCGCAATGGATCGACGCCGCGGACGTGGCGTGCCCGGAGCTGTTCCTACCGCGCTTGCTGCGACTAGCCTGCTGCTGGCCATCGCGGTCGCCCTGGGCAAGGGCTCGATCAGCCCGAGCGTCGGTAGCACGATTGGGCTCGAGATCGGCATTTACCTCGCGATCGCCACCGCCGCGGTGCAGACGATCGTGTTGGCCATGGGCCACGCGAGCCGTCACGAGGACCGCGACCACGCGGACGACTATGGCCACCGGCGCGCGACGAGCGCGGGCGACCCGCTGGGCGCTCCGGTCAACCGCTAACCGAGATTTCCGTCGACCCCGACTCCAGCCCTCATCGGGGGCTGGCGTCGGGGTCTTCTCGTCCCACCAGACGCACCTGAGCCGTGCTCGCCCGCCAATGCACCCGCCGGCCAAGCGGAACGTCTCCTTCCTGATTGACCGGTGTACTGGGCTCTCGCATCCATGGCACATGGGGAGACCAGCATGTTCCTGCCGGGCAAGTACACCGAGGCCGAGGTCCTCGTCGGCTACCTCGAGGCGCAGCTCGACTCGATCCGCGCCGCCGCCTACGGCCTCACCGAGGACCAGGCGCGCGAAACGCCGTGCCGCAGCGCGCTGTCCATCGGCGGGCTGGTGAAGCACGCGACGTACGTCATGACCGGTCGCGAACGGCGTACCGACCCGACGGCGTTGCCCGACGAGGCGGGCGTCGCGCTGTTCATGGGCAGCTTCGCGCTCGGCGACGACGAGACCCTGGCCGGCGCGCTCGACGCCTTCGACCGCGCCCGCACGGCCTACCTGGCCGAGGTGCGAGCCACCGATCCGGGCGCCGACTGCATCGCCCCGCCCGCCCCGTGGGACGGCCTGTTCGGGCCCACCGAATCGGTGGAGCGCTTCGCGCTCGTGCACCACGTCGAGGAGTTCGCCCGGCACGCCGGCCACGCCGACATCATCCGCGAACAGCTCGACGGCGCGTCGGCAGCCGCGCTGTTGATGGCCGTCGAGGGGCGCGAGGGTAACGACTTCATCCAGCCTTGGCGCCCACCGGCGGCCTAGCAGTCGTCCGCTGCACCCCGCTCGCGCGGTCAATGCCGCAGTGGCGACCGAGGCGCCTGTTGTATACCGGTATCCGCGGAATGTCCCCCTGCAGGTCGGCGGTCTAGGGAGGCTGCGTGACGATCATCGGCTTCGACGAGGTAGCGCGGGCGCGGGCCGCGTTGCGCGCGGGTGCGGCCGTCCTGCTGCCGTTGCCGTCGCCGCTGCCCTACGCGGTGGCGGCGACGAGCGCGGCGGTCGTCAACACCACGAAAGGACGGCCGGCGCAGCAGCCGGCCGGGTGCCTGGTACCGACCCTCGACGACGTGCGCGGATGCCTCGACCTCACCGACGACGCCTTCGCGCTCGCCGGGTGGCTGGCCGACGCCGAGCGCCTCACGCTGTTCCTGCCGGTGCGCGACGACGCGGTGCCGGACTGGCTGCGGCCGTCGGTCTCGGGCGGCTGCGCCGGGCTGATGACCGCGTGCCTGCCGCCGTTCGCGCCGCTGCTGCGCGAGCTGGGCCGGCTGTTCCTCAGCAGCGGCAACCGCACGACGCAGGTGCCGGCCACCACTGCGGCCGAGGCCGACGCGCAGTTCGACGGCGCGCTGCTCACCCTCGACGGCGAACCGTGGCGCGACCCGTCCGTCGAGCACGGGTCAACCACCACGCTGCAGGTCGAGCGCGACGGGCGGCTGCTGCTGCGCCGGCCGGGCAGCAACGACCGCGCATCCGGGGGCACGCCCGAGACCTACGTCGCCGAGCTGCGCCGCCGCTGGCGCGAGCGCGGCTAACCGGCGCGGGCCGGCGCCCGGCTGGCCCTCCAGTCCAGGGCCACGACCACCACCACGACGGCCAGGGTGACAGCGCCCACGGCCAGCGACGGCATCCGCGAACCCGTGGCACCGAGCACGACGAGCACCGCGAAGCCGATCGCCTGCACCACCGGAAGCGCGCCCCGCACCAGCCACACGAACAGTGCGTGCCCGAGCAGGAACAGAGCCGTCCCGCCGGCCACGAACCACGCGGTGCCGTGCGCGGCGTGCGCACCCGGGTGTTCGACGACGTTCTCGTCGCCGGCGGCGGTGACGATGATGCCGGCGACCATCAACGGGTGGACGAAGTGGTACGCGCGGGTCGCGAGTCGGCCGGGGTCGTCGGAGGCGGTGATGGCGTCCACGCCCTCGCGCGCCCGCCGGTCGAAGTACAGCCACCACAGCGCAACCGCGCCGGCGAACGCGAACACGAAGGCGCTGGTCGACGTGACGTCCTGGTGCTCGGCCGCTGCGAACGCCGAACCGGTGGCCACGATCGACTCGCCGAGCGCGATGATCAGGAAGCCCTGGCAGCGCTCGGCGAAGTGGCCGCCGTCGATCGTCCACTCGTGCGTCTCGGAGCGCCCCAGGCCGGGGGTCCAGAACCCGACGAGGCCGCCGAGGCTGTCGACCGCGACCGCGGCCAGCCACCACAACTCACGTGCGTGCCCGTGCGCCAGGCCGCCGACGAGCGCGCAGGCGCCGCTGACGACGCACCACGCGAGGATGCGCAGGAAGTTGCGGCGCAACGACTCGTCCTCGCCCAGGGCCCACGCCGTGTAGGCCGAACGGCCGATCTGCATCGCCGCGTAGGCCCCGCCCACCCACAGGCCGCGGTCGCCGAAGGCGTCGGGCAGGCCGACCGTCATGACCAGGCTGCCCAGCATCACGATCATCAGCACCACGCGGGTGGGCGTCCGGTCGGGGTCGAGCCAGTTGGCCACCCACGTCGTGTAGACCCAGACGATCCACACCATGGCCAGCAGCAGCGCCGAGTCGAGAGCGCCGTGCACCGTGGGGTGCTCGACCAGCAGGTGCGAGATCTGCGTGACCGCGAAGACGTAGACGAGGTCGAAGAACAACTCGCCGTTGGTGACCTCGGACCCCTCGGCCCGGTTGCGCAGCAGCGACGTCATGCGTGGTTCCGGGGCAGCATCCGGGCACGATAGGCCGCCCCGGACTCTTCTTGCACGCCGGTACGACCGGTTTCGCCCTCGGAAACCGGTCGTACTGGCGTGCAAGAAGGGACCCCGAGGCAACCATCCGGCGCCGGACCCGCGGGGCGCGGCCGGCCCGTCGGACCGTCGTGCCAGCATGGACGGGTGGACGGGCCGGTGCTTCTCGCGATCGACGGCAACTCCCTCGTCCACCGCGCCTACCACGCCCAGGCCCGCACCGGCGCGCACACGAGCGACGGCCGGCCCACGTGGGCGGTCCGCGGGCTGCTGATGCAGCTGGTCGCGGCCGTCGAACGCATCCGGCCCGCTCTGGTCGTCGTCGGCTTCGACGACCCGGACGCGTCGCTGCGCCGCGAGAAGTGGCCGGAGTACAAGGCGCAGCGTGAGGACAAGCTGGAAACCCTCGTCGACCAGTTGACGCAGGCCGCCGCGGTGCTGCGCGCGCTGGGCGTCGCCGTCGTCGTCCCACCCGGGCTCGAGGCCGACGACGTGCTCGCCTCCAGCGCGGCGCTGGCCCCCGCCCTCGGCGCGCGCACCGTCGTCGTCACCTCCGACCGCGACGCCTTCGCCCTCATCGACGACACGACCACGGTCCTGCGGATCATCAACGGCGGGGTGGACGCGTCGCCGCTGATGACCGCCGACCGGCTCGAGCTGTTGCTGGGGGTCCGGCCGCACCAGTACCGCGACTACGCGGCGCTGCGTGGCGACCCGTCGGACAACCTGCCCGGTGTGCACGGCATCGGCCCGCGCAGCGCCGCCCGCCTGCTCCAGCACTGCGGCTCGGCCCGGCGCGCCTTCGACGACCTCGACGGCGTGCGCAGGGGGGTCGGCCGCGGCGTGGCCGACCGCCTCGCCGCCGACGGCGCGCGCGCCGCGTGGGAGCGCAACTGCCAGGTCATGACGATGCACCATGACCTCCCCCTGGCCCTCGATCTCAGCGCCGGGCCCGGCGTGCTGCCGCTCGCCGCCGACGCCGTCACCACCTGCTTCCACGCCCAGCAGCTCACCTGGACCGCGCGCGACGCGCTGCGCACGCTGGCCGAGGTCGACCCGGGCCCCGCGCCCGAGCGTTACGCCACGCTCCCGCCGTGGGTCGATCGCCCGGCCACCGCCTTCGCCCGCCAGCCGCTGCCCAAGCTGCCTCCGCGTCGCCCGCAGCCGGCCCAGCTGTCGCTGTTCGACTGAAAATCCGTACACCCCTCTGACCCACGCGTGACCGGGACTGCGCCCGCGCCCGCACTACGCTGCGGTGCGTGGCCACCGACACCGCCGGCGAGACGAGGGCCCGCGGGCTGATCCTCGTGGTCGAGGACGAACCGGCCATCGCCGACGTCATCCGGATGAATCTCGCCCGAGCCGGCTACGGGGTGCACGTCGAGAGCAACGGCGACACCGCGCTCGACGCCATCAGCCGGCTGCGCCCGGCCGCGATCATCCTCGACGTCGGCCTGCCCGGCACCGACGGCATCGAGATCTGCCGCCGGCTGCGGGCCGGCGACGACTGGACGCCGGTGCTGTTCGTGACCGCCCGCGACGACGAGGTCGACCGCATCGTCGGCCTGGAGATGGGCGCCGACGACTACGTCACCAAGCCGTTCTCGCCGCGCGAACTCGTTGCCCGCGTGGGGGGTGTGCTGCGGCGCACGCACGGCGTGCCGCAGGCCGCGCCCCAGCAGGTCGGCACGATCACCCTCGACACCGCCGCGCGGCGCGTGAGCGCCGGCGACACCGAGTTCGCGCTGACCGCCACCGAGTTCGACCTGCTGGCCCACCTGATGCGCCGGCCCGGCCGGGTGTTCACCCGCGAGCAGTTGCTCAGCGAGGTGTGGGGCTACTCCTCGGTGGCCGGCACCCGCACCGTCGACGTGCACATCGCCCAGTTGCGCGCGAAGCTCGGCGCCGACAGCCCGATCCGTACCGTGCGGGGCGTCGGGTACGCGGCCGAGCACTCGGCTCGGTGACCGGCCGGCGACCGGTGCGGCACCGGCAGCGGCTGGCCACGCACATCGCGCTGCTCAGCGTCGGCATCGCCGTGCTCACCGCGATCATCGCCGGCGCCCTGGCCATCGGATTGATCCGCAACAACGGCGCGGCGTCGGCCCGCACCACCCTCGGCCGCCTGGCCGACGTCACCCAGGCGGTGGCCGGCACCAACCCCGCCGGCAAGGTGCCGCTGGCCCGGCTGAACAACGCGTTGCAGGTGCTCGGCGTGCGCAGCGGCGTCATCGGCCGCGGCGGCCGGCTGGCCACGCGCAACAACCTGGTCCGGCGCGTGGTTCGCCCGAGCGACATCAGTGCCGTGCAGGCCGGCAACGACGTGTCCGCCACGCGGACGGTCGACGACACCACCGTGTTCGTGGAGGTGCGCGCCACCCGCGACGGCGGCGGCGTCGTCATCGTCCAGCGCCGCACCGACGCCGTGGCCCAGGACGAGCGAGCCATCCGCCGCATCCTGCTCGCCGTGCTCATCGCCGGGGTTCTGGCCGCGGCGATCGGCCTGCTGGTGGCGTGGCGACTGGCCCGACCGCTGCGCCGCACCGCCGCGGCCGCGCGTTCGCTGGCCCAGGGCAACCGCGACGTGACGCTGCCGGCGCAGGGCCCGCACGAGGTGGTCGAGGTCAGCGACGCGATCAACACCCTCGCCGGGGCGCTGCGCCAGTCCGAGCAGCGGCAGCGCGAGTTCCTGCTGTCGGTGTCGCACGACCTGCGCACCCCGCTCACCGCGATCTCGGGCTATGCCGAGTCGCTGGCCGGTGACGTCGTGCCGCCCGACCAGACCGCGTACGTGGGTGGGGTCGTGCTGGCCGAGGCCAAGCGGCTCGAACGCCTCGTCGGCGATCTGCTCGACCTGGCCCGGCTGGGGGCGCGCGACTTCCGCATCGACCTCGCCGACGTCGACCTCACCGCGCTGGTGCACGCCGCAGCGCTGGTCTGGCACGCCCGGTGCGGGGCCAGCGGCGTGGAGTTCCGGCTCGAGGCCCCCGACGTAGCGGTGTGGACGCGCACCGACGCCGCGCGGGTGCGCCAGCTGCTCGACGGGCTGTTCGACAACGCGTTGCGGGTCACGCCGGCCGGTGCGCCGATCGTGCTCGCCGCACGGGTCGAGCACGACCGCGCCGTGGCCGAGGTGCGCGACGGCGGCCCCGGCCTCACCGACGACGACCTTGCCGTGGCCTTCGACCAGGGCGTGCTCTACGAGCGATACCGCGGCGTGCGGCAGGTGGGCACCGGCCTGGGCCTGCCCATCGTGGCCGGCCTGGCGCAACGCCTCGGCGGCACGGTCGAGGCGGGCCATGCACACGAAGGAGGCGCACGGTTCACCGTGCGCCTCCCGTTGGGATCGAGCGGGACCGCTACTTCGTCCCCTTGATCTCCACGATGTGCTTGGCCGTGTACTTCGACGTCCCGGTGCCGAGCACGATGACGTGCTCACCCTTCGCGACGTCGCTGATCTTCTCGTCCTTCGCGCTGCCCTTGGTGGGCTTGCCGTTGCTGCCCTTGTGGCCGACGGTGCGCTCGCGGACCTTCGTGTCCTTGTCGACGGCGAACGTCTCGCTCTTCTTGTCCGCCGACTGCACGGTGATCGACGTCGCCGACACCGACGTCACGGTGCCGGTGATCAGGTCGTGGGTGACGTACTTGCCGTCCTTGCCCTTGGTCGTGAACTGGCCGTGGGCCAGGCGGCGCAGCATCTTGCCACGCTTGCCGCCCTTGTGATCGCCCTTGGCGTGGTCGTGCTTGCCCTTCGCGTGCGACGACGAGGACGAGCCTGTGCCGGGTGTCGGTGAGTCCGATCCGGTCAGGGCGAGCGCGGTGCCGCCGGCGCCGACGATGACGGCGGCGGTGACGCCGCCCAGCAGGATCTTGCGGTACATACGTGGGTCTCCTCAGCGATGCTGGCGTGGTGGTTCGCCACCTACTGTCACCCGCCGACGTTCGCTGCGGGTCGACGCCGTGTTCGGGTCAGGTAAGAGGGCCCGGCGACCGCGGGGGCCCACCCTCCATAATGTCAGGCATTCATGGGTTCTCTGCTCCGCTCGCGGCGATGACCGTCCGGTGAACGATCTCGCCGAGAAGGCGCTGGACGGGCTGGTCGCCGCGCGCCGCGAAGCGCGCGACCATCCGCTGCTGTGCTTCGGGGTGCTGGGCTTCGTGCTCGCGAGCGTGGTGCTGGTCCTGGGCAGCCAGGTCGGGGCGGCCGAGCCCACGCGGCCACTGACCACCTGGCTGCTGCTGCAGTCCGCGGGCCACGCGCGGCGCGGGGCGCTGCGCCCGGCCCTGTTCGTCGTCGCCGTCGTCGCGCTGGTGCTGGTCTGGCTGGCCCTGGCCGGCTACGTCCGCCGGCACCCGCAGCGTCCGGAGCGGGTGTGGCGCGTGGCGGCGGCGTGGGCGGTGCCGTTCGTGGTCGGGCCGCCGCTGCTCGATACGAGCGTCTACGTGCGGGCCGCGGCCGGGCTGCTGCAGCGACGTGGCCTCGACCCGTTCGAGCACGGGGCCGCCCGGCTCGGCGAGGTGCCGGTGCTGGAGGCGATCGCTCCGGGCTCGCGAGGCACGCCGAGCAGCGACGGCCCGCTGGGCACGTTCCTCAGCCATCTGGCCGTCTCCATCGGCGCGGGCAGCCCGCTCGGCGCGGTGATCGTGCTGCGGGTGGTAGCGGTGCTCGCGGTCATCTGGTGCGGGCGGCTGGTGGCCGAGTACGCCCGGCTCCAGCAGCTGCGCCCCGACCGCGCGCTCACCCTCACGGTGCTCAACCCGCTGGTGCTGCTCTACCTCGTCTCGGCCGCGCACCTGGACGCGCTGCTGATCGCGTTCATCCTCGCGGCGGTGCTGGCCGCGCGGCAGCGTCGGTGGACGGCGGCGGTCGTGGCGGCGGCGCTGGCGGCATCGGTCACGGCGCAGGGTTTCGTGGCCCTGCTCGTCCTCGTGGCCGCGCACCTGGCCGCACGGCGCCGGGCGCGCTGGTGGCAGGTCCTCGGCCGCGACCTGGTCATCGCGGCGGCGGTCGTCGTGGGGCTCGGCCTCGCGGTGCCGGGCGGCTTCGGCTGGCTGCACACCGTGCACCGGCAGTTCGCCGACCACACGCCGTACTCGGTGCCGGGTGCCACGGCCGTGATCCTGTCGCCGATCATGCGCATGGCCGCCTACGACGATCTCGCCATCGGTGGCCGGGCCGCCGCGATCGTCGCGTTGGCCTGCGCGCTCGCCTACCTGGTCGTCACGGTGCGCCGGCGCCCCGTCGACCAGGGTGTCGGGTACGCCCTGCTCGCGCTGGCCCTGCTCGCGCCGTCGCTGCACCCGTGGTACCTGCTCTGGGGGCTGCTGTGCCTGGCCGCCACGGCCGAGGGCGGGCGCCGTACGGCGTTGCTCGCGCTGAGCGCGGCCGGCTGCGTGCTCGCCCCGCAGGGCTTCTCCGACGCCGTCGGGTACGCCGTCACGGGTGGCCTGCTGATCGCCGTCGCCGCCGGCGTGCTGCTCGCGCCGCGGTGGCCGAGCTACGCGCCGCGGTGGGCCGCGCGTCAGGACCCGCCGGACACCTCGCGTACGGCCGGGCGCACATCCGCGAGATAAACCATCGCGACGATCACCGAGATCAGTGAGAACGGGTAGGCCGGCGACGGGCTGAGGAAGGTGCCGAGCAGGCCGGAGATGACCAGGATCGCGAGCCACGCCGGCTTGGTGAGCTTGTCGACCGCCGGGAACGCGGCGGTCTTGCGGACCAGGCAGTCGAGCACGGCCCAGGCGCGCAGTGCCACCAGGGCCCAGTACAGGACGAGGTTCGTCCACAACTCGAGGTCGGCGACCGTGTTCACCCCGTCAGGGTACTCAGCCGGACACAGCACTGCCCCGGCCCGAATCCGGGACGGGGCAGCGCGCGCAGCTGTGGTCGGAGCTCAGCTCTTGGTTGTGCGCTTGGTGGCCGTCTTGCGCGTGGCCGGCCGGGCCGAGCTCTTCGTGGCCGGCTTCGTCACGGCCGCCTTGCGCGGGGCCTTGACGGTCGCGCTCGTCGAGCGCGGCTTCGGCGAGGGCTTGCTCGCGGGCCGGGCGGCGGCCGGCTTGCCGCGGCCGGTGAACGACTGCACCGGCTTGACGACGCGGTCCTGCGCGAGCTCGTACACCGCGTCGAACACCGGCTGACCGCGCTCGATCAGGGCGGCGACCCGCTTGTCGTTGCGGGCGGTGGACACCAGGGCGTCGACCTTGTCGGTGACGACGCTGGAGTACTCCTTCAGCTGGGCCAGATAGGGCTCGACCGCCGAGGTGAGGGCGTCGAGGTTGACGGCCTTTTCGGCCGACTGGCGCAGGTCGGTGACGGCCTCGGCGGCCTTCTCGGCGATGTCCGAGACGTTGTCGCGGGTCTTGCCGACGATGTCGTTGGCCTGCCCGGTGTAGTCGTTCAGCTGGGCCTGCGCGGTGTCGAGCACCTGCTTGCCCTGGCTCACGGCGCTGTCGGCGTAGGCACGGATATCACTGGCGATGGACACGGTGTCACTCACTCCTTGACTGATGGACGGCGGTGTAACGGGTGCGGCGATCAGCTGCCGACGGCGGCCGATGTGTTCGGGACCGAGCTCTCCGGCGGAGACGCAGCGCCCCCCGACGCAACACGCAGCTGGGCGTTCTCGCGGCGGAAGGACTCGTAGATGTCGAGCAGCACCTGCTTCTGCCGCTCGCCGAGCTCGTCGTCGGCGAGGATCGCCGCCACGAGCTCCTGGTTGCCCTCGCGGTACTCGAGGAAACCCGCCTGGACGTAGAGCTGCTCGGCCGAGATGCGCAGGCCCTTCGCGATCTGCTGCAGGATCTCGGCGCTGGGCTTGCGCAGCCCCCGCTCGATCTGCGAGAGGTAGGGGTTGGACACGCCGGCGAGCCGGGCCAGCTGGCGCATCGAGACCTGGGCCTGGTTGCGCTGGTCGCGGATGAACTCCCCGATCGCGGCGCTGCTGCGCTTGGCCTGTTCCTTCGGCCGTTCGACTATCACGCGGCCCAGTGTGCGTGAGTATTGCTAACTATTGCAAGCGCACAGCTAGCATTGTGGGCAGGGTTACCCGCCCGGTCACCAGGCGGTGCCGAGGGCGTAACCGAGCGAGCCGGCCCCGAGTGCGGTGAGCACGCTGATCGACGCATTCGCTGCGGCGTAGCGGATCCGGCCGTCGGCGTACAGGCGCACGGTCTCGTAGCTGAAGGTCGAGAAGGTGCTCAGGGCACCGCAGAAGCCGGTGGCCAGCAGTGCTTGCAGTTCGGCGCCCAGGTGCGCGGCCGCGGCCACCACGACGCCCAGCACGAGCGAGGCGACGACGTTGACCAGCAGCGTGCCCCACGGGAACGTCGAGTCGTGACGTGACTGCACCGCCCGGTCGGTGAGGTAGCGCGCCGGCGCACCGACCGCGGCCCCCAGGGCGACCATGAGCGCGATCATCGGGCGCCCCCGAGCCGCCGGACGAGGGCGAAGGCCGCGGCGGTGGCGACGAGGCAGCCGGCCAACGACGCCGCGACGTAGGCCAGGGCGACGCCCGGACGGTGGGCGAGCAGCAGGCCGTGCAGGTCCAGGGCGAACGTCGAGAAGGTGGTGAACCCGCCGAGCACACCGGTGCCGAGGAGCGGGCGCACCAGACGCGGCGGCCGTCCGGCCGTGGCCAGCAGGGCCATGAGCACCCCGATGAGCCCGCTGCCGACGACGTTGGTCACCAGCGTGGCCCACGGCCACGCACCCGTGCCGTGCGGCATGAGCTCGGCCAGGGCGTAGCGGGCCTCGGCGCCGACGACGCCGCCGAGGGCGACCGCCAGCACCAGGTCCCACTCGCGCGGCCGGAGCTCGGCCCGCTGCCGCCGGTCGTGCAGGTCGACGTCGGGATCGGTGACGCCGTGCCGCGGGAACCGCACCGCTCGGCGGGTCATGCAGCGGCGCGTCAGGCGTCGTCGATCGCGACGGCCACGCCGCCGGCGACGAGTTCGGCGGCACCGTCCACGTTGCGCTTGACCACGGCCAGGGCGATCGGCCCGAGCTCGTGGTGGTGCACCGCGGTCCCCAGGAAGCCCACCGCGCGGCCGGCGAGCTCGACCGCGGTGCCGGGCTCGGGCAGTTCGTCGGACTCACCGGAGAGGTGCACCAGCACGAGGCGGCGCGGCGGCCGCCCCAGGTTCTGCACCCGGGCCACCGTCTCCTGCCCGCGGTAGCAGCCCTTGTTCAGGTGCACGGCGGGCCCGATCCAGCCGACCTCGTGCGGGATGGTGCGGTGATCGGTCTCCAGGCCGAGGCGCGGTCGGCGGGCCTCCACCCGCAGCGCCTCGAACGCCCACAGACCGGCGGGCTGCGCGCCCGAGCCGATGAGCCGGTCGATCAGCGTGGCGTGTTCGTCGCGCGGCACCAGCAGGTCGAAGGCGACACCCCCGGGCCAGGACATGCGGCGCACGAAGCCGGCGTCGGTGCCGAGGGACTCGGCCTTGCCGGCTACCGGCGGCACGGGCAGGCCGGCCGTGGCCAGCACCTGCGGCGCGGTCGGCCCGACGAGCGAGAGGACCGCCCACCGGTCGGTGACGTCGGCCGGTTCGACCCGCTTGAGGAAGCGCATCTTCAGCAGGTAGTCCAGCACCTGGCCGGCCGCGCCGGGCTCGGTGTCCAGCCAGGTCGTGCCGTCGAGCTCGGTAACCTGCCAGTGCTGCTCCACGTGCCCGTGCGGCGAGAGGACCAGGGCCTCGGTGGCGTCACCGTCGGCGAGGTCGGTGAGGTGCTGCGAGCAGATGGTGTGCAGCCACCCGAGCCGGTCGGGGCCGGGCACGGCCACCACGTCGCGGTGGCTGCGGTCGACCACCCCGGCGCCCCTGGTCAGCAGGCGCTGTTCACCGAGGGGGTCGCCGAAGTGCCAGGCGACGCCCTCGTCGCGGCCGGTCGCGGGCACGGCGGGAGAAGTGGTCATCAACGGTGTCAGCGTGTGGCGCCGGTCGTTTGTTCCGGCCCGGCGTCGTCCTCGGCGGCCAGGCAGTCCCGGCAGGTGCCGAAAACGGTGAGGTGCGAGCGGTCGAGACGAAAACCCGTGTCCTCGCGCAGCCGGCGCTCCAGGCCGTCGACCAGCGACGGGTCGGAGGCCACGACGCTGCCGCACGTGTGGCAGACCACGTGGCTGTGCTGGTCCTCGGCCGGCCGGTAGGACGGGGCGCCGTGACCGAGGTGGGCGTGCCGCACGAGGCCGAGCTGCTCGAACAGCTCGAGGGTGCGGTAGACGGTGGCGACGTCGACGCCGCTCAGCTGCTCGCTGATCTCGTCGGGGGTGGCGTGGCCGAGGCGGCGCACGGCGGCGAGCACCTGCTCGCGCTGCGCGGTGACCCGCAGGCCGCGCGCGCGCAGCTGCTCGGCGAGGTCGTCGGTCGACGGCGCCGAGTGCACGTGCGAGTGCCGGGCATCCATTGCCCTCCATCGTAGGTAGCGTGACCGCCGTGGTGAATGCCCCCGCTCCGGGCGTCGTGGCCGTTCTCGGCCGCGGTCCCGTCGACCCGACCGAACCCGTGGTCCGCGTGGACGACGCGGGCCTCACCCGCGGCGACGGCTGTTTCGAGGGCTGTCGGCTCGTCGACGGGGTGGTGGACAAGCTCGACGCGCACCTGGCCCGGCTCGCGCGCTCGGCGGCGTCGCTGGAGATCCCGTTCGACGAACCCGCCTGGCGGGCCCTGATCGCCGACGCGGCGGCGCGCTGGACCAGCCCCGGCGAGGCCGCGGTCAAGCTGCTGCTCACCCGCGGCCCGGTCGGCGGCGAGCCGACCGGCTTCGTGGCCATCGGGCCGCTGCCCGCCGACTACGCCCGGATGCGGCGCGAGGGCCTGATCCTGATCACCCTGCCGCGTGGCTACCCCGCCGACGCGTTCCGCGACGCGCCGTGGCTGCTCGGCGGCGTCAAGACGCTGTCCTACGCCGTCAACATGGCCGCCCAGCGTGAAGCCGCCCGGCGCGGGGCCGACGACGTGCTGTTCGTCAGCAGCGACGGGCGCGTGCTGGAGGCGCCGACCGCCACCCCCGTCTGGGCGCTCGGGCGCACCCTGCACACCACGCCCACCGGCGACACCGGCATCCTCGGCGGCACGACCCAGCACCGCCTGTTCGAGCGCGCGGCGGCGACCGGGTGGCAGGTGCGCGAGACCCTGGCCCGCGTCGACGACCTGCACGCCGCCGACGCGCTGTGGCTGGTCGGCAGCGTGCGCGGGCCGGTGGAGGTCGTCGATCTCGACGGCACCAAGCGCGAGCGGCGACCCGACCTCGACGCCGAGATCCGTCACCTCGCCGGCTTCTGAACGGCGCTGTGCGGCGCGCCGCAGAAAGGCGTGGCGTCCTCGTGCCGCTCGTCGTACCGTGGAGGTACACGAGAGAGGGGGTGGTCCAAAGTTGTGTACTTTCCGGACGCGTGAGGTGGCTTCCAGCTGACCACCGCAAGTGCAACGGACCTGCGAGGCCTTGCCCCCTGCCGCTGACCGCGGTGGTGAGCAATACCTGGTAGCTACCCGGCCCCCGAGCTGTCGGCCCGTCCAGCCGACCCGCCTTTGGCGGAGCAGCTCGGGGGTCGCTTATTTAATGCCGGCTAGACCAGATGGGCGAGCGCGTAGATGGGCTTGGCGTACCAGGTGACCATGCCCTGCTCGTCGAGGAAGGCGATGATCTTCTCGGCCATCCAGCGGCGGGTCTCGTGGAAGTTGGGGTTGTGCCGGGCGGCGCGGGCGGCCTCGTCGGGATCGAGGCCGACGTTGGCGTAGACGTCCTTGCTGATCATCGCGGTGGCGACGGCGGCGGCGACAGCGGCCGACGTGAGGTTGTTGACCACCTTGGCCACCGGCCCGCTCCTGGCCACCTGCCGCACGACCTCCTCGCGGGCGAAGCGCACGTGCCGCGCCTCCTCGACGACGTGGATCCGGTTGACCATGCGTACCAGCGGATGCACGTTCTCGTCATTGACCATCTCGCGCTGCAGCCGGTCGGTCATCTCCTCGGCCACCAGCACCGGCGCGAACAGGCTGACGCCCTTCGCCCGCGCCTGGTAGACCTGCGCGAGGCGGTCGAGCAGCTTGGCCGGCCGGTAGGTGGGCGCCCCGAGGCGGGCGATGGCTTTGGCGAACATCAGGATGTGCCGGGTCTCGTCCCCGACCTCGGTCAGCGCGTACTGGGTGCGCGGGTCCTGCGGGTCCTGGTGGTAGGCCCACCGCGACAGCATCTGGATGAGGATGATCTCGAACCACAGCCCGGTGGAGGCCACGCTCGCCAGCTCGTGCTTGGACAGCTCGATGCGCTGCTCCTCGCTCATCCGCTCCCACAGCTCGGTGCCGTAGAGCGACGTGCGCTCCAGCGGCATGAACGCCATCCCGAGGTCGACCGGGGCGTCCCAGTCGATGTCCAGCTCGGGGTCGTAGGAGTTCTTCGAGGACGACCCGAGCAGCCGGGTGGCGGTCCTGCGCACCGAGTCGAGGCCGGCGACGGCGGTCATGGCGATCTCCGCTCCTGTGTGACGTACTGCACGAGATTACCTATCACATGGTGTAGCACCAATACCTCGATCGTGACAACACGTCGCGCCATCCGGCGTGCCGCCCGGAATAGGCTCGGGCGCATGTCGGAGCCGCCCGCCGCGCGCGAGACCGGGCGTGACGGTCGCTCGACGCGCTGGGACCCGCATCGCCGGCAGCGCCGTCAGGCGATCATCTCGGCCGCGGTCGAGGCCATCGAGACCTACGGCCCGGACGCGCTCACCGGGCAGATCGCGCAGATCGCCGGCGTCCCCCGCACCCACGTCTACCGGCACTTCAACGGCAAGGCGGCCCTCGACCGGGCGGTGTCGCGCCAGGTCGCCACCCAGCTCGGCGAGCGGGTGCGCGGGGCGCTGGCCGCGCGCGGCTCGGCGCGGCACATCATCCGCGGCGCCGTCGACGAGCACCTGTCCTGGATCGAGGCCCACCCGAACCTGTACCGGTTCCTCGCCCAGCACGCGTGGGTCGTCAACGCGGCCGGCGCGCTCGACGGCGGCGACGCGAAGGCGGTGTTCGCCGTCGAGCTGAACGGGTTGATCGGCGGTTACCTGCGCGCGCTCGGCGTCGACCGCGGCCCCGACGAGCGGCTGATCGCCGGCATCGTGGGCCTGGTCGACGCCACCGCGGCGTGGTGGTTGGAGCGGGGCACCCCGAGCCGGACGCAGGTGGCCGACGAGCTCACCGATCGGACGTGGCTGCTGCTCGAACACGCCGCCCGCGGGCTCGGCCTCATGGTCGATCCGGACCAGGCCCTGCCGGAACCCTGACCAGCCGGGCGTTGAGGTGCGGCGCGAACTCCTGACCGCCCGGCGCCAGCTCGGTGACGTAGACCAGTTCGTCGTCGCGCAGCGCGTAGAGGCGGCGCTCGCCGTCGACGTCGACGGCGGTGGGTGTGTGGTGCGCCGACACCGTCGTGAGGTCCCAGCGGCGCTCGCCCGCGGTGCCGGCGAAGACCAGCGCCTGCCCGGTGTTCGAGGCCACGACCAGCTCGATGTCGTCGGGGCCGGGTCCGGGCCGCCAGAAGCCGGTCTCACGCCAGGCCTGGCGCAGCACCGCGCCGTCCTCGTCGAGCAACCACGAGCGCGAGGAGTAGGCGAGGAAGGGACGGCCGTCGTGGCCGACGGCGAGCTGCTGCCCGTAACGGAACTCCCGCCCGGAGGACGGCACCACGCCCACGCCCTCGCCGCCCCACACCCCGACCAGCGGCAGCAGGGCCAACAGGTCGTCGTGGACCGGCGCGCCGGAGCGCAGGTCGGTGGTGTCGCCGACCACCGGCTGGCTCATCGGTCGGCGCGAAGCAGTCTCGCGACGGTGTAGGCCCCCGCACCGGCCAGGGCGAGGAACGCCGCCACCAACACGACGAGGTAGGCCGTCTCCATGCCCGGACCGTACCGCGCAGGCGACCGCGCGCCGGGCAGGATCACCCATGCGCGACCTGATGGTCACCTGCCCGGCGGGCGGTTACTGCAGCGAGAGCGGCACCTCGAGCAGGCCGGGGCCGGCGGCCTGGACCTCGCTGCGGGCCTTGCCGTCACGGTGCAGCACCGACAGCGTCCAGTCGCCGGGCGCGGCGAAGAACCGGAAGTCGCCGGTGGCCGAGGTGACCACCTCGGCGGTGAACTCACCGGTGCTGTCGAGCAGGCGCACGTACGCGCCGGGCACCGGGGCGTCACCGGCGGAGACCACGCCGTAGATCACGGTCTCCTTCTCGATGTCGACGCCGGCGGGCAGCGTCGGGGTCTGCGCAGGGGCTCCGCACATGTCAGCTCACACGTCCTTCTCGATCGGCACGCCGACGAGCGAGCCGTACTCGGTCCAGGAGCCGTCGTAGTTCTTGACGTTCTGGTGGCCGAGCAGCTCGTGCAGCGCGAACCAGGTGTGGCTCGACCGCTCGCCGATGCGGCAGTAGGCGATGGTGTCCTTGCTGTCGTCCAGACCCTCGTCGCCGTAGAGCTTCGCGAGCTCGTCGTCGGACTTGAACGTGCCGTCCTCGTTCGCGGCCTTCGACCACGGGACGTTGAGCGCGGTGGGGATGTGCCCGCCGCGCTGGCTCTGCTCCTGCGGCAGGTGCGCCGGGGCGAGCAGCTTGCCGCTGAACTCGTCGGGCGAGCGGACGTCGATGAGGTTCTGCTTGCCGATCGCCTCGATGGTCTCGTCGCGGAAGGCGCGGATCGAGGTGTCCTGGTCCTTGGCCTGGTACTGCGCGGCCGGGCGGGACACGCTGTCCTTGGACAGCTCGCGGCCGTCGAGTTCCCACTTCTTGCGACCGCCGTCGAGCAGCTTGACGTCCTCGTGGCCGTAGAGCTTGAAGTACCAGTAGGCGTACGCGGCGAACCAGTTGTTGTTGCCGCCGTAGAGCACGACGGTGTCATCGTTGCCGATGCCCTTCTCCGACAGCAGCTTCTCGAACTGCTCCTTGGAGACGAAGTCGCGGCGGACCTGATCCTGCAGGTCGCTCTTCCAGTCCAGCTTCACGGCGCCGGCGATGTGGCCGCCGTCGTAGGCCGACGTGTCCTCGTCGACCTCGACGAACACGACGCCGTCGGTGTTCAGGTTTTCCTCGGCCCAGTCGGCCGAGACCAGCGCGTCAGCGCGGCTCATGGGTTCTCCTCGTGAGGTGCGTGAATGGGTGTGCGTGCGGACAGCGGGCAGCAACGGGTGCCCGGTGCGGGATGAGAGCTGCGGAGGGGTCAGACAGAGCGACACAGGCAGCTGCCCACGCGGCACAGGTCGACCGCGCGGCGGGATGTGAGCGCGGCCGATGCCGGCATGCTCACGAGGGGCGCAAAGCGCATGCCGTCAGCGTACGGCCGGGCCGGGCGCCACGCCAACCGGCCGGGATCACGCGTCGGGACGCTCGTCCCGCCCGGTGGGACGCGGCGCGCGAGCAGGGCCGGACCGCAGAGCCGGCCCGGGGGCCGGCGACGGTGCCGGGTCGCGGTGCGCCGGCTCGACCGGCGCCTCGCTCGCCCGGAACACGACGGCGTCGGCGGACCCGTCGACGACCAGGCCGCCGGCCGTGGGCCGCAGCTCGTCCAGCCGCAGCCCGAAGGGCATCGGTGGCAGCGGGATGGGAACGTTCAGCGACGGCACCAGCTGGCTGAGCACCAGGTCGGGCAGGCCGAACCCGGCCACCGAGACCCCGCGGATGCGCAGCCACACCTCACCGGCCCCGCGCAGCGTGAGCACCGCCTCGCCGCTGACGCGGGCGAGCTGGCCGATGCCCGGCACCGGGCCGAAGCCGGGCACGTCGGGGATCGGCAGCGCGGCCGAGGCCAGCAGCCGCTCGCCCTCGAAGTGCAGGTCGAGGCCCGGGATCCGCGCGATGCGGGCCAGCTCGCCGTAGGGCAGCACCACCCGTCCTTCGACGTGCTCGCACGGCAGCTCGCGCACGCGGCGACCCAGCAGGTCGTGCAGGGGTAGATAGACCCGGGTGAGGTAGCCGACGAAGGTGGCGCCGACGATCTCGCCGACGCGCAGCGAGCCGGTGACCTCCACGCTGGTGTAGCGCCCGCGCAGCGCCTGGGGCAGGAACGGCGTGCCGATGACCCGGACCACGACCGCGTGACCCAGCGGCGCGGACAGTGCGTCGGAGGCCTTGCGCTCGGCCAGCGCCGCGATCGCGCGGTCGGACAGCGCGACCCCGGCGGCGAGCAGCGCGAGGACGGCGAGGACCACCAGCAGGATGATCACGGCCGCACCGCGCGGGGGTCAGCCACGGATCGCCAGGCAGAGCAGGAACGTCGGCGGCGCGAGGACGCACAGCGGCAGGACCGCGGCCACCGTGCGGCGCAGCCCGGCGCGCGCGTTCGTGGCGGGAGCGGGCAGGGCGTGCGCGGCGAACGCGGTGGCCACGGCGATCAGCGCGGCCAGGGCGCCCAGCGCCGCGCCGAGGAACAGCGCGCGGCCGTCGGTGAACCCGCGCCCGCCGGCATCGTCGCGCAGCACGTAGTAGGCGAAGACGGCCCCGACTGCGGCCGAGGCCAGCACGGCCGGCAGCCCCCGCGACACCTGCGGGTCGAAGCGCGGCAGCGGCAGCACCAGGTCGACGAGGTAGCCGACCACGAGCGCCACGGCGATCGCCCCGGCCGCCGCGGCCACCACGCGGCCGGCCTGGGTGGGGCTGTCCAGCTCGTGTCGCAACTGCACGAACGCGGGCAACGAGGTCTCGGCGAACACCAGCACGGCGATGCCGGACAGCGACGCGACGACGTGCACCCGCGCGGCGCCGCGGGACAGCTGGTGGACGAACATCACCGGCACCGCGAGCCCGAGCACGGCCACGAGCACCCCGAGCCGCCCGTGCGGCCAGACCGAGACGGCGGTGTCGGCGGCGCCCGCGGCCAGGGCCGCGATGACCAGCCCGCCGATGCGTCCGGGTTGGTGGTTGCCGAAGATCCAGGCGACGGCCAGCAGGCCCTGCGCGACGGCCACGGCGACGAGCAGGGCGGTGGCGCCGGTGCGGGCGGTCAGCACGAGGGCCGCGCCCGCGGCGGCCGCGACCACCAGGCTGGCCAGCAGCCCGGAATCGCGGTGGTACGGCGCGGCCGGGTCGGCCGGCGACGGACCGGACGCAGGCCCGCCGGGCGGGAGCTCGCCCACCGTCTCGGCGTCAGTCACGGCACTCATCGTCGCAGACGGCGGGGGTCGCGGTCGTCTCGTGAACCGGCGCCGGAGCGAGCTCGCCGCCGGCCACATCAGTGATCCACCGGGCGATCCGCCCGACCAGCTCGTCGGTGGTGGCCACCTCGGCGTGCCCCATCGCCGGCTCGATCCAGACCTCGGCCGCCGGGGCGCCGGTGGCGATCGCCTCGGGGTGCCGCAGCGGGAAGTAGCGGTCGGCGTCGCCGTGCACGATCAGCAGCGGCCGCGGCGCGATCGCTCCGGCGACCTCGGCCGGGGCCTCGGGCAGCGTCTGCCACCCGTCCGGGGAGATCCGGGTGCGGCGCAGGTAGCGGGCCGTGACCCGGCCCGTGCGGTGCTCGAACATCCAGTGGACGACGCGCATGGCGCGGGTCCCACGCTCGAACCACACGCCGGGCGCGCTCACGCTCACCACCGCGTCGGCGTCGCCGCCGAGCCCGGCGTGCCGCAGCACCGCCGTCCCGCCCATCGACCAGCCGACGACGGCCACGAAGCCGTAGCCGTGCGCGCGCAGCCAGGCGACCGCGGCGGCGATGTCGTGGATCTCCTCGGCCCCGGCGGTGCCCACGCCGCCGGAGCGTCCGTGCCCGCGGAAGTCGGGGGCTAGCACTCCCAGACCCGCGTCGACCAGGCCGCGACACAGCCGCTGCACGTGGGGGTTGCGCGAGGACATGGTGAAGCCGTGGGCGGCCACACAGCCGATGGCCAAGGCATCCTCGCCGCGCGCCGGCCAGTGCTGCGCCGCCAGCCGCACGCCGTCACTGGTGCGCAGCGACACGGCGTTCGGCAGGGTCATGCCGCCATTCTGACCCGCCCCGCGTTCCGGTAGTCTGTGGGCGCTTGAGAGGGCAGCGCTGCCCGCCGGACCGGCCTCGTCGGTCCGGACGCATCCCGCTGTACCGCTCCACCCGGAGGCGCGTGTGGACCTGCTCCTGCTGACCTCGGCCAGCCAGCCCACCACTGAGGTGCTGCCCGCGCTGGGCCTGCTCTCCCACCAGGTCACCGTGCTGCCGCAGGACGCCGGCGCGCTGGTCGAGCGCAGCCTCGGCGACGCGGTGCTCGTCGACGCCCGGCGCGACCTGATGGCCGCCCGGGCCTTCGTCCGGCTGCTCACCGCCATCGGCACGTCGGTGCCGGTGCTGGCGGTGCTCACCGAGGGCGGGTTGATCGCCGTCACCGGCGACTGGGCCGTCGACGACGTGGTCCTGGACACCGCGGGCCCGGCCGAGCTCGACGCCCGGCTGCGGCTGGCCGTCGAGCGGCGCTCCGCCGGCCCCGAGGAGGCCCCGGGCCGCCTCGAGCTCGGCGAGCTCGCCATCGACGAGGCCACGTACACCGCCCGGCTGTCCGGCGTCGCGCTCGACCTCACCTACAAGGAGTTCGAGCTGCTCAAGTTCCTGGCCCAGCACCCGGGCCGGGTCTTCACCCGTTCCCACCTCGTCCAGGAGGTGTGGGGCTACGACTACTTCGGCGGCACCCGCACCGTCGACGTGCACGTGCGGCGGCTGCGCGCCAAGCTGGGCACCGAGCACGAGTCGATGATCGGCACCGTGCGCAACGTCGGCTACAAGTTCGTGCGCCCGTCCGAGGGCACGTCCCGACGCGACGTCGCCGGCCGGGCGGCGGTCGACGCCACGCCGTAGCCGCGACGCCCCCGCGCGGTCGCTAGCGTGGCGGGCGTGCCCACCGACGTCAGCACCGCCGTCCCCGACGAACCGGGCGCGGCGACGATCCGCGCGCTGTGCGCCGCGGTCGAGGCGGCGGACGGCGCGCCGCCGCTGTCCGACCAGGCGTTGACGCACCTGACCTCCGGCGCGGTGACACACGTGCGCGTCCACGACGGGGCCCGGCTGCTCGGCTACGCCCAGCGCGACGGCGACTCGCTGGAGGTGGTGGGCGAGCCCGGGGCGCTCGACGGCCTCCTCGGGGCCGCGCTGGCTCCGGGCGTGCGGGTGTGGAGCCACGGGCGCCGCAGCCGCCTCACGCCGGCCTTCGAGCAGCGCGGCCTCACCCGGGTCCGGGAGCTCTACCAGCTGCGCCGCCCGCTCGACGCCGCGCACCCGCTGCCCGCCGATCCGGCCCCGGCCGAGGGCGTCACGGTGCGCGCGTTCCGGCCCGGCGCCGACGACGCCGCCTGGCTCGCCGTCAACGCCGCCGCGTTCGCCGCCCATCCCGAGCAGGGCCGCTGGAGCGCCGCCGACCTTCGCGCTCGCATCGCCGCCGACTGGTTCGACCCGGCCGGCTTCCTGCTGGCCGAGCGCGACGGCACGCTGCTCGGCTTCCACTGGACGAAGATCCATCCCGACGGCGCCGGCGAGGTGTACGTGCTCGGCATCGCCCCCGACGCCCAGGGCCTCGGCCTCGGCCGGCTGCTGCTCGCCGCCGGGCTGCGGCACCTCGCCGGGCGCGACTGCCCGTACGTGCTGCTCTACGTCGACGGGGACAACCCGGGCGCGATCGGGCTCTACGAACGCGCCGGCTTCGACGAGTACGACCTCGACGTGCAGTGGGTCGTCCCCGAGGCCTGAGCCGCCGCACTCGTGTACCAGCTTCGCGGAACAACTGTGCGCCAGTTCACGCACTGGTCATTCGACCCTTTTGCGTGAGTCACCTGAACAGGTTGCGGCATTCACTCCCCGTTCACCGGGGCCACCCCGCGCCGCCACGTGCCGCTCCTACCTTTCGACCTCGTTAGGACATCAGACAGAGGGAGAAAGACGTGAAGCTCACCCGTGCCGGCCTGGGGGCCGGCGTGCTCGCCGCCGCGATGGCGCTGGCGGCGTGCGGCAACAGCGGCGGCTCCGGCGGCAAGTCGTCCGGCGATGCCGGCGGCAGCAGCAGCGCCGCCGGCGGCGGCGCCAAAGCGACCTGCTCCTCCGGCACGCTCAACGCGGCCGGCTCGACCGCCCAGACCAACGCGGTGACCGCGTGGGTCAACGCCTACACCAAGAACTGCACCGGCGCGAAGATCAACTACAACCCGACGGGTTCGGGCGCCGGCATCACCAGCTTCACCGCGAAGCAGGTCAGCTTCGCCGGTTCGGACTCGGCGCTGTCGCCCGACAAGGGAGAGCCCGCCGCCGCGACGAAGGCGTGCGGCAGCGCAGCGCTCGACCTGCCGATGGTCGTCGGCCCCATCGCCCTTGGCTACAACCTCAGCGGCGTCTCGAAGCTGACCCTCACGCCCGACCTGATCGCCAAGATCTTCACGGGCAAGATCACGACCTGGAACGACCCGGCGATCAAGGCGAAGAACTCCGGCGCCAAGCTGCCGGGCGCGAAGATCAACGTGGTCTACCGCTCGGACGCCTCGGGCACCACGCAGAACGTGGAGACCTACCTGGCCGCCACCGCACCGTCGGTGTTCAAGGCGACGCCGGCCAAAGACAACGCCTCGCAGGTGTTCAAGGGCCAGGGCGTGGCCAAGTCGCAGGGCGTCGCGGCCGCGATCAAGAGCACCAAGAACTCGATCGGCTACGACGAGTACTCCTTCGCGGTGTCGAGCAGCCTGAACACGGCCTCGATCGACAGCGGCTCCGGGCCCGTCGACGTCTCGAAGGACACCGCGAGCGCGGCCGCCGCCGAGGCGCAGGTGGTCGGCACCGGTGACGATGTGTCGCTGAAGCTGAACTACAAGCCCAGCGCCAAGAACGCCTACCCGCTGATCCTCGTCACCTACGAGATCGCCTGCACCAAGTACGCCGACGCCGCGGTCGGGAAGTTCGTGAAGAACTTCCTCACCTACACCGCCGGCCCCGGCCAGGCGCTGCTCGCCCAGCTCGGCTACGCGCCGCTGCCGGACCAGCTGCTGACCAAGGTCATGGCCTCGATCGCGAAGATCAGCTGACCGAGGACGTCCACACCCCGCCGGTCGCCGTCACGGTGACCGGCGGGGTTCGCGCCCGCAACGAACGACAGGCACAGCGATGACGGACAGGGACACGACGGCCGCGCGGATCGGTCAGCCGGGTGGCGCACCGCTTCCGCCGCCTCGCGTCGGAGGTGAGTCGGTGTACGAGCGCGGGGGCGAGCACGACGCCGAGGCCGGCGAGCAGACCGAGGTGCTCGACACCGGTCGGCCGCCGGGCTCAGGACCGACGGCGATCACGTCGAGCGAACCGCTGAGCGCGGGGGTCGCGACGTCGGCGCCCCCGGTGTCCGGCGTCGACCTGGGCAACGCTCCCGGCCGGGCTCGCATCGGCGACCGGGTCTTCGCCGGCCTGACGTCCGGCGCGTCGGCGGTGGTGATCGCCCTCGTCCTGCTCATCGCGGCGTTCCTGCTCATCCAGTCGATCCCTGCGATCGTGCACGACAAGGACAACTTCCTCACCTCCACGAACTTCCAGACCACCGACGGCAACCTGCACTTCGGCGTGGCCGCCCTGCTGTGGGCCACGGTCGTCATCTCGATCATCGCGATGATCATCGCGGTGCCGATCGCCGTGGGCATCGCCTTGTTCATCACGCAGTACGCGCCCCGCCGCTTCACCAAGCCGGTGGCCTACATCATCGACCTGCTCGCGGCGATCCCGTCGATCGTCTACGGCATCTGGGGCGTCATCACGTTCGCCCCGCACCTGGAGGGCGTGCAGCGACTGCTGTCGCACGTCCCCGGCCCCCTGTTCGAACTGGTGCACCAGAACCGCACCCTCTTCGACGGCGGCGTCGTGCTCGCGATCATGATCCTGCCGATCGTGACGGCCATCAGCCGGGACGTGTTCGAACGCACCCCGCGGGCCAACATCGAGGCGGCCCTCGCGCTCGGCGCCACAAAATGGGAGATGATCCGCATGGCGGTGCTCCCCTACGGTCGCGCCGGCGTGGTCAGCGGCGCGATGCTCGGCCTGGGCCGGGCCCTCGGCGAGACCATCGCCGTGTACCTGATCGTCTCCGAGGTCAGCCCGCCGTTCCAGTTCTCGATCTTCACCGGCGGCGACACGATCGCGTCGAAGATCGCGAACGGGTCAGCCGAGTTCACCGGCGGCGACTCCACCGGCGCCTACATCGCCGCCGGCCTCGTGCTGTTCGTGCTGACCTTCGTCGTCAACGCCACCGCCCGCGCCATCGTCAACCGGAAGAAGGAGTTCTCGTGAGCACCCTCGCTCCGGCGGTGCGGCCGCCGACCTTCGCCCGCGGGCGCGGCATCCGGCGGGTCAAGAACAACGTGGCCACGGTGCTGGTGTGGGCCGCGTTCGCGGTCGCGCTTGTCCCCCTGGTGTGGCTGCTGGCCACCGTCGTCGGCAAGGGCTGGCACGCCATCACGTCGGCCGACTGGTGGAGCAGCGACCAGGCCGGCGTCAGCTCCACCGTGGCCGGTGGCGGCGCCTCCGCGGCCATCATCGGCACGGCCGAGCAGGTGGCGCTGTGCAGCGTCATCTCGGTGCCGATCGCGCTGCTCGTCGGTGTCTACCTCGTCGAGTACGGCCGCGGCCGGCTGGCGCGGATCACGACGTTCATGGTCGACATCCTCACCGGCATCCCGTCGATCGTGGCCGCGCTGTTCATCTACGCACTGTTCGCCACGACGCTGGGCATCGGGCTGTCCGGCGCCCTGGTCTCGCTGTCCCTCGTCATCCTGATGGTGCCGGTGATCATCCGGGCCACCGAGGAGATGCTGCGCCTCGTCCCGAACGAACTGCGGGAGGCGTCCTACGCGCTCGGCGTGCCGAAGTGGCGCACCATCGTCAAGATCGTCATCCCGACCGCCTTCAGCGGGCTGATCACCGGCATCGTGCTCGGCGTGGCCCGGGTGGCCGGCGAGACGGCGCCGCTGCTCATCCTCAACGGCTACGCCACGAACACGAACCGCAACCTGTTCGGCGGCAACCAGGCGGCCCTGCCGACGCTCATCAACAACCAGTTCATCAATATCAACACCTCGTCCGGCAAGAGCGCCTACCACCTCGACGCCAACGGCAAGCGGGTGTTGGGCTCGGTCGCCAACTACGCCCCCGACCGCCTCTGGGGCGCCGCCCTGACGCTGATCATCATCGTCATGGGCCTCAATCTCATCGCCCGGCTGATCGGCCGGCGCAACAAGATCGCCACCTGAGGACGCCGGGAGACCACGTCATGGCCAAGCGCATAGAGACCAAGAGCCTGAACATCTACTACGGCAAGTTCCTCGCCGTCAGCGACGTGTCGCTCACCGTGGCACCGCGCAGCATCACCGCGTTCATCGGGCCGTCCGGCTGCGGTAAGTCGACGGTGCTGCGCACGCTGAACCGGATGCACGAGGTGATCGCCGGCGCCCGCGTCGAGGGCCGGGTGCTGCTCGACGGCGACGACATCTACCAGCGCTCCATCGACCCCGTGGACGTGCGCCGCTCGATCGGGATGGTCTTCCAGCGGCCGAACCCGTTCCCGACGATGTCCATCTACGACAACGTGGTCGCCGGGATGAAGCTGAACAGCAAGCGGATGAGCCGCTCGGACACCGACGCCGTCGTCGAGAAGTCGCTGCGCGGTGCCAACCTCTGGGAGGAGGTGAAGGACCGTCTCGACAAGCCGGGCGCGGGGCTGTCCGGCGGCCAGCAGCAGCGGCTGTGCATCGCGCGGGCGATCGCCGTCGAGCCGCAGGTGCTGCTCATGGACGAGCCGTGCTCCGCCCTGGACCCGATCTCCACCCTGGCCATCGAGGACCTGATCCAGGAGCTCAAGGAGAAGTACACGATCGTCATCGTCACCCACAACATGCAGCAGGCCGCCCGCGTCTCCGAGCGCACGGCGTTCTTCAACCTCGCCGGAGTGGGCAAGCCGGGTCAGCTCGTCGAGATGGACGACACCGAGAAGATCTTCGCCAACCCGTCGGACCGGCGCACCGAGGACTACATCTCCGGACGCTTCGGCTGAGCTGTCACATCGCGCGGGCCGCCCGTGTCGTATGGGCACCAGCCCGTCGACGAGGGAGGCCCGCCATGGCCCGCATCTCACTCGAGCCGCCCCGTTCGCTGACCTCGCGCATCGCTGACCTCTACTCGCGACGGCGCTTCGGCGCCGTGGTCGAACCGGCGCGCGCCATGGCGCACCAGCCCAAACTGATGCGTACGGTCGGCCGGTTCGAGCTGGCCGCGGACAGCTGGAAGCGGGCGCCCGCCGAGCTCAAGCACCTCGCCCAGATGGCCGCCGCGGCCACCGTCGGCTGCGAATGGTGCATGGACTTCGGCTACTGGCTCGGTATGAACGAGGGTATGGACCCGGCCAAGGTGCGCGAGCTGCCCCGGTGGCGGCAGAGCGGCGCGTACACCGACCTCGAGCGCGCGGTGCTCGAGTACGCCGAGGCGGCCAGTGCCACCCCGATGACGGTCACCGACGCGATGGTGGCCCGGCTGCGCGAGCACCTCGACGACGCGGCGGTGGTCGAGCTGACCATGATGATCGCCGTGGAGAACCAGCGCGCCCGATTCAACAACGCGCTCGGCCTGGCCGGCCAGGGGTTCGCCGACCGTTGCGAACCGGCGCCGCTGCGGTGACTGCGGGCTCGGTGGGCGGCGACCCGGCCGGCGACGACCCCTGGGTCGCCCACCGCCGGTTGCTGTTCCGGGTGGCCTACGACGTCCTCGGCTCGATCGCCGACGCGGAGGACGTGGTCCAGGAGACGTGGCTGCGCTGGTCGGCCGCCGACCGCTCGGCGGTGCGGGACCCGCGCGCCTACCTCGTCCGTACTGCCGTCACCCAGGCCCTGAACCGGATACGGGCGAACCAGGCGCGCCGGGAGACCTACGTGGGCCCGTGGCTGCCCGAACCTCTGGTCGAGCCGGATCCGACGGAGGATCCCGGTGTGCGGGTCACCGAGCGCGCCGACCGCGAGGAGCAGGTGTCGCTCGCGATGCTGGTCGTGCTCGAGTCGCTCACCCCGGACGAGCGGGCGGTGTTCGTGCTGCGCGAGGTGTTCGGCATGCCGCACGACGACGTGGCCGCCGCGTTGGACCGCTCGCCGGCCGCGGTGCGCCAGCTCGCCCACCGGGCCCGCGAGCACGTCCACGCCCGGCAGCCGCGATTCACCGCGGCCGAGGACGAGCAGCGACGGGTCACCGAACAGTTCCTGGCCGCGTGCGCCACGGGCGAGCTGGGCGGGCTGCTCGGCCTGCTGGCCCCCGACGTCACGCTGATCAGCGACGGCGGCGGGTTGGCCAAGGCCGCGCGCCGCCCGATCGACGGCGCCGACAAGGTGGGTCGCTTCCTGCTCGGCATCTATCGCGAGGCGGCGTCGTGGCAGGTGCGCTTCGCCCAGGTCAACGGCGGCGTCGGCCTGGTGCTGCTGGACGAGGGCCGGCCGGCGAGTGTCGCCCAGCTGGTCGTGCACGGCGGGCGCATCCGCACGGTGTTCATCGTCGCCAACCCCGAGAAGCTGGCCCACCTGTCGCGTTGATCCGGGGGGTTACCCGCAAGTAAGGTCGGCCGGGACACCCTGGGAGGGCGCGTGGCCGATTACGACGTGATTGTCGTCGGGTCCGGGTTCGGCGGCAGCGTGACGGCGCTCCGGCTGACCGAGAAGGGTTACCGCGTCGGGGTGCTCGAGGCGGGCCGCCGGTTCACCGCCGAGACCCTGCCCAAGACGTCCTGGGACGCGCGCAACTACCTGTGGGCGCCGAAGCTCGGCTGCACCGGCATCCAGCGCATCCACCTGCTCAAGGACTGCCTCATCATGGCCGGCGCCGGGGTGGGGGGCGGCTCGCTCAACTACGCCAACACCCTCTACGAGCCGCTCCAGCCGTTCTACGACGACCCGCAGTGGGCCCACATCACCGACTGGCGCGACGAGCTCGCCCCGCACTACGCGCAGGCGAAGAAGATGCTCGGCGTCGTCACCAACCCCACGACCACGCCCTGCGACGTGGAGATGCAGCGCCTCGCCGAGCAGTTCGGGCAGGCCGAGACCTATCACGCCACCCCGGTGGGCGTGTTCTTCGGCCGGGACGGCGGCCAGGAGCCGGGCGCGACCGTGCCCGACCCGTTCTTCGGCGGCGCCGGGCCCGAGCGCACCGGCTGCATCCAGTGCGGCGAGTGCATGACCGGCTGCCGGCACGGCGCGAAGAACACCCTGACCACGAACTACCTCTACCTGGCCGAGCAGCGCGGCGCGCACATCCTGGCGCTGACGACCGTCACCGACGTCCGCCCGGGCGAGAGCGGCGGCTACGAGGTGCACACCGAGCGCACCGGGTCCTGGCGGCACGGCGGGCGGCGCGTGTTCACCGCCGACCAGGTGGTGTTCTCGGCCGGCACCTACAACACCCAGAAGCTGCTGCACCGGCTGCGCGAGACCAGCCTGCCGGCGGTCTCCGCGCGCCTCGGCTACCTCACCCGCACGAACTCCGAGGCCATTCTCGGGGTGCGGGTGGACAAGCCGAAGGCCGACTACACCGAGGGCGTGGCCATCACGTCGTCGTGGCACCCGGACGAGCACACGCACATCGAGCCGTGCCGCTACGGCAAGGGCAGCAACTCGATGGGCCTGCTGAACACGATCATGACCGAGGGCGGCACCCGGCGCTCCCGCTGGTGGCAGTTCCTCACCGCCCTGCTGCGCGACCCGCGCAAGCTGAGGCTGCTCGTCCCACGCCGCTGGTCCGAGCGGGTGCTCATCCTGCTGGTCATGCAGACGATCAACAACTCCATCACCGTGCGCCGCACGAAGACCCGCCTCGGCTTCCGCAAGCTCACCTCCGTGCAGGGCGACGGCGAGCCCAACCCCACCTGGATCCCGGTGGCCAACCAGGCCGCCGACCAGCTGGCTCGCAACGTCGACGGCGTGGCCGGCGGCACCTGGGGCGACCTGATGAACATCCCGATGACCGCGCACTTCATCGGCGGCTGCGTCATCGGCGACTCGCCGCAGACCGGTGTCATCGACGCCTACCACCGCCTCTACGGCTACGAGGGCCTGCACGTCGTCGACGGCTCGACGCTCTCGGCCAACCTCGGGGTCAACCCGTCGCTGTCCATCACCGCCCAGGCCGAACGCGCAGCGTCACTGTGGCCCAACAAGGGCGAAACGGACAGCCGCCCGCCGCTCGGCGACGCCTACCGCCGGGTCGATCCTGTGACCCCCCGTCACCCTGCGGTACCGGAAGACGCACCGGCCGCGCTACGGTACGGCCCAGTGGCCCTCGGGATGCCCGGTTCCCGTTCGGCCTGACAAACCCCCGTTACCCGGTCATAATCTGCGCGGGCGTGGTTTCACGAGCGCGCCGGCTTTTCCGCGAAGTTTCGAAAGGGCAGGCAATTGCGCACTCCCACTACGCGTGGCGCCACGACGACGTTCGGTCGCCTCGCGCGGCGGCGCGGCGTTCCCGCGGTCGCGTTCGGCCTGGCCACCGCACTCGCCGTAACGGCCGTGGCCACCTCGGGTGGCGCCGCAGGCGCAGCGACCCCCGTCTCGCAGGCCGCCGGGCGGTTCCTGACCGGCAGCGCCGCGGGCACGAGCTTCGACAGCGTGGCCAGCCTCAACGGTGTCGAGGCCAGCTACCCCGACAACCCCAGCCCGAAGCCCGACCCGCTGTCGGGCACCTTGCTCGGCACCACGATCGAAGCGCCGGGCGGCAACATCACCATCCCGATCCCCGGCGGGCTCGAGCTCGGCGCGGTGGGCCAGTACGCCAAGGCCAACAAGGACGGCAGCTCCCGCGGCTCGTCCGGGCTGCTCGGCGAGAACGGCGCGATCAACACCGGCTCGTCGGGCGACAGCGACACGGCCACGCTGGACCTGTCGGCCCTGCCCGGCGCTTCGGCCCTCACCGGCCAGCTCGGCAACCTCAAGCTGTCCCTCGGCGCGATCTCGTCCGAGTCCGACCAGGCCGCGTTCGGCAAGAAGCTCAAGGACCCGTCGGCCGGCTGCACCGGTGACTACAAGCGGGTCAGCGACGGCGACCAGGCCGGCAGCTACCAGTTTGCCGGGCTGAAGCTCAGCCTCACCAGCCCGCTGCTCAAGACGCTCGGCGGCACCCTGGTCACCACCCTCGGGACATTGATCGACGCAGTTCAACACGCTGCTCAAGGCCTTGCCAGGAGGGTTGATCGCGATCTCCGGCCTGCCCACCGCCGACGAGCTGGCCAGCGACCTGTCGCTCTCGCTGCTCGGCGGCGGCATCACCGCGAGCCTGGCCGACGGATCGCTGACGATCGACCTCGGCAAGATCCTCAAGAACGCCGGCCTGGACCTGAACAACCTGTGCCCGAACACTTCACTCGTCAAGTACCTGGTCGACGCGCTGGCCAAGCTGCCCGCGGCCATCGGCCAGCTGCTCGACGACGTGATCGCGAAGGTCAACTCCTCGCTCGGTGCCGTCACCGTGACCGTCGCCGGGGTCCCGCTGAGTCTGAAGGCGCTGACCGCCGTGGTCCAGCCGGCCCTCGACGGGCTGACGAAGAACCTGGGTGACGTGCTCGCGAAGGTGACCTCGGGTCTCGACCCGCTGCTCGACCTCATCGGCAACAGCCTGCTCAACATCACCGTCAACGCCCAGGACGAGAGCGACGGCAAGTTCACCGAGACCGCGGTGCAGCTCAACCTGATCCCCAACGGCGGGTCGCTGCCCAGCCTGCCGGCCCTGCCGACCCTGCCGGGTTCCCCTTGCCCGGACTGCCGGCGCCCCCCGTCAAGAAGGCCGCTTCGCATTTCGCCTCCTTCGCCGCGAAGGCGCAGGCGGCCGCTCCGGTCGCGGCCGCGCCACGCGCCACGGCGGCGGCGGGTAGCCCGGTGCTCCAGCTGAACCTGGCCGCGTCCGCGGTGGCCAACAACGCGCCCAGCTCCCCCGGCAGCTCGACGCCGGCCTCGCCGACCAAGAAGGCCCCGCTGACCGCGCTCCCGACCGGCGTGCCGGCCGGGCAGGCCTCCTCGGGCCACGACGGCGGCGTGCCCACGCTGCCACTGGTGCTCGCGCTGCTCGGCCTGATGATCGCCGGTGGCGGCACCGTCGCCCTGCGACTGCGTGGCCGACACCTGCTGTAACCGCACGAAGCACGGGCCCGGCCCGTCGTCGGAATCTCCGGCGGCGGGCCGTTCCCGTTGCCCGGGCGCAGCGGGCCGTGACCCGGCCGGCTCCGGCGTGCCTCCCGGTGACCGGCTAGCTTCTGCAGATGGTCGACATCCACCACCGCAGCTCGTGCAACGCCCCGCTGGACGTCGCGTTCGCCTACCTCGACGACTACCGCACCGCCACGAAATGGATGTTCGGCCTGTCGCGGTTCGAGCCGGTGGGCGAGCAGACCTCGGGCCTCGGCGCGGTGTTCGACGGCGCGTTCGCGGTGAAGCCGGTGCAGCTCAGCTCGCGGCTGGAGATCACCCGCTGGGAACAGGACAAGGTGATCGCGCTCGACTCGATCAAGGGGTTCAAGAACTCCTCCACCTGGGAGTTCCACGCCGAGGGACCGGAGCGCACCGCGGTCACGGTGCTGTTCCGCTACGAGCTGCCCGGCGGGCTGGCCGGCAAGGCGCTGGGCAAGGCGCTCGGGCCGATCGTGACGCTGTCCGTGCGGCGAAGCGACGAGAATCTGCGCCACCAGATCGAGCAACATTGGGCCGCCACCCGCAGCGGTTAGGACAATTCCGGGACAGGCCCGGACCGGGCGCGCGGATTCGTCCCGATAAGAGTTAGATGAGCGAGTCATCGTTCCGGACGCCCGCGTCCGCCAGTTCTTGGGGGTTTCATGCAGGTCCCGCTCCACCAGAGGTTCGCCCGCCTGATCGGCGCGGCCGGCCTCGCCACCGCCGGCCTGTCCGGCACCCTGGTCGCCACCCCGGCCGTCGCCACCGCGGCCGCCGTCGTCGCGCCGGTCCCGGCCAGCGCCGGGCACCACATCTACCGGCTCGGCCTGAGCTCGCACGCACCGACGACGCAGGACTGTGAGGAGCAGATCGGCATCGCCTGCTACTCGCCGAACCAGTTCCAGAAGGCCTACCGGGTCAAGCAGCTGTTCGGCCAGGGCACGACCGGTGCCGGCCACACGATCGCCATCGTCGACTCGTTCGGCTCGCCGACGATCCAGAGCGACCTGCACACCTTCGACCAGACCTTCCACCTGCCCGACGCGCCGTCTTTGCAGGTCATCCAGCCGGCCGGCCCCGTGCCGCCGTTCGACCCGACCGACTCCACGATGAACGGCTGGGCCTTCGAGACCACGCTGGACGTCGAGTACGCCCACGCCATGGCACCGGGCGCGAACATTCTGCTGGTCGAGACGCCGGTCGCCGAGACCGAGGGCGTCGAGGGCTTCCCGGAGATCGTCAAGGCCGAGAACTACGTCGTCGACCACCACCTGGCCGACGTGATCAGCCAGAGCTTCGGCGCCACCGAGAACACCTTCCCGAACCGGCACGCGCTGGTGAAGCTGCGCTCGGCGTTCAAGAACGCCGCGGCCAACGGCGTCACCGTGCTCGGTGCGTCCGGTGACGACGGCGCCACCGACGCGATGGCGGACGGCTCGACGCTCTACAACCACCCGGTGAACTCGTGGCCGTCGGCCGACCCGCTGGTCACCAGCATCGGCGGCACCCAGCTGCACCTCGACGCCAAGGGCAACCGCCTGTCGCCCGACGTCGTGTGGAACGACGGGTATGGCGCCGGCGGCGGCGGGCACAGCCTGTACTTCCACCGCCCGGCCTTCCAGGACGGGGTGGCCGACGTCGTCGGCAAGACCCGCGGCACGCCCGACATCTCGATGACGGCGGCGGTCGACGGCGGGGCGCTCGTCTACCTCAGCTACGACCCGACGTCGGTGGGCTTCAGCATCGTCGGCGGTACCAGCGAGGCGACGCCGATCTTCGCGGGCATCGTGGCCCTGGCCAGCCAGCAGGCCGGCCACAGCCTGGGTGACATCAACGCGCCGCTGTACTCGCTGATGTCGCACGCGAGCGAGCACGGCATCGTGGACGTCAAGTCCGGCGACAACAGCTTCGCGGGCGTGACCGGTTACCCGGCCACGCCGGGCTACGACCTCGCGTCGGGCCTGGGCACCGTCAACGCACAGCACTTCGTCCCGGCCCTCGCGGCCGCGGCGGGCGGGGCGCCGACGGCGTAAGCAGCACCTTCCGGCCAGGGCCGGGTCCGCTCCGGCGGGCCCGGCCCTTGCTGTTGTGTCGACCACCGCGCGGATTCATCGGGTCAATATCGGCGAACTCGCTCATTCTCGGTCCGACATTTGTCCGAAGTCTGCATTGTGAGGGGAAAAAGTGTCCCGTAGGGTCTGGGCACACATCCGATCTCTGGAGCATTCGTGGAACTCTCTCGCCGACGTTTCCTGCACCTGAGCGGCGCGCTCGGCGCCGCGACCGCACTGGGCGGACTCGCGCCGTTCACCGCTCGCGCCGGCGAGGTCGCGCGGCCCGCGGCGGCCGCGCCCTCGCCGCTCGGACGCACCAGCGCACTGCACTACGTCACGCCGGGCCGCGCCGACGATCTGATCGAGACCGGCCTACCCGTGGGCAACGGGCGCCTCGGCGCGCTGTGGTCGGGCGACCCGGCCACCGACACCTTGTGCGTCAGCGACGGAAGCCTGTGGAGCGGCGGGGCCAACGACATCCTCGACAGCGGCGGCCAGTTCCCTTACGACACGGACGTCGACTCGGCCGACGGGTTCGGCACGCTGTCGGTGCTCGCGCGGCTGCACCTCGAGCTCCCGGGGCACACCGACGTCGTCCGGTACCGGCGCACCCTCGACCTCGCGACCGGCGTCGCGGCCCTCGACTACCGCATGCACGGCGCCCGCTACCGGCGCGAGGTCATCGCGAGCCACCCGGACGACGTCGTCGTCGTCCGGCTCTCGCAGACCGGCGGTGGCACCTACACCGGCAGCCTGCGCCTGGAGGGCGCCCACGACGACACGACGACCGCCCGGGCCGATGACGCCTCGGCCTCCTTCGCCGGCGCGCTCGCCAACGGGCTGCGCTACGCGGCCACCGTGTCGGCGGCCGGCACCGGTGGCCGCATCGACGTCGCCGACGGCACGGTGACCTTCGCCGGCTGCACCGAAGTGGTCGTCGTCCTCACCGGCGGCACCGACTACGTGCCCGACCCGGACCGGGACTACCGCGACCGGACCCTCGACCCGGCCGCGGTCGCCCACGACAAGGTGCGGGCCGCGCTGGGCGTGCCGTGGACCGCGCTGCTGGCCACGCACACCACCGACCACCGGGCGCTGTTCGACGCCCTCGCGGTCGATCTCGGCCGCTCGACGTCGGCGCAGCGCGGGCTGTCCACTCCGCAGCGGCTGGCCGCGCGGGCCGCGACCGGTGCCGCGCCGGACCCGGAACTCGACGCGACCTACCTGCAGTTCGGCCGCTACCTGACGATCTGCGGGTCGCGCGACCGGCTGCCGACCGGGCTGCAGGGTTTATGGCTCGATCGCAACGACCCGTCGTGGGGTGCGGACTACCACACCGACATCAACCTGCAGATGAATTACTGGCTGCCCGACCGGGCCGGCCTGCCGAGCGCGTTCGAGGCTCTCGCCGACTACTGCCTGGCACAGGTGCCGAAGTGGACGGCGGCGACGCAGCAGCTGTTCCAGGACCCGCGTAACGGCTTTCGCAACAGCTCGGGGACGGTGGCCGGCTGGACGACCGCCATCTCGACGAACATCCACGGCGGGCCCGGCTGGTGGTGGCACCCGGCCGGCAACGCCTGGCTGTGCATGTCGCTGTACGAGCACTACCAGTACACGCAGGACCGCGCCTACCTCGAGCGGATCCTGCCGCTGCTGCGCGGCGCCTGCGAGTTCTGGCAGGCGCGGCTGATCGAGCGCACCGTCACCGACGACTCCGGCACGAACCGCACGGTGCTCGTCGACGACGAGGACTGGTCGCCGGAGAACGGGCCCACCGGCCAGGTGGGCGTGACCTACGCGCAGGAGGCGGTCTGGAAGCTGTTCCAGGACTACCAGGACTCCTGCGCCACGCTCGGGTCCGACGAGGACTTCGCGGCGACGGTCGCCGGACTGCAGCACAGGCTCTACCTGCCCCGCGTAAGCGCCACCACCGGCTGGCTCGAGGAGTGGATGACCGACGCCAACCTCGGCGAGGTGACCCACCGGCACCTGTCGCCGCTGCTGGGTTTCAGCCCAGGCGACCGCATCACCCTCGACGAGAGCTCGGCCGAGATCCTCACCGGCGTGCGGGCACTGCTCATTGCCCGCGGGATGAGCAGCTTCGGGTGGGGCTGTGCCTGGCGGGCGATGTGCTGGGCCCGGCTGCAGGACGCCGACCGGGCCTACCAGCTCGTCGGCACGGTCATGACGCCGTCGGCGAACTTCAGCAACGGCGCCGCCGACAACCTGTTCGACATGTACAGCTTCGGCAGCAGCTCGGTCTTCCAGATCGACGCCAACTACGGCACCCCGACGGCGATGCTCGACATGCTCGTCTACTCCCGTCCGGGGGTGATCACGCTGTTGCCCGCGCTGCCTGACGCCTGGGCCACCGCCGGATCGGTCACCGGGCTCGGCGCGCGTGGCGGGTTCACCGTCGACGTGGCGTGGAAGGACGCGCAGGTGAAGAGCGTCGCCGTGCGCAGCGAACACGGCGGCTCGACCGAGCTGCGCTTCGGCGACTGGTCCCAGCGCATCACCGTCGCCGCAGGGGGCACGGTGTCGGTGAAGCCGCCCAACCGGCCCCGCACCTGGTCGGTGCGGAACCGGGCCAGCGGGCTGGTGCTGCAAGTGCCCGGCGGTTCCACGGCCGCCGGCACCGGCCTCACGCAGGGCGTGGACACCGGTGCCGACTTCCAGCGCTGGCGGATGCTGCCGGTCGGCGGGGGCCGCTTCACGCTGCGCAACGTGCATTCCGGTGTCATCGCCAACGTCAGCGGCGGCGGGTCGAACCCCGGAGCGTCGATCGTCCAGTGGCCCGAGTCCGGCTCGACGAACGAGCAGTGGACGCAGTCGGCCGACGGCGGGTGGTCAACGATCGACAACGTGCGCAGCGGGCTGCCCATCGGGGTGCGCGACTCGTCGACGCAGCCGGGCGCCGCGATCGAGCAGCAGACCGTGACCGGCGACGCCGGGCAGCAGTGGCGGCTCGTCGCCCGCTACTGAGCCGGATCAGGCGCGTAAAGCGTCCACCGCGAGCGGGACCGCGGGGTCGGCGAGCTGCCCGGGGTCCACCGGGACCCGTGCGCGGATCAACTCACCTATCGCGTCCGTCACGTCCCAGACATTGACGTTCATGCCGGCGAGCACCCGGCCGTCGCGCAGCCAGAAGGCGATGAACTCGCGAGCCGCGACGTCGCCGCGGAAGACCACCCGGTCGTAACCCTGGCCATCGACGTGCCCGACGTACTCCATGCCGAGGTCGTACTGGTCGGTGAAGAAGTACGGCAGGGCGTCGAAGCTCGCGTCGCGACCGACCAACGTGGCCGCCGCGACCGCCGGCTGGTTGAGCGCGGTGGCCCAGTGCTCCACCCGCATCGGGGCGCTGTAGAACGGGTGCGCGACGTTGGCGACGTCGCCCACCGCGAGCACCTGCGGGTCGCTCGAGCGCAGCGCCGCGTCGACCAGCACGCCGTTGTCGACGGCCAGGCCGGCCGCCTGCGCCAGCTCGCTGTTCGGGGCCACCCCGACGGCCACGACCAGTGCGTCGGTGTCGAGCACCGTGCCGTCGCCGAGCTCGACCGCGGAGATCCGCCCGTCGGTGCCCCGGACGGCCGACAGGGCGGCGCCGAGGCGCAGGTCGACCCCGTGCGCACGGTGCAGGTCGGCGAACACCTGCGCGACCTCCGGGCCGAGCACGCGCAGCAGCGGCAGGTCCAGCGTCTCGACCACCGTGACCGACACGCCGGCGCCGCGGGCCGCGGCCGCGACCTCCAGGCCGATCCACCCCGCGCCGAGCACCACGAGCCGCCGGGCCGAGGCGAGGACGTCGCGCAGGGCGTCACTGTCGTCGAGGTCGCGCAGGTAGTGCACACCGCGGACGTCGTCGCCGGGTATCGGCGGCCGGCGCGGGCGCGCGCCGGTGGCCAGCACCAGGCCGTCGTAGCCGAGCCGGGCCCCGGTGCCGAGCACCACCTCGCGCCGCTGTCGGTCCAGGGCCGTCACCGTGGTGTCGAGCCGCAGGTCGACCGCGGCCTGGTCGTACCAGCCGTCCGGGTGCACGAAGACGTCGGCGCGGGCGCTGTCGCCGGCCAGGTAGCCCTTGGACAGCGGCGGCCTTTCGTACGGGCGATGCGCCTCCGCGCCGAGCAGGACGATCCGCCCGGCGAAGCCCTGCTCGCGCAGCGCCTCGGCCGTCTTCGCGCCGGCCAGCCCTGCGCCGACGATCACGAAGGTCTGCATCGCAGCCACCCCCCGGTCAGCGGGACCGGACGAGGGCGTGGAACTCCTGCCGCGCCGCGGGATCGTCGCGCAGCACACCGTGCAACGCGGACGTGGAGGTGCGCGAGCCGTGGGCCCGCACCCCACGCAGCGTCATGCACTGGTGCTCGGCCTCCATCACCACGCCGACCCCGCGCGGGTGCAGTTCGTCGGTCAGGCAGGCCGCGATCTGCGTCGTCAGCCGTTCCTGCACCTGCAGCGCGGCGGAGTACCGCTCGACCACGCGGGCCAGCTTGGACAGGCCCACGATGCGACGGCCCGGCAGGTAACCGACGTGCGCGACGCCGCTGAACGGCAGCAGGTGGTGCTCGCACAGCGAGCGGAACGGGATGTCCCGCGCGAGCACCAGCTGGTCGTAACCCTCGTCGTTCGCAAAGGTCGTGAGATCGAACTCCGCGGGCGTGAGCAGCTCCGCGAAGGCGCCGGCCACGCGCTGCGGGGTCCGGCGCAAGTGCTCGGCGTCGGGGTCCTCGCCGAGGGCGAGCAGCAGCGCGCGGACGGCCTCGGCCGCCGCCAGGAGGTCGACGCCCGGGCGCCGCTCGCTGGTCTCGGGTTCGCGCAGGAGTGCGGTCATCGACTCGCTCATTTCTAAAGGATGTTTGTTGATACGTTAGAACCCTGCCCTTCTTTCGTCAACGGCGCTATCTTTTACAGATGGACGCCGCGCAGCGGGACGACCTGGGGCGCATCGCCGCCCTGGCCGACCCCGTCCGGCGCGCGCTGTACGACTTCGTCGCCGCGCAGCACGCGCCGGTCAGCCGCGACGAGGCGGCGCAGGGCGTGCAGGTGGCCCGGCACGTCGCCAAGTTCCACCTCGACCGGCTGGCCGCCGACGGCCTGCTCGTGACCGATTACCGGCGCCCGCCGGGCCGCTCAGGGCCCGGCGCCGGCCGGCCCGCGAAGCTGTACCGGCGCCCGGCCGACGAGTTCGCGGTGAGCCTTCCCGAGCGCCGCTACGACCTCGCGGCCCGGCTGCTGGCCGACGCGGTCGCCGACGCGAGCGAATCGGGCCGCCCCGTGCGCACCGCCCTGCTCGAGGTGGCCCGGCGCACCGGGCACGAACTCGCCGACGCCACGCGGGTCCGGCTGGGCCGGCGCACCAGCGCCGCCGCCGTGGTCGGTGCGGCGTGCGCGACCCTGGCCGCCGAGGGTTACGAGCCGCAGGACGAGCGCGACTGCATCACGCTGCACAACTGCCCGTTCCACAGCATCGCCCAGCGGCACACCGACCTGGTCTGCGGGATGAACCTCGACCTCGTCACCGGGCTCGTCGAGGGGCTGGGATCACCCGCGCTGCAGGCCCAACTCGACCCCGGACCCGACCGCTGTTGTGTGACGTTGACGCACCGACGCGCCACCATGGACCGGTGAGCACCGACGAGGTCCGCGACGGCGTCGAGCTGACCAACCTCGACCAGCCGCTCTTCGACGGCGCGCAGGCGAGCAAGCGCGACCTCGTCGACTACCTCGACGCCGTGCACGAACGCCTCGTGCCCGTGCTGGCCGACCGCCCGCTGTCGGTGATGCGGGTGCGGCCCGGGCAGCGTCCGTTCATGCAGAAGAACGTGCCGAAGTACACGCCGGACTGGGTGCGCACAGTGACCTACTGGGCCGAGAAGTCGAAGCGCGAGGTCGCCTACGCCGTGTGCGACGACCGGCGGACCCTATTGTGGTTCGCCAACCAGCGGGCCGTCGAGTACCACGTCACGCTGTTCCGGGTCGCGGAACCGGAGCACCCCGCCAGCCTGGTGCTGGACATCGACCCGCCCGAGGGTGAGCCGTTCGCGCGGGCGGTGGCCGCGGCCCGTCTGGTGCACGCCGCGCTGGCCGACGCCGGGCTGTCCGGCGCGGTGAAGACCAGCGGCGCGAAGGGCGTGCACATCGTCGTGCCGATCGCCCCGGCCGCCGTGGAGGACATCGCCGCCGCCACCCGAGCCGTGGCCGCGCGGGCCGAGCAGCTCGACCCGGCCCTGGCCACCACCGCCTTCGTGCGTGAGGACCGCGACGGCAAGGTCTTCCTCGACTCGACGCGCGCCGGCGGGGCCACGGTGGTGGCCACCTACAGCCCGCGGCTGCGCCCGGGCACGACGGTGTCCTTCCCGGTGGCGTGGGACGACCTCGACGCCGTCACCCCGCGGGACTTCACCGTGCACAACGTGCCCGGTCTGCTCGGCGACGGTGACCCGTGGGCGGCGGCCCTGCCCGCCCCACAGCCGCTGCCGGCCGAGCTCGTCGAGCACGGCCACACCATCCCGATCGCACGCGTGCAGGCGATGCACGCCGGCCTGCGCCGCGCCCGGGCCCGGCGGGCGAGTGCGGACGAAGCCTGACCCGCGGTGTCGCTCGGTGCGCCCGGCAGGACTCGAACCTGCAACCTCTTGATCCGTAGTCATCCGGAGTCCGACGCGCCGCACCTGACCAACGCGCCTGCTGAGATGAGAATCGTCGCGCTGCTCGCACACGGATGGCTGGCGCCTACGTGACGATGATCGAACACATCTGCGGCCGTGACCAACCCGTCTTCCTGGGCCCGTGTCGGACGCCGTTGCTGTCGTCTGGCTCGCGCCGGCAGCGGGTGCCGAGGGCATGACAGAGCTGCCGCGCCCAACGCGGCACGATGCGCGTACATGTGCAGGCTGCATGGTTTGTTCGGCGGCAGGCGCTCCCGTGACCCGCAGTGCTCGTGATGCCGATTTTTCGTGCCGAGGATCTGCGGCCTCGAACCGCTTTGGTGCCGACGCCATAGCTTGGCGATCTCGGGCGAGCAAGCCGACCAGGTCGTGCCTCGAAAAGACGAGTGGCAGCGCGCTGTTGCTTGGTGGCCGCTGATGCTCGGCCGGGGCGGCTCGGTCGGATCGACTCGGAATGGGGACCCGATGGCACACGTGACCGGTGTACGCGGCCTGTTGACGAGAGCCAGTGCGAGGGGCCGGCGTAGGCGTCGCGTCGCTGCCGCCCTGCTTGGCGTAACCTGCGCGGCCGCCGCGCTCACCGTCGGCGCCGGGCCCGTTTCGGCTGTGCCGCCGACGGTGCCGAACCTCACCGTCGGCAGCTGGGACACCGCCCTGCGGCCGTGGATGGCAGACCGGCAGCAGTCCGTGAACGACGTCATCGCCGGGACGAAGCTCGACGTGCTCGCGCTGCAGGGCGTGTGGACGCAGGGCGCAGCCGACGCGATCACGCATGACGCCCGCATCGCCGCCCGGTACCCGTACTCCTTCTACGCCCCGGCGAACGGCCAGTTCGGCTACTGCTCACTGGACCTGCCCAGGGGCGAACTCGAGGACTTCATCACCAGCATCACCGTCACCGGTGTCGACCCACGAACCGCACTGCAGCCCAGCAACGGCGGGATCGACCCATTCACGTCTTATTTGGCCCTGGGCATCGCGTTCCGCGGGCAGCAGCTGTGCGTCTCGACGATCCTCAGCCTGCTGCAGGACCTACCGCCCGGCGCTGACCCGCTCAGTGTCATCGACACCGCGTACTTCGCCGGCGGCGAGGAGTTCGCCCACCACGGCAGCCCGGGCCTGCTCATCCTGAGCAAGGCGCCGCTGCAGGACGTCCAGGCCGTCTCCTACGACTCCACGATCCAGCGGCCGGTCACCGTCTACGCGAGGCTCGGCGGCGTCCGCATGGCCTTCGCCGCGTGGCCGCGCAACTACTACGAGGACGTCGAACCGGGCGCCGGGTTCCTCACGACCGGGGCCCAGCAACCTCAACTCGCCCAGGACGCCGCCAACGCGGGGGTCGACCTCATCATCGGCGAGGTCAACACCGGACCCGGATACCAGCAGGACGGCTACGACGTCCTCACCTCGCAGGGTTACCGGGCGCTCATCAGCGGCCCGACCCGTTGCCCGGACGCGACCCACGCCTCCTACCCGCTCTGCAACTCCGTCTCCAGCAGCGGGGTCAGCAAGACCACGTCGGTCTTCCCCCAACCGGTCAACATCACCACCGACAACATCTTCACCTCCGACCCCGACACCGCCCGCTGCTTCGACGCCAAGAACTTCGCCACCACTCCGGTCTCCGACCACATCGGCATCCAGGTCACGTGCGGCTCGGTGATGCGCGCTTCGGTCACGGTGGTCGCGCCGAATTCCGGCCCGGTCTCCGGCGGGCAGCCGGTGACCGTCACCGGCACCAACTTCACGGGCGCCACCAAAGTCCTGTTCGGCACGACGCCGGCGGCCGGCTTCACCGTCGACTCGCCCACCCAGATCACCGCGACAACCCCGGCACACGCGGCCGGCGTGGTTCATGTGCGCGTTCAGACCGCAGGGCTCAGCGCCAAGATACCGACCAACCGCTACAAGTACATCGCAACAAGCTGACCAGGAGGCGACTCACTCGGGCCACCCATCCCCCGAACGGGGAAGCGTCGACAAAGCAGCTCTATGGACCCGGGCCACGTTGAAGTCCCCACCGCGGCAGAGCCGGCAGAGCTAGTGGATGAACGTGACGTGGTGCGTCTTCCCTCTGGCGTGACGAAGGGAAGGCCGTTTGCGACGGCACCGGTCCGAAGATCAGTGCAGCAGTGCCTCCGTCCGATGCTCGGATCGTGCGCACTACTAGCGGAGCCGCGTGTCCAAGATTCACTTGGTTGCCTACGCGGCAGGACGCGCTCGTCAGCACGTAATAGTTCGCGCGGCGCGGGCCGGCGGTGTTGGCCGCGACTGAGCAATTGGCTCTGTAAGCGACGTCGACCACCGCACCGCTTGCTCCGGACCGGCCTCAACCTTCGTCGCCTAATTGTGGTCGCTCAGTGCGGTAGGCCCAACAATCATTCTCGATGTGAGGCGGCAAGATATTCGTGGAATCCCGCGAGGTCGCGGACATCCGCGTCGAGCACCGCGGTGTAGATGTCATAGCTGGACAGCGGGCTGCCGTCCGGCCGGCGACCCCGTGTCGCCCGCTTGATGCTCAGCACGGCTGATCGCACGTCGGGTGTAATACGTGGGGCAAGTGTCCGTAGGTGTTGAAGGTCTGGTTGCCGGTCGGGGTCGTCGATGAACCAGATGTCGAAGCTCCACCGCGCGCCGTCATCGTCACAGCAGTCGATGTTCAGGTAGATGCCGTCGGGGTAGGCGGGGTCGACGTTCCAACGGCCGGTGTCGTCGCGAACGAGCACCGCGCGGACCTCGGGTTGACGCACCAGCTTCGCTGCGAGTGCGCCGACGCCTGCCAGCACATGCTCATCGAGTCGGACCACCGTGACCGTCAGGTCGACGTCCCGCGCCACCATCAACCCGAGCGCTGCACCGCCCACGAGTGTCACCGACCCGAACCGCGCGAGTGCGGCGTCGAGGTCGAGCTGGGCGCGGAGCGACGCCACACGAGACTGCAGCTCGCGTTGCTCCGCGTCCCAGTCCTCGGACATTCGGGTCACGCTAGTCCAAGCCTGTACGGAGAAGGCTTGCCGCGCCTCAGGTCGTACGAATGCTGACGGCGGCATGAGCGGTAGAGCCGCTGCGCGGGCAGCGGAGTGCGTTTGATCTTGACCGCGGCGGGGTGTTGGAACCGCGATCGCCCGCAGGCGGATCCGTTACCGGGCGGCGTTTGGTTCAGGTGGCAGCTGCTGGGCGCAGCGCGGTGAGGGCGGCTTGTGGGGTGAACCAGCCCACCAGCTGCTCGCTGCCCGGGTCCAGGACGGGCACGGCAGTGGTGTCGCCGTGATCGAGCGCAGTGAGTGCGTCGGCAAGCAGGTCGCTAGCGGTGATCGTGTCCGGGAGCTCGATGATGCTGGCGACGCTGGCCTGGTCGTGGTCTCCGTCGGCGAGCGCGTCGGCCAATGCGGCGGCCGTGAGGACGCCGCAGTACGCACCGGCCGGGTCGGTGACGGGCACGATCGTGTCCCGGGCGCGGGCCAGCACAGTAGCGGCGTCGCGCAGCGCGGTGGTGTCCGGCAGCGCGGCCGGCACCGGGAGCATCACCGCGGCCACGGTCACCACCACCGCCCGGGGGGTGCTTTGGACGGGTGCGTCGAGGTCGACGCCGCGGCGCCGGAGCTTGAGGGTGTAGATGGAGTCGCCGGTCAGTAGGTGGCTCAGGCCGGTGGCGAGCACGATCGCGGCCATGAGCGGCAGGATGATCGCGTAGTCGCCGGTGAGTTCGAACATGATGATCACCGCGGTGATCGGGGCGCGGGCCGCGCCGGCGAACACGGCGCCCATGCCGATCAGCGCGTATGCGCCCGGCGCCCCGGCCACGCCGGGCGCGACGTAGTGCAAGGTCTGGCCGTAGGCCGCACCGAGCATGGCGCCGATGAACAGGCTGGGCGCGAACACGCCGCCCGAGCCGCCGATGCCGATCGTCAGACTTGTGGCCAAGATCTTGGCGAGCAGCAGCACGAGCAGGAACCCGATGACGTAGTGCCCGGCCACACCGCGGTCCAGCACCGGATAGCCGACCCCGTACATCTGCGGGACCGCGAGCAGCAGGCCGCCGAGCAGGATGCCGCCGGCCGCGGGCCGCGCCCATTCCGGGCCGCCCCAAGCCCAGTCGCAGGCGTCCTCGATCCAGTACAGCACCCGGGTGAACAGCACTCCGACCGCGCCGGCCAGCAGCCCGAGCACGGCAAACAGCAGGTACTGCACGCCGTTGCCGACCGCGAACGGCGGCAGGTGCAGGAACGGTGAGGAGCCCAGTGCGGCCCGGCCGATCACGCTGGCAGTGACCGAGGCCAGCACCACCATCCCGAAGGACTGCGCTGCGAAGTCCCGCAGGATCAGTTCCATCGCGAAGAACACCCCGGCCAGGGGGGCGTTGAACGTGGCCGCGATCCCGCCGGCGGCCCCGCACGCGACCAGCACCCGGGTGCGGGACTCGGGCACCCGCAGCATCCGGGCGAGGGTGGAGCCGAGCGCGGAGCCGATCTGCACGATCGGGCCCTCGCGGCCCACCGATCCGCCGCCGCCGATACACAGCGCCGAAGCCAGGGCCTTGATCGCGGCGACCTGCGGCGCGATCCGCCCACCCCGGCGGGCGACCGCGTACATGACCTCCGGCACGCCGTGCCCGCGGGCCTCGCGGGCGAAGAAATGCACCAGCGGCCCATACACCAGGCCGGCCACGACCGGGGTGCCGAGCACGAACCAGCGGCCCAGGCCGGCCAGGTGCGGGTTCGCCGCGTGCCCGACGGCAGAGTAGTCGCCGTGCCCGGACAGCAGCAGCGTGAACGCGCGGATCAGCCAGCGGAACAGCACCGCCCCGCCGCCGGAGCCGGCGCCGACCAGCAGCGCCATCGCCAACAGCCCGCTCTCCGAACCGCGGACCGCCGTGGCCAGCCGGGCCCGGCCGCTCTGCACCGGGGTCACGCCGCCCACCCTCGGCGCTGCCGCCGGCGTGACGAGTCGGGATCGGCGCAGCATCACCAGTGCATTATGCAACTATTGTTGGATACGCTGACAGCCGGGAACGGGTTGGAGGTTCGGCATGGGACGGAAGACAGCGATGACCGGTGTAGCTGCAGTCGGCGCGATGACCAGCCGCAGCCCGTCACCTGACGCCACGCGGCGGGTCGACGACCTCGACGCCGGCACCAGCGTCGGTACGGTGCTGCAAGGCCAGTCCGACGTGGTCGACGCGGTGCTGGCCGCGAACCGGGTCTTCGTCGCCGTCGCCTCCCGGGCGCTGGCCGGGACCGCGCCGCAGGTCACCCTGCCCCAGTTCCGCACCCTGGTGCTGCTCGACGCGCACGCCAGCATGACCGTGGCGCAGTTGGCCGACGAGCTCGGTGTCGTGCCCTCCACAGCGACCCGGATGTGTGACCGGCTGGTGACGAAGAAGCTGATCCGCCGCAGCCTGGACCGCAGTAACCGGCGCCAGATGTCGCTGAGCCTGCTCCCGGCCGGTCGGGCGCTGATCGCGGCCAGTACCCGTCGTCGCAAACACGAGATCGCCCGGCTGCTGGCCGCCATCCCCGCCCAAGACCAAACCCGGCTCGCCGACTCGCTGAACATCCTCGTGGCCGCCGCGCACGCCAACGATCAGGCGCCCCGATGACGGCCGCCGTCGCCAGGCAGGTTCGTGGTGCGCTTAGCTTGCTGGGCGCACGCGGGCTCAGAACCCGCTGGGTGGTCCGAGCTCCGATCTGGTTGTACCGCGCCGGACTCGGGTGCGTGTTCGGTTCCCGACTGCTCATGCTCGAACACCGCGGCCGCACCACCGGCAAACGCCGCTATGTCGTCCTCGAAGTCCTCGACCACCCCACCCGCGACACCTACGTCGTCGTCTCCGGGTTCGGCCGACGCGCGCAGTGGTACCGCAACATCCTCGCCCACCCGACCGTTCGGGTGTCCAGCGGATTGCGACGCAACACGCCGGCGACCGGACAGGCGATGACCGATGTGCAGGCGGCCGCCGCGCTCGAGCGCTACGCCACACGGCATCCGGCAGCGTGGGCGAACCTGCGCTCCACACTCGAGGCAGCAGTAGGCCACCCCGTAGACCAGCTCCCGATGATCATTCTGCAACTGAGCGGAGCGACCTGATGCCCCATGCTCGCTTTCTTCGCCCGGCCTTGACGCATGAAGGCGCCGCTCAGGGAAGTGATGCGGCCAGCATGCCGCGCTGTGCTTTGGGCGCGCCGACGGTAGAGGACTGTAGGTATCGGTGAGCGCGAAGCAGGCAACCGCGAAGACCGGCACGCAGCCCGCGGGACGGACTGCGACGCAGAAGCGTGCCCGATCGTGGCGGTGATTGTGGTGGCGGCGGTGCTGGTCGTGGTCAAGGTCGCGACCGACGCCGGCGGCCCGAAGTCGGGTCAGAAAGCCACCACGGCGAAAACGGGGTCATCGCCGAGGTGACGGCGGTGCCACCGACGGTACTGGACTCGGTCCGCCTGGGTTCGGTGCGGGCGCTGCCGAAACCGATCACCGGGCCCCCACTGACGCAGGCCGGCAAGCCGCAGGTGCCCGGTCGAGGTGCGCCGACCGGGATTCGTACTAGGCAAAAACGGCACGACTGATCGAGCCGGAAACAAGATCGCTTTCATCGGCAGGTCCGGTTCACTCCCTCGATCTTTGTGCAGACTCGCGGGCAGGATGCGACGCGCCTGCACAAGATCATCACCGGTTCCCTGCGGCTGCGGCGGACGTCCCGCATGACGATCGCCTTGTGACGACGATGCGCCGCGGGTCAGGTGTGGGTGTCGATGAGTGCGGCGAGACCCTCGAGGAGGCTGTCCAAGCCGAAATGGTAGGCGTGGTCGGGATCGTGGGCGCTGCCGTGCGCTGTGCCGGCGGCGGTGCCGACCCGGGTGGCTAGCGGGTAGGCCTCCTGGTCGAGGACGCGGGCGAGCAAGGAGGCGTTGGCGGCCCACCATGCCTGGTCGTCCATCGCGCTGTCCATGTGTGCGGCGCGGGTGTCGGCGGCGGCTCGGGCATTGGCCTGGACGAAGCTCAGCAGATGGGTTAAGGCGTCGTCCATCTGCACATCGGTGAGGCCCAGTCCCTCCAGCGCGCCAAGCTCGTGCTCGTATTTGGCCATCAGTCCGGGTCCGAGCGGGGGCCGCACGGTGGAGACCGCGGCCGCCCACGGGTGCGCCTGATACAGGGCGCGGTTCTCCGCCGCGACCGCGGTGAGGCGCTGTCGCCACGGCCGACCGGTCGTATCGGCCAGGGGCAAGCGCTGGTATGCGGCGTCGATCATCAGGTCCACCAGCTCGGCTTTGCCGGGGACGTAGGTGTACAGCGTCATCGTCGCCACCCCAAGCTCGGTCGCGAGCCGGCGCATGGTCACGGCCTCTAGACCCTCGCGGTCGGCCAGGTCGGTCGCGGCCGTCACCACTGCGTCGATGTCGAGAACTCGTTCCGGGCCGCGAGAGGGCGCGGCGGTCGCGTCGCGCCACAGCAGGGCCAGCGTGCGGGCCGGGTCGCCGGCGCTGGTGCGTTCGGTTGGCACAGGAGCATCCTGCCCTTGTCTACAACCTCGTACCATGTACGCTGTACTATGTACAGAGTTCGCCCACTCGGCACCCCAGGCCAGGAGCCCGTATGAAGATCACCGCTTTCGCCGTGTCCTTGAACGTCGAGGACGTCCCCGCCTCCGCCGCCTTCCTCACAGACCACTTCGGCTTCCACGAACAGATGGCCGCCGACGGCTTTGCGTCCCTGGCTCGCGAGGACGCGGGCACGGACGTGATCTTCGTGCGCCGCGGGCTGCCCGCTTTGCCCGCCGACCAGCGCGACGACCACGCCCGAGGGTTGATTCTTGCCCTGACCGTCGACGACCTCGACGGCGAGCTCGCTCGGCTCCAAGCCGAGGGAGTGCCCATCACCATGCCCCTGACCGAGGAGGAGTGGGGAGAGCGCGCCTTCCAGGTCCGTGACCCCAACGGCGTCATCATCCAACTCGTCGACTGGAACGCGGCCACCTGACAATTGCGGACGTGCACGCGGCGATTGTTGTCTTGGCCTTCCGCCGCGTCGTGTGGTCTCGGAGAGCGATGGTTGACGGTTGCCAGCCCGCGCGCGTGGCCGCCCGACTGAGGTCAGGTGAGTCGGCGGACACAGAGCCACCAGCGCCCGAGCTCGTCAGCGCCGGTGTACGGGCGCGTTGGCCAAGGCGATCACGCTGTCACCCGCGCCGTAGTACATCCACCATTTTCCTTTGTAGAGCAGGATGTTGTTCATGAAGACGGTGTGCGGGGTGTAGCCGTAGATCTCGTACGGCGCCTTCGGTGCGAGTACCGGCTGGTGCAGCTGGGCCGCGGGGGCGGTGAGGTCGCTTTGGTGGAAGAGGATCTCGCTCACCGCGTAGTACCAGCGCCCCCGCCCCATCAGCTCGCCGGCCACGAAGAGTACGACGTCGTTGCTGGACGAGCCGTGTGCGTTCGGATAGTTGGTGACGGCGACACAGAATTCCCACGGCACGTAGCTGGCTGGGAAGTGCGGGTCAACTGTGGCGGTGGTCGTCCAGTGCTCGAGGTCGGTGGACTTTGCGAGGTGGGCGCCGCTGCCGGACTGGCCGTAGTACATGAGGTAGTGGCCGCTGATCTTTACCGGCCGGCCGCTCGGATCGGCGACAACGGCGGCGTTCTTGGTATCGGGGATGACGCGGCCCAGCTGGGTCCAGTGCAGCGCGTCGGTGGAGACCGCTTCGTTGATGCCGATGTTCGTGCCGTCGTAACCGGTGAAGAAGGCGTAGTAATGCCCAGCCGAGTAGTACATCCGCGGGTCCTCGACGCCGTGGGTCTCCGACGGCAGATCGCGGCTGATAACCGGATTGTTGGATGCCTCGGTGAAATGGTGTCCGTCGTGACTCGTCGCCGCGCCGATCGACGAGAAGTTGCCGGACGCCGAGCCCCGGTAGAGCATGTGGAACACGCCGTTGACCACCACGACCGACGGGTTGAAGGCCTCCGGCCACTCCCACAGTTGGTCCGGCGCCGGGTCGACCGGCGGGGTCAGGATCGGGTTGCCCGCGTAGCGGGCGAAGGGTCCGATCGCCCAACCCGGCAGGGTGGACGTCGCGGGCGAACTCGCTGCCCTCGGCGATGTGCCTGATGCGCTTCCCGCAGCCGCCGACACACCAACGGCCGCGCTCGCCGCCACCACCACCAGAATCCGCAGGGAAAAGCGCATGTCTGCTCCTAGCGTCCACAGGGCCCACCCAGGCCTACTCCGGAGCCGAATCAGTAGTCAAGACCCGCGCGCTCGCTGCGAATCCGGAGCGGGTGAACAATGTGATCGTCCGACGGCGCGGAGCAACTTCTGGAGCAGCGACGCAAAGTCGCGCCCAACCCTCCAACGCGATCCTTGGTGTGCTGAATCTCCAACTACTCCAGCCCGGCCACGTCCGAGCCGCGAAGCGGCCCAATCCGGTGTTGCTGCCGGCGGCCGCGCGTCGAGCGCACCGACGGTCCATCACACAGAAACCGATTACGCGGCTACCGGCTCGCGGCAGCGCCGGTAGACCCCGCTGCGCGGCAGAGCCCGCACGCGGAGGTGTCTGGCAGATTCGCATCATGACCCGGTGGTTCATGCGGACGTGGTTCACCGCCGGGTCGGGTCCAGGTCGCCGGCCCAAACGTTTCGAATGTCGCCACCGGCCTCAACGACGTAGCTTCGACCCAAGAGCACGACACCTGTTTCCGATTGGGATTACGTCGCCGACGAACAGGCTTTCAACCTAGGGTGGGTCCCCCGGCCGAAGCGTCGGAACGGGTCAAGAGCGAACTCACCCCGTTCGCCGGGCCCGAGTTCACCCGGCGCCTCGCTCAACACATCCCGCCGCCCGCCGTTCCCCTGCGCATCGCCCACCCGACCGCGGGCGAGCTGAGCTGGCAGCGGGAGACTCTGGCTCTGCCGATCGCTGACGCCCAACAGATCGTGATCTTCCTGCCCAACGAAGTATCCAGACGAACGGAGACGGTTCTCCGATGTCACGACCGGCTAGGGGACGTCGTCGTGACCGTGCTCGGCCGGCAGCGCAGCGGTGAGGTCGACCTCGACAAGTTGGCCCCTGTAACCGAGAGCGGCAACGCCGAGAAGGGTGCTGGCCGTGGTGAACGCCTCGCCCACGGCTGAGCTGGTGAGGCGAGCCCACACACTCGACAGCACGCCGGGATCGTGGCTCACGACGTAGATCACCGAACGAATGACATCTGCTGGAGATGCCCCGGCGGCCGCGAGGGCCTCCGCGAGGTTAGCGACCACTTGGTCCACCTGAGCCAGGACGTCGCCGGGACCGACGAGTTGCGCATCGCGCCCAAGCGGACATTGCCCGGCCAGCACGGCCAGCCGGCCGGACTCCACGATCGTGACGTGGGAGTAGCCCGCAGTCATGTGCAGCTGTTCAGGGTTCAAGCGCGTGATGGTCATGCGGCGATTCTGCGCTCGTCAGCGAACGCTTAACGTCCGCCTTTCGGGACGGCGAGACAGCGGGGGGAACTGGTCGCACCCGGAGTGACCAGTTTCGGTCCCGCGCTGTGTCTGTACTTGTGACCGAGTCAGGAGCTACCGACAGGACGCCACCTTGCCATGACCCGAAGCCAGCGGTGGCTGCTCGCGCTGACGTCGACGACCACACATCACAGAACATGGAGATGATCATGACTCGTGATCCCGGCTCACCCGTAAGCCTCGGCGAACTCACCTCGGCGCAGCACAAGGCGGCCACACTACGAGCACTGCACGTGCCCGGTAATCCGTTGGTGGTGCCGAACGCTTGGGACGCGGCCTCGGCCGTCATGGTCGCCGACGCCGGATTCTCGGCCGTAGCCACCAGCAGCGCTGCGACGGCTTCGGTACTCGGTTACGCCGACGGCGAGGCGACACCGGTCGCGGAGGTGCTCGCTGCGACGGCCCGGATCGTCCGTGCTGTCAACGTCCCCGTCACCGTGGACTTCGAACGCGGCTACGGGCTCCCGGCCACCGAGCTGGTCGAGCGGTTCGCCAGCACCGGGGCCGTCGGACTGAACCTGGAAGACTCGAATCCGGCGACCGGCGAGATGATCGATCCCGCTGAGCAAGCAGACTTTCTGGGCTCAATGCGGGAAGCAGCAGCCTCGCTCGGCGTGGATCTCGTGATCAACGCGCGTACCGACTCGTTCCTGCGCCAGGCCGGATCACCGACCGAGCAGCTCGACGGCACGCTCGTGCGCGGGACGCGCTACCTCGCCGCGGGGGCTGACTGCGTCTACCCGATCGGGCTGGGGGACTTCGCCGTCATCCGTGATGTCACCGACGGCATCGCCGGCCCGATCAATGTCGGATATGGCCGACAAGGCGAGCGGCCCCTAGCCAAGCTTGCCGCGCTCGGCGTCGCCCGTGTCAGCTTCGGTCCGAGCCTGCAACGGCAGCTATACACCAAGTTCGGCACCGCCCTGTTCGCGGCGCTCGCATCCGACCAGAATCCATTCCTGCTGTGATCCGCGCAGCCCGATCTCCCGATCAACTGCCCCGACCGCAGCGAGGTTGGAACGGTTGGTGGCGGCCATCGAGGGTGGCCATGCCGCCTTGGCCACCGTCTCCGGAATGGGCGCCACACCACCACCACCCCGTTGACGCTGCTCTGTGCCGGGACCATGTCGTTGCCCAATAATGCATGTACGGTCGCGCGTTGCACCTGTTGCGCGACCAGCTGCCGCGGCTGGGCCTGGAACCCGGCGTCCAGGCCGGCGCCGCGGCCAACCTCGTCGGGCCGACCTACCTCGCGGCCGGACAAAGCAGCAGTCGCGACTCGCGGGACCTGCTCAGGCGTGGGTGACCACGTTGCGTACCGGCTGGCGGTGTCGGGTTGTCAACGAGTGCTAGCCTGAACGTGTTCAGTGAACACGTTCAGCGGGCGAGGTGACGCGGTGGCTTACGCACGCGATCAACTCCGGCGAGCCACGCGCCAGCGGGTCGTCGACGCAGCAGCGCGGCTGTTCCAGGAGCGCGGGTTCGCAGCTGCCACCATCCGCGACGTTGCGGAGGCGAGTGGGGTCAGTATCGGGACGGTCATGTCCACGGGAGACAAACGCAGCCTGCTGGTGCAGGTTTTCGATGCACTAATCGAGGCGGAACATTTGCAACGAGATGGCGTCGGTTCACCGACCGTGGCCGGCGCCGAACTCACCTGCACCGACCGACTCGCCACGCTGGTGCAGCCCTTCCTGGCCCTATTTGCCAGCCAACCAGACTTGGCTCGCGCCTACGCATCGATCTTGGTATCGGGCAACCACAGGTCAGTCGTCTTCACTGATCTCGCCACCCGCCTGATGGCAGAATTCCAACGAGTGCTCATCTCGCATCGATGCACTCCGGCTGAGGATGCCTCGGCAAAAGCTGGCGCTCTCTACTTCGCCTACATCGGGACCCTGTTCGCCTGGTCGGCACGCGGGGCCGTCGATCCAAACGAACTCGACGCCAGTCTCCGAGTCACCTTCGCCGCGATCTGCGGGTGCAGGAAGAATGGGCGATGACCTTCGTCGCGCAGGCCTGGCGGCCCGCATCCCTCCCGGCAAACACTTCCCGCGTTGCAGGTTGGACTCTGGCCGAACCGGACTTTCGGTCCTCCCGCCGAGGCCCGACTGCACCAGAAGACCTCTCGCGAAGCGCCGGTCCTGGAAACCCGAGTTCCGCATACAGGCCTGTTATCGGTAGCAAATGGAGAGGTGAGCAATGAGGGTCGCAGTCGTAGGTGGCACCGGAAAAGTAGGTCGGCACACAGTCGAGGCCCTTCGCGCAGCGGGGCAGGAGCCGGTGGTAATGGCGCGCTCGACCGGAGTGGACCTAACTACTGGCGCTGGCCTGGTGGAAGCGCTGGCCGGCTCTGATGCGGTCATCGACACCAGCAACGTCGTGACCAGCAACTCAAAGAAGTCCGTGGCCTTTTTTGACGCGGCTGCACGCAACCTGGTTGACGCGGCCGTAAAGGCGTCGACGGCGCACATCGTCGCACTCTCGATCGTCGGAATCGACCGGGTGCCGTTCGGCTACTACGACGGGAAGCTGCGCCAGGAGCAGGTCCTCGCCGAGTCTGGCGTGCCCTTCAGCATCCTGCGGGCCACGCAGTTTCACGAATTCGCAGACCAGATTCTCGACCGCGTGCCCGGCCCGGTCGCGGTGGTGCCGAAGATGCAGATGCAACCGGTCTCGGCGGCGGAGGTCGGCCACGTCCTTGCCGAACTCGCCGCGGGCATGCCCGTCAGCATGACCCAGTTAGCCGGCCCGGAGCAGGAGTACCTCCCGGATCTGGTTCGACGGCTACTCCGCGCCCGCGGCTCACACAAGCCCGTCTGGGCAGTGCGCCTGCCAGGTAAAGGCGGCAAGGCCATGGCGACCGGGGGCAATCTGGCCACCGGCGAGTACAGAACCGGCACCCAGACCTTCGAGGAGTGGCTCAGCAGCGAGGCTCGCTGAGCCGCGCGCGAACCTGTCGTTGGTCGAGCCGCGCCGCGAGATACGTTGCTCGCCCGTGCTGCATCCCGGGTGCTCTCAGCAGGTGATCTTGGGTGCCGCCCAGTCACCGTGGTCCCACGCGTTGCCGTCGCCGGCGTCGCCGACGACGAGTTCGACCACCTGCACACCGGCGAGGTCGGCGCTGAGCTGTTGTGCCGGGTCGCCGCCGTGCAGGGTCGTGCTGGCGGCCAGCGTCTTGCCGTCGCCGATGATGGTGAACGTGACCGAGCCTTGCGCGCCGACCTCGTCGTCCACGCCGACGGTGGCGGTCAGGGTGTTGCACTTGCCGCCGAGGTAGATCGTCACGTCGCTGACTGCGTTGGTGCCCAGGCCCTTCGAGTAGACGGTCTTGTCGATGGTGAGCGGTTGTCCGTCGCCGGTCTGATTCCCACCGACGGACTGGTCGCGTTCGACCGGTCCCCAACCGTTGGTCGCGGAGCTGAAGTTCAGGTCGCTGACGTCGTTCACGCCCGCGTTCGGCGCTCCGGCGCAGGTCAGCGTGGGCTCGGCCCAGTCGCCGTGGTCGTCTCCGTTGCCGTCGCCGGCGTCGCCGACGATGAGGTCCAGCACCTGGACGCCGCTGACGTCGGCGGTGAGTTGCTGGCTCGGGTCGCTGCCCTTCACCGTGCCGGTCGCGGCGAGTGTCTTACCGTCGCCCGCGATGGTGAAGGTGACCGTGCCGTCGCCGACCTCGTCATCCATGCCGACCGTGGTCTTGAAGGCCGAGCAGTTGCCGCCGAGAAAGAGTTTGACGTCGCTGACCGCGTTGGTGCCCAGGCCCTTGGCGTAGCTGGTGCCGTCGACCTTCAGCGGCTGGCCGTCACCAGAGTTGGTGCCGCCGACCGACTGGTCGCGCTCGACGGGTCCCCAACCGTTGGTCGCGGACAGGAAGTCCATGTCGCTGACCGCGACCGTGCCGGACGGCAGCGGCGGGTCGGTCACTTTCAATGCGGCTGTGCCGATGAGCCAGTGCGCGACCTGCTGCTGGGCGTAGGTGGCGGTCGCGGTGATCGCGGCCGAGGGCGCGGTGTCGGTGGGCGCGGTCAGCTGCCAGGTCGCCGAGACGTGCTGGCCGGGCTTGACGGCGCCGAACACCTGAGCCGAGTCGTCATAGCCGAATCCGTCCGGCGCGTTCAAGGTGAGGTTGACCCCCTGGGCGGTGGTCGCAGTCCGAGGGACGGTGAATGTTGCGGTGACGTTGACGGTCTTGCCGCGCGGCACGGTCGCCGTCGCCGGCTTGACCGCAAGTTGCGCGGTCGGCGCCGCTGCGGCGATGCGGGCGACCGAGAGGTTGTCGAACTGGTCGGTGACGTACTGGTTCGGGGCGGCCAGGCCGAGGCCGATCTGCCCCGAAGTGTATGAGCCGTCCTGGACCACGCCGACGGCCTTGCCGTCGATCGAGGCGGTGATCGTCGACCCGGCGAAGGACAGCGCGAGCTGGTGCCAGCGACGGGTACCCAGTGCGGCCACGGACGAGCGGGCCAGCACGGTGCGATTGCCGTCGGCGTCGCTCTTGAGCAGGGTCCAAGCGCCGGTGTTGCTGATCTGGAAGTAGTAGCCCTGTTGGTGCGACTGGGGCCGGTTCTGCGTGCCGGCGCGCCCGATCAATTCGACGGTGCCCGGCTTAGCCAGCTCGACGTCGGTTCGAACCGTGTAGTTCGTCCATGACGGATCACCGACCAAGGTGAAGGCATCGCTGTCCTGCTGCCACTCGATCGGCTTGACCGGGGCCATCTGTTGCAGGCACATGCCCCCACGCCCAGCCGCACACGGCTGTACCTCGAACGAACCCTGCATGTCCGAGACGTAGCGCGCTTCCTGCCCCGCGCGGTAACTGTTGAAGTTGTCCGAGTAGGGCAGCGCCAGCTTGTGCCCGGCCGGGCTCGTGGCGTCTCCGTGGCCGGCGCCGGCGACCGTGCTGAACGTGTACACGTAGCCGGGCTGCAGCTGGTAGCTGAAGTGACCCGAGCTGTCCGGCGTCAGGTCGGTGAGGTGCACGAAGTGGTCCGCATCGGCGGTCGAGTTCACGTTCGTCGCCCACACGTGCACCGGCTTCCCGGCGGGCAGGCCGCCGGTGACGTCGAACGCCGCGGTCGAGGCCGCGGTCGCCGTGGTGGTCTCCACCACCGTGCTGTAATCCTTCGAATCGGGCGACTTGAGGCTGACGTAGCTGCCGTTGGTCCGGTCGCCGCCGAGATAGCCGCTCGCGCCGTCGAGGAACTGCCAGCCCGGCTGGGCGAACTGAGTGACCTGTGCGGTGACCCAGGTGTTTTCGCCAACGCTGTAGTTGCCCGACCAGGGCTGGCCGGCGACCATCATGCCGACCGTCGCGTACGGCAGATTCGGCGTGATCGCCGCGATCAGCGGCCAATTCAGCAGCGCGGTCATCTTGGCATCGATGTAACCGCGAGTGATCGCCCGGATCAGCGGGCCGGCACCGGTGTTGTCGTCCTGAGAGCCCTGCTCGCTGTCCCACAACGGCTTGCCGGTCGCGATCGCGTTCGGCGTCGTCGAACACGAGTCGGCGTTGCCGCCGTCGCCACCTTCACACGAGTAGTGCGCGCCAAGAATGTCAACCGCCTTCGCGAAGTCGGGATCCTTGATCACGTCGTCGGCCGTGCCCCACCCGGAGTCGTCAGCGACGATCTTGGTCGCGTAGTGCTTCGCGGCCAATGTCGCGTGCAACTTCTCGTACCAGGCGACGTCGTGACCCTTCTCGTTCCAGCCGCCCAGGTAGTCGATCGTCAGACCGTGCGACTTGGCGCAGCCCAGCCAGGTCATCAAGTAGTCGACCATGTCCTGTGACCAGAAGTTGCCGTTGCCGATCCAGCCCGGCGCCGCCCAAGCCAAGCCGTACAGCTTGATGTTCGGGTTGCGCAGCTTCGCCTGCTCGGCCAGCCAGAACTCGTAACCGGCGTTGCAATTCACCACTCCACGGGTGTGCTCGACGCTCGGCTCCGAGCCGTCGGTGGAGTTCGCATCCCCACCGATCTCGAGCTTCAGGATCTGCAGCGAGGCACCGTAACCGGGCTTGAACAGGTAATCCAGAATTTGGTTCCGCTGCTCGGCCGGATAGTCGATCAGCAGCCGGGAGTTCCCGCCGCCGCCGCTGATCGCGCCCACACCGTCGAAGGTCCGGCCGTGGTCCACCCCGTTGATGTCAATCGAGGTTGACACGCCGGCCGCTTGCTCGTCGGCCGTGACCGGCGCGCCCCACGCGCTTGGTTGAGGAGCTGCAGCCAAAGCCACGACGACAGCGGCGGCCCCCATGACAGAGGAAATGCGGTGCAGACGCATATGCCGGAACTCCTTCTCTACCGTGCCCAAGCCGACTAATACGACGAAGTGTTCGTTAATGTGCGAGCTTGCGGGTTGGCGTCCGAATCTGTCAAGATCTTGTTGTAAAGTGTTTGATTCCCGGTGGTGGGTCGTCGGTCGCTGCGCGCCCGGCACAGGTCGGCGATGTCCAGGCCTCCGGCTGGGCTCATGCCCGAAAGGGAACGGCTCGCGCTTAGCAAAGGCGTCGAGCATGGCGGTGGCGTCTGAGAACCTGTCGAGCCAAGGCGATCCGTGAGCCCGCAGGAAGACCATCGCCGACGTAGACGCTCGGTCATCGTCGAGTGACCACCAAAGATCGGACGCACCATCGACCTGAATCAGTCGTCCGGCTGTGCGCAAGGACGCCGACGGACCACACGAATGACTGTCTGACGGACGCTGAAATACACAACGCCTAAGACGAGCGCGGCCAAGCGGTTGACAGTAATGAGCGCCAAACGGCCACGTCGTGTCGCGGGGAAGCTGGGCACCGGTCGGAAGGTCCGCCGTGGGTCGCGACACTTGCCGGCTCGACCTCGATGCCGTCTGCCGCCTCCACCACGTGCGCCTAGGTTGTGCTTCCCGCACGGTCGGCTGGGTTGGCCGCAAGTTCGGCGGCGATCATCTCGTCGACCCTGCTGAGCAACCAGGCACGAAGTAGTCCCGGATGATTCTCCTTCAGCCAGGCGACCGCTTCCGTGGCAGTCTCACTCCCGCGACCTTCGAGCCAATCGTTTAGGGCTCGTGGAAGGGCGGCTCCGGGCGAAGGCTGCACGTGGACGCTCGCTATGAGGAGCTGTTGACCGACCAGCGCGTCGGCGTTCTCGTCCAGCCAACGGTGCAAGCCGGCAGGATCGTCGCGCCGACTCTGTGCGACCACCGCAGACGCGGTGCGCATCATGTCCAGCATCGAAGTCGGACCACCGACCTGACCGGCCGACGTCAGCAGCTGCTCCAGATTGACAGCGAAGTCCCATTGGGTCATCGCGACCTCCTTCAACCCTGGGGACTTACCGACCCCTGACTGCGGCTCATAGTGCCGCAGTGAGCATCGAACGCACAGGCGTCCTCGGCCGCACAGGAGCCGGGAGACCCGCCCGGGTTCCAGCGCGTGACGCGTGCTCACGCTCAACGTGACAGTTCCGGTAGGACCGCTGTGCGGCAGATTCCGGTAGAGCCGCCGCGCGGCCTGCCCGGTCGTATCAGTCAGCGCGCCGCGCACGTTCACCGCGGCGCCGGAGGCGGCGCAGGTATTGGCCTTCCGCTGCGCGGCAGATCCGTAGGGCCGCTGCGCGGCAGGGCCGGTAGGGCCGGTGCGCGTCGAGAGGGGGATGAGCGGATGGTTGTCGTCGAGATTCACGTTCCTGCCGGCGGTCCGCTCCCGACTACCGTGGCCGCGTCTGCGGAACGTGCCGAATGTGCGACAGACCCCTACCCGACCATGCGGTGCGACCTCAGCTCACCGATTGCAGGATCACCCGGTTCTGCCCAATCACGTCGCCTTGGGATGTGACCACGTTGACGTTGCCGAGCAGGACCCGGCCGGCCCCTGGCAGTGCTGTTGCGATCACTGTGCCGGTAACGGTCCACGGCGCTCCGGCGGGACGTAAAGCATCGGCGTCTGTGACACTGATTGCGCCGTACGCCGGGCTTGCGAACGCGTCCTCGTAGTCGAACGACGTGGTGCCCGACGGCACCGCGTACCCGTCCACGAGCGCGACCCAGCTGCCTGCGGCCGGGTTGGTGATCGTGACCGATTCTTCGGCACCGCTCGTCGCGCTCACCGCCCCCAGGACGCACGTGCCGGTCGTGCAGTTGTACAGGTACAGGTCGAGGTCGGCTGCGGAGTCGGCGGCGTTGCCGATCCGCGCGCGCAGCGACGTGGTGCCGGGCGGCACCGTCACCTGGAACTGCATCTGTTGAGCGTCGGCGATGGTGGGCCGGCTGATCCGTGCACTGGCGAGCGCGGTGCCGACCGCGCGTCCGGTGAAGGCGCCGAAGCGGTTCGAGACGGTGTAGCTGCGTTCGACCGGGGTGTTCAACGGCGCCGACGCGATGAGGTCCGGGTCGGGGGCGACCGACGCGCTGAGCAGCGAAGTCGTCAACGTGTAGTGGGCCGCGGGCGCGTCGGACGTACGCCGCGCCTCAACGACGATCTCCCACACCCCGGGCTGAGCGTTGGTTACCGTCCGCTCGAGGGGGTCACCGGCGCACGAACCGGCCGAGGGTGTGTAGCACGAGGAGACCGCATTGCTGTCGATGGCGACGCCATACGGGTGGAAGCGCAAGAAGCGAAGCTGCCCGGTGCCCGGCGCATCGCTCGGTCCGGCGAGCTTCACGGCCAAGGCCGCCCCGCCGGACGGGACGCGCACGAAGTAGCTCGTAGTCTGGTCCGGAGCGAGGTCTCCGCTGACCGTTTGCGTGTTGTCGACCGCGGTTTCGAGGTCATACGGCGCGATGACGGTGTTCAGCGTTTCGTACTCGATGCCGGTCGCGGCCGGGTCGTTGAACCGCAGGATGGCCGAGTGCGCACCGACCGACGAGGCGCGCACCGTTACCGGAAGGCTGACATCGGTGTCGCGTGGCAGCTGCACGGAGGTCGCCGTCTTGAACGTTCCGTCATTGCCCACCCACGAGAGTTTGTAGGTGACGGGGCCACTGTCACCTGTCGTGCGGCGCAGCGTGTAGGTGCGGGTGTACTTGTCACCGACCTGGACGCCCTCGCGGTCGTAGATGCCGGGGCCCATGCCTGGCGTCGCGAGGAATCCCGACAACAACGTGTGGACGGGCACGGCGGAGCTGATCGCGTCCGTGCGCAGGCTGTCGCGGTCGAGGATGTTCCACGCCCCGCTCGCCCGGACCAGACCGTTGCCTTGTTCGTACGCGCCGTAGCCGGGCAGGAAGCGCGCTGACGAGAAGAGCGCCTTGCGGATCTGGTCGGGCGTGTGGCTGCGTCCGGTTGCCTTGGCCGCGCTGACCAGCAGAGCGCCGACACCGGCGACCTCGGGCGAGGACATGGAGGTGCCGTTGAACATGCCGAGGCCGGGCGGCAGCGCGTACGTGCCCGCGACCGGTTGGCCACCCTGCCAGTCCGGCACGGTCGACACCGCTGAGCCGGGAGCGACGAGCTCCGGCTTGAACCCACCGTCTTCGCGTGGACCGCGCGCGGAGAAACCGCTCAGGTTGTCAACCGGGGCCGTCAACGAGCCGTAGTTGGACAACAAGCTGCTGCTCGAAACGTAGGACCCAGTTGTCACAAGCTTGCTGTCGGTACCCGGGTCACCGACGGTATTGACACCAGCACCGTCATTGCCGGCTGAGGTGTAGATCTGCATGCCGTATTCATCGATCAACCGGTTGTACAGCTCGGCTCGGGCGTTGTTGCCGTCGTTCAGGGCGGACGGCCCCCCAATCGACAGATTGATGACGTCGACCTTGGCGACGGACGCGGCGTAGATCATGCCTTCGATCAGGGCGTGGGCCGTGCAGTTGTCCGCGAATAGGCAGACGCGGACGGAGACGAGTTGCGCGCCCGGCGCTGCGCCGTCAGCCGGGCCGCCGAACACGTCGTTACCGGCCACGATGCCGGCCACGTGCGAACCGTGCGCACCGGAGACGATGCCGATGTTGATTTCGTTGTCGGCGGGATCCGTCTGCACGACGAAGGGGATGGCTTCGCGGATCGGGGTGGCCGGATCGTCGATACCGAAGTAGCCGACGTCGTAGTTCGTCTTGTAGTCGGTCATGGCAGCTTGGTCGCTGAAGGATGCGTTCTGGTTGCTGTCTACCCACACGTTGTTGGTGGTCGGATCCCACAACACTCCGAACAGACCGGACGATCCCGCTGGGTTGCCATCGCGGTTCACGTCGTTGCCCAGTTCACCGCCCAGGCGCGGATCGCGCTCGTTGAAGATGCCGAATCGGTATGAGCCTGCGCCCGGTGCGGTGTAGGTCGTACCGCCCGCGGTGAAGGTCGGCCCGCTGACGTTCGTATCCATGCGCAACCAGGTCGGGTCGTTGTCGGCATTGGTGTCGCCGACGAACGTCGGGTCGGTGTAGGTCACCCAGTCGACGATCTTGCGCGCACCCGTGGACGTTGTCTGCAAGGCCGGGTTGTGCAGATCGATACCGGTGTCGAGGATGCCAACCGTGACGCCGCGCCCGTCCCAGGTCGGATGGCCGTTCACGAACTGCGCTGCTCCGGTGTCGCGGGTGGGCAGATAGGGGTTCCTGCGGGGCGTCTTCTTGCTCGGCGGAGCCACGGCGATCGGGTTCGCCGCGCCCTCGGGACGCGGGTCGTCGATCGGTATGACCTGGTCGACGTCGACAGCGGTGACGCCGGCGAGCGCCGCGATTTCCTCGGCCTTGCTGGTCGGTACCTTGACGCGCAGGTAGCCGAGGGAGTCGGCGTGGTGTTCGACGTGGCCGCCCAACTTGGCCACGCCGGCGACGACGGCACTGCCGCGGCCGGGGTCGGCCGCGATCAGCAGAGTGACCGTCTTGTCGCCGTGCGCACGTGCTTTCGCCAGCAACTGCTCGTCGCTGAACCCGAGATCCTTCTTCGGGGCGTGCTCAGGTCTCGGTGCCGCATTTCCCGGCGAGGCGATCGCCACGACGACCATCCCGGCGAGCGTAGCGACGCAGCAACGCGTCCAGCGAGCGTGAGTTGACATCGGCCGCGCCACCTGTCGGTTCCTAAGATCAACTGCGTGTGCGGAGAACTCTCGCACCAATCCCACATTTCCGCCATACTTTGCCGAATAGTCGGTTTAGTGGCAGTCACCGTTCGCCGGCAGGGCCGTCGGCGTACCCCGCGTGCCGATCCAGCGACACTGACTGCGGACCTCGAGTCAGGTACGCGGGATCGACCCCAGTGGCCGCGTTCGAAAAGAGAACCCTGCTCGACTGACGCAGCACCACCGTGTCCTGCGGAAGATTCCGCGATAGAACACTCGGCGTGCGTAACCGCCTTCAGCTCCGACCGGCACGGGTGATTCGGTTACAACGTCGATCGACCGGTTCGGCGCTGGCCGACTGATTGGAATCGTCGAGGCCGTAGGCCGTCTTCCGGGTGGATGCAGACGCCGACGTCCGGCCTTCTGCAGGGTTCTTGCCGATGTAACCCGACCACCCGAGGTCGGTGCCGTCCACCCGAGGCGTGATGCGGCGATATCGCGACAAGCAGCAAGGTGCTCCCGGTCGGTGAGCACCTCCCGGGCAAGGCGAGCCAAGCAACCTCAACTCCTGACACCACAGGGCCCTCTACGGCGTTGCAGACCGTTCGCGCCCATGCATAACGAGGCCTCTTTGTGTCAAGAGGCGCGGTGGGCCGTCTTGGGGGTCGGGTTCGTCACGCGCTCCGCGGGCAGAGCCGGTAGGGCCGCTGCGCGACAGATCCGGTAGACCCCGCTGCGCGGGCAGATCCGGTAGGGGCCGCTGCGCGGCAGAACCGGACAGCCTCTCCGCGTTGTTGGGGCGCGCGGCGTACTTAGGGGAGAGGCGCTTGGGCGGTCTGACCGCCGTCTACGGTGATCGTTGATCCGGTCAGGAAGGCGGGGGCGTCGATCACGAGCCATCGGATGACCTCGGCTATTTCGTCCGGTCGTCCAAATCGCGCCTGTGGGTTGAGTCGCCGTAGTCGGGTGGGCGTGGTGGCGGCCAGATCGGCTTCGGTCATCGGGGTTGTCACCCAGCCGGGCGCGACGGCATTTGCGGTCACGCCGGTATCGGCGAGTTCGACGGCGAGAGAACGTGCGACGCTGATGACGGCGGTCTTCGCGGCGCTATAGGCGGAGGTGTCTGGTTCGGCCTGGTATCCGTTCACGGAGGAGACGAGCACGATCCGGCCGTGGCCGGCGGTGATCATGTGTCGGGCGGCGGCTCCGGCACCGAGCACTGCGCCGCGCACGTGGACGCTGAGCGTCGCGTCCCAGGCCGCGGGTGTCATGTCGAGGATTGACATCGATTCCCATGCCCCGGCGCCGGCCACGAAGGCGTCAATCGCACCGAACCGCTCGACGTGGGCATTGACGACGTGCGACGGTGCGTTCGGGTCGCCGACGTCGGCGACATGCGTTGCGACAGCCACCCCGAGGGCGCCGATGGTGACTGCTGCTGAGTGGAGGACGTCGCGTCGACGGCCGACGATCGTGATGTCGGCGCCGGCGTGCGCCAGGGTGACAGCCGTAGCCAAGCCGATCCCGGTGGACCCGCCGGTCACCAGGGCGCTTCGACGTCGCTGCACGGCCTCACCCTGCCATTCCCTGGGCTGCGCCGCGCAATCGACGAGTGTGCGCGACCGCCGCGACCTTCAGACGACGCGGCGTGAGCGGTAGAGCCGCTGCGCGAGCAGAGCTGGTAGCGAATAGTTGGCTAGCGCGCCGCGCCCGCAACTTTGAGCAGCGGCGCGGGTCGTCATGGCGACGAGCAACCCAAAACAATCCTGCCTATCGACGCGCCAGCGCGCGTCACCCGAGGGCTGGCATTCATAGGGTGTTTCGGCCTGGCCGTCCCCGCGCGGACAGCGGCAGATCCGGTAGGGCCGCTGCGCGGCAGATCCGGTAGGGCCGCTGCGCGGCAGATCCGGTAGGGCCGCTGCGCGGCAGATCCGGTCGAACTGCTCGGCGGCGGCTTCGGCGGCGGCGACCCTGAGAGGGGTCAAGCCCGGCTGGGGGCCAGCGCCTCAGGGATAGGTCCTTGTCGTCGACAATTGACCGCACACCTGTAGCGACGACGCGGCGAACGGCGCCCCCTCGTGTGGCACACCCGTCCAGCGCTCCTCAGCCGTACCCGGCCCTGCTCGTTCCTCAGGTCGACGCCGAACGGCGGGCGCCGGGCGGGAGCCGCCAGAAGACCATGGACGACGACGTCCAGGTCACCGCCGAAACGCGCACAACGGTTGTCGCACGTCCCTCCTGCTTCACGTCGCGTAGAGAACTCGGAAGCGGTCAGGCCTTGCTGGATCCCGATCGACGACCTGGATCGGGGCCCAAGCCCATTGCCACACGCTGAGCTCAGGCATGCGAGCGAATTGAATCCGTCCGCGAGTGCCGTCAACGGCGAGGCGCGTCCAGGACTCGGCGATGTTCGAACGATCCAGCCCGTCGTAGCGCAGCATGTCGGCGACCACCACTATCGCGTCGTATCCCTCGAACGCGACGAAGGACGGCGCCTCGGCCAGCCGCTCACTCAAGGCCTTCTCGACTCGCGCGCCCAGTGTGTTCAGCCGCGCGGGCAGATAACGCAGGAACGGGATCGCGGCACCGTAATCGCCCAGCAGTCTCGACCACTCAGCGAACTCCGGTTGTCCGGCTGGAGCACCGATCATGATCGCGTCCAGGCCTTGGCCCTCGCGGACGGACGTGACGATCGATACTGCCGGCTCGGGGAAGCCGACCAACAGGAGAAGAGCCGTCGCGCCGTTGTCGAGCAGTTCGTCGCGCACGGTGGTTGCATCCCACCGGCGGGCATCGAGTTCGATCACCGTGCCGCCGCCAAGGGCGAGATAATGGCGCAGGATTCGGACCCCGGCCGCCCAATAGACGCTAGGTTCGATGGCCACGGCGATTCGAGTGTGGCCCCCGCTCAGCAGGAACTCTGCATAGACCTGCCAGCCGTGCGACTGTGCCGGTGCAAGGCGCGCGACCCAGTCCGTCGGCTCCTCGGTGAGGGCATCGAGAACGGCTGACGAGCAGACAAACGGCACGCCCAGGGCGTGGGCCCGGCTGGCGGCAGCGCGAGCGGCAACGCTGTGATACTCGCCGACCAACGCCGTCACATCCAGTTGAGACAGCTCGTCCACCGCTGCGATGGCCCGCGCAGGATCAGCCCCCGTGTCGCGAACGATCAGATGCAGGGGTTTTCCGGCGATCCCGCCATCCAAGTTAATCTCTTCAACCGCCATCTCCAGCCCGGCCAACAGATGACGGCCCGCATCCACCCACCCGGGCCGACTTAGCGGAACGAGAGCACCGATCGACACTGCCGACTTGGAACGGCGCGCATCTTCAACTCCCAATGGCCTGACATGCATCTGGCTGACTCTCCGACGGGTCGCGGGTGGCGAGCGCTGGTCTTGGCGAGGAACAGCCGCGCACGAACTGTTCCGCCCCTCTGAGTCGGGCCAAGTAGTCGTTCGGCGAGCGACCTATCCGCGCTCCTAGCCTAGATTTCCGTACGGCGTGTTCGAGGATGCGGCTCCAGGGTTACTGGTTTTAGTCGACGTTGGCGTGCGTGAGGTAGCCGGCGCCCCAGGTGTCCAGCTGGTGCCCACCGTCGTGGCGATCCAGCTCAACCGCGCCGCGGTGCTGACCAACGTCGCTAACCAGGTCGCCGGACTAGTTAGCCGAGGCATGTCCACCTTGCGGATTTGCGGCTCGCGTACCTATAAGCCCTGCATGACGGAGCGAGCCGAATGCGCCGTTGGCAAGCACCCTGCCGCTGCGGCTCGCGCGGAGGTCGCGCGGGGGAAGTTCGTTTCGAGTGAGTCCCGGCAGTTACGCCGAGTTGGTGTCCCTCGCGAGCACCGATCAAGAACTGCTCGTTCGTCAATGGCACGGTCGCTGAGGATGGCTGTCCGGTTCTTCACGTCCCCGCCTGACCGGACAGTCCAACAACGTCAGGTCGCACCGCCGCGTTGTTCGGCGCGCCGCTCGAACCATCAGCCCGCGAGTCTGCCATCCAGGGCGAGGCTTGACCCACTTGCGACGTTGGGAGATGTCAGTTCTCCATCAGCGCTTTGAGTCGCTTCAAGTCATCGTTGACCAAACGGAGATCGCGTTCGTACTCCTCGTCGGTGAGCTCGATCTGCCGGACTGTGAACAACACTTCCGCTCCGTCAGGGTGGGCCAACACCCGGACCGGGTTGGTGACCGTGGTTCCCGATGGAAGGGTGACGTCGTGATCAAGCACGCCAAGGTCGTTGGGAGGCACGAATCGGACCGTGACCTGTCCCATCGGAGAGTCGACCATGAGGCGATCGCCGTCAGAGGTGACGTGACTTCGGGCCAGCCCGGACGCCCAGGTTGGCAGATTCTCGGGATTCGAGGCGAACTCGTAGACCCGAATGGGGCTCTGATGAATGACCTGACTGATGTGCCGACTCGCCACATCGGGGTTGCTGCTCACGCACTCGACGCTACGGGCTCCATCCGAGGCGGTCTTCCAGAAAACGGACAGGAGTCATCGAAGTGAGGGCACGCACATCGTCGGCCATATGCGCCTGGCTTGCGAACCCGCAGGTTAGAGCCGCCGAGGCTAGGTCGGGCGCGGTTGCGGCGACGGAAAGGAGTCGACGCAACCGCGCGATCCGCGCGAAGGTCTTTGGCGCATAGCCAACCTCGTCGACAAAGCGGCGTTGCAACTGCCTGGCGCTGACTCCCATATCGTCGGCGAGCGAGCTGACCTTTATGTCAGGCGACCGCTCGAGACGGCGGACAGCAGCCTCCACCAGCACGTCATTGGGTCTGCCAACGGCACGGGCAGCCAGAGTCACCAGTGCTTCGCGCCGATCCGAGATGGGGCGGTCGTTTAGTTCCTCGAATTTACGAACGGTCGGCTGCCATGCCCCGCCAACTGCTACCAGGGGCGGCTGCAGATCGCGGAGTTCGCCGACCGGCACCCCGAGCACACGGCGAGCCGCCGCCGTGGCCAGGCGGACTCCGACAATCTCTAATCCTAGATTGACCTGAACCCGGCGAGCCACCGTATCGGGACCCGCAATCTCCAACCGCCCGTCGGAGAACCACACGAGGTCCACGCAGCCGTCTGGGATGATCAGCGGTGGGGTTCTTGTGAACGCCTGCCGCTCCCAAGTGCACTGAACGCCGGCGACCGGCGACCGAAACTCTGCATACACACCGTCCAGTGCATCAGACCGGTGCCATCTTGTCGTCGGCGCGCGTGAGCGTGCGTCTCGGACGCAGAGCGGCAGAGCCGGTAGCACCGCTGCGCGGCAGATCCGGTAGCACCGCTACGCGGTGGTGTTCGTGAATCGAGCCGAACACACTCGCGGCCCACGTTCGGACGAACGTGGGCCGGTCGTGTGGCCGCGCCAGGCGAAGATCGGCATCGCCTGGGGCGCTTTGGTTCAGCCGTTGATGGGGAGGTCTGTCGTCTCCCACCAAATCTTGACAAATGAATGATTCGCGACGGGTGTTATCAACTGGTCGACGGAGATGTGGCCGTCGATCGGCGGTAGGAGACTTGAGCCGCCGCCGCCGCCGGCCCCCGCGATCTGGGCGTGGTCGACCTCGCAACCGTAACCGCCACCGCCGCCGCCACCGCCGTACAGACCGCCGCCGCCACCGCCGCCGGCGCCGCCGGCAACGCTCGGGCCGGCGGTGTTGAACGAGAACGGGGAGTAGCCGGACGTTCCGTCGCCACCGTGTCCGAGCTCTCCGGAACCGCCGAGCGGGCCGTCATTGCCGCTGCTACACCCCGGCTTGTTGGTCGTTGCGCGGTGGCCGAGGTGGCCACCGGCGTTACTCGTTCCCGGACCGCCTCCGCGGTTCGGACTCAACGCAAGGGGCCTAACCGCCACGAAGGCGCCATCCTTCCCGGCCTGCCCGGCATTTCCGCCGACGGCACCTTCGGTGGAGTCCAGGAAATCGGCGCCGCTGAAGTGGGCCTGTCCACCGCCGCCACCTCCGCCGCCGGCGACCACGATGCTCGATTTGGCGGTGCGGACGGTCTGCCACCCGCCGACGTCCGTCTCCCGCGGCAGACGCTGGATGTCGCTCGCGCCGCCGCCACCGCCACCGGGATAGGAGTCGCCGAGCCCGCATATGGAGGAGTCGTCCGCGCCGCCGTCGGCGCCGCCGTTCCATCCGCCGCTTCCGCCGTAGCAGTTGCCCGCGCGACCGCCCCGACCGCCCACTTCCAGGTAGAGGTGTTCGCCTGGCCTGACCTCACGATCTGACGTGATCCCGAAGCCCCTCGTCACGACCGGGACCTTGCCGGTGACCAAAGCACCGTTCCCCCCGTTGTTCAGATGCTCATCACGTTCGAAAGAGTCGCGGAAACCTCCGCCACCGCGGCCGTCGGCACCTCTGAGCGCCACGTGCAAGAAGCCATTGCTCACGTCCGCGGGCACGACGAACTTGGACTCGGTGGCGTTTGTGCCCCAGGTGCACGTGACACGGGACAAGGTCGTGATGTCCGAGACTTCGATCACCTCGCTCGTGCAGTTCTGCGGGAGGATCATCACCCCCCCTGTTCCGGCGGCCGTCGCGACCGGTGAGCTGGCCGCTTCCGCCGCTCCACCGCCGGAGACCGTCAGCGTCCCGGCAAGCACTCCACCGGTAACCGCGACGCCCACCGCGCGCACGACCTTCCGACCTTGAACTACGCGCATCGTTCCCCACTCCATGACGCCCGTCGCGACCAGCCGTGTACGGGTCGCCGACCGCCGTCAGACGCCCGAAAGTGTGTCACAGCGACGACGCTTCCGCCCGCCGGACCGACGAACACTGGACCCAGGTCGGGTACACGCGGGACACGCCCCGGCTGACCGGCGCGCATCCGAATCGGAATGGCCCCCACACGCGCTCATCTGCGTGGAACCGCGTGCGCGCTCATCGGCTACTTGTTTCATTGACGGCAGGATCAGGTCTGGCAAGGCTTGGTCCAGGTGCCCGGTTCGTTGCTCTCTCATCGGCTGCCACGCTTGGTCGTGTGGCTCTCATTTGGCCTGCGAGGACCGGGTGCCGCTCTGAGCGGGGAGTGGCTCAAGAGGGGTTTGCTCTGCTCGAAGTAGCGGTGCCCTCCCAGCTCGGACAACAGTCAACTGGTTCGAGTGGAGGGGAGATCAACAGTGAGCGCTGTGGTGATCGGGATGGACCCGCGTTGCTGCGGAGTTGATCAGCGATCTCGAACGGATCTACGGCCGCAAGAAGGCCGCCGACAAGGAGCTCAAAGCGCTGCTCGCCGAGACCGGCACGATGCTCACCGACCTGCATGGGATTGGCCCATCAGGTGCTGCCCGCCTGCTCGTCGAGGTCGGCGACATCACCCGCTTTCCCCCCAGGGCGCATTTCGCGTCTTGGACAGGCACCGCACCGATCGATGCCTCCTCCGGCGATCACGTCCGCCACCGTCTGTCGCGCGGCGGAAACCGACAGATCAACCGTGTCCTGCACCTGATGGCCGTCGTCCAGCTCCGCAACCCCACCGAAGGCCGCGCCTACTTCGACCGCAAGAAAGCCGCTGGCAAAACCTCGATGGAAGCGATGCGCTGCCTCAAACGGCGCCTGTCCGATGTCGTCTATCGACAGCTCGTCGCTGATTCACTGCGGCCACTTGGGGCGAGCCCGGGAGGACACCCGGGGACGACTCTTCAATCCAGCGTGGCCGACTAACACCCCGACATCGACACTTCGGATCAGTCACTTCCCGGACCCGCCGCCGACCAGCCTAGAACCGACCTCCCAGCCGCGTCTTGACACAGAGGGGAGCCAAAGCCGGTTGTTTGATCAACGCATACAGACCCATCTGCACGCGGTGACAGTCGTGGTGCGACGCGCCTAACGACGGCTATCGCCCGCACTTCGCGGCAAATCCGGTCGATCCACTCGCCGGGCGGATCCGGTGAGCGGCTCGCCGCAGATTCGCTGGGCGGCTTCGAGGCACGAACGCGTCGTGCTTGACAGAGCACGATCGGCGGCTACATCGGTGAGTCGCGTTTCGCGTCCTCCCTGCCCGTGGCGATCGTCCGTGCCGATTCGACGACCCAGGTCGGCATTGAGCCCTTACCCTTGACATCCACGCCAGTGCGCGAGATGCAGTGGAACTGGTCCCTCACCAGGTCGTACGTGGATTCGGTGATCTGGACGGTGCCAGGTGCTCCGTGGGACTCCATACGGCTGGCCAGGTTGACCACGTCACCCCAGAGGTCATAGCTGAACTTGCGGCGACCGATCACGCCGGCCACTACGGACCCGGAGTTGATGCCAACGCGAATCTCCAGGCAGTGTGCGCCGAACTCGCGGGCCCTTGACGCCCGCTGCATCTCGAGCGCCAGATGCACCAGAGCGTCGGCGTGGTCGGCCCGCGGTCCGGGCACGCCGGCCGCGACCATGTAGCAATCGCCGATCGTCTTGATCTTCTCCAGCCCAGCCTGATCGACCAGGTCGTCGAAGCAGCCAAAGAGTTCGTCGAGTACCTCGACGAGTTCGACCGGCGTCATCCCGGCGGACAACGGGGTGAATCCGACTACGTCGGCGAACAGCACGCTGACGTCGTCAAAGTGTTCGGCGATCACGTGCGGAGATTTGGTGAGCTCGTCGGCGATCTTCTCGGGCAGGATGCTGAGCAGCAGCGCTCGAACCTTGCGCTGCTCCTCGGCCAGCAGCCGAAAGGCGACGTCCCGCTGGCTGACAAAGACGGCGATGATGGAGACGGCCAACACCGATAGCCCGAGCACGTTGGCCAGCAAGATCGCCTTCTCTGGGCCGGGCGGCAACCGGCTGCGGTCGGAGCCGACGAACACGACCGCGACCGTGACGTTGACGCCGTACAGGACGAACAACGGGACGAGTCTTCGCCACGGAACGAACACGATGCCGGTGGCAACCGGGAATGCCAGATCCCAGAAGACGATCGCTCCGGAGTGCACGATGTCGCCCAGGTCGATGATGATTGCCAGGTGCCCGAGCAGCGACGCGATTGCACTCGTCCAGAACGACACCTCGAGGCGGCGGTGATAGAACGCCAACAGCATGGCCTGTAGCCAGACCCAGAGCACGACCCCGATGTACAGCCAACCCGCCAGGGTCTCGCCATAGGCGAGGTACATGACGCCGATGGGAATGGCGAGAAGGCCTACGGCCAACGGACTACCGGTCGCCAACCGTTTTCGCGACGCCGTGGCCGCGTCGTCAGAGGGAAGCACCGCACGGTTCAGCAGTCGGGCGAGCCAGTGTGTATGGCCATTCATCGTCTGCAAACGAAACGGCTGGCGTCCGCTGATCTCAATCACCTCTCGTAGGGGTGCTGTGACCGTACTCATCCGCTGCGCTGCCTGCGAGGTCAAGCGAAGCCCCGCGTGGCCACGAGCGTTCGGCGAAAGGCAACGTGGATCGGAGGAGACAAGGCGGCGTTGCCGGTAAGACCGAAGTAAACGAACTTGCGGCACCCTCGTCGGTAGAACCGGTATTTCGACCCGGCCCAAATCGACCAATCTGCGCGGCGCACTCCCGCCTCGACCCTGCTCGACATCGACGGCTATCGCACACTCAACGCGGCAGAGCCGGTAGAGCCGCTACGCGGCAGAGACGCGGCAGCGCGGAGCTCGTCAGCGGTCTAGTCGACGTCGGCGCCGGTGATCGATCACGGGTCCTCGGACGGGCGGCTCAGTCCGAACGGAGCTCAGCCGACTCGGTGGCGCGATTCGAGGCCCGGCGACGTGAGCAGCGCCCGTCTGCCGCCTGTATCTTCAGCCCGCTAAGGTCGAGATTGTCGAACAGGGACCAGAACACCCCAGTGGCTGCGCGATCGTCGAGATTGCCACGTCATGGCAGCCCGATGCCGAGTGGCAACCAGCTGATCAGAGCGAGTGCGCACCCGCGTGTCCGAGGCGTGCAACGGGCGCATCATGGATGCGTTCGATGCCGTCCGCGACAAGCGACGCACTCCGAGCAGCGGCAGAGCCAGATAGCCACGGCGCTTGTCGCGGCAGATCAGGTGCGGTAGCCGTTGGATGACGAAGTAGACGTCGCTGTACGAGCCGATGCGTCACTAGCGGCAGATCCGGTATGAGCCCAGCAGTCCATCCCGGCAGAGCCGGGCTAGAGCCGACCGGCGCGCAAGATCCGGTAGAGCCGCTACCCAGCAGATTACCGGCCAGAGCCGCCTGCGCGGACAGCAGCCGGTAGGGCCGCTGCGATGGGTAGACCGTCCGTATGCACACGCTTTGAAGCGGTCGGCGGTGGCATGCCCGGGTGGCGGTTTTCCGGGAGCGTCCTGACCGGCTTCCGTGCTGTACCTCGGAGCCACGGGGTACCACCTACTCCGAACCCGACGCGTCCCGGCAGCGCGAGGGACACCCCAGAGCGTCGAGCGTTCTTCGATCGCTACAACGCTCGATACCTAGCCGTCGTGCGCGTGGCCTGTCGGGTGTTCCTGGCGGTGGGTGTCGTGGGTCTCGTGCTGCTCATCCTTGGACGTGGTTGGATGAATCGAAGTAGCAACAGCGACTGACCGTCAAGTTCTTGCCGTCGCCCTGTTCGCGTCTCGACCATGGTGGCTCCGCATTGAGCCGACAACCACCGACATGAGCCGCCCTTACAACCGCGAACCCCAGGATGCGAAGTACCAGTCGAGGTAACTAGGTAGAGCACGAGGCCGACGACGAGTCTGGGCCCCACGCCTGCTCGAAGCCCAAAGCAACGCGACCGGCGTGCATTTCGGCTAGCCCAATAACTTTCGGCCATCTCGGCCCGCCTTCCACGCGAAGTCGCCTCTCGAGTCTGACGGAGAGCCGCGCGAGACCGACAACGACAACTGAATCTCGGCACTGGCCGGACGCACCGGCTCATCGGCAGAGCCGGTAACTTGATCAAGGGTTTTGCCCTGGACTCTTGACGCGTTTGAGGGCGACCGTCGCCTCATGTCGGCGAAGCCAGTCGGTTCGTGGCAGATCGCATCCGACGCGGTCAGGTTCGGCCAGCAGCTCAGACGCGGCGGTGGCGTGCGGCCTTGTATTGCTCGACGGCATGGCGGCTAGATCGCCAAACGCCGTCGGAGCCCTGCTGGGCCTCGAGTCGTCCGCGTCGAGCAGCCTGTCGAAGCGCCTCGTAGCTGAGTTCGTAGTCCTCGAGGGAGCGGAGCGATCCGGGCGGGGCCGGCGATGTTGGGGACGACAAAGCGGTGCGGGTTGTCGATGGCCGATCTGGCGAGTTGTTCGGCAAGCCGGCCGCTGTCACCCTTGTCGGCCTGGTCGAGCGCGGTCAGATATTTCTCGCGGGTCGCGCTTGAAGATGATCGCCGGTGGAAATCCAAGCCGGACCAGGATGAGGTTGAGCGCGAGGCGACCGGCTCGCCCGTTGCCGTCGATGAACGGATGGATCCGTTCGAAGGCGGTGTGGATCCGGGCGAGCTCGATCGGTAGGTCGCGGGCCGCGATGGCGCCGGAGCCGATTCGTTCGGTCAGGGAGTTCGCGGTGTCGATGGCCTGCCCGGTGTCGAGCAGGCGTTCGACCTCGCGCAGGACGAGGGTGTTGCCTTCGATGGCTGTCGAGTTGTGCGCCTCGAGGTGCCAGATGTCGTCCCAGATCCCGCCTGCCTCGGCCGGGCGCGGCAGGCCGCCGAAGCGCTGCAGTTCGTCGAGTGCCGAAGCGCAGCGATCGAAGATCGTGTCGCGACTCGGCCGCCCCCGTGGCATTGAGCGTCCGGCTAGTTGATACAGCAGATCGAGCACCAAAGTTGCAGGACAAGTACGAAAGTTGATACAGCAGTAGGTCACGCAAAGGGACAGGACGAAGGCCGTGCATGGGTCGTCGTGAACCGCGTGGATGTCACACAGCCGACGACGTCCCGGTCATCCACCTGGTTGCCCACGCCGCGAGCCACCCGAATCACGCCGCACTCGCTGCGGCACACGGCAGCGTCCTTGGCCATCGCCGCGGGCGCGAACGTGAAGGTGGTGCAGACGAGGCTGGGTCATCAGTCCACCACGATGACCCTCGATCTATACGGACACCTGTTCGACGATCAGCTCAACGAAGTCGCGGATCCCATGAGGTCGGCTCGAGCTGCTGCGGACTGTTTGCGGACCAGACCCGGATTGTCCACTCGTCCGGTAGAGAATCAGGCGCTACGGCCCAGTAAATACGGGCCCTTTTAGTGTGCGCCCGGCAGGACTCGAACCTGCAACCTCTTGATCCGTAGTCAAGTGCTCTATCCGTTGAGCTACGGGCGCTGGTGTGCCAGCGGGCCACTCTACCGGCCCGCAACACAGGGAAAGCGCGGAGGCTCCGGGATTCGAACCCGGGATGGGCTTGTGACCCAAACCGCATTAGCAGTGCGGCGCCATAGACCAGACTAGGCGAAGCCTCCAAAGCAGCTCGGTCGTCCGTGCCACCCGGGGAGCGAGCCTACAAGAGCCCCGCTTCGGCGGTTCACAGCGCCGGGAGCCGCCGCCGCTCCCCCTCCGCCACCCCCGTTCAGTGGCGCGAGTTCGCGTCAGTGGGGCGAGAAGTCGCGCCATTGAACGGATCTCGCGCCACTGACCGAGGGAGCGGCGGGCGGCGCGCGGCGCTCAGCCGGTGATGGTGATCGGCTGGCCGTCGGAGACGAGCTTCCAGTCGTCCGTCGAGAACGTGCTGGGGTCGACGACGCCGTGGTCGGTGACCCACTGGATGAGCAGCTGGGTGATCGGCACCTGGGCGTTGTAGACCACCGGCGCGGCGGTGACGCCGGGGAAGCCGCCGCCGCCGGACTGGCGGTAGTTGTTGATCGCGATCACGAACTGCTGGTCGTCGGTGACGGGGCTGCCGCCGTAGGCCAGGTTCTCGATGCGCGAGCCGACGGGCTTGGCGATGTCGATGTCGTAGGTCAGGGACGCGTCAAGGCCGGCCATGATGTCGTAGTTGTAGTCGGGGGTGCCGGTGGGCGCGGTGGGGGTGACGGCGTTGGTGATGTCGTCGGGCGCGAACGGTCCCGTGCCGCTGACCTGCTTGAAGTACTGTGCCGAGTACTCGAGGTAGGCCTTCACCTGCGCACCGGTGAACTGGATGCCGAGCAGCGTGTTGTCGTAGATGTAGAGCCCGGCGATGTCGCGCACCGTCACCTGACCCTCCGGGATCGCGGCCAGCCGGTTGAACGGCGCCGCGATGGACAGCACGGGCAGCGCGGTACCGGAGGCCGTCTTCACCGCGTCGGCCTGCACGTAGTTGATGAAGTCGATCGCCGCGGTGTCCTCGTAGCGCGACGTGGCGGCGCTCATCGCGGTGGTCGACGTGCCGATGACGCTGTTGACGTAGTCGCGCGTCTTCTGGTGCGCGTCGGCGGTCAGGGCGAGGACCTTCTCGTCGGCGTCGACGGTGTTCGAGTTGAGCAGCGTCGACGTCGCGGACGAGACCTGCCACTGGCGCTTACCGCGCTTGAGCTCGAGGTCCATGACGGCGACGCGCATGCCCCAGTAGTAGGGCTCGCACAGCAGCACCTGCTGGCCCGTCTTCTTGTTCTCGACGTAGCGCTGCGGGATCTCGACGTGCGCGTGCCCGACGAGGATCGCGTCGATGCCCGGCACCTCCTGCGCGAGCAGGGTGGACGCGTTCTCCGGCCACGGCAGCGCGTCACCGTAGGACGAGGACGTGTCCGCGCCCGAGTGGCAGGACACGATGACGATGTCGGCGCCCGCCGCCCGCACCCGCGGGATGATCTTCTTGGCTTCCTCGACGATGCCGGTGAAGCTGATCTTGCCCTCGACGTTGGCCTTGTCCCAGATGGCGCAGCCGGGCGTCACGAAGCCCACGATGCCGATGCGCACCTCGCAGTCCGGGGTGGGCGTGTGGCCGGCGGCCTTGCAGTCGTGCAGCCGCTTGCGCTTGATGATGTACGGCTTGAACGCCGGCTTGGTCTTCTTCCACTCCAGCGCGTTCGCGCCGAGCAGCGGGTGGTTGAGCTGGGACTCGAAGACCCGCAGCAGCGGCACGCCGTAGTTGAACTCGTGGTTGCCCAGGCAGGCGGCGTCGTAGCCGATGGCGTTCATGGCGACGGCCATCGGGTGCTTGGGGGCGTCGGGGCCGGTGATCGGGTCGATGGCCGCGTAGTAGTAGGTCAGCGGCGTGCCCTGGATGGTGTCTCCTGCGTCGAGCGTGAGCGTGTTGGACCGCTCCTCGCGCATCGCCTTGATCAGCGTGGCCACCTTGGCGACACCGACGTCGTTGTGCGCGGAGTCGTCGTACTCCTTGTCGTTGTAGTAGTCCCAGTTGTAGATGTGCCCGTGCAGGTCGGTGCTGCCGAGAATCGTCAGCTGCGCGGTCTGACCGTGCGGGCCGTTCTGGCCGGCCGGCGCTGCCTCGGCCGCGACGCCACGGCCGAGGAAGGCCGCTCCCGCGCCGCCGACGACGGCTCCGGCGAGCAGGGCGCGACGGCTGACGGTGCGGGCCTCGGTCGTGTTCGTGCTGGGACTGGAATCGGTCACTGCTGGTGTCCTATCTGTTCCGCTTCGAGGGGGGATGGGCGGACAGTACCCCTCGCGCGGACGCCAGCGGCCGCCCGACCGTCGCTCAGGGGCAGCACACCAGCGGGATGAGCACCTGGTCCATGATCTCGGTGATGGCGGCCTCGTCGAGGATCTCGCCCTGCATCACCATGCGGTGCACCAGCACGGCCGGCAGCACGTCGGCCACGAGCGGCGTGGCCGCCTCCGCGCGCACCTCGCCGCGCTCCACCCCGCGGCGCAGTAGGGCCAGCAGGGCGGCACGGCGCGGCGCCTGGAACCGGTCGTCGATGAGGGTGGCCAGCGTGGGATCGGCCGCCGCCTCGAACTTGATGGCGCGCATGACGTCGCCGGCCGGGCTCGACATGATCCGGGCGATGATGCCGGCCACCTCGTGCAGCGCGTCGACCGTGCTCATGTCGTCGGGCACGGACATCTCCAGCCCGCAGTCGGCCGGCGTGGGCAGGGCGGTGCAGACGGCGTCGAGGACGAGGGCGGCCTTGGTCGGCCAGCGGCGGTAGATGCTCGCCTTGCCGGTGCGCGCGCGGGCGGCGACGCCCTCGACGGTCAGCGCGGTGTAGCCCACGTCGATGAGCTCGGCGTAGGCCGCGGTGAGGATCGCGTCCTCGAGGGCGGCGCCGCGACGCCGGTGCGACGTCTCCGCGGGCTCGTCGCCGGCGGACGTCGCCGCGGTGTGCGTCGATGTCGAAGTGGCCGTCACGTCGTTGTCATACCCCTCGTCCACGATGACGTGCGAGATCGCCGCCAGTCATAAAAGACGGTTGCGTTCCCTAAGTCAGTGGATATACCGTACCCCAATAGTGAACGCCCGCGTCCTCTAAATCGGCGATCCCGCGTGAGGACTCAGATCGGAACGGAGTGCTCCCGGTGACCGAAACGAAGGACACCAAACCGGCCGCCGCCCGCGGGCGCACGCCCGACGGTCCACGGCGCGCGGCCCACCCCGGGCTCGTGCTGCTGATCATCGCCGGCGCGCAGCTCATGGTCGTGCTCGACGCGACGATCGTGAACATCGCGCTGCCGACCATGGGCGACTACTTCCACAAGTCCCAGACGTCGATGACCTGGGCGCTGAACGCCTACACCCTCGCCTTCGGCGGGTTGCTGCTGCTGGGCGGGCGCTCGGGCGACCTGCTCGGCCGGCGCCGGATGTTCGGCGTCGGCCTCGGGCTCTTCACGCTCGGCAGCTTCCTCGGCGGCATCGCCACCAACTTCGAGATGCTCCTCGTGGGGCGCATCATCCAGGGGCTCGGGGGCGCCATCTCCTCGCCCACCGCCCTGTCCCTGATCACCACCTCCTTCGCCGAGGGCAAGGAGCGCACCCGCGCGTTCGCGGTCTACGCCGCGGTGTCCGGGGCAGGCGCGGCGCTCGGCCTGCTGCTCGGTGGCATCCTCACCGAGTACCTGTCCTGGCGGTGGGTGCTGTTCGTCAACGTGCCCATCGGCCTCGTGCTGATCGCGGGCGCGTTCGCCTACCTGCACGAGTCCGAGCGGCACAAGGGCAACTTCGACATCCTGGGCGGCCTGCTGTCGGTGGTGGGCATGGTCGGCATCGTCTACGGCTTCATCCACGCCGCGTCCGACGGGTGGTCCAACGCCACCACCATGACCTCGATGGTCGGCGGCATCGTGCTGCTGATCGCCTTCTTCCTCTGGCAGCTGAAGGCCCCCGACCCGATGATGCCGGTGCGGGTGGTGCTCGACCGCAACCGCGGCGGCGCCTACCTCGTGATGCTCATCGTCGGCGCCGGCATGTTCGGCATGTTCTACTTCGTGACCTTCTTCGTGCAGCAGGTCATGCAGTTCTCCGCGCTGCGGGCCGGCTTCTCCTTCCTGCCGGTGGCGTTCGTCATCGGCATCACCTCACAGGTGATGACCAAGCTGATGCCGAAGTTCGGACCCAAGCCGCTGATCATCGCCGGCGCGGCGTTGCTGACCGCGGCCATGTTCTGGTACTCCACCGTCGACGCCGACTCCGGCTACCTGAACCTGTTCCTGCCCGGCATGATCGTCATGGCCATCGGCATGGGCTGCATCTTCGTGCCGCTGACCACGGTCGCGGTGGCGCGGGTGCACAACACCGACGCCGGCATCGCGTCGGCGATGCTCAACGTCGGCCAGCAGGTCGGCGGCGCCATCGGCCTGTCGGTGCTGGCCACCGTCGCCGCCACCGCCGGGCGCAACTCCGCCGCCAGTCACAAGGTCGATCAGGCCAAGGCCTTCGCCACGCTGCCGAAGAGCCTCGCGCCGCAGGTGCAGCAGTTCCTCGGCCACGCCGGCGGCAACGGGCCCGACAGCAAGGCCATCTCGAAGTTCGTCCACTCGCTGTCCGGCGGCGACCAGTCGGCGGCGCGGGCGTTCTTCAAGGGTCCGTACCACCACGTGTCGGCCGAGATCCAGGCACACGCGTCCGGTCAGGGCTTCCTGGCCGCGGCGTTCTTCGGGATCGCCGCCATCATCATCGGGCTGGTGCTGATCAACGTGAAGAAGGACGACGTGCCCGCCGAGGCGCTCGAGGGCGTCCCGCTGGCCGCGTGAGGTGGGGCCGGGCCGGCCGGCTCAACACTCGATGACGTTGACGGCGAGGCCGCCGCGGGCCGTCTCCTTGTACTTGACCTTCATGTCCCGGCCGGTCTCGCGCATCGTCTTGATGACCTTGTCGAGGCTGACGATGTGCTGGCCGTCGCCGGCCAGCGCGATGCGTGCGGCGTTGATGGCCTTCACCGCGGCCATCGCGTTGCGCTCGATGCACGGCACCTGAACCAGCCCGCCCACCGGGTCGCAGGTCAGTCCGAGGTTGTGCTCCATCCCGATCTCGGCGGCGTTCTCGACCTGCTCGGGCGTGCCGCCCATGACCTCGCACAGCGCGCCGGCGGCCATCGAACAGGCCGAGCCGACCTCGCCCTGACAGCCCACCTCGGCCCCGGAGATCGACGCGTTCTCCTTGTAGAGCACGCCGATCGCGGCCGCGCAGAGCAGGAAGCGGACCACGCCGTCCTCACTGGCGTCGCGGCAGAAGTGCCAGTAGTAGTGCAGGACGGCCGGCAGGATCCCGGCCGCGCCGTTGGTCGGGGCGGTGACCACCCGCCCGCCCGCGGCGTTCTCCTCGTTGACCGCGAGCGCGTACAGGTCGACCCAGTCCATGACGTGCAGCGGGTCGGGCGGCCCCGCGGCCGGGTCGCCGCTGTGCTCGCGCAGCCGTCGGTACAGCTCCGGGGCGCGGCGGCGCACCTTCAGCCCGCCCGGCAGCGTGCCCTCGTGCGCCCACCCCGCCTCGACGCAATCCTGCATGACGGCCCAGATCCGCAGCAGCCCGGCCCGGATCTCGCCCTCGGTGCGCCAGGCCTGCTCGTTGGCGAGCATCACGGCGCTGACCGGCAACCCCGCGGCGGCGCAGTGGACGAGCAGCTCGACGGCCGAGCGGAACGGGAAGGGCTGGGGCGTCTCGTCCACGACGATGCGGTCGGCCCCGGCGGCGGCCTCGTCGACGACGAAGCCGCCGCCCACCGAGTAGTAGGTCCGCTCGCGCAGCAGGGCGTCGGTGGCGTCGAACGCGCGGTAGATCATGCCGTTGGGGTGGTACGGCAGCCGGGCCCGCCGGTGCAGCACCAGGTCGTCGTCGACCAGGGCGGCCGGCTGCTTACCCAGGAGCTGGACCTGCCCCGCTTCACGGACGGCCGCCGCCCGCGCGGGCACGGTGGCGGTGTCGACGGTCTCGGGCAGCTCGCCCTCCAGACCCAGGATCACCGCACGGTCGCTGCCGTGCCCGTGCCCGGTGGCGCCGAGCGAGCCGAACAGCTCCACCCGCACCCGCGTCACCCGCTCGAGCAGCCCGTCGTCGGCCAGGCCGGTGGCGAAGGTGGCGGCGGCGCGCATCGGGCCCACCGTGTGCGACGACGACGGCCCGATGCCGATCGTGAACAGGTCGAACACGGAGATGGCCATGGGCCCATCATGCGCGGCCCGCGCAAGCCCCCCGGGGGGTTGATCAGGCGACGGTGAGGGTGACGGCGATGTTGCCGCGGGTGGCCTTGGAGTACGGGCAGAACTGGTGGGCCTGCTCGACCAGCTCGCGGGCCTGCTCCGGATCGACCCCGGGGATGGACACCGTCAGCTCCACGGCCAGCCCGAAGCCGCCGTCCTCCGAGGGCCCGAAGGAGACCTCGGCGCTGACCGACGAGCCGGAGGTGTCGACGTCGCGGGCCTTGGCCCGGTTGGCCAGCGCACCCTGGAAGCAGGCGGCATAGCCAGCGGCGAACAGCGTCTCCGGATTGGCCTTGGGCTCGTCGGACGTCCCGGGCTGGGCGAGATCGAGGTCGAGCACGCCGTCGGCGCTGGTCACGTGTCCGGCGCGGCCGCCGTGCGCGGTGGCGGCGGTGGTGTACGCGATCTTGGTCAGGGCGGTCGTCATCTGTAACTCCGTCTCGTTTCGGACCGGCTGGTGGTGTCGACGGTATTGCCCGCCCCGCGGCGCGCCGTGGCTAGGGTCGGTCCGTGACCGCCCCGCTCGTGCGCCGCTCGCCCGCCCACCGGGGCCGCGTCGTCGCCACGGCGCAGCTCACCCCGCGCATGCGCCGCGTGACGATCGCCGCGAACGCGATGGTGGACGCAACCTTCCGCCCGGCCCAGGACGTGGAGTTGCTGCTGCGCGAGGAGTCGGGCCGTCGGGTCAAGCGCCGCTACACGATCAGGCACGCGCGGGCGGCGGCCGGCGAACTCGACCTCGACGTGCTGCTGCACGGCGCCGGCCCCGGCGCGGCGTGGGGCCGGGCGGCGCGCCCGGGCGACGAGGTGGACTTCCAGGGCCCGCGCGGCAAGCTCGAGCTGCGCCCGGCGCCGTGGCACCTGCTGTGCGGCGACGAGTCGGCGCTGCCGGCCATCGCGGCGATCTGCGAGGCACTGCCCGGCGACGAGCCGGCCACCGCTGTCATCGAGGTCCGCGACGCCGACGACGAGCTGCCGGTGGCCGCGGCCGACGTGCGCTGGGTGCACCGCGGCGACGCCCCGCCCGGCCGTCCTGAACCGCTCGCCGCGGCCCTGCGCGAGGTGGTGCTGCCCGACGCGTCGGGGCGCGGCTACCTCATGGGCGAGACCCGCGCGACGGTGGCGCTGCGCGCGGTGCTGGAGGACCGCGGCGTCGCCCACGAGTCGATCTTCGTCAAGGGTTACTGGAATCTCGGCCGCCCGGACCGGCTCGCCGGCCGCGCCCCCCGTTAGAGGATCGGCTCGGGCTGGTAGAGCGCGGCGTCCGGGGCGGCGGCCAGCAGGTCGTCGACGCGGTGGACGAGCGCGGCCACCTGCTCACGGGCGGCGCCGGTGAAGGTCAGGGGCTCGGCGAGCAGCCCGGCCAGCGTGTCGGCGGAGAGCCCGAGCCGCGAGTCGGCGGCCAGCCGCTCGAACAGGTCGTTGCGCTCGGAGCCCTTCTCGCGCAGCTCCAGCGCCACGGCCACCGCGTTCTCCTTGATCGCCTCGTGCGCGCGCTCGCGCCCGACACCACCACGCACCGCCGCCATGAGCACCTTGGTCGTGGCCAGGAAGGGCAGGTAACGGTCCAGCTCGCGCTCGATCACCGCGGGGAACGCACCGAAGTCGTCGAGCACGGTCAACGTCGTCTCGAGCAGCCCGTCGACGGCGAAGAAGGCGTCGGGCAGCGCGACCCGGCGCACCACCGAGCACGACACGTCGCCCTCGTTCCACTGGGCGCCGGCGAGCTCACCGGCCATCGAGGCGAAGCCACGCAGGAGCACCGCGAAGCCGTTGATCCGTTCCGCGGACCGGGTGTTCATCTTGTGCGGCATCGCCGACGAGCCCACCTGGCCCGGCTTGAACCCCTCGGTGACCAGCTCGTGGCCGGCCATCAGCCGCAGCGTCGTGGCGAACGACGAGGGGGCGGCGGCCACCTGCACCAGCGCGGACAGCACGTCCCAGTCGAGCGAGCGCGGGTAGACCTGGCCCACGCTGGTGAGCACCCGCTCGAAGCCGAGGTGTTCGGCCACCCGGGCCTCCAGGGCGGCCAGCTTCCCGACGTCGCCGTCGAGCAGGTCGAGCATGTCCTGCCCGGTGCCGACCGGGCCCTTGATGCCGCGCAACGGGTACCGGGCGATCAGCTCGTCCACGCGGTCGAGGGCCACCAGCAGCTCGTCGGCGGCCGACGCGAACCGCTTGCCCAGCGTGGTGGCCTGCGCGGCCACGTTGTGCGAACGGCCGGCCAGCACGAGTGCGTCGTACTGGGCCGCGCGCCGGGTCAGCCGGGCGAGCACGGCCAGCGTCTTGGTGCGCACCAGGCGCAGCGACGAGCGCACCTGCAGCTGCTCGACGTTCTCGGTGAGGTCGCGGCTGGTCATGCCCTTGTGGATCTGCTCGTGGCCGGCCAGGGCCGCGAACTCCTCGATGCGCGCCTTCACGTCGTGCTTGGTCACCCGTTCCCGGGCAGCGATGGAGGCGAGGTCGACGGCGCCGGTGCCGCGCTCGACCACCGCCTGGTAGGCGTCGACGGCGCCGTCGGGCACCTCGACGCCGAGCTCGGCCTGGGCGCGCAGCACGGCCAGCCACAATTGGCGCTCCAGCACCACCTTGTGGGCGGGCGACCACACCGTGGCCATGGCCGTGGAGGCGTAACGGTCGGCGAGGACGTCGGGGATCGCGGGCTTCACCCGGCCATTGTCCCGCGTGCTCAGGCGCCGACGAGCCGCGCGTCGGCCACCAGCGCGGCCATGCGGGAGGTGGGGGCGTTCTCGCGCTGCGGGCCGGTCAGCTGCGCCTGCACGGTGAACCCACCGATGTCGTGGCGGGTGTAGACGATCGTGCGGTCACCGTCGTTGAGCGCGATCGGTGCCACGTCGTCGCCGGTCGCACCGCGCGAGACGAGCACCACCAGGGTGGCCGTCCCGGCGTGCCCCCGGTACAGCCGCGTGAACAGCCGGGGCCGGCTCGGCGGGCCGCCCCGCGTCAGCACCGTCGTCATCGACGGGTGGGTCGCGTGCGGGAACCGGGCGTGCACCGCCAGCGCGAACGGCGCCGGCACGGCGTGCCCGGCAGCGCAGAACAGCTGTTCTGCGCCCGTGGGCGGGCACGGCGGGGCGTCCAGGTGGGCGGGCATTCTCAGCTCGACGCCGTCGCGCGCCCCGCGGGGGTTGTCCAGGTGCTCGATCAGCAGCCCCGGCGAGGCGGGCGAGACGGTGGCCGGCAGCGGCACGTGGGTGCTCGTGGTGGCCGAGGACCGGGCCGCCGGGTGCGCGCGGGCGCCACCGGACAGCCGGGCGTAGCCGACGACCGCGGCGCCCACCGCGAGCACGCCGAGCCCGGCCAGCAGCCGCCGGCCCCTGGGTCCCAACGGCAGCCCGCGCGGCGGCGGCTGGTCGAGTTCCTCCTCGACGCCCGCCTCGGCGCCGTCCACGTCATCGAATTCGATCACCGCGGCGCCACCAGTCGTTCGTCGGTCGCCACGCTCGTCAGTGTGCGGCGCGACGGCGGCGGCGTCGAACCGTCCTGTGTCACGACGACGGTCACGGTGAACGCCGCGCCCACGTGCACCAGTCGCGTGCGGGCCAGCCGGGCGGTGCGGGTGAGCGCGTAGGAGGTGGCGTCGCCGCGCTCGGGCTTGCGGATGCTGACGGCGATGTCCGTGGACCCGGCGCGCAGGTGCAGCGTCCGGCGGACGAGATCGGGCTCGAAGCGGCCCGCGCGGTTGGCCAGCAGGCTGGACACCGATGTCAGCCGGGCCGCCGGGAACCGCGCGTCGAGCGCCGAGACCGCTCCGTCCGGCACGGCGCGGTCGTCCTCGTGGCACTGCGCGTCGGTGGGGCAGTCGGCCGGCGGCCGGGTCGTGCGATTGCCTTCGGGCACGCGGGCCCGCGGCGTGAGGCCGACGACGTCGGGCGGCGGGACGAAGACCAAGACGGTGGGCGTGGACGACGCGCTCGGCGTCGCGGCCGCGTGGTGGCCACCGGCCCGGCCGGCCACGAGGGCGATGCCGGCGAGCACGACGGCGGCACCGGCCAGGGTCCAGCGCAGGCGCGGGTCGGGACGGCGCGGCTCGATGACGAGGTCGTCCGGCACTTCCGGCGGCGGCTCGGCACCGCCGACCACGAAGTCGACCGGCTCGCGATCGCTCATGCGGCCAGCAACCGGTTGTCGTCGAGCAACGACTCCAGCACGGCGTAACCGGGCAGCGCGGCACCTCGGTCGGCGGCTGCCCGCACGCTGAGGTACTGGTCGTCGGAGATGGGCCGGATGAGGATGCGAGCGCCGACCGGGACGGCGCCCTCCCGGTCGCCCGGTTCGCCGACCACGATCACGAGCGTCACCTTGTCGTCCTGGAACTGCACGGTGCGCTCCCACACGGCGGACGGCCGGCCAGCCGAAGTGGCGAGCCGGGTGCGTCCCGCCGTCAAGGTGGCGTGCGGGAACCGGGCGTGCACGGCGGCGAGCACCGCGTCCGGCAGGTCGTAGGTGATCGTGCACGCGTCCGCGCCCGGACAGCTCGCGGGGCCGTTCGTCGCCACGGGCGGGCCCGGGGTGAGGGCCACGGTCGGCAGGGTGCGCATGTCGGGCAGGGACGGCGTCGAGGAGGGGGCCGCGCGGTGCTCGGTGCGGCTGCGCTGCCGCGCCACGATCGTGATCACGGCCACCGCGATCACCAGCACGCCGAGCAGGACGAGCGCCCGGTACCGGCCGGAGCCACCCGGCGGCGCGTCGTCCTCCTGCTGGTCGGGCGCGTCGGCGCCGACCACGAAGTCGACGTCGTCGCCCATGGAGCCAGGGTAGGCGGCTCGGTGCTCAGCCGCCGGTGCCGTCGGCGACGGCCTGCAGCGCGATGTCGGAACGGAACTGCCCGCCGGGCAGGTGCAGGCTCGCGACGAGTGAATAGGCGTTCTCGCGCGCCTCGGCGAGCGTCGCGCCGAGGCCGGTCGGGGAGAGCACCCGACCGCCCGCGGACACCACGGCTCCGTCGTCGCGGCGGCGGGTGCCGGCGTGCACGACCCCGGCGGCGTCGGTGGCGCCGGTGATCACCTCGCCGGTGCGCGGCGGCCCGGGGTAGCCCTCGGCCGCGATCACCACGGTGACGGCCGCGGCGTCGCGCCAGCGCAGCGGGCGGTGCGTGTCCAGCACGCCGGTCGCGGCGTCGCGCAGCAGGCCGCCGAGAGGTGACTCGAGCAGGGCCAGCACCACCTGCGTCTCCGGGTCGCCGAAGCGAACGTTGAACTCCACGACCCGCGGTCCGGCCGAGGTGATCGCCAGGCCGACGTAGAGCAGCCCGGCGAACGGCGTACCCCGGCGCGCCATCTCCGCGATGGTCGGCAGGGCGACCGCGCGCACGATCTCGTTCGTGGTGTCCACCGACAGCCACGGCAGCGGCGCGTAGGCGCCCATGCCCCCGGTGTTCAGGCCGGTGTCGCCGTCGCCGACGCGCTTGAAGTCCTGGGCGGGGACCAGCGGCACCACCGTCGTCCCGTCCGTGACGCAGAACAGCGACACCTCCGGGCCGTCGAGGTACTCCTCGATGACCACCCGTTCGCAGGCCGCCGCGTGCGCGAGGGCGGCCGCCCGGTCGTCGGTGACGACGACCCCCTTGCCGGCGGCCAGCCCGTCGTCCTTCACCACGTAGGGGGCGCCGAAGTCGTCGAGCGCGGCCGCGGCCTGCTCGGGCGTGGTGCACACCGCCGCCCGCGCGGTGGGCACGCCGGCCGCGGCCATCACCTCCTTGGCGAAGGCCTTGCTGCCCTCGAGGCGGGCGGCCTCGGCCGTCGGGCCGAAGCAGTCGATCCCCCGCGCGCGCACGGCGTCGGCGGCGCCGGCCACCAGGGGCACCTCCGGGCCGATCACCACGAGGTCGACGCGCAGCTGCTGGGCGAGCTCGGCCACGGCCTGCGGATCGGCGACGTCGAGCTCGTACTGCTCGGCCACGGTGGCCGTGCCGGCGTTGCCCGGCGCGCATACCAGCGACAGCACCGCCGGGTCGGCCGCCAGCGCCAGGCACAGCGCATGTTCGCGAGCACCCGAACCGACGACGAGCACTCGCACGCGCCCGAGCCTATCCGCCGTCCCTTCTTGCACGCCGGTACGACCACTTTTCCGGCGGCAAACCGGTCGTACCGAGCTGAGACAAGGGACGGCGGCGGTCAGGAGGTGCGCACGACCGACAGCCCGGCCAGCGTGGGGACGAGGACGTCGGCGCCGGCCGCGGCCGGGGTGGCGAACCGGTTCGCGACGCCCACCCCCACCTGGGCCGCGCTCCTGCCGGTGGCCGGGTCGAGGGCGTGCAGCACGCCGGCGTCGTAGTCGAGCACCCAGACCCGCCCGCCGCCGACGATCGGCGAGCCGTTGATCGACTCCTTGGCGTGCCACAGCACATGCAGCGTCCCGGCACCGTCGACCCGCACGGCCCGCACGCCGTCGGTGCACGGCAGGTACACCGTCGACCCGGACACCGCCGCGCCACCGAAGGACTTGCAGATGTCCTTGACCGACACCTGCCCGCCGATCCCGCCGAGGCGGTCCTGGCGCAGCACGTACACCGGGCCGGACTTGCCGCCGAGCACGAGCCACTTCGTGCCGACCGGCACCGGTGCCTGCGAACCCAGGCCGACGTCGTCGCGATTGTTGACGGCCCAGTCGCTCGGCGCGAACGCGTCGAGCAGCTTCGCGTCGGCGTCCAGGCGCAGCACCGAGTTGGTGTGGTCGTAGGCGTCGCCGGGGAAGGCCGCGCCGTTGGCCGACACGGCCAGCAGCTTGCCGTCCCGGCCGAGCGTGGGGCCGGCCGGGTTCCACATGCCGCCGCCGCGCTTCGTCGGCGGGCTGTAGGACACGGGCGCGCCGCGGCCGTCGAGCCGGACGCCGACCAGGCGGCCCTTGTAGTCGCCGCAGTCGCCGGCCTGCGCGCCGAACGGCACCCACACCCGGCCGCCGGCGACCGACAGCGCACCGCGCTGCTGCATGTCGCGGGCGCTGACCCCGGGCAGGTCGACGGTGCGCGACCAGCGCGGCGTGCCCGTGGCGGGGTCGAGGGCCACGAGCTGATGCCGCACCGTGCCGGACAGCTCGGTCACCAGGTAGACCAGCTTCGTCGTCGCGTCGTACACCGGCGTGCCGGTGATGCCCAGCGGGGTGATGTCGCCGCACTGCCGCTCCTCGGCGGGCGAGGGAGAGCCGAGCTTGCGTTTCCATACCTGGTGGTACGTCCGGTCGAAGGCGTACACGACGTCGTGCTCGGTGGCCACGATCGCGCGGCCGCCGACCACGATGGGCGAGGCGTACACCGCACCGTCCAGCTTCGCTCTGACGAGCGCGGTGAGCGTGCCCGTGGCCTTCGGCATGCCGGTGGCCACACCCGTCCGGTCCAGGGTGCGGTGGTAGGTGGGCCAGTCGGCCACCGAGCCGGCCGAAGCCGTTGACGATGTCGATCCGGCCGTCGATCCCGGCGCAGAAGTGGCCGCCGAGCGGCCCGCCGTGCCGGGGGCGGTTGCGCCGCCGTCGCCGCCCCCGCTGCTCGTGCACGCGGCGAGCAGGGCGGCCGCGGCCAGGGCGGCGGGCAGGCTGGCGGCGGTGCGGCGCATACCCTCCAGGGTGCCCCGTCGACTCAGCTCCCGGTTCCGTACGACCGGTTTCGGAACCGAAATGTGGTCGTACTGGCGTGCAAGAAGAGACCGCGGGGGGTCAGTCGAGGAGGTCGCGGACAGCGATGGTCTCGTCGCGGCCGGGGCCCACGCCGATGGCCGAGATCGGCGCCTTGATCATGTCCTCCAGCGCGCTGACGTAGGCGCGGGCGTTGGCGGGCAGGTCGTCGAGGGTGCGGGCCTTCGAGATGTCCTCGTCCCAGCCGGGGAACGTCTCGTAGATCGGCTTGGCCCGGGCGAACAGCGCCTGGTCGGTGGGCAACTCGTCGTGGCGCTCGCCGTCGATGTCGTAGGCGACGCACACCGGCACCTCGGCCATGCCGGTGAGGACGTCGAGCTTGGTGAGCACGAAGTCGGTGACGCCGTTGATGCGGGTGGCGTAACGCCCGATCACCGCGTCGAACCAGCCGCACCGGCGCGGGCGGCCCGTGGTCGTGCCGAACTCCGCACCGTTGTCGCGCAGCCGCTCGCCCATGTCGTCGAGCAGCTCGGTCGGGAACGGGCCCTCACCGACGCGGGTGGTGTAGGCCTTGATGACCGCGATGACCCGGCTGATCCGCGTGGGCGGGATGCCGCTGCCGGTGCACGCGCCGCCGGCCGTCGCGCTGGACGAGGTGACGAACGGGTAGGTGCCGTGGTCGACGTCGAGCAAGGTGGCCTGCCCCGCCTCGAGCACCACCGTCCTGCCCTCGTCGAGCAGCTGCTCGAGCAGCAGCGAGGTGTCGGTGACCATCGGGCGCAGCCGCTCGGTGTAGGCCGAGAGCTCGTCGACGACCGCCGCCACGTCGAAGCCCTTGCGGTTGTAGATCTTGACCAGCACCTGGTTCTTCAGTTCTAGCGCGCCGGACACCTTGGCCTGCAGGACATCGGGGTCGAACAGATCCTGCACCCGCACGCCGATGCGCGCCATCTTGTCCGCGTAGGTGGGGCCGATGCCTCGGCCGGTGGTGCCGATCTTCGAGTTGCCGAGGAAGCGTTCGGTCACCTTGTCCAGCGTGCGGTTGTAGGACGGGATGACGTGCGCCGATCCGCTGACGACCAGCTTCGACGTGTCGACCCCGCGGGCCTGCAGGCCCTCGATCTCCTCGAACAGCACCTCGAGGTCGATGACGACGCCGTTGCCGATCACCGGCACGCACCCGGGGGTCAGGATGCCGCTGGGCAGCAGGTGCAGCGCGTACTTCTCACCGTCGATGACGATGGTGTGCCCGGCGTTGTTGCCGCCGTTGAACTTGACCACCGCGCCGACCCGGCTGCCGAGCAGATCGGTGGCCTTGCCCTTGCCCTCGTCGCCCCATTGAGCGCCGACCAGTACGACCGCGGGCATCTCATCACCTCGTCCGCCTCGTCGACTACGGCCGTGAGAAGGGTAGACGACCGCGGTGACGCCCTACGGTGGACGCCGTGCCGCTGCTGCCCGCCGACCTCCCCGCGGTGACGGTGGCCGGGCGGAGCCTCGACGGAGCCGAGCTGCGGGCCGCGGCGGGCGCGGTGGCTGCGCGCATCGCCGGCGCGCCGGTGGTGGCCGTCGCCGCGACGCCGACCCTCGAGACCGTCGTCGCGGTGGTCGGCGCGCTGCTCGCCGGGGTGCCGGCGGTGCCGGTGCCGCCCGATTCCGGCCCGCGCGAGCGCGGCCACCTGCTCGCCGACTCGGGCGCCGCCCTGTGGCTCGGCGCCCCACGTGACGACGTCGCCGTCGAGGCCGTACCCGTCGACGTCGCCGCACGTGGCGACGCTTCCCGGGCCGAACCCGACGGCGGCACCGCGCTGATCATGTACACCTCGGGAACGACGGGCGCCCCCAAGGGCGCGGTGCTCTCGCGGGCTGCGGTGGCCGCCGGCCTCGACGGCCTGCGCACCGCGTGGCAGTGGGGGCCCGACGACGTGCTGGTGCACGGGCTCCCCCTGTTCCACGTGCACGGCCTGATCCTCGGCGTGCTCGGGGCGCTGCGGGCCGGCAGTCCGCTGGTGCACACCGGCCGGCCCGCGCCGCAGGCGTACGCCGACGCGGGCGGCACGCTGTACTTCGGGGTGCCCACCGTGTGGGGCCGGATCGCCGGCGACCGGGCCGCGGCCGCGGCGCTGCGCGGCGCGCGGCTGCTCGTGTCGGGCAGCGCGGGCCTGCCGGCGCCGGTGTTCGAGGCGCTGCGCGAACAGGCCGGCCAGGGGCCGGTCGAGCGGTACGGGATGACCGAAACCCTGATCACGCTGGCCGCCCGCGCCGACGGCCCCCGGCATCCCGGCTGGGTGGGCGGCCCCGTCGCCGGCGTCGAGTCGCGCATCCTCGACGAGTCCGGCGCCGTCGCCGCGGCCGGCACCATCGGCGACCTGCAGGTCCGCGGCGCGACGCTGTTCGACGGGTATCTCAACCGGCCCGACCCGCCCGTCGACGCCGACGGCTGGTTCGCCACCGGCGACGCCGCCGAGGCCGACGCGGAGGGCAACCACCGCATCGTCGGGCGCACCAAGGACGACCTGATCAAGAGCGGTGGCTACCGCATCGGGGCCGGGGAGGTCGAGGCCGCGCTGCTCGCGCACCCCGCGGTGCGCGAGGCGGCGGTGGTGGGCGAACCCGACGCCGACCTCGGCCAGCGCATCGTCGCCTACGTGGTCGCCGACGGCGTCGACGAGGCGAGCCTGATCGAACAGGTGGCCACGCAGCTGTCGGTCCACAAGCGGCCCCGCGCCGTCCGTTTCGTCGATGCCCTGCCACGCAACGCGATGGGCAAGGTGCAGAAGGCCCGATTGCGCTGACCGGCGGGACCGAAGGTCGCTCGGGCGGAGCGCGCGGCGCGGCGGGGTCAGTGCTCCAGCGCGGCGGCGGCCTGCGGGTCGCTGTCGGCGAGCAGTTGCGCGCAGCGCGCCGCCTCCGCCGACTCGTTGATGGCGGCCGCGGATTTCATCAGGCACGACAGCGCGCGCAGGAATCCGCGGTTCGGCTCGTGGGCCCACGGGATCGGGCCCTGGCCCTTCCAGCCGGCCCGGCGCAGCGCGTCGAGGCCGCGGTGGTAGCCGGTGCGGGCGTAGGCGTAGGCCTCCACCGCCCGCCCGTTCACCAGGGCGCGCTGCGCGAGGGCCGCCCATGCTGCCGACGACGCGGGGAACGCCGCGGCCACCGACTCGAGGTCGTCGCCGGCGTCGAGGCGGGCGACGGCCGGGTCCACCGGCAGCCGGGTGGGCGGGTTGAGCAGGTCGCCGTGGTGCGTCATGCCGGTGAGTCTGCCCTCTCCCGCCCCGAGCGGCGCGCGGTGCCCGCCCCGTCCTTGGTCAGTGGTGCGGTTCGGGCTTCAGTGGTGCGGAATTTCGCACCACTGAGGACCGGACCGCACCACTCATCGGAGGGTGGGGGGCGCGGGTCCGTCCGCTACTTCGCGGTGGGTGACGTGCCGGCCGACTGCAGCGCCTCGCAGGCTTCGACGACGCGCGCGGCCATGCCCTGCTCGGCCAGCTTGAGGTAGGAGCGCGGGTCGTAGGCCTTCTTGTTGCCCACCTCGCCGTCCACCTTGAGCACGCCGTCGTAGTTGGTGAACATGTGGCCGGCGATCTCGCGGGTGTACGCGTACTGCGTGTCGGTGTCGACGTTCATCTTCACGACGCCGTAGGAGACGGCCTCGCGGATCTCGTCGAGCGTGGAGCCCGACCCGCCGTGGAAAACGAGGTCGAACGGCGCGTCCTTGCCGGTCTTCTTCGCCACCTCGTCCTGCAGGTCCTTGAGGATCTCCGGGCGCAGCTTCACGTTGCCCGGCTTGTAGACGCCGTGGACGTTGCCGAACGTCGCCGCGAGCAGGTAGCGGCCCTTCTCCCCCGTGCCGAGCTTCTCGGCGGTGCGCACAGCGTCGCCCGGCGCGGTGTAGAGCTTCTCGTTCATCTCCCCGACGACGCCGTCCTCCTCGCCGCCGACGACGCCGATCTCGAGCTCGAGGACGATCCGCGCGCGGGCCGCCTTCTCGAGCAGCTCGGCGGCGATGTCGAGGTTCTCGGTCAACTCGACGGCCGAGCCGTCCCACATGTGCGACTGGAACAGCGGGTTGCGGCCGGCGTCCACCCGCTCCTGGGAGATCGCGATCAACGGGCGCACGTAGGCGTCGAGCTTCTCCTTCTGGCAGTGGTCGGTGTGCAGGGCGACGTTGATGTCGTACTCCGCCGCGACGACGTGGGCGAACTCGGCCAGCGCCACGGCGCCGACGACCATGTCCTTCACGTTGAGCCCGGAACCGAACTCGGCGCCACCGGTGGAGACCTGGATGATGCCGTCGCTGCCCGCGTCGGCGAAGCCCTTGAGCGCGGCGTTGACCGTCTCCGAGGACGTGCAGTTGATCGCGGGGTAGGCGAACCCGCCCGACTTCGCGCGGTCGAGCATGTCGGCGTAGACCTCGGGCGTGGCGATCGGCATCGGTTCTCCTGACACAGTGCGGCCGGGTTCGGCTGGCCAGTATCCCGCACCGGCCGTACGCGCTGCGCGAACACCGCTACCGCCGGGTCCGCGGTTCGTGATCGAGTAACGCGATGCGGGTTCTGGTGATCGGCGGGACGGTGTTCCTGGGCCGGGCGATGGTGGGCGAGGCATTGGCCGCCGGCGCCGAGGTGACGGTGTTCAACCGCGGGCGTTCCGGTGCCGCTGCGGACGGGGTCGAGCAGGTGACGGGCGACCGCACCGTCGCGCAGGACCTCGACGCCCTGCGCGGCCGGGAGTTCGACGTCGTGGTCGACACCTGCGGGTACGTGCCCGCCGAGGTGACGCTGAGCGCCGAAGCCCTGGCCGGCTCGTGCGGGCATTACGCGTTCGTGTCGTCGATCAACGCCTTCCCGGGCTGGCCGGAGGACGCCGACTACCACGCGCGCGGCGCCTGGGACGGGGATCCGGACGCAACCCGCGACGCCCTGCCCGAGGGCGTCGACGAGCGGACGTCCTACGGCTGGTTGAAGGTGGGCTGCGAGCTGGCCGTCGAGCGGGCGTTCGGCGCGGACCGGTCGTCGGTGTTGCGGGCCGGCTGCATCGTCGGGCCGGACGACTCCGCGGTCGGCCGGCTGCCGTGGTGGCTCGACCGGGTGGCCCGCGGCGGACAGGTGCTGGCGCCCGGGCCGGCCGACGACCCGGTGGCGGTGATCGACGCCCGCGACCTCGCCCGGTTCGCCCTGTCCGCGGCGCCCGGCGTGTTCGAGTGCGCCGGCCCCCACGCGCGCGACACCCGGGCCGCCCTGCTGGCCGCCTGCGTGGCGGCCACCGGTGCGCACGCGCGGTTCACCTACGTCGACCCGGAGTGGCTGGTCGCCCAGGGCGTCGCGGCTTGGACCGAGGTGCCGCTGTGGATGCCGGCGTCCATAGGCCCGAGCGCGTGGGCCCACGACAACGCGGCGGCCGAGGCGGCCGGGCTGCGCTGGCGCCCGCTGGCCGACACCGTTGCCGACACGTGGGCGTGGCAGCGCTCGGTGCCCGGCGGCTGGGGCCCGACCGAGCGCACGCCGGGGCTGGCGCCGGCGCGCGAGGCGCAGCTGCTGGCCGCCTGGTCCGCGCGCTGACCCTGTTTGGCCGACGACGGCCGGTCAGCGGGACAGACGGGTGAGGATGCGCTGGTCCTTGCGCGGACCCGTGACGTCCCACAGCAGCCGCCAGCGGTCGGGACCGTCGAGGCGCACCAGCCCGCGGTAGAGGTCGGCGGCGCACGGGTGCGTCACCGGCTCGCCCGGCGTCCACGGGTGGAACGGGCGGCCGTCGGTGAAGTGCACCCACCACCCGTCGTCACCGCGGCGCAGCAGGTAGGAACGGGTGGCGACGATGTCCTGGCCGGCCCAGCGCAGCACGCCCGTCTCGTCCCAGCGGATCGCGTCGCCCTCTTCGGCGAGGGTCAGCGTGCCGGTCATCGTGCCGAGGTCCACGCCGTCGCGCAGCCGCCGGTGCAGCCGCCACGGCCCCAGCAGCCGGCGTGGTGAGACGTCCATCGCGGCCCAGTCTGCCCACCCTGAGTGGCACAGCCGCCCCACCACCCGGTCTCCGTAGACTCGCGCCCCGTGCTCCTCGCCAACCCGATCAGCCCCGACACGCTGCTGTCCGGCTCCGGTGCCCTGCTCGTGCTCGCGATCGTGCTCTTCGCCGAGTGCGGGCTGTTGATCGGCTTCTTCCTGCCCGGCGACACGCTGCTGTTCGCCGCCGGCATCAGCCTGGCCACGGGCACGATCAGCACGTCGCTGGGCGCCTTCCTCGTCGTCGCGCCGATCGCCGCAGTCCTGGGCAACCTCGTCGGCTACGGGATCGGGTACCGCGCCGGGCCCGTGGTGTTCGACCGCCCGAACTCGCGGCTGTTCAAACCCGAGTACGTCACGCGCTCGCACGCCTTCTTCCAACGCTTCGGCTCCTGGACGATCCTCATCGGCCGGTTCGTGCCGATCGTGCGCACCGTGGCCACGGTGCTGGCCGGCGTGGGCCGGATGCGGTTCTCGCTCTACGCGCTGTACAGCGTGGTCGGCGGCGTCGTGTGGGCCGACGGCGTGCTGCTGCTCGGGCATGCGCTCGGGCATGTCGGCTGGGTGCGCGAGCACAAGAACTGGATCGACATCCTGGTCGTGGTGGTGGTCGTGCTCGGGCTCGTCCCGGTCGCGGTGCACTACTGGCAGGGGCGCCGCAGCCGGCGCGGCCGCCGGGAGAGCTGACGCCCCCTACGACTTCGCGGTGCAGGCCTGACGCACGGCGTCGGGCGGGTCGAGATGCACCCCGAAGAACGTCGTGTCGAGGTTGCAGGCCTTGCTGGTGAACGCGTGCTCCACCGACGTGCGCTGCACCCACACCACGATCGCGAGCGCGACGACGACGGCCAGCACCAGCAGCCGGCCCAGCAGCGCGGTGACGATCAGGCTGAGCAGCGCGCCGATCAGCACCAACGCGACGATCACCACCACGCCGACCTTCGTGATGTCGCCGGCGTCGAGAGCACTGGTCACGGCCATGCCTCCGGACGATAGCCTCGACCCATGACTTCGTCGGCGACCTCCGGCCTCGCCGCTCCTCCCGATCTCGCCTCCGGCGCCCTGCGTGTCGTCGCACTCGGCGGCATCAAGGAGATCGGCCGCAACATGACCATGTTCGAGCACGGCCGTCGCCTGCTCGTCGTCGACTGCGGCATGTTGCTCGGCAAGACCAACTCCCCGGGCGTGGACGTCACGCTGCCCGACTGGTCGGCGTTCGCGGACCGGCTCGACGCCATCGACGCGGTCGTACTCACCCACGGCCACGAGGACCACATCGGCGCATTGCCCTATCTGCTGCGCGAGCGCGGCGACATCCCCGTCTACGGCTCGCGGCTGACGCTGGCCCTGGTGTCAGCCAAGCTCGACCAGCACCGCATCAAGGCCGACCTGCGCCGGGTCACCGAGGGTCAGAAGGTCGGCGTGGGCCAGTGGGGCCTGGAGTTCTTCGCCGTCAACCACTCCATCCCCGACGCGCTCGCGGTGGCCATCCGCGTCGGCGGGCAGACGGTGCTGCACACCGGCGACTTCAAGATGGACCAGACCCCGCTCGACGGCCGGCTCACCGACCTGCCCGGCTTCTCGCGCCTCGGCGACGAGGGCGTCGACCTGCTGCTGGCCGACTCGACCAACGCCGAGGTCGGCGGGTTCATCCCGTCCGAGCGCGACGTCGGCCGGGTGGTCGCCGACGTGATCCAGAAGGCGCAGGGCCGGATCATCGTGGCCTGCTTCGCCTCTCACGTGCACCGCGTGCAGCAGGTGCTCGACGCCGCCGTGGAGGCCGAGCGGCACGTCGCGCTCGTCGGCCGCTCGATGGTGCGCAACATGCAGATCGCCCGCGAGCTCGGCGTGCTGCGCGTGCCCGACGGGCTGATGATCGACCTCAAGGACGCCGAGGCCATGCCGTCGCGGCGGGTGCTGCTCATCTCGACCGGCTCGCAGGGGGAGCCGCTGTCGGCGCTGTCCCGGATGGCCAACCGCGACCACCAGACGATCCGCATCGTGCCCGACGACACGATCCTGCTCGCGTCCTCGCTCATCCCGGGCAACGAGACGTCGGTCGGCAACGTCATCAACGGGCTCTCCCGCCTGGGCGCCACGGTGATCCACAAGTCGATGGCGCTGGTCCACGTGTCCGGCCACGCGCCGGCCGGCGAGCTGCGCTACCTGCTCAACGCCGTGCGGCCCAAGAACCTCATGCCGGTGCACGGCGAATGGCGGCACCTGCGCGCGCACGCGGCCATCGGGCGCTCGATGGGCCTGACCGACGAGCACATCATGCTGGCGCCCGACGGCACGGTCGTCGACCTCGCCGGCGGCAGGGCCAGCATCACCGGCAAGATCCCGGTCGGGTACGTCTACGTCGACGGTTCCGAGGTCGGCGACATCGGCGACTCGACGCTCAAGGACCGGCGCATCCTCGGCGAGGACGGCTTCCTGTCCATCCTGGTCGTCGTCGACTCCGAGGGTGGCAAGATCATGTTCGGCCCGGAGATCACCGCCCGTGGCTTCAGCGACGACCCGGCCGCGCTCGATCCGATCACCGCCGAGCTGCGCACCGTGGTCGAGGACGCGCTGCGCAACGGCCCGCCCGACGCCGACTCGCTGCGCCAGCTCGTGCGGCGCACCGTGGGCCGTTGGGTCGATCGCCAGTACCGGCGCCGCCCGATGCTCGTCCCGACGATCATCGAGGTCTGAGGCCGCCAGCACGCGTTCGCCTTCCCCCACGCGGTGGTCGTGATCCGGGCCCCGGATCACGACCACCGCGTGGGGGAAGCGCGGAAGAGCGCGAGGCACAATGGAGCAATGACCACCGGCACGGCCCTGCAGCCCGGCACGGTGTCGCCCCGGCGGCCGGTGCCGAAGGCCATCGAGCGGCCGCACTACGTGGGCACCTGGCCACGGGTGCCCGCCGACCGCGACGACCCGCCGGTGAAGGACCCCGACACCATCGCCCGCATGCGGGTGGCCGGGCGCATCGCCGCCGACGCGCTGGTCGAGGTGGGCCGGCACGTCGCGCCCGGCGTCACCACCGACGAGCTCGACCGCGTCGGTCACGAGTTCCTGCTCGACCACGGCGCGTACCCCTCGACGCTGGGCTACAAGGACTACCCGAAGTCGCTGTGCACCAGCGTCAACGAGGTCATCTGCCACGGCATCCCCGACTCGCGACCGCTGTCCGACGGCGACGTCGTGAAGGTGGACATCACCGCGTACAAGGGCGGCGTGCACGGCGACACCTGCGCCACCTTCTTCGCCGGCGACGTCGCCCAGGAAGTGCGCGACCTGGGCGAGCGCACGCACGAGGCGATGCTGCGCGGTATCCGCGCCATCCGGCCCGGGCGCACCACCAGCGTCATCGGCCGGGTGATCGAGTCCTACGCGAAGCGCTACGGCTACGGCGTGGTGCGCGACTACACCGGCCACGGCGTCGGGCCGAGCTTCCACACCAGGCCGACGATCCTGCACTACGACGACCCGTCGTCGTCGGTGGTCCTGGAGGCGGGCATGACGTTCACGGTCGAGCCGATGCTCACCCTCGGCGGCTACGGCTGGGTCATGTGGGACGACAACTGGACGGTGCTCACCAAGGACGGCTCGTGGGCGGCGCAGTGGGAGCACACCGTGGTCGTCACCGACGACGGCGCGGAAATCCTGACGCTCCCCGGCAGCTGAATCGAGCAGGATCGCGGTCATGACGAACGGCATGGATTTCCACCACTTCAACCAGCAGGTGATCGAGAAGTTCCGCGAGACCGGCGGCGTCGGCGAGATGGGCCCGGTGCACTTCGAGTCGCTGGTGCTGCTGACCACCACCGGGCGCCGGTCGGGCAAGACGCACACCGTTCCGCTCGGGTCGGCGCGCGACGACGACGGCAACTACCTGCTCTTCGGCTCCAACATGGGCGCCCCGAAGGATCCCGACTGGCTGCGCAACCTCGCGGCCGATCCGCAGGTCACCGTCGAGGTCACCGGCGCCACCTGGGCGACGCAGGCCGAGATCCTCGAGGGCGCCGAACGCGACGCCGCCTACGGGCGCTGGATCGCCATGGCCCCGCACGTGGCCGACCACCAGGAGAAGGCCGGCCGGCAGATCCCGATGGTGCGTATCCGTCCCGCGTAGGCCTACGGTCGGCCGAGTGCCCGGAACGTCCAGCCCGCCGCGCGCCACTGCACCGGGTCGAGCACGTTGCGTCCGTCCAGGATGACCCGCTGGGCCACCACTTCCTCGAGGTCCGCGGGGGTCAGCGAGCGGAACTCGGCCCATTCGGTCAGGTGCAGGACGACGTCGGCGTCGGCGCAGGCCTCGAGCGCGGACGGCGAGTAGGCGAGCGTGGGGTGGGTGTCCTTCGCGTTGACCATCGCCTGCGGGTCGTACACGCGCACCGCGGCCCCGGCGCGCTGGATGGCGTAGGCGACGTCCAGTGCGGGCGAGTCGCGGATGTCGTCGCTGTCGGGCTTGAACGCCGCCCCGAGGATGCCGACGCGCCGCCCGGCCAGCGAGCCGCCGCAGATCTCGCGGGCCAGGTCGACCATGCGCGCGCGGCGCCGTTGGTTGATCTCGTCGATGTTCTTCAGGAACGAGACGGCCTGGTCGACGCCGAGCTCACCGGCGCGGGCGATGAACGCGCGGATGTCCTTCGGCAGGCAGCCCCCGCCGAACCCGAGACCGGCGCGCAGGAAGCGGTGCCCGATGCGACTGTCGTGCCCGATGGCCTCGGCCAGCTTGGTGACGTCGCCGCCGGTCACCTCACACACCTCGGCCATGGCGTTGATGAACGAGATCTTGGTGGCCAGGAAGGAGTTGGCCGCCACCTTCACCAGCTCCGCGGTGGCGAAGTCGGTGTGCACCACCGGCACGCCGGTGGCCAGGATCGGCGCGTAGGCCTGCTCGAGCACCGCGCGGCCCGGGTCGTCCGGCCCGCCGGTCGCGGTGCCGATGACGATGCGGTCCGGGCGCAGCGTGTCCTCCACGGCGAACCCCTCGCGCAGGAACTCCGGGTTCCACACCAGGTGCGCGCCGACCGCCTCCAGGGACGCGGACAGCCGGGCCGCAGTGCCTACCGGCACCGTCGACTTGCCGACGAGCGTGGCCCCCGGGCGCACCAGCCGGGCAAGCGTCTCGAAGGCCGCGTCGACGTAGGTGAGGTCGGCCGCGAACTCCCCCGGCTTCTGCGGTGTGCCCACGCAGACGAAGTGCAGGTCGGCCCACTGCGCCGCCTCGGCCGGTGACGAGCTGAAGCGCAGCCGCCCGGCCTCGATCTGCTTGCTCAGCAGTTCCGGCAGCCCGGGCTCGAAGAAGGGCACCTGACCGTTGGCCAGCCGCGCGACCTTGGTCTCGTCGACGTCGACGCCCATCACCTCGTGACCGAGCTCGGCCATGGCGACGGCGTGGGTCGCGCCCAGGTAGCCGGTGCCGATGACCGACAGCTTCATGCGTGGCCCTCCAGCCCTGCGGACGTGCGAGCTGCCCATGCTAAGTGACCGCCGCCGTACCCGCCGCGCGAGGCGCGAGCCCTCCGGCGCCGGGACCGCGCCGGGCGACACGATCACGCTGTATCGGTCAATCTGCAAGATTTCCTAGACACCCCGATACGGTCCGATCGTGGACCCCATCCGCAACCCCTACGCGCCCGGCGCCGGACAGCGGCCCCCCGAGCTGGCCGGCCGCGACACCGAGCTTGCCGCCTTCGACGTGTTGCTCGAGCGCGTCGCCCGTGGCCGGCCCGAGCGCTCGGTCGTGCTCACCGGGCTGCGCGGCGTCGGCAAGACCGTACTGCTCAACGCCCTGCGCTCGGCCGCCGTTCGCCGCGGCTGGGGCACCGGCAAGTTCGAGGCCCGCCCCGACCAGTCGGTGCGCCGGCCACTCGGCGCCGCACTGCACCTGGCCGTGCGCGAACTCGCCGGCCGGCACCCCGACGAAGCCGGCTACGCGCTCGGTGTCGTGAAGTCCTTCGCCGCGCGCGAGCCGGGCGGGCGCGCCGGCAAGGGCCGGCCCTGGCAGCCGGGCATCGACGTCCCCGCGGTGCCCGGCCGCGCGGACTCCGGCGACATCGAGGTCGACCTCGTCGAACTGCTGAGCGACGTCGGCGGGCTGGCCGCGAGCAGCGGTCACGGCATCGCGGTCTTCGTCGACGAGATGCAGGACCTGGGCCCCGACGACGTCTCCGCGCTGTGCGCGGCATGCCACGAGATCTCCCAGCAGGGGCTGCCGCTCGTGCTCGTCGGCGCCGGGCTGCCGCACGTGCCGACCGTGCTCTCGGCGGCGAAGTCCTACTCCGAACGGCTGTTCCGTTACGCGCGCATCGACCGGCTCGACGCCGCCGCCGCCGAGGCCGCCCTGCGGGTGCCGGCCCGCGCGGAGGGCGCCGACTTCACCGACGACGCGCTGGCGGCGATGTACGCGGCCACCGGCGGCTACCCCTACTTCGTGCAGGCCTACGGCAAGGTGGTGTGGGACGCCGCGCCCGGCTCCCCGATCACCGCGCCCGACGTCGCGGTCGGCGCGCCGGAGGCCGAGTCGGAGCTGGCGGTCGGCTTCTTCGGCTCGCGCTACGAGCGGGCCACGCCGGCCGAACGGGAGTACCTGCGCGCGATGGCGGAGCTGTCCGGCGACGGCGACCCCGACAGCGCGGTGGCCACGGCCGACGTGGCCCGCCGCCTCGACCGGCCGCCGCAGTCGGTGTCCCCCGCGCGCGACGGGCTGCTCAAGAAGGGCCTGGTGTACTCCGGGCAGCGCGGGCGCATCGCGTTCACCGTGCCGCACTTCGGCCGCTACCTGCAGCGACGCGAATGACATCGGTGCCGGGCGCGCTGGCCGGGATCTGCGCCCTGGCCGCCCTGCTCGGGCTCGCGGCCCACCTCCACCGCGGCTCCCGCCCGCCGGTGCTGGCCGTCACGGCCATGGCGCCGTACCTGATGACCGGTTCGGTCGTCGCGCTGGCGCTCGAGCTCGGGACCCGGCAGTGGCCCGGCGCGACGGCGGCCGCGGTGCTGCTGGCGCTGTGCGCGAGCACGCAGTGGCGGCGGTACGTGCGCTCGGCCGTGCCGCCCGGCGGCCCCGACCTGGTCGTCATGACCGCCAACCTGCGCTTCGGCGAGGCCGACGCGCAGGCCCTCGTGACCGCCGTGCGCGAGCATCGTGTCGAGGTGCTGATGCTCCAGGAGCTCACCGACGACGCGGTGCAGCGGGCCGGCGCGGCCGGCCTGGACCGGCTGCTCCCGCACCGGGTGGCCGAGCCGCGCCCGGGCGGCGTCGGCACCGGCCTGTGGAGTCGCCACCCGCTCACCGACCTCCGCCGGTTGCCGGAGTTCGCGTACGCCGCGGTCGCGGCGCGGATCCAGGTGCCCGGCCTCGCCGCACGTCCCACCGTGGTCGCGCTGCACCTGGCCGGCCCGCTGCCCGACTCGACGCTGTGGCGCCGCGACGTCGCGCAGCTGCCGCAGACGCTGCGCGCGCTGCCCGCCGACGCGCCCGTCGTGGTGGGCGGGGACTTCAACGCCACCCCCGACACCGTCCAGTTCCGGGCCGCGATGGTGGCCGGGTTCGCCAACGCCGCCGACCAGGCCGGCGCGGGCCTGCGGCGCAGCTACCCGGCCGGGCGCTGGTTCCCGCCGCTGCTCGCGATCGACCACGTGCTCACCCGCGACGCCGTCGGCACCGCGGCCCGCACGCTCGCGATCGGCGGCACCGACCACCGGGCGCTGCTCGCCACCGTCCGGTTCACCGGTCCGTAGGCGGTTCGCCCGCGTGCTGGCGGACCCAGGCGTGCATCGCGATGCCCGCGGCCACGCCCGCGTTGATCGAGCGGGTCGAGCCGTACTGGGCGATCGAGTACGTGGTGCCCGCCGCCGCCCGCGCCGCCGGGCTCAGCCCCGTCCCCTCCTGGCCGAACAGGAACAGCGCGTCGAGCGGCAACGCGGCGCTCTCCAGCGGCCGGGCACCCGGCAGGTTGTCGACCGCCACCAGCGTGTAGCCGCGCCGGGCGGCCAGTCGCGTCAACTCGTCCACGTCCGGCACGTGGGCGACGTGCTGGTAGCGGTCGGTCACCATCGCGCCGCGGCGGTTCCAGCGCCGGTGGCCCACGATCACCACCTCCCGGGCCAGGAACGCGTTGGCGGTGCGCACGACCGTGCCGATGTTCAGGTCGTGGCGCCAGTTCTCGATGGCGACGGCGAACGGGTGCCTGCGGGTGTCGAGGTCGGCGACGATGGCCTCGACGCTCCAGTAGCGGTACCGGTCGGCGACGTTGCGCCGGTCGCCGTCGCGCAGCAGCTCCGGGTCCAGGTGCGGGTCGGCCGGCCACGGCTGCGGGTGCGGCCCGACGCCGACCTCCTCCGCCCCGGGCGACGCGTCGTCCGACGGACCCGAGATCAAGCCGGCCCGGCCTCAGCCCAGGCCGAGGTCGGCCAGCGAGTACAGGGTGCGACAGGTGAAGCCCTGCGCCTCGATCTCGGCCACCCCGCCACGGTCGGCGATCAGCGCCACCCCGGCCACCGTCGCACCGGCCTCCTGTGCCGCCCGGGCCGCGGTCAGGGGGGACGAGCCGGTGGTCGACACGTCGTCGACGATCAGCACCCGGCGCCCGGCCACCGACGGGCCCTCGATCTGCTGCTGCATGCCGTGGGCCTTCTGCGCCTTGCGGACGAGGAAGGCGTCGACCGCGCCGTCGGTGGCGTGCAGCACCGCCGAGGCGATGGGGTCCGCCCCGAGTGTCAGCCCGCCGACGGCGTCGTAGTCCCAGTCGGCGGTGAGCTCGCGCAGCAGCCGGCCGACCAGCGGCGCGGCGCGGCGGTGCAGCGTCACGCGGCGCAGGTCCAGGTACCAGTCGGCCTCGAGGCCCGAGGACAACGTGACCCGCCCGTGGACGACGCCGAGATCCGTGACCAGGGCCAGCAGGTCGTCGCGGTCGGTCACACCGGCCAGCCTATTCACATGCCGCGGCGGGCCATCACCCGGCGCAGGACGGGACGCGGGATGGTGCGCGCCGCGCCGACCAGGGCCTTGTACCGCCGCGACGGCACCGACAGCGCCTTGCCGGCGGCGGTGTCGGCCAGCCCCTCGCGCACCACGTCGGCGGCCGCCAGCCACATGCGGTCGGGCACGTGCGACATGTCGGTGCCGGCCCGCTCGTGGAACTCGGTGTGCGTGAAGCCGGGGCACACGGCGGTGACGGTGACGCCGGTGCCGGCGAGCTGGATGGCCAGCGCCTCGCTGAACATCGTCACCCAGGCCTTGCTGGCCGAGTAGGTGGCGTTGCCGCCCCGCGGCACGAACCCCGCCACCGACGAGACGTTGAGGATGCGCCCGGACCCGCGCGCGGTCATCGCGTTGGTGGCGGCGTGCGCGAGGCGCAGCACGGCCCGCACGTTGAGGTCGAGCTGGCGCTCCTCGAGCTCGAGCGGCGCCCGGCCGAACGGCTTGTAGGTGCCGATCCCGGCGTTGTTCACCAGCAGGTCCACGTCACCCGCGCCGAGCCGCTCGGACACCGCGGCGCACCCGGCGTCGGTGAGCAGGTCGGCGGGCAGGACGTCGACGCTCACGCCGTGCGCGCTCGCCAGCCGCTCGCGGGCCGCGCTGAGCCGCTCGCGGTCCCGGGCGACGAGGACGAGGTCGTGCCCCGAAGCGGCGAGCTGGCGCGCGAACTCGGCGCCCAGCCCCGACGTGGCGCCGGTGACCAGCGCGAGGGGCACCGGGTCAGGCCTCGGTGCGGCGCGACTTGCTGGCGGCCTTGGCCCGGGTGCGGGCGAGCTCGGCCCCGCGGGCGACCGACGCGGCGTTCGTGCGCTTCTTCGTGCGCGACCGGTCGACCGCCTCGGCCTTGGCCGGGCGGTTGTCCCGCGTGGCGGCGGCGCGGTTGGCGGCCGGGGTGGCGGCCGGGCGCGGCGCGAACAGGCCGCGGCGGGCGGGCGCCCCGGCGGCCGGCACCGGCTTGCTCAGCGCGAACCACTGGGTGGCCTTGGGCAGGTTGGTCAGCACCACCGCCACGAGCATCAGCGCGCCGGCGAGGAACGAAGGCAGCTTGTAGACCATGGGCACGTTGGCCGCGACACCCATGACCGAGCCGATGCCGATGACGGTCCCGGTGAACGAGGCGACGAACCAGACGGCGATGGTGCCCCAGCGCGACCAGTGCCGGCCGCGGTAGACGCCGTAGCCGATGAAGCCGAGCGCGATCAGCACGACGAACGCGCCGATGACCGCGCCCTTCTGCGTGCTGGCGACGTTCTGGTGGGCGGTGTGCACCAGTTCGGCGGCGGTCTTGTGGTTCTTCTTGCCGGTCTTCGGGTTGTCCTTGATCAGGTTCTTGTGGATGGTGCTGTACAGCCACGACTTCTGCGAATACAGCGTCGCCGAGGCGACCACACCCATCAGCGCGGCGCCCGCGATCGCGATGACGGCGTACAGGGCCACGGCCGGGCGCGGGGCCAGGTCGGCCGAGGCCGGCGCCTTCTTGCGCATCGACACCGATTTGGCGGGCTTGGGGTTCGTCTCGCTCACGCCGCGCAGTGTACGTGGCGCACCCCGGTGATCACCGAGCGCGAACTGCGGCCCGGCATACACTCGGCGCTGACCGCAGCGGTGATCATGGAGGCCGACATGAGCGAGGAGCCGCAGGGCCCGACCGTCGATCTGGGCAAGTCCTCGAGCGGCTCATCGTCGGGCGAGTCCTCCTCGACCGGCGCCGGGCACGGCAACGAGGGCGCGTTCGACCCCTACCGGTTCGGCAAGCCCGACCACCCCGTCCCGCCGGAGTACGCCCCGCCCGGCTACGCGCCCGAGACCCCGCCGTCGCCGTACGGCAGCGCCGGCAACGCGCCCTACGGCCAGACCGGCACCCCCTACCCGCCGCCGAGCCCGTGGGGGGCACCCGGTTACGGTCCGCCGCCGGGCCACTACGCGACGGCGCAGCCGCGCGGCAACGGCAAGGCGGTCGCCGCCCTGGTCCTGGGCATCGTGTCGATCGTCATGTTCTGGCTCAGCTTCTTCAACGGGCTGTTCATCGTCCTGGCCCTCGTCTTCGGCATCCTCGGCCTGACCGAGGCCGGCTCGCGCGGCGGTGCGGGCAAGGGCATGGCCATCGCCGGGCTGATCTGCATGGGCGTCGGCACCGTCGCCACCGTGCTCTACACGGTGTGGCTGCTGCACATCGCCAACCAGTGCGGCGGGCTGGACAACGGCGGCGACCCCGGCTTCAGCCAGTGCGTCCGGGACCACTTCTAGCGGGTCGCGCTGCCCCGGTCAGCCGGCGAAGAACGGGATCTCGAACAGCAGGTGGAGCACGATCCAGACCACGCCGTCCACGGCGGCGAGGACGAAGGCGATGTAGGCGTTGTCCAGCGACCGGCCCGCCTGGCGGGCGCGGGCCCCGGCCGCCGAGGCGAGCATCCCGGTCACCAGGCACAGCACCAGCCCCAGGGCCACGATGCCGATGCAGCCGACGACGACGGCGGCGACGCCGACCGGATCGGCCGGCGGCCGCCGGACCTCGGGTTGGCTCACCCGCTCAGTGTGAGCCCCCCGAGGTCGGCCAGCGCGTCGACGTGCACGGTCTGGCCGTCGCGGATCTCGCCGGACAGCAGCGCCTTCGCCAGCGGGTCGCCGATGGAGGTCTGCACCAGCCGGCGCAGCGGCCGGGCCCCGTAGAGCGGGTCGAAGCCGTTGACGGCCAGCCACTCGCGCGCGGCGTCGGTGACCTCGAGCGTCAGCCGGCGGCCCGCGAGCCGCTGGGACAGACCCTGCAACTGGATGTCGACGATGCGGGTCAGGTCGGCGGTGGTCAGCGAGTCGAACACCACGATGTCGTCGAGGCGGTTCAGGAACTCCGGCTTGAAGTGCGCGCGGACGACCGACAGCACGCCCTCGCGCTTCGCCGCGTCGGGCACGTCGGCCAGCAGCGCCTGCGAGCCCAGGTTCGAGGTCAGGACCAGCATCGCGTTACGGAAGTCGACCGTGCGGCCCTGGCCGTCGGTCAGCCGGCCGTCGTCGAGCACGGCCAGCAGGATGTCGAACACGTCCGGGTGCGCCTTCTCCACCTCGTCGAGCAGGATGACGGAGTACGGGCGGCGCCGGACGGCCTCGGTGAGCTGGCCGCCCTCCTCGTAGCCGACGTAGCCGGGCGGCGCGCCGACGAGCCGGGCCACCGAGTGCTTCTCGCTGTACTCGCTCATGTCGATGCGGACCATCGCCCGCTCGTCGTCGAACAGGAAGCTCGCGAGCGCCTTGGCCAGCTCGGTCTTGCCCACGCCGGTGGGCCCGAGGAACAGGAACGAGCCGGTGGGCCGGTTCGGGTCGGCGATGCCGGCCCGCGCGCGGCGCACGGCGTCGGACACCGCCTGCACGGCGGTCTGCTGGCCGATGACGCGCGAGCCGAGCTCGTCCTCCATGCGCAGCAGCTTCGCCGTCTCGCCCTCCAGCAAGCGGCCGGCCGGGATGCCGGTCCAGGCCCCCACGACCTCGGCGATGTCGTCGGCGGTGACCTCCTCCTTGACCAGGGGGTCGGTCGCGACCTCGGTCTCCTGCGCGGCGGAGGCGGCGTCGAGCTCCTTCTCCAGCTTCGGGATCTCGCCGTACTGCAGCCGGGAGGCGGTCTCGAGGTCACCGTCGCGCTGCGCGCGCTCGACCTGCCCCTGCAGGTCGTCGAGCTGCTTCTTCAGCTCACCGACCCGGTTCAGGCCGGACTTCTCCCGCTCCCAGCGCAGGTTCAGCGCGTCGAGTTCCTCGGTCCGGTCGGCCATCTCGGCCCGCAGCTTGGCCAGCCGCTCGACCGACGCGTCGTCCTTCTCGTTGACCAGCGCCAGCTCCTCCATCTTCAGCCGGTCGACCTGGCGCTGCAGCACGTCGATCTCCACCGGCCGCGAGTCGATCTCCATGCGCAGCCGCGAGGCCGCCTCGTCCACGAGGTCGATGGCCTTGTCGGGCAGGAACCGGGAGGTGATGTAGCGGTCGGACAGCGTGGCCGCCGCGACCAGGGCGCCGTCGGCGATCTGCACCTCGTGGTGGGCCTCGTAGCGTGCGTTCAGCCCGCGCAGGATGGCGATGGTGTCCTCGACCGACGGCTCGGCCACCAGCACCTGCTGGAAGCGTCGTTCCAGTGCGGGGTCCTTCTCGATGTGCTCGCGGTACTCGTCGAGCGTGGTCGCGCCGACCATGCGCAGCTCGCCGCGGGCGAGCATGGGCTTGAGCATGTTGCCGGCGTCCATCGCGCCCTCGCCGGTGGCGCCGGCGCCGACGACCGTGTGCAGCTCGTCGATGAAGGTGATGACCTGGCCGCCGGAGTCCTTGATCTCGGTCAGCACGGCCTTGAGCCGCTCCTCGAACTCGCCGCGGAACTTCGAACCGGCGATCATGGCACCGAGGTCGAGGGCGATGACCTTCTTGCCCTGCAGGCTCGACGGCACGTCCTTGGCGACGATGCGCTGGGCCAAGCCCTCGACGACGGCGGTCTTGCCGACGCCGGGCTCGCCGATCAGCACCGGGTTGTTCTTCGTGCGGCGGCTCAACACCTGGATGACGCGGCGGATCTCGGTGTCCCGGCCGATGACCGGGTCGATCTTGCCGTCGCGCGCGGCCTGGGTGAGGTCGTTGCCGTACTTCTCCAGCGCCTGGAAGGTGCCCTCGGGGTCGGCGCTGGTGACGTGCGCGCTGCCGCGCACCGACTGCAGCGCGTCGCCGAGGGCCTGCGTGCTCGCACCGTGGCGGCGCAGCAGGTCCTTGACCGGGCTGTCGGTCTCGCTCAGGGCCAGGAGCAGGTGCTCGGCGCTGACGAACTCATCCGATCGCTCGCGGGCCGCCCGCTCGGCCGCGCCGAGCACGGCCAGCAGGCCGCGGCTGGTCTGCGGCGCGGCCACCGAGGCCCCCGACGCCGACGGCAGGGCGTCCACCAGGCGGGTGGCCTCCGCGCGCACGGCCATCGGGTCGGCCCCGACCGCCTGCAGCAGCGGGCGGGCCAGCGTCTCGGCGTCGTCGAGCAGGGCCACCGCGAGATGGGCCGGTTCGACGGCCGGGTTGCCGCGCTCGGCGGCCACCTTCACGGCGCTGTTCACGGCCTGCGTGCTGCGCGTGGTCATGTCCATGCGGGTAGTTCACTCCATCCGGTTCAGCGGTGTCACGGGTTCATCCGGTCAACGTCGCAGGAGTTGAGTCTGTTCCGCTCAACTCCGGCGACGGCGGGTGCTCTACGATCGGCGCGTGCAGCGGCTGGCCACGGTGGCGCTCGCCCTGCTCGCCGCCCTCGTGCTCGCCGCCGCGGGCTACGTCATCGCCCACGGCGACGACGTGCCGAGCGGGGCCCGCACCGCCGCCACCACCCGCGCCGCTTCGGCGGGCGCCGGCCCGACCTCCGCCCGGCCGAGCGGGGCGCCCGCCTCGACGAACGCGGGCCCGGCCGTCGTCGCCTTCCTCGGTGACGACTGGACCAGCGGCGTCGCGGCGTCGAGCACGTCGAAGCGGTTCACCGCCCGGCTGGCCGAGGGCCTGGGCGTGCGCGAACGCAATTTCGGCGCCGACCACAGCGGGTACGCCGCGGGATCGGGCGGCAACGCCGAGTACGCCGCGCGGGTCGACGACGTCGTCGCGGCGAAGCCCGACGTCGTCGTGGTCAGCGGCGGGCGCAACGACGTGCTGCAGGACGAGGCCGCCCGGGCCGCGGACAACGCCAGGACGCTGTTCGCCACCCTGCACCGGCGGCTGCCGCACGCGTCGCTCGTGGCCGTGGCCCCGATGTGGGGCGACAGCGAGCCGCCGGGCGAGCTGGCCACGCTGGCCACGGCGGTGCGCAAGGCGGTGACGGCGGCCGGCGGGCGCTACGTCGACCTGCCCGACCCGATCCGCGGGCGCTCCGAGGACATGGCCACCGACGCCGACCCGAACGACAAGGGCTACGCGGCCGTCGCCGCGGCCCTCGAGCCGAAGCTGCGCCCGCTGCTGCCCGGCTGAGGTCATGGACCCGCTCACGCCGGACCGCAGGTCAGCGGGAGCGGCGCGGCTGGGGCTGCCACACGACCAGGGCGGTGGACGCCGGGCCGCGGCGCGTGGCCAGCTCGGCGTGCGCATGGTCGAGCTCGGCGGCGAGCTCGGCCACCTTGGCCCGCAGCGCGTCGACGTGCGCCTCGAGCTCGATGATGCGTTTGATGCCGGCGAGGTTGACGCCCTCGAGCTGGGACAGCCGCTGCACCTCGCGCAGCAGGGCGACGTCACGGGCGGAGTAGCGCCGCCCGCCGCCGCCGGTGCGCCCCGGCGTGACGAGGCCCAGGCGGTCGTACTGACGCAGCGTCTGGGCGTGCATGCCGGCCAGCTCGGCGGCCACGGAGATGACGAACACCGGAGCGTCCTCGGGCACGTCGCCCACCGGTGACCTGCGCCGGTCAGCCACGGGACTCACCGCGCACGAGGGCCTCGGTGATCTGCGGGCGCGGGTCGCCGTCCTGCGTGGCGGCGAACTTCTCCAGGGCCTCGCGGGACGCGCCGTCCAGGTGCTGCGGCACGGCGACCTCGACGGTGACCAGCAGGTCGCCGGTGCGCTTCTTGGCCGGCACGCCCCGCCCGCGCACGCGCAGGGTGCGTCCCGACGGCGTACCCGGGGCCACCCGCAGCGCGACGGAACCGTCGAGCGTCGGGACCCGCAGCGTGGTGCCCAGCGCGGCCTCGGTGAAGGTGATCGGGACGGTGAGCGTGAGGTCGTCGCCCTTGCGGCCGAACATCGGGTCGGCGCCGACGTGGACGGTGACGTAGAGGTCGCCGGCGGGCCCGCCGCGCGCGCCGGGCGTGCCCTTGCCCGGCACCCGGATCTTCGCGCCGTCACGGATGCCCGCAGGAATGCGGACGTTGATCGTGCGGGTCTGCGTGGTGGCGCCGGTGCCGTGGCAGTCGGGGCACGGGTCGTCGATCAGCTGGCCGCTGCCGCGGCACTCGCGACACGGTTCGCTGAAGCTGAACCCGCCCTGGTTGTTGCTGACCATGCCGGTGCCGCCGCAGTGGGCGCAGCGGCGCGGGGCGGTGCCCGGCCGCGAGCCGAGCCCGCCGCAGGTCCTGCAGGAGGCCGGGCCGGACAGCCGCAGCGGCAGGGTGGCCCCGCGCACCGCGTCGCCGAAGTCGAGGTTGACATCGGCGGCGGCGTCCTGCCCGCGCATCGGCCCGGCGGAGGTGCCGGCCGTGCTCGAGCGCCCGGCGCCCGCGCCGAACAGCCCGTCGAACAGGTCGTTCAGGTTGCCGCTCGACCCGCCGCCGAACAGGTCGGAGACGTCGAAGTTGCGCGTCGTGCGCTGGCTGCCCGGCGCGCCGAACCCGCCGAAGCCCCCGAAGCCGCCGGGACCGCCGCCGCCGGCGAACAGCTCGCGGGCCTCGTCGTACTCCTTGCGCTTGGCCGCGTCGGAGAGCACCCCGTAGGCCTCGGAGACCTCCTTGAAGCGGGCCTCGGCCTTGGCGTCACCCGGGTTCTTGTCCGGGTGCAGGTCGCGCGCCAGCTTGCGGTAGACCTTCTTGATCTCCGCGGCGGGGGCGTCCTTGGCGACGCCGAGCGCCTTGTAGTAGTCCTTCTCGATGTAGTCCTTCGTGCTCATCGCTCGGCGTCACCTCGCCTTCCCGCTGTGTCGTCGATGATCGTTACCGGTCCTCGGTGTCCTGCGCGGCGGACTCGGCCGCCTCGGCCTCCTCGGCCGCCCCGCCCTCGGGCGCGGTCGCCGGGCCTTCGTCCGGACCCGGCGGCGCGGCGGGGGTCACCGGGTCGCTCACACCGACCATCGCCGCGCGCAGCAACCGGCCGTTGTGCTGGTAGCCCTGCCGCATGACCGTGGTGCACGTGGGCACCTCTACCTGGTCGCTCTCGTCGTGCAGTACCGCCTCGTGGAGCGACGGGTCGAACGGGTCGCCCACCTCGCCGAAGGCCACCAGCCCGAGCTTGGCGAAGGCCGCGTCGAGCTTGTCGGCCACCGCCTTGAGCGGGCCGGTCAGGTCGCCGTGCGCCTTGGCGCGGTCGAGATCGTCGACGACCGGCAGCAGCTCGGACAGCGCCCGGCCGATGGCCAGGTCGCCGGCAGCCAACCGGTCGCGCTCGGCGCGCTTGCGATAGTTGGCGTACTCGGCCTGCAGGCGCTGCAGGTCGAGGGTTCGCTCCTCGAGCAGCAACGCGTCGGCCTTGGGCACGTCGTCCTCCGTCGGGGCGGGCCCCGCCGGGCCGGCCGCGGACTCCTCCGCGACCGGGCCCGACTGCGGCTCGCGATCGATCTTGCGGTTGTCGGTGAAGCGGATCGGTGGCTCTTCGGGCTCGCGTCCCGCCTCGTCGGCGTGGGTCACTTGGACTCCTCGGCCGGCCCCTCGTCCACGACCTCGGCGTCGACCACCGCGTCGTCGTCGGCCGACTCCTTGGTGAAGTCGGGCCCGGCACCGGGGGCGCCGCCCGCGGCGTCGCCGCCCTCACCGGCTTCGGCCTGCGCGGCGGCGTACATCGCCCCGCCGGCCTCGGACGCGATGGTCGACACCTTCTCCTGCGCGGCCTTGATGGCCTCGAAGTCGGCGCCCTCGAGCGTCTTCTTCAGCTCCTCGACGGCGGTCTGCAGCTCCCCGCGCTTGTCCTCGGGCAGCTTGTCGCCGTTGTCGGTCAGGAACTTCTCGGTCGTGAACAGCAGGGACTCCCCGGAGTTGCGGATCTCGGCCTCGTCGCGCCGCTTGCGGTCGTCCTCGGCGTGCGCCTCCGCGTCCTTCATCATCCGGTCGATCTCGTCCTTGCTCAGGCCCGAGCCACCGGTGATCGTCATGCCCTGTTCCTTGTTGGTGGCCAGGTCCTTGGCGTGCACGTTGACGATGCCGTTGGCGTCGATGTCGAAGCTGACCTCGATCTGCGGGACGCCGCGCGGCGCCGGCGGCAGGCCGGTCAACTCGAACATCCCGAGCTTCTTGTTGTAGGCCGCGATGTCCCGCTCGCCCTGGTAGACCTGGATCTGCACGCTGCCCTGGTTGTCGTCGGCGGTCGTGAAGATCTCCGAGCGCTTGGTCGGGATCGTGGTGTTGCGCTCGATCAGCTTGGTCATGATGCCGCCCTTGGTCTCGATGCCGAGGGACAGCGGGGTGACGTCGAGCAGCAGGACGTCCTTGACCTCGCCCTTGAGCACGCCGGCCTGCAGCGCGGCGCCGATGGCGACGACCTCGTCCGGGTTGACGCCCTTGTTCGGCTCCTTGCCGCCGGTGAGCTCCTTGACCAGATCGGTGACGGCCGGCATGCGGGTGGAGCCGCCGACCAGAACCACGTGGTCGATGGCGCTCAGGCTGATGCCCGCGTCCTTGATCACGTTCTGGAACGGGGTGCGGGTGCGCTCGAGCAGATCGGCGGTGATCTTCTGGAACTCGGCGCGGGAGAGCGACTCGTCCAGGAAGAGCGGGTTCTTCTCCGCGTCCTGCGTGATGTAGGGCAGGTTGATGCTCGTCTGGTTCGACGACGACAGCTCGATCTTCGCCTTCTCGGCCGCCTCGCGCAGGCGCTGCATCGCCATCTTGTCCTTGGACAGGTCGATGCCCTGGCCGGCGCGGAACTTGTCGACCAGCCAGTCGATGATGCGCTGGTCCCAGTCGTCACCGCCGAGATGGTTGTCACCGCTGGTGGCCTTCACCTCGATGACGCCGTCGCCGATCTCGAGCAGCGACACGTCGAAGGTGCCGCCACCGAGGTCGAAGACCAGGATGGTCTGTTCCTTCTCGCCCTTGTCCAGGCCGTAGGCGAGCGCGGCCGCGGTGGGCTCGTTGACGATGCGCAGGACGTTGAGGCCCGCGATCTGGCCGGCCTCCTTGGTGGCCTGGCGCTCGGCGTCGCTGAAGTAGGCGGGGACGGTGATCACCGCGTCGGCGATCGTCTCGCCCAGGTAGGACTCCGCGTCGCGCTTGAGCTTCTGCAGCACGCGCGCGCTGATCTCCTGCGCGTTGTAGGACTTGCCGTCGATGTCGACCTTCCACGACTCGCCCATGTGCCGCTTGACCGAGCGGATGGTGCGGTCGACGTTGGTGACGGCCTGGCGCTTCGCGACCTCGCCGACCAGCACCTCGCCGTTCTTGGCGAACGCGACGACGCTGGGGGTGGTGCGCGAGCCTTCCGAGTTCGCGATGACCTCCGGCTCGCCGCCGGAGAGGACGGCAACCACGGAGTTCGTGGTGCCCAGGTCGATACCGACCGCTCGTGCCATGGTGATGTGCTCCTTCGTCTACGTACGGTGGTCGTGCTTGCGTTGATCCGGCTCAACCCCGATGGTGCCCGGAGCGCAGAGCCACTGTCAAAAGAACTGAGTCCGTCGCGCTCAACTTCCACCCAGGGCTGTGACCTCGCTCACTCCGAGTGGTCGGCTTCGTCCGGCTTGCGCCTGAATCAGGGGCATGCGACGACGCGCGTGGCCGACGGCCCTCCTGCTCGGCGCGGCCCTGGCCGCGACGCTGGCGGCGACACCGCCCGCGTCGGCGGCCACCACCTACCCCGTGGGCAGCGCCCTGAGCGGGGACGCCAAATGGCTGGCGGCCCCCGGCGCGGACCCCGCCGGGGTGAACACCGGGTGCCGGCCGTCGGCCGCGCATCCGCGGCCGGTGGTCCTGCTCGAAGGCACCACGTCGCGGATCGTCGCCTCCTTCGACCGGCTCGGGCCGCAGCTGGCCAACGCCGGCTACTGCGTCTACGGCCTGAACTACGGATCGACGGCGCTCACCACCGCCACGCACGGCGTGGTCGGCGCGATGGGCGACATCGCGGCGTCGGCCGGACAGCTGAAGACGTTCGTGGCCTCGGTGCGCGCCCGCACGGGCGCCGCTCAGGTCGACCTCGTCGGCTGGTCGCAGGGCGGCGGCCCGATGCCGCGCTATTACCTGCAGGACCTCGGCGGCGCGCGATACGTCCACTCGCTGGTGGGGCTGTCCCCCTCGAACTACGGCACGTCCTTCTTCGGCGTCCTGACCGCGGTGGACGTGCTGGAGCGGCTCACCGGCATCGCCGGTCTCGACTACGCCGGCGCGCCGGCGTTCCAGCAGCAGCTGGCCACCGACCCCTTCACGGCGGCTCTGAACAAGGGCGGCGACACCGTGCCCGGCGTGCGCTACACGGTGATCCAGACGCGCTACGACGACGTGGTCACGCCGTACAAGAACGCGTTCCTGCACGGCTCCGGCGTGCACAACGTGCTGCTGCAGGACGCCTGCCCGCTCGACGCCACCGACCACATCGGCATCCCCTACGACGAGAACGCGATCCAGTACGTGCTCAACGCCCTCGGCCCCGACGCGCCCGGCTTCCGGCCGTCGTGCCGGGTCGCGCTGCCCGGCATCGGCACGCCGTAGCCGCCATGATCTCGGCTCGAGGCCCCGGTAGCGGGGTCTGCGGCCGAGATCATCGCGACATTTGTCCACAGGCCCGACCGATCGAGCACGTCGGCCCGGCCGGGCCGTCAGGCTCGGCAACGTGTGGAGCGAACAGGATGCCGACCGCCGGTGTCGGCTGCCGCCCGATCCGGACGCGCTGCCCCGCGTACTCACCCGCGGCGTAGCGCTCGAGCGCGGCCTGAGCCGACAGACGATCAGCCGCCGCCTGGCGTCCGGGGCCTGGCGGCGGATCCTGCCGCACACCTACCTGACCGTTCCCTCAGCGAGCACCTCCGATCGCCTCGCGGCCGCCATCGCCTACGCCGGTGACGGCGCGGCCCTGTCCGGCGCCGCGGCCCTGTGGGCGTCCGACGTGCGCCGCGTCGCCGAACCGCAGCGGGTGCTGGTGCTCGTGCCGCAGACGAACTGCGCCACGTCACGCGGCTGGTTACAGGTCCGGCGCACCGCCCGGCCGATCGTCGCCCAGCGGTGGTACGGCCCGAGGCGGGTCGAGATCGCCCGGGCCGCGGCCGACCTCGCGCTGACGCTCTCCCGCCTCGATGACGTACGGGCGCTGGTGGCGCGCGTCGTGCAGGACCAGCACTGCACCGTCGAGGAACTGAGGTGCCAGGTCGAGCAGGGCCCACGACGCGGCAGCGCGCACCTGCGCACCGCGCTCGCCGAGGTGGGCGCCGGTGCCGCCTCGGCCCCGGAGGCCCGAGCGGCCCGCGTCCTGCGCCGCGGCGGGATCACCGGGTTCGTGCCGAACGCCAGGATCCGCCTGCGGGATGGCAGCGTGCGCGTCGTCGACTTCTTCTGGCCTGAACTGCGCGCCTGCCTCGAGATCGACAGCTTCGAGTTCCACTTCGACCGCGACCACTGGGCGGCCACGATGGACCGGCACCTCGCGCTGACCGCGGACGGCTACAGCGTGGTGCACCGGCCGCCGTCGGCCCTGCACGACGCGGACCGGTTCGTCGCCGACGTCCAGCACTGGCTCGACGGTCGGGCGGCCGAGCTGGCCGGCCACCTGCCCGGATGATCTCGGCTCTAGACCCCGGTAGCGGGGTCTGCGGCCGAGATCATCGCGAGCCGAGCCGGCGGGTGACGTTGCCGTCGAACACATAGACGCCCGCCACGTACGTGGTGACGACCGTCCAGCCGTTGCCGTCGTCGGCGAGGCGCGCCGTGGTCGTGACGTGGGCGCCCCCCGTGTCACGAAAGTGCGCCGTGGCGCCCAGGAACTTCGAGTAGCGCACGCGCACGTAGAAGCGGCAGGCGCACGGCACCTCGATGCGCATCTGGGCCTGCCCGGCCGAGAGCAGGCGCTGCGGCGGCGGGACGATCGGCGTCGCGTCGCGCACCTTGTACAGCACCCACCGCCGGCTACGGCTGATCTCGGTGAGGTAGGGCAGCCGGGTCGTGGACACCAGCGTGTACTCGGCGTAGTCCTGCGTGCGGGCCCGGTCGAGGGCGACGTAGCCCACGGCGCTGTTGTTCAGCCACACCTGGTAGCTCGTCGGGTTCAGGTGGGCGGGGTCGTTGAGGATGTGGTTGAGCGCGTTCTGCTCCTGCGTCTCGTACCCGCCGGCAAGGGCGATGTGCCCGAGCAATGCGTACGCCGCGGTATGGATGTGCGGGTCGCCGACCACCTCGAGACGGTAGTTGTGCCGGTCGGGCAGCCCGCGCAGCTGCGTGATCAGCGAGTCGTAGTAGGAGCGGGAGGCCGACGGCTGGTCGGCACGCACGAGGTCGGTGATCGTCGAGTTGGCGCACAGCGCCAGCGCGGGCAACAGGGCCACCACCACCCGCCACCGCGGCGCGGCGGCCGCCGTGGCCACCACCGCCGCCGGCACGCAGATCCACGGGAAGCGGACGAAGTTCGAGCCCATGCCGTTCGGGAAGAACGTCAGGATCGGCGCCGCCAGCGCGGTGCACCACAGCACCACCCGCACCGTGGGGTGCGGTCGCGCGTAGAGCATCGCCAGCGCGCTGGCCGCGGTGAGCAGCCCGGAGTACACCGAGTAGTCCTGCGGACCGGGCGTGCCGAACACCGCCGCGACCACCACCAGCGTGAGCCCGCACACGGCGCAGATGCCCACCGCCAGGCGGCGTACCTGCCGGTCGACGAGGAACGCGGCGGCGAGGGCGAAGGCGACGAACGCCCCGGTCACCGGTGAGCACAGGCTGGACAGCACCGTGGCTCCGAGGGCCAGCCAGGTCCAGCGCGCGCGCACCCCGAGGACGGCGACGACCGCGAACACCAGCCCGAGCGCGAACGGGATGCGCCCGCTCCACAGGTTCAGCGCGGCCACCGCGGTCGCCACCCAGGTGCCCGCCCCGTGGTGGGCGGTGCCCTCCAGCGCCAGCCAGGCCAGGGGCGTCAGCACGACGGTGGCGACCATGCCGACGGCGACCGCCCCGAACCACGCCGAGAGCGTGGGGGTGATCACCGAGTAGTTGCCCGGTGTGGCGCCGCCGCCGAACCAGCCGTACCAATAAGTGAGCCCGACACCGTTGCGCGCGGCCGACTCGCGGGCCAGCGCGGCCTGCAGGTCGCCCACATCGGGACGGACGACCAGGAACACGAGCGCGTTCAGCGCGGCGACCAGGGTCGGCACCGCCAGGGGCCGGTCGAGGCGCCAGCGCCGCGCCACCGGCAGCGGCGGCGGCGGCACCGCGCTGCGAGGCGCCCGGACGGTGGCGGTCACGTCGGCCATGGTCCCACAGGCGACAGCCACAATTCCCCGGAAAACCGGGCGCCGCGAGCGGTCGGCAGGCCGCCGGGCGCCCTACGCCTCGGTGGCCTGGTCCGTGGTCGCGCCCGTGGCTCCCGGGGTCGGCCGGGGCGCGCGGCCCTCGCCCGACCGCGGCGCCGCGAAGCGGCGCAGCACCCCCGCGCCGGGCAGGTCGCCGGCCAGGGTGAGCACCCGCTCGACGGTGGACTGCAGGAGGGCCACCTGCTTCTGGGTGTCGGCGGCCGCCCGCAGCGCCGGCACCGTCTCCTTGCGCAGCGTGTCCAGGGTGTCGGGCAGCTCGCGCAACGTCTTGGGGTCCAAGGCGGTGGCCACACGTTCCATCGGCCCGGTGAGGGTCTTGCTCGCCGCCTCGATCCGGCCGACGGCATGGTCGAGGCGTCCCACGGTCTGGTTGAACCGCTCGATGGCGTCGTTGAAGCTGCGCATCGTCTCCGGGATCGACGCGACCAGCCGCGCGTTCTGCTCGAGCATGGCCTGCACCCAACGGGCCTGCGCCGCGGCCGAGCGCGCAAGGTCACCCACGATGGGGATCGAACCGACCCCCGCCGGTCGCAGGGGTGGCTCGGACGACATCGCCGACTCCGGTCCGGACTCTTTGGCCATGTGCCGATTCATAGCCCGTCCGTGCCGTCCTGTCGATGTGGCCCTGCACGGTGGGACCGGCCACACCGGCCGGCCAGCGTTGGTTACTACCCGGTAATAACGAATAGTCTCATCAGTCGGGCGTCCGCCGACGCCGACCGGACGCCGAGCTCACGAACGGGAGCACACGTGCAGCGAACCGTCGCCTACGGGAAGATCCTGGACTGGGACTACACCTTCCCCGGCTGGCTGCGCATCGGCCTGGCGCTGGGCATGTTGATCGTCACCGCCGCCGTCGCCGGACGGCGCATCGCCTGGCTGGTCCGGCTGATCCGTTCCGGCAAGACAGCCCGCGGCCGCACCGACGGGCTCCCGGAGCGGTTCAAAGCGCAGGTCGTCGAGGTCTTCGGCCAGCGCAAGCTGCTCAAGTGGAACGCCCCCGGCATCGCCCACTTCTTCACCTTCTGGGGCTTCGTCGTTCTCGGCCTGACCATCGTCGAGGCCTTCGGCGCCCTGATCATCAGCCAGGACTTCGCCTTCCCGTTCCTCGGTCACGCCCGCTGGCTGGGCTTCCTCGAGGACTTCTTCGCCGTCGCCGTGCTCCTCGGCCTCGCGTACTTCGCGGTCAACCGGCTGCGCAACGCCCCTGACCGCAAGCAGCGGGCGAGCCGCTTCTACGGCTCGCACAACGGGCCGGCCTGGGCCGTCCTCGGCATGATCGCGCTGGTGATCATCACCCTGCTGCTCTACCGCGGCGCCCAGTTCAACACCGGCCACCTGCCCTTCGGCAACTCGAAGTGGGCGTTCGCGTCGTGGCTGGTCAGCAAGGCGTTGGGCAGTGGCGCGTACAACCAGGGTCTCGAGACGTTCTTCCTGCTCGCCCAGATGGCCGTCATCTTCGGGTTCACGATCCTGGTGACATACTCCAAGCACCTACACATCGCTACGGCACCGCTGAACGTGCTCACCAAGCGCGAGCCCGACGCCCTGCGCGAACTGCTGCCGGTCACCGACGACGACGGCAAGGCCATCGACTTCGCCGACGTGGAGAACCTCTCCGAGGACACGGTCTTCGGCAAGGGCAAGATCGAGGACTTCACCTGGAAGGGCTACCTCGACTTCGCCACCTGCACCGAGTGCGGCCGGTGCCAATCGCAGTGCCCGGCCTGGAACACCGGCAAGCCGCTGTCCCCCAAGCTGGTGATCATGAACCTGCGCGACCACCTGTTCGCGAAGGCGCCGTACATCTTCGGCAAGGAGGTTCCCGAGGGCGCCGAGCCGAGCTTCGCCGACGAGGGCGTGGACCACGTCCACGGGGTGCCCGAATCCGGCTTCGAGCGCGTGCAGGGCTCGGGCATCGAGCAGGCGATGCGCCCGTTGGTCGGCGACCTCGCCAGCGGCGGCGTGATCGACCCCGACGTCCTGTGGTCGTGCACCACCTGCGGCGCATGCGTCGAGCAGTGCCCGGTGGACATCGAGCACATCGATCACATCATCGACATGCGCCGCTACCAGGTGCTGATCGAGTCGGCCTTCCCGTCCGAGGCCGGCGCGATGCTGCGCAACATCGAGAACAAGGGCAACCCGTGGGGCATGGCCAACTCCGGCCGCGACGACTGGTTCTCCGAGCTGTCCTTCGAGGTCCGGCAGGCCGCGCCCGGCGAGAAGCTGGACGCCGACATCGAGTACCTGTTCTGGGTCGGGTGTGCCGGCGCGCTCGAGGACCGCTCGCGCAAGGTCACGGTGGCCTTCGCCGAGCTGCTGCACACCGCGGGCGTCGAGTTCGCGGTGCTGGGCCAGGCCGAGTCGTGCACCGGCGACCCGGCCCGCCGCCTGGGCAACGAGTTCCTGTTCCAGATGCAGGGCATGCAGAACGTCGAGACGTTGAACTCGATCGAGCGCGCCGGCGGCATGAAGATCGTGGCCACCTGCCCGCACTGCTTCAACACGCTGGCCAACGAGTACCCGCAGCTCGGCGGGGACTACGAGGTCGTGCACCACACACAGCTGCTGGGCAAGCTCGTCGCCGACGGCCGGCTCACGCCCATCGAGCCGGTCGACAAGAAGGTCACCTATCACGACCCGTGCTACCTCGGTCGGCACAACAAGGTCTACTCGCCGCCGCGCGAGGTGCTCGGCGCCATCCAGGGCCTGCGGAGCGAGGAGATGCACCGCTGCAAGGACCGCGGTTTCTGCTGCGGCGCCGGCGGGGCCCGGTTCTGGATGGAGGAGAAGATCGGCAAGCGCGTCAACGTGGAGCGCACCGAGGAGGCCCTGGGCCTCGATCCCGACCTCATCTCCACCGCCTGCCCGTTCTGCATGGTCATGCTGTCCGACGCCGTGGCCGCCAAGGTCGGCGAGGGCGAGGCCCGCGAGGACGTGAAGGTGCTCGACGTCGCGCAGATCCTGCGCCAGTCGCTGGGCGCGCCGCCGCCGGCCGCCGAGACCGAGGAGGAGTCGCAGCCCGCGACCGGTTGACCCGGTTGCGGGGCCGCTGAGACGACATGCGGACCCTCAGTACCGCTTAGTAGCCTCACGGTTCGTGAGCGACGGGAGCGGTGGTACGGGCGGTCGGCCCGGTCCGCGACGTCGCGGCACACCTCCCGTCCCACCCCCGCCACCGCCGCTCGTGCCGCCGACACGGCGCACCGGGCCGGCGCAGCCGCAGGGGGCATCGAGCCACGCCCGGCCCGCCGCGGACGCGGACGGCGAGGGCTTCCGGGCCCGGCGTAAGGCGCGCCGCCGGGCCAGGAAGGCCCGCGTGGCGGCGATGAGCCGCGGCCGCCGCTACGTGCGCCGCGGCCTGCTGGCCGGCACGTGGCTGCTCGGCCTGGTCGCCGCGCTGATGGTGACCACCATCGTGCTCTTCTACTCGCTCACCGACGTGCCTCGCCCCGAACAGCTGTCCCTGCCGCAGGTGGCCACGATCCAGTACTCCGACGGCTCCACACTGGCGAAGTTCGGCTCCATCGACCGCACCATCGTCAAGCTCGAACAGGTGCCCAAGCACGTGCGCTGGGCCGTGCTCGCCGCCGAGGACCGCAGCTTCTACGGCGAGTCGGCGGTGTCGGTCCGCGGGACGCTGCGGGCCGCCTGGTCCGACCTCACCGGCGGCAGCACCCAGGGCGGCTCGGGCATCACGCAGCAATACGTCAAGAACGCCTACCTGAACAACGCGCAGACGCTCACGCGCAAGCTGCGCGAGCTGATGATCTCGGTGAAGCTGGCCCGCGAGTACACCAAGGACCAGATCCTCGAGTTCTACCTGAACACCGTCTACTTCGGCCGCGGCGCCTACGGCATCGAGGCCGCCGCGCAGGCCTTCTTCGGCCAGCACGTCGAGGACCTCACCGTGGCGCAGGGCGCGATGCTGGCCGGCTTGCTGCGAGCGCCGTCGTACTACGACCCCGCCAACGATCCCGGCCAGGCGCAGCAGCGCTGGCACTACGTCCTCGACGGCATGGTCAAGACCCATCATCTGAGCGCGGCGCAGGAGGCGGCGCAGCGGTTCCCGAAGACGCAGCGCCCGCGCAGCACGGGCCTGCAGACCACCGGCTGGAAGTACCTGCTCACCAACGCGGTGCTGGCCGAGCTCAAGGCGCAGGGCATCAGCCTCGACGACGTGCAGGCCAAGGGCCTGACCATCCGCACCACGATCGACCGCAAGGCCCAGAGCGCCGCGCTCAAGGCCATCGACACCACCCTGGCCCATCCCACGAAGAAGCAGCGCAACCTCAAGGACGCGCTGGTCGCGGTCGACCCGTCCTCCGGTGGCGTGCTCGCGTACTACGGCGGGTCGGGGCCGGGGATCAAGGCTCTGGACGGCAAGGTCGACTACAACGACTGGGCCAGCCAGCGTGCCAACGCGGCCGGCTCGTCGTTCAAACCGTACGTGCTGGCCACCGTGTTGAACCAGACCTTCGACCAGACGCCGGGCAAGGACCATTTCGCCATCGACAGCCTGGTGCCGGGCGACTTCTGCCGCAAGATCGACGGCACCAAGGTCTGCAACGACCCCGGCGACAAGAACGTCAGCCGGCCGCGCGTGAAGCTGGCCAACGCGCTGAAATACTCGCTGAACACCACCTTCGACCTGCTCGCCCTCGACGCCGGGCCGAGCACCGTGGCCGCCACCGCCCACAAGCTCGGCGTGGCCGAGACGGACAGCGACGGCAAGAAGACCCTCGTCGACCGCAACGGCCGGACCAGCTTCGGCATCGGCATCGGCGACTACGCGGTGACGCCGCTCGACCAGGCCACCGGCTACGCCACGCTCGCCGACGGCGGCACCCGCCACGACTCGTACTTCGTGCAGAAGGCCACGTCGTCGCAGGGTGACGTCGTGTACCAGCACGACTCGCACCCGCGGTCGGTGCTGGAGAAGAAGGTCGCCAACGACGTCACGCTGGCCATGGAGCCGGTGGCCGGCTACTCCGCCGCCGCGCTGGCCAACGGGCGCAAGTCGGCGGCCAAGACGGGCACCGAGGGCATCGGCTCGACCACCAACAACAGCGACGCGTGGATGGCCGGCTTCACCCCGCAGGTCAGCGCCGCGGTGTGGATCGGCACCGGCACCCGCACCCAGCCGATCTACAACTCCTCCGGCAGCGCGATGTACGGCGCCGACGAGCCGGCCCGGATCTGGCAGAAGTTCATGGACGGCTACCTCAAGGGCACCAAGCACGCGAAGATGCCCACCCGGCAGCAGATCGACGAGAACGGGTTCACCCCGTCGCCGACGCCGACGTCCCACACGCCGCACCCGCCGGTGACGCGGCCCGCGGACACGCCGACGAACCGGCCCGGCTCCGGTTCGGGCGCGCCGTCCACGGGCAGCGGGCCGCCCACGACGAGCGCCCCGCCCTCGACGCACAGCCCGCCCACCGGACCGCCGACCACGCGCGGCAACCCATCGGGCAGCAAATGCGGCGGGCTGCTGCAACCGCCCTGTCACTGACCGCCGGCCCGGGCCGCGCGGCCCGCCGTGTCAGGATGGCGCGGTGACGCGCCCGGCCGACCCAGCGCCGCCGCAGCGCCGGCTGCCGAGCCGCACCGACCCGACCGCGTGGCGCGCGTCGTGGCCGCTGGGCGGCCCGTGGGGCCGGCACGCCGGCGTCGGGAGCTCCGCCTGGTGGACGCCGCTGCGCTGGCTGCTGCTCATGACGCTGGCCACGCTGCTGCTCGGGTTCGCGCAGAAGTCGCCGTGCGCGTCGGGCGACTGGACGGGCAGCAAGCAGTACACGCACTTCTGCTACTCCGACGTCGTGCCGCTGTGGAGCGACGAGCGGCTGGATACCGGCGCGGTGCCCTACCGCGACACCGCGGTGGAGTACCCGGTGCTCACCGGCGGGTTCATGTGGCTGACCGCCGAACTGACGCGGGGGGTCCACGCGCTGTTCGACGACGCGTCGCAGGTCGTCGTGTTCGGGGTGCTGACGGCCATCCTGCTGGCCCTGTGCGGTCTGTTCACCACGGGCGCGACGGCCCAGGCCGCCCGCGGGCGCCCGTGGGACGCCGCGATCTTCGCGCTGTCACCGCTGCTGGTGTTCCACGCCTTCTCCAACTGGGACCTGCTGGCGATGGCGTTCGCGTCCGCGGCGCTGTGGGCCTGGGCGCGGCGAAGACCGGTGCTGTCCGGCGCGCTGATCGGGCTGGGCACCGCAGCCAAGCTCTACCCGGTGTTCCTGCTGGTGGCGATCGCCATCCTGGCCGTGCGCACCCGCAAGTTCGCCGACGCCGTATGGGCGACCGTGTCGGCCGGGCTGGTGTGGCTCGCGGTGAACGGTCCCGTCGCCGCTGCCTACCACGACGGCTGGTGGACCTTCTACCAGTTCAGCGAGGACCGGGCGACCGAGCGCTCGACGTTCTGGGCCATCGGCCGCACGCTGTTCGACGGTTCGCTGACCGACGGCGACGCGCCGTCCTGGGTGCCGCCCGGGGCCGCGGTGGCGCTGCTGCTCGTGGCCGCACTGGCCGCGGTGGTCGTGCTCGGCCTGCTGGCGCCGGTGCGCCCGCGCCTGGCCCAGCTCGCCTTCCTGTGCGTGCTGGCCTTCCTGCTGACGACCAAGGTGTGGAGCCCGCAGTACTCGCTGTGGCTGGTGCCCCTCATCGCCCTGGCCCGCCCGCGCTGGCGGCTGACGATGGTGTGGCAGCTGGTCGAGGTCGTCGTCTGGATCCTCACCCTCACCGTGCTGCTCGGCGCCAGCGTGCCCGCGCACGGCATCGCCTACGGCTGGCTGGTGCTGATGCTGCTGGTGCGCGACGCGCTGCTGGTGGCGCTGGCCGTGCTGGTCGTGCGGGAGATGTGGTGCCCGTGGCTGGACGTGGTGCGGGCGGACGGCGCCGACGATCCCGGCGGTGGCGTCTTCGACGGAGCACCGGACCCGGAACGCGGGCGGCGCGGCGGCCCCGACCTGCTGCTCGACGCGCCCGGCGTGTCGGCCGGGCCTCAGATCGACGAGCGCAGGTAGTCGATGTCGGCCCCCTGACCCTCGGGGCCGCCCGGCGTCTCGACGATGACGTTGCTGCCGGCCGCGCGGCACACGTCGGCGATCACCGCCCGGTCGATCTGGCCGGTGCCGAAGTTGGCGTGCCGGTCGGCGCCGGAGTCGAAGGCGTCGCGGCTGTCGTTGGCGTGCACGAGGTCGATGCGCCCGGTGATGGCGAGCACCCGGTCGACGACGTCGGACAGCTCCTCACCCCCGGCGTGCGCATGGCAGGTGTCGAGGCAGAACCCCACCCCGAACGCGCCGACGGCGTCCCACAGCCGGGCCAGCCGGTCGAAACGGCGGGCCATCGCGTTGTCGCCGCCGGCGGTGTTCTCGATGAGGATCGGCAGCGGGAACCCGTCACCGTCCTCCGCCGCCCGGGCGAAGGTCTTGCGCCAGTTCTCCACGCCGACGCCGGGATCGTCCTTCGCGGTGACGTGCCCGCCGTGCACGATCAACGCCGTCGCCCCGATGCCCGCCGCCGCCTCGGCGTGCTGAGCGAGGATCTTGCGGCTCGGGATGCGGATGCGGTTGTTGGTGCTGGCGACGTTGACGATGTAGGGCGCGTGGACGTAGACGGTGAGGTCGGTGGCGCGGATCGCGTCGGCGTGCGGGTGCTCCACCGGCTTCTTCCAGCCCTGCGGGTCGGCCAGGAAGAACTGGACGGCTTCGGCGCCGGTCTCCTTGGCCGCGGTCAGGGGGTCGGCCGAGTCGACGTGCGCCCCGATGATGGGCGGATGGTCGGGCATGCGGTCACTGTAGGTGCCGGCCCGGACACGGGCAGTCGGTGTGGGGGCCGCCGTCGTACCTGTGGGCCCTCCGATTCGTTTAGCACGGCGTCGGCTGGATAAACTCCATGCTGAGCCCGTGTCGCCGCGTCACGGGAACCAGCCGGACTACGGGGTCAGGAGCAGGGCATGCGGGGTCGCGACGACGGCACCACGAGGCGCAGCCGCGTGGCCCGCGGGCTCGTCGGGCTCGTCGGCGTGCTGTCCCTCCTGTTCGCCAGCCTGCTCATCTCCGGCCCGGCCGGCGCCGCCACCGACTCCGCCCAGCTCGGCGCCACCGGCCTGGTCGACCAGTACAACCCCAGCGGCGGCGCGCGGGTGCAGGTCAAGCCGGGCGACTCGGTCAGCTTCAAGACGGCTGTCGTCCCCACCGGCGCACTGCGCACGCTGCACCTCGACAGCCTGGCCAACACCCTCGACGGCCTGCTGTCCGGGCTGATCGGCTTCGGCGTCACGGCCGACTTCTCGCACCTGCCCGGCGGCCACGCGGGCACGAAGCTGACCGGCAAGACCGCGGCGTCCTTCCACTTCACCTCACTCGGCACGTACACCTTCACCTACACGCTGGACAAGGTGGTGCTCGGCGCCTTCCTGCCCATCAACCTCGACGGCAACCAGCTCAAGAAGGCCGGCGTCGAGCTGAACGCCCAGAACGAGTACGTCGGCGCGGTCATCGTCTCCAACGCCCAGCCCAAGATCACCATCAGTGGCCAGCTGCCGAAGGTGAGCGTGCAGCCCAGGGTCGGCCCGGTGAAGCTGCCGAAGATCACGATCCCCGGCGTCAACCTGCCGTCGGTGCACGTCCCGTCCGTGCCCGACCTCAACCCGGGTGGCGGCGGCAAGGGCCCCGGCGGCAAGAACTCCTCGGGCCACAAGCCCACCTCGCCGAACGCCGGGGGCGGCACCCTGAGCAATCAGGCCCTGCCGGTGCCCGCCCGCGTGCTCAACGGGCTGGGCGGTGCCGGGCAGGGCGCAGGCGGGTCCGGCGGCTACTACTCGAGCCTGCTGCCCGGCGTCTCCCCGCTGGGCACGGGCCAGTCGCTGACCCTCGGCAGCGGCAACAGCCGCCTGGCCGGCTCGAAGGTCAAGGGCGTCTCCGACGGCACGGGCGCCAGGAAGAAGTCGACCGACCTGGCCGCGAACGCCCCGTCCTCGGCCCAGCTGCCGGTCGTGCTGGCGATCATCGCCATCATCGCGCTGTCCCTGGTGGCCTCCACCTACGCGCGGTTGTTCCTGTTGCGCCGCCCGAGCGCCTGACCGTCGGCCCCAGGCGATTTCGGGTTCGGCCGGTGTGGCCGGTACCCTGACACGGTTCGACTGCTGACGGTGGCCGCAAGGGTGCCGCCGCGCACCCCGGGCTCACCGAGACCGGGTCGGTCGGACACCCTCCTGCCGCGGACCGTCCGCGGCCGATCAGTCCACAGGAGGCATGGCACACCCATGCGCCATTACGAAGTCATGGTCATCCTCGACCCCACGCTCGAAGAGCGCACCATCGCGCCGTCCCTGGACACGTTCCTGTCCGTCGTGAAGAACGACGGCGGGACGGTCGAGAAGGTCGATGTGTGGGGCCGTCGCCGGATGGCCTACGAGATCGACAAGCACGTCGAGGGCATCTACGCGGTCGTCGACCTGCAGGCCAACCCGGCCGCCGTGCAGGAACTCGACCGCCAGCTCAATCTCAACGAGTCGGTGCTGCGGACCAAGGTCCTGCGCCCGGAAGAGCGGTAGGGCGATGGCCGGCGAAACGATCGTCACGGTGGTCGGCAACCTCACCGCCGATCCGGAACTGCGCTTCACCCCGAGCGGTGCCGCGGTCGCGTCCTTCACGGTCGCGTCCACCCCGCGCACCTTCGACCGCAACACCAACGAGTGGAAGGACGGCGACGCGCTGTTCCTGCGTTGCTCCATCTGGCGCCAGGCGGCCGAGAACGTCGCCGAGTCGCTGCAGCGCGGCATGCGCGTCGTCGCGCAGGGCCGGCTCAAGCAGCGCTCCTTCGAGACCCGCGAGGGCGAGAAGCGCACCGTCGTGGAGATGGACGTCGACGAGGTCGGCCCGTCACTGCGCTACGCCACCGCGAAGGTGAACCGCACCCAGCGCGGCTCGTCCGGCGGCGGCTTCGGCTCCTCCGGGACCGAGGGCGGTGCCGGCGGGGCCAGCAGCGGCTCCGGCGGCTCGGGCGGCGCATCGGCCCCGGCCGACGACCCGTGGGGCTCGGCCCCGCCGTCCTCCTCCGGCGGCGGCTTCTCCGACGAGCCCCCCTTCTAACCAGTCACCTTCCTTGATCGTGATGCGCTGAACGAGGCCTACGCCGTCCGCAGCAGCACGATCGGCAGAGAACGAGAGAGAACGAGATGCCCAAGCCCCCGATTCGCAAGCCGAAGAAGAAGCAGAACCCGCTGACCGCGGCCAAGATCGGCTACATCGACTACAAGGACACGACGTTGCTGCGCAAGTTCATCTCCGACCGCGGCAAGATCCGCGCGCGGCGGGTCACCGGCGTCAGCGCGCAGCAGCAGCGCCAGATCGCGAAGGCGATCAAGAACGCCCGCGAGATGGCGCTGCTGCCCTACACGTCCACCGCCCGCTAGAGGAGGTCCGCATGAAGCTCATCCTGACCCGTGAGGTCGCGGGCCTCGGCCTGGCCGGCGACATCGTCGAGGTGGCCGACGGCTACGGCCGCAACTTCCTGGTCCCCCGCGGTGCCGCCATCGCGTGGACCAAGGGCGCCGAGAAGCAGATCTCGCAGATCCGCCGCGCGCGCGACGCCCGCGAGATCCGCGACCTCGGCCACGCCAAGGAGATCAAGTCCGACCTGGAGAAACTGTCGGTCTCCCTCGACGCCCGTGCCGGCAAGGACGGGCGGCTGTTCGGCTCGATCAGCACGGCCGACGTCGCCGCGGCGGTCAAGGACGCCGGCGGCCCGACGCTGGACCGCAAGCGGATCCAGATCGACGGGCACATCAAGACCACCGGCTCGCACACCGTCACCGTCGACCTGCACCCCGACGTCGTGGCCTCGGTGCCGCTGACGGTCACCGGCGTCTGACACCCGCACCACCGGCTACGGCCCGGCACCCGCACGGGTGCCGGGCCGTCGTCGTCCTGCCCGAGCACACTCGTCAGAGCCCGGCGACCAAGATCGCTGAGAACGGCGCGGGCCCGAGTTCGGCGTCCACAACCCACCGGCACGCAGCCCAGTGATCTGCGGGCGGAAACGGTCTCGGGCGGGGTAATCCACAGCCCCGTCCACACCTGTGTCTACAGGCGCTACGGCGATTCCCACAGCTTGTCCACGCGCTCGTGCACAAGCCAAGTTGTGCCCGCCCGGCCGCGCGCCCTAGCGTCGCCCACGCCCCCGCGACATGCTCGGAACCGATTTCTGTCGGACCACCCGGATATCGTCTGGGTGTTCGAATGCAGAGGAGCTTTTCCGGGGAGGGACGCGTCGATGACGCTGGTGGACGAGCCGCGCAGCCCGGGCCCGTCCGGCAACCGCGATTTCGACCGCACGCCGCCGCAGGCCGTCGAGGCCGAGCAGTCGGTGCTGGGCGCGATGATGCTGTCCAAGGACGCCATCGCCGACGTCGTCGAGGTCATCAAGCCCGGCGACTTCTACCGGCCCGCCCACCAGCTCGTCTACGACGCCGTCCTCGACCTCTACGCCCGCGGTGAGCCCGCCGACGCCGTCACCGTCTCGGCCGAGCTGACCCGCAACGGCCAGCTCAACCGGGTCGGCGGCGCGGCCTACCTGCACACCCTCATCGCCGGCGTGCCCACCGCGGCCAACGCCGGCTACTACGCCGCCATCGTGGCCGACCGCGCCACCCTGCGCCGCCTGGTCACGGCCGGCACCCGCATCGTGCAGATGGGCTACGACGCGAGCTCGGGCGGCAACGACGAGCCGGGCAGCGTCGACGACGTCGTCGACCGTGCGCAGGCCGAGATCTACGACGTCACCGAGCGGCGCACGTCCGAGGACTACGTGCACATCGAGACGCTGCTGCAGAGCACCCTCGACGAGATCGAGAAGATCTCGGCCACCGGCGGCATCGGCACCGGCATCCCCACCGGCTTCCAGCAGCTGGACGAGATCACCAACGGCCTGCACCCCGGCCAGATGGTCACGGTCGCGGGGCGGCCCGGCTCCGGCAAGTCCACGCTCGCGCTCGACTTCGCGCGCTCGTCGGCGGTGAAGAACCAGAAGCCGACGGCCATCTTCTCCCTCGAGATGGGCAAGCTCGAGATCATGATGCGGCTGTTCTCGGCCGAGGCCGGGGTGGCGCTGCAGAACATGCGCTCGGGCCACATGAGCGACCAGGACTGGCGCCGGCTCGCCCTGCGCTCCTCCGAGCTGGCCGAGGCACCGCTGTTCATCGACGACTCGCCCAACCTGACGATGATGGAGATCCGGGCCAAGGCCCGCCGGCTGAGCCAGCGCCACGACCTGCAGCTCATCGTCATCGACTACCTGCAGCTGATGACCAGCGGCAAGCGGGTCGAGTCGCGCCAGCAGGAGGTGTCGGAGTTCAGCCGGGCCACCAAGCTGCTGGCCAAGGAGCTCGACGTGCCGGTGGTCGTGCTCTCCCAGCTCAACCGCGGCTCCGAGCAGCGCACCGACAAGAAGCCGATGCTGTCCGACCTGCGCGAGTCCGGCTCCATCGAGCAGGACTCCGACGTCGTCGTGCTGGTGCACCGTCCCGACCTCTACGAGCCGGAGACCGAGCGCGCCGGCGAGGCCGACCTGATCATCGCCAAGCACCGCAACGGCCCCACCGCCACCATCGCCGTCGCCTTCCAGGGCCGCTACAGCCGCTTCGCCGACATGCCCAGCTGACGTGTGCTGGACGTGACCTCCTTGGTCAGGTGGAGATCGAGGGCTGGGACGAGTTCGTTGCGTGACCGGTACCGGGACGCAGCTTCACGGCGCGTCGACAGTGCGCCGTCTTGAACCAGCGCTCGCCACACACGCTGACCTCTGCCGGACAGGCCGCCGCCTCAACCGGAGTTACCTGTCGGCTACTGCATCGGCGCCAGCAATCCTCGCGGGCAGGGCCGCTAACAGGTCACTGAGCTCGACCAGCGACTGTCTTTGAACTCGGTAGTTAAACCCACACCCCACCCTTGTCTCGATCAAGCAGTCCGGCCTCGTGCAACACCTTGAGATGGTGGCTGATTGTCGGCTGCGACAGGTCGAACGCATCGTTGAGACGCCATCGGCCGCACCGCCGCACTGGTCCACCCCGATGAGCACCGGACGTCAGCGACTGGCCGACAGCGAACGCAGCATGATCAACCACGCGGCATCCACCGCGTCGATCCGTGGCTTCCGGGTCGGCGTGATCGTCACTGCCGGCACCGCAATCCTCGCCGGATTGCTCGGCGTCGGAATGCGCAACCCACGGCGGGCGGTACCTGCACGCGAGTGTGCTGGCGAACATCTCCTCGCCGCACCACCCTGCGACGCGGCACGTCGACGGTCCTGCGGAGAGTCAGCCGGCGCTGGCGAATGTTGCCTGCGCCGTCAGGATTCTCCACCCGGACTCGGCATCGTGGGCCCAGGTCCGCGTGTACCGAAGTCGGCCCTCGAAGGGATCGGGCCCCAGTGAGCCGGCCAACGCCATCAGCACCCACGTCACACCGGTCGAGCCGACCACACGCACTCGAAGATCGAGTTGGTCCAGCTGCCGCAGCTTCTGCCATCCGCTGCGGTGAGCGTTGAGGTCGTCCTCTTTGCCGAGCAGCGAGCCGTCAGGGCCGGTGAAGAGCAGATCGTCGTCCAGCAGCTCGTCGAGCACGGTCACATCGGAGGCGAGTTGCGCAGCCTGCAGTCGCCGTTCGGCGTCGCGCAGACTGGTGACAAGATCAGGATCGGACATGCCCGACACGCTAGTCGACGCGGTCGCGGTCCCCTCGGTGTTCCGTGTTCCAGTCAGTTGCGGCGAAATCGGACCAGGCTCCGGGCGATGCCGACTTCGCGGTCTTCAAGACCCCGGACATCGAGATCGGCCTCACCGTGGATGGAGGAACCGCTGGTGCTGCTCGACACCGCCGAGATCGTGAAGGCACGACGCGCGCTCATCGACGCCGGCGCGACAGGGCTCGGTGAGATCGAGGACGGCTCTCTTGCTGCGCTGGGCTCGGCTCCGATCACCAACGGCGATCCCGAGACCGGCATCGTGGACGTACCGGGGGCGCGTCTGGCCGTCGCCCAGCTCCAGGACGGCAGCAAGATCGGACTGCGCCAGACCACGCCGATGTCCTGGTGACGGAAAGGATCTTCCGCAGCGAAGGCCAACGGCCGGGCGCGGTCCGCGCGGATGCTCAGCCCGGTTCGCCGCACGACTGACGCACGAGCAGCTCGCAGTCGAGCACGTGCGACGTGCCGGGGCCGCCGGCGATCATCTCGAGCAGCGTGCCCACCGCCAGCTCACCCATCCGGGTCACCGGTTGCGCGACGGTGGTCACCGGCGGATCGAGCAGCGCGAACCACGGGGGGTCGTCGAAGCCGGCCAGCGCGATGTCGCGACCCACTCGCAAATGCCGGTCACGTACCTCGGCCGCGGCGCCGACCGTCATCAGGTTGTCGGCGACGAAGATGGCCGTCGGCGGGGTGCGCAGGTCGAGCAGCTCACGGGCCGCCGCGCGCCCGCTGGCCATCTGGAAATCACCCATGCGCACGTGCTCGCGCCTCAGGGACAGGCGGTGCCGTGTCATCGCCGAACGGAAGGCGGTCAGCCGCTCGCGCCCGGTGAGCGTGTCGCGTGGACCGGAGATGATCGCGATGCGCTCGTGACCGAGCCCGACCAGGTGATCGACGAGCGCCCGGGTGGCCCGCCGGCCGTCGGCGCGCACGACCGGAGTCGCGAGGCCGGGGGCCGCGCGGTCGACGCACACCATCGGCACGGACCGGGCGACGGCCGCGGACAGCGCGACCGACCCGGTCAGGGCGGGTGTCACCAGCAGGCCGTCCACCTGCCGGGCCATGAGCAGCTCGAGGTACTCGTCCTGACGCCGCGCGTCCTCGGCCGCGTTGCACAGGATGACGCTGAACCCCTGCCGGTGGGCGGCTTCCTCCACCGCCGAGGCCAGTTCGCCGAAGAACGGGTTGAGCACGTCGCTGACGATGAGCCCGATCGTGTGCGTGCGCGTCGTGCGCAGCGCCCGGGCCACCACGTTCGGTTGGTAGGACAGCTTCTCGGCCGCGCGGCGGATCTGCTCGCGCACGCTGTCGCTGACACCTGCGCCACCGGACAACGCGCGTGACACCGACGCCGTCGACACACCGACGAGGCGGGCGACGTCGGCGGCCGTCACGCGGGGGGTGCGGTCCGGGTCGGCTCGGTCGGGCACGCCCGGAAGGATGCCACGCGGCCGTTGCGCCACCGTCGCGTCGGTCAGCCGGGACCGAACGGCACGCCCGCCCGGCACAGCAGATTCGCGAACACGGTGTCCTCGCCGGTGCGGATCAGGAAGCGGGCGCGCGCGCAGCGCGCCTTGAAGTCCTCGTGGTCGATCAGCTCCGGCGGCGCGTCGAGGGTTCCCTGCAGGAAGGCCCAGACATCGGGGTTGGCCGCGACGACGTCGCGAGAGGCCCAGCTGTGTTCGACGACGACTTCGGCCAGCACCGTGGCGGTGACGTCGCGGAACCCGGGCTGCCCGTAGCGGTAGCCGAGGTCGACGACGGGCATGCCGAGCGGGACGGGCAGGCCGGCGTCGGAGACGACGAAGGTCTCCGTGTGCCGTAACCCGGCCAGGCGTGCAGCGAGCTGGGCGTGCACGATCCCGGTGCGCTTCACGACGCCCGGTCCCGCATCAGGTCGGCCAGCGTGGCGGCGTCGGGATAGGACTCGAGGGTGCCGGCCGCGCGGACCGCCAGCGAGCCCGCGCCCGCCGCCCACCGGACGGCGTCGAGCAGGCGGTCGCCGTGCGCCAATCGCGCGCACAGCACCCCGGCGAACGCATCGCCGGCCCCCGTGGTGTCCACGGCCTGGGCGGGAGGAGAGGCCACGTGGTGCGTGCCGTCGGAGTCGGTGAGCACCGCGCCGTCGGCACCGAGAGTGGTGAGGACGGCGCCCACCCCCCGCGCGCGCAGGTCGCCATGAATCTGCTCGAGCCGGTCGGCCGACAAGGCCCGGTCATCGGCGCCGGTGAGCACGGCGAGTTCGTGCTCATTGACAACCAGCACGTCACACGCGGCCAGCACAGTGTCGGGCAGCTGCGCAGCGGGCGCGGCGTTCAGCACGAACTGACCCGCGCACGCGTCGGCCGCGGCCTGCACCACCCGCACCGGTACCTCCAGCTGGCACAGGATCACCGCCGCGTCCCGCGCCGCGCGGGCGGCGTCGTCACTTGCCGGCCAGCCGGCCGGCCAGTCCGCGTTGGCCCCGGCCACGACGACGATCGTGTTGTCGCCGGCGGCCACGGTGATCCAGGCGCTGCCCGTCTCGACACCCGCGCGCCGGTGCACGAGCGAGGTGTCCACGCCGTGCGCCCGCAAGGTGTCCAGGGCGAATGCGCCCGCCGCGTCGTCTCCCACGATTCCGGCGATCGCAACCGTGGCCGGTGCGCGGGCGGCGGCCACCGCCTGGTTGGCACCCTTGCCGCCGATGGAGCTGCGGGTGCTCCGGCCGTGGATCGTCTCGCCCGGCGTAGGAAAGGCGTCCGCGACGACGACGTGATCCTGGTTGATCGACCCCACCACCAGGACGTCGAGGGCGGGCTCAGGCATCGGCGTCGCCGGCGATCGCGCCGGTGATCAGCCCGACTAGCTCGTCGGCGGTCACGTCGGCCACCTCGCGTCGCGCGACGGCGCGTCCCCGCCGCAGGACCCAGACGGTGTCGGCCACCCGCATGACCTGGGCCATGTCGTGGCTCACCAACAGCACCGTGATGCCGGAGTCCCGCAACCGCCCGATCAGCTTCTCGACGGCCGCGGTCTCGCGCACGCCCAGCGCCGCCGTGGGCTCGTCCATGATCACCATGGATCGCCCCCAGTTGGCGGCGCGCGCGATGGCGATGCTTTGCCGCTGCCCGCCGGACAGCCGGCGAACGGTGGCGCGCACGTTGGGTACGGCGACGTCCAGGCTCTTGAGCATCCTCGGCGCTCTGGCGCACCATGGCGCGCTTGTCCAGCACGCGCAGCGGCGGGAAGCCGCGTGACCAGTTCGCGATTGAGGAACAGGTTCTGCCACACCTGCAGGTCTTCGATGAGGCCGAGATCCTGGTAGACGGTCTCGATGCCGAGCTTGCGCGCGCGTCGTCGGGTGAACCGATGCGGATCGCGCTGACCGCGGAAATTGATCGTCCCCTCGTCGGGCGGATGGACGCCGGTGAGACACCGCACGAGGGTCGACTTGCCCGCACCGTTGTCGCCGACCAGCGCGGTCACTTTTCCCGGGAACAGGTGCAGGTCCACGCCGTGCAGCGCGCGGACCGCGTCGAAGGACTTGGTCAGCCCGACGACCTCGATTATCGGCGCGCCGTCGGCCGGGGCCCGGTCCTTCGCAGAGGACTGCGCTGAGGTCATGACGGCACCTCACTTCTGGAAGCGAGAGATGAACGCCGCGCCGAGCACGACGGCGCCCACGGCGATGGGTTGATAGTTCTGCGAGATCCCGAGCAGGGTGAAGCCGTTGATCAGGCTCCGTCCAACAGCACCGCTCCGACCGCCGACCCGAGAACCGACGCGCGGCCACCGAAGAGGCTCGACCCGCCGAGAACCACCGCGGCGATCGAACTCAGCAGCAGATCGGTCTGCAGGCTCGGATCCGCCCCGCCCGTGCGGGCCACCAGCAGCACTCCGGCCACGCCCGTCACCAGGCCGGACAGAACGTAGGCCAGCAGCCGGATCCGCGACACGTGCACGCCGGTGCCGCGGGCCGCCTCGAGGTTTCCACCCGTGGCCAGCAGGTGGGTGCCGGTGCGGGTGCGGAACAGCAGGAACGCGGTGAGCAGCGCGATCACCAGCGCCACGACCCAGAACCACTTCACCGGGCCGACGCCGTCGAGGGCCAGGCTCTGCAGGAACCCCGAGGACACCGGCACGGTGTTGCCGCTGGTCAGCAGCAAGGTGATGCCGCTGACCACCGACAGTGAGCCGAGGGTGACGATGAAGTCGGTCATGTTCAGGTATGCGATGAGCACGCCGTTGACGAGCCCGACCCCTGCGGCGGCCAGCACGGCCACGACGATGGCGAACACCAGCGGGACGTCGTGCGTCAGCAGGTAGCCCAGCACCGCCGCCGCCCACGGCAGGTTCGAGCCGATGGACAGGTCGATGCCGGCGACGCTGACCACGAGCTGCTGCCCCATCGCGAGCACGGCCAGGATCGACGCCGACACCAGCAGATCGCTCAGGTTGTCGAGGGTCAGGAAGTCCGGTGTCGCGATGAAGAAGACGACGAACACGATGGCCAGACCGATCGAGCGCGGCGTACCGAGCCGTCGCGGAGACGGTCAGCCTGCGCCGGGGCGAACCGTCGTCCTCCTCGGGCTGCTCCTTCGTCGCCTTCCCGGCCGTGCCCGTCGAGCTCGTCACTTCGAGGACTTGCCGGTGATCGGGTTCTTGTACGGCTCGAACGGCTCCGGGAACGACGCGAGCGCCTTGGCCGCGTTGGACTTGTCGATCAGCTTGATCGGCGCGACGACCCGGCTCGGAATCGACTTGCCCGCCGCCAGCTTGACGCACGCCTGCACGGCCAACTGACCCTCGGCGTAGGGGTACTGCGTGATCGTCCCGTTCAGCGTGCCGGCCTGCACCGCCTTCAGCGCCGCGGTGATCCCGTCGACCGAGATGATCTTGATCATACCGGCCTTGTTGGCGTTCTTGACCGCCTGCGCGGCGCCCAGACCCATGGTGTCGTTCGCGGCGAAGATGCCGGTGATCTGCGGGTGCGCGCGCAGGATGGCGCTCGTCACCGTCAGCGCCTTGTTCTGGTCGTAGTCGGCGGGCTGCTTGGCCACCACCTGCAACTTGCCGCCTGTGACGCTCGCGAAGCCCTTCTCGCGGTTGATGCCGTTCTGCTCGCCCGCGATGCCCTGCAGGATCGCGACCTGCCCGCTGCCGCCCATCAGCTTGGCCAGGTTGGTGCCGGCCAGTTTCCCGGCCTGCAGGTTGTCCGAGCCGATGAACGACTTCGTACGAGACGCCGGCCTTCTTCGACGCCGACGGGTCGATCTGGGTGTCGAGGTTCAGAATCGGAGTCTTCTTGCGGGCTACCGGCACGAGCGGCGTGATGACGTTGGTGGCGTTGACCGGCACCACGCCGAAGCAGCCGTACTTCTGTGCGGCGAGGCCCGAGATCTTGGAGTTCTCACCCGTCGAGTCGGTCTCGGAACTGCCGGCCTGCACGGCCACCTTGACGCCCTGGGCTTTGCCTTCGGCGATCGCGCCGTCGCGCAGCGCGGCCCAGTAGGGGTTGGTGAAGTCGCGGGTGACGATGGCGATGCGAACGTCCTTGCCCTTGCCGCCACCGCTCGACGTCGACCCGCCACGGTTGCAGGCGGCGAGGGCGAGGGGGAGCGCAACCACGAGGGCGGTCGCGCCGGCGCGACGCATCGTCGAGTAACGGGTACTGAGGGTCATGTCAGCTTCCTTCGTCGAGTCGGCGGTGGGTCAGTTCTGGTTCAGCAGGCCGGTGTAGAGGTCGAAGAACTGTTTGTGATCGACATCCATCACGACCTTCGCCCGCTGGCTACCGGCCGGCCCGGTCGCGCCTGCTTCCCAGCCCTTCGGGTAGCCGACGGTGCGGCCGAAGTCGAGGCCGTACGTGGTGTCGACGTCCATGTAGTCCGTCGTGGCCGACGTGATGAGGCTCGGGTCCAGGAAGACGGCGGTCGCGATCTCGTCGTAGACGTACTGGGTCTGCTTGGGCGACTTGGCGAAGCCGGGGCCCTGCAGGGCCTTGAACTCGTCCTTCAGCGGCGTGGCCGGCCCGGCGATGATCCGCTCGTACTGCGCCTTGCCGTAGAGCACCTTGTTCGTGACGTCCAGCGGCACGATGATCTGTTGCTTCCACGCAGCGGTGAACACGGCCTTGGCCGCCTGCGGGTCGAACCAGACGTTGAACTCCGCCGCCACACTCGTGTTGCCCGGCACGGTCACCGCGCCGCCCATGTAGACGATGCGCTTGACCAGCGGCACGATGCTCGGATCCTTGCGGATGGCGAGCGCGACGTTGGTGAACGCGCCACCGGCGATGATGGTCAGCTTGTGCGGGTACTTGTGCGCGGACCGGATGATGAAGTCGACGGCGTTCTCCGTCTCGGGCCGGTCCTTCGAGTAGCCCCCGTACGGCGGGTCGCCGATCTTGCGGTAGGACGCGGGCTCGGGTCGCGACCAGGCCCCGACGTAGGTGACCGGGCCGAACAACTTCTGCTCGGCGGCGAGCTGGTCCTGCCGGTCACCGGAGAGCGGCACGTTCGCGCCCGGGTACACCGGCACGTGCTTGCCGATCACCTTCTCCTGGGCGAGCGTGTACGCGACCCCCTCCTCCACCCAGGTGTTGCCGGCCACCGTGGTGACGCCGATGAGATCGGCGTGCGCCTGCTGGAGCATGAGCATCGACTGCATGCCGTCGTCGAGCTCGGCCATGTCCTCGTCGAGGATCACCGGGTCGTGGTCGGTCAGCGTGGGCGCTGCCTGCCGCTGGGTCGCCCGGTGCGGCGCCGCGTCGGCCTGTCCGATGACCGCGCCGCCGATGACGCATCCTGCCGCAACGGTCGCTGCCGCTGCCGCCGCACCGATCCACCGTCCTGTGCGCATCGCTGTGCCTCTCGTCGTCGGGGATATCAGGGAGCGTTCGGGCCGTCGCGCGGCGGCTGCACCATCAGGTCGCTGAACGCCCGCGCGATGGTCGAATCCGGGACGGCCTTGACCAGGTAGTGCTGGTCCTTGTCCGGCGCGTCGACGTAGGTGTTCGAGCCGTCCGCGGCCACCAGGTTCGAGCCCGTGTCGCCGGCGAGCGTGAACAGCTCGTCACTGCCGTAGATGGCGTAGAAGACGGCCGACGGGTCCCAGCTCTCGCGGTTGTTACCGGAGCCGACGTAGATCTGGTAGGCCTTGCGCACCGGATTGTCGGCGGGCGTCTTCGTGAACAGCTGCGAGCCGGTGAACACGCTGACGCCGACCTCGAAGCCGTCGAACACCGCCGGTGTGGGCCAGTCGTTGACGACCCGCTGGGTGCTCGGTGCGTCGGAGAAGAAGTTGAACTCGCGCCCGGACGGGTACTGCCCGCCCATCACGGTCAGCAGCTTCACCTTCTGCGCGACGAGACTCCTGCCTTCCAGGCTGCTGTAGCGGTCCGGTTTGGAGTCCAGCAGGTTGGCCAGGTTCGTCTCCAGGCCGACGGCCGCGATCGTCACCGAGTGGTCCGGCTGCTGGGCGAGAAGCTGGCGGTAGAGCGTGACGGCGGAAGGCACCGCGGCACCGGTGCGCACCGAGCTCGGGTAGTGCTGGGCCAGGTACTTGGCGTAGGGCTTGTCGAAGACGCTGTGATCGACGGGCTTGAGCGTGCCGATCGGGACGTCGCCGTGGCCGTAGTAGGTGTTGATGGCGTCGGCCGCCGGCGCGCCCCACTTGCTCGGCGTATCGATCATCACCCCGAGCAGCTGCACGCGTCCGGTGCCCACCGCGTCGTTGGCGATGGCCAGCGCCCCGGCGTCGTCGACGTCGGAGAACATGTCCGTGTCGATGATCAGGTGCACGGAAGCGGCAGAGCCCGTGGCGTGTGCGGCCTCGCCCTGTGCGCGGGCCGCGCCGGTCGCCGAGACGGCGGGCACGAGAGCCACGGCCGCCGCCGCCACGCTTGCCGCCGCCGCGATCCGCATCATGGTCCGTCGCTTCATCGGTCTCCTTCGGCGCAGGAGCGCTCGGCTGCGCGGGATTACGCAATCGATTACGTGGTGGCACACTCAACCGCTGGGACCAATTCGTGTCAAGAGGTGGATAACGGACAGTTCACTCCCGCGACGTTGATGCCCGATGCCGACCTATGCCGCGGCCGCTAGTGGCTCGAGCCCCGCGATCAACTCCTCGAGCTCCTGCGCGCTGAGCTCGTCGTACGCCGGCGCCGCGAGCTCGTCGGTGAGGGTCTCGATCCGTTCCTTGGTCTGCCGGCCGGCGTCGGTGAACCCGCCGGCGGCGTCCACGAGGCCGCGGTCGCGCAACGCGTCGACGACCGCGCCCAGCTGCGCCCTGGGCAGGTGGTGGACCCGACCGAACTCCTGCGCCTGCAGGCCGAGGGCGACGGCCATGAGGACGTGGGCCTCGGTACCGCCGATGCCGCCGGCGACGAGGGCGGCGTTGTGGCCGTCGCCGCGGTGCTCCCGCAGCGGCGTGGCCGCGTGCCACAACCTGGCCACCGGCTCCTCGGGCACGTCGAGGGCCCGCAGCCCGGCGTACAGCGCTCGGCCGTCGGTCGGTGCGCTGATCGCTGCTCGGGTGGCGAGGTCGGCGACCCGCACCAGGGCGGGCGAGTCGGCCAGCTCCTCGAGCATCTGCCGCAGCGCGGCGGCGCTGCCCCGCTCGCGCACGGCGATAGCCTCCTGCGGGGTGATCTTGCCCCAGACCCACGGGATGTGCCGCGCCACCTCGCCGTCGGCGAAGTTGTAGAAGACCGCGTGCACGACCTCGGCCGGAGCCGGCCCCAGCGGCGCGGCCCGGCCCGCGAAGTACCCGTCCCAGTAGTTGCGCATCCCGACGGCCCGGAAGGCCTCGTCCACCGCCTCGCGGAAGGTGACGGTGGCGATCGGCTCGAACAGTTCGGACATGCGGTGGACGTCGGCCTGTGGGGTGCGGCATCGTCAGCAGCTCCTGCGCTCGTGACGCCGCCCTGGACGTGGCCTCTCACCTTTGGCGACGAACGGGGCGCCCCCGATTCGACAATTCCGGCCCCCGCGCCTCCGCCCCCTGCTCTTCTTGCACGCCGGTACGACCACTTTCGGAGTCCGAAAGTGGTCGTACCGGCGTGCAAGAAGAGACTCCGGGAGGGTGCGGGGCCGCGGAGCGTCAGGACGGCGCGTGCAGGCGGGTGGTGCCCGGCGCGAGCGCGACGACGAGCGTGTCGCCGTCGAGGTCCACCGGCACCGGGCCGTCCGGTCCGTCGGCGGTGTAGTCGGTCGCGGCGCGCCCGCCGAGCGGCCATCGCAGGGTGCCCCGGGTGTTGCCGGGCAGCGTGACCTCGACGCGGTTGCGCCGGGCGCGCTCGACCGACACGGCGACGGGGCCGCGGACGGTGGCGACCGTACCGGCGACGTGCGTGAGGTGCGCGGGGTCGGGGGCGACGAGGATGTCGGCGCCGCCGGGGGACGTGACCTGCACGCCGAGCACCCGCCGGGCGATGACGATGAGCGGGCCGGCGGTCCAGGGGTGGCTGAAGGTGGTGTTCGACTTCACCGTCGGCGACCAGGCCTCCATGGTCTGGGTGGCGCCCCACTGCTCGATCATCGCCAGCCACGACGCGTCGCGCCGGCTGGTCATGATGTCGACCGCGTCGCCGGCGCGCCCGCCGGCCACGAGCGCCTCGAGCAACCACAGGGCGGCGTTCGCGCTCACCCGCACCGGGTTAGCGGTGTCCGAGGCGAGCCAGTCCGCGACGGCGGGGAGGGCATCATCGGGCGTGACGCCGAGCGCGGCCGCGTAGAGGCTGGCGTGCTGGGCGTGGTGGGTGGTGCCGACGCCGTCGCGGTATGCGCCCAGGTCGGCGTCGTAGAGCTGCGCGTTGAGCGCGTCGCGCATCCGGGCGGCCAGGGCGGCGTAACGCGCGCCGTCGGCGCTACGGCCCAGGGCGCCGGCGGCGCGCTCCAGCAGCACGAACGCCTGGTACTGCCAGGCGTTGACGACGGTGTTGACGTCGGTGAAGACGTAACCGTCGCGCTGGGTGGTCGGCCAGTCGACGATGTCGCCGTTGTTCTGGCTGCTCGCCCCGGGGGTCTTGTGGATCAGGCCGTCGTCGCCGAGCCAGCGCTCGCCCTGCTCGGCCACGTGCAGGTCCCAGTCGGCGGCGAGTGCGTCGGGATCGCCGGTCTCGAGGAACTCCTCCCACGCGGTGGTGATCGTCATGAAGTGGTACTCGGTCGGCCACGCCGGACGGCGCAGCAGGTAGCGGTTCGTCTGGCGGATGATGTCGTAGCTGCGGGTCAGCGCCATCTCCGCCCGCCCGTGCACCACGAGGTCGCCCTCGTAGGCGTCGCGCTCGCGGGTGGTCGAGTCCATGTGCACGTCCTGGCGGTTCGCCGCGATCGTGTACGCGCACAACCCCCACACGGTGTCCAGGTCGGGGTCGGACGAGCGGAAGGTGCCCACGTGCGGCGGCTGCGGCACGACCTGCTCGAGCAGCACCACCGCGTGCGAGAGATCGAGCGACGGATCGGTGTTGATCTGCAGCCACCGGAACGTGCGGTAGCCCCAGTGCTCGATGCGCTGGTGCCCGGCGCGCAGCGTCCACACGTCGCGATAGGTCGTCTGCGCCCGCAGCTGGTAGCGCACCGTGCCGTCGGTGTTGCGCTCCTCGCCCATCAGCAACTCGGCCGTCGTCCCGGCGAGATCGGCGGGCACGCGCAGGGAGAGCCGCACACCCGCGCTGAGCTCGCGGCCGGTGTCCACCAGCCACTGGCCGTCGGCCAACTTCGTGACGGCCGCCGGGCGGTGCGGCACCTGCTCGATCGTCGCCGACCCACCGGGCGCCAACCCGGTGAGGGGCGCGGCCGCGACCGCGGCGGCGAAACTGCTGCCGTCAAAGCCTGCCTCGCGCCAACCCACCGGTTCACGGCGCGCATCGAAGGCCTCGCTCGGGGCGTGGTAGTACGGCGTCTTGAGATCACCGGCCCAGGGCAGCAGGTCGCCCCCCGAACGGGCCGACCAGTCGGGCCCGGACGCGATCGTGAACCGCCGCCCGTCGGCGTAGTGGACGTCGAGCAGCGCCTGCAGCTGCTGCCCGCTCCGCGCCCAGCACTGGAACGCGACCGCGTTGGGTTTCCCGGCGGTGAGGGCGGCCGTGACGTCGTGGGCCTGGTAGCGCGGGGCGTCGACCGAGCGGGCCGGGCCGACGCCGACATGCTCGCCGTTGACCCACGCCCGGTAGACGTTCTGCCGCGCGCCGGTAGGCGACTGGCCGCTCGCGTACAGGTAGGCGCCCGCGATGGTGCCGCGCGGCGGGGTGAACTCGTGCCGGACGAAGGCCCAGTCGTCCTCCGCCGCGACGCCGACGACGCCCGCGGTGGACGTGCCGACCAGCAACCGGCCGTCCTGCACGGTCCCGAACGACGGCGGCGGGGTGCCGGGCCCGAAGTCGTTGCGGTAGCGCACCGTGCCGTCGGGAAGGGTGATGACGACGTCGTCGGCCCAGAACGATTCGGTCGACCCGGTGCGGAAGCCGAAGGCGCCGGCCTGGGTGGCGATGCCGGTGGCGGTGTCGACCAGCGTGCCGGCGACGTAGGTGCGCACGGTGTCACCGACGGCCTCGACCCGCAGGGCGAACACGCCGGTGGCGGGGACGGTGACGGGCAGCGTGATCTCTTGCAGCAGCGTGTACGCGCCGGCGTGCACGACGTGGCGGCGCAGCACACCCGGGGCGCCCGGGACCACCTGCCACATGTAGCCCTCGCGCAGGTCGGGGGACATGCGGATCAGCACCCCGACGCGCGAGGTCTTCACCTCGACGTTCGTGCTCAACGTGGCGTCGACGTAGGTGCCCGGGTCGGGCGTCGCCGCCCACACCGCGCGGGCGCCGCCCCAGTCGCCGTCCGCGAGTGGCCCGAGCACCACCCGGGCTGGTGGCGACCAGCCGGTGAGCCGGCCGGTCCCCGTGCCGACGCGCACCCGCACCCGCCAGTGCGCGGCGCCGCGGGGCGTCAACGCCGCGAACGGCCACTCCACGGCGGTGCTGTGCGAGCTCGCGACGAGGCCGGTGGTCTCCGTGCGCGCACCGTGGCCGAAACCGCGCGGGTCGCGGGTGAGCTGGATCTCGTAGCCGGTCTGCGTTCCGCCGCCCGGCTGCGCCAGCACCGGCACCTGCCACCACAGCCGCGGCGTGGCCGTCGGCACGGCGAGCGCGTCGTCGCGCAAGGCCGTCATGAGCCCGAACGGGACGGTCGGCGAGGACGCGGGCCCGGCGTGGGCGGGGCGGGCCGGCCACCCGAGCACCGAGACCCCGGCGCCCGCCGCGGCGGCCACCCCGGCCAGGCCGAGGAAACGGCGCCGGCTCAGCGCCGACCCGCCGACGACGCCGGGCGCCTCCGCGTCCGCGGGAACCGGCGCGGTGTTCGGCACGACCTCGGGCATGGCGTCCTCGCGTTATCGCTCGTTCGCGGATAAAACGTTTCAAACGGTCATTCGAGACGAGTTGGCCGCACAGGGCAAGCCACCCGGTCGATCTGGCCGGAACCGGCCAACGGCGGCCTGCTGTCGATCCGGGCATCGCCCGTTCGACGCACCGATAGACCCGCAGCCGACGAGAGGACCCACCGATGAGCGTCATCCGCCTGGACATGACCGTCTCCCTCGACGGTTTCGTCGCCGGCCCGCAGGACGGCACCGACGAACCGATGGGCGTCGGCGGTTTCCGCCTGTTCAACTGGCTCGACCGGCGTCACGACCCGGACGAGAACGGGCAGGTGTTCGACGAGGTGATGGCGACACGCGCCCTCATCTCCGGCCGCCGCACGTACGAGAACGCCGGGCGGTGGAACGGCGATCACCACGACGGTGTGCCGATCTTCGTGTTGACACACGCCGTGCCGGACGACCCGCCGCCCGGCAGCGTCCGGTACCTGACCGACGTGCACGCGTGTGCCGCCGCGGCCCGCTCGGCCGCCGGGAACGGCGACGTGGTGGCGATGGGGGCCGGCGCCGGCCAGGCCCTGCTCGCCGCCGGCGAGCTCGACGAACTCGAGCTGCACGTCGTGCCCGTCCTGCTCGGGCGCGGCCGACGGCTCTTCGACAACCTGCCGTCCGAGCGGTGTGAGCTCGAGTTGGTCCGCTGCCTCACCCCGGCCGCCGCTACCCGCGAGCAGCAGGTGACACACCTGCGCTACCGCGTCGTGCGCTGAGCACAGACCACGACTCCCGATCGAGCGCAACGGAAGAAGGAACCATGGCCACCGTCAGCTGCGACATGTCCGTATCCCTCGACGGCTACGTCACCGGGCCGAACGACAGCCGGGCGAATCCCTTCGGCGACGGCGCCCACATGCTCCACGACTGGCTCTCCGACGCCGCGACCGACGCGGACCGGGCGCTGTTGCGCGAGTTCGTCGACACCCTCGGTGCGATGGTGATGGGCCGCCGCTCGTTCGACAAGAACGAGGGCGACGGGGGCTGGGGCGACGGGCCGCACGGTGACACGCCCTGCTTCGTCGTCACCCACAACCCGCCCGAGCGGCAGCACCCGCCGGTGTACACCTTCGTCACCGACGGGGTGCCGGCGGCGATCGCGCAGGCGAAGGAGGCCGCCGGCGACCGGGCGGTCACCCTGCACGGCGCCACGGTCATGCAGCAGGCCCTACCGCTCGGCCTCGTGGACGAGTTCCACCTGCACGTGATCCCGGTCCTGCTCGGCGGCGGGACACCGCTGTTCGCCCGGCTGGGCGAAGCGATCAACCTGCGGCGCACCGACGTCGTGGTGACGCCGGCCGCGACGCATCTACGGTTCAGCGTCTGACCCGCCGGTTCTCGGACCGCTCAACATCGCACGGAGGCAGGCACCATGACCGGACGCAGCGCGAAAGACGTGATCGATGAGATGTTTCGCCGGCAGCAGGCCGGTGACGACACCGTCCTCGACGATCTCGTGGCCGCGGACTTCGTCAACCACGCCGCGGGCCTCCAGGGCCGGGAGGGCCTGAGGTCCATCCTGCGCACGATCGACGCCGACCTCGGCCCGGTCACCCTCGAGCAACACCATCTCGTCGGCGAGGGTGACCTCGTCGCGCAGCACCTCACGCTGCACGGGACCCACCGGGCCTCGACCATGCCGCTGCTCGCCGGGAAGCCGGCCTCCGGACGGCCCGTGACGTGGACCTTCATCCACATCTGGCGCGTGGCCGACGACACGATCGTCGAGCACTGGGCCGGCCGCGACGACCTCGGCCTGCTCGAGCAACTGCCCGACTGACTGGCCAATGGTCTTGTGACCAAAGTGTCATTGCCGGCGGCTCGATCGCACCGGACGAGCAGCAGCGAGTCGGTCCACCTCCCAGGAGCCTGCCGTGCCCGCACCGCACCGTCTGTTCGCCGCGCGCGTCGCCGACAACCACCTCGCCTCATCCCCACCGGCATGACCGGCCCCAACTCCCAGGGCAGCACCGCCAGCCACATCATCGGCACGCCGAGCGTCGTGGGGACCTACCGGTTCACGGTGCAGGCCACCGATCAGGTCGGCGCCACCGATCAGGAGACCTTCACCGTCGACGTCACCTGATCACGGGCGCCGGAACGCCGCCGCTCTTCCCGTTGAACGTGGGCCGGAACGGGTAAGTCCGCCCCGCCGGGCGGACATAGTGGGTTATGACGACTTCGGGCGGCCCGGCGGACGAGACGCGTCGAGCGCTGCTGTCGGACCTGTTCACGGCCCACGCCGACCAGGTGCTGCGCTACGCCCTGCGCCACCTCGACCGGGCCGGCGCGCACGACGTCGTCAGCGACACCTTCCTCGTGGCGTGGCAACGCGTCGACGACATCCCCGACCCGGCCCTGCCGTGGCTGCTGGTCGTCGCCCGCAACTCGATCCACAATCGCGTGCGCAGCCGTACCCGCCGCGAGCGCGCGACGATGCAGCTCGCCGCCGTCGAGCGGGCCGCGGCCACCGCGGCCGCGGCCGACGAACTGGTCGTGGAGCGGGCGACCCTGGTGCGGGCACTGGGCCGACTCGGTACCGATCAGCGCGAGGCTCTCCTGCTCGTGTCGTGGGACGGCCTGACCGGCGCCCAGGCGGCTGCGGTCGTCGGGTGTTCCCGTGCGGCCTTCGACGTGCGCCTGCACCGGGCCCGCAAGCGGCTGCGCGAAGCGCTGGCCGACGACGAGGAACCGCAAACCCTGTCGATCTTCGATCTCAAGGAGACCCACTCATGAACGTCGAAGACGTCCTCGCCCGGCACCGGCCCGCCGATCGGCTCGATCCCGACGAGCGGGACCGGCTGCTGGCCGTGTTCGGTACATCCGGCGGGCCGGAGTCAGGTTCGGACAACGACGTGCTCGGCCTCGTCGGTGCCGGCGGGCGCCCTGAGCGCCCGCGCCGGCCCTGGGTGCCGGCCACCGCGGCCGCGGCCGTGCTCCTGGTGTGCGCCGGCGGCCTGGCCGCGTGGCGGGCGAGCGACGACCGGGACACGGTGGCCTCGGGCGGCGGCAAGGCCTCGTCCTTCTGTCCGGCGACCCTTCCGTCGTCCTGGGACGCCGCCCGCTCGGACACCCCGCTGCAGGTCGACGGCCACAACGCCGTCCCCCACGCCAGCTCCCCGGGCGGCGTCCAGGTGCTCAGCTGGAACCTCAGCCGGACCAAAGTCGCCTTCGGGCTGCGCGCCGCCAACGGTGCGGTCACCCCCGTGGCCACCTTCCCGGCCGGGGATTCCGGCGGCCCGGGCGTCTCCGGGACCGACGGGCGGCACGTCCTGTTCGACTTCTCGCCCGAGCACAAGAACGACATCCTGCTCGTCGACGCGAAGACCGACACGCGCGTGCACCTGCTGGCCCGGGCACCCATGCCGGCCGGCTGGGTGGTCCGCACGGACGTAGCCGTCCTGGACGGCTACGTCTACTGGGGTGCCACGCCGGGCGAGAGCGACGACAGCCGCGGCATCGTCGTCCGCTACTCGATCCCCGACCGCAGCTACCGCGTGCTCGCCCGGCTCGACCGGTTCCCGATGGTGGCCGCCGACATCCGGGGCGTGGCCTGGCCCACCGGCGCGGTGCACCGGAAGGGCCTGCCCCCCGCGCTCAACCCGATCCTCGACGCGCACGGCAATCCGGTGGACCGGCTCGTCACCGACGGCCGCGCGTACGGGTGGCAGCTGATCAAGGGTGACCAGACCGTCTTCCACTGGGCCGACAGCGCGGGTGACACCCGTACCTTCCGGGTCGCGATCGACCTCAACCACGACGGCGCCATGCTCACCGCCGTGTCCGGCCCGTTCCTGTTCTTCCACGTCAACATGAGCGGCGCGTCGGAGTCCGTCCTGGACACCCGCACCGGCGCCCTGGCGCACGCCGACGGCGACAACGAGATCGTGTCCGCTCCCGGCCAGCACCTGTTCGCGATGGCCGGCGGCTTCGAGTACCACGAGGTGCGGGCCGCCGCCCTGCCCGGCTTCGGCTGCCGCTGAGGGTGCGCCGGCGCGCTAGCCGAGTTCGACGACCAGCCCTTGAGTGGCGACCTGCGTCGGGCCGGTGAAGGCGCGCCGCGCCCGGCGGACGGAGAGATCCGGATCGGTGCCCGGCCACAGATGGGTGAGCACCAGGCGACGGGCGCCGGCCCGCTGCGCCCACTCACCGGCCTCGACGGCGGTGAGCAGGTTGCGCTCGGCCCGCTCCGTCTCGCCGGGACGGTCGGTGGCGTCGAGGATGTAGAGGTCGGCGGCGCGGCCGAGCGCAGCGAGCGTCTCGTGCGGGCCGGTGTCGGTGGCGTAGGCGAGCACACCGCCCTCGGCGGCGAGGCGGACACCCACGTTGGGCACGAAGTGCGGCAACGCCGAGGCGTCGAGGGTGAACGGCCCGACGTCGTAGGTACCCGGCAGCGGCCGGTGCTCGAACACGTCGGCCAGGTCCACGTCGGGTTCGAGCCCGGCCAGTCGTTCGAGGACGCCGGCAGGCGCGTACAGCGGCAGCCGGGGTGCGGCGGGACGGCGGTAGTGCCGAACCCGGAACAGGCCGTGCAGGTCCACGCAGTGATCGGGGTGCTCGTGCGTCACGACGACCGCGTCCACGCCGCCGTCCGGGGCATGGCGCAGCAACTGCGGCAGCGTTCCGTAACCGAGGTCGAGCACGATGCGGGCCCCGTCCCACTCGACGAGGAACCCGCTGCAGGCCTGGCCCGCCGTCGGTCGCCCTCCCGACGCGCCCAGCACGACCACCTGTCGCATCGGGCGAGCCTCCCAGACCCGGCCCGGCGCGCTCCGGACCGGGCTGGGCCACGTGGTTACCGTCCACTAACTTGGGCGGCGTGCCGACGACGCGCATGACCGGCCGAGAACGCCGCGAACAGGTGCTGGCGCTGGCCGAGGCCGAATTCGCCGACGCCGGGCTGCACGGCGCCTCGACGGAGAGGATCGCGCGGGGCGCCGGCATCACCCAGGCGTACGTGTTCCGGCTGTTCGGCACGAAGAAGCAGTTGTTCCTGGCCTGTGTCGACGCCGCCTACGAACGGATGACGCTGGCCCTGCGCACCGCCGCCGGTGCGGCGAGCGGGATCGAGGCGCTCACGGCGATGGGCGCCCAGTACAACGCCATGCTCGCCGACCGCACCACGCTGTTGTTGCACCTGCAGGGCATCACCGCCGCGGCCTCCGGCGACACCGACGTCCGCGACGCGGTGCGGGCCAGCTTCGGCCGGCTGTGGCAGACGGTGGCCGACACCGCCGCGCTGGACCCGGTGACGGTCAAGGCCTTCCTGGCCTTCGGCATGCTGCTCAACACCGGGGCGGCGCTCGAGCTGGCCGACGTCGACGAGCCGTGGGCCGCCCAGGCCCGCACGCGGATCCGACCGGGGTTGTTCGCGCACATCACCGACCGGACCAACCGCTGACCGGACCACCCGTCGGCGTCAGGAACTCGTGAGCACGACGAGACGCCCGGTCGTGCGGGTCATGGCGACGTAGCGGTCGACCGCCCCCTCGATGCCCGTGCCGAAGGCCTGCGGATCGACGAGCACGACGAGGTCGAACTCCAAGCCCTTCGCCAGTTCCGGCGTCAGCGACCGGACACGCGACGAGGCCTGGAAGGTCGGATCGCCAATGACACAGGCGATCCCGTCGTCGTGCTCGGCGAGCCAGCGCTCGAGGACATCGTCTCGCTCCGAGACGTGGCCGTGTGCGACGGGAACACCGCTGCGGCGGACGGAAGTCGGCACGTTCGCGTCCGGCAGCACGGCCCGGATGACCGGCTCGGCCTCGGTCATGACCTCTTCCGGCGTGCGGTAGTTGATGCGCAGCGTGGCCTGCTCGACCCGCCCGAGACCGACCCGCTGGAGGCGCTGCGCCCACGACTCCGTGAAGCCGTGCCGGGCCTGGGCACGGTCACCGACGACGGTGAAGCTGCGCGACGGGCAGCGTTGCAGCACCATCTGCCACTGCGCGTCGGTCAGTTCCTGGGCCTCGTCGACCACGACGTGCGCGAACGGGCCGGCGAGCCGATCCGGGTCGGCGGCGGGCCCGGTCGCGTCGACCAGCACGCCCTGCGTGTCCTGCCCGCGCAGCATCGACATGACGAGCATCTCGGAGTCGTCGCCCGCGATCAGGTCGTCGACCACCGCGTCCATGCGCTCGCGCTCGGCGGCGGCCGCCTGCTGGTGCCGGCGCACGCGACGACCCGCCTCGGGATCGCCGAGCCGGCGCCGGGCCGCGTCCAGCAGGGGCAGGTCGGACACCGTCCAGGCCTGCGGGTCCGCCCGCTGCAGCCGCCGCACCTCGTCGCGGCGCAGCCACGGGGCACACATCTGCAGGTAGGCCGGCACCGACCACAGGTCGCCGACGAGGTCGGTGGGGTCGAGCAACGGCCACGCCCGGTCGAGGGTGGCGCGCACCGCCGCGTTCTGCCGCAGCACCGTCCGCAGCTCGTCCGGGGAGACGTCCTCCCCGTCGTGCTTGTCGACCAGGATGGCGAGCAGTTCGTCGCGGATCACCTCGCGGGCCTCGTTGTGCGGCGCCTGGTCGGCCGCCTCGAACGCCTCGGCCCAGTCGCGGGTGGTCAACTGGATGTCACCCCACGGCGTCTGCACCGTCGTCGCTTCGGCCGGTGGCTCCTCGTAGATCCCCACGGCCCGCTCGATCGCGTTCACCATGTCCGCCGAGGACTTGAGCCGCGCCACCTCCGCGTCGGTCTCCTCCGGGGCCGCTGCGCCACCGGGGACGAGGTCGCGCAGCGTGCAGATCCGCACGCCCTCCTCGCCCAGGCTCGGCAGCACGTCGGCGACGTAGGCCAGGTAGGGCTGGTGCGGCCCGACGAACAGCACCCCACCGCGACGGTGACGCAGGCGCGGATCGGAGTAGAGCAGGTAGGCCGAGCGGTGCAGCGCGACGACGGTCTTGCCCGTCCCCGGGCCGCCGTCGACGACCAGCGTGCCGTGCGTGCCCGCGCGGATGATCGCGTCCTGGTCGGCCTGGATGGTGCCGAGCACGTCGCGCATCCGGGCCGACCGGTTCCCGCCCAGACTGGCGATGAAGGCCGACTGGTCGTCGAGGGCGGCGTGCCCCTCGAGCCCGTCGGCGGTGAACACCTCGTCCCAGTAGTCGCTGATCCGCCCGTCGGTCCAGCGGTAGCGACGCCGGCTGGCCAGCCCCATCGGTTGGGCGTGCGTCGCCGCGAAGAACGGTTCGGCCGCGGGTGAGCGCCAGTCGAGCAGCAGGGGCTGCCCCGCCCCGTCCTTGAGCCCCAGCCGGCCGACGTACGCGGGCTCGGCCCCGTCCGCGGTGACCATCCGGCCGAGGCACAGGTCGAGCCCGTAACGACGCAGCGTGCGCAGCCGGGCCGTCAGCCGGTGGACCTCCATGTCGCGATCCATGGCCTCCTGGCCCATGCCGGCGGGCGCCTTCCGCGCGGCGTCGACCCGCCCGGTCAACTCGGTGATCGTGTCCTCGAGGCTGCGGGCGATGGCCGCGAAGTGCTGCTCGTCGGCGCCGATCAGAGACCGGGTCGGCCTTGGCGGCGAGCCGGTCAGGGAGGGCGAATGCGCTGGTGGTCAAGGGATGCACCTCATCAACTCCGATCTCGAGGCCCGTGACCATAAACCGGAATCGGCGAGCTCATGAGCGTTACGAAACCCTGCTATAACTGAACTGGCGGGCGATGACTCCCTATGCTGTGCCCGGTGCGCCGCGACCCGCGCCAACCACCCTCACATTCCGGCGCCGCCGCGCGTCTACCCGATGTGGGCCAGCAACCGTTCGAGAACATCGTCGCCGAGCACGGCGCGACGGTGCTACGCGTCTGCCGGGCCGTGGTCGGCCCCGTCGACGCCGAGGACGCCTGGGCGGAGACGTTCCTGGCCGCGTTGCGCGCCTATCCCGACCTGCCCGAAGACGCCAACGTCGAGGCGTGGCTGGTGACGATCGCGCACCGCAAGGCGATCGACGTCACCCGCGCCGCCGCGCGCCGCCCGCGCCCGGTGGCGACGGTGCCGGAGCGCGCCGGGCGCGAGGGGCGCCCGGAGGAGCGCGACCCGGACCTGTGGGCCGCGGTGGCCGCGCTGCCCGACAAGCAGCGCGCGGCCGTCGCCTACCACCACCTCGCCGGGCTGCCCTACGCCGAGGTGGCCGCCGTGCTCGGCGGCAGCACCGACGCCGCACGCCGCGCGGCGGCCGACGGCATCAAGACCCTGCGCGCGACCTACCCCGCGCGCACCACGGAAGGGACGAAGCCATGACGACCGGATCGCACCGCGGACCCGATGTGCTCGACACGTTGCGCGTCGACGACGAACAGACCATGACCCGGCTGCGGCACCGCCTGGCGCGAGACGCCGCCGAGGCCGGCCTGCTCGACGTCGCCTACCGCACCGTCGACTCGCCGGTGGGCCCGCTGCTGCTCGCCGCCACCGACCGCGGACTGGTGCGGGTGGCGTTCGCCGTGCAGGGCCACGAGCAGGCGTTGCAGCACCTGGCGGCCCGCATCGGCCCCCGGGTGCTGTACGCCCCGGCCCGTCTCGACGGCGTCGCCCGGCAGCTCGAGGAGTACTTCGCCCACCGGCGCACGGCTTTCGACGTGCCGGTGGACCTGCGCCTGGCCGGCGGCTTCCGGCGTGACGTGCTCGAGCACCTCACGGCGATCGGCTACGGCCGCACGGAGAGCTACGCGCAGGTGGCCGCCGCCGCGGGCAGCCCGCGGGCGGTGCGGGCGGTGGGCACGGCGTGCGCGACCAACCCGGTGCCGATCGTGGTGCCGTGCCACCGGGTGGTGCGCTCGGACGGCGGCTGGGGCGAGTACGCCGGCGGCCGCGAGGCCAAGTCGGCGCTGCTGACGTTGGAAGCCGCCTGATGCCGACCGCACCCGAAACCGATCAGTGGCCGGCCGTGCTGGCCGCGATCGCGGCGGCGCTGGCCGACCGCTCCGGCAAGGGCGCGGCCGGGCTGCGGGCCTGCTGGGAGCGCACCGCGCCCGGCGACCACGCACAGCGCTGCGTACTCGCGCACTACCTCGCCGACGCGCAGGACACACTCGCCGACGAGGTGTCCTGGGACGAGCGCGCGCTGGCCGAGTTCGCGCACGTGCGCGACGCCGATCTGGCGCCGGCGGGCATCCCGTCGGCGCAGGGGCTGGCGCCGAGCCTGCACCTCAACCTCGGCGACGGGTACCGCCGGCAGGGCCGTCCAGAGCCGGCCCGCCGCCAGCTCGACGCCGGGCTCGCCGCCGCGGCCGCGCTGCCCCACGACGGCTACGGCGGCCTCGTACGCACCGGGCTCGAACGGCTGCACGCCCGCCTGGCCGGCGAATAGCGCGCACGTCCCCGCCCGACCGACACCCCGGCCAGGCGGTACGCGGCGCGCCGATCGTCGCGAAGGCGGATGGTGGCCGGCAGGAAGCGATGGTGGCCTACCGCGGCAAGCTCGCCCTGCGCCCCGCCGAGCGAGGAGCCGCCGCGGTCGGGCAAGGCAAGGGCGTCGCCGACACCATCGGCGACCTGCTCACCTGAGGCGGGGCCGCACACAAGGCCGGCCGGATGTCCGACCCGCGCCGTAGCCTGCGCGCGTGACGCCCTACCCGACCTTTCGCCAGGTCGTCCTCGACACCCTCGACGCGCGGGCCGCGGCCGAGTTCTACCGCAACCTGCTCGGCCTGACCTACGCGCCGGGCAGCGAGGCGCCGTCGGCCGGCGAGCCCGATCCGCGCGGTGCCTCGTGGCTCGTGCTGTGCGCGCGCGACGGCGCCCGATTGCTGGCCTTCCAGCAGGTGACGTCGCTGACGCCGACCACGTGGCCCGATCACGCGGTGCCGCAACAGCTGCACCTGGACTTCCGGGTGCGCTCGAGCGAGGAGCTGCTCGCCCAGCACGACCGCGCGCTCGCGCTCGGCGCCCGCATGCTCTTCGACCGGATCGACGACGCCGAGGAACCGTTGCGCGTGTACGCCGACCTCGACGGCCATCCGTTCTGCCTGTTCGTCCTCGCCTGACCGGGTTGCGGCCCACGGCGTTACCGTCGAGGGATGACGACGCTGGACCTGCCCGAGCGCATCGACATCCGCGAGGTGGGGATGCGTGACGGCTTGCAGCTGGAGGAGCCGGTCCCGCTGGCCGGCAAGCTGGCGATGCTCGACGCCATCGTGGCCACCGGTGTGCAGCGCGTCGAGGTCACCAGCTTCGTCTCGCCCAAGGCGGTGCCCGCTCTCGCCGACGCCGACGACGTGGCCGCGCAGCTGGCCCGCTGGCCGGGCGTGCACTTCTCGGCGCTGGTCGCGAACACGCGCGGTGCGATGCGGGCCATCGACGCCGGCGTGCCGAACCTGGAGTACGTCGTGTCGGCGGCCGACTCGCACAGCCTGGCCAACGCGGGCCGCAAGTCGGCCGACGCGGCCGCGGCCATCGGCGACATCGCCTCACTGGCCCACGACGCGGGCGGCTCGCTCGAAGTGATCATCGCGACGGCGTGGGACTGCCCGTTCGACGGGCCCACCGACCCGGCCCGCACGCTGGAGGTCGTGGCGGCGGCGGTGCGGCAGGGCGCCGACCAGCTGTGCCTGGGCGACACCATCGGCACCGTCACGCCGCGGCGCACCGTCGACCTGCTGCACGCGGTGCGCGGGGCGGCGCCGGGCCTCGAGGTGGGCGTGCACTTCCACGACACCCGCGGCACCGGGCAGGCGAACGCGCTGGCCGCGATCCTCGACGGCGTCCGCCAGCTCGACGCCAGCGTCGGCGGCCTCGGCGGCTGCCCGTTCGCGCCCGGCGCGAGCGGCAACATCGCCACGGAGGAACTCGTCTACTGGACGGAGGACTCGGGCATCGCGTCCGGCGTGAACCTCGCCGCGGTGGTCGAGGCCGCCCGGGTGACCGAGCAGGCGGTCGGCCACCCGCTGCCCAGCTCGCTCTACCGGGCCGGCGGCCGCTCCGCCCCCCGCGGCCCCTTCCCGCCCCGGTGAGCTTCTTGCACGCCGCTACGACCACTTTCCGGCGCCGAAACCGGTCGCACGGAGCTGAGACAAGGGATCAGCGGGCGAAGGGGCGCAGCTGGTAGTCGCCGCGGGTGCGGGCGACGAGGGTGCCGTCGGCGCCGGTCACCTCGGCCTCGAGCACGAACGGCACCTTGGCCTGCGGCGTGGCCTCGGCGCGGATGCGCGCGACCTCGGCGTCGGGCAGCGATGCCGTCGCGGTGAGCCGGCTGCGGCCCGGCGCCAGGAACTCGATCGAGAGGTTGCGCACCAGCGGGTAGTGCGTGGTGACGTCGAAGCTGGCGAAGTGCAGGGCGCCGCCGAGCACCTCGGCCACCGTGAAGATCACCCCCGCGTAGACGACGCCGAAGTGGTTGCCGTTGCCCTCGAACGGCACCGCCGCCCGCACGGCGCCCGGCCGCAGCTCCACGAACTCGACCCCCATGGCCGCGGCCACCGGGATCACCTGGCGCAGGCCGGCGTTCAGAGCGGCGACGGGGTCGGCGCCCGGGTCGGTCATGGCGCGGATGCTATCCGCCGCCGCGCCGGGCACGTATAGCCTTGGCGGCCATGGCTGCCGGCGCCACCGACCCCGTCCGCACGATCGCCGTGGTCGGGGAGGCGCTGATCGATCTCGTGGAGACCGCCGACGACGAGCCGCGCCTGGCCCGCCCCGGCGGTAGCCCGTACAACGTGGCCATCGGCCTGGCGCGACTCGGCCAGCGGGCCCGGTTCGCCGGCCGGATCTCCCGCGATCCCCTCGGCCTCGTGCTGCGCAACCACGCGCTGCGCTCCGGCGTAGACCTCGCCCTGTGCGTCGAGGCCTACGAACCGTCGACGGTGGCGCTGGTCGAGCTCGCCGACGACGGCGGCGCGCGCTACCGCTTCGGCGTCGACGGCACCGCCGACTTCCGCTGGACGGACGCCGAGCTGGCCACACTGCCCGACACGCTGGACGCGCTGCACTTCGGCTCGTTGGCCTCCTGGCTGGCCCCGGGTGACGCGGCGATCGAACGTCGGGTCACGGCATCGCGCCGGCACGGCACCACGATCAGCTACGACCCGAACGTGCGGCCGCACCTGCAGCCCGACCCGGCGACGGCGCGGGCACAGGTGGAACGCGCGCTCGCCCTCGCGCACCTGGTGAAGGCCAGCGCCGAGGATCTCGAGTACCTCTACCCGGGACGCCCGCCGGCCGAGGTGGCCCGCCACTGGCTGCGCCTCGGTCCCGACCTCGTCGTGCTCACCCGGGGCGGCGACGGCGTGCGCGCGGTGGGCGCGGGCGTCGAGCTCGAGCGCCCGACAGGAACCGGTGCGGGTGGTCGACACCGTGGGCGCCGGCGACGCGTTCATGAGCGGGCTGCTCGACGCGTTGGCCCGGCACGGGCGGCTCTCGCCGGCCGGCGTGGCCGCGTGCGGTGGCGGCGGCGACGACGCCGTGCTGCGTGAGGTACTCGGTCACGCCGCCCGGGTGGCCGCGATCACCTGCTCGCGCGCGGGCGCCAACCCCCCGCGCCGCGCCGAGCTCGGGGCGGGGGGCGGCACCGCGGTTACTTGACGCCGAGTGCGTTCTTGGCGCAGGTCTCGACCTCGCTGCCGACCTTCTGGCCCTGTGCCTTCGTGCCCAGCTTCTCGATGCTGATCTTGCCGTCGACGTAGTCCTTCACCTTGCCGCCGTCGACCTCCTTCTTGATCGCCTTGGCCGCGCAGGTGACGAGCGCGTTGTAGGCCTTGGCGTTGTTGTTCAGCTGCGACTTCAGGCTGGTGATCGTCGGGTCCTTGCGCAGCTTGCCCTCCAGCTGCGAGGTGCTGACGCTGCTGCCGCCACCCCCGCTGCTGCTGCAAGCGCTCAGGACAAGGGCGGTTGCGGCCAGGCCGGTGCCGATACGGATACGGGCGGTGGACATCGATCCCCCAACATTGTCGTAGGTGCGAACGCCCAGAAGGGTCCCAGGTCGGACCTGGTTCGCGCACCTCGGGGCCACACCGGGTTACGGTGCCGCTCATGGTGATCCGGCGGGCGGCCCTGGTCGCGGCGGTCACGGCCGTCGCGCTGGCCGGCTGCACGAGCGGGGCCCACCACCACGGCACGGTGCCGCCGAGCCCGTCGGGGCCGGGCACCGCGACGACCGGGCGCCCCACGTCGACACCGAACACTCACGCCGCGACCAGCACGCCCCCGGCGCAGCGCAGCGTCACCGTCCTGGGCTCCGGCGACGTCCTGATCCATCCCCAGCTGTGGCAGCAGGCGCGCGCCGACGCGAGGGCGGAGGGCCGGCCCGGTTACGACTTCGGGCCGATGTACGCGAGCGTCGCACCCGACGTGCGCGCCGCCGGCCTCGCGATCTGCGAGATGGAGACTCCGCTGGCGCCGCCGGGCGGCCCGTTCCGCGGCTGGCCCGACTTCAGCGCCCCGCCGCAGGTGCTCACCGCGCTGAAGGGCATCGGCTACGACACCTGCACCACGGCGTCCAACCACACCCTCGACCAGGGCTACGGAGGGGTCCGGCGCACGCTCGACGAACTCGACGCGGCCGGGTTGCGGCACACCGGCAGTTATCGCACCGAACACGACGCCCACGCCCCGTTCCTCGTGCACACGCCGAGCGGGATCACGGTGGGTCAGCTCGCCTACTCCTTCGATTTCAACGGCATCACCCCGCCGGCGGGCAAGCCGTGGATCGCCAACCGCATCGACGTGCCGGCCATCCGTGCCGCGGCCGAACGGCTCAAGGCCGCCGGCGCCGACGTGGTCGTGCTGTCGATGCACTGGGGCGTCGAGTACGACCACAAGGCGACGGCCGAGCAGCGCAGCCAGGCCCGGCGGCTGCTGGCGTCACCCGACATCGACGTGATCTTCGGCGACCACGCCCACGTGGTGCAGCCGGCCGAACGCCTGCACGGCAAGTGGGTCTTCTATTGCATGGGCAACCAGATCTCGCGGCACGCCGATCCGATCGCCGCGAGCCGCGAGGGCCTGATGCCCCGGGTGACGTTCACCGAGGCCTCGCCGCACCACGTGAAGATCACCTCGGTCGAGGCCGTCCCCACCTGGATGGCCGACCGGCCGAAGCTGCGGCTGATCGACCTGCCGCGCGCCCTGGCCTCGAGCGGGCTGACCACCGAACAGCGAAATGAGTACCGGACGGCGCACAGCAAGATCGTCGAGTACCTGGACGCCTACGGGGCGCGGCACGACGGTCTAGTGATCCGCTGACCGGCCGCCCGGCGGCGCGTGCCGCTTGTGGCCGGCGTCGAGGAAGAACCCCACGAGCACCCCGGCGACGACCAACGGAGCGAAGATCCACAGCAGCCCCTGTCGCAGCGTGAGCCCCACCGCCACGAGCACGACGGCGTAGATCACGAAGGGGACGACGACGGCGGCGGCCACCCGGGCCCGCACGTCGCCGTGGGCGCGCACCAGGGCCAGATCGGTCGCGGTCGAGTGCGGCCGCGCCTTCTTCCCGGTGGCCGGTGCCGCGGGCGGTGCCGCGTCCGGTGCCGCGGCCGGCACCGCCGGCTGCTCGACCGTCGGAGCGTCGTCCGGGGCCTCGGGCGGCGGCTCGGCCGGTGCCGGCGGTGGCGACGCAGGGGCCGACGGCACGAACGGCGCCCCGCCGACGGAAGAGGGGGCGGGGCGCGGCGCGGGTCGCGGCGCGGGTCCGCCGTCGGCGCGCGCGTGCCGGCCGGGACCGGCGGGCGCGGTGATCACCGGCGCGGTCGGGGCCTCGTCGATCTCGCGGCCGGCACCGTCGTCCGGTGCCGAATGCCTGCCCACGCCTACAAGTGTCGCAAACGGATCAACAACCCCCGGCGAGCACCGACGGCGATCAGGTCCGCCGTCTAGACTCTGCGACCACTGCGGCTCGGCAGCCGATCGAGGGAGAGCGCCCGTGTACGCACCGCACCGCACCCGGTCCCGGCTCCTCGCCGTGCTCGCGGTCGCCGCGCTCACGCTCAGCGCCTGTGCCGACGTCGTCGACGGATCGCCGAGCCTCGGGAACGCCACGAACGCGCGCCTGTCGGTGAAGGGCAGCGACGGCGGACACTTCGACCAGGTGGTGCAGAACTCGCTGTCGGACATCGAGTCGTTCTGGCAGCAGGCGTACCCCTCGATCTCCGGTGGCAAGTCCCTGCCGCCGCTCAAGGGCGGCCTGTACTCCGTCGACGGTCTCAAGGTGGTCCAGACCAAGCAGCTGGCTGGACCGGCCCGCGACAACGCCTGCGCGAAGAAGGATGCGGGTTTCGTGGTCGACAACGGCGCGTTCTGCACGCTCGACGACTCCATCGCCTGGGACCGCGCGCCCACACACCTGTTCGCCCAGCTGGGCCAGAAGTACGGCGACTTCACCGTGGCCATGATCTTCGCGCACGAGTTCGGGCACGCCATCAGCTACCGGCTGGGCATCTTCGACCGCACAGACCTGCGCACGATCGACACCGAGTCGCAGGCCGACTGCGCGGCCGGCGCCTGGGTGGCCTCGGCCCTCAAGGGCCAGGATCCGCACTTTCGCGACATCACGCCGCAGAAGGTCGACGACGCGCTGGAGGGCTTCCTCAACGGCCGCGACCAGACCCCGAACACCCCCGAGGACGTGTCGCACGGCAACGGCTTCGACCGGCTGTCCGCCGTGGCCGACGGCATCGACAAGGGCGTGAAGTACTGCTTCTCGTCGGGCTACTTCGCCTCGCGCACGTTCACCGAACGGCCCTACACCAACCCGGACGACTACGAGACCGGCGGCGACGAGCCTCTGACCAGCGTGCTCGACCCGGCCAGCAACAACGCCTTCGTGCAGGACCTCAACCGGTTCTGGACCGCCGCCGCGAAGCTGATCAAGAAGACTTTCACGCCGGTGAAGATCGCGTCGGCCGACCACCCGCCGTGCGACGCGAGATCCGAGTTCGGCTACTGCCCCGACACGAACACCGTCTATTTCAACCCGACCTTCGCGAAGAAGGCGTACTACAGCCTGCCCGGCATCTCGGGCGACAAGTCGACGGGCAACGTGACGCTCGCGGAGAACCAGCCCGGCGACTTCGCTCTCGGGGTGCTGTTCTCGATCGGGTGGGGCATGGCCGTGCGCAACCAGCTGTTCAACCGCGGGCTGACCGACGGGGCCGCGCTCAAGGCCGCGGTCTGCTACTCCGGCGCGTACGCCAAGGACATCAACATCGCGAGCAACGCGCCGGGCAAGTTCATCACCCTTTCCCCCGCCGACCTGGACGAGGCCACGTCGTCGATGATCGACGTCGTGGGCCAGTCGGCCGGCTTCGGCGCCCGCGGCACCACCGGGCTCGACCGCATCCAGGAGTTCGTGAAGGGCTACAAGGGCGGTCTGTCGGTCTGCTGAACCGGCTGCACCCGCTCGGCCCCTTCGATCACCGCGCGCTCGACGGCGTCGAGCAGCGCGGCGCAGCTGCGCTCGCACTGCTCGAGCACCTCGATGAAGCCCGTGCCGTCGCCGTAGTAGGGATCGGCCACGTCGGGTGCTTCGCCGGGCTCGAGGGCGGGGTCGAACTCGCGCAGCAGGACGATGCGGGCCCGGGCCGAGGACGGGTCGTCGGCTTCGGCGGCCAGCCACCACAGGGCGTGGAAATGCCCGCTGTCCAGCGCGACCACGACGTCGCGGCCGGCAAAGTCGTCCACGGTGAACTGCTTGGCCGCGTGGGCCGGCACGTCGTAGCCGGCCTGACGCATCGTGCGGCGCGAGCGGTCGTCCATCTCGTCACCGACATGCCACGAGCCGGTGCCTGCGCTGTCGACGGCGATGAGGTAGTCGCGCTGCGTCCGCCGCGCGATCCGGTCGAGGACGACCGCAGCGGTGGGCGAGCGGCAGATGTTGCCCGAGCAGACGAAACAGATGTGGACCGGTGGACGCAGCACGCCCCCTAGTCTGACAAGATGCCGGACCTCGACTCGTCGTTCCTGGCGATGCCGCTGCGTGGCCTGGCGGGGGCCGCCCTGGACCGCGCCCGGGAGCTCGGCGCGGAGCACGCGGACTTCCGCCTCGAGCGCATCCGCACCGGCCACCTGAGCCTGCGGGACGCGAAGGTGGACTCCACCGGCGACAGCGAGGACGTCGGGCTGTGCGTGCGGGTGGTGCACGAGGGCACGTGGGGCTTCGCTGCGGGTGTGGCCCGCACGAGCGAGGCCGCGGTGGCGCTCGCGGAGCAGGCCGTCGCCACCGCGCGGGTGAGCCGGCCGTTGCGCAGCGCCGCGGTCGAGCTCGCGCCCGAGCAGGTCTACGACGACGGCGTCTGGGTATCGAGCTACGAGACGGACCCGTTCGCCGTGTCCGAGGCCGAACGCATCGCCCGCCTCGCCGAGCTGTCCGAACGGTTGCTGGCCGCCGACGGGGTCGACCACGTCGACGCGTCGGTCGAGCACGTCCTGGAGAACAAGTTCTACGCCGACACGTCGGGCACGATGACCACGCAGCAGCGGGTCCGCATCCATCCCGCGTTCACCGCGGTCCGGGTCGACCGCGGCGCGGGCTCGTTCGACAGCATGCGCACCCTCGCGCCGCCGGCCGGGCGGGGCTGGGAGTACCTGACCGGCACCGGCTGGGACTTCGACGCCGAGATCGCCGAACTGCCGGGGCTGCTCGCCGAGCACGCGAAGGCCCCGAGCGTCGAGCCCGGCGCCTACGACCTCGTCATCGACCCGACGAACCTGTGGCTGACGATCCACGAGTCGATCGGGCACGCCACCGAGCTCGACCGGGCCCTGGGCTACGAGGCGGCCTATGCGGGCACCAGCTTCGCGACCGTCGACAAGCTCGGCTCCCTGCGGTACGGCAGTCCCGTCATGAACGTGGTCGGCGACCGCACCGTCGAGCACGGCCTGGCCACCATCGGGTGGGACGACGAGGGCGTGGCCGGCCAGCACTTCGACATCGTCCGCGACGGCACGCTCGTCGGCTACCAACTCAACCGGCACATGGCGCTGGCCAACGGCTTCGGCCGGTCGAACGGCTGCGCGTTCGCCGACTCGCCGGGCCACATCCCGCTGCAGCGCATGGCGAACGTGTCGCTGCTGCCCGCCGTCGACGGCCCGTCGGTCGACGAACTGGTCGCCGGCGTCGAGCGGGGCATCCTCGTCCGCGGCGACCGCTCGTGGTCGATCGACATGCAGCGCTTCAACTTCCAGTTCACCGGCCAGCAGTTCCACCGCATCGAGAACGGCCGCATCGTGGGCCAGTTGCGCGACGTCGCCTACCAGGCCACGACGACCGACTTCTGGGCTTCGATGGAGGCGGTGGGCGGCCCGCAGACCCACCTGCTCGGCGGGGCCTTCAACTGCGGCAAGGGTCAGCCCGGCCAGGTGGCCCCGGTGTCGCACGGTTGCCCCGCCGCGTTGTTCCGGGCCGTCAACGTCCTCAACACCCGCAAGGAGGGCGGACTGTGATGGCCGCACCGCAGGACGTCGCCGAGACGGCGCTGCGCGCGTCCAGCGCCGACGGCTGCGTGGTCATCGTCGCCGAGCACAGCGAGACCAACCTGCGCTGGGCGGCGAACGAGCTGACCACCAACGGGCAGATGAGCTCGCGCACCGTCACCGTGATCAGCACCTTCGACCGGCGCGGCGGCACGAGCGCGGGTGTCGTCACCCGGTCGGTGGCCACGCTGGAGGACGTGGACGGTCTCGTGCTGGCGGCCGAGCGGATCGGTCGCGAGGCCGAGCCCGCCGACGACGCCCACCCGCTGGTCGAGCCCTACGCCGCCGACGACGGATGGGACGCACCGCCCGCCCGTACCGGGGTGGAGGTCTTCGACGGCTTCGCCGGGCCACTCGGCGCGGTGCTGCGCGACTGGCAGACGACGGGGCGGCTGCTGTACGGGTTCGCCGAACACCAGATGACCTCCTACTTCGTGGCCACGTCCACCGGTGTGCGCCGCCGCTTCGACCAGCCCGACGGCCGCCTCGAGATCAACGGCAAGTCCGGCGACCTGCACGCCTCGGCCTGGGACGGGGTGCACAGCGAGGACTACCGCGACATCGACGTGGACGCCGTGGCCGCCGGGCTCGCCGAACGCCTCGGCTGGGCCGCCACGACGCTCGACCTGCCGCCGGGGCGCTACGAAACGCTGCTGCCGCCCACCGCCGTCGCCGATCTGATGATCTACGCATACTGGACGGCGTCCGCGCGCGACGCCGACGAGGGACGCAGCGTGTTCGCCGGCCCGGACGGCGGCACCCGCATCGGCGACCAGCTCTCGTCGTTGCCGCTGCGACTGCACTCCGACCCGGCCGCGCCCGGCCTGCGCTGCCCGCCGTTCGAGATCGTCACCTCGTCCTCGGCCGGTGTGGCCTCGGTGTTCGACAACGGGCTGCCCGTCGAGGCCACCGACTGGATCGCCGACGGCCGCCTCGCCGAACTAGCCCGCACCCGCGCCTGGGCCGCGCAGACCTCGACCACCCCTCGACCGCTCGTGGGCAACCTGCTGCTCGAGCGCCCCGACGCCACGGCGACCCTGCCCGACATGATCGCCGGCACCGAGCGCGGCCTGCTGCTGACCTCGCTCTGGTACATCCGCGAGGTCGACCCGCAGACCCTGCTGCTCACCGGCCTCACCCGCGACGGCGTCTATCTCGTCGAGGACGGCCGCGTGCAGGGAGCGGTGAACAACTTCCGGTTCAACGAGTCGCCGGTCGACCTGCTCGCCCGGTTCACCGAGGTCGGCCGGGCCCAGCCCACGCTGCCGCGCGAGTGGAGCGACTACTTCACCCGGACGTCGATGCCCCCCGTGCGGGTGCCCGACTTCAACATGTCGACGGTGAGCAAGGCGTCATGATCGGTACCCGCACCGGCGCATTTCCGGCGATTCGGGCGGCCTAACCGATCTTCCATGCCGCCCGGCGCGCCGCGGGGGCCCGATCCGAGATACTGTTTGCCGACTTTTGGGGGGGTGTCCCCCGAGCCTCTCATCGGGGGAACGGTGCATGTTTAGTTACTTCAGGTCACGCACGGTTACGAGCCGCTTCTCGGCCGTCACCGCCGTGGCAGTCGGGGTCTTGTTCTTCGCGCTCCAGCCGACGTCCGCGCAGGCCGCGCCGACACCGGTCACCACCTACGCCCAGCTGTCGACCGCGGTCGCGGCGGGCAAGAACGTCACCCTCGGCGCCGACATCACCGACTCCGGTGACACGCTGGCCGTCTCGAGCACCAAGTCGGTGTCCATCGACCTCAACGGTCACAACCTGTCGCTCACCGGCGCGGCCGGCGGCGCGGCCATCGACGACCCGTCGGGCGGCCGACTGGCGATCAACGACCTCGTGGGTGGCGGCAGCCTGCACGCGACCGGTGGATCGGGCAGCGCGGGTATCCGCGTCAGCACCGGGGCCACCCTCATCCTGCACGCCCGCTCGATCGACGCGACCGGCGGTTCGGGCGGCGCGGGTATCGGCGGCAGCGCCGGCCAGGACGGCGGCAGCGTCAAGGTCGTGCTCGGCAGCGTGGTCAACGCGAAGGGCGGCACCGGTGCGGCCGGTATCGGCGGCGGGTCCGGAGGCAACGGCGGCGACGTCCAGGTCGACGGCGGCCAGGTCACCGCGACCGGCGGGGCCGGCGGCGCGGGTATCGGCGGCGGCAGCGGCGGCGACGGCGGCACGCTGGGCGTCAACCAGAGCAGTTTCGTGGTCGCCCAGGGCGGTAGCGGCGCAGCGGGAGTGGGCGCCGGCACCGGAGGCGGGGCGGGCAGCGGCTCGGTCAAGATCGCCACACGGGCCACCCTGGAGGCCGGCAACGGCTCGGGAGCGTCCGCGATCACGTTGGGGTCGTTGACCAACGCCGGCATCCTGCGCATCCCGGTCGGGTCGGACCTGCACGTGCCATCCGGCGTCACCGCCGAGAACACCGGGCTCATCCGCGTTCTCGGCTCGATCACCGGCACCGGCACCATCCACAACGCCGGCACGATCCTGAACACCCAGGGCCAGCTCGTCGCCGACACCGGCCAGGGACCGGCCGGCTCGGCGCTGCTGATCACCGACCACAACTACACGGTGAAGTTCTCCCTCGACGGCTCGCCGGGGACACCGCCGACCACCTTGAACGTGTACGCGGCCGACATCGCGAAGTCCAAGCAGGGTCTGCCCCCCGTGCCGACCACCCCGGGCCTGACCTGCACGGCCGGCTGGTTCACCTCGGCCACCGGCGGCACGCAGGTCACGAACACGACCACGCTCTCGACCGTCGCGGCCTACGGCCCGTCGACCCTCGTCCTGCACCGGCACTGCACGACGACCGCGTCGTCCACGCCGGCCTCGTCCACGCCGGCCTCGTCCACGCCGGCCTCGTCCGGGAGCAGCGGCGGGTCGACCACCGGGATCGTCACGACCAGCTCGACGCTGGCCAACACAGGCGCTACCACCGGGTCCCAGGTCGGGCTGGCCCTGCTGCTGCTCCTCGGCGGTCTCGGGCTGGCCTACGCCGGCCGGTCGCGGACCATCGCGCGGCACAGCCGCCGGCACTGAGCGACACCCTGAGCAAGCGCGCTGAGCAACGTGCGCTGAGCGACCAACCGGGCCGGGCGGGCAACCGCCCGGCCCGCGGTCGTCCAGCCCGCCCATCCTCGTGCGGCAGGCGATCCAAGACGAGGACGACTTGGACGGGTCGCGGCCCGTCGACGCCTGACCCCTAGACCCGCGACCCGTCGCGGTGGTCGAACAGGGCCAGGGCGGCGACGCTGTGCGCGTCGCGGAACTCCCCGGCCGCGAGCATGGCCCGCACGTCGGCCACCGGGCGCCACTCGCAGATCATGTCGGCCTCGCCGGGCTCACGGTCGGTCTCCCCCTGCGTGAGCCCGGTGGCGAGGTAGACGTCGTAACTCTGCCCGCTGTGGCCGACCGCGGCCAGCAGGCGCCCGAGGTGGGTCAGCCGTTGCGCGCGCAGCCCGGTCTCCTCCCGCAGCTCGGCCGCGGCGAGTTCGGCCTGGCTGCCGTCGCGCCCGGCCGGCCAGCCGCCCTGCGCGAACTCCCACACCCGCTCGCCGACGGCGTGGCGATACTCCTGCACCAGCCAGAACCCGGCGTCCTCGTAGGGCAGCACCACGACGAAGTCCGGCTTCTCCACCACCGAGTACGTGCCGCGCGTCCCGTCGGCGAATTCGATCTCGTCCTCGCGGACCGTCAGCCACGGCGTGCGCAGCGCCTCGCGGCTGCCCAGCGTGCGGATCGGCGGCGGGATGTCGGTCATGCCTGCCAGCGTGCCCTAGCCGGCCACGATCACGTCCGCCCGTCCCCTCGACGCGATGACCAGCCGCGCGTTGGCGGCGTCGGGGCCTTCGGTGGCGCGGTGGCGGGCGTCGTCGGCCGAGCGACCGAACTCGACGTGCCGGTCGACGAGGCGGGCGACGCGCACCGGCTCGTCGACCTCGACGTACCACGTCTCGTCGAGCAGGCCCGGCAGGTCCGACCACGGCGGGCGGTCGAGCAGCAGGTAGTTGCCCTCGATCACGACGAGGGGGCAGTCGACCGGCACCGCGATCGCGTCCGGCACCGGTTCCTCGGCCCGGCGGTCGAAGGCCGGCGCGAGCACCGCCCCACCGGCGCGCAGCCGACGCACCAGGGCCACGAAGGCCTCGGCGTCGAAGGTGCGCGGTGCGCCGCGCTCGGCCACCCAGCCCCGTGCGGCGAGATCGGCGGTGGTGCGGTGGAAGCCGTCCATCGGCACGACCACGGCGTCGGGCAGCTGCACCGTGATCCGCGCGGCCAGCGTCGACTTGCCCGCCCCCGGGGCGCCGGCCAGGCCCAGCAGCGTGCGGCCCGGCCGCGTGCACAGCGACGCCGCCCGGTCGAGCACGTCGGCTCGACCGGGCGGCGTCATGCCCCCATCAGATCAGAACGTCAGGCGCCACACCTGGCCGTCGGTACCCGGGCCGCCGATGCCGGTTTCCGGAGCGACCGACCACGCTGACACGTAGACGTTGTTCGCGCCGTCGACCGCGATCCCGGCCGGGAACGGCACATCCATGTTGGTGCGCACGTTGTGGGCCTGCACCCGGGTGACGACGCCCTTCACCATCGGGAACGGCGCGTTCGCCTCATGGGCCTCGAGCTGGCTGACGTACACCGAGCCGTCCGGCCCGACCGCCACGCCGGTCACCGAGGTGAACCCGGCCCAGGTCTTGAGGACCTGCGTCCCGTCGGAGGAGAGCTTGACGACCTCGCCCTGGTGCTTGGCCTCACTGCCGAGCCCGCCGACGTAGATGTTGCCGGCCGAGTCACGGGCCAGCGACGTGGGCACGAAGTTGCAGCCCGGGAAGCCGGGCGGGTCCTCCTGGCCGGTGCAGCGTCCACCGCTGACGTTCGGGAACACGTGGAACACGCTGATCCCGGACGAGCTCACGTGCAGCACGGTGTTGGCCGCGGCGTCGGCGACCAGCTCGCTGCCGTCGGGCAGGGCCAGCACCCCGTACGGGTTGGAGTCGACACCGTGACCGTCGGGGTCGTTGTTGATCTCGTACTTGCTGATGTTCGCGATGGACCGGAACGACCCGTCACGGCGGGCGCGCAGCAGGCGGCCGGTCTGGTTGCTGCTCGGCGGCGCCGGCAACACGTCCGGCGGGGCGTAGGTCTCCTGCACGTAGATGGCGCCGCTGCGGCTGCGCGACGAGACACCGTCCGAACCGACGGCGAACAGCCCGTCGGGCGAGCCGGCGGCCGACAGCAGCCCGGTGACGACGCGGTTGGGCGACGTGCCCTCGGCCGTGGCCGGGTTCAGCACCTCGCTGACCGAGCCGGTGTAACCGACGAACTCCGGTCCCTCGTCGCCGCCGCTGACCTCCGTGGCGCCACCCTTACCGGCCTCGGCGATGAGCAGATCGTTGCCGACCAGCGAGAGCTGACGCGGGTTGTTCAGGCCCGACACCACCACCACCGGCGCGGCGGGTTCGTCGGACGCGCCGGCCACTCCCGGCGCCAGAGCCATGACCGCGCCGATGACCGACCCGGCCGCCAGCACGAATTTCACTTTGGACATTCGTCCCCCCGTTACGAGCTCCGCCCGCGCGTCCTGTAGCGCGGGCGGTCGCGGCGCAAAAATTACGCTGTTGACGGGCCCCCGAGAAGAGCCTGCGCAGCTCTGCGCCCACTCCACCGACCACTTTGGTCGACTTGCCGGAAAGGCCTGCCCGACGGGGCGCGGCAGCACCGAGTGCGCGCGCCGTTGACGGCAGGAAAAAGCGGTAGGTATGCCCGGTAGCGTCGTCCAACCGTGGCCGACGATCCCTCCCTCGTTGCCGAACGTGCCCATCTCGATCACGCCCGCCGCTGCCTGGTGACCATGCGCGCGGCGGCCGAGCACATCGCCGACTACGGCGTGGACCAGCTGTCCGCGTACGCCCTCGGCAAGGTGCGCGCCGAGCGGCTCGCGTCGCTCGACACCGAACCCGACGCGCCGCCGTTCTTCGGGCGCACCGACCGTGACCCGGAGACCGGCCGCACCGGCGCCGAGGTGCTGCACATCGGGCGCCGGCACGTGCGCGACGAAGTGGGGGAGCCGGTGGTCATCGACTGGCGCGCGCCCATCGCCCGCGCCTTCTACCGGGCCACGCCGGGCGACCGGATGGGCGTGCAGCTGCGCCGGCGCTTCGGCTTCCGCGACGGGCAGCTGAGCTCCTTCGAGGACGAGCACCTCGACCGCGGTGAGCAGCTCGGGCTCGCCTCGGACCTGCTGCGCGAGGAGATCGAGCGCCCGCGGGTGGGCCCGATGCGCGACATCGTGGCCACCATCCAGCCCGACCAGGACGAGCTGGTGCGCGCCGACCTCGACACCTCGCTGTGCGTGCAGGGGGCGCCGGGGACCGGCAAGACCGCGGTCGGGCTGCACCGTGCCGCCTACCTGCTTTACACCTACCCCGACCGGCTGCGCCGCTCCGGCGTGCTCGTCGTCGGCCCCAACGCCGCGTTCCTGCACTACATCGCGCAGGTGCTCCCGTCACTCGGCGAGGGCGGCATCTCCCAGAGCACGGTCGGCGGCCTGCTCGCCGACGCCCCCCGCGCCGACGAACCGGCCGAGCTCGCGGTGCTCAAGGGCGACGCCCGGCTGGCCGCGGTCCTGCGCCGGGCCGTGCTCAGCCACGTCGCCAAGCCGGCCGACGACATCGTCGCGGTCGTCGGGACGAAACGCTGGCGGATCGGTGCGCACCATCTGCGCCGCTACGTCGACGACACCCGCCGGGCCCTGGACAACGGGCTGCGCTGGAGCGTCGCCCGGGACCGGCTGCGGACGCAGGTGGCCGAGGACGTGCGGCGCCAGCGCGAGGATGCCGGCGGCGCGCCCTCCGACGCCGAGACCGCCAAGGTGGCCCGTTCCGCCGCCGTGCGCGAGTGGGTCGACGCGGTGTGGCCCACGTTGTCGGCCACCGCATTGCTGGCCCGCCTCTACGCCGAGCCGGAGTTCCTGGCCCGCTGCTCGCGCAGCACGCTCAGCGAGGACGAGCGGGCGGCGTTGGCGCGCCCGGCGCCGAGGTCGGTGCGCTCGATCCGCTGGACCCCGGCCGACACGGTCCTGCTCGACGAGCTGCACTCGATGATCGACGGGACCGACACGTTCGTGCACGCGGTGGTCGACGAGGCCCAGGACCTCTCGCCGATGCAGTGCCGGGCGGTGGCGCGGCGCTGCCCGGTCGGGTCGGTGACCGTGCTCGGCGACCTGGCGCAGGCGACCACCCCGTGGGCGCCGGGATCCTGGTCGATCACGCTCGAGCACCTGGGCCACGACGCGCCCGTGCGCCCGCTCACCGCCGGGTACCGGGTCCCCGGCGAGGTGCTCGATGTCGCGAACCGGCTGCTGCCGCACATCGCCCCGGACGTACCGCCGGCCACGTCCGTACGTCACGGTACGGATGCGCTCGGCGTCGTGGCTCGCGCCGGTCTGGCCGACACGGTGGCCGCCTGCCTGGCCGTGGAGGGTTCGGTGGGTGTGATCGCCGCCGACGCCGCCGCGGCCCGCGTGCTGGCCGAACTGCGCCGCGCCGGCCTCGAAGCCGCCCCGCTGTCCGAGGACGCCGATCCGCGGGTGACGGTGGTGCCGGCGTCGGCCGCGAAGGGGTTGGAGTACGACTCGGTCGTGCTGGTCGAACCGGCCGAGATCGTCGGCGCGGAGCCCCGGCGCGTGGACGGGCTGCGCCGCCTCTACGTGGTGCTCACCCGCGCGGTGTCCCGGCTGCGGATCGTCCACGACGAGCCGCTGCCGCCCGAGCTCGACTGACCGGCTCGCGCCCCTCGAACCGATCCACCCTTCCCGACGTGTCGATGGGCGCCGGCCCCGTTCGACGTCTGAATAGCACGACTTCCCAGCCGAGGAGAACCCGCATGACCGACGCCGCACCACTGGCCGAGGGCGAGCCGGATCCGGCGCTGCACGCCCTCAACGCGCGCCTGCCGCAGGCCGAACGCCTGAACCGCGACGACCTGCAACCGGCCGGACCGCTGGTCGGCTATCAGGCCACGCTGCGCCACCGCTACGTCCTCGTCCGCGGCGGCGACCCCGAGTACGGGAATGTTGTCGACACGACCATGGAGGTGTGAGGAGATGGGCAAGCTGATCGCCAGCGCACAGGCCACCGTCGACGGGGTCATCGACCCGGTCGGTGAGTGGGTGCTGCCGGACGGGGACCACGGCGTCTACTCCTTCGAGCGGCAGGCCGTTTCGGGCGGCCTGGTGCTGGGCCGCAAGACCTACCAGGGGCTGGCCGAGTACTGGCCGAGCCAATCCGGCCACTGGGCGGACATGATCAACGCGCTGCCCAAGTACGTCGGGTCCACCAGCCTGTCCGGTGATCTCGAGTGGAACGCGACGCTGCTCGACGGAGACCTCGCGGCCTCCATCCCGCAGCTGAAGGACAGCGTCGACGGTGATCTGTTCCTGCACGGGAGCGGCGAGTTCGCCTACGCCCTGGCCGAGAGGGGCCTGATCGACGAGTACGAGGTTTACGTGAACCCGCTCGTCTGGGGCCGGGGCAACGTCCACGTGCTCGGCGACAGGGGGACGGTGCGGATGACGCTGCACGACGTGCAGCGCTTCGGCTCCGGGGTCGTCCTCCTCACCTATCTCCCGGCGGGCGGCACAGGTTCGGCCGACCCGACGCCCTGACCGGTGTGCGGTGACCGCCCCGACACGTCGGGGCGACCCTGAGGGCCCTCAGCTTGGTGAGCCATGATGGGAGTTCGAGCCGAAAGGAGAACGGTATGGGATTTCTCGACCGAGCCAAGGAGAAGGCCGACGAGCTCGCCCGCCAGGCGAAGCCGAAGCTGGAGCAGGCCAAGGAGAAGGCCGGCCCGAAGCTGGAGCAGGCCAAGGAGAAGGCCGCGCCGATGGCCAAGCAGGCCAGGGTCAAGGCCGAGGAGGCGGCGCAGTCGTTGCGCGAGCGCAACAAGAAGAGCGGTGGCGCGTAGCCGTCAATGCAGCGTGCTGCCGAGGTGGGCGCCCAGCACCACCAGCGGCACGAACAGCACCACCCCGACCGCGACGCCGGCGATGCCCCAACCTCGCGCGAGGTTCGACGCATGCCGCGCCGCGGCCGGGTCGCCGCTCCAGAACAGCCGCTCCACCCGCGCGGAGTACACGAACGCCGGGATGGCACACGGCCAGAACGTCATCACCGCGGCGATGGCCCAGCCGATGTTCGTCGACGGCATGCCCGGCGCGTAGCCGTAGAAGCCCGGCGGCGGGCCGGGTGGCCCCGGCTGGACCGGCCGCGACCGCGGCGGCGGCGGCCATTCCTGCGCCTGCGGATGCTTGACCGGCGCGTCGAAGTCCCCCATCCGCTGAGTGTGCCGTACGGCGGCCCACGGCGGCAGCGGGCGAGTTCCCGTGAACCCCGGGCCGGGCGGCGGGGCCCAGTGACCCGGGTCACCGATATGGTAGGAACCCCTGGGTAGTCCGCGCGGTGCGCCACCCCTGTACCAACGGACTCCCAGCAGCGCGACACAGCACGACCGGTGCGGCGACCCCGTCCCGGCGTACCACCGCCGAGGAGACCTGCGTGAGCGAACACGTCCATGCCGTGCACCCCGAGCCGGACCTCGTCCAGCTCCTGACGCCGGAAGGGCAGCGGGTCGAGCACCCGGACTACCCGCTGGCCATCACCGACGACGAGATCGCCGCGCTGTACCGCGACCTGGTCCTGGTCCGCCGCATCGACACCGAGGCCATCGCCCTGCAACGCCAGGGTGAGCTGGGCCTGTGGGCGAGCCTGCTGGGCCAGGAGGCCGCGCAGATCGGCGCCGGCCGCGCGCTCAAGCCGCACGACATGGCGTTCCCCACCTACCGCGAGCACGGCGTGGCCTGGTGCCGCGGCGTCGACCCGCTCACCCTGCTCGGTCTGTTCCGCGGCACGAACCTCGGCGGGTTCGACCCCCGCGAGCACAACTTCAACCTGTACACGATCGTCATCGGCGCCCAGACGCTGCACGCCACGGGCTACGCGATGGGCGTGGTCCGCGACGGCGCGGTGGGCACCGGCGACCCCGAGCGGGACACCGCCGTCCTCGCCTTCTTCGGTGACGGCGCGTCCAGCCAGGGCGACGTCAACGAGGCGTTCGTCTGGGCCGCGGCCGGCAACCTGCCCGTCGTGTTCTTCTGCCAGAACAACCAGTGGGCGATCAGCGAGCCGGTCGAGCGGCAGAGCCGCGTCCCGCTCTACCAGCGCGCGAGCGGCTTCGGCTTCCCCGGCGTCCGCGTCGACGGCAACGACGTGCTGGCCACGCTGGCCGTCACCCGTCGTGCCCTCGACGACGCCCGCGGCGCGCAGGGCCCCACGCTCATCGAGGCGTTCACCTACCGGATGAACCCGCACACGACCAACGACGACCCGCGCCGGTACCGGCTGGGCAACGAGGCCGACACATGGCGGCTCAAGGACCCGATCGAGCGGGTTCGCGCCTACCTCACCCGTGAGGCGTCCTACGACCCCGACTTCTTCGACGGCGTCGAGGCCGAGGCGAAGAAGCTGGCCGAGCACGTGCGCGCCGGCTGCCGCGCCCTGCCCGACCCGACGCCGGCCTCCGTCTTCGACAACGTGCACGTCACCATGCCCGACGACCTGCGCGCCCAGCGCGACGACTTCGTCGACTTCGTTTCGGAGGTGTCGGCCTGATGACCGAGAGCAAGACGATGGCGAAGGCCCTCAACGACGGGCTGCGCAAGGCCATGGAGGCCGACCCCAAGGTCGTCATCATGGGCGAGGACGTCGGCAAGCTCGGCGGCGTCTTCCGCATCACCGACGGCCTGCAGAAGGACTTCGGCGAGGCGCGGGTCATCGACACCCCGCTGGCCGAGTCGGCGATCATCGGCACTGCGGTCGGCCTGGCCATCCGCGGCTACCGGCCGGTGTGCGAGATCCAGTTCGACGGTTTCGTGTTTCCCGGCTTCGACCAGATCGTCAGCCAGGTGGCGAAGTTCCACAACCGCTCCGCGGGCCTGGTCCGGATGCCGATCACCATCCGCATCCCGTCCGGCGGCGGTATCGGGGCGGTCGAGCACCACAGCGAGTCGGTCGAGACGTACTTCGCGCACACGGCCGGGCTCAAGGTGGTCAGCTGCTCCAACCCGTCCGATGCCTACTGGATGATCCAGGAAGCGATCGCCGACGACGACCCGGTGATCTTCATCGAGCCGAAGCGGCTCTACCACGCGGCCAAGGGCGAGGTGGCCGAGACGCCCACCCCGATCTATCAGGCCCAGGTGGTGCGGGCGGGCACGCACGCCACCCTGGCCGGCTACGGCCCCACGGTCTCGACGCTGCTCGAGTCGGCGCGGGCCGCGGAGGACGACGGGCTCGACCTGGAGGTCATCGACCTGCGCAGCGTGTCCCCCCTCGACGTCGACACGGTCGTCGAGTCGGTGCGGCGTACCGGCCGCCTGATCGTCGTGCACGAGGCCCCGCACAGCTTCGGTGTCGGGGCCGAACTGGCCGCCCGGGTCACCGAGCGGGCCTTCTACTCCCTCGAGGCGCCGGTGCTGCGGGTGACGGGGTACGACACCCCGTACCCGCCGAGCCGCCTCGAGCACGAGTGGCTGCCCAACCTGGATCGCGTCCTCGACGCCGTCGACAAGATCATGGAGTACTGAGCGATGAGCGCTCGCGCGAAGAGCCAGGAAACACAGCCCGCGACGAAGGAGCGGATCGAGCCGAGGCCGGGCCCGAGCGCTTGCGCGAGTGGTCGGGGCGACGATCGATGAGCGTCGAACAATTCAAGCTGCCCGACCTCGGCGAGGGACTCACCGAGGGAGACATCCTCAAGTGGACGGTCGCCGTGGGCGACACCGTCGACGTCAACGACACCATCGCCGAGGTCGAGACGGTGAAGGCCGCGGTCGAGCTGCCCTCACCGTTCGCGGGCACGGTCACCGCGCTGCACGCCGCCGAGGGCGAGACGGTGCCGGTGGGCACGCCGATCATCTCCATCGACACCGGCGGTAGCGCCCCGACGAACGCCGACGCCGGTGAGGACCTGGTCCCCGCGGTGCCCGGCCTGCCCGGGGAGGGCGCGGTGGCCCCGGCCGCCGAGGAGAAGCAGATGACCCTCGTCGGCTACGGCCCGCGCGAGGAGTCGGGCGGTCGCCGCCGGCGTCGGCGCGAGACGCACCCGGCCACGGCCGCGGGCGCGCAGGCGTCGTTCAACCTGCCGCCGGCCAGTGCCCCGCATCCCGCGCCGGAACCGGCCGCCGTCGAACCCGAGCCGGCCGCCGTGCCCGACCCGGCCCCGGCACCGCGCCACCGGGCCCCGGCCGCGCACCGGGTGCTGGCCAAGCCGCCCGTGCGCAAGCTCGCCAAGACCCTCGGCGTCGACCTCGCCGGGCTCAAGCCGACAGGGCCGAACGGCACGATCTCGCGCGACGACGTCCAAACGGCAGCCAACGGCGCCGCGCCCGGCGCCACCGCGCCGGCGCCGCAGGCGTCCGGGACGCGCGAGACCCGCATCCCGATCAAGGGCGTGCGCAAGCACACCGCCGCGGCGATGGTGTCCTCCGCGTTCACCGCGCCGCACGTCACCGAGTTCGTCACCGCCGACATCACCGCGACGATGGAGTTGAAGGACCGCGTGGCCGCGCGCCGCGAGTTCCGCGACGTGAAGGTGTCGCCGCTGCTGTTCGTGGCCAAGGCGGTGCTGCTGGCGGCCAGGCGCACGCCGGAGGTGAACGCCACCTGGAGCGAGCCTCCGGACGGGTCGGGCGGTCAGATCATTCTCAAGCACTACGTGAACCTCGGCATCGCGGCGGCCACCGACCGAGGGCTCATCGTGCCCAACATCAAGGACGCCGACCGGCTCTCGCTGCTCGAGTTGGCCCACGCCCTGGGCGAGCTCACCGCCACGGCGCGCACCGGCCGCACGTCGCCGGCCGACATGTCCGGCGGCACGTTCACCATCACCAACGTCGGGGTGTTCGGCGTCGACACGGGCACGCCGATCCTCAATCCCGGCGAGTCGGGCATCCTCGCGTTCGGCGCGGTGCGCCGCACCCCGTGGGTGGTCGGCACCGGTGCCGACGAGCGGATCGAGCCGCGCTGGGTGACCCAGCTGGCGCTGTCCTTCGACCACCGGCTGGTCGACGGCGAGCAGGGCTCCCGGTTCCTGGCCGACGTCGCGGCCATCCTTACAGATCCGGGGATGGCAATCCTCTGAGCCGGGGTGATGCCAGCCACCAGGCGGCATATAACCTTCGGTTGTTAGGTTCTTGTCTCATAAGACCTAACAGACTAAGCCGAGAGGACCCGTCATGAACACCATCACCCGCAAGCTGCGCCAGCGTCGCGACGCTCGCGATTTCGAGCGCGCCCTGCGCTCTGCGTCGCCGTCGATGCGCCAAGAGCTCGGCGCCGCGGCCGCGCGCACCAACGTCCGCGTCTTCTGACGCGGGGCGGCGGTTCGCCCGCCGCATCCCGGACCGGCGCTGACCCCGCCCGGCCCGTCCCCCCGAAGGGGCTGTGGCGGGTCAGCGCCCCCGATCCGATTTCAGCCACCTCGCTGTCGTATCGACGGGAGACCCGACCCCGGAACAACCCGTTCGCGACAGGCATTGAGCGCAACGTGGCCCCCATCGACCCGTTGCGCACCGGTCCACGGGTACGTGCACCCGAACTGGACGTCACCGACGGCACCTGGCACAACACCGGCGGACCGTTGACGCTCGCCGGGCTGCGCGGGCGGTTCGTGCTGCTGGACTTCTGGACCTCGTGCTGCGGCAACTGCCTGCACGTGCTCGACGAGCTGCGCTCGCTGGAGAGCGCGCGCGCCGACGTGCTCACCGTGATCGGCGTCCACTCCCCCAAGTTTCCGCACGAAGCGCAACCGGCCGCGGTCGCCGCCGCGGTGGAGCGTTACGAGGTGCACCACCCGGTGCTCAACGACCCGCACCTGCAGCTGTGGCGCCAGTACGCCGTGCGCGCCTGGCCCACCCTGGTGCTCATCGACCCCGAGGGCTACGTCGTGGCCCAAGCCGCGGGCGAGGGCCAGGTGAGCGCCCTCGGCGCGCTGCTGGACCGGCTCGCCGCCGAACACAAGGCCCGCGGCACACTGCACCGCGGCGACGGACCCTACGTCGCACCCACCCCGCGGCCCGGCACGCTTCGCTACCCGGCCAAGGCGATCGTGGCGCCGGCCGAGCGCACCGGCCGCGGCATCGACTCGCTGCTCGTCGCCGACGCCGGCCACCACCAGCTCGTCGAGCTCGGCCTCGACGGCGAGAGCGAGCTGCGTCGCATCGGCACCGGTGGGCGTGGCGCGCCGTTCACCGAGCCCAACGGCCTCACCCTGCTCCCGGCCGGCCTCGCCCCCTACGACGTGCTGGTGGCCGACACCGCCGCGCACCAGCTGCGCGGAGTCAGGCTCGCCGACGGCGCGGTGGTGGCCACCGTCGACCTGGCCGCCGGCGTTGGCCGGGGCGCGAACGGTCACCGGCCCGGTGCCGCCCGTGCTCTCCCCGTGGGATGTCGCCTGGTGGCCGGCGCTGGGCCGCGTCGTGGTCGCCGCGGCCGGCGTGCACCTGCTGCTGTCCTTCGACCCGGTCACCGGCCGCACCGAGATCCTCGCCGGGACGACGGTGGAGGGGCTGCGCGACGGGCCCGCCGCCACCGCGTGGCTGGCCCAGCCGTCCGGGCTCGCCGTCGACGGCGACCACGTCTGGTTCGTCGACGCCGAGACCTCCGCGCTGCGCCGCCTGTCGGCCGACGGCATGATCGAGACCCTGGTCGGCGAGGGCCTGTTCGACTTCGGCCATGTCGACGGCCCGGTCGGCGCCGCGCGGCTGCAGCACCCGCTCGGCGTCGCCGCGCTGCCCGACGGCACGGTGGCCGTGGCCGACACCTACAACGGTGCCGTGCGCTGCGTGGACGTCGTCGCCGGGACCGTGCACACGCTGGCGCGCGAGCTCGCCGAGCCGTCCGGCCTGGTCGTCGTCGACGGCACCATCGTCGTGGTCGAGTCGGCCGCGCACCGCCTGGTGCGGCTGGCCGGCGGCCGCGAGCAGGTCAACGGCGGCGCTCTGCGCTCGCAGCGCGACCCCACCGCCCTTGCGCCCGGACCGGTCACGCTGCGCGTGGTGTATGAGCCGCCGCCCGGGCGCACGCTGGACAAGCGCTACGGGCCGGCCACCCGGCTCAGCGTCTCGGGCACCCCGCTCACCGCCGGCCAGGGCGACGGGACGGACTTGAGCCGCACGCTCGAGCTCGGCACCGACGGCGTGCTCAGCGTGACCGCGCAGGCGGCGTCGTGCGACGACGACCCCTCGGTCGAGCACCCGGCCTGCCACCTGGCCCGCCAGGACTGGGGCATCCCGGTCGAGGTGCGCCCGGACGGTGCCACCGAGCTGCGGCTGGTGCTGCTCGGCTGAGCCGCGGGATCAGTCACCGTCGCGGGCTCCGCGCGCGGTCAGTCCGGCCGGCCGCCGAACTCCCAGTGATGCACCTCGACGTCGGCGTAGCGCCCGGCGCTGAGCACGGCGCGCGCCGAGTCGGGGTCCGGTACCCGGACCAGCGCGGCCGTGCCCAGCCAAGCGGTGCCGTCGTCGCTCAGCAGCGGGCCGTAGGCGACCAGGTGCTCCGCGTCCGACCGCGGTTCGAGGTCGACCGCTTCCCCGGAGCCGAGCCCGAGCACCAGGTACTTCCCGCCCTCGACGGGGCCACCCGGGAACTGCCACATGGTGCGCCCGAGCGCGTTGCGCCAGCGGCGCACCAGCACGTCGCGGTAGACGCCGGCCTGGTAGGTGGGCTCGTCGAAGGCGAAGGTGCGGGCGGCGGTGGGATCGGGCACGTCGACGATGTGCACGCTGCCGGTGGCGGTGTCGCCGTCGTCGGCGAGGGTCGGCCCGCGGGCGATCAGCTGGGCCGCGTACCCGTCCATGTAGGACCAGTGCCGCTCGCGCAGCTCGTCACGCAGCGACGCCGAACCGGGCCGGTCACGGTGATAGCAGAAGAACTCCATGCTGCGATCCTGCCGGTCAGCCGATATGGATGGCGACGACGGCCACGTCGTCCTTGTGCCGGCCCTCGTGGCGGGTGAGCTCGTCGACGATCATCTGCGGACCGGCGTCGAGCGGCAGCGCCGAGGTGAGCCGGCACAGTTCGGCCAGCCCGGCGTCGAGGTCCGGCTCGTCGGCGAAGGCGTCCACGAGCCCGTCGGTGAAGCAGATCAGCGTGCTGCCGGTGGCCAGGTCGAGCGAGGCGACGCCGACCGGCTCCCCGGGCGCGTCGCAGAGCTGCGAGATGCCCAGCATCGGGCGCCGGCCGCCGCCGAGCGGGCGTGCGGTGCCGTCGGCGTCGCGGACCACCACCGGGGGGTGCCCGGCGCTGACGAAGCGCAGGGTGGCGCCCGCGTCGGTGGGCACGAGCTGGGCGTACACACACGTGGCCAGGACGTTCATCCCGGTGCCGACCAGCAGCCGGTCGGCGGCGGCGAGCACCTGGTCGGGTTCACTGCCGGGCCACGCGTACGCGCGCACGATCGTGCTCAGCTTGCCCATCCGCGCGGCCGAGTCGATGTTGTGGCCCATGACGTCGCCCAGCACGATGCCGATCGACGACGAGTCGTGCAGCTCGAACACGTCGTACCAGTCGCCCCCCACCGCGACCTCGTCGGCGGCGGGCACGTAGGCGGCCGCGATCTCCATACCCGGCACCCGGGGCAGCCGCGGCAGCAGGCTGCGCTGCAGGGTGGCGGCCGCGGCGCGCTCCCGCGCGTAGAGCTGGGTGTTCTCGAACATCAGCCCGGCCCGCGCGGCGAGGTCGCGCACCAGCGCCAGCTCCGGTTCACCGAGCCGCGGCCGGGTGCCGTCGGTCGCCACGGCGACACACCCGAGCACTCCGCCGCGGGCGAGCAACGGCACGACGGCGAGGCTGTCCAGGCCGAGCTTGCGGGCCACGTCCACCCGCTCGGGGGCCAGGACACCGCGCTCCCGGTCGGCGATCTCGGCGTAGTTGTCGACGAGCAGGTAGTGGTCCTCGCCGCGCAGCACCCGCTCCACCGGGCTCGACGCGTGCAGCTGCCCGAGCGTCAGGTCGCGCAGCCGCTGCACCGACGCGCGCACGTCCGCGTCGGACGGCCGCTCGCTCGTGCACGAGGTGGGGCATCGTCAGCCGGCCGGCCTCGTCGTAGGTATAGACGGCGCACCAGGTGGCCACCCGCGGCACGAGCACGGCGGCCAGCATCTCGATCACCTGCTGCGGATGCTCGCTCATCGCCATCTGCGAGGTGAAGTCGGCCAGCAGCGCGAGGCGGTCGGCGGCCTGGGCCACCTGCGACAGCGCCTCGTCGCGGGCCTGCTGCGCCTGCACCCGCGCGGTGACGTCGGCCTGCACGCCGACGAAGTGGGTGACGGTGCCGTCCCGGTCGTGCATCGGTGAGATCGACAGCTCGTTCCAGAACGCCGACCCGTCCTTGCGGTAGTTGAGCAGGGTGGTGGTCAGCGGCCGGCCGGCCCGCAGGCTCTGCGCGATCGCGGCGACGACGCGACGGTCGGTGTCGGGACCCTGCAGGAAGCGGCAGTTGCGCCCCACGGCTTCCTCGAAGGAGTAGCCCGTGGTGGCGGTGAAGGCCGGATTGACCCATACCAGCGGGTCGTCGGGGCGGCGCGGATCGGTGATGGCGAACGCCATGCGGGTGGCCAGCACCGCGCGGTCGCGCAGCGACGTGGCCGACTCCTGCACGCCGGCCACCAGCCGGGCGTTGCGCGCGGGCAGGAACACGACGAGGGCCAGCGACGACGCCGGGTCGGGCGCGCCGACCAGCGGCAGCCCCAGCACCCAGAGCACCTCCCGGGCCGCGGTCGCCGCGGTCTCCCGCCGGGCCGTCACGGCCTCGCCGGTGACGGGCTGGCCCTGCGCCACCCGCAGCAACGACTCGGCCGGCCCGGCGGACGCGTGGCCGCCGGTGTCGGGCAGGTCGTCGCCGGTGACGTCCTCGAGTTCCGCCTCCGCCGACCATCGGTCGACGGCGACGGGCAGCCGAGCGCCGGGCGCGAGTTCCTGCGCGAGGTGGTTGGCGTAGGTGACCTCGCGGCGGCGGAGATCGACCACCAGCACCGCGGCACTGGCCTCGTGCACCACCGGCGGCAGGAGCACCGACGCCAGGCCCGGGTCGTGCGGGCCGCGCCCGTGATGGGAGGCCGGCACGGTCACCCGGCGATGCTACGTGCTCGTCCTGGCCACGTCAGCCGACGCGTAGCGTCGCCGGGGTGAGCGCGTCTATCCGCCGGATCCGCATCGGCCTCCAACTCCAGCCCCAGCACGCCGACTATGCCGCCATCCGCCGGGCCCTCGCCGAGGCCGAGGACCTGGGCGCCGACATCGTCTTCAACTGGGACCACTTCTTCCCGCTCTACGGCGATCCCGACGGCAAGCACTTCGAGTGCTGGACCATGCTCGGCGCCTGGGCCGAACAGACCTCCCGGGTCGAGATCGGCGCGCTGGTGACCTGCAACAGCTACCGCAACCCCGAGCTGCTGGCCGACATGGCCCGCACCGTCGATCACCTGAGCGACGGCCGGCTGATCTTCGGTATCGGTTCCGGCTGGTTCGGCAAGGACTACGACGAGTACGGCTACGAATTCGGCACGGCCGGCGGGCGGCTGAACCGGCTGCGCGAGGACCTGCCGCGCATCGAGGCCCGCTGGGCGAAGCTGAACCCCGCGCCCACCCGGAAGATCCCGGTGCTCATCGGCGGCGGAGGCGAGAAGAAGACGTTGCGCATGGTGGCCGAGCACGCCGACATCTGGCACTCGTTCAGTGATCTCGCGACGCTGCGCCGCAAGTCCGAGGTCCTGGCCCGGCACTGCGCCGACGTGGGCCGCGACCCGGGCGAGATCGTGCGGTCGGTCGGCACGCCGGACGGTGACCCGGCCGAGGCCGGTCCCGCCCTCCTCGACGCCGGCGCGTCCCTGTTCACCGTCGGCGTCGGCGGCCCCGACTACGACCTGTCGAAGCTGCGTCGCTGGCTCGAGTGGCGGGACACCCTCTGATGGCCCGGGCGGCCTGGTTCTTCCCCGTCCCCGATGAGGCCGCGCTGCCCGAGCGGCTGCGCGGGCTGTTCGCCAAGGCCCGCGACAGCGTCGGGTTCGTGCCCAACGTCTTCCGGTCCTACAGCTACCGTCCGGAGCGCTTCTCGGCCTGGTTCGCCCACTACAAGCAGCTGCACGAACCCACCGACAACCTGTCCGCGGCCGACCGCGAGATGATCGCCGTCGTCGTCAGTGCATGGAACCGGTGCACCTACTGCATCGTCGCGCACGGTCACGCGCTGCGGGCGGCGCTCGGCGGTGACCTGGCCGCCCAGGTGCTCGCCGACGGGATCGCCACGAACTGGCGCCACGCCGACCTCGACGAGCGGCGGATCGCCATCTGCGCCTACGCCGAGAAGCTCACCGCCCGCCCGCACGAACTGGCCGAGAGCGACCTGCATGCATTGCGCGCCGTCGGGCTGTCCGACGAGGAGGTCTGGGACGTCGCGGAGATCGCCAGCATGTACAACTTCACCAACCGGATGGCCCTCGCCCTCGGCCAGCAGCCGAACGAGCAGTACCACTGGGCCGATCGCGGGGCAGACTGAGGCGATCAGCACGCCGCATCCGACACGATCGAGGAGAACCGATGGAGGACAAGTCCCTGCTCGCCCACATCCACGACCTGGTGGCCGAGGAGAAGGAGCTGCGGGCCGGTCGCCGCGGGCTGTCGGCCGAGGGCCGGGCCCGCCTCGAGGCGGTCGAACGCGAACTCGACCAGACCTGGGACCTGCTGCGTCAGCGCCGCGCCCGCGAGGAGTACGGCGAGGACCCGGACGGCGTCGACGAGCGCAGCACCGACGAGGTCGAGTCCTACCTGCAGTAGCGCTACCGGCCGGCGTCATGCAGGGGCGCGTCGGTCGCCGCGCGGACCCGTTCCGGCGACACCCCGGGCGCCGTCTCGCGCAGCACGAGTCCGTCGTCGGTCACGTCGATCACGGCAAGGTCGCTGACGATGCAGTCCACGACCGCGCGGCCGGTGAGCGGCAGGCTGCACTCCGTCACGATCTTCGGCCGCCCGGACTTCGCGACGTGGTCCATCATCACGATCACGCGCCGCGCTCCCGACACCAGATCCATCGCACCGCCCATGCCCTTGACCATCGAACCGGGCACCATCCAGTTCGCGAGGTCGCCGTTGGCGGCCACCTCCATCGCCCCCAGCACCGCGACGTCGATCTTGCCGCCGCGGATCATGCCGAAGCTCAGTGCCGAGTCGAAGAACGCACCGCCCTCGAGCACGGTGACCGTCTCCTTGCCGGCGTTGATCAGGTCGGCGTCGACGGCGTCCTCGGCGGGGTAGGGGCCCACCCCGAGGATGCCGTTCTCGGAGTGCACGACGCACTCGTGGTCGGCCCGCAGCTCGCCGGCGACGAGCGTGGGCATGCCGATGCCGAGGTTGACGTAGGACCCCGGCGCGATCTCCGCCGCCACCCGGGCGGCGAGCTCGGCCCGGGTGCGCCCTTGCCGCCGGTCGTCGCTCACGTTCGTGCGCCCCCGGCGACGGTGCGCTTCTCGATGCCCTTGTCCCGCGCCTGCTCCTCGGTCAGCTCGACCACGGACGTCACGAAGATTCCGGGCAGGTGCACGCGGTCGGGGTCGATCGCGCCGACGGGCACGACCCGTTCGGCCTCGAGCAGCGTCGTGCGCGCGCACATGGCCGCGGGCGGGTTGAAGTTGCGGGCGGCGGCGTGGAACACGGCGTTGCCCTGGGCGTCGGCCACCGCGGCGCGCACCAGCGCGACGTCGGCCTCGATCGACTCCTCGTACACGTGTTGCCGGCCGTGGATCTCGCGGGTCTCCTTGGCCGGCGAGCTGACGGCCACCGAGCCGTCCGGGTGGTAGCGCCAGGGCAGGCCGCCCTCGGACACCTGCGTGCCCACCCCCGTCGGGGTGAAGAAGCCGCCGATGCCCGATCCGCCGGCGCGCATCCGCTCGGCGAGCGTGCCCTGCGGGGTCAGCTCCACCTCCAGCTCGCCGGCGAGGAACTGCCGCGCGAACTCCTTGTTCTCCCCGACGTAGGAGGCGATCACCCGCTTGATCCGTCGTTCGGCCAGCAGCAGGCCGAGGCCGGCTCCGTCGGTGCCGCAGTTGTTCGACACGATCGTGAGGTCGGTGGCCCCGCTGTCGAGCAGGGCGCGGATGAGCACCTGCGGGATGCCGCTGAGACCGAAGCCGCCCACCGCGATCACGGCGCCGTCGGCGACGGTGGCCACGGCCTCCGCGGCGGAGGCGACCTGCTTGGACCGCATCGTCGCTCTCCCCACGCTGTGCCGGGCCGGTCGTGCCTCGCTCGCCTCGGCGCTTCACGCCGGTCCGCGGGCATTCGCATGGCGTACGCGTGTTCGCTGTGCGATCCACCTTTCAAACTAGGGTTCGCGCCGACGGCGGTCAAGGGTCGCGCGGGCGCGACCCTCGTTTGCTACGTTGCTCGGCGCAGCCGGACCCCGCGGCGCTACGTGTGAGGCGATCCCATGACATCCACCCCACCCGGTCCGGCCGCTCCGGCCGACCGGGCGCCGCGCGGCCCCGGGCCGGAGTACATCCAGTCGCTCGCCCGCGGCATCGACGTGATCCGCGCCTTCGACGGCACCTCGAAGGCACTGGGCCTGAGCGAGGTGGCCGCGCGCACCGGGCTGACCCGAGCCACCGCGCGCCGGTTCCTGCTGACCCTCGCCGAGCTGGGTTACGTGCGCACCGACGGCACCGGCTACAGCCTGACCGCCCGGGTGCTCGACATCGGCTACTCCTACCTGTCGAGCGCCTCGTTGCCGCAACTGGCGGAGCCGCGCCTGGAGGAACTGGTCGCGCGAGTACACGAGTCGGCGTCGCTGTCGGTGCTCGACGGCGGCTCCATCGTCTACGTCGCGCGGGTCGCGGTGTCCCGCATCATGACGGTGGGCATCACCATCGGCACCCGCTTCCCCGCCTTCTGCACCTCGATGGGCCGGGTGCTGCTCAGCGGGCTGCCCGAGGACCAGCTCGCCGACTTCCTCGCCCAGGGCGGTTTCGCCCGGCGCACGTCGCGGACCGTGACCAAGCCGGGCGAGCTGCGCCGGCGCATCGAGCAGGCGCGCCGGCAGGGCTGGGCGTACGTCGACCAGGAACTCGAGGAGGGCTTGAGCTCGGTGGCCGCGCCGGTGCGCGACCGCCACGGCGACGTGGTGGCCGCCGTCAACGTCTCCCTCTCGGCCCGCCTCGGGGCGTGGGACGAGGTGCAGGGCACCGTGCTGCCCGAGCTGCTCAAGACGACGGCCGCCATCGGCGAGGACCTCGGCCGGCTGGGTTCGTCCGCGGTGCGCTGACCGTCGAACCGGCGACCGCGCCTAGTAAAAGGCGCAGCGACGGGGGTCGGGCTGCCGGTCGGTTGCGTTGCCGGGTTGTGGCCGCGCCAGCGCTAGAAGCTTGTTGCTGATTGGCAGATATAGCTGCGATCTGGTCCTCTCGAACCCCGATTTCTGTCAGACCCTGCTGCTTGACTCGTTGGTATGAAGGTCGATCTGGTCAAGGTGCCGCAGCGGCATCGCATCGACCTGCTCGACGACATCCGCAAGCAACGTGCCCAGCTGACGCCTACGAAGCAGCGTTGCTGTCGGCAATGGTGGCCGACCCGGATCCGTACCCGGGTGACCCGTTCGACGACCCCGAGAAGGAGTGGCTACTACGCGACCCGATTGGTGGACCTGACCGAGGAACTGCCGGCCAAAGCGGCGGCGAAGGTCGAGGAACGGGTCATGCCCCGCGCGGCGCTGCCGACGGTGAGCCGGTTCAGCGCCGCCGTGCGCCGCGCGGTGCTCGCGGTGGACGGACGCAACGCGGAAGAGAAGCACACGAGAGCCCGAGGGGATCGCCGCGTGTACTTCGGGCTGCCCTCCGCGGAAGAGATGTGCGAGCTGTGGGCGCTGCTGCCTGCCGACCAGGTCGCCGAACTCCGCGCCAAGGTCCACGCCCTGGCCGACTCGTGGCGCGGCGACGGCCGCACCCTCGACCAGCGCCGCGCCGACGCCCTCTGTGCGCTCGGCTCAGACGCCGGTGGGCGGGTGAGCAAGGCCGTCAACGTCACCGTCGGACTCTCGACGCTGCTGGGCGCGGACGACCCGGCTGACCTGGACGGCGAGCCCGTCGCCGCCGGCATCGCCCGCGCCCTGGCCTTCGACCCCGGCAGCCGCTGGCGGCGGCTACTCTACCGACGACGGCGGCCGGCTGATCGACGTGTCCAGCCCCACCTACCGGCCCCCGGTCGCGCGGCAACGCTTCGTCGAACTACGCGACGCCACCTGCCAGTTCCCGGGCTGCCAACGCAAAGCTGTCTACTGCGAGCAGGACCCCACGGAAGTCCGCGCTGGAAGGCGATGGCAACGCTGGGTCGACCACGTCCGTACCGACGTGACGACAACAGTGAAATCCGGGGAGGCGGAATGGCCACGACTACGACAGACCACCACCCGAACCGCCGCCCGGCTGACCGGTGCGGTGGTTCAGCAGGTCACGTCCTTGCCGCCGAAGCGCGCCCAGGCGAGCGAGGTGAACAGGGCGACGTAGCCGAGCGCGTTCCACAACCCGGTGCGTACGTCGGACAGATCGGCGGGGTCGCGCAGCAGGTCGACCCAGCGCATCCAGTAGTGGCTCGGCAGCCACGGGTGGATCACGGCCAGTTGGGGGACGGCGTCGGCCACCTCACTCGCGATCACCAGCGTCAGCGTGGCCGCCATCGCCGCGATGGGCACCTCGGTCATCGTCGAGACGAACAGGCCGATGGCGGCCACGGTGAGCGTGCCCGCCGTGACGTAGCCGGCCACGGCCAGCAACCGTTGTACGCCGTCGCCGAAGGGCACCGACGTGCCCGAGAGCAGGGTGACCCGCCCCGTGGGGAACAGCGCGAACCCGGCCAGCAACCCGATGACGGCCACCTCGACCACGCAGGCCGCGCACCACACGGCGAGGGCGGCGAACTTGACCGTGAGCAGCCGGGTGCGCCCGACGGGGACCGCGAGCAGGTAGCGCAGGGTGCCGGAATTGGCTTCGCCGGAGACGGTGTCCCCGGCGACGACGGCGATGAGCAGGGGCAGGAAGATCGGGCCGGCCACCAGCAGCGCCGCGAGGGCGGCGAACAGCCCGTTGTCGGTGACCCCGCCGAAGATCGTTCCGCCGCCCCGCGAGTGGTGACTCGACTTCACCGCCACAGCGATGAGGACGGGCACCGCCGCGAGGATGGCCAACAGCACCAGGTTGCGCCGCCGCCGGAACAGCATCCGCAGCTCGGAGCGGAAGAAGCGCAGCGGGTCAGCCCGAGACATCGAAGCCGTCACCGGTGAGCCCCACGAAGCGCTCCTCGAGGCTGGCCCGCTCCACGACGAAGCCTCGCACGGGCACCCCGGCGCCGACGAGCGCGACGACGACGCGCTCCGGCGCCACGTCACCGAGGCGCGCCGTGACCGCGTCGGCCCCCTCGCCCACGCCGGTCAGGCCGAGGTCGCCCAGCACGCGGCGTGCGCCGGCACGGTCGGGGGTCTGCACGGTCACGAGCGGGGCCTGCTCGGCCCGCAGATCGTCCAGCTCGCCCTGCCACACCAGCCGCCCGGCGCTCATCACCCCGATGCGGGTGCAGGTCTGCTCCACCTCGCGCAACAGGTGGGAGGACAGGAAGACCGTGACGCCGTCGCGGGCGAGCTCACCCACGAGCGTGCGCACCTCGCGGGTGCCCTGGGGGTCGAGGCCGTTCGTCGGCTCGTCGAGGATGAGCAGCTCACGCGGGCCCAGCAACGCCGCGGCGATGCCCAGCCGCTGCCGCATGCCCAGCGAGTACGCGCGGTAGCGCTTGCCCGCCGCCGCACCCAGCCCGACGCGGTCCAGCGCCGCGTCGATGCGCCGGCGGGCGGTTCCGCGGACGGCGGTGCGGTCGGCGGCGTCGAGGCGCGCGAGGTTGTCGCGCCCGGACAGGTACGGATGGAAGGCGGGCCCTTCGACCAGCGCGCCCACGCGGGTGAGCGCGGACGCCCGCCCGGAGTCCGGCCCGGCGCCGAGCACCTCGTGCGTGCCCGAACTCGGGAACACCAGGCCCAGCAGCATGCGGATGGTGGTGGTCTTGCCCGACCCGTTCGGGCCCAGGAATCCGTACACGCACCCGGTGGGAACGTGCAGGTCCACGGCGTCGACCGCCACCATGGCGCCGAACCGCTTGGTGAGCGCGGCGGTGCTGATCGCTGCCGCCGGAGGCATGGTTACCCGTGGGCCGCAGCGGCGTACAGCGAGGCGGCCGGCACCGCGCCCGCGTACACGTGGCCGTCGTCGGTGAGCAGCACGTTGACCAGGTTCGAGCTGAGCAACCGGCCACTGCCCCACGTGCCGGCGACGGGGGTCAACGTCTGGAAGATCGGGCTGCGCTGCGCGGCCCGGGTCGCCGCCTTGGGCAGCCGGGTTTCGACGATGCGCGTCCAGCCCTTGCCGACGACGCGGGTGCGCGGCACCTCCGCGCCCTTGTGCGTCGCGCCGTTGCCGCTCGCCGTCCCGGGGTGCGAGGCGTGCACCTTGCGCACCGTGGCGCCCGACGGCGGGCTGAAGGTGAAGTTGCGGGCCGGCGGCGTGACGAAGCGCACCGAGGTGAAGGCGACGTCGAGCGCCGGGTCGTCGGTACCGCGTGCGAACACCTGCACGGCCAACGGCACCTTCGTGACGCCGTCGACCGAGATGTGCACCGAACCCACCCGTGTCGACGCCGTGCGCGGCGTGAGGATCAACTGGTAGGTGGTGCGGTCGGCGATGGTGTCGCCGTCACGCACCTGCACCTTGGTCGACGGGTCGAGCTGGTCGATCGCGCGTTGCGCCAAGGTCGACGGTGAGAGCGAGCGGGCGTCCGTCGGCAGCAGCGACGGCCCGGCCAGGTCCGCGGGCAGCCGCAGGTGCAACGCAGTGTGATTGGAGCTGCTCCACTCCCACAGCGATCGCCCGTTACGGAACACGTCGGTCTCGTCGGTCGTGCCCAACAGGGCCACGCGCTGCTGCTGCACGCCGCCGAACCAGACCCGCATGGTGTGCGACCCGCTCAGCAGCGACGACAGCGACGAACCGGTGCCGCCGACATCGCTGATCCCCGGCAGTTCCGGCAGCCCGAGGTTGAGGGTGGACACCACGGTGCCGGACAGCCCGGTCACCTTCGCGGTCTGCACCTGCGACAGCAGCGAAGCCGGCGACATCGCCGGCAGCGATTCGGAGGAGGCGGTGTCCTTGAACAAGCCGGTGGCCACCAAGGTGGCAACCCCGACAACACCGGCAGGCGCCAACCAGCGCAGCGCGCGGTGGCGCTGCATCAGCGTCCGGGGGTTCACTGGAACCAGGATGCGGAAGGCGCACTGTGACACGGCTGAGGCATTTCGGAGATTTCTGAGAAGAAGGCTGGCAGTCTGGGGACGCCGCCGCGGCGCTGCGACGGCAACGTGTCCGACATGAGGAGAACCCCGTGCGTCTGCTGATCGTCGAGGACGAGATCCGGCTGGCTTCAGCCCTGCAACGTGGCCTGGGCGCCGAAGGGTTCACCGTCGACGTCGCCCACACCGGACCGGACGGCCTGCACCTCGCGCAGGAGACCACCTACGACGCGGTGATCCTCGACATCATGCTGCCCGAGCTGTCCGGCTACCGGATCATCGAGCGGCTGCGCGGCAGCGAGAACTGGGTGCCGATTCTCATGCTCACCGCGAAGGACGGCGAGTACGACGAGGCCGACGCCCTCGACCTCGGCGCCGACGACTACCTCACCAAGCCGTTCTCCTTCGTCGTGCTGCTGGCGCGCATCCGCGCCCTGCTGCGCCGCGGCGTGCAGCCGCGGCCGGCGTCCCTGACCGTCGACGACCTCGTCCTCGATCCCGCGGCGCACACCGTGCATCGCGGCGAGACCTCCGTCGACCTCACCCCGCGTGAGTTCTCCCTGCTCGAATTCCTGATGCGCCGCGCCGGCGACGCGGTGAGCAAGGCCGACATCCTGCACCACGTCTGGGACGCCAACTACGACGGCGACGCCAACGTCGTCGAGGTCTACGTCGGCTACCTGCGCCGCAAGATCGACGCCCCGTTCAGCCGGCAGAGCCTGCAGACCGTCCGCGGCGCCGGCTACCGCCTCACCCCGGACGCCTGACCGGTCCGGTGGCTCGGCAGGCGCCGCCGGCGCGCTGGCAGCGCGTGCCGCCCGGACTGCGCGTCGTCGTCGGCCACGGCACCCGCTGGCCCCGGCGTTGGTGGGCGCGCCAGTCCCTGCGCGCGCGGCTCACCCTGCTGGCCACGGCCCTGTTCTCGATCGCCGTGCTCACCGGCGCGTTGCTGCTGATCTTCCTGCAGCGCTACGCGCTGACCCGGGTGCTCGACCAGTCGGCCGTGAAGACCGCGCGCGACATCGCGGCGCAGGCCGAGCGGGCCAAGGTCCCCAACCCCGTGGTGCCGACCACGGGCGGCATCGCGGCGGTGCAGGTCCTGGGCGCGGACGACACCGTCCGGGCCGCGTCGCAGGGTGCGGACGCGGTCACTTCACTGGTCACCCCCCGGCAGCTGGGTCTCCTGCGCGGTGGCGAGTCGCTGGACATCAGCAACGAGCAGGCCGGCCTGGCGAATTCACCCGACGCCGCCCGCTTCCGGGTCATCGCCCGCAAGGCCGGCGACCTCACCGTCATCGTGTTCACCGACGAGAGCCGCGTCGACGACAGCCAGCGCATCCTGACGCGGGCGGCCCTGATCGGCGGCCCCCTGGCTGTGCTCCTGATGGCCCTGGCCACCTACGGGGTGGTGGCCCTCACCCTGCGCCCGGTGGCGGCATTGCGCCACGGCGCGGCCGACATCACCGCGGCCGGTCTCGCCGAGCAACGGCTGCCCACCGGCAGCGCCAAGGACGAGATCCATCGCCTCGCCGTGACGCTGAACGCGATGCTCGACCGCATCGACTCGGCCACCAGCCGCCAGCGCACCTTCGTCGGCGACGCGGCCCATGAGCTGCGTTCCCCGCTCGCGTCGTTGCGCGTGCAGCTCGAGGTCGCGCAGCGTCTCGGACCGTCGGCCGAATGGCCCGACGTGATCGACGATGTGCTCGTCGACGTCGACCGGCTCGACCGGTTGGTGGAGGACCTGCTCACCCTCGCCCGGCTCGACGAGTCGGGCGGCTGCGCCGCCGCGAGGCCGTCGAGCTGGACGACGTGACGCGGTCGGTGTGCAGCGGTTACAGCGCCGCCCGGGTGCCGGTGCGGGCCGAGGTCGAGCCGGTCGTGGTCGACGGCGATCCCGACGCGTTGCGCCGGGTGGTCATCAACTTGGTCAACAATGCGGTGCGCTACGCCCGCACCGGTGTCCAGGTCACGGTCCGCGCGCAGGCGCGCGGCGGCAAGCGGGTCGCGGTGCTCACCGTCGTCGACGACGGGCCCGGCATCCCCGAGGCCGAACGCCGCCGAGTGTTCGACCGCTTCTACCGGGTGCAGGAATCGCGCTCGCGCGAGACCGGCGGCACCGGTCTCGGCCTGCCGATCGTGCGCGACATCGTGCGCAACCACGACGGCCGGGTGCAGCTGGCTGCCCGCGAGGACGGCGAGCCGGGCCTGCGCGCCGTCGTCACCCTGCCGCTAGTGGCTGGATGACGACGACGAGCCGGTCGGGCTCGGGCAGGCCGGCGGCAACGAGCGCCCGCTCGTCCCGGACGGCGACGTCGGCGGCGACACGGGCGGGCTGACCGGCGTCTTCGGCGGCGTCGTGCAGGTGGGTTGCGGCGGCTTGTACTTGTACCGGGTCAGCGTGATCTTCTGGTCGGGGTCGTACGCGATGCCCGGCGTGGGGCTCTCGGCCGCCACCTTGTTGTCCTTCGACGGGTCGGTCGTGGTCCGCGTCGGCGCCGGGTCGACCACGTTCGTGAAGCCCGCCTTGTTCAGCTTCTGCGCGGCGTTGTCGTAGTCCATGCCCTTGACGTCGGTCAGCCTGATCTTTCCGGTCGACACCTCGAGCGTCACCTTCGAGCCCGGCGCCACCGTGTCGTTCGGCTGCGGCTTCTGGTCGATCACCTGACCTTCGGGTTGGGTCGAGTTCACTGTCTTCTTCACCGCGGTCAGGTTGTCGTCGTGCAGGGTGTTGAACGCGTCGGCGTACTGCTTCCCCTGGACGTTCGGGACGTTGACCAGGGCCGGCGTGTAGGTCTTGTAGGTGATCGTGGAGCCCTTCTGCACCTTTGCGCCCACGCTCGGGGTCAGGGTGCACACCGCGCCCTTGCTCACCTGCTGGTTGTGCACGCACGGCCCGTGCGTCGCGCCACCACTGGTCGCGCCGAAACCGGCCTTCTTCAGGGCGGCGATGGCGGCGGCGGGCGACTGCCCGACCACCGAGGGCACAGCCACCTTCTGCACCGACTTGTCGTCCTTGCCGAGGAAGACGATGGCGTACGCGCCTACACCGATGACGATGAGCAGCGCTATGACCACCGCTGCCCACACCAGCCCGGTGCGGCGGGTGCCGGGCTCCTCCTCGTGATCGACGCGGTGCGCAGCGCCGATGAGCGGCGGGGGGGTACGGGCGATGAACTGGGTGCGCTCGGCGTCGGTCATGATCGCCTCGGCGTGCACCGGCTCGCCCTGGATCGCCCGCTGCAGGTCACCGCGCATCTCACCGGCGGTCTGGTAGCGGTTGAAGGCGTTCTTGGCCAACGCCTTCATGGCGATCGAGTCGACGGCGGGGCTCACCTCGGGGTTGCGCGCCGACGGCACGACCGGGATCTCGCGCACGTGCTGGTAGGCCACGGCCACGGGCGAGTCGCCCTGGAACGGCGGCACCCCGGTGACCAGCTCGTAGAGCAGGCAGCCGGTGGAGTAGACGTCCGAACGCGCGTCGACCGACTCGCCCCGGGCCTGCTCGGGCGAGAGGTACTGCGCGGTGCCGATGACGTTGGCCGTCTGCGTCACGGTGGCCGAGGAGTCGGCGACCGCCCGCGCGATGCCGAAGTCCATCACCTTGACCGCACCGTTCGGCGTGATCATCACGTTCGCCGGCTTGATGTCACGGTGGATGATCCCGTTGCGGTGGCTGAAGTCGAGCGCGGCACAGATGTCCGCGGTGATCTCCATGGCCCGCCGGCCCGGCAGGGCCCCTTCCGACTTGAGGATGTCGCGCAGCGTGCGGCCCTCGACGAACTCCATGACGATGAAGGGGATCGGCGTGCTGTCCGGCGCGAGATCCTCGCCCGTGTCGTAGACGGAGACGATCGACGGGTGGTTGAGCCCGGCCGCCGAATGCGCCTCGCGACGGAACCGGGTCAGGAACGAGGGGTCGCGGGCGAGGTCGGCGCGCAGCACCTTGATGGCGACCTCGCGGTTGAGCCGGGTGTCCCGGCCCCGGTGCACCTCCGCCATGCCGCCGTAACCGATGAGCTCACCCAGCTCGTACCGAGCGCCGACCATTCGCGCCTGCGTCATCAGACTTCCTCATCTTTCGTGTCCACCGGTCACTGCACCCCGATGGACTTCAGGTACGCGGTCATGACTTTCTTGGCGACCGGCCCGGCAGCCAGTCCGCCCGTTGCCTCGTTGCCCTGCACGCCGCCGTTCTCGATCAGCACGGCGACGGCTATGCGCGGTTGGTCCTTCACCAGCGCGAAGCCGGTGAACCAGGCGTCCGGCGCGACCTTGCTGGCGCTGGTGGCGCCGACGTCGGCGGTGCCGGTCTTGCCGCCCACGACGACGCCGGAGGACTGCTTGAAGGCCGTCAACTGCGCCGGGCCGCCGGTGCCCTCGGGACTGGTGATCACTGCCTTCATCATCTGGATCAGTGACTGGTCGACACCACTGTCGATCACCTGCCCGAGCTGCTGGGGGCGGGTCTTGTCGAGCGTCGACAGGTTGGGCCGCAGCTCCTGCGCCACCAGGTAGGGCTTCATCAGCGTGCCGTCGTTGGCCACGGCGGCCGACAGCATCGCGCCCTGCAAGGGCGTCATCCGCGCGTTGCGCTGGCCGAACGCGGTCTGGGCGAGGGCCGACGGGTCCCGGCCGAGCTCGGACAGCGGCCCCATCGTCGACGGCGCCACCGGCAGCGGCACCTCCAGCTGGGACGAGTCGAGGCCGAAGTTCTGCGCCTGGTCGGCGATGCCGCTCACCCCGAGCTTCTCGACGGCGAGCTTGGCGAACGCGGTGTTGCACGACTTCGCGAACGCGTACTCGAGGGAGGCCGTCTTGCCGTTCTGGCACGACTCGCCGCCGAAGTTCTCGATGCAGGCCGAGGACAGGTCCTTCGGGCACGCCGACGTGCGAGTGGGGTCGAACGGCCAGTAGGTGTTGGGCGCGGGCACGGAGGTGGTGGGCTTGTAACCCTTCTTCAGAGCCGCCGCGGAGTCGATCACCTTGAAGGTGGAGCCCGGCGGGTAGGTCTGGTCGAGGGCCCGGTTGAGCAACGGGCTCTCCATGTTCGGGTGCGCCTTGAACGCCGCCGTCGGGTCGTCGGGCAGGCCCTTGCAGGCCTTCTCGCGTTCGGCGATCTGCGTGTCGACCGCCTTGCCGTAACGCGTCTTGTACGCCTTGTCGCTCTCGCCCCGCCGCTGGTCGGGCAGGTTCAGGGCGGCGTAGCAGTGGTACGCGCGGGCGATCCGGTCCGAGCTGTGCCCGGACAGCTCGTTCGGGTCGTAGGACGGGGTCGAGACCATGGCCAGGATGGCGCCGGTGGAGGGGTCGAGCGCGACCACCGCCCCGCGCTTGTACTGCCCGTTGCTCGTGCGCATCGCGTTGTAGGCGGCCTGCTGTGCCGCCTTGTTCAAGGTCAGCTGCACGCTGCCACCGCGCGGGTTGCGGCCGGTGAGGATGTCGCCGAGCTTGGTCGTGAACAGCTTCGAGGAGTCACCGGACAGGATCGAGTTCTCGGCGTTCTCGATGTTGCTGCTGCCGTAGGTGAACGAGTAGTAGCCGGTGGCCGGCGCGTACACCGGGCCGTCGGGATAGGCCCGCAGGTACTTCAGCTCGTCCTTCGTCTCGCGCGACTCGGCGATGTTCGTGCCGGAGCCCTGCAGCACGATGGCCCCGCGTGGGCTGGAGTACTCGTTGAGCAGCACGCGGGCGTTGCGGGAGTCGTCGCGGTACGAGCTGCCCTTGACCACCTGCACCACGTTGAGATTGACGAACAGGGCCAGGAACAGCAGGGCCAGCGCCATGGCGACCTTGCGCATCGGTTTGTTCATGTCTTGATCGCCTCGTGTTCGGCGGTCTGGGCCGGCGACACGTTCGTCGGCCGGCGGGCGGCGTCGGAGATGCGCAGCAGCAGCGCCAGGATGACCCAGCTGCCGAGCAACGACGAACCGCCGTAGGACAGGAAGGGCGCGGTCAGGCCGGTCTCGGGCAGCAACCGGGTGACCCCGGCGACGACCACGAACACCTGCAGCGCGACCAGGAAGGCCAGGCCGGTGCCGAGCAGCTTGCCGAACGAGTCGCGTACGGCCAGCCCGGCGGCGAACCCGCGGGCCACGAAAACCCCGTAGAGCACGAGCAGCCCGGCCAGCCCGAACAAACCGATCTCCTCACCGAACGCGGAGATGATGTAGTCGGTGGTGGCGAGCGGTACGAGCTCCGGGTGACCGGCGCCGAGGCCGGTGCCGAAGATGCCACCGGTGCCCAGGCCGAACAGTGACTGCTGCAACTGCTGCGCCGGCCCGTACTGGCTCAGGTCGAACACGTGCAGCCAGAGGTTGACCCGGGTCTGCACGGTGCTGAACAGCTGGTAGGCGACGTACGCACCGCCGGCGAAGAGCACGACGCCCACGATCACCCAGCTGACGCGTTCGGTGGCGACGTAGAGCAGCACGACGAAGATGCCGAAGAACAGCAGCGACGTGCCCAGGTCGTGCCCGCGGATGAGCACGCCGATGCACAGCAGCCAGGCCAGCAGCAGCGGCCCGAAGTCGCGCCCGCGCGGGAAGTCGATGCCGAGGAACCGCTTGCCGGCCAGCGCCAGCACGTCGCGCTTCTGCACCAGGTAGGAGGCGCCGAAGATCGTCAGCAGGATCTTGGCGAACTCCCCCGGCTGGATGGAGAAGCCGGCCAACCGGATCCAGATCCGGGCGCCGTTCACCTCGCTGAAGCGCGAGGGCAGCACCGCCGGCAGCATCATGAAGAACACGCCGGCCAGCGCGAGGGTGTAGGCGTAGCGCTGCAGCACCCGGTGGTCGCGCACGAGCACGATCAGGGCGATGAACAACGCCACCCCGACCGCCGTCCACAGCACCTGCGTGGGCGCCTGCGCGCCCTCGAAGGTGTTCCCGTACTGCTGGGCCTGCTGCCGCTGGCCGAGGTCGAGGCGGTGGATCATCACCACGCCCAGCCCGTTGAGCAGCACGACGATGGGCAGCAGCAGCGGGTCGGCGTAGCGGGCGACGCGGCGGATGACCAGGTGGGTGACCACCCCGACGCCGATGGGCACCGCGGCGTAGGTGATCAGATGCGAGGAGAAGCGTCCGTCGCGGGACGCCTCGACGGCGGCCTCCGCCGCCACCACGATGAGCACCGCGAACACCAGCAGCAACAGTTCGGTGTTGCGGCGGGTCGGGATCCGCAGGTTGGGGGCCACGTCGCTCATGAGCGCCCCGGGCACGGCTTGGTGGTGTGCGTGCGGGCCGGTGGGCCGATCGACGGCAGGGTGATGCCGCTGGTCGTTCGCCCGCCGGTGGTTGCCGGGCTGGTGGGTGTCGACGGCGCTGCGCTGGTGGCCGGGGCGAGGCAGGAGGGCAGCTGCTGGCGGCGCAGGTTGTCGACGATGCTCTGGGCGTCGTCCCGGTTGCGGGCCGTGATGCCGTCGAGGACCTGGGCGCGCACCGACGGGTTGAGGTCGGCCACGAGCAGGTTGGTGACCCTGTTGACGGTGAAGAACTTGATCGGGCCGAACTCGGTGTTCACGCCGCGGTAGATCGCGACGTCGGCGCCCGCACGGCCCACGAAGTACTGGCTCTGCGTCCACGCATAGGTGCCGCCGAGAGCGCCGCCGACGAGCACGACGACGATGGCGAGCAGCAACCACGGCCGCCACGAGCGTTTGCGCCGGTGGGGTGGTGGCGCCGGCTGTTCGGGGGGCGGCTTGGGCCGGGCCATCCGGGCCGCGCGCTCGGCCGCGCTGTCGGCGCCGGGCACGTCGGCGGCCGCGGGGTCGACGAACGCCCCGGCGATGACCGGCACGTCGTCGATGGTGTCGCCGACCTTCGCGTTGATGACGTCGGCGACGATGACGGTGACGTTGTCGGGTCCGCCGCCGCGCAACGCGAGCTCGACGAGGCGGTCGGCGCATTCCTGGGTGTCCTCGATGCCGAGCGTGTCGAGGATGGTCTCGGTGGACACGACGTCGGACAGCCCGTCGGAGCACAGCAGGTAGCGATCGCCCTCGCGGGCCTCGCGGATGGCGACGTCCGGCTCGACCTCGGTGCCGAGCAGCGCCCGCAGGATCACCGACTTGCGCGGGTGGTCCTTCGCCTCGTCGGGCGTGAGCTTGCCGGAGTCGACGAGGTACTGGACGTAGGTGTCGTCGTGGGTGATCTGCGCGAGGTGGTTGTGCCGAAGCAGGTAGGCGCGCGAGTCGCCGACGTGCACCAGCCCCACCTGGCCGCCCACGAACCGCAGCGCGGTGAGGGTGGTGCCCATGCCCTCGAGCTCCGTGTCGCGGCGCACAGCCTCGGCGATGCGGTGGTTGGCGTCGCCGACGGCGTCGCGCAGGGCGCGCATCAGATCGTCGATGCGCCGGTCCTCGTCCAGCGGCTCCAGCGTGCCGATGACGATCTTGCTGGCCACCTCGCCCGCGGCGTGCCCGCCCATGCCGTCGGCGATCGCGAGCAGGCGCGGTCCGGCGTAGACCGAGTCCTCGTTGTTGTTGCGCACGAGGCCGAGGTCGGAGCGCACGGCGTAGCGCAGGTAGAGCGCCATCAGCGCAGCTCCAGCACCGTCTTGCCGATGCGCAGCGGCACCCCGATCTCCATCGGCACCGGACCGTCGATCTTGCGCTGGCCCAGGTAGGTGCCGTTCGTGGAGCCGAGGTCCTCGACGACCCACATGCCGTCCTGCAGGCTGATGCGCGCGTGCCGGGTGCTCGCGTAGTCGTCCTCGAGCACCAGCGTGGAGTCGTTGGCGCGCCCGATCAGCACCGGCGCGCCGGTGAGCCCGATACGCGTGCCGGTGAGCCCGCCCTCGGTGACGTAGATCTGCGTGGGCGCCCCGGGCGTGGGCCGGCCCGCGGAGGCGCCGCTGCCGCTACCGCGGCCGCGGCGACGCGCCGGCGGGGGGACGCCGAAGCGGGGCTGGCCGCTGGTGCGCAGGTCCGAGCGGATCACCCGCATCGCCGCCAGGACAAAGAGCCACAGCAACACCAGGAAGCCGAAGCGCATGAGCTGCAGCGCGAGCGCTGAGTTCACCCGCGGTCCTGGTGGAACACGATCCGGGTGTGGCCGACCCGGATCACGTCTCCGTGGCGCAGCTGTTGGCTGTTGATCTCGTGCCCGTTGACGGTGGTGCCGTTCGTCGACCCCATGTCGTACGCGGTGGCTACGTTGCCGTCGAACTGGACGTCGAGGTGGCGGCGGGAGATCCCTTGGTCGAGCAGCTGCAGGTCGGAGTCGGTGCCCCGGCCGATGACGTTGCTGCCGTTGCGCAGATCGAAGCGGCGGTTGCTCTGGTCGACGATCAGCATCGGTGCGGGCGCTCGCTGCGCCGGGGCCTGCGGCGCCTGGTAGTTCGCCGGCTGGTAGCCCGGCTGCGGCGCGAAACCTTGCTGCGGCTGGAAACCCTGCTGGGGCTGGAAGCCTTGCTGCGGCTGGTACGGCGGCGCCTCGAACGCCGGCTGCGGCGCGTACTCCGGTGGCGCGGACGCGAAACCGGGCACCGGGTTCTGCGGGGCCGGCGCGGCGAACGGCGCGGCCGGCTGATGGGCCGGTTGCTGCGCCGGGTACTCGCCCGGCGGCACGCCGGGCACGATCGGCAGCGACAGCGAGTCGTGCGGGCGGCGGCGCGGCGGCGCGGCGGCCTCCATGCGCGACGCGACGCCGAACACGCCGGTGTGCAGGTCGTCGTCACGGGCGAGGTAGACCTCGACGTCGCCGATGGTCTGCCACCCGTTCTCGTCGAGATAGTCCTGCAGCAGTTCGGCCAGTGAGTTGGTCAGCTGGCTCTCCCACGGCGCGAGCCGCTCGTGGTCCGACGGCGAGAGCGTGACCCGGTACCGGTTGGGCGAGAGCACCTGGCCGTTGCCCATGACGTTGCGCTTGTCGGCGGCCTCGCGCTGCAGGGCGGTGCCGATCTCCACCGGCTCGACCTGGCCTTTGAAGACGCGGGCGAACGCGCCGCCCACGAGACCTTCGAGGCGGCGCTCGAACCGTTGAGCCAGGCTCACGGCGTCCTCCTCCGATCACGATCCGGCGCGGATCCAGCGCAGCGGCAATAACGCGTCGGCGACGCGGCCGACCGAGTCTAACTGTCGACGGTTCGCGACCCCCCAATTCGGGCCCGCGCTGCGTGCTACCGTTGCGCTGCCATCCAGTCGTTCCTTCGGGTGCGCGCCGGGCAAGTGGCGGAATGGCAGACGCGCACGGTTCAGGTCCGTGTGTCCGAAAGGACGTGGGGGTTCAACTCCCCCCTTGCCCACCACCTTCATCTCGAGGACTCAGGTCCTCATCCCTCAGCCGGCACGCTCGCCGAACGCCCGCCGGTAGGCATGGGGGCTGCGGCCGACGTGGCGCCGGAAGTGCTTGCGCAGATTGGTGGCATCGCCCAGCCCGGCCCGTTCGGCCACGACCTCGACCGGCAGGTCGGTGCGCTCGAGCAGCCGTTCGGCCAGCCGCACGCGGCGGTGCAGCAACCATTGGTACGGCGTGGACCCGGTCGTGGCCGAGAAGTGCCGGGTGAAGCTGCGCGCGCTCATGGCCGACCGCGCGGCCAGATCGGCCACCGACACCGGCTCGGCCAGGTTCTCGTCCAGCCAGGAGAGCGTGTCGGCGAAGGCCGAGCCCGCGACCGGTTCGGGCAGCGGCGTGTCGACGAACTGCGCCTGCCCGCCGTCGCGGTGCGGCTGCACCACCAGTTGTCGCGCCAGGCGCGTCGCCACCTCCGCGCCATGGTCGAGGCGCACGAGGTGCAGACACAGGTCGATGCTGGCGGCGCTGCCGGCCGAGGTGAGGATGTCGCCTTCGTCGACGTAGAGCACGTCGGCGTCGACGGCCACGGCCGGGAACGCCACCCGCAGGGATTCACAGTCGGCCCAGTGGGTCACCGCGCGCCGCCCGTCGAGCAGCCCGGCGCGAGCGAGCACGAACGCACCGGTGCACAGCGACACGATGCGCGCCCCGCGGCCGTGGGCCCGGCGCAACGCGGCGAGCACGGCGTCCGAGACCGCCTCGGGCCGTTCCGTCGGCGGCACCACCACCGTGTCGGCGAAACGCAGCGCCGCCAACGAGCGCGGCACCTGTACCACCAAGCCGTTGTCCACCCGCACGGAGTCGCTCTCCCCGCACACCGTCAACCGGTACCAGGGCACGTCGAGAGTGCGCGACTCGATCGGCCCGAAGACCTCACACGCGACCGCGAACTCGAACATGGCCAGTCCGTCGTAGGCGAGCACGCACACGCGGTGCGCTCCCGCCGTGGCTGTTTTTGCCTGCATGAGGGCATTATTGCCACTGGTCGAGCCTCTCGTCACGGCCGACGATGGAAACATGACGCTGACGCTCCTGCACCGTGACGCCCACGCCCAGGGCCGTCCCACCGTTCTGGTCCAGGGCGCGGACGGGCTTCGCGTCGTGCCTTTCCGTCGGCGCGACGTGCTGTTGGCCCGGTTGCACGCCGGCGCGCTCGACCGGCAACTGGCCGCCGGCGCCGACCCCGAGTCGTCGTACGCCCTGGCGGTGCGCACGGCCGTGCTCACCTCGCGCAGGCACCGCGAGCGGCTCGCCGGCTGCTGGATCCACGCGCTGGAGCGGGCGGAACGGCCGAGCCGGCCCGGCGATCCGCACGCACCCGTCAACCCGGTCGAGCTGCACCGGGCGCAGGAGGAGATCGCGCGGCTCGTCGCGGTCCTGCGCGCGCCGCAACCGGTCGCGGTCGGAGGCGTCGCGATGGCGCAGGGCCTGCTCACGGCGGCGACGAGCCCGGTCTACGCCGTGCGCGGCGGCACCACCGATGCGCTGGCCGCGGCGCTCAACCGCACGTTGACCGCATTGTGAGGCGTGGGGGTCGGTAACGTCTCGCGGCGTGATCGGACGGCTGAAGCGCACCGTGGTCGACGCGCTGCCCGAGCCGACCCTGCGCCGGGTCGGGCGCGCACTGCACCGCGAACCCGTCTCGCTGGCGGCGCCCGCGGCCCGGCCCGCGTCGGCCCACCCGCTGCCGGTCACCACCTTCGACGCGCACGACTTGCGCCGGCGCAGCACCGCCGACGTCGTTGCCGCGCTCGCCGCCGCCGGGGTCGACACCGTGCGGGTACCCGGCCGGCACGGTCAGGTCCGCCAGGTGGGCGTGGCCGCCGAGCAGCGCGAGCGGGCGCTCACGACCCTCGAGACCCTCGTCACCGAACCGGGTTGGACGCTGACCCCTTCCGGCCGGCGGCGCCGCTCGGGCCGGGTCCTGCGCGCCGGGCGCTCGCTCGTCGCACCCGACGGCCGCGCGGTCCCCGCCGACGACGTGCGGGTGGAGGTCGGGTTCTGGGTCCGGGGCGCCGACGGCTCCCGCACCGCCCCCTCGGACAACCAGGTCACCGAGCAGCTCAGTGCCGCTGCCTGGGACGCCGCGGTGCGCAGCGAGCGCGGCTGGCCCGGCCACGCCGCCCCCGACGTGTTCGAACTTCGCGAACCGGTCGACCTCGTCTACACCTGGGTCGACGGCGACGACCCGCGGTGGCGGGCCAACCGGGCCGCGCACGAACCGGCCGACGGTGAGCACAACGTGTCGGCCGTGCACGAGGCCCGCTTCCTCAGCCGCGACGAGCTGCGCTACTCGCTGCGCTCGGTCGCCATGTACGCCGGGTGGGTGCGCCGGATCCACATCGTCACCGACGCCCAGGTCCCTCCCTGGCTCGACGTCGACCACCCCAAGATCTCGGTGGTCGACCATCGCGACATCTTCACCGACCCGTCGGTGCTGCCGGTTTTCAACTCGCACGCGATCGAGTGCCAGCTGCACCACATCGACGGCCTCGCCGAGCACTACCTCTACCTCAACGACGACATGTTCTTCGGTCGCGCCGTCGAGCCCGAGCTGTTCTTCCACGGCAACGGCGTCGCCGCGTTCTTCCTGGGCAAGGGCACCATCGACCTCGATCCCGCCTCGCCGGACGACCTGCCCGTGGTCAGCGCGGCGAAGAACCAGCGCGAGCTGCTGCTGCGCGACTTCGGCGTGCTCACGCACCGCAAGTTCAAGCACGTCGGGCACCCGCAGCACCGCACCATGCTGCAGGAGCTGGAGCAGCGCTACCCCGAGCTGTTCGCCCGGGTGGCCGCGTCGCGCTTCCGGCACCCGGGCGACATCTCCGTTCCGTCGTCGCTGGTGCACTATTACGCCTACGAGCGCGGCCGCGCGGTGCCGGGCGAGATCGGCTATCGCTACCAGGACATCGGCCTGCCCGACACCGGCCGCCGGCTCGACGAGATCCGCCGGCAGCGACCGGAGATGTTCTGTCTCAACGACATCACCAGCGAGGCGGCGCAGTGGGCCGAGCAGGCCCGCACGCTGCAGGCCTTCTTCGACGAGTGTTTTCCCCTCCCGTGCGCCTTCGAAAGGCCGTGACGGCGGTACATTCCGACCCGGAGGCGGCTCGCTAGCTGTGTATTGGAGAAGTGCTGGTGAACAGTGGCCGGTCGCCCGCTCCTACGATCCCAGAGGTCGTCGGAACGCGACGCCGGTGACACGGAAGGGCCACGAGTGAGCTCCGTCAGCATCAACAGCCGGCCTACCGGCTTTGCTTCGGGTTCCAGCAGTCCCGGTATCCGCGCCCGCGCGAAGCGGGTGATCGCCTACCGCCGGATCCTGCGCCTGTTGGTGGCGCGGGACCTCAAGGTCCGCTACGCGGGGTCCGCGCTGGGTTACGTGTGGACGGTCCTCGACCCGCTGCTGATGAGCATCGTGTACTGGTTCGTCTTCACGAAGATCTTCAACCGGGACGCGGGCAAGGACTTCGACCCGTACATGATCTACCTGGTGTCCGGCCAGCTGGCTTGGGCATGGTTCAACGGTGGCGTGTCCGGCGTCACCCGGGCGCTGCGCAGCGAGGCGCAGATGGTGCGTTCCAGCAACGTCCCACGCGAGCTCTGGGTACTGCGCGTCGTGTTCTCCAAGGGCATGGAGTACGTGTTCGGCCTGCCGGTGCTCGTCATCTTCGCGGTGTGTTACACCACGGCGCCCAGCCGGGACGTGGTCTTCTTCCCGCTGGGCGTGCTCCTCGAATTCGTCCTGATCGTCGGCATGGGCCTGGTCCTGGCACCGGCCACCGTGCTGTTCCGCGACCTCGAACGCATCGTGCCGATCTTCATGCGCGTCATGTTCTACGGGTCGCCGATCCTGTACTCGATCAGCGCCGTCCCGACGCAGGTGCGCGAGGTCTTCTCCTACAACCCCGCCGTCGGGTTCCTCACGCTGTCGCACGCCGCGTTCTTCCCGGCGGCCCTGCACGAACCACACCGGGTCAAGACGCGCGCCCCGGACGGTTCAATCGTCTACCACGCGGTGAAGAACAAGCTGGGCAAGACGGTCCAGGCGCCCGAGACGCACATCACCAAGTACATCGACCACTGGAACTGGGTGTGGCACTCGGCGGTGGCGTCCGTGCTCATCCTCATCATCGGCATCTTCGTCTTCGTCCGGCTCGAGCGCCCGGTGCTGAAGGAGATCTGATGAGCGAGCCCATCATCTCCCTGCGCGACGTCGGCATCGAGTTCTCCCGCAGCCGCAAGCGCAAACGCAGCCTGCGCGACCTCGTCTACAAGGGCCAGGCCAGCACCGCCGCCGGCGGCGACAAGTTCTGGCCGTTCCGGCACGTGAGTCTCGACATCCACCCGGGTGAGGCCGTCGGCGTCGTCGGCCGCAACGGGGTCGGCAAGTCCACGCTGCTCAGCCTCATCGCCGGCGTGCTCATCCCCGACGAGGGCACGGTCACCGTCCGCGCCGGCGTCGCCCCGCTCATCGCCATCACCGGTGGATTCGAGGGTGAACTCACCGCGCGGGAGAACATCCGCGTCGTCGCCGGGCTGCACGGCATGAGCGACCGCGAGATCGCGCAGAGCTTCGACGAGATCGTCGACTTCGCCGAGATCGGGGAGTTCCTCGACACCCCGTTCAAGCACTTCTCCTCCGGCATGAAGGTGCGCCTCGCCTTCTCGGTGGTGTCCCGGCTGCGCGAGCCGATCCTGCTGGTCGACGAAGTGCTCGCCGTCGGCGACGCCGCCTTCCGCAAGAAGTGCTACGCGCGGATCGAGTCGCTGCTCGGCGCCGGGCAGACCCTGTTCCTCGTCTCGCACTCCGCGCCGATCCTGCGCAAGTTCTGCGATCGCGGCCTCTACCTCTCCCAGGGCACGCTGCACGCCGACGGCCCGATCGACGAGATCGTCGGGCAGTACGAGGAGGACACCGACACGGCGGCCGAGGAGCTGCAGACCGACGTCGGAACGGTCGGCTGACGCCGCGCTCGCCGCTCGGCTGGGCGAACCGCCGGGACGCTGGTAGGACTGCTCGTATGGACATCCTCAGCGCCGCCAGGCAGGCCATCGAGCGCGCCGGCTTCGAGGCCGGTTACGCCGCCACCCTGCTGCAGGCCCGCGGCCCGGGGGTGGCGCTGACCCCGCCGCACAAGCTGCTGGCCACCCTGCGCGACGTCGCCGACTACGGCCCCGCCGGTGGGGCGGTGTCCCTCGCCACGGCCAGCTTCGGCACCCGACCGGCCATCGTCGACGAGATCGGTGAGGTCACCTTCACCGAGATGGACCGGCACAGCACCGCACTCGCCAACGCCCTGATCGAGCGCGGTTTCAGCAGCGGCGACGGGCTGGGCATCCTGGCCCGCAACCACCGCTACCTGTTCGAGACGATCCTCGCCGGCGCGAAGCTCGGCGCCCGCACCCTGCTGCTCAACACCGACTTCGCCGGCCCGCAGCTGTCCGACGTGTGCGAGCGCGAGGGCGTCACCGCGCTCGTGCACGACGAGGAGTTCACCAAGGTGGCCGACGCCGTGGAGCCCTCGGGCGGCAAGTACGTCGCCTGGCTGGACAGCGACGGGCACAAGGAGGACTCCGTCGAGGACCTCATCACCTCCGGCGACACCTCGCGTCCACCCAAGCCGGACAAGAAACAGAAGATCATCCTGCTGACCAGCGGCACCACCGGCACCCCCAAGGGCGCCCCGCGCGACATGGCGCTGTCCCTGGCGCTACCGGGCGGCTTCCTGTCCAAGATCCCGTTGCGCGCCGGCCGCACCGTGGTCCTCGCCTGCCCCGCCTTCCACGCGTGGGGACTGCTCTCCTCGATGATCTCCCTCGGGCTGGGCAACACGATCGTCACGGCGCGCAAGACCAAGCCCGAGTTCGTGCTCGCCGCCCTCGAGGAGCACCGCGCCGACGCGCTGCTCACCGTGCCGATCATGCTGTCGCGCATCATGGACGTCGGGCAGGAGACCCTCGACGGCCACGATTGCTCGACGCTGCGCGTCATCGCGCTGTCCGGCTCGGCGCTGTCCCCCGACCTCGCCGAGCGCACGATGGACCACTTCGGCGACGTCGTCTACAACCTCTACGGCTCCACCGAGGTCGCCTACGCCACGATCGCCACCCCGGCCGACATGCGCGCTGCCCGCGGCACCGTCGGCCGGCCGCCGCAGGGCACCCGAATCAAGATCTTCGACGACGACGGCCACGAGGTCGAGCAGGGCGAATCGGGCCGCATCTTCGTCGGCAGCTCCATGCAGTTCGAGGGCTACACCGGCGGCGGGTCCAAGGAAGTCGTCGACGGCATGATGTCCACCGGCGACGTGGGCCACCTCGACGAGGCCGGCCGGCTGTTCGTCGACGGCCGCGACGACGACATGATCGTCTCGGGCGGGGAGAACGTGTTCCCGGCCGAGGTCGAGGACCTGATCGGCTCCTTCGACGGCGTTTCCGAGGTCGCCGTCGTCGGCGTCGACGACGACGACTACGGGCAGCGGCTGCGCGCCTACGTGGTGCGCGCGGACGGCTCGGACGTCGACGAGCAGACGCTCAAGGACCACGTCAAGAGCAACCTCGCCCGCTACAAGGTGCCGCGCGAGATCGTGTTCATCGACGAGATGCCGCGCAATCCCGCCGGCAAGGTCATGAAGCGCGAACTCCCCGACGACGACTCCGACGACAGCGACTGAACAGAACAGCTAGCCCAGGCCGTCCAGCGTCTCGAGGATGGCGCCGGTGACGGCGTCCATGTCCTGGTTGGCGTCGATGACGTGCAGCAAGCCGCGCTCGCGGTAGTACTCGACCAGCGGGCGGGTGGCCTCGTCGAACACGCGCAGCCGGTTCTGCACGGTCTGCTCGTTGTCGTCGGAGCGGTCCTCGGTCTCGGCCCGGGCGAGGATGCGGCGGGTGAGCTCCTCGCGCGAGACGTCGAGGTAGATCACGGCATCGGGCGCGGCGTTCGCTATATCGGCCAGCTTGCGGGCCTCGACCGCCTGCTCGAGCGAGCGGGGGAAGCCGTCGAGCAGGTACCCGTTCGCCTCGGCCGCGGCCAGCACCTTCGGCATCAGCAGGCCGAGGATGACCGCGTCGGGGACCAGGTCCCCGTTGGCCATGATGTCGACGACCCGCCGCCCGAGCGGCGTCTGCGCCTGCACCTCGGCCCGCAGCAGATCGCCGGCGGCGAGGTGCTCGAGCTGCAGCCGCTGCGCCAGCCGCTCACCCTGCGTGCCCTTCCCGGAACCGGGCGGGCCGATCAGCAGCACGTTCATGCCGTCACCTTTCCAGGCCCGCGCAGCCCGTCTCGCGCCGGGTCCCACGTGCCACGTTCGCCGAAAGATCATGCGCACGCCACCGCGATGGTGAACACTGTCGCCACCCTGACCCACACCGGAGGACCCCAGTGGCATTACGCCCTACCCGTCGCATCCCCGTCGTTTCCGGCCTCGTCGCCGCCGCCGCCCTCGTCACGGGGCTCGCCGTGGCGGCCCAACCGGCGGCCGCCACATCCACGTCCGTCGTCATCAGCGAGGTCTACGGCGGTGGCGGCAACTCCGGCGCCCCGTTCAAGAACGACTTCATCGAGCTGCAGAACGTCAGCTCGGGCCCGATCGCCCTCGACGGGTACTCGGTGCAGTACACGTCGTCCGCCGGGACGTCCTACGCGGCCACACCGCTCACCGGCACCGTGGCGCCCGGTGCGTACTACCTGGTCGCCGAGGCCGCGGGTACGGGTTCCGCGGCGCCCCTGCCCACCCCCGACGCCACCGGCACCATCGCGATGAGCTCCTCGGCCGGCAAGGTCGCGCTGGTGCAGGGCACCGGCGCGCTGACCTGCGGCTTGAGCTGTGCCACCGCGGCCGGAGTCGTCGACTTCGTCGGGTACGGCACAGCCAACAACTACGAGGGCGCCGGCCCCGCCCCGGGCCCGAGCAACACCACGTCGGACCAGCGCGATGCCGCCGGCACCGACACCGACAACAACGCGGCCGACTTCACCGCGGTTGCGCCGACCCCGAAGGCCGCCCCCGCCGGCGGGACCACGTGCACGCCGCCCACCGCGTCGGCGACCATCGACCAGATCCAGGGCAACGGCTTCCTCTCGCCGGACACGGGACAGACCGTCACCGGGGTGCGTGGCATCGTCACGGCCACCGAATCCACCGGCTTCTGGATCCAGCAGGTCACCGGCGTGGACTCCGACCCCGCCACCAGCGAGGGCGTCTTCGTCTACAGCGGCTCGCAGGCCAAGCCGGCGGTCGGGGCCTCGGTCGCGGTTGACGCGACCGTCAACGAGTACGACCCCCAGGCCGCGCACGCCTCGACGTCGAACCTGACCATCACCGAGCTGGCCGCCACGGCCATCTGCACGATCGCCGCCGGCCAACCGCTGCCGGCGCCGGTCGTGCTCGGACCGGACACCGTGCCGGACACCTACGCCTTCGACAACGGCGGCAACAGCATCGAGGGCCTGACCATCGACCCGAGCCGCTCGGCCCTGGACTTCTACGAGTCCGTCGAAGGCATGCGCGTCGAGGTCGACGACGCCCAGGTCGTCGGCCCGTCCGACCAGTACGCCGAGCAGTACGTGACGACGAAGCCCGATGAGGACCGCACCTACCGCGGCGGCGCCGAGCTGCTCGGCGAGAACCAGGCGCCCCCCGGGCGCCTCGAGGTGGTCGCGCTCAACGGCACGAACCCCGGCGTCGACGTGGGCGACGAGTTCGCCGGCGCGACCATCGGCCCGCTGGACTACTCCCAGTTCGGCGGCTACACCCTGGAGGCCAGCACCCTCGGCGCCGTGGTCCACAACCACCTGGCCCCCGTTGCCGCCCACCCGGGAACCGACGACCAGTTGTCGGTCGCGACGTACAACGTCGAGAACCTGTCCAAGAAGGACCCGGTCACGAAGTTCGAGGCCCTGGCCGCGGGCGTCGTGAACAACCTCGCCAGCCCGGACGTCGTGGCCCTGGAGGAGATCCAGGACAACGACGGCCCGACCGACGACGGCGTGGTGATGGCGACGCTGACCCTGCACCGGCTGATCGCGAAGATCCGCGCCGCGGGTGGCCCGACCTACAAGTACCGGGAGATCGACCCGGTCAACGACCAGGACGGCGGTCAGCCCGGCGGCAACATCCGGGTCGCGTTCCTCTACAACCCGGTCCGGGTCAGCTTCGTGCGTTCCGGCTCGGCGAAGGTCGACCGCTCGACCACCGGCACGCAGGTCACCGACAACAACGGGACACCGGGCCTGACCCTCTCGCCCGGGCGCATCGCCCCGACGGACCCGGCCTGGGACTCCAGCCGCAAGCCGCTGGTCGGGCAGTTCCGCTTCAACGGCAAGGACGTGTTCGTCATCGCCAACCACTTCGACTCCAAGCTGGGCGACCAGAACGCCGACGGCCGCTTCCAGTACCCGGACCGGTCGTCGGAGATGCAGCGGCTGCAGCAGGCCACCCTCGTGCACGACTTCGTCGGGCAGCTGCTGGCCGTGGACGCTCAGGCCAGGGTGCTCGTGGTGGGCGACCTGAACGACTATCAGTTCAGCCCGGCGCTGGCCACGCTCAAGACCGGCACGCCGGACGGCACCGGCACCCCGATCCTGACCGACCTGATCACCACGCTCCCGTTCGATCAGCAGTACACGTACGTCTACGACGGGATCTCCCAGGTGCTCGATCACATCCTGGCCACCCCGGCGGTGACCGCCGCGCCGTTCGACTACCAGGTGGTCCACGTCAACTCCGAGTTCCACGACCAGGTCAGCGACCACGACCCGCAGGTCGTCGACATCACCCCGTAGGGCGCGACCCTCCCTTCGCCTCGTCCTGGCGGTCCCCGGACCGCCAGGATGGGGGCATGGAGATGACGGGCTGGTTGCAGGGCCAGGTGTTCGTCCAGACCGTGGACGAGAAGGAGGTCGAGGCCGTCACGGCGTTCCTGAACGCGCGCGGCCTCGCCTTCCAGGTGCTGACGCTCAGTGAGCGGATGGTGCTGGACGAGTCGGACCCGGCCCAGGCCGTGTCCAGCGACCGGTTCAGCATCGCCATCCAGCTCGCCGGCTTCCCGCAGGTGATCGCGCCAGCCGTGACCGACCTGGCGCAGCGCGTGCACGGGGGCGGCTGGGCCCCCGACGTCACCAACTAGGGCAATCGCCTTGCTCTGCCGACAAGTTCGTCACATCACGTGACCGGTCGATAACGGTGCGTTATCGGTTCCGAGCAGCGGTCGAAGAGCCTCATCCGAGCCAGGTTCACGAATTACGATGGCGTAATTCGGAATTTTACCTTGACCTAACGGCTACGGAGAGTCAAGGTGGTCACTGCGAACCGGGCTGGCTGGTTCCGGTGAATCCCCCGCTCACCGGTCCGGGCCGGGCCGGCTCGCACATCGATCGATTCCGGCGGATCCCCCGCTCGCCGGAGAGGGTCGGTGGGTGACGGATCGATTGTCCGGTGAACCCCCCGCTCACCGGAAGCGACATCCGGCGCCGATGGCCCCCGGTGGACCCCCCGCCCACCGGGGGCCAAGGCACTTAACGTCTCGAGGCGCTCAGGGCGTGCGGCCGCGGCGGCGGGCGGCGCGGATCGCGGCGGCGCTGGGCTCGGGTCGGTTCTTGTCGACCGCGTCCTTCGACCGGGACTCCTGACCACCTGCCCCGTTCGCGGCGGCCGGCTCCTCACCGGCCGTCTCCTCGCGGCGGATGCGCACCTTGCCCGACTCGAAATCGATGCGCTTGCCGCCCGAGCTGTCGCCGACTTCCTCGCGGGTGGACTGCAGGCGGCGCTTCTCCTCGTCCATGTGCCGCTTGGCCGGATTGAACAGCGTGTCCAGGCCCCACTGGGTCATGCCGCCTCACCTGCCACGACGCTCAGTGGACTCATGGCACCGAGCGTACGTCCTGCGTAGCCTCGATCGCATGCTGTTCTCCAGCCGTAAGACGCAGATGGTCGACCCGCAACAGGCGCTGCGCGGCCGCGACCAGTACGAGTTCCCGGTCCCCGACACCCACTACGTGAACGGCCACCCGATCAAGGCGCCGTTCCCCGACGGCTACCAGCAGGCCGTCTTCGGCGCCGGCTGCTTCTGGGGCGTCGAGGAGATCTTCTGGGAGGTGCCCGGCGTCTGGTCCACGGCGGTCGGCTACACCGGCGGCACCACCGCCCACCCCGACTACGAGGAGGTGTGCTCCGGCCGCACCGGGCACACCGAGGCGGTGCTGGTCGTCTTCGACCCGCAGCAGGTCAGCTACGCCGACCTCGTCGCCACCTTCCTCGAGGTGCACGACCCCACGCAGGGCTACCGGCAGGGCAACGACGTCGGCACGCAGTACCGCTCGGGGATCTACTACACCGACGAGGCGCAGCGCCAGACGGCCGAGCGGGCGGTGCAGATCTTCGGTGCGGTGCTCGCCGGCCTCGACTACGGCGCGGTGACCACCGAGGTGGCGCCGCTCGGCGAGTTCTACTACGCCGAGGGCTACCACCAGCAGTACCTCGCGAAGAACCCGAACGGCTACCGGTGCCACAGCACCACCGGTGTGCGCTTCCCGCGCCAGGAGTTGATCCCGGGCGAGTCGGTCTAGCCGGTGCCCGAACTGCCCGAGGTCGAGGCGCTGGCCGAGTTCCTGCGCGAGCGCGCGGTCGGGCGCACGGTGCGCCGGGTCGACGTCGCCGCCATCAACGCCGTCAAGACCTTCGACCCGCCGCTCACCGCGCTGAGCGGTGCGATCGTCCTCTCGGCCGGCCGGCACGGCAAGTTCCTCGACCTCGAGGTCGCATCGCCGATGGGCGAGTTGCTGCACGTGGTGGTCCACCTGGCGCGCGGCGGCTGGCTGCACTGGCGCGAATCGCTGCCGCCCGCGCCGCCCCGTCCCGGCGGCAAGGGGCCGATCGCGGTGCGGGTGCACCTCGAACCCGAGTTGCCCGACGGACCGGTCGCCGGCTTCGATCTCACCGAGGCCGGCACCCAGAAGCGGCTGGCGCTCTACCTGGTGCGTGAGGCCGCGGACGTGCCCGGCGTGGCCCGGCTCGGCCCGGACGCGCTCGCCCTGACCCGCGACGAGCTCGCCACGCTGCTCGCCGGCCAGCGCGCCCGGCTCAAGGGCGTGCTCACCGACCAGTCGGTGCTGGCCGGAGTGGGCAACGCCTACTCCGACGAGATCCTGCACACCGCCCGCCTGTCGCCGTTCAAGAACGCCGCAAAGCTCACCGACGACGAACTCAGCCGCCTGTACCAGGCCCTGCACACGGTGCTCACCGAGGCCGTCACCCGCTCGGTCGGTCAGCGGGCGGCCACGCTGAAGTCGGAGAAGCGCAGCGGGCTGCGGGTGCACGCCCGCACCGGACTGCCGTGCCCGGTCTGCGGGGACACGGTGCGCGAGGTCTCCTTCGCCGACCGCAGCTTCCAGTACTGCCCGACCTGCCAGACCGAGGGCCGCGAGCTCGCCGACCGGCGACTGTCCCGCTTGATCAAGTAGCGGCGAGGTCCCGAACCGCCTATTGATCGCGTACCGGACTCAGCGTACTTTCAGCGCACTACGGTCAATCCGCCGCCGGGAGTGCCCATGCCGAACCGCCGCCGTCTGTCCCTTGCCGCGCTCGCCGTCGCGGGCCTCACGCTGGCCGCCGCGACCGCGCCGAGCTCGGTGGCCGCGCCCGCCGGCGCACCCGCGCGGACCGGCGGGCCCACCCTGGCCGCGAGCGCCATCGCGCTCGTCCGGCTGCAGCTGCCCGATCGCGCGCAGCTGGATGCGCTCGTCGCGTCCGGCGCCGACCTCACCGGCGGACGCGCCCTGTCGGGCGGGGCCTACCTCGTCGACGGCGTGCTGTCCGGGACGCAGGTGGCGAAGCTGACCGCGCGGGGCGGGCGGCTCCTGCAGGTCATCGAGCGCCCTAGCGACGGCGCGGCGCGTTACCGGTCCAGCGTGCGGGCCGCACGGGCGCGCGCGTCGGTCGGCACCGCACCGAAGGTCGGTCCGCAGGTCAAGGTCGCGGACGCGAGCCCGACCGAGAACGCCGCCAACGCCGACACGCTGCATTTCCTGCAGGCCTACTGGTGGACGAGCAACGGCCAGACGTTCCTCGGCACGCAGGTGGCCACGACTGCCACCGACGACCCCGACGTCGTGATCACCGTGACCTGGAGGACCGCCGACGGCAGCACCGGCTCGTTCCCGCTGCAGCGCTTCGTCGACGACAACGAGTACCAGTACCACTTCGCGCTGCCCCAGCCGCTGCCCGCGCAGCCGGTGTCGGTGACGGCTACCTCCAGCCTCGGCGGCACGACCACGGCCACGCCGGCCAGCTGGCCCGGCGCCGCGCCGCCCACCACCCCGGCGGGCTACCAGAAGGACTTCATCTCCTCCTACATGACGCCCGAGGACATCCAGGCACGCATCAAGCGGCTGGCCCAGCAGTACCCCGACCTCGTCGACGTCGTGAACCTGCCCAACAAGACGCAGGGCTATCGCCGCACCGCCAGCGGCTACCTCGGCGACCCCGCCTCGGCGGCGGTGGTCGTCGAGTCGGTGAAGTTCGGCAATCAGGGCTGGAACGGCGTGCAGGTCCGCAGCGTGGCCGCCGGCCCGAACCAGCGGCTGCAGGCGAGCTACCAGGACCGGGTGCTCACCGTTTCCCTCGCCACCGACGCCGACGGCACCGTGACGAGCACGACCGACGCGGTCGCCGCCCTCATCACGGCGCATTTCCCCAAGAAGTTCCGGGCCTACGTCAAGAACGGGTCGGCGGGCAAGACGATGCCGGTCGCCGGCCCCACGTCGCTCAGCGACGGGCTGAAGGCGGGCAGCGACGTGCCGCGCACGCCCTGGACGGTGCAGGCGCTGCGTATCGGCGTGCACCGCGACGGCTCGCGCATCGGCGTGCTGGCCTACTCGCAGGAGCACGCGCGGGAGTGGGCCACGCCGCTGGTGACGCTGGAGTTCGCCGAGCGGCTGCTGGCCAACTACGCCACCGATCCCGAGACGCACCACCTCCTCGACTCGGTGGACGTGTTCGTGGTGCCCACGACCAACCCGGACGGCGCCAACTACTCCTTCAACGACTACAACTTCCAGCGCAAGAACATGGACGACTGGTGCACCGGCGCCGACCGCGACCCGGTCAACCGCAACCGGTGGGGCGTGGACGTCAACCGCAACTACGCCGTCGGCTCGCTGTTCGACGGCTACGTCGGCGGCAGCTCCTCGTGCCTGGGCGAGACCGCGGCCGGCCCCGGTGAGCTGTCCGAGCCGGAGAGCCGCAACATCGTCGCGCTGGCCGCCGCCCATCCGAACATCAAGTTCGCGATGAACGTGCACTCCTACGGCGGGTACTTCATGTGGCCGCCGGGCGCCTACAAGGCCGACGGGCGCATCACGCTGCCACGCCCGTCGATCGAGCAGTCGGCGGAGTTCCTGTCCGACGCCAAGCAGATCGTGTCGGCGATCGCCTCGGAGCGCGGGACGGTCACCTGGCCGTCGCAGACCGGGCCCGTGGCCGACGTGCTGTACTCCGCCGCCGGGAACTCGGCCGACCAGCTGTACTACGACGACGACATCTACGCCTGGGACTTCGAGGTGGGCAACGACCTCTGGGACCCCACCACCCAGAGTTGGCAGGGCGTCGGGTTCCAGCCGCCGTACGCCGAGGCCCACAGCGAGGCGATGGAGTACGCGTCCGGGCTGGTGCAACTGGTGCGCGTGGCCGCGGCCTACCAGCAGGCGCACGGGTAGCTCACCACGGCACGGGACCGGTCACCTAGTGTCGGACCCGTGCTGCCCCGCGAGATCCCGACCGTCGCCGTCGACGCGATCCCCCAGGACGCCGTCCTGCTCGACGTGCGGGAGGACGAGGAGTGGACGGCCGGGCACATCGACGGCGCGCTGCACGTCCCGATGAACCAGGTGCCGCAGCAACTGCAGTTCGACCCCGGGCCGCTCACCCCAGACGCGTCGATCGTCGTCGTGTGCAAGATGGGCGGCCGCTCGGCCCAGGTGACGGCGTGGCTGCGCCACCAGGGCTACAACGCGGCCAATCTCGAGGGCGGCATGCTGTCGTGGGCGGCGGCGAAGCGGCCCATGCGCTCGACCGACGGCACGCCCCCGTACGTGGCCTGACACCTCCGCGACAACCGGCGGTCACCGCCACGCCACCCGCGCCGGGCACGCTGACCTGCGTGTTGTTGCTACGACCCTCGCGCACAATGGGTGGTGTGCAACAGCGCGCGGTCGTGCAGTCGCCCGCGCGGCCCATGATCGTGGCCCACCGCGGGGCGTCCTCGCTGGTCGCCGAGCACACGTTGGCCGCGTACGAGGCCGCGATCGCCGCCGGCGCGGACGCGCTCGAGTGCGACGTGCGGATGACCCGCGACGAACACCTGGTGTGCGTACACGACCGGACCGTCAACCGCACCTCCGACGGGCAGGGCGTCGTGAGCGACCTGGACCTGCGCACGCTGGACGCACTCGACTTCTCCTCCTGGCACGGTGAGCTGCCGACCTCGGCCGACTACCTGCTCTCGGACTCGCCGTACCTGGCCGGTGTCTCCGTCGACCGCGTCGAGCGGGGCGGCGGCGTCCTCACCCTCGAGATGCTGCTCCAGCTGGTGCACGACGCCGGGCGCCAGGTGCGTCTGCTCGTGGAGACCAAGCACCCGACGCGCTACGGCGGGCTGGTGGAGAAGACCCTGGTCGACCTGCTCGCCCGCTTCGGTTGGGCCGGGCGCCCCGGCCCCCCGGAGCACCTGCGCCAACTCGCCGACATGGACAACCGCGTCGTGGTGATGAGCTTCGCCCCCACCGCGGTGCGCCGGGTGCGGCTGCTCGCGCCGGACATCCCCACCGTGCTGCTGCTCGACCGGTTGACGCCGCAACGGCGTGCCGCCCTGCTCCCCGCGGGCGTCCCGATCGCCGGGCCGGGGCTGCACGTACTGCGCGCCGATCCCGAGTTCGTCGCCCGCGCCCACGCTCGCGGCATCCAGGTGTACGTGTGGACGGTCGACGAGCCGCAGGACGTCGCCTTCGTGCGCGCGCTCGGTGTCGACACCATCATCACCGACCGCCCGCGCGAGGTGCGGGCGCTGCTCGACACGCCCGGGTGACGCAGCCGTCGGTTTACCTCCCGTACAACGTCGGGCACCCTCCCTCCGAACGGTGATCCGGGGAGGAGCAATGGGCGTGGGCGCATTGGCGGTACGGCACGAGGCGGCGAGCGCTGCCCTCGTGCGCTCCGCCATCGCCGCCGACCTCGGCCGGCAGGCGGTCACGAGCCGGGCCGTGGAGGATGTGATCCTGGTCGCCAGCGAGCTCGTCGGCAACGCCGTCGTGCACGCCCAGGCCTCCTTCGACGACGATCTGGACGTCAGCTGGGAACTCGACGGGGACGCGGTCGTCGTACGGGTACGCGACGGCAGCCAAGAGCCGCCACGCCGGCGCACCACCAGCGAGTCCGAGACCGGCGGGCGCGGCCTCGCCATCGTCGCTGCCCTGGCGGCCGACTGGGGCGTGCGCCGGACGCCTCAGGGCAAGCAGGTCTGGGCCCGGGTGCCCGTGCGGAGGTCACGCGCCGCCAGCGCCTGAGTCAGGGCGCCGGTAGGTGCTTACCCGGACGTCCGGGTGCGCGCGCAGCAGCTCGCGGGTGGCGCCGATGCCGTCGAGCACCGGCACCGACACGTCCATCAGCACGACATGCGGGTCGACGGACCCCGCGAGCTCCACCGCCTGCCGTCCGTCGGCGGCGTCGCCCACCCGCGGCCGCGGTGATCCCGATCACGGCGATCATGCGGTTCATCGAACCCTCCCGGGGGCGGCGGCCCGAAGGCGGGGTGCCGAACGGTGCACGTCAGTTATCGCCGCCGGCCAGGTGCACGCGCCATAGCCCGATCGGGCTAGTACCCGCCGGCGAGCTCGGCGACGATGTCGAGGTGCCCGACATGGCGCGCGTACTCCTGCAGCAGGTGCAGCAGGATGCGTTCCAGCGTGGCCGGCGGCGCGCCGTCCCACCGCGGCCCGGGTGCCCCGACGTCGGTCAGGTCGTGAGCGGCGACGATGGAGCGGCTGGCCTCCCCCCGGGCGGCCAACGCCGCGAGCACGTCGTCGACCCCCGCCTGCGCCGGCACGTGCCAGCGATCGTCACGGTGATCGCCCCACGGATCGGGCACGGGCCGGCCGAGGAAACCCCACTCGAGCCAACGCAGCTCGACCCAGGTCAGGTGCACCGCGAGCTCGAGCGGCGTCCAGCCCGACGGCAACCGGCTGCGGCGCGCCTCCCCGTCGGGCAGCGCCCGCACGATCTCGATCAGCCGGGCGCGGAAGTAGTCGAGGTAGCCGACGAGCACGTCCGACCGCGAGGCGGCCGGCTCGGTCGGTTCCGGGAAGGCGGCGGCCACGGTCAACCGGGCAACCCGCGCAGGGCGCGCAGCACGACCGACAGCGTGGCCAGATCGGCCTGGTCACGTTCCAGCGCCGCCGACACCGTGGCGCGGGCCCGCTCCACCCGCTCCGGGTGGGCCTGCGTCCATTCCACGAGCCGTTCGTCGACGTCGAGTTCGGGGTCGGTGGACTCCAGCACCGCCGTGGTGATCGCCGACAACGCCGCGTAGACGTCGTGGCGCACGGCCGACCGGGCCAGGGTCGACCAGCGGTCGTCGCGGGGCAGCTGGGTCACCTCGGTGAGCAGGTCGTCGACACTGAGCCGCTCGGACACGGCGTAGTGCAGCGCGGCGACGTCGTGGGCGTCGCGCCCGGTGGCCTGCGCGATTTCGACGACGTCGAGCAGCAGGAAGGCGCTGAGCAACTCGGCCAGGCGCAGCGAGAGGTCGCGGGGCAGGCCGAGCTCGATCAGCTTGTCGGCGTCGGAGAACAGGGTCTCGCGTTCGCGCCCGCGCATGAGGTCGGAGCAGCGCGACCCGAGCCGCTGGACCACCGGTTGGTAACGCTCGATCTCGGCCGCGACGTCGCCCAGCGGGAAACGCACGTCGACGAACCACCGCGTCGCCCGGTCGACCAGGCGGCGGATCTCCTGATAGCCCGCGTGCTGGGCCGCCGTCGGCACCTGGTTCTCGAGGGCCTCGATCTCGGCCCACAGCTCGGGCAGCCCGAACACGGCGCGCACCACGCTGTAGGCGCGGGTGACCTGGGTCAGGTCGGCGCCGGTCTCCTCGATCGCGCGGTGCACGAAGGTGGTGCCCGACCGGTTGATCATGTCGTTGACCAGCGAGGTGGTGATGATCTCGCGGTGCAGCGGGTGGTTGGGCAGGTCGTCGGCGAACCGCTCGGCGATGGCCGGCGGGAAGTAGTCGGCGAGGATCCGCTGGAACCACGGCTCCTCGGGCAGCGTGGAGTCCTCGATGTGCTGGGTCAACGTCATCTTCGAGTACGCGATCAGCACGGCGTTCTCGGGGGAGACGAGCCCGGTGCCGGCTTCTTCCCGGCGGGCGAGCTCGGCGTCATCAGGCAGGAACTCCAGCGCGCGGTCGAGCTCGCCGGCCTGCTCGAGCTTCTGCATGAAACGGCGGTGCACGCTGACCAGGCGAGGGCTCAGCACTCGTGCCATGCCGAGGAGGACGTTCTGCCCGTAGTTGTCGCGCAGCACGTGCGCGGCGACGTCGTCGGTGGCCTCGGCCAGCAACCGGTTGCGCTCCTCGCGGTCGATCTTGCCGCCCACCACCGCGCGGTCGAGCAGGATCTTGAGGTTGACCTCGTGGTCGGAGGTGTCGACGCCGGCGGAGTTGTCGATGGCGTCGGTGTTGATCTTACCGCCGAGCTGCGCGTACTCGATGCGGGCCAGCTGCGTCAGCCCGAGGTTGCCGCCCTCGCCCACCACCTGGCAGCGCAGCTGGTCGGCGTCCACCCGCAGCGGGTCGTTGGCCTTGTCCCCGGCGTCGGCCTGGTTCTCGGTGGAGGCCTTGACGTAGGTGCCGATGCCGCCGTTCCAGAACAGCCCGACCGGCGCCCGGAGGATGGCCCGCATCAGCTCGGCCGGCGCGAGCTTGCTCACCCCCGACCCGATGCCCAACGCCTGGGCGACTTGCGGGCTGATCGGGATCGACTTGACCGTCCGCGGATACACCCCGCCGCCGGTCGAGATCAGGCTCGTGTCGTAGTCGGCCCAGCTCGACCCGGGCAGCTCGAACAACCGGCGCCGCTCGGCGTAGGACCGCGCGGCCTCCGGGTCGGGGTCCAGGAAGACGTGGCGGTGGTCGAAGGCCGCCACCAACCGGATGTGCTCGGACAACAACATCCCGTTGCCGAACACGTCGCCGGACATGTCGCCCACCCCGACCACGGTGAAATCCTCGCTCTGGGTGTCGAGGCCCAACTCGCGGAAGTGGTAGCGCACCGACTCCCACGCCCCCCGCGCGGTGATCCCCATCGCCTTGTGGTCGTAGCCGACCGAACCGCCCGAGGCGAACGCGTCGCCCAACCAGAACCCGTAGCCGGACGCGATCTCGTTGGCGATGTCGCTGAACGTCGCCGTGCCCTTGTCCGCCGCCACCACCAGGTACGGGTCGTCGGCGTCGTAGCGGCGCACCCGCGGCGGAGGGACCACCTGCTGCACCCCGTCGGAGTCGGTCACGTAGTTGTCGGTCACGTCCAGCAGGCAGGCGATGAACAACCGGTAGCAGGCGACTCCTTCGGCCAGCCACGCCTCCCGGTCGACCCCCGCGTCGGACAACCGCTTGGCGAAGAACCCGCCCTTCGCGCCGGTCGGGACGATCACCGCGTTCTTCACCATCTGCGCCTTGACCAGGCCGAGCACCTCGGTGCGGAAGTCCTCGCGCCGATCGGACCAGCGCAAACCGCCCCGCGCCACCGAACCGAAACGCAGATGCACGCCCTCCACCCGCGGCGAGTACACCCACACCTCGTAGCGCGGGCGCGGCTGCGGCAGGTCCGCGATGCGTCGCGGGTCCAGCTTGATCGCCAGCGCCGCGCGGCGCCCGCCACCGACCCCTTCACCCAGCGGGTCGTCGGTGCGGTACGCATTCGTGCGCAACGTCGCGTTCACCAGGCCCAGCAACGAGCGCAGGATCCGGTCCTGATCGAGACTGGCCACCTCGGCCAGCATCGCCTCGATGGTGTCGACGCGGCTGGTGGCCGTGCCGTCGTCGGGGTTGTGCAGCAGCGGGGCCTCGTTCTCGCGGCTCGGATCGAAGCGGGACTCGAACAGCTCGACGATGGCGGCGGCGATCTGGCAGTGGTCGACCAGCGTGCGCTCGATGTAGCCCTGGCTGAACTGCGTGCCCGCCTGGCGCAGGTACTTGGCGTAGGCCCGCAGGATGTTCACCTGCCACCAGGTGAGCTTGCTGCGCACGACCAGCGCGTTGAAGCCGTCCTGCTCGACCTGTTCCAGCCACAACAGCCGCACGGCCTCGATCACGTGGTCGGCGCGCTGCTGGTCGAACTCGATGCCCGCGGGCAGCCGCAGGCCGAAGTCGTAGATCCACACGGTGCGGTCGGCGAGCTCGATGACGTAGGGGCGCTCGTCGAGCACCTCGATGCCCATCTGGGTGAAGATCGGCAGGGTGCGGGCCAGCGAGACGGCGCTGCCGGTGCGGTAGACCTTCAGCCGGCGGTCGGCCGAATCGTGCTCGTCGGGGGTGTAGAGGTCGAAGGCCAGCCCGTTCTCGGCGGGCAGATCGGCCAGCCGGCGGACGTCGCGGGCGGCGGTGGCGGCGCCGAAGTCCTCCTTGTAGGCCTCCGGCAGGGCGTTGGCGTAGGTGGCCACGAGCCGGGCGGCCTGCTCCTCGCCCACGGCGAGGGTGAGCAGGTCACCGAGGTCCTCGCTCCAGCCGCGGGTGACCTTCGCGACCTCCTCCTCGACGGTGCGCCGGTCCGGCGAGGGCGGCTGGGCCCCCGGACGCACCGCGATCAGCAGTTGCATCCGCGCGAGCCCCATCTCGACGATGCGGTCGTCGCGGCCGATCACCTCGCCCGGCCAGTGCTTGGCGATCACCGCCCGGACGCGGCGGCGGGTGTCCGGGCCGAACCGGTCGGCGGGGAAGTACACCAGGACGCTGACGAAGTCGCGGTTGAGGTGGATGCGGGCGAACACCCCGACGGTGCCGGCGCTGGCGCGGTCGGAGACGAGCTGGGCCAGGCGCAGCAGATCATTGGTGGGGGCCTCGAGCAGCTCGTCGCGGGGCAGGGTGCGCAAGGCGGCCAGCAGCCGGCGCCCGGTGTGGCTGGTCGCGCGGACCCCGGAACGCAGCATGATCTCGGCGATGCGGCGACGCACCACCGGCACGCGACCCACCGTGCCGTCCTCGGCGCTGGTGATGAGGCCGAGGAACACGTGGATCATCTGCGCGCCGCCCCCGGTGGCCGGCGTGACCACGGTGACGCAGTCGAAGTGCTCCGAGCGCCGCACCGTGGACACCAGCGGCGACTTGAAGATGGTCAGGGGGTTGCCGCTGCGGTAGGCCGGCAGCAGCTCCAGGGGCGAGATGCGCGCGCCGGCCCGGTCGCCGCGCAGCACACCCGAGGTGACCGCGCCGCGCGCCTGCGTGGTGGCCAGCTCGTTGGCCGAGTACGCGGCGTGGCCGAGGATCATCAGGTTGCCGTCCGCGAGCCAGCGCAGCAGCTCCCCGGCCTCGGTGCTGGTCTCCCGGTCGAACTGGCCGGGGTCGACGGTCAGCTGGTCGGCGAGCTCACGGATCAGGCGGTACATGTGCGGGGCGTCGGCCACGGCGTGCAGCACGTCGTCCATGACCCGGCCGAGCCGCTCGGCCAGCGTGGCGCGCTCGGCCTCGGCCACGTCGTCGATCTCGATGTGCACCCACGACTCGACCATCGCGCCGTCGGGGACGTCGGCATTGTCGTCCACGTCGTAGACCCGCGTCATGGCGCCGTCGGCGCCGCGGGCGAGCACGATCTGCGGGTGCAGCAGCCGGCGCACGGTGTGCCCGGAGCGGCCGAGCTCGGATCGCAGCGACTCCACGATGTACGGCGCGTCCTCGGAGACGATGTCGATCGCGGTCAGCGGGCTCAGGCCGGTGGCGCCGCCGGCGTCGTGGTCGACGGCCGGGTCCACCCCGGCGACGGGCGCGGCGGTCACCCGCAGCAGCGTCTGCCCCCACAGGCGGGTGGTGCCGAACTCCAGCGCCGCGCGGGCCACGGCGGCGCGGTCGGCGCCGGTCAGCCCGGGCAGCTGGCTGCCGGCGTGGGCCAGGTAGCGGCGGGTGAAGACAGTGGGGTCGACGGCCTGTCGTGGCGGGCCGCCGTCGGCGTCGGGTTGCGTGTCGGCGGCGTTGCCGGTGGGCCCCGCCCCGGCGCCGACGTGCGTGTCGGTCATGGTGAAGTCACCTCGTTGTGACGATCAGGAACGCTCCCCATCCTGTCACTGCCCACCGGCATTGTGCCGACGGGCAGGATGCGGGGTATGAGCCAGCCCGACAGCCACCGTGCCCGCCCCCTGCCGACCAGCGCGTCGTACGGCATCACCGTGCGCGTCTACGCGCCGCCGTCGGCCTCGGTGGTGGGCGAGCTGGCCACGGCCGTGGGCCTCGCCGGTGGCCTGGTCACCGCGATCGACGTCAGCGACTCGCGCGCCGACCGGGTGACGGTTGACGTCAGCTGCTCGGCGGTCAACGGCGAGCACGCCACCGAGATCGTCGACTCGTTACGGGCGGTCCCCGACGTGACGGTGCACCGGGTCAGCGACCGCACGTTCCTGCTGCACCTCGGCGGCAAGATCGCGGTGACCTCCAAGGTGCCGCTGCGCACCCGCGACGACCTGTCGATGGCCTACACGCCCGGCGTCGGCCGGGTGTCGCTGGCGCTGGCGCAGCATCCCGAGGACGTCGCGAAGCTGACGGTGAAGGGCAACGCGGTCGCGGTGGTGACCGACGGCTCGGCCGTGCTCGGGCTCGGCAACATCGGCCCGGGGGCCGCACTGCCGGTGATGGAGGGCAAGGCGGCCCTGTTCAAACGGTTCGGTGACATCGACGCGTGGCCGATCTGCCTCGACACGCAGGACACCGACGAGATCGTCGCGGTGGTGCGGGCCATCGCGCCCGGCTTCGGCGGCATCAACCTCGAGGACATCTCGGCCCCGCGCTGCTTCGAGATCGAACGCCGGCTGCGGGCCGAGCTGGACATCCCGGTCTTCCACGACGACCAGCACGGCACGGCCATCGTGGTGACGGCCGCGCTCACCAACGCGCTGCGCTGCGTGGTCAAGCAGCTGGACACCGCGCGGATCGTCGTGGCCGGCGGCGGGGCGGCCGGCACCGCCATCGTGGCGCTGCTGCTGGCCGCCGGCGCGAAGCATGTGCTGGTGTGGGACCGCGAGGGCATCCTGTCCCCGGGCGACACGCGGCTGTCCGGGGCGAAGCACGATCTCGCCGCGCTCACCAATCCGGAGGCCGTCACCGGCGACCTGCACGACGCGTTGCGCGGCGCGGACGTGTTCATCGGGGTCAGCGCGCCCGACGTGCTGCCGGCCGACTGGATCTCCGACATGGCGCCGTCGCCCGTCGTCTTCGCGCTGGCGAACCCCGACCCCGAGGTGGACGTCGACGCCGCCCAGCACCTGGCGGCCGTGCTCGCGACCGGGCGCAGCGACTACCCCAACCAGATCAACAACGTGCTCGCCTTCCCCGGCGTGTTCCGCGGGCTGCTGGACGCGCGGGCGCGGGAGGTGACCACGGCGATGCTGCTCTCGGCGGCCGAGGCGCTCGCCGCCTGCGTGTCCGACGACCAGCTCAACCCCACCTACATCGTCCCGTCGGTGTTCGACCCTGCGGTGCCGAAGGCGGTGGCCGCCGCCGTGAGCGAGGCGGCCGGCGACTGAGCGTGCCGGTCCCGGCCGTGACCGGTCAGGTCGGCGGCAACTGCACGTCGACGTTCGCCGCGGCGACGGCCGGCGCGACCGTCAGCGTGGCACTGCCGGCCGGCGGCGCCGAGGTCCCGTCCCATGTGACGGCCTTGTAGCAACGGTCGCCGAAGGTGCGTGGCGGCATCGAGAAGTCGGTGGCGTGGGAGCCGTCGACGCACACGCGGTAGGCGTTCGGGCCGGGCCGCAGCTCGTAGACCGACCAGTAGCCGCTCGCCTGCGTCGTGCTGGTCCCGACCACGGTTCCGGTCGGGTCGTACACGGACACGACCGCACCCTGGACGGGGCGGGAGTCGGTGGTGGAGACGTAACCGGTCAGACCCCCGGCTCGATGCACCTGGGCGTCGATCCCGGTGGTGACCGCCCCCGCGGTCACCCCGACCGAGGTCGTACCCGACGGCAGGGACGATCCGTCGTCCGAGGGGTGCGGCCACGGCACGCCGCGGTAGCACTCGGCGTAGACCGGGTACTGGCCGGTCCCGAAACAGACCGTGTAGCGATGGGCGGGCGGCAGGTCCGCCAGCGTGTAATGCCCGGCGGAGTCGGTCTCCGCCCGGTCGGCCAGCTGACCGGTCTCGTCGAACGCCCGCACCGCCTCGTAGCGGTCCGGCTGGCCGTTGTCGGCGTAGGTGATCGTCCCGGCGATCGTGCCCGCCAGTCCCAGCGGCTGGTTGATCCCGCTCGTCACGCTGCCACTGGTCACCCTCACGCCCGTGGCGTTCGCGGGCGCGCCCTGCGTGGCGAACTGCGGCACATCGTGCCAGCAGGTGCTCTGGTGGTTGCCGGTGTCGGTCCCGAAACACACGTGGTACCCGGACCCCGGATTCAGCCCGTCGATGCGGAAACGGCCGGAGCTGTCGGTCGTCAGGGCCCGCAAGGGATAGCTGTCGAATTCGCGGTACACCCGCACGGTCGCGGCGAGTCCCCCGCCCGTCGCCTGGTCGGTGACCTGGCCCGAGATCGAGCCGCCGGGCTGGAGCACGGCGTTCACGGTCGAGAGCCGCGCATGGGCGACCGGCACACGGGTCGCTCCGGTCGGCACGTGCCACCTGACGTTGGACTCGCCGTCCCACGCCTGGTTGTCGTTGCACTCGCTGTGATAGCCGGTCGGCGACGAGCCGCCGGCCGCGCCCGCGGGCCGCCCGGCCGCCCCGCCGGTGTCGAAGCACACGAAGTATCCCGTGGTGCTCGGATCCACCCCGAAGACCGCGTAGCGGCCGTCCGCGTCGGTCGTGGTCCTGGCGTCGTACTCGGCCGTCGGATCGGAGTCGACCTGGGTGGGTGTCGTGTGCAGGTAGACGGCCACACCGGCCAGCGGTGCGCCGTCGGCCGACGTCACCCGACCGGCGATCACGCCCAGCGCGGTGGCGGGGTCGGCCAGGAAGTAGCCGCTCACGTCGACAGTGATCTGCGCACCCGGATGGGCGATCGTCATGGTTCCACCTTCGGCGCCGAGCGCGCCGACCCCGGCGCTCCAGCGGCCGGAGGTGAACGTGGTGATCGGCTCGATCCCGAACACCCCTTGCGGGTTCTCGTAGGCCAGCCCCGCATCACCCCCGGTGCCGAGTCCGCGGGCGGACAGGGTGAAGTCGACGGCATCGACGCCGGCGTAGGGCAACGGCGTCGTGCCGAGGGCGAAGCTGTCGGATTGCTGGGTGGACTGCCCCCGGGTGTCGAGGACCCGCGTCGGCGTCGTGGCCACGAACGCGCCGGCCGCGGTCGGGGTGCCGGCGGCGAACCAGCCCAGTACGTCGGCGTACAGATCGACCGTGCCGACCGAGCCGTTGTGCAGCACCACGGTTCCGTCGCTGCCCACCTTGGCGATCACGAGATCGGTGACGTACGCGCCGGGCACGAAACTCAGGTCCGAGGCGTGCGGCGTGGGGGTGCCGCCCGCATGCGTGATCTCGTAGCCGCTCGCGGTCGCGCGGCCGGCGCTGACGCTGAGCGCGACCTCACCCACGCCCGACGCCGGCAGCCCGCCCTTGCCGAGCACGGACAGGGTCACGTCGCCGTTGGGTCCGGGACTGCTCCCGCCCAGGCCGTGACCGGTATCGAGGATGCGTGCCGGGTTGATCGCGATCAGCGATCCGGGCGTGGTGGCCGAACCGGCCACGAAGGCCCGGTCGACGAAGCGATCGAACCCGATGCCTACCGAGACCGCCACGCTGGACCCGTTGTACACGGCCACCTTGTCACTGGAGCTCAGGCGGGAGATCGTCGTGGCCCGGGCGGGCAGGCCTTTCGTGAAGTTGAGGGTGGCGGTGCCGGGCCGCGCCGTGCCATCGGGATAGACGGTCAGGTAGCCCGCGGCCTTCGGGGCGGCGATACCGACCGAGAACTGCGCGGCGACATCCCCTTCGCCGACGGCGACGAGCACGTGCGCCGTACCGTGCGCGGCGATGGTGTCCGTGTCGGCCGACGGTGGCGCGGCCGGCGACGCCGCACTCAGGGCACGCGGATGGGCCGGCACCGGACGGGCGGCCGCGACGGATGGCGGGGCCAGCAGCGGTGCGGCGAGCGCCAGGAGAACGAGCACAAGGGAGCCGCGGCCTCGGGCGTACGGCGATGACGGCACGGCCCACCCCTTGATCGACAGGTGGGCAGTGTCACACGAGGACTCTGTGAAATCACGTCACCGGCACGGGTCACGCACAGGTGGGCGGGCCGCCGGCCGTCGATCGGGTCGGGTCGGGTCGGATCAGGCGGGTGCGAGGTCGGCGGCGACGGCCAGGAAGCGGTCGTTCTCGGCGGGCGAGCTGACGGTCACCCGGGCCCCCGCGCCGGCGAACGCCCGGACGACGACGCCGCCCTGCTCGCACCGCGCCGCCCAGTCGACGGTGGCGTCGCCGAGCGGCAGCCAGACGAAGTTGGCCTCGGTGCGCGGGACGTCGTAACCCAGGCCGTGCAGCGCGTGCCGCACCCGCACGCGCTCGGCGGCCACCTCGGCCACCCGCTCCTGCAGTTGGGTGAGCGCGGGCTCCTCGAGCGAGGCCAGCGCGGCGGCCTGGGCCACCGTCGTCACCGCGAAGGGCACCTGCGTCTGGGCCATCGCCGCCGCCACCGCCGGGTCGCCGGCGATCGCGTAGCCGACCCGCAACCCGGCCAGGCCGTAGGCCTTCGAGAAGGTGCGCAGGACGACGAGGTTCGGGAATTCGGCGAGCAGCGTGAGCCCGTCCGGGACAGCGGGGTCGGTGACGAACTCGCGGTACGCCTCGTCCAGCGCCACCACGACGTCGTGGGGGACGGCGCGCAGGAAACGCACCAACGCCTCGCGGTCGACGGCCGTGCCGGTCGGGTTGTTCGGGTTGCAGATGACGATCAGCCGGGTCTTGCCGGTGACCCGCTCGGCCATCGCGTCGAGATCGTGCACGTGCCCGTCGGTGAGCGGCACCTGCACGGCGGACGCGCCGCTGACCGCGGTGATGATCGGGTAGGCCTCGAACGAGCGCCAGGCGTAGACGATCTCGTCGTCGGCGTCGGCCACCGCCTGCACGAGCTGGGTGCACAGCGACACCGACCCGCAGCCCACGCGCACGTGCTCCGCTCCGATCCCGGCCCGCTCGGCCAGGCGGGTCGTCAGCTCGGTGGAGAAGTTGTCCGGGTAGCGGTTGGCGTTGGCCGCGGCGAGCGCGACCTGCTCGATGACGTGCGGCAGCGGCGGGTAGGGCGTCTCGTTGCTGGCGAGCTTGATGGCGCCGGCGACCGTACGCCCCGGTACGTAAGCCGGCAGCGTGGCCAGCACCGGTCGCAGAGTCATGGCTTTCCCTTCGCGTACCGCTCGGCCGGCGGCTTGTACCGCTCGACGCGGGCCTTGCGCCCCTTGATCAGCGTCGCCTGCAACTTGCGGACTACCTCGGCCTCGGCGGCCGCCGGGATCTCGACGGTCGAGAACTTGTGCGTGATCTCGATGGCACCGATCTGGCGGCCCGCCACGCTGGTCTCGTTGGCGATCGCGCCGACGAGGTCCTGCGGGCGGATCTTCGCCGCGTGGCCGAGGCTGACGAAGATCGTGACGCTGTCGCCGGTGTCGCGCGGCGGCTTGCTCTTGCGGTCCGGGCGCGGGCCGGCGTCCGCTTCGGCGCGCACCACCGGGATGTCGGCGTCGTCGTCCGGGTCACCGACGCCGGCCTCGTGCGCCATCTTCACCGCGGCCAACGCCACCTGGACGAGGTCGAACTCGTCGGTGAGCGAGTCGACGACGACGCGGTACTGCTCGTAGTCCTCGTCCTGCAGCGCCTCGTACAGCGCCGCGCGGGTGAGCTCGAGCCGGCGGGCGCGCAGGTCGGCCACGGTCGGCAACTGCTCGACGGTGATCTTCTGCTTCGTCGCCTTCTCGATGGTCTTGAGCAGCCGGTGCTGGCGCGGCTCGACCAGTGTGATCGCGGTGCCTTCGCGACCGGCCCGGCCGACCCGTCCGATGCGGTGGACGTAGGAGTCCGGGGCCGAGGGCAGGTCGTAGTTGACGACGTGGGTCAGGTGGTCGATGTCGAGACCGCGGGCGGCGACGTCGGTGGCCACCAGCACCTCGGTGGTCTGGTTGCGGACCTTGGTCATCACCCGGTCGCGCTGGTCCTGGGTCATGCCGCCGTGCAGGGCCTCGGCGCGGTAGCCGCGGGCGTTGAGCGTCTCGCCCAGCGTGTCGACCTCGTCGCGGGTCTTGCAGAAGACCACCGCGGCCGTCGGCGACTCGATGTCGAGCAGCCGGCCCAGCGCGCTGGCCTTGTGCTGGCGCGGGACGATGTAGGCCATCTGCCGGACCCGGGCCGTCCCGGCCGCGCCGGCGTCGCGCTGGATGCGGACCTTGACCGGGTCGTGCAGGTAGCGGGCGACCAGGCCGTTGATGCGGGCCGGCAGGGTGGCCGAGAACAGCACGGTCTGCCGCTCGGCGGGCACCGACTGCATGATCGACTCGATGTCCTCGGCGAAGCCCATGTCGAGCATCTCGTCGGCCTCGTCCAGGACCACCGTCTGCAGCCGGCCGAAGTCCACCGTCTTGCGGCTCAGGTGGTCGATCGCCCGTCCCGGGGTGGCCACGACGACGTCGACGCCGGTGCTGAGCGAGCGCATCTGCCGCTGGATCGGGGTGCCGCCGTAGACGGCCAGCACCCGGACGCCGAGTTCCTTGCCGTAGCGGTGGGTGGCCTCGGCGACCTGGATGGCCAGCTCGCGGGTCGGGACCAGCACCAGGGCCTGCGGCGCCTTGCGGCCCGGCTTGATGCGCTGCAGCAGCGGCAGCGCGAACGCCGCCGTCTTGCCGGTGCCCGTGGCCGCCTGGCCGACGACGTCACGTCCGCTGAGCAGGGCCGGGATGGTCTCGCGCTGGATCGGGGTCGGTTCCTCGTAGCCGAGGGAGTCCAGGGCCTGTTGCAGTTCGGGCCGCAGCTCGAGCTCAGCGAATGAGGAGGTCACACCCTCAGCCTTTCACGGTCAGAAACCGGCTCACGACGCGATGAGCGCTCGCGCGAAGAGCCCGCCCCCGCGCGAGCGCAGCGAGCTTGCGGTGCGGATCGCAGGATGGCCCCGATGCGGAGCGAGGGGTCAGACAAGATCCGCCGTCGGGAGGATTACAGGTTGCCGCGCCTGTCCTGCTCGCGCTCGATGGCCTCGAACAGCGCCTTGAAGTTGCCCTTGCCGAAGCCGAGCGAGCCGTGCCGCTCGATGAGCTCGAAGAACACGGTCGGCCGGTCGCCCACCGGCTTGGTGAAGATCTGCAGCAGGTAGCCGTCCTCGTCGCGGTCGACCAGGATCGCGCGCCGCTGCAGCTCGTCCACCGGCACCCGCACCTCGCCGATGCGCGCGCGCAGTTCGGGGTCCTCGTAGTAGGAGTCGGGCGTGGCCAGGAACTCCACACCGCGAGCGCGCATCTCGTCCACCGAGCGGATGATGTCGTTGGTCGCGATCGCGATGTGCTGGCAGCCGGCGCCGGCGTAGAAGTCGAGGTACTCGTCGATCTGGCTCTTGCGCTTGCCCGGTGACGGCTCGTTGAGAGGGAACTTCACCCGGTGGTTGCCGTTGGCGACGACCTTGCTCATCAGCGCGCTGTACTCGGTGGCAATGTCGTCGCCGACGAACTCGGCCATGTTCACGAAGCCCATGACCCGGTTGTAGAAGTCCACCCACTCGTCCATCCGGCCGAACTCGACGTTGCCGACGCAGTGGTCCACGGCCTGGAACAGCCGCTTGTCGGGCATGGTCATCGTCGAGGTCTGCTCGACGTAGCCGGGCAGGTAGACGCCGGTGTAGCGCGAGCGGTCGATCAGCGTGTGCCGGGTCTCGCCGTACACGGCGATCGCGGCGCGGCGCACCGTGCCGTGCTCGTCGGTGACGTCGTTCGGCTCCTCGAGCACGGTGGCGCCCTGGGCCCGGGCCTGGGTGATGCACTTGTCGACGTCGGGCACCTCGAGGGCCAGGTCGACGACACCGTCGCCGTGCTGGCGGTGGTGGTCGGCGTAGGGGCTGGCCGGGTCGACGGCGCCGATGACGACGAAGCGGGCCGAACCGGCGCGCAGCACGAAGGCCTTGTGGTCGCGGTTGCCGGTCTCCGGGCCGCTGTAGGCCACGAGCTGCATGCCGAACGCGTGCTGGTAGTAGTGCGCGCTCTGGGTGGCGTTGCCCGACACGAACACCACGGCGTCCATCGCGGTGACCGGGAACGGGTCGGTGCTGGCGTCGTAGTCGACGAGGCCGACGAGCTGCTTGAGCCGCTCGACGGTGAGCTGGGCGTCGCGTTCTTCCGGGGTCAGCTGCACGGTCGTCATACCCGCAGGGTGCTCGCCGCCGCCCGGACTGTGCAAGTCATCGGCTGACCACCGGGCAAGGTGCGCAAGCTGACCAGCATGGTCGCCGATCTGGTGGTCACCTTGTTCAAGCCCGCAGCAGTCTGCCGAACATCGTGCCCCGACGGCCGTGTCCTGCGGGGCTCGCGGGCCCGCGAGCCCTAGCCTCAGTCGTGGTGTCCACCTACGTCGCGGTGCTCGCGCTGATCCTCGCCTACGTCGCCCTCGTGGCGGCGTACTTCGCGCTGCGCACGCTGGCCAAGCTGCGCCGCGCCACGTCGGTGCTCGCCCGCGGCAGCCGCGGCCCCGAGACGCACGCCTCCCTGATCGAGGCCACCCAGCGCAACACCGAGCGCACCGAGGTCGTCGCCGAGGAGCTGGCCGACCTGCGCGCCCTGGTGGCGCAGTCGCGGGCGGCGGGGGTGTCCGGTGCCGCGCCGGTCGCCGCGGCGCCGGGCGGGCTGCGCAACCTCGCGCTGGTGCGCTACGACGCGTTCGGGGAGATGTCCGGACGGATGTCGTTCTCCCTCGCCCTGCTCGACGAGCAGGGCGACGGCGTCACCATCAGTGCCATCTCCAGCCGCTCAGACACCCGCGTCTACGCCAAGGGCGTATCGGCGGGCAAGGGCGAGCACGAGCTGTCGCCCGAGGAGGCCCAGGCGGTCTCGTCGGCGCTGGCCAAACGCAGGCGCGCCGTGCGCAAGTCCGCCTGACCGCTGCTCCGTAGGCTGTGCGGCCATGACCACGATCGCGTTCCTCGGCCCGGAGGGGACGTTCGCCCATGCCGCCGTGCTGTCCCTGCCGCAGGCGCGCGGCGCGACCCTGCTGCCCCTGGGCAACGTGACGCTCGCCATCGACGCCGTGCGCACCGCCCGCGCCGACGCCGCGCTCGTCCCCTTGGAGAACTCGGTCGAGGGCGCGGTCCCGGCCACCCTCGACGAGCTAGCGAACGGCGCGCCGCTGATCATCGCCGAGGAGACCTATCTGACGGTGAGCTTCGAGCTGATGGCGCGGGCGGGCATCGGCCTGGCCGACGTCCGGTCGGTGGCCACCCACCCGCACGCCGAGGCGCAGGTCCGTCGCTGGCTCATCGACACGCTGCCCACCGCGCAGGTGGCCCTCGTCGGCTCCACCGCGGGCGCTGCGCAGGCGGTGGCCGGCGGTGAGTACGACGCCGCGGTCGGCGCCGCCGTGGCCGGTGAGCTGTACGGGCTGGAGGTGCTGGCCCACGACATCGCCGACACCGAGGGGGCGGTGACCCGGTTCGTGCTGCTGACCCGCCCCGGGCCGCCGGCGCCGCCCAGCGGCAACGACCGCACCACGCTCGTGGCCTACCTGCGCGAGGACCACTCCGGCGCGCTGCTGGAAATCCTGTCCGAGTTCGGCAACCGCGGCATCAACCTCACCCGCATCGAGTCGCGTCCTACGAAGGGCCGCATCGGGCAGTACTGCTTCTCGATCGACTGCGAGGGCCACCTCGCCGACGAGCGCGTCGGCGACGCGCTGGCCGCGCTGCACCGCGTCTGCGCCGACGTGCGCTACCTCGGCTCGTACGCCCGGCGCGACGGTCGGCAGGGCGACGTCCCGGCCGGCCGCGCCGACGCCGAGTTCCGCGACGCGCGTGCCTGGCTGGCCGCGGTACGGGAGAAGGGCACGTGGTGACCGGCGAGCGCCCGATGCCCCCGCAGGTCGCGGACGAGCGCGCCACACTCGAGGGCTTCCTCGACTTCCACCGCGCCACGCTGCTCGACAAGTGCGCGGACCTCACCCCCGACCAGCTCGCGCACCGGGCGGCGCCCCCGTCGGCGCTGTCGCTGCTCGGGCTTGTCCGGCACCTGGCCGACGTCGAGCGGGCCTGGGCCAACCGGATCGCCGGCGTCACGGCTGCGCCGATCTTCTTCACCGAGGACGACCTCGACCTCGACTTCACCGGCGCGGTGGGCGAGCCGGGCGCGGTGGAGGAGGCGTTCGCGGCCTGGCACCGCGAGGTCGCCCGGGCGCGGGAGCTCGGCGCGCCGGTGGCGCTGGACGCCACGTTCGAGCACCCGCGACACGGCACGATGTCGGTGCGCTGGGCCCTGAACCACCTCGTCGAGGAGTACGCGCGGCACAACGGCCACGCCGACCTGCTGCGCGAGGCGATCGACGGGCGGACGGGCGAGTAGCCGGCGCTAGAGGTACAGGCCGGTGTTCTGATCGTTGCGCTGCGCCGCCACGGCGTGCAGGTCGCGCTCGCGCAGCAACAGGTACTCGTCACCGGCGATCTCGACCTCGAACCGGTCGTCCGGGCTGAACAGCACGCGGTCGCCGGTCTCCACCGAGCGCACGTGGTTGCCGACGGCGAGCACCTCGGCCCAGGACAACCGCTTGGACACCTGCGCCGTGGCCGGGATGAGGATGCCGCCGGACGAGCGGCGCTCGCCGTCCTCGTGGGGTTCGCGGACCAGCACCCGGTCGTGCAGCATCTTGATGGGCAGCCGGTCACTCATGGGTCGAGCCTAGTTCGGTGACCCGGAGCCCGTCCGTCGGTGCGGGGACGCCGGTCAGTGCGCGGGCGTCGGCCTGCACGACGTCGCAGCAGCGCAGCGGGTGCCCATCGACCAGCAGCGGCATGCGCGCGGCGGCCAGCGCGACGTAGGCGAGCGGGTCCGGCACGGGGGAGCCGTCGCCCAACGTCACCCGGCCGGTGTGCACCCGGACCAGGCGGTAGCGCACGCCGCGCCCCTCGCAGACGTCGAGCACGGCCAGCTGAGCCTCGGTGGCCAGCCAGACGGCGTGGTCCTCAGCGACGCCAGGGGCCGCGCACAGCGTGGCCGGTCGCTGGTCGTCGACCACGCGCAGCCCGGCGGCCCAGACGGCGGCGAGCCCGGCGCACCGGGCGCGGCGCACCACCACCGCGCCGGGCAGGGCCAGGGCGGTACGCAGCCACTCGATTTTCGCCGGGCAGGCGTTTGAGCCGTAGGCCAGCAGCGGTGTGCGGGGCGTGTCGTCGAGGAGCTGCGGGGGCGCCGCGTCGAGGCGCCATCCGCGGCCCTGGTGCTGCACGAAGTCGAACGCGGGCCGGGCACCGGGATAAGGCGCCGCGGGGTAGTCGCCCGGCGCGAAGGTCAGTGGAACTGCGGGATGATCAGGTACAGCCCGTAGCCTACGGCGGCCGCGCAGACGACGAAGCAGGCTGCGGCGAGCACCGAGCCGAGGCCGCGACCGCTGACGGCCAGGCCGTTGTCGTCCACCGTGCCGCGGGCCATCGACAGGCCGACGACGCCCACGGAGAACAGCACCACGACGGCGAGCCCGAACAGCAGGCTGACGCCGGCCACCTTGCCCAGGGCGGTCCAGTCGACGAAGGGTGCGGCCTTGTCCGCGGCTTCGGTCATCATCACGCGACTCCGGCGAGCTCGACGTGGCGCCCGACCACCGGTTCGGGCACCTCGTTGACGTTGGTCGAGGTGATCGGGTCACGCCGCGACCGGTAGATGATCAGCGCGATCAGCGCGACCGCCACCAGCGCGACCACGAGGATGCCGCCGTTGCCGGTGCTGGCGAGCTTGCCGGCCAGCGCTCCGACGACGGCCGCGACCGGCAGGGTGAACAGCCAGCCGAGCGCCATCTGGCCGGCGACGCTCCAGCGCACCTGCGCCAGCCGGCGCCCTACCCCGGAGCCGAGGATGCCGCCGGATACGACCTGTGTCGTGGACAGCGCGTAGCCCAGGTGCGCCGAGGCGAGCAGCACCGCGGTCGAGGATGCCTCGGCCGCGAAGCCCTGGGGCGACTCGATGTCGGTGAGCCGGCTGCCCATCGTGCGGATGATCCGCCAGCCGCCGACGGCGGTGCCGAGGCCGATGGCCAGGCCGGCCGCGAGGATCACCCAGGTCTGCGGACCGGTGCCCGCCTTCTGGTGGCCGTTGACGATCAGCACGAGGGTGATGACCCCCATGGTCTTCTGCGCGTCACCCGTGCCGTGGGCCAGGGAGACCAACGAGGCCGAGACCGTCTGGCCGTGCCGGAAGATCTCCTTCGACGCCTTCTGGTCGGCCCGGCGGGTGAGGGTGTAGGCCGCGTAGGTGGCGAGGGCGGCGATGAGCCCGCAGATCACCGGCGCGAACAAGGCCGGAAGGATGATCTTGGAGAACACGGCGTCGAAGTGCACGCCGTTGGTACCGACCACGACCCACACGGCGCCGATCAGGCCGCCGAACAGCGCGTGCGAGGAACTCGACGGCAGGCCCAGGAGCCACGTCGCGAGGTTCCACAGGATCGCGCCGATCAGCCCGGCGAAGATGATGGCCGTCCCGTTCACGCCGGTGGCCGACAGCTTGTTGTCGTCGATGATGCCGCCGGAGATGGTCTTGGCCACCTCGGTGGACAGGAACGCACCCACGAGGTTGAGCACCCCGGACAGGAGCACCGCGACCCGCGGCTTCAGCGCACCGGTCGCGATGGAGGTCGCCATGGCGTTCGCGGTGTCGTGAAAACCGTTGGTGAAGTCGAACGTCAACGCCGTGGCGATCACGACGATGACGAGGAACGAGACGTCCACTGCCCACTCCGGCCCTGACGGCGGAAACTACTGACGTTCCGGACGCTACGGAGGCACGGGGTGAGTTGGTTGACGAGCCGGTGAACGGAAGATGAACGACGGCGAGCGCCCGTCGTTCCCGGGCGGTTACTCCGCGCGGTGCCTCGCCGAATCCGGCCCCGTCCGGCGGGCCAAAGCCTCGACGATCTGCTCGTCGGCCCGCTGCTGCCGCTCGATGTCGGCGTTGCGCTCGTCACGCTCCTGCCGCTGACTGTCCGCGAGCGCGGCATCGACCCGCGCCATGCGCTCGTTCTCAGGCGATTCGGTCACGGCCGGACCATACGACGCCAAGGTGAACAGCGGACCTGCGCTTCAGAACGGTCACGTGGGCCTCCACCGCGAGGTAGGGGTCGTCGGTGAGGCGGTCCCAGCTTTCCTGCGGCGGATCGACCCCGGTCGCATCGTCCCCGGTACTTCTGGCCCGACCAACGTGCCCACACGAGCTTCGCCCTGCCATCGTCGAGCAATCGCGCTGAGAACTCTCAGCGGGCGATCCGCCTTTCTTCGTCGCGGGTGAGGTCGGAAAAGGCGCCGCGAAGAAATTGAGAAACTCGTACAGACCGACCCGGCCAGCCCCGAGCATCTCGTCGATCTCTTCGGTCAGGTAGTCGACCGGGTCTCGATGAGTCACAATTCGCCGTTCCCAGCGAGGGGTATATGTGCCGGATGCGGATCGCCATTCTGTGAAACCACCGCGTAGGGCCCATTTCAGCTGTGGATACTGACCGGCTGCCCCTCTTATATCCAAACATGACTCGTATCTGGCGCCCTCGGTGGTTCGGATCGGTAAACACCTCTCCCTTACCAGCGCTGGACGGTCGGCGCTCCCAGGACTTCGGAATGCTCGCTTTCACCCGCTGAAGCGGCATGCCCCGCAGAGACTCGGGATCGAACTTCTTGGGGTTTCCGATGTCGGTGAGCACTCTGCCGCGCAGGCCCAACTCGAGGCGCAGGGTGGCGACCTGCTCGGCAGCACGACCGAAGCCGGGGTACTCGCGCGACAGACGTGCTGTCGCTGTTGCCGCCTTCGTGTGCAGGATCGTCCGCACCCGGCTCGCGACCGCGGCGGCGCGATCGACGATCTGACCCACGCGGGCGGTGAGGGCGCGGACGGCGGCGAGGAAGGTGCGGACGAAGCCCTTGATCGCGGCGACGGCCTTGGCGATGCGGCCCGCCTCGATGCCCTGGGTGGGGGCCTCGGCGGCGCCGGCGGTGACGGCCGAGATCGCGGCGCCCAGGCCCTGCAGGAAGGCCGATTCGCCGAGCATCCACTCGAGTTCGCTGATGATCGCGGAGTGGGCGGTGTCGATGTGGTGGGCGAGGTCGGTGCAGGTGTGGCCGAGGCTGCGGTGGACGGCGGCGAGTTCGCTCAGGTGACCGCGCATCGCCTGGCACACCGTGACCATGTCGTCGCCCTCGGGCAGCCGGTCACGCAGGAAGTCGAGGGCGGGCAGCGACGCGGTGCAGGCGTGGTCGTCGAGCACGGAGGCGCTGTGCGCCCAGGCCGCGGCCGCGGCGTGTAGCCGGTCCTGATGCCCGTCCGGCCAGACGTATCCCACCGCGGCCTGCACCAGCCCCCACCCGGGCGGCCCGCCACCCGAACCGCCCGCGGCCGACGGCAACGCGGCGCTCATCAGCAGCTCGCCGTCGTAGGGCAGTCGCTCCACGTCGGCCGCCACCGTGTGCCGGGTGCGGGCTGCGGACGCGCTGTCGGCCACCTCGTAATTGCGCGCGGACCGGCCGAACATCGTGGCCAGGCGGTAGCAGGCGTTGGTGACGTCGACGCCCGCCTGCAGCGCGGTGTGCGCGGCACGGTCGTAGGACGCCGCCCACTGCCGGGCGGCCGGGTCACCACCGGCCATCGCGCCCAGGCCGTCCAGCGCGGCGGACAGCCCGCCGACCGCCCGGTCGACCGGCTCGGCGACCTGCCGGCACATGGTGCGCGCCGCGCCGACGAGATCGGCCGTCTCCAGCTCGAGGAAGCCGGTCACCCCTGCCACATCCGCCGGTTCGCGGCCACCGCCGCGCTGTAGTTGGCGTGCGCGGTGATCGCGATCGAGCGCAACGTGGCCAGCGCATCCTGCAGCTGGCCGGCAGCGTCGGACCACTGCCGGTGGGCGGCCTGCTGCAGCTGCGCGGCCTCACCGGCCCAGGTCGCGTGCAGGCCGGCCACGCGCCGGTCGGCCTCGTCGCGCACGAGGGTGAGATGGTCCTCGAAGCGCTGCATCCGGTCGGCGAGCTCGGCGAGGGCGTCGAGGTCGACGGCGAGGTGGCTCATGCGGTCGTCCCGGCGACGGCCGCCTGCACCGACCCGTCCGTAGCCGCGTAGTCACGCCCGGACAGGCCGACGGCGACGGCCATCTCGTGCAGCGCGTCGATCATGCTCAGCGCCCCGGCATGCCAGTCGGCCCAGCCGTCGCGGTAGTCGCCGCCGGCCGCGCCGCGCCAGCGCGACAACACGCCTTCGACGGCGTGGGCCAGGACCGCGAGCTGTCGCCGCGCCTCGCCGGCCGTGTCGCCGAGCGAGGACTCGACGGCGGCGAGCTCTGCCGTGTCGACCGCGTACCCCGCCATGCCCGAAACCCTAGGAAAGACCGTCACCCTGCCGCCGCGGCCTGTGGATAACCGGAGCCGTCCGGCTCAGTAGCCTGAGGACGTGATCGACCTCAAGCTGGTTCGCGACGACCCGGACGCGGTGCGCGCGTCACAACGCACCCGCGGCGCGGACGAGTCGCTGGTCGACGCCCTGCTCGCCGCCGACGACGCGCGCCGCGCGGCGGTGGGGCGCGCCGACGGCCTACGGGCGGAGCAGAAGGCGATGGGCCGGCAGGTCGCACAGGCCAGCAAGGAGGACAAGCCCGCGCTCATCGAGCACGGCAAACGGCTGGCCGCCGAGGTCCGGGCCGCCGAGGCCGACCTCGCCGCCGCGGACGCGCAGCTGCGCGCGGCTCATCTCGCGCTCCCCAACGTCGTCGAGGAGGGGGTGCCCGAAGGCGGCGAGGACGACTTCGTCACCCTCGAAATCGTCGGCACCCCGCCGGACGTCGCCGAGCCGAAGGATCACGTCGAGATCGGGACGGCGCTCAAGGCCGTCGACACCGAGCGCGGCGCGAAGGTGTCCGGCGCCCGGTTCTACTTTCTCACCGGCGTCGGCGCACAGCTGGAGTTCGCGCTGGTCAACCTCGCGATGGCCCAGGCCGCCGACGCCGGCTTCACCCCCGTGATCGCGCCCGCGCTGGTCAAGCCCGAGATCATGGCCGGCACCGGATTCCTCGGCGAGCACGCCGGCGAGGTGTACCGGCTCGCCGACGACGACCTGTACCTCGTCGGCACCAGCGAGGTGGCCCTCGGCGGCTACCACTCCGACGAGATCCTCGATCCCGCCGAGCTGCCGCTGCGCTACGCCGGGTTCTCCAGCTGCTTCCGCCGCGAGGCGGGCAGCTACGGCAAGGACACCAAGGGCATCATCCGCGTGCACTGGTTCGACAAGGTCGAGATGTTCGCCTACGTGCCGGTGGAGCAGTCGCGCGACGAGCACCGCCGGTTGCTGGCCTGGGAGCGCGAGTTCCTCGACAAGCTCGAGCTCACCTACCGCGTCATCGACGTCGCGGCCGGGGACCTCGGCAGCAGCGCCAGCCGCAAGTTCGACATCGAGGCCTGGTTCCCCTCGCAAGGCACTTATCGCGAACTGACGTCCACCTCGAACTGCACAACGTTCCAGGCGCGCCGGCTGAACATACGCACACGTACGGAGCGCGGCAACGAGCCGGTGGCCACGCTCAACGGCACGCTGTGCGCCGTCAGCCGCACCATCGCCTGCCTGCTCGACCACCACCAGCAGCCGGACGGCTCGGTGTACGTACCGCAGGCGCTGCGCCCCTACCTCGGTGGGCGCGAGCTGCTGAGTCCGGCGTGAAGGTCCGCCTCGTCGCCACCGACATCGACGGCACCCTGCTGCGCAGCGACAACACCGTTTCCGAGCGCACCCGCGCGGCGCTGCGTGACGCCGCCAGCCACGAGCTGCTCGTCGTGTTCGTCTCCGGCCGGCCGCCCCGGTGGCTCGACGTGCTCGCCGACGAGACCGGGCACATCGGGGAGGCGATCGGCGCTAACGGCGCCGTGCTCTACGACATGGCCACCGAGCAGGTGATCTCGGCCCACACCCTGTCGATCGAGCACGTGCACGAGCTGTCGGCCCGGCTGCGGACGGCCTTCCCGGCCGTGGCCTTCGGCATCGAGTACGGCCATCGCTTCGCGGCCGAGCCGCGCTACGTGCACGACTGGGAGATCAATCCGCGCGCCGACCGGCAGGGCAACCTGATCGCCGACCCGATCGTCGGGCCGCTCGACGAGATCGTGGTCGAGCCGGTGGTCAAGCTGCTGGTCAAGGACCGCGAGGCCGACGCCGACAGCTTCCTGGCCGCGGCCACCGAACTCGTGGGTGAGCGGGCCACCATCACCCACTCGTCGTCGTTCGGCCTGCTCGAGATCTCGGCGCCGGGCGTCACCAAGGCCACCGGCCTCGCCGAGCTGGCCGGCCGGCACGGCATCGGTGCCGACGAGGTGGCGGCGATCGGCGACATGCCCAACGACGTGGCCATGCTCGAGTGGGCCGGGCACTCGTACGCGGTGGCCAACGCGCATCCCGCGGCGCGGGCGGCGGCCGACGAGGTGGTGGCCAGCAACGACGACGACGCCGTGGCCGAACTGATCGAATCCGTGCTCGCCGCCCGCTGAGCGTCAGTCGGGGACGGTGAGGGCGGCGCGGTGGATCTTGCCGCTGGTCGTCTTCGGCAGCTCGTCGACGAACCAGACCCGGCGCGGGTACTTGTACGGCGCGGTCTCGGCGCGCACGAACTCCTGCAGCGCTGCGGCCAGGCTCGCGGAGGCGGAGTAGCCCTTTCGCAGCACCACCGCGGCACCGACCACCTGCCCACGCGCGTCGTCGGGCACGCCCAGCACCGCGCACTCGCGCACCGCTTCGTGCCCGGCCAGCGCCGACTCCACCTCGGCCGGCCCGATGCGGTAGCCGGCGGAGATGATCACGTCGTCCGTCCGCGCCTCGAAGAACAGCCAGCCGTCGGCGTCGGCCCGCACCTGATCGCCCGTGTGCCACATACCCTGCGGTACGGAACCTCCGTCGTACCCGAGGAAGAACGTGGGCAGCGTGGCCGGGTCGACCGTCAGCTCACCGTCGACGATCTGCACCCGCACACCCGGCAGCGGACGTCCCATGGAGCCCGCGGGCGCCGACTCGCCCGGCCGCACCCCGCTCACCTGCCCGGTCTCGGTCTGCCCGTAGCCGTCGGAGATCTCCAGGCCGGTCTGCGCACGCCAGGCCGCGAACGCGGGCACGCCCAGCGCCTCGCCGGCGGTGATCGCCCGCCGCAGCGACGGCAACGGCCCGATCGGGCCGGCCGCGGCGATCAACCGGTACTCCGTCGGGGCCATGCACAGCACGGCGACGCCTTCGGCGCGGATCGTCTCGAGCCGGCCCTCGGGGGTGAAGCGCGCGTCCTGCAGGAGCGCAGCCGCCCCGCTCAGCCACGGCGCGATGAAGGAGTTGCGCGCGGACTTCGACCACCCGGGCGCCGCCGTGGACCACACCAGTTCCCCCGGCTGCGCCGCCATCCACTCGCTCGCCTGCAGCCGCTGGCCGTGGACGTAACCCTGGCCGTGCGTGACGAGCTTGGGCTCGCCGCTGGTGCCCGACGTGAACAGCACGAAAGCGGGGTCGCGCTCGGCGAGGTCGGCGAACGCCGGCACGTCGGGGCGGGTGAGCAGTGCTTCGTCGGGGATCTCCAGCACCGGGCACGCCGGTTGCGCCGCGTCGAGCACGTCCCGGTTGCGCCGGTCGCAGACGACCAGAGCGGGCGCGGCCCGGCGCAGGCGCAGGGCGACGTCCTTGGGCCGCAGCTGCTCGCTGCACGGCAGGAGGGCCGCGCCCGTCCGCAGGCCGGCGAGGATCGTGAGCACGTACTCGATCGTGTTGCCGACGAGCAGCAGCACGGTGTCGCCGCGACGCACCCCCCGCTCGGCGTACGCCGCGGCCACCGACCCGCTGGCGGCCAGCACCTCGCCGAACGTCCACTCGCGGCGCGTGCCGTCGGCGGCGAGCGTCACCACCGCCACGTCGTCGGACGGGCACGCCGCGACCACGTCGCGCACCCAGTTCATGCGACCTGTCTACTACCCGCCTACAGGTACTGGCCGCGCCCGCCCGCCTCGTCGTCATCGGCGCCGTGCGGGGGCAGCCGCATTCCCGGCGGCACGATCATCTGCCCGCCGGGCCCGACGATCACCGGCTGGCCGCTCTCGTGGGCGCCGCTGGGCAGCGCGCGCCGGCGCATCTCCTCCAGCTGCTGGCGGGCCTGCAGCTGCTGGGCCATCAGCGCCGTCTGGATGCCCTGGAACAGCCCCTCCAGCCACCCCACCAGCTGGGCCTGCGCGATGCGCAGCTCGGCCTCGGACGGCGTCGTGTCGCCGAACGGCACGGTCAGCCGGGCGAGCTCGTCGCGCAGCTCGGGGGCGAGAGCCTGCTCGAGCTCGCCCACCGACGTCTCCAGGATGTCGCGCAGGCGCGAGCGGCCGGACTCGTCCAGCGGCGCCGCCCGAACCTCCTCGAGCAGCTGCTTGATCATCGTCCCGATCCGCATCACCTTCGCCGGCTGCTCGACCTGCGCGGTGATGCTCTCGGCGTCGCGCTCGGGCTCGTCGGCCTCGGACGCGTCGACGGTCTCGACGGCTGCGGGGTCGGCCTCGTCGTGCTCGCGGTGTTCGGTCACGCCCTCCAGTGTGCCAACCCCGCTCACCGCACCCGCAGGACCACCTTGCCGATGTGCTCGCTGGAGTCGACCAGCCGGTGCGCCTCGGCCGCGTCGTCGAGGGTGAGCACCCGGTCGACGATGGGGCGCACCGTGCCCGCCTCGATCATCGGCCACACGTTGGCCTGCGTCTCGGCGACGATGTCGGCCTTCATGGCGGCCGGGCGCCCGCGCAGGCCGGCCGCGTGCACGGTGGCCCGCTTGGCCAGCAGGCTGCCGATGTTCAGCTCGCCCTTGGTGCCGCCCTGCAGACCGAGCACGACGAGCCGGCCGCCCACGGCCAACGACGCGATGTTGCGCGGCAGGTAGCTGGCGCCCATGTTGTCGAGCACGACGTCCACCCCGCCGCCTTCGGTCCGCCCGGCGACGACCTCGGCGAAGTCGTCGTCGCGATAGTTGATCAGGACGTCGGCGCCGAGCGAGCGGCAGAACTCGAGCTTGCGGGGGGTGCCGGCGGTGGTGAACACCTGCGCGCCGCGACCGTGCGCGATCTGGATGGCCATCGTGCCGATGCCGCTGGACCCGCCGTGCACGAGCAGCCGCTCGCCGGGCTGCAGCCGCCCGGTCTGCGGGCCGAACACCATCGACCACACCGTGCAGGTGACTTCGGGCAGAGCGGCGGCGTCGACCAGCGACACGCCCTCGGGCACGGCCATCAGCTGGCCCATCGGCACCGCGACCTTCTCGGCGTACCCGCCGCCGGACAGCAGGGCGCAGACCGGGTCGCCGACCTCCCAGCCCGCCACGGTCGCGCCGACCGCGGCGATGCGGCCCGAACACTCCATGCCCAGGTATCCCGACGCACCCTTCGGTGGCGGGTAGTTGCCCTGCCGCTGCAGCAGGTCGGCCCGGTTGATGGCCGTCGCGGCGACGTCGACGATCACTTCGTCGGGTTTGGGCTCGGGATCGGGCACGTCGTGCACCTCGAGCACCTCGGGTCCGCCGGGTTCGGTGATGACGACTGCACGCATGCTCCCGACCGTAGTCACGCTGCGGTCTGCCAAGGTGGGCGGCATGGACCGCATCACCGTGGGCACGGGCCCGTTGACCGAATCCGACGTCGTCGCGGTGGCCCGGCGCGGAGCCGGAGTGGCCCTCGCCGACGACGCCCTCGACGTGATCGCGGCCTCGCGTGCCGTGGTCGAGAGCCTGGCCGACGACGTCGAGCCGCATTACGGCATCTCCACCGGCTTCGGCGCCCTGGCCACCAAGCACATCCCGCCCGAGCAGCGCGCCCTGCTGCAACGCTCGCTCATCCGCTCGCACGCCGCCGGCAGCGGGGCCGAGGTGGAACGCGAGGTGGTCCGGGCGATGATGCTGCTGCGCCTGTCGACGCTGGCCACCGGGCACACCGGGATACGGCCGCAGACCGCGCGCGCGTACGCCGCGCTGCTCGACCACGGCCTCACCCCGGTGGTGCACGAGTTCGGCTCGCTGGGCTGCTCCGGCGACCTCGCACCGCTGGCGCACGTGGCGCTCGCACTGCTCGGCGAGGGGACGGTGCGCGACGCCGACGGCATCGCCCGGCCGGCGGCCGAGGCGCTGGCCGGCGCGGGCATCGAGCCGGTGACGCTGGCCGAGAAGGAGGGCCTGGCCCTGATCAACGGCACGGACGGGATGCTCGGCCAGCTGCTGCTCGCCTGCGCCGACCTCGACCTGCTGTTGCGCACCGCCGACGTCACCGCAGCCATGAGCGTGGAAGCGATGCTCGGGACCTCTCGGGTGTTCGCCGCCGACCTGCAGGCGCTGCGCCCGCAGCCCGGCCAGGCGGTCGCGGCGGCGAACATGCTGACCCTGCTCACCGGCTCGCCGATCGTCGAGTCGCACGCCGGCCCCGACTGCGTCTACGTGCAGGACGCCTACTCGATGCGCTGTGCCCCGCAGGTGGCCGGCGCCGCGCGCGACACGCTGGCGCACGCCCGGGCGGTGGCCGGCTACGAGCTCGCCAGTGCCGTCGACAACCCGGTCGTGCTGTTCTCCACCGGCGACACCGCGGCCCGCGTGCAGTCCAACGGCAACTTCCACGGCGCTCCCGTGGCCTACGTCCTCGACTTCCTGGCCATCCCGGCCGCCGACGTCGCCTCGATCAGCGAGCGGCGCACGGACCGGATGCTCGACGTGGCCCGCTCCCGCGGCCTGCCGCCGTTCCTGGCCGACGACCCGGGCGTCGACTCCGGGCACATGATCGCCCAGTACACGCAGGCCGCGCTGGTGTCCGAGCTCAAGCGGCTGGCCGTACCGGCCAGCGTCGACTCGATCCCGTCCAGCGCCATGCAGGAGGACCACGTGTCGCTGGGCTGGTCCGCGGCGCGCAAGCTGCGCCGCGGCGTCGACGCCCTGACCCGGGTACTGGCCATCGAGTTGCTGACCGCCGCTCGGGCGCTCGACCTGCGGGCGCCGCTACGCCCGGGGCCCGGCACCGGTGCCGTGGTCGAGGCGCTGCGGGCCGCGGGGGTGGAGGGGCCGGGCACCGACCGGTTCCTCGCCCCCGAGATCGAGACCGCCGTCGGGTTCGTGCGCTCCGGGGGAGCCGTCGCCGCCGCCCAGGACGGGCTCGGGCACCCGCTGGGCTGAGCGGCGCACGTCCCACCACAGGGCGAGGTCAGCCCAGCACACGGCGCAGGAACTCCACCTGCTCGGTGACCGATTTCTCGAACACCTCGCCGACGTAGATGTCGAAGTGCCCGCACGGGAACGACAGCACCTCGGCCGAGCCGTCCAGGATCCGGGCCACCTCGTGCACCGCGGCCACCGGCGCGATGTTGTCCTCCTCGGCGACGACGAGGAATACCGGGCAGGTCACGCGTTTCGCCGCCCGCACCGGCCGGTTGGCCGCGATGCGCAGCACCCCCCGGGCGCACATCTCGTTGCGGAACGTCGGCCCCATGATCACCTGGTAGCCGCTCTCGGCACCCGGCGCGCAGATGACGGCGCCGGAATCCGGGCCGCCGACGATGGGGATCATCACCGGTGCGCGGCGGGTCGCGGCTCGCACGGCGTCGCGCAGCCCGGCCGAGGTCATGGCCAGCGACTTCGCGGGACCGCCGGAGCGCTGGGTGCCGATCAGCGCCGCCAGCCCGTCCATGGCCGCGCCCTGGCTGATCACCGCACGTACCGACGCGTCCTGCCCGGCCACCACGACGACGTGCCCGCCGGAGTACGAGCTGCCCCACAGCACGATGCGCGACGGATCGACGCCCTTACGGGCCCGGGCCGCGGCGACCGCGGCGTGGTAGTCCTGCCGGTGCCGCAGGTGATTCACGTCCTGGCGCGGCGTGCCGTCCGAGGTGCCGAAGCCGCGGTAGTCGAACACCAGCACATCGGTGCCGGCGGCGGCGAAGCGCTCGGCGAACGGCAGCAACCCGGCGTCGCGGGTGGCGCCGAACCCGTGGGCCATCACCACGCACGGCCGGCCCTGCAACGTGGTGAGGTCCTCGCTGCCCGCCGGCAGGTACCAGGCCTCGCAGCGGGTTCCGTGACTGTCGAAGCCGATGGTCTGCATACCGACTCCCTTCGTGCCCGGCTGCCCTCGTGGTTCCCTCGCCCGGCTCAGCCGAGCTGGTCGAGCACGGCCGGCAGAAGCGTCCGGTCGGCGGGCAGCCACTCCACCGAACCGAGCGAGGCCGCCTCGAGCCAGCGCAGCTCGTCGTGGTCGGCCCCCGGCTGCGGCTCGCCGTCGCGCAGGGTCGCCGCGTAAAGGACGAGCTGCAGGTCGTCGAGGTCCACCTCGCCCAGGCGCCGGCGCACCCGCACCGTCACGCCGAGTTCCTCCTGCAGCTCGCGGACCAGCGCGTCGGCGTCGTCCTCGTCCGTCTCGACCTTCCCGCCCGGGAACTCCCAACCGCCGGCCAGGGACGGCGGCTGCGCGCGCCGGGCCGCGAGCACCTGCCCGTCGCGCAGCACCGCGGCCGCCACGACTCTCACGGCATCCTCGACCCGCGCTGGTCCTCCTGCTCCACCAGGGCCTCCAGGTCGGTGAGCCGGTCCAGCCCACGCAGCGGCTGGGCGATGCGTTGATTGCCCTCCAGGATGGACCGGTTGCGGTGCAGGAAGGCCCAGTAGCCGGCCGTGAACGGGCAGGCGTCGGCACCGACGCGCACCTTCGGGTCGTAGCGGCAGCCGCCGCAGTAGTCGCTCATCCGGTTGATGTACGCGCCACCGCCGGCGTAGGGCTTGGTGGCCATCACGCCGCCGTCGGCGTACTGCGACATGCCGACGACGTTGGGCACCATCACCCAGTCGTAGCCGTCGACGAAGCAGCGGTGGAACCAGTCGGTCACCTGCGAGGGCCGCCAGCCGTGCTGCATCGCGTAGTTGCCCAGGACCATCAGCCGCGGGATGTGGTGTACCCAGCCGTGCCGGGCGAGGTCGCGCAGCACGCCGGACAGGCACGCCGCGTCGACGCTCTCGTGGTCGAGCTCGGCGAACCACTTCGGGATCGGCGTCGTGGCCGACAGGTGGTTGCGGCTGCGGTAAGAGCGCGGCTGGTGCCAGTACAGGTGCCACACGTAGTCGCGCCAGCCGATCACCTGCCGCACGAAGCCCTCGACGGACGCGAGCGGGGCGTCGCCGTCGCGGTAGGCCTGCTCGGCGCGGCCAACCACCTCGATCGGGTCGAGCAGGCCCAGGTTGAGCGGCGCCGAAAGCAAAGAATGTGCCATCCACGCATCGTCGTCGAGCATGGCGTCCTCGTGCCGGCCGAAGGCGGGCAGCCGATGGGCGACGAAGTCGCGCAGCCCGTGCAGCGCCTCGCTGCGGGTGGCGGCGAACCGGCGGGGGCCGTCCTCGCCGACGAACGCGACCTCACCGTCGCGCTGCCAGCGGTCGAGGTCGCGACGCACCTGCGCGTCGATCTCGTCCTCCTCGGGCCACCAGGGTTCGGCGAGGCCCAGCTTCGGCTGCCTGGGCGGCGGCTCGCGGTTGTCGGCGTCGAAGTTCCACCGCCCGCCCGCCGGCTCGGACCCGTCCATCAGCACCTCGAGCCGGCGGCGGGCGTCGCGGTAGAAGTCCTCGAGCAGCAACCGTTTCCCGCCGCGCCCGTCGGCCCAGGTGGTGAACTCGGCGCGCGAGGTCGCGTACCCGCGGGCGTCGAGGACCTCGACGCCGGGCAGGGTGCGCACGAAGTCGAGCGCGCGGTGCGTGGTCGGCTGGCAGACCGACAGCCGGTCACGGGTCCGCCGCACCACCGGGCCGTACGTGTCGGTGCGCACGTAACGACACCGGTCGCCGAGCTCCTCGGCGCGGTGGCGCATGGCCGAGAGCACGAGGTGCGCCTTCTGCCGGTGGAACCGGCGCCGCGCGAACACCGCCTTGGCCTCGATCAGCAGCACCGGCTGGTCGGCGTCGTCGAGGAAGTGCGGGCCGAGCTGGTCACCGAAGAGCCATCGCCGTGCCGTCACACGACCAGCTTTCCCCGATCAGTACGGCACGGTCATGTGCGCCCACACCGGATCGTGGTCGGACGGGATGTAGCCCACGAACTGCCCGTGCACGAGGGTGGCCATCACACCCCACGACCACGTGGTCACGCCGGGTCCGGCGTAGACGTAGTCGATGCTGTGCGAGTTCTGCGGCGGCGTGCGCAGGTACTGGTTGGCGCTGTTGTACGCCTCGTTGTAGCGCTCGACGGCCGAGAGCCGGGTGTCGCCCACGCCGGCCGCGCGCATCGCGTTGCCGGGTGCGTCGGTCGTGTACGTGTCGACGGAGGAGTTGAAGTCGCCGGAGTAGACCAGGGGCACGCCGTAGTAGCTCGCGGCCGAGTTGGCCTGGCTGATCAGGCTGGTGGTCTCCCGGCCCCGTTCCGCGTCCAGCGCGTCGCTGTGCCCGGCGGTGAGGTGCGCGGACACGAACAGGAACTGGGCTCCGCTGCTGTTGTTGCGCAGGATGACGTGCGCCGCCTTGCGCCCGTCGCCGAGATCCCACACGCCGGCGCCACCGGCCGGCGTCCACGACGCCGACTTGTAGAGGACGTAACTGTAGTTGCGCACGTAGCCGGACTCGGTCGGCGGGGTCTCGGTGCGCGCCAGCGCGTAGCCGGGCAGATTCGCGACCAGGTTGTCCACCTGGCGCTGGCCGCCGTAGCCCTCCGGGTAGCCGTACCAATCGCCGGCCTCCTGGATGCCGATGACGTCGGCGCGCGAGGACTCGAGCAGCGTCACCACGCCCGGGCGGCGCTGGGTCCACGTGCTGTAGGGGGTGCCCGCCTCGCTCGTCAGACCGCCCATGCGCAGCATCAGCACGTTGTAGCTCACCGCCAGCACGCTCTGCTGACCGCTCACCGGCGTGCCCGACGTCTGTGCGCCGTAGCGGGAGATCGCGCCGTGGTTGCGGGCCGCGATCTGGAAGTAGTAATGCACGCCCTTCTGCAGACCCTCGGGCGAGTACTGCGTGCCGTGGCTCCACAGGATGCGGGTCACGCGATTGGTGGTCATGGCCGTGTTGGTGGCCCAGGCCACCACGTAGGTCGAGGCCGATCCCGCGGTCCAGTTCAGGTGCAGGCCCAGCTGTCCGCTGGTCACCCGCAAGCCGGTAGGGGTGGGTGGCTGCACGCCGGCGGCGAAGATGTCGCCCCACCGGTAGGAGCCGCCGTGGATGGTCTTGACGCGGTACCAGTAGGTGGCCGTCGTGTACGGCAGGCCGCCGACGGTGATGTGCGTGCTGGTCGAGTAGCCCTGGTGGGTGGCCGAACTGACGTTCGCGGCGTACACGCCCTCCCGCGAGGTGGAGGTGTAGACGCGGTAGCCGCTGGCGTGCGGCGCCCGGTTGACCCCGATGGTGAACGAGCTCGGCGTGTCGGCCACCAGATGCTCGCCCGACGGGCGCTCCAAGGGATAGCTGGCCGCCTGGGCGGCGGTCGGGGCGGCGACGCCGACGGCGAGGGTGATGCCGAGGGCCGCGACGAGCACGGCAGGAAGACGACGGTGCACGGGCACGACCTCTCGCAATCGCCCCCGCGACTGACAACGTGCACTAGCTACCCGCCGCCCGAACGGGATAAACCGGCGCGCCGCCGCGTGCAGGGGGCTCACGAGTAGGGGTCGGCCAGCCAGCCGGCGTAGGCCGCCGCCGCCGCGTCGGTATTCATCTCGGCCATCCAGTCGGCGAGGGTTGCAGGGTCCAGGTCGGCGTCCGGCACGTCGAACACCTGCACCGCGTCCGGCCAAGTGTCGAAGAACCCCTCGTCGAACAGTTGGCCCAGGGCGGTGACGATCGCCTCCCACACCATGAACCGGAAGGTCTGGTAGTCGTCGCCGCCCGCACGACCTGCCCCGACCTCGGCGGCCACTCGGCCGGCCTCGGCCACCGCCGCGGCGAGATCGTCCGGCGCCCCCCGCTCGAGCGCCCCGACGGTGTTGAGATCCCACTCGCCGGGTGACCAGCGGAAGTGGTTCGGGTGTTCGGGGGCCCCGGCCACCTGCTGCGTCCAGTGTTCGCGGGTGTTCGCCACGGCCACGATGGAGGTGGCGTCGGCGTCGGTGTAGGCACCGAGGCCGACGACCTCCGACGGGGGGACACCGTCGACCAGCCGGCTGATGGCGGCCCTGAGCTGCGGCTTCACGGTGGTCGTGTACCCGGCGACCCACGTGTCTAGATGCACGGCCATGGGGCGATCCTAGGAACCCCACCGGCGGGGATCGGTCCGGGCGGGCCCGGTCACCTACGCTGCCGTGATGACCGACGCACCGCTGCACCTGGCCACGACCGAGGCGGCCAACGCGCTGCTCGAGCGGGAGCCGCTGGCCCTGCTGATCGGGATGCTGCTCGACCAGCAGATCCCGATGGAGAAGGCGTTCACCTCACCGGAGGTGCTGCGCGAGCGGCTCGGCGGCCACCTCGACGCGCGCACCATCGCCGCGCACGACCCCGACGAGCTGGAGGCCATCTTCCGCGAGCCGCCGGCACTGCACCGCTTCCCCGCGGCCATGGCCAAGCGCGTGCAGGCGCTGGCGGCGCTGCTGGTCGAACGCTATGACGGTGACGCCGCGGCCGTCTGGGCCGGCGCCCCGTCCGGCACCGACCTCGTCGACCGCATCGCCGCGCTGCCCGGCTTCGGCCCGCAGAAGGCGAAGATCTTCGCCGCGCTGCTGGGCAAGCAGTTCGACGTACGGCCTGAGGGCTGGCGGGAGGCGACCGGCAACTACGGCGAGCAAGGGGGCTTCCGCTCGGTCGCCGACGTCGTGGACGACGTCTCGCTGAAGAAGGTCCGCGCGTTCAAGCAGCAGGCGAAGGCCGCCGCCCGCGCGCAGGGCTGAGTGCCGCTCAGGCCCCGGCGAACGCCGTCGCGCGCAGCGCGTCCATGCCGCCGGCCAGCGAGTCGACGGTGGCCTCGTCGACCTGCGCGCCGCAGGCCCGCAACCAGTTGGCCACCATCCGGTGCCCGCCCTGCGTGAGCACCGACTCGGGGTGGAACTGGACGCCCTCGATCGGCAGCTCGCGGTGCCGCAGGGCCATGACCACGCCCGACGGCGTGCGCCCGGTGACCTCGATCTGCGGGTCGAGCCCGTCCTCGGCCACGGTCAGCGAGTGGTAGCGGGTGGCGGTGAACGGCGACGGCAGCCCGGCCAGCACGCCCTGCCCGCCGTGGACCACCTCGCTGGTCTTTCCGTGCAGCAGTTCGGGGGCGCGGACCACCGGCGAGCCGAACACGGCGCCGATGGCCTGGTGGCCCAGGCACACCCCGAACAGCGGCAGCTCCCGGTCGGCGCAGGCCCGCACCAGGTCCATCGACCGGCCCGCGTCCTGCGGCACGCCGGGGCCGGGGGAGATGAGCACCCCGTCCACATCGAGCGCCTGCGGGTCGTCGAGGCCGGCCGCGTCGTTGCGGAGCACGGCGACTTCGGCGCCCAGCTGCCCGAGGTACTGGACCAGGTTGTAGACGAAGCTGTCGTAGTTGTCGACGACGAGGACGCGGGTCATTTCGACGGCACCGTCACCTGACTGATCGGCAGGTGCGGCTCGATCCACGGGAAGACCACGAACAGCAGCAGCAACGACACCGCGGCGAGCAGCACCAGCACCTGCAGCAGACGCGCGGTCAGCGGGCCGGGCAGGTGTCGCCAGATCCAGACGTACATCAGGCCTTCACCTCCTTGTACAGGTCGGAGATCGTGGCCGGCATGGTGTTGCCGTCGCGGGCCACCTTGGTCTGCAACTGGGAGTAGACGATCATCCGCTGGGCCGCGGTGAACTTCGGGTGGCAGGTGGTCATCGTCATCAGCCGCGCGGCCGGCACGGCCTTCGGGTTGTCGGGCACCTTGTCGAGCACCTGGCCGTCGGACGGGTCGACGATCTCGCGCCCGGGCAGCGACACGGGGTCACCGCCCTTGACCGCGACGTCCTGCTTCACGTCCTGCGGATTCTTGCCGGCCGGCTGCCCGAGCACCCGGTAGACGTACCAGAACTGGCGGGTTTCGACGACCACGGCGTCGCCCGACCGCAGCTTGTCGATGTTGAGGAAGGGTTCGCCCTTGCCCACGCGGTGCCCGGCCACCGCGAAGTTGCCCACGCTGCCGGGCAGCACCGTGCCGGGGTAGTGGCCCGGCCCCTTCTCCAGATCGTTCTGGTCGACGCCCTCGACGACGCCGAAATGGTAGTCGCGACCCAGCCGCGGGATGTAGAGGATGGCCAGCCCGGTGCCGAGCTTGATGCTCGAGTTGCCGGGCAGCGGCAGCGTGGGGTCGTCCCAGGACTTCTGCAGCTTCTGCACCACCTCGCGGTTGGCCCGCTCGGCGAACAGGTTGGTGATCCACACCTCGTAGACCACGAACAGCAGCACCACCAGGCCGAGGGTGATCAGCGTCTGGCCGACGCCCCGGAGCACGAAGCGCACCTTGTCGCCGGTGCTCATGCCGCCCTCGCGGCGATGCGCACCGCCGCCGGGCGGGCCACCGGGAGCGGCCTCGACCTTGGTACCGGTCATCGCAGCATCAGCCCTACTTCGTCGCGTAGCCGAGGGTCAGGGAGCCGTGATAGGCCGGGATGTCCACCCGCGACGTCGCCTCGACCGTGTACCCCAACCCGTAGTAGGCCGCAGCCTCGCGGAAGTACTTGACGTTGCGCGAGGCTGCCAGCTTGTCCTGCATTGTGTCCGACGGCCCGATCGCCGCAACCCGGAAGGGTGGCGAGTACACCTCGCCGTTGAGCAGCAGGGTATTGCCGACGCAGCGCACGGCCGACGTCGCGATCACCCGCTGGCCGGCGATCGACATGGCCTCCGCACCGCCGGCCCACAGCGCGTTGACCACCGCCTGCAGGTCCGACTGGTGCACGACCAGCTGGTTCGGGTCGACGGTGGACGCACTGGCCGTGCCGGCCTGGGGGGCGTCGTCGAGCACCACCGTGAGCCCGGGCCCGTGCACCGCGGTGAGCCCGGCCGGGGCCTGCAGGGGGGCGGCCTTGCGCTGCGCCGCGGCCACGTCGCCGTTGTCGCGCCCGGCGCGCTTCTCCGCCCGGGCGAGCTGCCCGCTCACCTGCCGCACCGCGTCGTCCACGTCGTGCACCTGGTGCTCGGCCCCGCGCACCGTGTCGACGAGGCTCCCCGTCCCCGGCGCGCGCAGGTCGGTGCCGCGCGAATAGCTGGCGCTGGTGGCGAAGCCCACGCCGGCCACGAGGCACACGACGGGGACGAACACCCGCCACGGCGAGGAGGAACGGCGCCGCGCGAAGGCCGCGCGCAACCGCTGCACCGGCTTCGGATCGCGCACCCGCACCACCGTCCTTCCCTCACCGTGGTCCGGGCGCCGGCCGGGGGCGGGCGGCACTCACGCGGGCCTTGCCGGCGATCGCCGTCTACGCTAACCGGTGACGACCGCGTTGCTGCCGCGTGCCCGCAACGAGACCGCAGTATCGAATGTGGAGAGATCGTGCCGAAGTCGAAGGTCCGCAAGAAGCCAGACGCCCCTGCGCGCACGTCGCTGCCGACGCCGAGTCGCGCCCTGGCGCCGAGTCCCTCCTGGTACCCGATCGTCATGGCCGTGGTGCTGCTGCTCGGGCTCGCCTACATGGTCGTGTACTACCTGACGTCCAGCGGCACGTCCCCGCACATCCCCATGATGGCCACGCTCGGGGCCTGGAACTTCGCGATCGGCTTCGGTGTGATGCTGCTCGGCCTGATCATGGCGGTGCGGTGGCGCTAGCCGCGCGCCGCCGCTGATGCCACGCTCGTGATTACACGGCTGTAGTTCATCCCCAGCTGGGGACAACCCTGTGGACAACTTCCCGGTGGCCCGGTTCGGGCCGGACCGGCGCTACACCTGGGCCGCCGCGGGCGGCACCCTCGTGGCCGCCGCCGCGGCGCTGGCCACCACCGACCCGCAGGGCCGGCTGCTGGTGATCGTGGCCGCCGTCCTGCTGGCCGCCTACACCGCCACCGACCTGGTGTTCGCGCCCCGGCTCGAGGTGAGCGGGCGCGGGGTGATCATCCGCTCGCCACTGACCCGGGCGGTGCTGGCGTGGGAGCAGGTCGAGGGGGTGCGGGCCGAGACCCGGTTGCGGCTCGGGCTGCGCAGCACCACCCTCGAGGTGGACGGGGGAGCGGTGCTGGCCGTGCTCAGCCGGCGGGCGCTGGGCGCCGACCCGGGCGAGGTGGCCGACCTGGTGAACGCGTTCCGGCCGCGCTGACGCTCACCAGGTGGCGCTGCGGGCCACGATGATGACGACGAGCAGCGCCGCGACGCCGGCCAGCCCCCCGGCCTGCAGCGGGGCCGCCATCCGCCCGCGACGCGTCGGCCAGCCCGCGATGGCCAGCCCGCACAGCAGGCCGGTGACGAAGCCGCCGATGTGGCCCCACTTCGAGATGCCCGGGATGGAGAAGGTGAGCACGAAGTTGAGCGCGATGGTGCCGACGAGGTACTGCGGGTTCAAGCGCAGCTGGCGGTACATCAGCAGGGCCGCGCCGAACAGGCCGAAGATGGCGCCGGACGCGCCCACGCTCGCATCGAGGCGCCCACCGAACGCATAACAGGCCGCGCTGCCGCCGACCGTCGCCAGGAAGTACAGGGCGCCGAACCGGGCCCGGCCGAGCAGGGCCTCTACCGGCGGGCCGAGGATGCCCAGAGCCAGCATGTTCGAGGCGATGTGCAGCGGCGAGATGTGCAGGAAGCCCGAGGTGACGAGCTCGTAGTACTTGCCGTCGTGGACGAACGGGGGGAACAGCTGCCAGTTGTAGAACAGTGATCCCTGCTTGAACCGGGTCGGGTCGCCCAGGCCGCCGCTGGAGTTCAGCCCGGTGTACACGTACAGGGCGACGTTGAGCAGCCCGAGCACGATCGTGACGTACGGCGGGGAGTCGAGCAGCTTCGCCCCGACGGCCGAGCGTGGGGTGCGCACGCTCTTGCTGCCGGCACTCACGTCATCCGGGCAGTGGAAACCCACCGAGGCCGGGCGCATGCAGTCCGGGCAGATCGGCCGGTCGCAGCGCGTGCAGCGGACGTAGGCCTCCCGCTTCGGGTGGCGGTAGCAATGGGCGGCCACACCCGCCCCCGGGTGCACCATCGTTACCCGGCGGCCTCCACCGTCACCGAGTTGATGGTGATGTCCTCGGCCGGCTTGTCGCCGCGGCCGGTCTTGGCGGTGGCGATGCGGTCGACGACGGCGCGGCTGTCGGCGTCGGCGACCTCACCGAAGATGGTGTGCTTGCGGTTCAGGTGCGGCGTGGGGCCGACGGTGATGAAGAACTGCGAGCCGTTGCTGTTCGGGCCGGAGTTGGCCATGGCCAGCAGGTAGGGCCGGTCGAAGCCGAGCTCCGGGTGGAACTCGTCGGCGAACTTGTAGCCCGGGTCGCCGAAGCCCTGCCCGAGCGGGTCGCCGCCCTGGATCATGAAGCCGTCGATGACCCGGTGGAAGATCGTGCCGTCGTAGAGCGGGTCGTTGGTCTTGGTCCGCGTGCCCGGGTGCGTCCACTCCTTGGCGCCGGTGGCGAGGTCGACGAAGTTCTTGACGGTCTTCGGCGCGTGGTTGCCGAACAGCTGCAGCCGGATGTCCCCGGCCGAGGTGTGCAGGGTGGCGATCTGCGTTGCGGACACGGGTGCGGTCTCCAGCGTGGTGCGGCGGCGGTGGACGTTCATCCTGCCATGCGGCGGTAGGTCAGAATTTCGCTGCGATCGCCTGGGCGAGATAGAGGGCATTTCGCGAGCTCACGGTCACCTGGGTGTAGACGGTGACCAGCACCCGGCCCTTCGCGAACACGAAGGCCCAGTCGTCGTTCTTGTCCGGACCGAAGAAGCGCGTCTGGAAGCAGATCCCGTCGAGGCCCTTGACGAAGCCGCGTTCGACGATCAGGCCCTTGCCGGTGCGGGCGGTCAGCACCATCGCGTTGTGCGCGGTGGCCGCGTTCGCGTAGGTCTGCGGCCGGATCTCGGCGATGGCCTCGTACGCCACCCCCTCGTACCCCCCGCCGGAGAAGTAGAAGCGGCAGCCGACCGGGGCGAGGCGCGTCAGCACGGTCGTGCGGCCGACGCGGTCGCCCTCGATGTCGGCGACGTTCGGCTCGCGGGTGGCCGCGACGTCCAACCCGGCCTTGATGTACGGGCACGGGCCGGCCTTCTCGCCGGCGTGCGGCTGGTGGCCCGGCGGCAGAGGGGCGCGGGTGCTGGGCGCGGCCGGGGTGACCGGGCTCGTGCTCGGCGGCCGGGTCCCGACGGTCTCGATCTCGGTGCGGGTGGTCGTGCTGCCTGCCGGTCGCGGCCGGTCCGACGTGCAGCCCGCCACCAGCATCAGCAGCAGGCCGAGTGCGGCCGCCGCGCCGCGTCGCCGGCCCGCCGTCATCGGGGGCGGCCGACGGCCACGCGGGCGGCCCGGTCGGGCAGCGTGTCGTCGAGCGGGGCCAGTTCCACCTGCTCGCCGCGGCGGCGGTAGGCGCGGGCCAGCAGGTCGTCGGCGAAGCGGGCGCTCTTGGCGAGCACCGGGCCGTGCAGGTAGGTGCCGATCACGTTGTCGCGCACCGCGCCCTCGGTGCCGTCCTTGCCGTTGTTGCCGCGCCCGGTCTGGGTGGTGCCCAGGGGCCGGACGCCGGCGCCCAGCGTCGTCAGCCCGCTGTGGTTCTCGTAGCCGACGAGCCGCCCGGCGTCGGGGGTGTCGACGAAGTTGTTGCCGATCAGCCGCTCCTGCGTCCCGCGCGTGACCACGTCGAGCACGCCGACGCCCTCGATGTGGCGGCCCTCGTGGGTGACGAACTCGTGGCCGAGCATCTGGAACGAGCCGCAGATCGTCAGCATCACCACGCCGTCGTCGGCCATCGCGCGCAGGTCGGGGCCGCGCGCGGCGAAGTCGGCGCCGATGTCGCCCTGGGCCGCGTCCTGGCCGCCGCCGCCGAGCAGGATGTCGGCGTCGCTCGGCAGCGGGTCGCCGATGCTGACCGGCACGACCTGCACCGGCAGCCCGCGCCACTGCAGCCGGCGGCGCAGCACGACCACGTTGCCGGTGTCGCCGTAGATGTTCATCTCGCGCGGGTAGAGGTGCACGAGCGTCAGCGGCTTCACGCGGCCTCCTTCGGGTCACTGGCGAGCTCGGACCCGGCGTCGGCCACCGTCCCGATGCGCTGCAGGATCGCGTGCAGCTCCCACATGGCGGTGTAGGTGGAGAAGACGACCACCCGCTGCGGCGCCGGCACGGCCGCCACGGCCGCGCGCACCGCCTTCTCGAGGTTCGCCTCGATGTCGTCGACACCGACGTCGTCGTAGCGCAGCCGCACCGCCATGTCCGCGGCCCGGGTGCCGGAGGTGGAACGGCGGGCCGGCAGACCGGCGAGGGCGCTGAAGTCGACGTCCCACAGCCACGAGACGTCGCGCCCGTCGGCGTAATCGTCGTTGATGGCCACCACCACCGCGGCCGGGGCCGCGGTCTCGAGCGTGTGCAGGGTCTGCCGGAACCCGGCCGGATTCTTCACCAGCTGCAGCACCACCCGCCGCCCGTCGACGAGGAAGCTCTGCCCGCGACCGAAGGCCGGCTCCACGGCGGCGATGCCGGCGACGACGGCGTCCGGCTCGAGGCCGAAGGTGAGTGCGAGCGCCGCGGCGCCGCAGGCGTTCTGGGCGTTGTGCGGGCCCTCCGCGCGCAGGACGACGTCGCGGTCGACACCGTCGCGCCCGCCGAGACGCATCGTCAGGGCGGGGCGCCCGGGCCCGGGCAGCGCCTGCAGTTCCACCTCGGCCGGCAGGTCAGACCGGTGCACCGGTCCCCCGTAGAGCTCCTCGTCGTTGGGGAACAGCTCGCGCAGCGCGCCCGCCACCCCGTAGTAGGACACCTGCGCCGCCGTCCGCGCGGCCAGGGCGGCCACCCGCTGGTCGTCGCGGTTGAGCACCAGGTGCCCCGTGGTGGCCGCGGCCACCTGGCCGAGCAGGCCCGCGGTGGTGTCGATCTCGCCGAAGCGGTCGAGCTGGTCACGCATGACGTTGAGCAGCAGCGCGCGCCGGGGCTCCACACGTTGCACGAAGCGCACCGCCCACGCCTCGTCCAGCTCGAACACCGCGACGTCGTAGGGCAACCGCCCGCCCCAGCTCGCGTGCTCGACGGTGGCGGTGATCGTCCCGCGCACGAAGTTGGAGCCGGTGTCGTTGGTGAGCACCCGCAGCCGCCGGCCGAGCACGGTGGCCACCATCTTGGTGGTCGTGGTCTTGCCGTTGGTGCCGGTGACGACCACGACGCCCTCGGGCAGGCCGGCCATGGCCCGGGCGAGGAAGCCCGGGAAGACCTTCTCGACGACCAGGCCCGGCAGCGCGTTGCCACGGCGGCCGAGCATCCGCAGTGCGAGCAAGGTGATCTTGCCCAGCCACACCGCGAGCACGTTCATAGCTACAGACGGTACCGACGGCGCTCGTCGGCCCCTGTGCGACGCGGGGCATCGCACAGGGGCCGAGCGCAGGCGTTACTGCGGGATCGCGCTGAGCCAGCCGGTGTTCGGCGTGCCCAGCCCGGTCACCTGGTCATAGCCCGGCGTCACGGCCAGGCTGCTGTCGTCGCCGAACGTGCGCACCGAGTACGAGATGCCGTCGGTGGCGTTCTCGCTGTTGTTGTAGCTGGCCCGCACCACGCCGGGCTGCGGCGGGTTCGGCAGCACGTCGGTGAACGCCGCCGGGTTGGCGTAGATCGTCGGGTTGAGCAGCCCGGCGCCGTGCCCGGCCTGCTGCAACGCCAGCGCGGTCATGCCGGCGAACAGCGGCGAGGCCAGGCTGGTCCCGCCGATGCGGTACTCGTCGTAGTAGGTGCCGTCGCTGAACGTCTGCCGCTCACCGACGAGCATCCCGGTGTTCGGGTCGGCGTCCATCGCCACGTCGGCGTCCTGGCGGTGATCGCCGCTGACCACGCCGTCCTGGTAGGCCGGGCGGCCGAACAGCGTCGACGTGCCCCCACCGGCGCCGTACAGGAAGCCCTGCGGGGACCAGGTGTTGCCGGACAGCCCGTACGAGTCGGTGCCCCAGCCGGCCTGGAAGGCCAGCTTGTTGGCCTTGCCGATCGCGGTGGAGGTACCGCCCACGCTGGTCACGAACGGGTCGGAGGTCGGGTAGTCGGCCTGCTTGGTGCCCGAGGCGGCCAGCTCGTCACCGTCGTCGCCGGAGGAGAAGGTGAAGCTGATGCCCTCCATCGCGCCCTCCTGGAACAGGGTCTCGTAGGCGGCGATGGTGCCGGCACCCTCGACGGACTCCACGTCACCCCACGAGTTGGTCACGATCTGCACGTCACCGGCGTCGACGATGCGCCCGAAGGTGTCGATGAAGCCGTCGTCGTTGCAGTTGGCCGACGCGTAGTAGTGGATGTTCGCGCCGGGGGCCATGGCGTGCACGGCCTCGACGTCGAGCGTCTCCTCGCCGTACCAGCCGACCTTGCCGGCGCAGTGCTGACCCTGCTGCTGGTAGTACGGGGCCGGGGTCTGGGTGAACTGGCCGGGCTTGTACGCGCCGTCGCCGTGGCGCACGGCGTAGGTGTTCGCGTCCTGCTTGATCGACGGCGCCGCGAAGGCGTCGGTGATGGCCACGCTGACGCCGGTGCCGTCGAGGCTGGTGCCGCGCTCGAAGGCGCCGCGGAACTGCGGGCCGGTGTAACCACAGGGTGCGTAGCTGAGCGTCTTGCCCTGGTACTTCGGCAACCGCGTCGTGCCGTCGGCCTCGTACTTCGCCTTGAGCTGGCCGAAGTAGGTCGAGCACGGATGCGCGGCCCGGAAGCCGGCCGGCTCCTTGAGCGGTTGCTGGCTCGCCGGCCGGATGAGCGCGGTCGAGGTGTCCAGGCCGCTGACCGACAGCACCGAGGACGACAGCGTCGCCGGCACCCGCAGCGCGTGCGACGGGGCCTGCACGGTCTTGCCCTTGTGCACGTAACGCTCGATCGTCGCGCCGAAGGCCTTCTCGGCCGCGCGCACGCTGCCGGTCACGGTGACGTAGCGGTTGTGGGCGCTCGCGGCGCTGACGTGCAGGCCGGCCGTGCGCAGGTAGGTGCGCACCGAGGCGACGGTGGCGGCGGTGGTGCCGAAGCGCGCCTGGTACTGCGCCGGCGTGAGGAACTTGCCGTACTGGGCACTGTGCGGGTCGGACACCGCTTGCGCGGCCCGCGCCAGGGCGCTGCGGCCACCGCGCGGCGCGAGGTAGACCCGGGCGCTGACCCGTCCGCTCGCCGCGGCGTGGCCGAGATGGTGGGCGTGGGCGGTCCAGGCCGGTGCCGAGTCGGGCACGGTGGCCGAGGCCGGTGCGGCCGAGGCGTCGGTCGTGGCCGCCACCCCGGCGGCCAGGACCATCGCCGCGGTGGCGGCGACGGCCGTGATGGTGCGTGTCGTCATTCGTCTCTCCAGGTGAGCGGACGCAGAATGACCACAACATAAGCGTTGGCTGGGTCCAGCGCGTGCTCGGGGCGCAGGTCGACACGGCAAAGCCGGGCAGAGCCGGGCGGTGAACGGTGGAGACGAGGGGAATCGAACCCCTAACCCCCGCCTTGCAAAGGCGGTGCTCTGCCAATTGAGCTACGTCCCCGGGGGGATGTGCAGTTGTGGGTGGGCGGCCCCGCGCTCAGTGGGCGCTGTCGGAGGTGGCTTCGCGCCAGAGTGCGTCGGCGTCGGCCTGGGCGTGGCGCCGTCGGGCGGCGGCCGCGAGGGCCGCGGCGGCCGCCGCGGCGATCAGCAGGGGTTTGGTGGCCAGTGACGCCATGTGCTGCACCTCCGTGCCGCAGTGTCGTGCACTGCTGGTCCGCCTGTCACGTGGTGGGCCTGGGAGGACTTGAACCTCCGGCCTCATCCTTATCAGGGATGCGCTCTAACCGACTGAGCTACAGGCCCGTGCACTTGCGACGCGTCAGCATATCCGGCGCGTCGCGCCGGTTGCGAACCGGTTGCCGTCCGCGCGGTCAGCGTTCGGACAGCGTCACCTCGATGCCACCGACGAGGTCGGCGCACAGGTTGTAGACGACCGAGCCGATGGTGCTCAGCGCGATGAACAGCACCATGTTGACGACGCCGATGATGGCCGCGCCGCCGAAGACGATGCCCGCCCGGATCGGCGGCTGACCGCCGTTGGCGTTGATCGACGTGATCGCCTCGTTGATCTTGTCAATGGCCCCGGCGCCATCGAGCACGCCGTAGAGGACACCGACGACGATCAGCCAGACGAAGAACAGCGCGATGGACAGCACGCAGGCGAACTTCAGGACCGTCCACGGGTCGATGTGGCGCAGCTGCAGGCGCGCGCGCCGCGGCCCGCGTGAGCGGTTGCGCTGCCCGCGGCCCGAGGGCGCGTCCTCCGAGTGCCGGGCGTTGCTCGGCGGCCGGGTCGACCCGGCCGTCGGCGGGGCCTTGGTCCCCTGCACCAGCGGGACGTTGGCGGTCGTCGCGTCGGCGGGGGTCGGCGAGAACGGGGTGGAGGTGGACGCCGGGGCGGCTCCACGCTCCTCGCGCGGGCCGGGGCCGGCGTAGCCGGCGTCGCCGCCGGAGGTCGACGTGGACCCCCAGGGGGTCGCCGACGTCGGGTGGGACGGCGACGGTGCCTCGGCGCCGGCACCGGACCACGGCGTGCCGGCGCCGGGGTGGCCGGCGGTCCACGGCTGCCCGGTGTTCGTCGGCGCGCTCGACCCGGCCTGGGGCGGTTGCGTCATCTCACGTCCGTCCTGGTCACGCTGGTGCGCGTCCCGGTGTCGGGGGTGACCCCGGGTTACTCCTGCTCGTCCGGCTCGTCGGCGTTTCGGGCCACGGCGACGACGTTGACGCCTTCGGGCAAGTTCATCAGGCGCACACCCATGGTCTGACGCTGTGCGCGCCTGACCTCCGCCGCCTTGGTCCGGATCACGACCCCGTCGGACGTGATCGCGTAGATCTCGTCCTTCGGGGAAACCGCGACCGCACCGACGAGGCTTCCTCGGGTGGACACGATACGCGCGGTCAGCACGCCCTTACCGCCTCGACCCTGAACCGGATACTCGCCGATCCGGGTCCGCTTGGCGTACCCACCCTCAGTTGCGACCAAGATTTCGGCGTTTTCGTCGAGGACGACCTCCATGGCGAGAAGTTCGTCACCGCTGTTGAAGCGCATCCCGAACACGCCCGAGGTGGCCCGGCCCATGGGCCGCAGGGCCTCGTCGTCGGCGGTGAACCGGATCGACATCGCCTTGCGGCTGACCAGCAGCAGGTCGTCGCGCTCGCCGATCAGCGCGGCGTCGATGAGCTCGTCGTCCTCGCGCAGGTTGATGGCGATCACGCCGCCGGTGCGGTTGGAGTCGAAGTCGGTCAATTTGGTCTTCTTGACCAGCCCGTGCTTCGTGGCCAGCACCAGATACGGCGACTGCTCGTAGTTCTTCAGCGTGATGACCTCGGCGATGGTCTCGTCGGGCTGGAAGGCCAGCAGGTTGGCCACATGCTGGCCGCGCGCGTTGCGGTTGGCCTCGGGCAGTTCGTAGGCCTTCGCCCGGTAGACCCGGCCCTTATTGGTGAAGAACAGGATCCAGTCGTGGGTGGAGCTGACGAAGAAGTGCGCCACGATGTCGTCGGTGCGCAGCCCCGCGCCCTGCACGCCCTTGCCGCCGCGCCGCTGCGCGCGGTACAGGTCGGTCTTGGTCCGCTTGGCGTAGCCGGTGCGGGTGATGGTGACGACCACGTCCTCCTGCGCGATCAGGTCCTCCATCGACACGTCGCCGTCGTTGGGGATGATGCGCGTGCGGCGCTCGTCGCCGTACTTCTCCACGATCTCGTTCAGCTCGTCGCGGATGATCTGCCGCTGCCGGCCGGGCTTGGCGAGGATGTCGTTGTAGTCGGCGATCTTCGCCTCGATCTCGGCCGCTTCCTCGATGATGCGGTTGCGCTCGAGGGCGGCCAGGCGGCGCAGCTGCAGGTCGAGGATGGCGGTGGCCTGCAGCTCGTCGATCTCGAGCAGCTCCATCAGCCCGCCGCGGGCGGCGTCGGCCGACGGCGCGCTGCGGATCAGCGCGATCACGGCGTCGAGCTGGTCGAGGGCCTTGAGCAGCGCCCGCAGGATGTGCGCCCGGGCCTCGGCCTCGCGCAGCAGGTAGCGGGTGCGCCGGACGATGACCTCGACCTGGTGTTCGACGTAGTGGCTGACGAACTGGTCGATGCGCAGCGTGCGCGGCACGCCGTCGACGATGGCCAGCATGTTGGCGCCGAAGGTGGTCTGCAGCTGGGTGTGCTTGAACAGGTTGTTCAGGACCACCTTCGCGACACCGTCGCGCGAGAGCGTGATGACCATGCGCATGCCGATGCGGTCGGAGCTCTCGTTGTGGATCGCGCGGATGCCGGACAGCTTGCCTTCCTTGACCAGCTGCGCGATCGACTCGACGAGGTTGTCCGGGTTCACCTGGTAGGGCAGCTCGGTGACGACCAGGATCGTCGCGCCCTTCTGGTCCTCCTCGACCTCGACCACCGCGCGCATCCGGATCGAGCCGCGGCCGGTGCGGTAGGCGTCCTCGATGCCCTCACGCCCGACGATGAGGCCCTTGGTCGGGAAGTCCGGGCCGTGGATGAGCTCGATCAGCTTCTCGAGCAGTTCCTCCTGGGTGGCGTCCGGGTGGTCGAGGGCATAGGTGACGCCGGCCGCGACCTCGCGCAGGTTGTGCGGCGGGATGCGGGTGGCCATGCCGACCGCGATGCCCTCGGAGCCGTTGACCAGCAGGTTCGGGAACCGGGCCGGCAGGATCACCGGCTCGGTGGTGTTGCCGGCGTAGTTCGGGACGAAGTCGACGGTTTCCTTGTCGATGTCGGCCAGCATCGCCATGGCCAGCTGGCGCAGCCGGCACTCGGTGTAGCGGTAGGCCGCCGCGGGGTCGTTGCCCGGCGAGCCGAAGTTGCCCTGCGGGTCGATCAACGGATAGCGCAGTGACCACGGCTGGGCCATGCGCACCAGGGCGTCGTAGAGAGCGCCGTCGCCGTGCGGGTGGTAGTTGCCCATGACGTCGCCGACGACGCGCCCGCACTTGACGTAGTTGCGGTCCGGGCGGAAGCCGGAGTCGTACATGCCGTAGAGGATCTTGCGGTGCACCGGCTTGAGGCCGTCCCGCACATCGGGCAGGGCGCGGCCGACGATGACCGACATCGCGTAGTCGATGTAGCTGCGCTGCATCTCCGTCTGGATGTCGACCGGCTCGATCCGGTCGAACCCGGAGGTATCAGTCGTGTCAGTCATTGGCTGGTCCCGTCAGATGTCGAGGAAGCGGACGTCGCGGGCGTTGCGGATGATGAACGAGCGGCGCGCCTCCACGTCCTCGCCCATGAGCACCGAGAACAGCTCGTCGGCGGTGGCGGCGTCGTCGAGGGTGACCAGGCGCAGGATCCGGTGGGCCGGGTCCATCGTCGTCTCCCACAGCTCCTTGGAGTTCATCTCGCCGAGACCCTTGTACCGCTGGATCGCGTCGTCCTTCGCCAGCTTGCGGTTGGCCTCCTGGCCGGCCTTCACCAGCACGTCGCGCTCCTTCTCGGAGTAGACGTAGTCCGGGTCGCCCTTCTGCCATTTGATCTTGTACAGCGGCGGGGCGGCGAGGTAGACGTGGCCGGCCTCGATGAGCGGGCGCATGAAGCGGAACAGCAGCGTGAGCAGCAGTGTGGTGATGTGCTGGCCGTCCACGTCGGCGTCGGCCATCAGCACGATCTTGTGATAGCGCAGCTTGGCGAGGTCGAACTCGTCGTGGATGCCGGTACCGAGCGCGGTGATCAGCGACTGGACCTCGTTGTTCTTCAGCACCCGGTCGATGCGCGACTTCTCGACGTTGATGATCTTGCCGCGGATGGGCAGGATCGCCTGGAACATCGAGTCACGGCACGACTTCGCCGAGCCGCCCGCCGAATCACCCTCGACGATGTAGAGCTCGCTCTCGCCGGGGTCCGTCGAGCGGCAGTCGGCCAGCTTGCCGGGCATGCCCATCGTGTCGAGCGCGTTCTTGCGCGACAGCGAGCGGGCCTGCTGCGCGGCCTTGCGCGCGCGGGCGGCCTGCGCGATCTTCATGACCACGGTCTTGGCGTCGGCCGGGTTGCGGGCGAACCAGTCCTCGAGCCACTTGCGGCAGACCTCCTGCACGAAGGTCTTGGCCACCGAGTTGCCCAGCTTGGTCTTCGTCTGCCCCTCGAACTGCGGTTCGCCGAGCTTGATCGAGATGATCGCCGCGAGACCCTCGCGGACGTCGTCGCCCTTGAACCGGTCGGTGAGAGTGTCCTTGATGATCTTCTTCTCGATCGCCCACTTGTTGACGATGTTGGTCAACGCGGTGCGAAAGCCCTCTTCGTGCGTACCGCCCTCGATCGTCGCGATGGTGTTGGCGAAGGTGTGCACGCTCTCGGTGAAGGAGGTGTTCCACTGCATCGCCACCTCGAGCGAGAGCGACTTCTCCGTGTCCTCGTCGCCGAAGGAGATCACGTTCTTGTGGATCGGTTCCTTGTCCTTGGTCCGGTTGATGTGCCGGACGAAGTCGGCGATGCCGTCGGCGTAGCAGTAGGTGAGCTCGCGTGGCTTGCTCGGCGCCTTGGTCTCGGCGACCGACACGTCCGCGTCGTTCTCCTCGACGATCTCGGCCACCCGCTCGTCGCGGAGCACGATCGTCAGGCCCTTGTTCAGGAAGGCGTACTCCTGGATGCGCCGACGGATCGTCTCGAAGTCGTAGTGCGTCGTCTCGAAGATCGCCGGGTCGGCCCAGAACGTGACGGTGGTGCCGGTGCGCCTGGTGGCGGCGCCCTTCTTCAGCGGCTCGGCCGGCTTCTGGTCCACGTAGGGCTGGGTCCAGCGGTAGCCGTCGCGGTCGATCTCGACCTCGAGGCGGCGGCTGAGCGCGTTGACGACCGAGACGCCGACGCCGTGCAGCCCGCCGGAGACGGCGTAGGCCTTGCCGTCGAACTTTCCGCCGGCGTGCAGCACGGTGAGGATGACCTCGACCGTGGGCCGCTTCTGCTGGGGGTGCATGTCCACGGGCATGCCGCGACCGTTGTCGACGACGCGCACTCCGCCGTCGGCGAGCAGCGTGACCTCGATGCGGTCGGCGTGGCCGCCGAGGGCCTCGTCGACCGAGTTGTCGACGACCTCCCACACGAGGTGGTGCAGCCCGCGCTCGGAGGTGGAACCGATGTACATGCCCGGCCGCTTGCGCACCGCCTCGAGACCCTCGAGCACGGTGATGGAGGCCGCGGAGTACTCGCTCTTCTTCGCCGGCTTGCGGGCGGTCTCAGCGGCGGTCTTCGTGGGGGTGGCCACGGGCGTGTCCCTCTCTCGCCGTCGGGGCGGCGAACTTGTCCGCGCCGCTCGCTCGCGAATCGTGCGAACGGCACTTTCCAGACATGACACAGGGGTGGGCGACGTGATCGCAGGGTGTGCTTTCCACACGCCCGGAGATCGCCTCGCCTACCCCGGTCAACGGTGTCCAGTCTAGCCGATCCGCGACCCGCGCGGCGGCGCGACGCACGCTCAGTGGCCCGTGGAGCGATTACGGGTCCGTTCGCGCGGGAACCCACGCGGCCCTACCACTCGGCGCGTGTGCGGCCGATGAGCGACACACGCCGGCGCGGGCGTCAACCGTAGGTGTCCCTGGGGCCGCGCCCGCGCACCGTGCGGTTGCCATGCTTCCAGGTGGGCCCGGTCGGCCCGCTCACGTGCAGTTTCGTGACGACGTCGGGACCGAGTTCGGCCACCAGTCGGGCGAGCAGGCTGCCGCCGAGCAACCGCAGTTGCGTCGCCCATGCGGTCGACTCGGCGACGACCCGCAGCTCGCCCTCGTGCAGCGACTGCGGCGCGCAGTGCGCCGCGACGTCGGCACCCACCAGCGCCGCCCAGTCGGCGAAGACCCGCGCCTGCGCCAGCGGCCGTTCCCACCCGCGTTCGGTCACGTAGCCGCCGAGCACCGTGCCCAGGCGCTGCGGATCACGCTCGGGGTCAGGGCCAGGGCCCGAGTAGCCGCCGGCGGTGCGCCCCCGGCCGCGACCGGCCAGGTTCTCCCGACGGGTGCGCCGGGCGCGGTCGCGATCACGGCGGCGCAGGCGCGGGGTGCCGGCCACGGTGTCGCGGACCCGGTCCAGCGCCGCATGGGTCGGATCATCATCCTGGGACGTGCTGTTCTCACCCTCCGTCACCGAAGGTTGCTCGCCGTAGAAGACGTTCAGGTCCGGATCCGGTATGTCCGCGTTCCTATCCCCAGAGCGGGGGGTTTTTCCACCATGTCCTGTGGACAACGGTGTGACCGAGGCCCCACGCCCGTCCTCGCCGGGGCGGCCGGGTCGCTCACCCGGCACGTCGCACCTCGCCGTCCATGACGTCGTAACGCACGGCGGCCAGCTGGTCCGGGACGTCGCCGGGCACCGCGGCGGTGACGATCGTCTGCTCGGCCTTCGCCGCGGCGAGCGCCAGCTGCGCACGCCGGTCGTCGTCGAGTTCAGCGAACACGTCGTCCAGGATCAGCACCGGGTCGCCGCCGGGCAAGGCATCGGCACACAACAACTCGTAACTGCCCAGGCGCAGGGCCAGCGCGCACGACCAGCCCTCGCCGTGACTGGCGTAGCCGCGCACCGGCAGCTCCCCGAGGGCGAGGTCGAGGTCGTCGCGGTGCGGGCCGACGAGGTTGACCCCGCGCTCCAGCTCGGCCGCCCGCGCCGCGGCCAGTGCCGCCAGCAAGGCGGCCTGCAGCTGCTCGGGCGGCGGTGGCACCGTCGCGGTGAGGTCGGGCACCGACTCGGCCAGCCCGCTCGCGTAGTGGATGGTCAGCGGGGCGCTGCGCGGCGCCACCTGGGCGTAGGCGGCGGCGACCGGCTCGGCCAGCGCGGCCACCGCGGTCAGCCGGGCGTGCAGCAACTGCGCGCCGAACTGGGCGAGCTGCGCGTCCCACACGTCGAGCGTGCTCGCGACGCCGGCGACCCCGTCGGCGTTGGCGGGATCCGCGGCCGGGGGGCGGCGACCGCGGCGTAGGGCGCCGGCCGACTTGAGCAGCGCCGCCCGTTGCCGAAGGACCCGTTCGTAGTCCGCGCGCACGCCGGCCAGCCGCGGCGCCCGGGCCACGACGAGTTCGTCGAGGAAACGGCGCCGCTCGCTCGGGTCGCCCCGCACCACGGCGAGGTCCTCCGGCGCGAACAGCACGGTGCGCACCACGCCGAGGATGTCGCGCGGACGTGGCACCGCGGTGCCGTTGCGTTGCGCCCGATTCGCCCGCCCCGCGGTGATCTCGACCTCGACGCGCTGCTCGCGGGTGTCGGCCACGACCGCGGCCCGCACGACCGCCCGGTCGGCGCCGTAGCGGATCAGCGGCGCGTCCGTGGCCACCCGGTGGCTGCCGAGGGTGGCCAGGTAGCCGACGGCCTCGACCAGGTTCGTCTTGCCCCGCCCGTTCGGACCGACCAGCACCGAGGCGCCGGGTTCGAAGGCGACCTCGGCCCGGGTCCAACTGCGGAAGTCCGCGACCGACAGGTGCCGGACGTGCATTACTCGTCCGCCGGGATGCTCACCCCGGCAGCCGGACCGGCATGATCAGGTAGGTGTATTCGGTGCCGTCGGAGGCCTCCGGGCGAAGGACGACCGGCTTGGTCGACGAGGTGAACAGCATCCGGGCGGTGCCGGTGGACAGGGCACCGAGGCCGTCGAGCAGGAACTGCGGGTTGAACGCGGTGGTGATCGGTTCGCCCTCGTAGCTGACCTCGAGCTGCTCCTCGGCCCGGCCCTCGTCGTCGCCGCCGGCGGTCAGTGACACGGCGGAATCGGCGAACTCCAGCCGCACGGGCGCGTTGCGGTCGGTGACCAGGGCGACGCGGCGCACCGCCTCCACCAGCGGAGCCACCGGGATCTCGGCGCTGGAGGCCCACTCGCTGGGCAGCAGTGAGCGGTACGGCGGGAAGGTCGCGTCCAGCAGGCGGGTGGTGGCCCGGCTCGCGCTGGTGGTCTTGCCGCTGGCGGTGCCGGAGAAGCCGATGATGCCGCTGCCGTCGGAGCCGGAGGAGCCGCCGGCACCGGACAGCGCGATGGTCAGCGCCTCGCTGTGGGCCAGGCTCTTGGCGGCGTCGGCGAGGGTGCGGGCCGGGACGAGCACCTGCACGTCGGCCGCGGCCGGGTCACCGGGCTGCCAACCCAGCTCGCGCACGGCGAGGCGGTAGCGGTCGGTGGCAGCGAGGGTGAGGGTGTCGCCGGCGATCTCGAGCCGGACGCCGGTGAGCATGGGCAGGGTGTCGTCGCGTCCGGCGGCGATGGCCACCTGGGCCACTGCGGCCGCGAACTCGGCGCCGGCGACGGTGCCGGCGGTCGTGGGCATGGCCGGCAGCCTGGGGTAGTCGTCGACGGGCATCGTCGGCAGCGTGAACCGGGCCGACCCGCAGGCGATGGTCAGGCGTGACCCGTCGACGGTGACGTCCACCGGGTGCGGAGGCAGCGCGCGGGTGATGTCGGCCAGCAGCCGCCCGGACACCAGCGCCGCGCCCGGAGCGCCGGCACTGACCTCGAGGTCGACCTCGGTGGACGCCTCGAGGTCGAAGCCGGACACCGACAGCTGGTCGCCGTCGACCTTGAGCAGCAGCCCGGCGAGGACCGGGAGGGTGGGGCGGCTCGCGAGGCTGCGGGCGGCCCAGGTCACGGCATCGGCGAGGGCATCTCGTTCGACCCGGAACTTCACGTCGTACTCCGTTCGCAGAGCGGGCTGTCCACACCGTCCACCGGGTGATCGCTCTTGTCGTTGTGCTTCCTGGAAGAGAGATTCTCGTCTGTCGTCTTCGCAGTTGTGGACACTGGGGACAACCGCGCGTCGGTACCGGAAACGCTAGCGCCGAAGCCGGTCGGCCCTGTGGACGACAGGCGGGACAGCCTGTGCGCATCGGTGGCGGCGTGGTGGACGGCGGATGAACGGGAGGCGTCGTCCACACGAAGGCCTCGGTTATCCACAGGGATGCCCACACTGTGCATAGCGTGTGCGGCCGCGGGCTGGGAGTCGCTCACGTCCTGGCCCGGACCTTGATCCGACTGGTGAGCTCGGTGATCTGGTTGAACACCGTCATCTTCTCCGTCATCTGCGCGCGGATCTTGCGCTCGGCGTGCATGACGGTGGTGTGGTCGCGGCCGCCGAACTGCTCCCCGATCTTGGGCAGCGACAGGTCGGTCAGTTCGCGGCACAGGTACATCGCCATCTGGCGTGCGCTCACGAGCACCCGGCTGCGTGAGCTGCCGACGAGGTCGTCCATCGAGATCGTGAAGTACTCGGCGGTGACGGCCATGATCGTGGCGGCGCTGATCTCCTGGGCGTTGTTCTCGCCGACCAGGTCCTTGAGAACCATCTCGGCCAGGCCGAGCTCGACGGTCTGATGGTTCAGGCTGGCGAAGGCCGTGACGCGGATGAGCGCGCCCTCGAGTTCGCGGATGTTGCTCTGGATCTTCGAGGCGATGAACTCGAGCACCTCGGGCGGCGGGCTCATGCCTTCCTGCGCGGCCTTCTTGCGCAGGATCGCGATGCGCGTCTCGAGGTCGGGGGCCTGGACGTCGCTGATCAGGCCCCATTCGAAGCGGGTTCGCAGCCGGTCCTCGAGCGAGTTCAGCTGGCGCGGTGACTTGTCGGAGCTGATGACGATCTGCTTGTTCGCGTTGTGCAGCGTGTTGAAGGTGTGGAAGAACTCCTCCTGCGTGCGCTCGGCACGCTCGAGGAACTGGATGTCGTCGATGAGCAGGACGTCGACGCTGCGGTAGCGGTTCTGGAACGCCTGCATCTTGTCGTCGCGCACCGAGTTGATGAAGTCGTTGGTGAACTCCTCGCTCGACACGTAGCGCGTCGACAGGCTGGGCTGCAGCCGTCGGGCGTAGTGACCGATGGCGTGCAGCAGGTGGGTCTTGCCCAGCCCGGAGTCGCCGTAGATGAACAGCGGGTTGTAGGCCCGCGCCGGTGCCTCGGCCACCGCCACCGCGGCCGCGTGGGTGAACCGGTTGCTGGAGCCGATGACGAACGTGTCGAAGGTGTACTTCGGGTTCAGCCGCGCGTCACGGGCCCGCTCGTCGTCGTCCGAGTGGCGTGGGCGATACGTGGGCCCGTGGAGCAGGCTGAGCTGGGTGCTGCGGGGGTCGTCGTCGTCGAACGCGTCGTCGTCGTAGGCGGACTCATCACCGTCGACACCGCCGTCCGGGCCGACCGGTACACCGTCGGCGTCGACGGCCTGCTCCTGCGCCAGCCGGCTGTCCGGTGGCTGCACGGTGACCGCGACTCGGATGTCGCGCCCGAGTTCCTCGCTGAGGACGGAGGCGATCAGCGGGCGCAGCCGGTTCTCGAGGTAGTCCTTGGCGAAGTCGTTGGGGGCCGCGAGCAGGGCGGTGTCCTCGACCAGGCCGAGCGGGCGGGTCAGCCCGATCCACGCTTTCTGCTGCGGCCGGATGGACGGATCGTCGAAACGCGGCCGGGCTCGGTTCCAGACGGTGACGAGTTCGGCGCTGTCGTCCACGGGACGGCTCACTCCAGGTGTCGCGGTTGGTGCGAAAGTGCGCCGCGAACCCGGCGCGGGCAGGGTGCGCCCGGCAGGACCCGCGGCCGGGAATCATCCGACTGTCTCACGTCACGATGCCCCCGTCGGTCGGTGGGGTCGGCGGAATCCACAGACTTGTCCACAAGCTGTGTACACCGCGCGACACCACTGCCCTCCCGCCGGCCCGGTGCGAACGCATCCTGCGCGTCGGTGAGTAACGGTGGGGGAACCTAACAGCGGTTCTTCGCGAGGGACAATAGGCACCGGCGTGTCGTCTCCGGCTCGCCTGGGTGTCGCGCTACGTTCACCGATTCGCTGCGCCACCGGTTTGACCTGCGGCGGCCACGATCCGTACCGTTATTACGTTTGTGCGGTCATCCGGCCGCCCGATGACCGGCGCACGTTGCAGGCCACACCCGCGTGGCCACGAATCGCCGGTGGCCCGACCTGCTGAGTCAACGAAACAATGGAGTCCGACCGTGAGCAAGCGCACCTACCAGCCGAACAACCGCCGCCGGGCCAAGACCCACGGCTTCCGGCTGCGCATGCGCACCCGGGCGGGCCGCGCCATCATCGCCGCCCGGCGTCGCAAGGGCCGCAACGAGCTGTCCGCCTGACCCGGGCCGGCCCCCGCCCCGCTTCTCGCCCTCGTGTTGCCCCGAGCCGTTCGCATGCGCCGTTCGACCGACTTCAGCGCGGTCGTGCGCGCTGGTGAGCGCACCCGCAGCGGCGCCGTGGTCGTCCATCAACACCTGGACCTGCACCCGGACGCGCCCCCTGTCGTCGGCCTGGTGGTGAGCAGGGCGGTCGGTCCGAGTGTGGTGCGCCACCGGGTCAGTCGCCGCCTGCGCGCCCAGTTGTCGGCGCGGGTGGTCGGGCTGCCCCCGGCCAGCGGCACCGTCGTGCGGGCGCTGCCGGGCGCGAGCACCGCAACGTCGGCCCGGCTCGGTGCCGACCTCGACCGCGCCCTGCGCACGCTGGCCGGTGGCCGATGAGCCGGCCGGACGCCGCGGCGTACGCCGGTGGCCCGTTGCCTGCTGGCGGTCCTGCGGGGTTACCGCACCGCGATCAGCCCGGCGCTGACCCCCCGGTGCCGCTTCGTGCCCAGTTGCAGCGCGTACGCGGTGGAGGCCGTCGAGACCCACGGCGCGCTGCGCGGCAGTTGGCTCGCCGTGCGGCGCCTGCTGCGCTGCCACCCGTTCCACGCCGGCGGGCACGACCCCGTGCCGCCACTCGTTGCTCGCGCTGACGACGTCCGAGCCGCGGCCTAGGAGTAATTGAGTGTTCAATTTCCTGTACATCGCGGTCTCGTGGGTGTTGCTGCGCTGGCACGATCTGTTCACCCTGCTCGGCTTCAGCCAGTCCAGCGGCTTCGGCTGGGCGCTGTCCGTCGTCTTCCTGGTCATCACCGCCCGCGTCCTGCTGTTCCGGCTGTTCGTCAAGCAGGTGCACTACACGCGCAACATGCAGAAGATGCAGCCGAAGATCCAAAAGCTGCGCGAGAAGCACAAGAACGACCGGGCCGAGCTCAATCGCCAGATGATGGCCCTGCAGCAGGAAGAAGGGTTCAACCCGCTCTCCGGCTGCCTGCCGATGTTCCTGCAGATCCCGGTGTTCATCGGCCTCTATCACGTGTTGCGGCACATCTCGAACGCGGCCAAGGTCGGCACCCACGGTGCGAAGTCCTCGATCTGCGGGGCCTACGAGAACGGCATCCACCACATCGGGCACAAGGCCACCGACCTCATCTCGGCCTACACCTTCAGCCCCGCCGAGACCTGCCACGCGGCGAGCGCCAAGATCTTCGACGCGCCGCTGGCCGCGTCGTTCCGCGACCCGGGCACGCTCGTCCGCCAGCTCGGCGGCGACCCGAGCTCGACGCGCATCGTGCTGATCATCCTGCTGATCATCAGCGCGGCGGCCACGTTCAGCACCCAGTTGCTGGTGCGGGCGAACGCCACCACCGCACCCGAGGGCACCGCGGCCACCGTGCAGCGGCTGATGCTCTACGTGATCCCGATCGGCGTCCTCGCCTCGGGCCTGCTGTTCAACTTCCCCCTGGGCGTGCTGCTGTACTGGTTCACCAATAACACCTGGACGCTGGGCCAGCAGGCCTACATCGTGCGCTTCCACCCGCCCACCGACGAACCGGAGAAGCCGGTCGGCCAGCTCGGCCGCACCCTGGCACCGAAGGTGGGGCAGAAGCCGGCGCGGACGGCCAAGCCCTCGTTGACCAAGCCGGCGGTGGACAAACCGAAGGCCGATGCGTCCGGCGAGATCCCCACGTCCAAGGGCGATCGGCGCGTCAGTAGCTCGGCGCCCGGCGGCGACACCGCCGGGGCCACTCGCAGCTCCGTGCCACGTCCGGGACAACGACCGAGCCGGCCCAACGGCAAGCGACCCCCGGCCAAGCGGCCGACCCAGTCCAAGAAGCGGCGCTGACCGACCCCCGGCAGCCGCCGACCGAGAGGAACACTCCAGCGATGAGCGACACCGACGTGCACAGCCTGACCGACGCGGTTCCCGAGGCCGAGGACGAGCAGCCCCAGCCGGGCCCCGGCGAGGATTCGCGCAACTCGCAGCTCGTGCGTGAGGGTGACATCGCCGCCGACTACCTCGAGCGGTTGCTCGACATCGCCGATTACGACGGCGACATCGACCTGGACGTGGAGAACGACCGGGCCGTGGTGGCCGTCGTCGGCAGTGACCTGCGCTCGCTCGTCGGCCCTCGCGGCGAGACTCTGGACGCGCTGCAGGAGCTGACCCGGTTGGCCGTCCAACAGCAGACCGGCAATCGCAGCCGGCTGATGCTCGACGTCAGCGGCCACCGGCAGGCGCGGCGCGAGCAGTTGCGCACGCTGGCCGGTGAGACCGCCCAGGCGGTGCTCGACTCCGGCGACGACGCGCGACTGGCCCCGATGAATCCGTTCGAGCGCAAGGTGGTGCACGACGCGATCGCCGCGATCGACGGCGTGACCAGTGAGTCCGAGGGCGAGGAGCCCCATCGCCGGGTCGTCGTGCTCCTGGCTCGGTGACCGGACCGCGGCCGGGTCTGGTCCGTCCGCCGGCCGCGGCGCAGCTGATCTTCGCCGATCGGCTGCCGCTGGCCGAGCAGTACGCGCAGTTGCTGGCCGGCGACGGCGTCGCCCACGGCCTGCTCGGGCCCCGCGAGGTCCCGCGCCTCTGGGAGCGGCACCTGCTCAACTGCGCACTGGTGGGTGACCTGCTGCCGAGAGGCGCCGCCGTTGTCGATGTGGGCAGCGGCGCCGGCCTGCCCGGCCTGGCGCTCGCCGTGCGCCGCCCCGACCTGCGAGTGGCACTCGTCGAACCGATGTTGCGCCGGACGCGGTTTCTCGAGACAGCGGTGCGCGAGCTCGGCCTCGGCGATACGGTACGGGTGGTTCGGGGACGCGCAGAGGAGCCGGGCGTCCGGAGCGCTGCCGGCGACGTGTCGTGGGTGGTGGCACGTGCCGTCGCCCCGCTGGCGCGCTTGGCGCAGTGGTGCGTGCCGCTGCTGGTTCCCGGCGGTCGGCTGTTGGCGATGAAAGGGCGGTCGGCGGCCGAAGAGGTCGCGGCCTACCGCATGGCCACACCCGCTGGCCGGGAGGAGATCGAGCTCGTCGAACTCGGCGGGGGTTTGACGGAGGAGGTCGTGCGCGTGGTCGTGCTGACGGTGTCGGCCCGAGCCAAACCGAGAAAGGGTCGTCGATGAGTGAGCCAGCCGATGTTTCACGTGAAACGGAGGTGGTGGTCGCCGGCGACCCCGGGGATCCCGCGGACGGTACGGAGCGCGTTGTTTCACGTGAAACCAAGCCCTCGACGGAGCCGATGATGGCGCAGCCCGGCCCAGCGACCGAGGACGACACCGCGCGCTCCGAGGCGACGGCGGGCGAGCTCGGCACCGCTGATGTTCCACGTGAAACCGAAGCGACTGACTCGTCGGCGGCGCGCTCGGTGGACGTCGGCGAATTCGACACCCCGATCGCGCGGGAGGCGCAACAGGCCCTGCAGGTCCGCAACATCCGGCAGGAGAGGTGGCCCAAGCCGACCGCGACCCGAATCCTGACCGTGGCCAACCAGAAGGGCGGCGTCGGGAAGACGACGAGCGCAGTGAACATCGCCGCTGCCCTCGCGCTGCACGGCCTGCAGGTGCTGCTCATCGATCTCGACCCGCAGGGCAACGCCAGCACGGCGCTCGGGATCGACCACGCAGTGGGCACGCCCTCGGTCTACGACGTGCTGTTGGGCGGGCGGCCGATGGCCGAGGTCGCCCAGGCGACAGAGTTCGCGCCCACGCTGCGCTGCATTCCGGCGACCCTCGACCTCGCCGGCGCGGACATCGAACTCACGTCGCAGGTGGCCCGCGAATACCGATTGCAGCGGGCGCTCGGCACGTTCCTCGAGTCGGCCGAGGATCTGGACTACGTCCTCATCGACTGCCCGCCGTCACTGGGCCTGCTCACCCTCAACGCGCTGGTGGCCGGACGCGAGGTGCTCATCCCGATCCAGTGCGAGTACTACGCCCTCGAGGGCCTGGCCCAGTTGCTGAGCACCATCGAGCTGGTGACCTCACACCTGAACCCGACGCTGCAGGTCAGTACCGTGCTGCTCACCATGTATGACAGCCGCACTCGCCTGGCCGACCAGGTGGCCGACGAGGTGCGCCGCCACTTCGGCGACCTCGTGCTGACGCCGACCATTCCCCGTAATGTGCGGGTGTCCGAGGCGCCCGGGTTCGGGCAGACGGTCATCACCTACGACTCCGGCTCGCGCGGCGCCATCGGGTACCTGCAGGCGGCGCGGGAGATGGCCGTGCGCGGGGCGACACCCGCGCCGAGCGACGCCTCCGAGGAGAGCACATGAGCGGTAAGCAGCGTCGGGGCGGCCTCGGGCGCGGGCTCGGCGCGCTGATCCCCACCGCCCCGGCCGAGGGCGAGGTGCGCCATGGCCCCGCCGATCTGCCCCCGACGCCGTCCCTGACCATCGGGGCGAGCGACGCCGCGCCCACCGACGCCGCGCCCACCGACGCCGCGACGCCGCCGACGGTCGGCGGCGCCGGCGGCGCCCACGAGCAGTCCGCGGTCGTTGCCGCGATGGAACCGGTGCCGGGGGCCCGACTGGAACTGCTCGCGGTGGCCGAGATCCACGCCAATGCCAAGCAGCCGCGGCAGGTCTTCGACGAGGACGCGCTGGCCGAGCTGGCCCATTCCATCCGCGAGTTCGGGGTGCTGCAGCCCGTCGTGGTCCGACCCGACCCGGGCGGCGGCTACGAGCTGGTGATGGGCGAGCGACGGCTGCGCGCGGCCACGGCGGCCGGCCTGGACAGCCTGCCGGCGATCGTGCGCGACACCGACGACGACGCCATGCTGCGTGACGCGCTGCTGGAGAACATCCATCGGGCGCAGCTCAATCCGTTGGAGGAGGCGGCGGCCTATCAGCAGCTGCTCGAGGAGTTCGGCGTCACTCACGACGAGCTCGCCCAGCGCCTGGGACGCAGCCGCCCGCAGGTCTCGAACACCATCCGGTTGCTCAACCTGCCGCTGGCCGTGCAGCGCCGGGTCGCCGCCGGCGTCCTGTCCGCGGGCCACGCCCGGGCGTTGCTGGGCCTGGACGACACCGACCAGCAGGACGAGCTCGCGGCGCGCATCGTGGCCGAGGGCCTGTCGGTGCGGGCCACGGAGGAGCTGGTCACCCTCATCCGCAGCGGCGGCACCCGCAAGAGCACGCGCCGGGCGCCGGCGCCCAAGATCAGCGCGCCGGCGGCGGCCGAACTCGCCGACAAGCTGTCCGACCTCTACGACACGCGGGTGCGCGTGGAGCTCGGCCGGCGCAAGGGGCGGATCAGCGTCGAGTTCGCCTCCATCGACGACCTGGAGCGCATCGTCGCGGTCATGGCGCCGCAGCTGTCCGCGCAGCGCGGGCCGGCCGCTCAGCCGAACGAGCCGTAACTGACCACCTCGTCCACACTGCGCCGGCCCCGCTTCAGCGAGGGTGAGCGCAGGTCCGGCGCGGGGTAGCCGAGGCTCACCACCCCGACCGGTGCGAGCCGGTCGGGCACGGCGAAGGCCTCGAACAGGGCCGGCCAGGTCTCGCCGGGCACGCCGAAGAAGCAGGCGGCCAGGCCCGCGTCCTGCGCGGCGAGCAGCAAGATCATCGCCGCCATGCCGGTGTCGACGTGCCAGTAGGGGATCGGCCAGCGGGCCTCGTCGCGGTCCGTCCACCCCTTGTCCGCCTCGGCATAGCGGTCCAGGTAGGCCTCGCGGTCGGCGAAGCAGACCACCAGGGCGGGGGCGGTGCTCATCCGGGTGAGCCAACCGTCCGCCGGACCGTTCGAGGTGGCTGACCAGAACCGCGCGCGCGATGTTATGTCATCCAGTACGAGAAATCGCCACCCTTGGGTATGGCCCGCCGACGGCGCCCGAATTGCGAGGTTGAGCAGCATTCTGAGCGTCGTGCGCTCCACCGGCCGGTCGGGGTCGTACGAGCGGGTCATCCGCCGCGAGCGGACCGCGTCACGCAGTTCCATGGGCCCAGTCTGCCGACAGGGTGTGCGAGCGGTGAGCGGGGCGCGCAATTCGCCTGCCGGGGCCCGGCGAGTGTGTCATCGTGAACGCGTGCCCCACGACCTGATGCAGTCGCGCAAGCTGCTCGACGTCTGCTACGACATCCGCGGGCCGGTCCTCGAGGAGGCCAAGCGCCTGGAGGACGAGGGCCGGCGGATCATCAAGCTCAACATCGGCAACCCGGCACCGTTCGGGTTCGAGGCCCCCGACGAGATCCTCGTCGACGTCGTGCGCAACCTTCCGCAGGCCCAGGGGTACTGCGATTCGCGCGGGCTGTTCTCGGCCCGCACCGCCGTCGTCCAGCACTATCAGGAGCGCGGCGTCGACATCACCGACGTCGACGACGTCTGGCTCGGCAACGGCGTCAGCGAGTTGATCACCATCAGCTTGCAGGCGCTGCTCGACGACGGTGACGAGGTGCTCGTCCCGGCTCCGGACTACCCCCTGTGGACCGCGTCGACCCAGCTGGCCGGCGGCCGTCCCGTGCACTACTACTGCGACGAAGCCTCCGGCTGGGAGCCGGACCTCGAGGACCTTCGGGCCAAGGTCACCGAGCGCACCAAGGCGATCGTGGTGATCAACCCGAACAACCCCACCGGTGCGGTCTACTCCCGGCCGACCCTCGAAGCGATGGCCGACCTCGCCCGCGAACACGACCTCGTCGTGCTCGCCGACGAGATCTACGACAAGATCCTCTACGACGACGCCGAGCACCACTGTTTCGCGTCGGTGGCGCCCGACGTGTTCACCCTGACCTTCAACGGGCTGTCCAAGGCGTACCGGTTGGCCGGCTTCCGGTCCGGCTGGCTCGTCGTCACCGGGCCGAAGGCGCATGCGCGCAGCTATCTCGAGGGCATCACCATCCTGGCCAACATGCGCCTGTGCGCCAACGTGCCCGCACAGCACGCCGTGCAGGTCGCGCTCGGGGGACGGCAGAGCATCCGCGACCTCGTGCTGCCCGGCGGCCGGCTGCTGGAGCAGCGCGACGCCGCGGTGAAGGCCCTGCAGGCCATTCCCGGGGTGAGCTGCGTGCAGCCGAAGGGCGCGTTGTACGTGTTTCCACGCCTGGATCCTGAGCAGTACCCGATCGTCGACGACCAGCGATTCGTGCTGGAGCTGCTGCGCGAGCAACACGTCCTCGTCGTGCAGGGGACCGGCTTCAACTGGCGCGCCCCGGACCACCTGCGCATCGTCACGCTGCCGCGTACCGATGACCTGCTCGACGCGATCGGCCGGCTCGGCGACTTCCTGTCGACCTACCGCGGCGACCTGTAGACAGGTTGGTTCCCGGTGTCGCGACGGCTGGCCGGCGTCACCCTGGACAACCTGTCGGACCTGCCGGCACCGTGCCGGTCCTGTGTGTACTGGGAGCTGGACCCGGTGTCCGGTGAACGCGCGCAGCGGGCCGCGGACACCGACCTGGAGAAGGAGGCGTGGGTCTCGGACACGCTGCTCGAATGGGGGTCGTGCGGGCAGATCGCCTACGTCGACGGCGTGCCCGCCGGCTACGTGTTGTTCGCACCGCCCGCGTACGTGCCGCGGGCCGCAGCCTTCCCGACGTCACCGGTGGGCGCCGACGCGGTGCTGTTGATGACGGCACGGCTGATGCCGGAATTCCGGGGCAGCGGGCTCGGTCGGGTGCTGGTCCAGGCCGTGGCCCGTGAGATCGTGCGCCGCGGTATCCGCGCGATCGAGGCCTTCGGCCGGTCCGGTGCCGTGGGTGACTATGCCGACGGCGAGCTGCATTGCCTGCTGCCGGCGGGCTACCTGCGCGCGGTCGGTTTCAAGACGGTCCGCCCGCACCCGCGCACGCCGCGGCTGCGCCTGGACATCCGGTCGACCGCCACCTGGAAGGAAGACGTCGAGTACGCGTTGGAGCGGCTGATCTCGTCCATCCAGACACCGGTGCTGTCGCGTTGACAGCTTGACAGGTTGGTCAGACGGCGGCCGGCATCTGCATGACACCGGTCGGCGGATCGTCGGCGTCGGGCAGGTACAGCCGCTGGACGGCGACGAGCAGGCTCTCGGCCACCGTGTCGCGGAACTGTGGGTCACGCAGCCGGGCCCGGTCGTCGGCCGAGGTCAGATAACCGACCTCGACCCGGACCGCCGGCATGCGGGTCATCCGCAGCAACCCCCAGCTCTTGCCGTGCACGTGACAGTCGCGCAGACCGGTACGGGCGACGATCTCGCGCTGCGCGAGGTCGGCCAGCCGTTCGCCGATGGTCGAGTGCGATTCACCGGCTCCGTAGAAGTAGGCGGCGACCCCGTTGGCGTGCGGCGAGGCGAACCCGTCAACATGCACGGACAGCACGAGATCGGCGTTGACGGCGTTCGCCAGCTCGGCACGCTGCTGTTCGCCGGCCCCGTTGTTCGGCCCGCGAGTGAGCCAGGTCTGCACGCCGAGGGCGTTCAGCCGTCCGTCCAGGCGCGAGACCAGGTCCCAGGCGAGCTCGGCCTCGGCCAGGCCGTCGGCGACGATGCCGGTGTCACCGCCGCCGTGTCCGGGATCCAGGACGATGCGCTTACCCAGCAGGCTGGGGCCGGCGTCGGCCACGGCGATCAGGTCGCGCAGCAGCTGGGGGCGCCCGCCGACGACCCGGCGACCGAGCTGGCGCAGCGCCCGCATCGTGGCCGGGCCGCAGATGCCGTCGCGGACCAGGCCGGAATCGCGCTGGAAGCTGCGCAACGCCTCGGCGGTGAGCGGGCCGAAGACCCCGTCGGCGCGGCTGAGGTGATACCCGAGTTCCATCAGCTGGGTCTGCAGCGCGGCGACGTCGTCACCGCTTTGCTGCTGGCCGGACTCGTGGGCGAGGACGCGATCGCCGAGGCGCCAGTGCGCCCCGTTGAGCGCGGCGTAGGTCTCGGCCCCGACGACGCCGTCGACCGACAGCCCGCGCCGCTGTTGGAAATGGCGGAGCGCGAGTTCGGCGGCGTCGTCGAAAAGGGCGGCGGCCGAGGAGTCGGTGTTGTCGAGCAGGCCGATCGAGGCCAGCATCGAGCGCACCTCGGCGACGGCGGGGCCCGAAGCTCCGCGGCGCAAGGGCTGCATCACCGTAGACCGGCCTCGCAGGATCGAAGGTGCAGGGGCACGTCGCGCGGCACCTCGCCGTGGCTGCGGGCGAGCGCGGCTGCGGGGGGGCGCCAACGGGTCATTCTGCCTCAGCGGGCCGGGGGAACCGAATCGCCCCCTGACCCGGCGCGTCCGGCCCTCAGGTGGGGTGGGGCACCACAAGCGGCCGGGTCCCGTGGGGACCCGGCCGCCGTGGGCAGGGATTCAGCTGACGTATTCGTCGAGCTCGCGCAGGATCGCGGCCTTCGGGCGGGCGCCGACGATGGTCTTGACGAGCTCGCCGCCCTGGAACACGCCCATCGTGGGGATGGACATGATCTGGTAATTGCGCGCGGTCTCGGGGTTCTCGTCGATGTTCAGCTTGGCGATGGTGAGCTTGCCGGCCTGCTCACCGGCGATCTCCTCGAGCACCGGGGCGACCTGCCGACACGGCCCGCACCACTCGGCCCAGAAGTCGACGAGCACGGGGCCGTCGGCCTTGAGGACGTCGCTGGCGAAGCTGGTGTCGGTGACGGTCTTGGTGTTGGCGCCCACGGGTGGCCTCCTGGTGTGTCGGTTCGGACGGTAGGTCCTGCTGCGTGTAACGCGGTCGGGGGAGCCGGGATTCCCGCTGGTCAGGCGGTGGTGACGACCACCCGGTCGGTGCGTTCGGCATCGGTGGTGCGCTGGTGGGAGAGCGCGGCGAGGTAGCGCTCGGCGTCGAGCGCGGCCTGGCAGCCCGTGCCGGCGGCGGTGATCGCCTGCCGGTAGGTGTGGTCGACGACGTCGCCGGCGGCGAACACGCCGTCGAGGTTGGTGTGCGTGCCCTGGCCCGTGCGGATGTAGCCCTCGTCGTCGAGGTCGACCTGCCCGCGGACCAGCTCGCTGCGCGGTTCGTGCCCGATCGCGATGAACAGCCCGCCGACCTCGAGGTCGCGCTCCGCGCCGGTGGTGGTGTCGCGCAGCCGGATGCCGGTGACCGTCCCGTCGCCGTGGATGTCGGCGACCTCGCTGTTCCACGCCCACCGGATCTTCTCGTTGCTCTCCGCGCGGTCGGCCATGATCCGGCTGGCCCGCAACATGTCACGGCGGTGCACCACGGTGACCGAATCGGCGAAGCGGGTCAGGAAGGTGGCCTCTTCCATGGCGGTGTCGCCGCCGCCGACCACGGCGATGTCCTTGCCCCGGAAGAAGAACCCGTCACAGGTGGCGCACCATGAGACGCCGTGACCGGACAGCTCGTCCTCGCGAGCCAGCCCCAGCTTGCGATAGGCCGAACCGGTTGACAGGATAACCGCGTCCGCGGTGTACTCCGCACTGTGCGTGCGCACCGTCTTGACAGGTCCGGTGAGGTCGACCGAGACGACGTCGTCGCTGACCAGTTCGGCGCCGAAGCGCTCGGCCTGCCCGCGGATGTGATTCATCAGGTCCGGGCCCAGAATGCCCTCGGGGAACCCGGGGAAGTTCTCGACCTCGGTGGTGTTCATCAGCGCGCCGCCGTACTGCGAGCCCTCGAACACCAGGGGTGACAGGTCGGCGCGCGCGGTGTACAGCGCGGCCGTGTAACCGGCGGGCCCGGAGCCCACGATGATGACGTTGCGATGGGTCACTGCTGCCTCTTCTCCGTCTGCTCGCTGCAACCATCCTAGGGACCGCGCGATTCCCGGCCCGAGCTCAGCGGCGCGCCATCGCCAGCACTTCGCGCACGTCGGCCAGCCGCATGCGCCACAGCACGACGACGAGCACGGCGACACCGGCCACGCCCCCGGCCACCAGGCCGAGCGCCGAGCCCGCGGGCCCGGTACCGGCCGCGGAGGTGAGCCCCTCGGCCACCCCCCAGGCCGCGCCGCCGGCCAGCGCGGCGGCCACCCCGACCTGCCCGACCGTGCGGGCCACCGCGGCGAACCCGAGCCGGCCGAGGCGCCGGGCGAGCAGCACGTGCCCGGCGATCGCGCCGACGACGTAGGACAGGGACGTCGCGATGTTGAGCCACTCGACCGCTGCCACCGACGGGTGCCGGGACACGTTGACGCCGGCCGGCGCGGTGAAGGCCGCGTTGGTGACCAGGATCAGCACGACCTTGGTCGCCACCATGAACGCATTGATCAGCGTGGGGGTGCGCCCGTCGCGCATGGCGTAGAAGACCCGCAGCTGCAGCATGACCAGTGCGAACGGGAACAGCCCGAACGCCGACCAGGCGAGCGCGGTTCCCATCAGGTGCGCGCTGGAGTCGGATGTCTCGCCGTGGGCGAACAGGGTCACGCCGGTGACCGGTCCGAGGGCGATCAACCCGGCGGTGATGGGTACCAGTGCGACCGCCGACAGGCGCGCGCCCAGTGACAGGTCGGCCACCACGGCCGCGTTGTCGGCGCGGACCGCGGCGCGCGACAGTCGCGGCATGATGGCGGTCAGCACCGAGACGACGAGGATGCCGTAGGGCATCTGGAACAGCAGGTCGACGTTGGTGAAGACGGTGAACCCGCCGTTGTCGTTACCGACCTTCTGGATGACAGAGACGCCGACCTGGCTGACCACGACGTAGCCGAGGACCCAGCCGGCCAGGTGCCCGATCTCCCTGAGCCGGTCCTTCTCGCCGGCGCGGGCCCGGAAGCGCCAGGCCCACCGGAAACCGGTCCGGCGCAGAGCCGGGACCAGCACCAGGGCCTGGGCGGCGATGCCCAGCGTGGTGCCGACGCCGATCACCAGCACCTGCGCGGTGGTCATCGTGGCCGGGTTGAGGCTGGCCGGGCCCGGCAGCAGCCAGAAGACCAGCACCGTGACCATCATGATCACGTTGTTCAGCAGCGGCGCCCAGGCCCCTGGGCCGTAGACGTGCTTGATGTTGAGCACGGCCATGAACATCGCGCCGAGGCCGTAGAAGAAGATCTCGGGCAGCAGGAGGGTGGCGAACACGCCGGTCAGCTCGCGGCCCGATCCCGGCGGGACGAACGCCGCGGCGATCCACGGGGCGGCCGCGACCACCAGCAGCGTCATCACGCCCAGGGCGGCGGTGGCGATGGACAGCAGCCGTTGCGTGTAGGCCAGCCCGCCGTCCTCGTCCTCGTCCTCGGCCTTGACCAGCAACGGGATCAGCACGCTCGAGAGCACGCCACCGAGCAGCAGCTCGTAGATCATGTTCGGCAGGTTGTTGCCGCTGTTGTAGGCGTTGCCGACGCTGCCGGTACCCAGTGCGGCCACGATCAGGACGCTGCGCAGGAAGCCGGTGACCCGGCTGGCCAGACTGGCCACGGCCATCGAACGGGTATTGGCCATCAAGCTCTTGTCCGGCGTGCGCGGCGGCGCGGCCGCCCCGCCTTCTGCCGCCGCGGTGTCGATCGCCTGGGTCTCGACGGCGAGGGCCGCGGTGCGGTCGGCGCTGTCGTCGGGTGCCCCCTCCGGCGGCTCCGCGGCGTGCGCGGGCTCGTGGTCGTGGTCGTGGTCGTGGTCGTGGACCGGCGTAGCCACGGCCGGATCGGCGTGCCGGTGCCGTTTGCGGCCCCGGCGCCGGCCGTTGTAGGTGGTGCGGCCCCAGCGCGGCTCGTCCTCGTCGTCCCAGCCGCTGACGACCAGCGAGGACATCGGGTCGGCCTCGGTGAACATCCTGGGTTCGACGGGGCGGCCACCGGCGTAGTGGGTTGCGTCGCCCCACTCGTCGTCCGGCGGTCCGCCGGGCGCTCCGCCGGGCGGGTCGCCGCGAACCGTCGTGTCGGTCACGCCGCGGCCCCCGGCGACGCGGCCCGCTCGGCCGACGGGGGGACGGCAGGTGTGCCCGGTCTGCGGCGGCGCGCCAGCAGGCGGCGGGCGAGCCGCACGAGCAGGGCCACGGCGAGCACCGCGCCGGCGACGACGGTGATGATGATGCCGATGACGCCGAACGCGGTGCTGTGCACCGTGAGCGACACCGGGCCGCCGAGGGTCTGCCGCTTCGGGCTGAGCAGCTGTGCCTCGATCTGGATGCGTCCGGAACGGGCGATCGACGTCGGCAGATGCAGGGTGCGCCGGGCGTGGGCCTCGATGCGCTGCGCGCCGATGTCGCGGGCGGCGAACCCGGGCAGGCCGTTGTCGGTGTGCACGCGCACGCGCACCTGCACCGGGTAGTTGAGCTTGTTCTCCACGGTGACCGGCATCCTCGCGTTGCTGGAGGCCAGCGTGTAGACGCCGGAGGACGGCGGCACGATGCGCACGCCGTCGGCGAGGTCGTGCACCCGGCGGTTGAGCGCGTCGGCGAACGCCTTCCCGGTGCCCGGGTGGCTGAGCCAGTACGAGGACTCCGTGCGCTGTAGCGCGACCGGGAGCTCGGCGGCGGCGCCCGAGGCGGCCCGGCCGACGCCGGAGAGCATGGAGTCGACCGCCGGCAGGGTCGAGGTGGTGTCGGCGGCCGAGCTGGTTATCTGCGACGGCAGGGTGCGGGTCGTGGACGGGAACGCGACCAGGCTGCTGTGCGTGTCGGGGCGCCGGGTGGGCGAGAGCGCGTCGGCCAGTGCGATGGGGGCGCTGAACGGTGACCGGCTGGTCGCGGTGATGACGTGAGCGGCGGTGTCCGGGTCGGTGTCGACGTAGCGCGGTGGGGTGAGTACCACCGTGTGCGTGTCCTGCGGCTGTTCGGCGGCGCGGATCGCGATGCCGCTGAGCAGCGCGGGCAGCCGGGTCGCGCTCGGCGCCGAGACGTCGAGGCTGGCGGCGACGTCACCCTGCAGCGCGGGGTCCAGCAGGCCCGCGGTCAGGGTGTGCCCTCCCGAACGCACGGCGGCGATGCCCGAGACCACGCCGCCGCCGGCGCCGTCGCGGGGGGTCACGTCGGTGCTCGACAGCAGGACCGACCGCGTGCCCGAGCCGGCCAGCGTCGCCAGCGACCTGCGCGTGTACGCCCCGGACGCGGGCCAGCCCAGGCGGTAGTCGAGGGCGCGCCCGCCGAGTGCGGAGCGCACCCGCGCCGTCATGTCGGTGGGCATGGCGGTGCGCCAGCGCAGGTTCTGCAGCGACAGCGAGGGGATGTCCGGATCGGCGTACGGGGTGAACCCGACAGCGACCTCGGGGTGGCCGTCGAGCACCCCGGTGAACCGGTTCAGCCAGGTGCGGGCGGCACCGGCCCCGGTGCCGGGGACCGGCGCAGCGCTGCCGGTGTCGACGGTGTACTTGCCCGCGGCCATTACCTCGAGCTCGTCGAGCAGCTCGGGGTCGACGACGAGGGTGAGCGGCACCTGGTCGGCGACCTGCTCCACGGTGGCCAGGGCCCGGTCCAGCCGGCCGCCGGGGTTGACCTCGGTGGCCAGCGCGTCGTCGGTGAACACGGTGCTGCCACTGAGCCGGTGTGGCCGGTCGATCAGCGGCCACACCCAGCTCACCCCGACCGGCTTCGGTCTCACGAGGAACGACGGCAGGAAGGTGACGGCGGTGTCGAGGTCCTTGACGATCCCCGCGTCGTCGGCGTGCTCGGCGGTGAAGAAGAGGGGGTAGACGCCGCGGTCGGCGCACTGGCACACGCCGGAACCGGAGGGGACGCCGTAGGTCGACCGGAAGACCACCCTGTGGGCCACGCCGTCGGCGGGCAGGTCGATCCGCACGGGCTTCGCCGTGGGGATGTCGATGCCGCTGGGTGTGGGCGTCCTGGCGGCCAGCAGCTGGTCCAGGCGGGCCTGCGTCGTGAGCGGGTCGCCGCGCCGCCCGACGATCCGCACGTCGTGGAGGGCCGCCCCGGTGGTGTTGGTGAGGTCGAGGGTGACCAGCAGCGGGCGCTTGGCGGCCGAGCGGGCCGGGGTCGAGGGTGAGAGGTCGACCACGCGCACCGAGACGCCGCCGCTGCGTCCGGTCTGTGCCGCGGCCCGGTCGGTGCCGAGGGCGAGACCGGCGATTCCCGCCACCGCGGCGAGCAGCGCGGCGGCCAGCCGCGGAGCGAGGGCCGCGCGGGCTGCGCGGGCGGCGCCGGTCCGGGTCACGCGGTGTCCGCGAGCAACCTGCCCGCGGTGTCGACCAGCCCGCGCTCGTCCGGATAGGCCAGTTGCGCCCGGATCTCGGACAGCGGCACCCACGCCACCTCGTCGACCTCGATGTCGGCGTCGGACAGCTCGCCGCCGACCCGGCGCAGGAGGTAGTGCTGGACGGTCTTGTGGATGCGCCGGCCCTCGGCCACGAACCAGAAGTCGATCGTGCCGAGTTCGGCCACGATCTCCCCGGCGATGCCGGTCTCCTCCTCGACCTCGCGCACCGCGGCCTGCTCCGCGGTCTCGCCGGCCTCGATGTGCCCCTTCGGCAGGGACCACATCAACCGGCCCTGGCGGTCGGTGCGCCCGATCAACGCCCCGCGCGGTTCGGTGGCGGCGAGGTCGACCACCAGGCCGCCCGCGCTGAACTCGTCGACCTGGCGCAGCCACCGGCGCGCGCGGCGCCGCCCGCCCTTCCCGCCGGGGAGCCCGGGCCGGCCGGCGCCCTGGTCCGACCCGGCGGAGGCGCGCCCGGGGGCTGGGGACTGGTCCCGGCCGGGGCGTTCCGCAGGGGTCGGGGACATGGCCCGATGGTAACCGGAGGCGCCGTACTCTGGCCGTCCGTGACCCCGCGTGCCGCCAGCCCCGCCCGCCCGTCGACCCGGTTCGGCCGGACCGCCGGATGACCGGCTCCCCGGCCGATCTCGTCCCGTTGGCCGATCAGGCGGTGGCCCTCGGGGCCGCCTTCGCCGACGCGGGCCGGGCGCTGCACCTGGTGGGCGGCCCGGTGCGCGACGCGCTGATGAACCGCCCGTGCGTGGACCTGGACTTCACCACCGACGCCCGGCCCGAGCAGATCCTCGAGCTGGTCGAACCCCTGGCCTCGGCGACGTGGACCACCGGCATCGAGTACGGCACGGTCGGCGCCCGCGTCGGCGGGGTGGCCTGCGAGATCACCACCTACCGCGCCGATCGCTACGACCGGGTGAGCCGTAACCCGCAGGTGGCCTTCGGTGACTCGCTGGCCGACGACCTGCGCCGGCGCGACTTCACGATGAACGCCATGGCGGTCTCGGTGACCGGCGACCGGGTGTTCACCGACCCCTACGGCGGCCTGGCCGACCTGGCCCGTGGCGTGCTGCGCACCCCGGGAACGCCGCAGGAGTCGTTCACCGACGACCCGCTGCGGATGCTGCGCGCCGCCCGCTTCGTGTCGACGCTGGGGGTGTCCCTCGACCCGGAGGTCGCCGCGGCGATGCGCGAGCTGGCCCCGCAGCTGGGCCGCATCACGACCGAGCGGGTGCAGGCGGAGCTGTCGAAACTGCTGCTGGGCGAGGCCCCCCGCGCCGGGCTGGAGGTGCTGGTGGAGTCGGGCCTGGCCGAGGTCGTGCTGCCCGAGCTGCCCGCGCTGCGGATGGCGGCCGACGAACACGGCCAGCACAAGGACGTCTACGCCCATACGCTGCAGGTGCTCGACCAGGCCATCGGCCTGGAGCGGGCGGCCGGTGAACCGCCCGACCTGGTGCTGCGTTGGGCGGCGGTGCTGCACGACGTCGGCAAACCGGCCACCCGCGCGTTCCTGCCCGGTGGCCGGGTCACGTTCCACCATCACGAGGTGGTCGGCGCGCGGCTGGCCCGCAAGCGGCTCAAGGCCCTGCGCTACTCCAAGGAGATCATCGACGACGTCGGGCAGCTGGTGTTCCTGCACCTGCGCTTCTACGGCTACCGCACCACCGACTGGACCGATTCCGCGGTGCGCCGCTACGTCGTCGACGCCGGCCCGCTGCTCGCGCGGTTGCACAAGCTCGTGCGCTCCGACTGCACGACCCGCAACAAGCGCAAGGCCGCGGCGCTGTCGGCGGCTTACGACGGGTTGGAGCAGCGGATCGGCGAGCTGGCGCGTCAGGAGGAGCTGGACCGCATCCGGCCCGACCTGGACGGCAACGAGATCATGGATCTGCTGGGCATCGCGCCCGGCCCGCTCGTCGGCCGGGCCTACCAGCACCTGCTGGCGTTGCGGATGGAACACGGCCCGCTGGGCCGCGAGCGGGCGGTCAGCGAGCTGCGGGCGTGGTGGTCGGCGAACGCGACGCCGTGACGTAGCCGGCCGCGGTGATCACGTAGGCGACGGCGATCGCGACGACTGCGGCCGGGCTGCGGCCGCCGGCCGGCAGCACCGCCGCGGTGAGCACGGCCGCGACCACGAGGGCGACGTTGAACAGGGTGTCGTAGAGGGCGAACACCCGGCCCCGGAAGGCGTCGCCGATGTGCAGCTGCACCAGGGTGTCCACGCTGATCTTGATGGACTGCGCGGCGAAGCCCAGGAGCAACGCGGCCAGCAACAGGGCGGGCAGCGCGTAGGGCAGCACCAGCGCCACGTCGGTGAGCGCCGCGCCCACCAGGACGGCGGCGGGCCAGCGCACCGGCCCGATACGCCGGAAGGCCACCGGCGTCAGGGCGGCGGCCAGCGCCCCGCCCACGGCCACCATGGCCACCACCTGGCTCAGCCCGGCGAGCCCGGAGCGGAAGAACCCGTGGCCGTGCAAGGTGTTGCGGTAGAGCAGCAGGGTGCACACGGTGGTCAGCCCGTAGCCGAGCCGGTGGACCGCTATGGCCAGCAGGGCGTTGCGCACCGGCGGGGTCGCGCGGACGTGCGCGAGGCCGGCCAGCAGACCGCGCGCCACCTCCCGGGCCGACTCGCGCGCGGCCCGCTCACCGGCCGAGGGGCCGAGGGCGGTTCGCGCGAAACCGGCCGCGACGGCACAGGCGAGCAGGTAGGGCAGCACGGCGCATACGGCCACCGCGGCGTAGGCGGCGTCGGAGTCCCCGATCAGCGCCCGCGCGCCGATCGCCGCGCCGCCGCCGAGCGCGGTGACCACGGTGCCGGCCGTCGTGCTCAGGGCGTTCGCGGTGACCAGTTCGGTGCCGGCCACCACGTGCGGCAGCGCAGCGCTCAGCGCCGAGAGCACGAAGCGGCTCAGCGAGATGACGACGAGCGCGCTGGCGTAGAAGCCGAGGCCGCCGAGTCCGCCGGCGATCTCGCCCGCCACCGCCGCCACCACCACCGCGCGGGCCAGGTTCGCGACCACGAGCACGCGCTGACGCGACCATCGGTCCAGCAGCACGCCGGCGAACGGGCCGACGGCGGAGTAAGGGAGCAGCAGCACCGCGAACCCGGCGGCGATGTCGGCCGGGTGCGCCTGCCGTTCCGGGTTGAACAGCACCGCGCCGGCCAGGCTCGCCTGGAAGACCCCGTCGCCGAACTGGCAGGCGAGGCGCAGCGAGAGCAGGCGGCGGAAGCCGGGGTCGGTGAGGGCGGCCACGAGATGCCTGCGGCGCGCCACGCCCGCAGATTACGTGCCCGCGGGGTGTGGCTGGCCCAGCGGGCGGTCAGGCGCGAAGATGGGTTCATGGCGGCGGACTGGGCGGCGGTGGTCGGGACCACGCCGGCCGCCGGGCGGCTGCTCGTGGCCACGCCGCTGCTCACCGACCCGCACTTCTCCCGCACGGTGATCTACCTGCTCGAGCACGACGGCGGCGGCACGGTCGGGGTGGTGCTGAACCGGCCGAGCCACACCCCGGTAGGGCAGGTGCTGCCCGACTGGCACGACGCGGTCAGCGGCCCGGCGGTCGTCTTCGGCGGCGGCCCGGTGCAGCCGGACGGCGCCCTGTGCCTGGGCGAGGTGCACGGCGACGCCCTCGAGCGTGACGGCGCGGCCTACAAGGAGGTCGTCGACGGGGTGTCCACCGTGGACCTGGACGGCGACGTTGCCGTGATCGCCCCGAACGCCCGGCGGCTGCGGGTCTTCGCGGGGCACGCGGGCTGGGCGCCCGACCAGCTCGACGGCGAGCTGGCCGAGGGCGCGTGGTGGGTGGTGCCGGGCAGCCCGGCCGATCTGTTCACCGACCAGCCCCGCACGATGTGGCGCGAGGTGCTGGGCCGCCAGCCCGGGCCCCTGCGCCTGCTCTCGACCTACCCTGCGGACCCGTCGCTGAACTGACGGCGCGAAGGCCGGCTCCCTGGCGGGAACCGGCCTTCGTCGTCGAGCCTGCTGGTCCTTAGCGCTCGACCGTGCCGTCGATGAAGTCCTGGACGGCCTGCCGCGCGTCGTCGTCGAAGTACTGCACCGGCGGCGACTTCATGAAGTAGCTCGACGCGGACAGGATCGCGCCGCCGATGCCGCGGTCCTTGGCGATCTTCGCGGCGCGCAGGGCGTCGATGATGATGCCGGCGGAGTTCGGCGAGTCCCACACCTCGAGCTTGTACTCGAGGTTCAGCGGCACGTCACCGAAGGTCTTGCCCTCGAGCCGCACGAAGGCCCACTTGCGGTCGTCGAGCCAGGCGACGTAGTCCGACGGGCCGATGTGCACGTTGCGCTCGCCCATGTCGCGGTCGGGCACCTGCGAGGTGACGGACTGGGTCTTGCTGATCTTCTTGGACTCCAGCCGGTCGCGCTCGAGCATGTTCTTGAAGTCCATGTTGCCGCCGACGTTGAGCTGGTAGGTGCGCTGCACCTCCACGCCGCGGTCCTCGAACAACTTGGTCAGCACGCGGTGGGTGATGGTGGCGCCCACCTGCGACTTGATGTCGTCACCGACGATGGCCACGCCCGCGTCCTCGAACTTCTTGGCCCACTCGGGGGTCGAGGCGATGAAGACGGGCAGGGCGTTGACGAAGGCCACCTTGGCGTCGATGGCGCACTGCGCGTAGAACTTCGCGGCGTCCTCGGAACCGACGGGCAGGTAGCAGATCAGGACGTCGACGGCCTGGTCCTTGAGGACCTGCACTACGTCGACCGGCTCCTCGAGGGACTCCTCGATCGTCTCGCGGTAGTACTTGCCGAGGCCGTCGAGGGTGTGTCCGCGCTGCACGGGGACGTCGAGCTGCGGAACGTCGCAGATCTTGATCGTGTTGTTCTCGCTGGCCAGGATGGCCTGCGAGAGGTCCAGGCCGACCTTCTTGGCGTCGACGTCGAACGCGGCGACGAACTCGATGTCGCTGACGTGGTACGGGCCGAAGTTCACGTGCATCAGGCCCGGGACCTTCTGGCTCGGGTCGGCGTCGCGGTAGAAGTGCACGCCTTGGACGAGCGATGCGGCGCAGTTGCCGACGCCGACGATTGCGACCCGGATGCCGGCCGCGGACTGCGAAGCCATCAAGGCTCCTCCTTCTTATTCGGGGTGGTACGAGGGTGGGATGATCACTTCTCGGTGCGGTGGTCGGCCCGTTCGCTCTCGATGAGCTCGGTGAGCCAGCGGACCTCGCGGTCCACGGACTCCAGGCCGTGTTCGTGCAGCGTGCGGGTGTAGCGGTCGACGCGCCGGCCGGTGCGGCCCAGCGTGCTGCGCAGGCCTTCCCGCTGTTCCTCGACGCGGCGGCGCCGGCCCTCGAGGATCTGCAGGCGGATGTCGGAGCGGGTCTGGGCGAAGAACGCCAGTCGCGCGCCGAAACCCTCGTCGTCGAAGGCGTCGGGACCGACGTCGGCCAGCAGGTCGGCGAGGTGCTCCTTGCCCTCGGCGGTCAGCTGGTAGACGCGCTTGCCCCGCCGGGACCGCGCGGCCGCGGGCGGCTCGAGCTCCGGGTTCGGTGCTTCCTCGGAGATCCACCCGGCCTCGGACAATCGCCGCAGCGTGGGGTAGAGCGAACCGTAGGAAAACGCCCGGAACGTGCCGAGCAGTTCGGAGAGGCGCTTGCGGAGCTCGTACCCGTGCATCGGGCTCTCGTTGAGCAACCCGAGTACGGCGATCTCCAGCATGCAACCCACCTCTCTATTTCGACGCGATGTATCAGCACGATACATCGCGTCGAGACGCAGGTGTTACCGGGGTGGCGACCGGGTGTCCGGGCGGTGAACGGCACGTGACGCGACGGATCCGCGATGGGGCGCCGCAGCCCGATGCGACACTTTCCCGGCGCACAGCGCCGTGCAAGACGATCCAACACGCGGTTGACGCGCGGGGTAGGTCAGGGCGCTGGCTGCGGCGCGCCGGGCAGCGGCCGGAACACCCCGGTGGGCGGGCGCGCGTCCACGTCGCGACCCGCGGCCTGGAAGATTCCTGCGCCGCCACCCCACAGCAACGCGGCGAGGTAGGCGGTGAGCTGCGCGCGGGTCATCGCCTCAGGGTGGTCGAGCCACCACAGGCTTGCGGCTCGGATGAAGCCCACGGCGCCTTCGCCCCACGGGCTCGCGCCGGCCGGGTCGAGGCCGATCGAGCGCAGCTGCTCGCCGAGTGACGCGGTGAGCACGTCGACGATGGCGTGGCTGAAGCCCTGCGCGGCGCTGGTGCCGACGACGGCTTCGTTGAACACGCGGTTCTGGGTGGCGAAGCGGAACAGCTGCGGGTTGTCCTCGACCAGCTGCAGGTAGGCGTCGATGCTGGCGCCGAGCAGCACTCGGGGGTCTGGGTCGTCGCGGACGTTGAGCAGGGCCTCGACGATCTGGCGCACCACCCGCGACCCGACCGCCCGCGACAGCTCGTCCTTGTCGGCGAAGTAGCGGTAGATGACCGGCTTGCTGGTGTTGGCCACCGCCGCGATCTGGTCCATGCCGACGTCGCTGCCGAGCTCGTTGATGGCCGCGATCGCGGCGTCGATGAGCTCCTCGCGGCGGGTGGCCCGGTGCTCGGTCCAGCGCGCCGCCCGCCCGTCGACCCGGGGGTGCGGGCCGCGTCCGGCTCGGCCGCGCCCGTAACCCCGGCCACACGCTCTTTCACGCAACCCAAAGTAGCGGATACCGTGGTTATCGTGAATCCTGCCGCCACTCGCCGCGCCGCCGTCCTGGGCGGCAACCGCATCCCCTTCGCCCGGTCCAACGGCCCGTACGCGCACGCGTCGAACCAGGACATGCTCACCGCTGCGCTCGACGGGCTGGTCGCCCGCTTCGGGCTGCAGGGCCAGCGGGTGGGCGAGGTCGCCGCCGGCGCCGTGCTCAAGCACAGCCGCGACTTCAACCTCTCCCGCGAATCGGTCCTCGGCTCGCGCCTGGACCCCACGACCCCGGCCTACGACGTGCAGCAGGCCTGCGGCACCGGGCTGGAGACGGTCATCCTCACCGCGAACAAGATCGCGCTGCGCCAGGTGGACTCGGCCATCGCCGCGGGCGTCGACACCACCTCCGACGCCCCGATCGCGGTGAACGAGGACCTGCGCCAGGTGCTGCTCGCGGCCAACCGCGCCAAGTCGGTGGGCGCGCGGCTCAAGGCTCTCGCCGGGATCCGCCCGCAGCAGCTGGTGCCGAACATCCCGGTGAACTCCGAGCCGCGCACCGGGCTGTCGATGGGCGAGCACCAGGCCGTCACCACCCTTGAGTGGGACATCAGCCGTGCGGCCCAGGACGAGCTGGCCGCGGCCTCGCACCGCAACCTCGCCGCCGCCTACGACCGCGGGTTCCTCGACGACCTCATCACCCCGTTCCTCGGCCTGACCCGCGACCAGAATCTGCGGGCGGACTCGTCGGTCGAGAAGCTGGCCAAGCTGGCGCCGGCGTTCGGCAAGGCGTTCGGCGATCAGGCCACCATGACCGCCGGCAACTCGACGCCGCTGACCGACGGCGCGTCCACCGTGCTCCTGGGCAGCGAGGAGTGGGCCGAGGCGCACAACCTGCCGGTGCTCGCCTACTTCGTCGACGCCGAGACCGGTGCCGTTGACTACGTGCACGGCAACCGCAAGGAGGACGGGCTGCTGATGGCGCCGGTGTACGCCGTGCCGCGGCTGCTGGCCCGCAACGGTCTCACCTTCGAGGACTTCGACTTCATCGAGATCCACGAGGCGTTCGCCGGCACCGTGCTCGCCACGCTGAAGGCCTGGGAGGACGAAGCGTTCGGCAAGGAGCGGCTCGGGCTCGACGGTGCGTTCGGCAGCGTCGACCGCGCCAAGCTCAACGTCAACGGCTCGTCGCTGGCCGCCGGCCACCCCTTCGCCGCGACCGGTGGGCGGATCGTCGCGACGCTGGCGAAGATGCTGAACGAGAAGGGATCGGGTCGCGGCCTGATCTCGATCTGCGCCGCCGGTGGCCAGGGCGTCACCGCGATTCTCGAGCGATGAGCGCTCGCGCGAAGAGCAATGTAGACGTAAGGAGCGCTGGAAATGGCTGACCGCTACCTGAACCTCGTCAACTCCTCGGTGGGCTCGGCGGTGGCCGACCGCGTCGGGCTGCCGAAGCCGGCGCGGCTGCGCCGCTACGCCGAGGGCGACCCGCTGCTGCCCGGCCCCGTGCTGCTCGGCTCGACCGGCAAGGCGGCGACGGCGGTCCGGCGCGCGCTCACCTCGGCCGGCGTCGAGGTGCTCGGCGCGCTGGGCGACGGCGACAAGGTGGCCGCCCTGGTGCTCGACGCCCGCTCGGTCGCCGCGCCGGCCGACCTCGCCGCGGTGCGCTCGTTCCTCGCGCCGGGCGTGAAGGCGCTGACGTCGTCGGGCCGGGTCATCGTGCTCGGGCAACCCGTCGACGGCGCCGACATCACCGTGGACGCCACCCGGCAGGCGCTGGAGGGCATCGTCCGCTCGCTGGCCAAGGAGCTGCGCCGCGGCGCCACCGCGAACCTGCTCTGGGTGCAGGACGAGGCATCGCTGCCGTCGGCGCTGCGCTTCTTCCTCTCCGGCCGCTCGGCCTACGTGGACGGGCAGCCGGTACTGCTCGGCCCGGGGACCGCCCCCGCGCCGAAGGACTGGGACCGGCCACTGGTCGGCAAGACCGCACTCGTCACCGGCGCCGCCCGCGGCATCGGCGCGGCCATCGCCTCGGTGCTGGCCCGCGACGGCGCGAAGGTGATCTGCGCCGACCTCACCCAGGCGGGTGAGGCCCTGGCCAAGGTGGCCAACCGGCTCGGCGGCACGGCGCTGCACCTCGACGTCGCGTCGGACACCGCGCCGCAGCGGCTGCTCGACCACCTGACCGCGCACACCGACGGCCTCGACATCCTGATCCACAACGCCGGCATCACCCGCGACAAGCTGATGGCCAACATGAAGCCGGAACAGTGGGACTCGGTGATCGCGGTCAATCTCGAGTCGCAGCTGCGCCTCAACGCCGCGCTGCTGGACAGCGCGCAGCTCAACGAGCAGGCCCGCGTCGTGTGCCTGTCCTCGACCACCGGCCTGGCGGGCAACCGGGGTCAGACCAACTACGGCGCCACCAAGGCCGGGGTCATCGGCCTGGTCCGCGCGTCGGCCCCGGCGTTCGCCGCGCACGGCGCGTCGACGATCAACGCCATTGCTCCCGGCTTTATCGACACCGAGATGACGGCCAAGATGCCGCTGGCCACCCGTGAGGTGGCCCGCCGGCTGTCGTCGCTGCAGCAGGCGGGCCTGCCCGTGGACGTCGCGGAAGCCACCGCGTGGCTGGCGTCGCCGGGCGCCGGCGGCGTGAACGGGCAGGTGCTACGTGTGTGCGGGCAGAACCTGGTGGGGGCGTAGGTGCCCCAGCTGACGTCGGCGCCGTCGCTGCTGCCGCTCTACGGGCGGGCGGCCGTGACCGCGCCCCTGCACCGTTTCCTCGGCGGCGGCGACGCGCTGCCCGACTCGGTCTACACGCTCGAGGACCAGCACATTGACGCGGCCCACCTGAGCGCCTACCAGCGCGTGTGCGGGTTCGCGGTGTCCGACGCGCTGCCGCCGACGTACCTGCACCTGCTGGCGTTCCCGCTGTCCATGGCCCTGATGAGCGAGCGGTCGTTCCCGTTTCCGGTGATCGGCATGGTGCACGTGGCCAACGCGATCTCGGTGCACCGGCCGGTGACGTCGGCCGAGTCGGTGTCCCTGCGGGTCGACGCGGCCGACCTGCGCCCGCACGCCGCGGGCACCCAGTTCGACGTCCGCGCCTCGGCGACGGTCGACGGCGAGACCGTGTGGACCTCGCGCAGCACCTACTTGCGCAGGGGCAAGGCCCCGGGCGGCGCCGGGAAGCCGACCCGCGAGACGCGCGACACCGCGCCGGCCCCGGCCGGCTCGGCCTCGCTGGTGCGGGTGCCCGACGACGTCGGCCGCCGCTACGGGGCGGTGTCCGGTGACCGGAACCCGATCCACCTGCACGGCCTGTCGGCCCGGCTGTTCGGCTTCCCCTCGGCGATCGCGCACGGCATGTGGCTCAAGGCGCGCACGCTGGCGGCGTTGCAGGGCCGGCTGCCCGAGGCCTGCGACGTGCAGGTGGCCTTCAAACTGCCCGTCCTGCTGCCGTCGACCGTCGCGGTCGGGGCCACGCAGCAGACCGACGGCTGGGATCTCGACGTCCGCAACGCGAAGTCGGGCAAGCCGCACCTGAGCGGCACGGTGCGCGGGCGCTGACACCGCAGCCCGGCGTTCGGGCCGATCAGGTCGTCCACGGCGGCGCGATGCGGGTGCCGTCGGCGGTGACGGCTTCGAGCCCGACGCTGGTGACGACCCAGGCGCCGGCCGCGCTCGCGCCGGTGTCCACCCGGAACAGCGACCCGGCCGGCACCCGTACGACGTCGCCCGGACCGGCCTGCTGCCGCGCTCCGTCGAGGTGCACGTGCAGCGTGCCGTCGAGGACCAGCAGCACCTCCTCGTGCGTCACCCGGTGCGCGACGCCGACGGTGGTCGCCGGGACGTCGAGGCGCCAGGCGCACAGCTGTTCGCTGCCGCGCGACGGGGCGAGGTAGGACGTGAACGTGCTGCCGTGCAGGTCGTGCACGGTGGCGGCGTCCGGGGTGATCACAGGCACGGGAATCTCCAATTGGTCAAGGCACTTGACCATATGGTCAGCCTCCTTGACCGTTCTGTCAAGCTGATCCAATGACACGGCGAGACCTGGACACGGCGATGCGGGTGCTCGCGGCGGCGTCGCGGCTCGTCGAGGGCATCCAGGCGGGCCTGGCCGCGCGCGGCTACCCGGACCTGCGTCCGGCGCACGGGTTCGCCTTCGCCCGGATCGACGCGGGCGACGCCACCGTCCTGGACGTCGCGGCACACCTGGGCGTGACCAAGCAGGCCGCGAGCCAGCTGGTCGAGCAGCTGGTGCAAGGTGGGTACCTGCGCCGCACACCGGATGCGGCCGACGCCCGGCGCAAGGTGCTCGCGCTCACCGCGCGCGGGCGGGCCGTCACCCGGGCCGCGGAGGAGGCGGCGCTGCAGACGGTGGGGCAGTGGCGCCCGGAGCTCGGCGCGGCCGGGCTGCGCGAGCTGCACGACCTGCTGGCGCGCCTGGACCTCGCCGGGCCGCTACGCCCGGCCTGGTGACAGGTTTCCGTGCGCGCCCGCGGGTCAGCGGCGGCTGAACAGCCGGCTGCGCCTCGCCCCGCCGGCGAGGGTGAACCCGAACGCGATCAGCGCGATGACGAACAGCCAGAACAGCCCGCGGATGACGAACCCGATGACGCCCATCGCCACCCAGACCGCGACGAGCACGAGGAAGACTTTGACAACGGGGGACAGGCGCCGGTCCATGCCCGCTCAACGTGCGGGCGGGCGCGACTAGTTCCCGTCGGAGGCGATGTCAGGCTGACGCGCGGGCGTGGCCGTTCGGCGACACCGGGCCCGGCTCGGCCACGGCGCCCGGCGCGGCCTTCCTGGGCATCGTGCGCGAGGTCGCGAGGGTGACCAGGCGCTGGTAACCAGGGCCCGTCAACCGCACCAGCAGGTCGAGGATCTTCGCGTCGAGGCCCACCACGACGCGGGGCCGGTTGCCGACCACCGCGCGCAGGATGGAACTGGCCGCCGACTCGGGCGTGGTCTTCGCGAGCTTGGTGTCGAAGAACTCGGCCAAGCCCGCCTGGTCCTCACCGGTAACCGTGCCGGCGTTGCGGGCAATGGCGGTCTTGATGCCGCCCGGGTGCACGCAGGTGACCTGCACGTTGTGCCCGGCCGCCTTCATCTCCATCCGCAGAGCCTCGGTGAAGCCGCGGACGGCGAACTTCGCGGCGTTGTACGCGCTCTGCCCGGGCACGGCCATCAGGCCGAACAGGGAGGAGATGTTGACCAGATGCCCGTCGCCGGAGGAGATCAGGTGCGGCAGGAACGCCTTGGTGCCGTTGACGACGCCCCAGAAGTCGACGTCCATCACGCGCTCGATCTGCTCGAAGCTCATCTTCTCGACGTCGCCGGTGAAGGCGATACCGGCGTTGTTGACGACGATGTTGACCCGGCCGAACTCACCGGCCACCTCGTCGGCGTAGGCGAGCACGGCGGCGCGGTCGGTGACGTCGAGGCGGGCCTCGTGCACCTTCGCGCCGATGACGCGCACCTGCTTCACGGTCTCGGCCAGCCCGGTGGCGTCCACGTCGCTGATCGCGACGGTGGCACCGCGGCGGGCGAGGTCGTAGGCCAGCGCCCGGCCGATGCCCGAACCTGCGCCCGTGACGACGGCAACCTTGTCCTTGAGATCGGTCATGCGGAAATCGTCTCCTTCACCGGCGCGAGCCTGCGCGTCGTGGTCTCGTAGTTGTCGACGTCGAACGAGCGGGTGAGCCGGCGGAACCAGAACGTGAAGCCGGGCCACAGCGTCGTGTTGTTGCCGTGCTTGTCCAGGTACCAGCTGGCGCAGCCGCCGGTCTTCCAGATGGTGCGCTGCATGTGCTGTTGCAACCTGTCGTTGTAGTCCTGTTGCGCCTCGGGGCGCACCTCGAAGGTGGCCAGCCGCTCGCGGTCCATCGTCGTCAGCGCGCTGGACAGGTAATTCAGGTGCGACTCGATCATGTAGACCATCGAGCTGTGCCCGAGGCCGGTGTTCGGGCCGACCACGAACAGCAGGTTCGGGAACCCGGCCACTGCCGCGCCCTTGTAGGCCTGCTGGCCGCGCTCGTCCCACACCGAGGCCATCGAGCGGCCCTCGGCGCCGATGATCCGCTCGAAGGTGGGCGAGTCGGTGACGTGGAAGCCGGTGGCGACGACGATCGCGTCCACCTCGCGCACGGTGCCGTCGGTGCCCACGATCGCGTTCTCGCGGATCTCGGCGATACCGTCGGTGACGAGGTCGACGTGCTCGCGGGCGAGCATCGGGTACCAGGTGTTGGAGATCAGGATGCGCTTGCAGCCGATCTGCCAGTCGGGCGTGACCCGGGCGCGCAGGTCGGGGTCGTCGATGGCCTTCTCGATGTTGGCCTTGGCCATGCGCTGGGCCAGCTGGAGGATGCGCGGCTCGAAGGCGAAGCCGAGCACGTACGCCTCCCGGCCCCAGTAGATGGCTTCGCGCGCGGCGCGCTGCAGGAAGGGCACGCGCCGGTAGGCCAGGCTTTCCACCTTCGAGTAGGCGCGGTCGTGGCGGGGCATGACCCACGGCGCGGTGCGCTGGTAGACGTCGAGATGACCCACCTGGTCGACGATGGCCGGACCGATCTGGATGGCCGACGCGCCGGTCCCGATCAGGGCCACCCGCTTGCCGGTGAGGTCGGCGTCGTGGTTCCAGCGGGCCGAGTGGAACAGCTCGCCCCGGAAGTTCTCGATGCCCTTGATCGGCGGCAGTTGTGGCTCGCACAGGGCCCCGACCGCACCGACCAGCACGTCGGCGGTGAACTCGCCGCTCGTGGTGTCGACGTGCCAGCGGCTCTCGCCGGCCTCCCACCGCGCGAGAGTGACCTCGGTGTCGAACAGGTGCTTGTCGGCCACCTGGTACTTCGCCGCCACGCTCCGGAGATAGTCCTGGATCTCCGGCTGCGGCGAGAACGAGCGCGACCACGCGGGGTTGAGCTCGAAGGAGTACGAGTACAGGTGCGACGGGACGTCGCAGGCGGCGCCGGGGTAGGTGTTGTCCCGCCAGGTGCCGCCCACCTCGCTGCCCCGCTCGATGACGAGGAAGTCCTCGCGGCCGTCCTTGGTCAGCCGGATGGCGGCGCCGAGGCCCGCGAACCCGCTGCCGATGATGAGCACGCCGACGTGTCGGCGCCCGGCGGATCCGCTACGGCGCCGGTCGGGCCGGCCGGCGAGTGTCTGCGTCATGATGTCAAGGGTAAGGCAGTCGTTGAACAGCAGTCAATAGTTAGTTGGCTCTCGTTCAATAGAGCGTTAGGCTGCCGGCATGACGACCTCGAAGCGGTTGCGGCTGCGGCCGGAGGCCCGCCGCGCGCAGCTGATCGAGCTCGGCGTGGAGATGCTGGCCACCCGCCGCCTCGACGAATTGTCGGTGGAGCTGATCGCCCAGACCGCGGGCATCTCGCGCGGCCTGCTGTTCCACTACTTCTCCTCCAAGCAGGACTTCCACCTCGAGGTGGCCCGCGCGGCCGCGGCCGAGATGATCCGCCGCACCGACCCGGATCCGTCGCTGCCGCCGGTCGAGGCCCTGCGCGCGGCACTGGCGGCCTTCATCGACTACGTCGAGGAGAACCCGGACAACTACAAGTCCCTGGTGCGCGGCGCGGCCAGCGGCGACGCGCAGATGCGCGCGGTGTTCGACACGACCCGCACGACCATGGCCACCCGCATCCTCGACGTCGTCGGCGGGCTCGGGGTCACCGTGAGCGGGGCGACCACCCTGGCTGTGCACGGCTGGGTCGCCTACGTGGAGGAGTGCGTGATCCGCTGGCTGGACACCCGCGTCGTCGGCCGCGAGGAGCTGCAGGAGTTGCTGGTCAAGTCGCTGCCGGCCGTGGCGCTGTCGGCCTCCGACGCAGACCTCGACGGGCTGGTGGCGGTCTTCGCCGGCGGGCAGGCCATCGGCGGGGCAGCGGCCGGGCCGCAGATTGCTCGGACGACCTAGAATTCGAGCCATGCCGTTCGCTGTGACCCGCACCGCCGCTCCGCGCAGCGACGCCGAGCGCGCTGCGATCCTCGCCGCCCCGGGCTTCGGTGTGCATTTCACCGACCACATGGCCCGCGTCGAGTGGAGCATCGACACCGGCTGGGGCGACGGGGAGGTCGTGCCCTACGGCCCGTTGCAGATCGACCCCGCCTGTTCGGTGCTGCATTACGGCCAGGAGATCTTCGAGGGACTCAAGGCCTACCGGCAGCCCGACGGCTCGGTGGCGGCCTTCCGCCCCGACGCCAACGCCGCCCGCTTCCAGCGCTCCGCCCGGCGGATGGCCATGGCCGAACTGCCGACCGACCTGTTCCTCGACTCGCTGCGTTCGCTCGTCGCCGAGGACGTCGCGTGGGTGCCGGAGTCAAGCGACGAGGCGCTCTACCTGCGCCCGTTCATGATCGCCACGCAGAACGGCCTCGGCGTGAACGCCCCGTCACGGGCCTACATCTACCTGCTGATCGCGTCGCCGGCCGGCGCGTACTTCACCGGCGGGGTCAAGCCGGTGACGGTGTGGCTGTCCACCGAGTACACCCGGGCCGCACCCGGCGGCACCGGCGAGGTCAAGTGCGGCGGCAACTACGCGGCCTCCTTCGCGGCCACCGCCGAGGCCGCGGCCAACGGCTGCGACCAGGTGGTCTGGCTCGACGCCGCCGAGCACCGCTGGGTCGAGGAGATGGGCAGCAACAACCTCGGCTTCGTCTACGGCTCCGGGCCGGGCGCGCGCATCGTGACGCCGGCGCTGACCGGCACGCTGCTGCCGGGCATCACCCGCGACTCGCTGCTGCAGGTGGCCGAGGACCTCGGCTACACCGCCGAGGAGGGCAAGATCTCGGTCGAGGAGTGGCGCGACGGCTGCGCGTCCGGAGCCATCACCGAGGTGTTCGGCTGCGGCACGGCCGCGGTCGTCACCCCGATCGGCACGGTCAAGGGCGCGGACGGGCAGTTCGGCGTCGGCGGTGGCGGCATGGGCCCGGTCACCACCGCGCTGCGCGAGCGCCTGGTCGGCATCCAGACCGGAGCCGTTCCCGACGAGCACGGGTGGATGCTGCCACTCGCCTGACCCGTCGGCGCTCGCGCCGCCGCGCTGTCCACTTCCTGCGTGGCACGACGCTGCCCCTTCCGGCACCGTCACGCACGCGCGGACAGACCTAGCCTCTGGTCACCGAGTTCTCGACCTGGAGGTATTCCCGTGCCCGTTGCTCCCCGAGGACTCGCCGTCCTCACCGGCTGCGCCGCTCTGGCGGTGACCGGGCTGACCGGCCTGTCCCTGGCCGGCGCCGCGCAGGCCGCCCCGGCCGCGTCCCACGCGTCGGCCGAGCGGGTGTGTGCCACCGCCCGCCCCGGCCACGCCGCGTGCCTCGCCCTGCGCCGCACCGACGTGACCGAGCCGGCCGCGGTGCGAGCCGATGCCCGCTCGAGCGCGGCGGCGCCGTCCGGCTACGGCCCCAGCGACCTGCGCAGCGCGTACAAGCTCACCGCCACGGGGAGCAGCAGCCGCACCGTGGCCATCGTCGACGCCTACAACGACCCGAGCGCGGAGTCCGATCTCGCGACCTACCGCGCGCAGTACGGCCTGGCCGCCTGCACCACGGCCAACGGCTGCTTCAAGAAGGTCAACCAGAACGGGGCCACGTCACCGCTGCCCGCGTCGGACACCGGCTGGGCCGGGGAGATCTCCCTGGACGTCGACATGGTGTCGGCCATCTGCCCGGCCTGTCACATCCTGCTGGTCGAAGCCAGCAGCTCGAGCATGGCCAACCTGGGCAAGAGCGTGAACACGGCCGTCAGCCTCGGGGCGAAGTACGTGTCCAACAGCTACGGCGGCGGGGAGAGCTCCGCGGTCACCGGCTACGACAGCACCTACTTCAACCACCCCGGCGTCGCGATCACCGCCAGCTCCGGTGACTCGGACTACGACGGCGGCTCCTACCCCGCCACGTCGAAGTACGTCACCGCGGTGGGCGGCACCCGCCTGGTGCGCAACAGCACCTCGCGAGGCTGGGGCGAGACGGTGTGGAACACCCGCAGCTACTCCGAGGGCGCCGGCTCCGGCTGCTCGCGCTACATCGCCAAGCCGTCGTTCCAGTCCGGTGTCACCACGAACTGCAGCCGCCGGGCGGAGTCCGACGTCTCGGCCGTCGCCGACCCGGCCACCGGCGTCGCGGTGTACCAGACCTACGGCGGCGGCGGGTGGGCCGTGTACGGCGGCACGTCGGCGGCCGCGCCCATCATCGCCTCGGTCTACGCCCTCGCCGGGGCGCCCGGCACGACGCCGAACGCCGACCCGTACGCCCACACCGGCAGCCTGTTCGACGTGACGTCGGGCCAGAACGGCACGTGCGGCGCGCCGATCTGCACCGCCGGCACCGGCTGGGACGGCCCGACGGGGCTGGGCACCCCGAACGGCACGGGGGCCTTCGCCGGCTGAGCCGGCCGGCCGCTGAGCCACAACCGCCCCGGACCTCGCCCTCACCTGGTTCCCCGTCCCAGAGCCGGAACCAGGTGAGTGGGAGGGACGGGGCGGCTGTGCTTCAGTCGTCATGCCGATACTGAACCGGACGGCGCGAACCCGATGATGATCTCGGCCGGATGCCCCGACAGCGGGGTCGGGAGCCGAGATCATCGAGATCCCCTCGGGTGCGGCTAGGTCGTCGGCCAGCGACGGAAGTTCAGGTGCGAGCGGCTCGGGGTCGGGCCGCGCTGGCCCTGGTAGCGCGAGCCGTAGACCGACGAGCCGTACGGGTGCTCGGCGGCGCTGGACAGGCGGAACAGGCACAGCTGGCCGATCTTCATGCCCGGCCAGAGGGTGATCGGCAGATTCGCGACGTTCGACAGCTCGAGCGTGATGTGCCCGGTGAAGCCCGGGTCGATGAAGCCCGCGGTCGAGTGCGTGAGCAGGCCGAGGCGGCCCAAACTGGACTTGCCCTCCAGGCGGCCCGCGAGGTCGTCGGGCAGCGTGACCACCTCGAGCGTGGAGCCGAGGACGAACTCACCCGGGTGCAGCACGAACGGGCCGTCGGCCGCCGGTTCGACGAGCGAGGTCAGGTCGTCCTGCTGCTGGGCCGGGTCGATGTGCGTGTACTGCGAGTTGTTGAACACGCGGAAGAACCGGTCGAGGCGGACGTCGACGCTCGAGGGCTGGACGAGCGCGTCGTCCCACGGCTGCACGGCCAGCCGGCCGGCGCCGACCTCGGCGCGGATGTCGCGGTCGCTGAGCAGCATGCGCCGAGATTAGCGGGGCGGTTCAGTTCGGCGACGCGCGGACGAAGTCGACGACGGCCCGCGCGAGCTCGGGCCCCGCGTCCTCCTGCAGGAAGTGCCCGGCGCCGGCGATCACCGGGTGCGTCCGCCCGGCCGCGCCGACCATCGTGCGCTCGAGGATCGCGCGCATTCCGCCGGTGATCGGGTCTGCGTCGGAGAAGGCGAGCAACATCGGCGTGGTCGAGGCCGCCAGCCGGTGCCAGGCGGCCCGGTTCGCCCCGCTCGCCGGGTCGTCGGGGGTGTAGGGCACGAGGCCGGGCATGGCCCGCGGGCCCGCCTTGAACGACTCGTCCGGGAACGGCGCGTCGTAGGCGGCGCGCGCCGTGTCGTCGAGGCCCCGCGCGCAGCCCGAGGCGACGAGGCGGGCGATGTCCAGTTCCGGCGCGCTCTGCACCGCGATGCGGAAGCGGTGCCACACGTCGGGCATGCCGTGGTCGCCGGTGGGCAGGCCGGTGTTGGCGGCGACGAGGCGGGCGAAGCGGTCCGGATGCTCGGCGGCCAGGCGCAGCCCGATCAGCCCGCCCCAGTCCTGGCCGACGAGGGTGACGTCGCGCAGGTCGAGGACGTCGAAGGCCAGCGCCCGCACCCACTCGACGTGCCGGGCGTAGCTGTGGTCGGCGGCCTCGGCCGGCTTGTCCGAGCGGCCGAAGCCGACCAGGTCCGGGGCGACCGCCCGCAGGCCGGCCGCGGCGAGGACCGGCAGCAAGGAGCGGTACAGGTAGGACCAGGACGGCTCGCCGTGCAGGAGCAGCACGACCTCGCCGTCGGCCGGGCCGGCCTCGACCCACGCCATCCGCAGCGTGCGGCCGCCGGCGTCGGGATCGGGCACGTCGGCGTAGTGCGGCTCGTACGCGAACCCGGCGAGGTCGGCGAAGCGGTCATCGGGCGTGCGCAGGATCCGCATGTGCCGAACCGTACGACACCGTCCGGGCCTCCCTACCCGCCACGGCCGACCGCTTACGGACAGGCGTTCGAATCCCTAGAGCGCCGGGCCGGTGCACGGTACGGGCCGTCGCGGATACGGCGTCCTGCCGATGTGCCGGCGGCGGCTTAGCCGAAGCATGGACTGCACCAGCCGAGGAGGAAGTCCATGTATCCCCAGATCAGCACCGTTGTCGCCGCCCAGACCCAGGACGCCCTGATCGAGCGCGCCGCCCGGGCTCAGCAGGCCCGCTGCGCCCGGCCGTCCGCATCGTCCACGCCGCGCCTGCACCACCTCCCCCGGGTGGGCAGCGCGTGGCGCCACTGGTTATCCACCAACGAGCTCTGAGCGGATGCCGCCTGGAGTGATCACCAACTGACGGCGACGAAACGACGGCCCACCCCGGCCCGACCGGGGTGGGCCGTCGGCGTATCGGCACGACGTACGTTCCCGCGCGCCCCTGCCCAGCGCGCAACGCGCCTGCAAGAATCTGCGTGTTTGTGCACTTTTGTAGACAGCTTTATGCAGCGAGGGCTACAAAGAGGTCCGTACCACTCCCCCGCGCGTCCAGGAGCTCCTCGTGCGTCGTCTGCCTGCCCTCGCCCTGCCCGTCCTGCTGGCCGCCGGCCTGGCCGCGGCCCCCGTGACCGCCGCCGCGGCGACTCCTGCCGCCGGGCCGTCGGCGGCCACGGCCGGGCTGCCGCGAGTGACCCCCACCCCGCAGTCGATGGCCGCGCGGGGACCCGCCGTGCCGCTCGGGCACCGGGTCGCCGTCGTCACCGGCGCGGACAGCGACGCGGCGGCGGTCAGCTCGCTCACCGACGCGCTGAGTGCGGCCGGCGTGCGCACCGTCGACCGGGTGAGCGCCGGCGCCGCGCTACCCGGCGACGAGCCGGCCCTCTACGTCGGGGGCGCCGGGGAGAACGCGGCGAGCGCGCCGGTGCTCGCCGCCCTCGCCGCCCCCGACCCGGCCGTCCTGCCCGCCGAGGGCTACGTGCTCGTCGACGGGAAGGTGCACGGGCGGGCCTCCGTGGTGCTCGCCGGGCACGACGCGTCGGGCACGTTCTACGCCGTGCAGACGCTGCGCCAGCTGATCCGCAACGGGCGGGTGCCCGGCGTGGTCGTCAAGGACTGGCCGGACACCGCGCTGCGCGGCACCATCGAGGGCTTCTACGGCACGCCGTGGTCCGACGAGCAGCGGCTGGCCCAGATGGACTTCTACGGCCGGCACAAGATGAACAGCTACGTGTACTCGCCAAAGGACGACGCCTACCTGCGCGACAAGTGGCGCGACGAGTACCCGGCGGACCAGCTCGCGGTGCTCAAGACGCTGGTGCAGCGCGCGACGGCCAACCACGTGCAGTTCACCTACGCGCTCTCGCCCGGCCTGTCGGTCTGCTACACCTCGGCCGACGACGAGCAGGCGCTGGTCGCGAAGTTCCAGTCGCTGTGGGACATCGGCGTGCGCTCGTTCTCGATCCCGCTCGACGACATCAGCTACACCAACTGGAACTGCGACGCCGACCAGGCGAAGTTCGGTACCGGCGGTGGTGCTGCCGGGCAGGCCCAGGCCTACCTGCTCAACGAGGTGCAGCGCGACTTCATCGCCACCCACCCGGGCGCGCAGCGGCTGCAGATGGTGCCCACCGAGTACTCCGACCTCAGCGCCACGCCGTACAAGGCGGCGATCAAGGCGGATCTGGACCCGGCCGTCATCGTCGGCTGGACCGGCGTGGGCGTCATCGCCACGACGATCACCGGCGCGCAGGCCGCGCAGGCGCGCAGTGTGTTCGGCCACGACATCCTGCTGTGGGACAACTACCCGGTCAACGACTACGTCACCGACCGGCTGCTGCTCGGCCCGTACGTGGGGCGCAGTGCCGACATGACCGCCAACCTCGTCGGCGTGACGGCCAACCCGATGATCCAGCCCGAGGCGTCGAAGATGGCGCTGATCGGCGTGGCCGACGAGATCTGGAACGGCGCCGCCTACGACCCGGAGCAGGCCTACCAGGACGCGCTCGACGAGCTGTCCGGCGGCGACACCCGCGCCCGGACCGCGCTGGCCGCGTTCAGCGACCTCGAGCGGTACTCCCAGCTCGACCCGCACCAGGCCCCCGCCCTCGCCGCCCGCATCGACCGGTTCTGGCCGGCCTGGGAGCGCGGGAACCGGTCGGCCGCCGGCCAGCTCGACGACTACCTCACGGTCATCGAGCACGCCCAGCAGGTCCTGACCGACAGGATGCACGACCCCGAGTTCGTCACCGAGACCACGCCCTGGCTGGACGCCACCACGTCGTGGGGCACCGCCGCCCGCGATGCGCTGGCCATGCTCGTGGCCGAGCGCGCCGGCAACGGCGCGCGGGCGCTGCGCCTGCGGGCCGCCGCGCAGGCCGCGGTGGCCAAGGCGAAGTCCTACACCTACGTCGGCCTGCGGGGCACGGTCACCGTCACGGTGGGCGACGGCGTCATCGACAAGTTCGTCGACGACGCGCTGGCCGAGAACGCGCGCTGGCTGGGGCTTGCCGGCCGCCACGTCGCGGCCGCCACGTCGCTGCCGACCTACCAGTCCAACGTGCCCGCCCGCATGGTCGACGGCGACGACTCGACGTTCTTCTGGGCGTCGACCACCCCGTCGGCCGGCGACTACGTGGGCGTCGACCTCGGCGCCGTCGAGCCGGTCACGTCGGTGAAGATCACCGGTGGCGACGCGGCCAGCCCGAACGACTACCTGCACGTGGCCACGCTGGAGTACTCGACCGACGGGTCGAGCTGGACGACGGCGGGCAGCTATGCGAACCAGGCGACGATCACGGCGACCCTGCCCGACGGGGCCCGGGCCCGCTACGTCCGGTTGCGGGCCACCGCCGCCGACGCCTACTGGGTCAAGATCCACGAGTTCACGGTGACCGGACCGCCGGTCGACCGGCCCACCGTGTCGGGCACGCCGGGCGCGGCCTCCGGGTCGTCGCTCGCCGCCGCGGCGGACGGTGACCTGGACACCGCGTACACCGCGGCCGCCGCCCCGGCCGCCGGTGACGCCCTGGTGGTCAGCCTGCCGACCGCGCGGCCGCTGAGTCGCGTCGCCGTCGTGGGTAGCGGCCACGCCCGCGTGCAGGTACGTCGGGGGGACACCTGGAGCGACGTCGGCCGGCTCTCGTCCTCGGGCTACACCGAACTCGCCGTCGGCGGCGCCGCCGTCTCGCAGCTGCGGCTGGCGTGGACGCCGGGCTCGCCCGCTCCGTCCATCGCCGAGATCGTGCCCTGGTACGCCGACGCTCCCGTAGCGACGATCGTCGCCCAGCCGGACTCGGTCGACACCGCGGTGGGCGCGCCGGCCACCGTCACCGTGCAGCTGGCCGCAGGCGTACCGGCCGCGACGCGCGCCACCCTGTCCGTCGGCGCGCCCGCGGGGGTGAGCGCCGACCCGGCCACCAGCCGGGTCACGCTGCCGCGGGGCAGCACGCTGACCCGCACCGTCACCCTCACCGCGAGCGCCGCCGGCAGCTATCCGGTGACGATCACGCTGACGCCCGCCCACGGTGCGGCCGTCGTCGAACACGTCACGCTGGTGGTGCACCCGGCGGTGAGCGGTGTGGATGTCGCCGCTGCCGCGCAGGGCGCCACCGCCACCGCGTCCAGCGTGGAGCAGGGGCTGCCGCAGTTCACCCCCGACCACGCCATCGACGGAAACACCACCTCCACCCGCTGGTCGTCCGGGCACACCGACGGCGAGTGGCTGCAGGTGCAGTTCGCCCAGCCGCAGGATCTCGGCAAGATCGTGCTCACCTGGGAGACCGCGCACGCCACGGCCTATCAGTTGCAGACCTCCACCGACGGCACGAACTGGACGACGGCGCTCGACGTCACCGGCAGCACCGGCGGCACCGAGACCGACTGGATCGACGCGAAGGGCGTCAAATACCTGCGGATGCAGGGTGTGGCCCGCTCGTCGACGTACGGCTACTCGCTCTACGAGCTGACGGCCTACCCGCTGGCCTGAACCGGGCACGCAGGTCGCGACCCGAAGGATTGCCTCAGCGGGTGGCGGCCGGACGCGCCATGGTGAGGTCGGGGTCCCCCTCGGCGACCACGGTGAAGCCCAGCCGTTCGTACAGGTCGCGCGCTGGACTGCCACGGGCCACGCGCAGCCGCACGACCAGGTGCCGACGGTCGGCCTCGCCGAGGACGATTCGCAGGGCAGCGCTCGCCACTCCCCGCCCGCGATACGCGGGCAGCACCGCGAGATCGACGACGGTCAGCTCGACGCCCGTGTCGACCAGCAGCCGGCCGACCGGGGCGCCGGCGCATTCGACGATCCAGTCGACGGCGGCCGGCCACGTGCTTGCGTAACCGCGGACCTGCGCGTGCCACTGCATATCGGTCAACGCGGCTCGGTGCTCGGACGGCAGCAGATCGAGTTCCGGACGGGCGGCGCCGAACAGGTCGGCGAGCAACGAGTCGTCGGCCGGCGCTGCACGCCGCAGGCGCACCTCGGGCTCGCTCGCCCCCGGCGACGTCATCCGATCGGCGCCGGGGACATCCCCAACCACGCCCGGACGGCGTCGTCGACCACGACGTCGAGCACGAGGTGCACCCGGTCGCTCGGGCCGCGATTGGCCAGGGCATGCGGCAGGTCGAAGTTCACGTACCAGCATTCCCCTTCCCGCATCGACAGCAGCTCGTGGCCGACCCGGAACTCGACGTCCGGGTTGGTGCGCACCGGGATGTGCAACCGAGCCGCGCCCTCCTCGGCGCACAGGCCGAAGTCGCGGTGTTCGCGTATCGCCGCGCCGGCGGCCAGGCGCAGGAAGCGCACCGACTGGAGCGTGGCGGGCACAGCGGCAAGCAGCTCCGGCACGTACGTGCAGCGCCGCATCGCGTCGGTGTCGACGAAGTCGTCGCGCGTCGGGTCGGCGTACAGCGGCACGGCGCTGCCCGGCTGTTGGCGCAGCGGCACACCGCTCCAGTCGCCGGTGTAGTAGCCGGTGTTGAAGTGCGCAATCCACTGCGTGGCGAGCACGGCGTCGAGATCGGCGTGCAGCCGCGCGACATCACAGGGCAACGTCAGTCGACGGCTGTGGATCATGAGGCGACCCGGGACCGGTCGAGCAGCGCGCGGTAAGCGGGCGCCACGCGCGCAGCCAGCAGCGCGATAGCCGGCGTGATGGCCCGTTGCTTGGCCGCGCGGTCGTCGACGTAGGAGAGATGCGGTTGCTTCGCCGACCGCCCGCAGACGGCGGCCAGCTCGCCGCCGTCCACGTCGGCCGGGTCCAGACCGAAATGCGGCCCGACCCGCGCCAAGATCGCCTCCGGCAGCGTTGCGTGGTCGAGCAGATGGTGTGCGTCGGCGTGCGGGGTCACCGCGGTGAGGATGGCACTCAAGACATCCGCCGCGTGTTCGAGCGGTTGGCTCGTGGTCGGCGGCCCGAACCAGACCGGCGGCAGGACGCCGGGTACGGAGTGGCTGCCCGGTTGCCGGGCGTGCGACACGAGGATCTCGCCCGGATCACGATGGACGAAGACCCAGGGGACGCGGGCCGCGTCGACGAGCCGCTCGAGTTCGAGGGCGTGCCACGCGTCGGTCTTGACGATCACGTGCGCACCTCTTCGGCCGAGCTCGTGCAAGACCGTGCCGAGGCGGTCGGTGTCTCGCCCGGCCCGCGCCTGCGCCAGAGCATCGTCGAGTTCAGGAGCCTCGTCGACGCCCACCACGCCCGGCCAGGTGGCCAGCGCAGCGAGCACGAACGTCGAGCCACACCGCGACGCGTGCAGCACCAGCCCTCGCAGCGCCATCGATCAGTTCCGCGACGGGAAGATGCCTTCCAGGGCGATGCACCAGTTGAGCACCAGGTACGGCGGCCGGTTCTCGTGTGCCAGGTTGCTGCCGGTGACGCCGACCATGTCAGGCGCCATGGTGAGGTCGGAGGCCGTGCCGTAGGAACTTCCGCTGCCCGTGTACCCCGGCTTCGCGCCGCTGGGGTTCTTCGACGTGGCCGTCGACGAGCCGTGGACCGGGTGGTTGTGGGCAGGCATCTCTGACAACAGCAGCGTCACCTGTTCTTGTCCGCCGATCTCACCGAGGACATAGTTGGACAACCCCGGGCCCTCGTTGGAGCTCAGCGGAACCCGACCGCGCAGGTCGGGCAGGGCGAAGGTCTGTACCCCGTTGCCGCCGTAGGTCGTGCCGAGCAGGCTGAACAGCGCCTCGTTCTGCGAGATCGCGATGATCTGACCTTGACAGAACGCCCAGCCGCGCGGTGCGAAGTAGTAGGGGAACAGTCTGAGTTCACCCAGGAACGGGTCGGACATGGCGGCGACTCCTCGAGACCGGGTGTCAGGGCCGGTGCTGGTTGACGATGGCCTCGAGGCCGGCGGCCCGAGCACGATCCACATTGGCGAGGAACAGGGTCGCCCGGCCGAGCCGCGGGTTCGACACCCGGTACATACCGTCCGGTACGGAATCAACTGGACGAAGCAGCAGCGAATACGCGTCATTGCTGCCGGTCGGCGCGCCGGTGACATCGCCGACCTCGACGAGTACGGCGTGCACCGTTCCGCCGGCGCCGCGCAAGGACACCGTGCTGCCGCGCAATGACTCGAATGCGGACCGTCCGGGCAATGTGGTCGCCGCCGCAGCGGGCATCGCCGGCAGCAGCGTCGCGGCCACGCCCAACGCCGCGACCGTCATCGCCGTTCTGCGTGTCACGTCGGGCATTGCGACTCCTGTTACCCGACCCGGCGGCCGAGGTGGCCGCAGCATGCCATGCAGCGGACGAAAGTTCCAGGCTTTCCGCGACCGGACGATCGGATGCCCTTGGCACGCGTCGTCGGGAGGTGCAGGCTTGCCGCCCTACAGTCACAGCACGGGAGCAGCCCATGATCCGCACTCCGCGCCAGCTGGCTCTCGCCAGCGCGATCGTCCTGGTCGGCGGTGCGGGGTTGGTCGCTCTCCCGGCCGCAGCCGGCGCCGACGGCCCGACCACGTTCACCAATCCGACATCGATCAGCATTCCCAACGGGTCCAGCTCCGACCAGTCAGGCGTGGCCTCGCCGTATCCGTCGCCGATCTCGGTGTCCGGATTGACGGGCCAGGTCACCGCGGTCACCGCGACCTTCAACGGCCTCTCGCACACGTCCGCCGGCGACATCGACGCGCTGCTCGTCTCGCCCACCGGGGAGAACCTCGAGCTCATGTCCGACCTCGGCGACCCGAACACGTTCACCATCGCCAGTAACGCGACCATCACCTTCGCCGACGGTTCGCCGTCGATGCCGCAATCCGGCAGCATTCCGACCGGCACGTACGCACCCACCAACGTGAACCCCGGCGACGTCCCCGACACGTTCCCGGCACCGGCACCGGCGCCGTCTGCGCAGACGACGCTCGCCGGCGCGTTCACCGGCATCGCGCCCAACGGCACCTGGTCGCTGTACATCGCCGACGACAACACCGGCGACGTCGGCACCATGACCGGCGGCTGGAGCCTGGCCGTGACCACAAGCGTGGCCGCCGCCTCGACGACGACGTCCGTCTCTGCCGATGTCAACCCGGCGCTGCTCGGCGCGCCGGTCGAGTTCACCGCGGCAGTCAGCTCGGGCGGTAGCCCGGTCACCTCCGGGACCGTCGATTTCAGCGAAGGCACCACGGTCATCGCGTCGGACGTCGCGGTCGACGGCTCAGGCCACGCCTCGGCCACGACGTCGTCGCTGACAGAGGGCACGCACACGGTGACGGCGACCTACTCCGGCACGTCCGCCCTCCTACCGAGCAACGGCTCCGCGAACGAGACGATCGACCACGCGACGTCGGTCAGCGGCACGACGTATTGCAACACCGGCCCGATCACGATCCCGCAGGTAGGGGAGGCGACTCCGTACGGATCGCACATCGCCGTGAGTGGCCTCGCCGGCGCGCCGGCGTCGGTGACCGCGTCGCTCAGCGACCTGTCGCACACCTACTCGGCCGACATCGACATCCTGCTGGTCGGCCCCGGCGGGCAGAACATCGAGCTGATGAGCGATGTCGGAACGGCCGCCACCGGAGCGAACCTCACCTTTGCCGACGGAGCACCGGCTCTCAGCGCCGGCGCGCCCGTCATCAGCGGGACGTACGCACCCACGAACGACACCCAGGACGGCTCGGACACCTTCCCGGCACCGGCTCCGGCGGCGTCGGCGGCGACGCAGCTGTCAACCTTCGCCGCCGTCCCGGCCAATGGCACCTGGAGCCTGTACGTCGTCGACGACGCGGCCGGTGACGAAGGATCGATCAGCGGCGGCTGGTGCGTCTCCTTCGCTGTGCCGACAGCGGCCCCGACGACGACCGCCGTGACCGTGCAGTCGGGGACGATCGGAGTGGGCACGGCGGCGAGGTTCACGGCCACCGTCACGTCGGGCGGGGATCCGGTGACCACCGGCAGCGTCGACTTCGTCGACGTCAGCCATCCCAACCGGGGACCGAGCACCGTGCTGGCGACAGTGCCCGTGGACGGCACCGGCCACGCGGTCTACACCACGGACTCGCTGCCCGCCGGGCGTCACGTCGTGCAGGCGAAATACAGCGGCACAGCAGAGTACGAACCCAGCTCCGGTGCGACCCCGGCCACGGTGCGGGTCAGGCCGGTCGCCGCCGCCGGCGGGCCGTACACCCTCGTCGCCGGGAACCCGTTGACGCTGGACGCCTCCGGCTCCACGCTCGACGCGAGCAGCACGGTCCGGTGGGACATCAACGGTGACGGGATCTACACCGACGCCACAGGTGTGAACCCGACCGTGACCTGGTCGCAGCTGCAGGCGCTCGGCATCACGGCCGGTGTCACGTACCACGTCCGCGTGGTCGTCACCACCGGCGGCGTGTCCACGCACGCGGGCACGAGCCTGAAGGTCACGGCCGCCTGACCGACGGCGGCCACCCCGCCGCTGCTCCCGACGAGGTGAGGGCTACCGGTCCTGACCGGGCCCTGCCGTCAACCGACGCGAAGGATTGTCCGTGCCGAACAGATGGACCGGGGTCACCGTCGACTGTCTCGACCCGCAGCGGGTCGCCCGGTTCTGGAGCGTGCTGCTCGAACGAGAAGTCGGGCCGTCCCAGCCGGGGTGGGTCTATCTCGGTGACCGGTCCGACAGCCTGCCGCGGCTCGTCTTCCAACCGGTCCCCGAACGTAAGCAGGGAAAGACCCGCATCCACCTGGACGTCTCCGTCGACGACATCGAGGCCGGCATGGCGCAGGTCCTTTCCCTCGGCGGGTCGTTCACCGGCGAGCGCCACGACTACGACGCCGGCGTCGTCGTGGTGATGGCCGACCCGGAGGGCAACGAGTTCTGCCTGGCGCAGTACTTCTGAGGGGCCGCGCCCCGGCGCCGAGGGCTATGTACCTGATCATCGATGTGTTCGCCCGGCTGCCGACCGCGCTCACGTTCTGCCTGCTGTCGCCTGAGGGCTGGCCACCGGTGATCGCGTGGATCGTGCTCGCCATCGCCTCCCCCGTCGTACTGATCGGCTGCGAGATCGCCGAACTCGCATGAACCGACGCTCCGGGCGCTGCTCCCGACGAGGTGGGCTACCTGCGCTCGTCAGGTTCGATGCCGAGCCCCCGCAGGTAGTCGTCGGCCAGCCCCGGATCGATCTCCTTCAGCCTCGCCCACACCTGGAGCATCATGCCGATGTTGGGTGACGTGACCTCGTTGAGCGATACGCGTTGGGCAGGCGGGTTTCGGTTGAGTCCCCACTGGTCACGCGGCAACACCTCGCCGTCGTCGAAGAACGCAGGTAAGCGCCGTTCGGTGCGCGCCGCGTCCCCGGCAGCGACCGGCCGCTCGGGTTGGGCGCCGGCCGGTGTCGGCGGCCCGGGTGGGTTTGGTGGTTCGCCCTGTGGCGGCGACGGGTTCACCGGCCGTGCGACGGTGCCCGCCCCGAGGGCGTCGTGGCGCGCGATGAATCCCGCCGGCGGTTCGGCCCCGGCTCCTTGCTCCGGCGTCACCGCGCTCATGGCGACCATCCGGTCCCGTTTGCCGGCAGGCCATTGACGCGGCGCCGCAGGGCCGTGCCCGGCTCCGGCCGCCGGCCCGGGACGAGGTGCCTGCGCCGGATCGGGCCGGACAACGCCGGCCGGCGCGGCGCGCGCCGGTGTCTGCCCCAAGGCGTTCGCCGCGCCGGCGTCCAGCTGCGCAAGGGGGGGTGGGTCGACCGGCGCCGCACTCGGACCGACCTGGGCGACGGGCACGCGGGTGGCCGGAGCGTCCCCGTACGTCTGTGGCGTCGCGGTGATGCCGGGTGGGGTGGGCAGATCGGCGTTGCGAACATGCGTGATGCCGTCTGCGGTGCGAAACGCGTCGGGCGCCGTTCCCTCCCCGCCGGCAAGGTGCCATTGGAAGGAGTGCTCGGCTTCGAGGATGGCGAAATGCACGTTGCCGTAATGATCGAACGATGTCGCCCCGTGGTGCCATGCCTCGTTGAGAGCCCTGGCGGTGGCTTCGGGGAACACCTGCGTGATCTCCCGAGAGCCGGCCTGGTGGGCGAGGTACTCGGCCGCGCGGTGGACATCGTCGATGCTGTCGAAGTGGATGGTGCGGTTGCCCTGCATGTCGTGCAGAGCTCGCTCGACTCGACCCGCGATGTGCGCATCGCCGTTGGCGGCTGCCTCTGCGAACTGCCTGATCTGGTCCGGCGTGGCGTGAGATCCCGTGACGATCGTGTCCCGCGGCGTGGGCTCGCCCGGACCCCCTCGAGGACCGCCAGGCACGGGCGCGTCGACGAGCGTGTCGTGCGGTTCGGGCCCGGTCGTGTGTGTCGAGGGTGCGGTGGTCGGGGGAGGGCCGGGTGTTTGTGCCGGTGGGTGGGGCGGGGTGTTGTGCAGGCCGGTGGTGGCGTGGGGGTCGACGGGTTCGGCAGCTGGTCCTGGCCCGCGTCGGGTGGTCGGGTCGTCGAGGATGTGGGTGACGTTGTCGTCGGTGCGGAAGCCGTCGGGTGGTTCGCCCTCGCCGCCGGCCAGGTGGTACTCGTAGGCTTGGCGGAACTCCCGTAGGTGGACGGTCGTTTGGCCGGGCTCGTTCATGTCGCGTTGTCGCCATTGCTGACGTGCGTGGCTGAACTCGGTCTCGGACAGCACGTGGGTGATGTTGCGGGTGCGGGCGGCCTCGGCGATGTGATGTGCCATCGCGCTGATGTTGCGCGCGGAGTCGAAGGACACGGTGGGGTCGCCGCGTAGGTCCTCGATGGCTCGTTCGACCCGGGCGGTCACGACCGGGTCGCCGTGGGCGGCCTGCGCGGCGATGCGCTGCACCTGCTGGGGTGTGAGAGCTGCCGATTCTGGGGTCGGTGGCGCCGCAGCGGTGTCCAGACCCTCGACGTCAGGGACCCCACCGGTCCCCTGAGCGTCGACGGGCGCGCTCACCGGTGGCGCCCCCGCAGGCGTCGACGTCGGTCCGGCGGCCGGATGATCGACGAGCGTGTCGTGCGGTTCGGGCCCGATACCGAGTGGAGGGCCGCCGCTGCCGGTGCCGGCGCCTCCGGACCGCGAAGAGCCCTCGCCCGCGGGCAGCCGAGGCGGTGACTCGACGGTGGCTCCGGGCAGCTGGCGGGGTGGCTCGCTCACTCCCGGCTCCGAGCGGAGCCTCGACACGATGCGCGGCGCGACCGTCAGGACGAGCCCAGCGCCGGCTTCGCCGATCCGGCCTCGGTCGCCGCTGCGCAGTGCTTCGATCAACGCAACGGTCGCCATGCCCTCGGACGCGACCGGCACGAGGCTCGCCGCAATGCTTCCGGCCTGGTCGATACCCGCGCGGATCAGGGCCTCGTCATCGCCTGCGTTGTCGGTTTGGATGACCGTGTAGCTGCTGGCGGTCATGTGTTGAGCGGGGTCGTAGGTCTGCGGATCGTGAACCGAGTGGTAGCCCAGAACGATCCCGTCGGCCACGAGAGCAGGAATGTTGAGCGTGTTGACGACGGCTCTGGTGATGCCGCGTCCGATCTCGGCTCCGTCGTCGGTCCGGTCGCCGTAGATGTGTCGATTCGCGCTGTCGGACCACGTCGAGATGAGCGACGGCCGAGGCGCGTGGGTCTCGCGCGGCAGCGCGTCGCGTCGCTCGATCTCGTGGTCGACGGCCGCCAACGACCGCAGAGTCTGCGTTGCACCCGACACTTCTTCGTAGCTCTGCAATTCGGTCAAGGTGGCGTGTAGCGCATCGGAGATCTGGTGCAGTTGCGGGCCGGGCACGTAGGGCAGTGCGCGGGACAGCGCCTCCTGCCGGATCTCGCCTGCCTCGGACTCGTACCGGGTGCGCTCATCGGCCGACAGGGAGGTGTTGAGATGATCGTCGGCATCCCGGGCCGCTGCGGCGAGGTCGGCCTTGCTGGTCACACCCCACCTCTCATGCACCTGGTCGATCGTGCTGACGTGCCGCGACGCCTCAAGGATCACGCCGGTCGGCGAAGGATCATCCGTGGGCAGGGCGAGCGTCGGCCGGCGCGCACCCGGCCCGGCGTCGTGGACGACCCGCTCGAACGCCCGGACCTCGGGCGTCGTCTGCTCCTCGGCCGGATCATCGCCGTCGAATCCGGCCATCGCGGCGGCGATGACCGCGTCCCGTCCGGTGGAGTGCCGACCAGCCAGCGACTGGGCGGCGCCATGGTCCGGGATGCTCGGCGAGGCGGGCGGTGTCGTGGGTGCCGGCTGCACCCGGGTCGGATCGCCGGCCGACAGCGGACCGTTGGCCGGGCTCCCGTCGAGCGAGGTGTGCGGCAGGGAGCGCTGCCGGTCTACCGGCGCGTCCTCGCGAGCCCCTTCGGTACGTGTCGGTTGTTCGGCCGGGTCGTGCGACGCGTTCGTCCCTGGCGGGTAGAGGTGGATGTCCTCGGGCGGACCGTACTTGTGGCCCGATCCCGCCGGGTTCGACGACGAGTTCGCGTTGCTGTTCGTGTGGTCGTCGTGCCGGTCCGCGTCGGCCGGGGTCGTGACCGGCTGGACGGCCCCGTGCCCGATCGCCGGGGGGTGTTCGTGCTCGACGGCATCGGGTTCGCCGTCGCCCTCGCCCGTGAAATCGAGTATCCGGCGCAAGGTCTCGTCCGAGTCGCCGTGGTCCGGGTTGAGCGATTGGGCGAACGTCGCGTTCGCGTTGTCGTTGTGCGCACCGTTTGTCGGGTCGTCGTGCTGGCCGCCGTCCGCGTGAGCGCCGCCCGCCCGGCCGTCGGTCGCGCTGGTCCGGTTGATGACCTCACCCGTCCCCGGCGGCATCGTCTCGCCAGTGCCGCCGGTCACTGCGTGCGCGTCGTTGTGCTGGCCATCGGCCGGCGGCGCTTGCGACGCTGCGGCATCCGTCGCTGCGCCGGCCCGGCCCTGTGTGGTCGTTGCGCTGGCCGACGCGTTGCGCTGGTCCGATTCGTCGCGCTGCGCGTGCGGCTGCTCGGTGGGCGTGCCCGTCTGCGCGATGCCCGCCTTGTCGTCGGACCTGTGCTCCTCGGTGGATGAGCGCTCGGTGACCGGGTGCTTGGCCGGGCCGTTCAGCGAGTCCGCGGCAGAGGACGACCGCTGGTGTTCGCCCGCGGTCGACGTCTGCTCCTGGCGGGACTTGGTGTCGTCCTGATGGTCGTCGTGCTTGTCGTCCTGCTTCTTGTTCGCGTCGGTCCGCTTGTCCTGCTGCTCCTTCGAACGCTGGGACTGCTCCTGCTGACGTTGCTGCTGCTCCTGCTGCCGGCCGGCCTGCTCCTGCGCGCGCTGCTGTTGTGCGTACTGCTGCGCCTCGCGAGCCTGCTGGGCCTGTTGCGCCTCCTGTTGCCGGCGCGCCGCCTCTTGCTGCGAGCGTTGCTCCTGCGCAACCTTGCGGTTGCCGTCTTCCTGGTCGCTCAACGGGCACCTGCTCTCATCGTGCCGGGCTACTGTGTCGCACCGTGCGGGGCTCTGCCGATCACGTCGCCGAGTAGTCGCAAGCGGAGCCGCGACGGCACGTCGCTGCGGGTGGCGAGTGCTTGCTGGGCCAGACACAGCGACGTCGTGAGCGCGCTGCGCTGGACGGCAACCCAGGTCTCGCCCGTCAGCGAGGACGACGGGAACTCCGTCGCCGAGGTGGCGACATCGGTGGCGCGCAACCAGATGCGCTGCGCTTCGTCGGGTTCGTACGGAGCCGCCACGACCGGGTCGGGGGCTGATTCCAGGACGGCGGCCGCCGCGTGCCGGTACAGGCAGGTGCCATCGGGGCAGATCACGTCACACAACGCGTACGGGTCGCTGGTGCGCCGACTCGCGTCGACGACGGCTGTGGCGAAAGCGCGCGCGGAACCGTCGCTGTCATTCGTGTCGCCGGTCAATGCGGTCGCGAGTGACGATCCGATGGCCGCGGTCGCGGCGAACGTCCAGCCCTGCTGGCGCCCCCGCCGGTCGGCCCAGAGTCGCGCCAGGCGACGTAGTACGCAGTCGACACCGTGTTCGTCCGCGGTGCCCATGCGGATGTCGAGGTGCAGCTCCGGCAGGTTCCGCTCGACGGCGCCGGCATCGGCGATCAGGCTCTGCGCGACGCGGGCGAAGGCGCGTTCGAGCTCAGGGGTGGGCACGATCGACGTTGCGGGGCGGCCGGCACAGGCGGCGTCGCAACTCGACTCGTCCGGCAGCGTGAAACGCACCTGCGCGTCGCCGACCGGCGCGAGCGGAGCGTGCGGCGTCATCGCCAGCAGCACCGGTGCGTCCTGCCCCTCGGCGAAGACGGCGGCGCGGCCCGGTGCGAGGGTGGCGAGCGCGCGGTGCTGGCGCTCGTTCATCACCATGGCGGCGGCGAGCGCGGCGCGGTCGTCGTCGGCGACGAGGCGGTGCGTGATCTTGAGGTTGGTGTTCTTGACGACCTCCGGAGCGAGCTTGACCGGCACCTGATCGGCCACCAGCACGCCCTGCCCGTAGCTGCGGATCTCGGCGAGCAGGTTCGTGAAGGTTTCGACCGCCTTCGCGCGCGGGTTCCCGGTGTCGGTGGCCTCGGCGCGTGCGAGCAGCCGGTGCGCCTCCTCGATCACGAGCAGGTGGCGCAGTTGCGACGACGGGCCGGCAGTGCGCCGGTGCTCGATGAGCCGGATCATCAACAAGCCGATGACGAAGGCCTGGTCGTCGGGGTCGGCGAGGCGTTCGAGTTCGAGCACCGCAGGCGTGTCGAAGAGCTCCTCGGTCGGCGTCGAGCGGCGGGTGTCCAGAGCGGCACCCTTGCCGCCGACCGTCAGCCCGATGATGCGCGTCGACAGCGCGGCGCGCATGTTGGCGGTGACCTCGCCCTGGTAGCCGAGCTCGCCGATGTAGCGGTCGACGGCCTCGTGCAACTCCGTCAGCGTCGGGAACGCGGCGTCCCAGCCGTCGCAGTCGGCGCCGTCGGCATCGCGGCGTTCCAGCAGCCGGCGGTTGGTGTTCGTGGCTAGATCCCAGCCGTAGTCGGCGTAGAGCTCGTGCAGGCATCGCTCGAGGATCTGCGGCAGCGGCGGCCACAGCCCGAAGCTTGCGCTGAACAGCGACTTGAGCAGGTCGACGTGCATGGACACGGAGCTGCCGGGGCTCGCGGCCAGCGGGTTGATGCGCAGCGGCCCGACCGACTCGTCGCCCACGGTGAAGATCTTCAGTCGGCCGGCGAGCTCGGGCAGTTGCGCGAGGGCGCGGTACTCCGCCTTGGCCGGCTCGACGACGAGGAACGGGACGTTGCGGCGGGCGAGCTCGGTGAGCAGGTGTCGTGTCGTCGTGGTCTTGCCCGATCCCGTCACCCCGGTGACCAGGACGTGCTTGGTCAGCGCCGTCAGCGGGATCCACATGGGTTCCGAGGTCACGCGCTCGGCGTGGACGACGTGGCCGAGCAGCACACCGTCGTCGGCGGCCCGCGCGCACGGACCGGCGACCACTGAGTCGAACCGGGCCACGGCATCGACGGCGAACCCCGGCGCCTCCTGCTCGGGCAGGTGGATGTACGCGGCCAACTGCGCGGACGTCAGTACGGACTGAAGCTCGAACGGGCGCCGTAGATACGTCGTTCCGGCCGCGCCCGCGACCTCCGGCAAGGCCCACCGTTGCGCCCACCCCGCGACCCCGGCCAGGCGATGCACCCGGACGGGTTCCGGCACCGACTTGGCGCCGGAGAACGTACTGCGCCACACACCTTCCAGGCGGGCCAGACTGCTCGCGGTGCCGCACAGGTAGACGGCGGTGCGCCACGCCCCGGTGCTGGCCGCCTCGGTCATCGTGGCCAGCTGACGCTTGAGCAGCTCGAGATAGTCGGTGGCCAGTGGCGACGGCAGGCTCTCGGCGTGCGCCGCGGCTTGCACCCAGCGCATCTCGGAGATCACCTCGTCACGCAGGTCGTCGACACGGTGGGCGGTCAACGGCTGCGCCAGAACCACGACGCGGTAGTCGTCGGTGGCCAGGCTGCGGATCGCGCGGTCGATCGGCACGACGGCGTCGCTCGGTGTGGGGGCGATGACGCTGGGAATGCCGAGGACGAGTGCCGCTTCCGGCAGACGCACCGCCGCCGCGACGTCGGGCTCGAGCGTGACCACCGGGTACAGGCTGCGCAGCACCGCGGCCAGCACGCCCGCCCGCTCGTCCATCTGCGTGGCCGGCAGGTCGGCGCGGGCCGTCCACACACCGATACTCACGCCCACCCGACCGGACGTTCCGTCGACCGTGAACGACAGCGGACTGCCGAATTCGTGCAAACCGGTCAGCAGTCCGACTGTGGGCAGCACGAAGTTCTCCGAGGCCAGACCGGCGTTGCGTTCCAGCGCGGCGCCGAATTTGTCGTCACGGCCGATACCCGTGATCCGGAACGCCCGGCGCGCGGCGGCCGCGAACTCGGGGGGCGCACCGTTGACCAGCGGCGGTGCGCTGCGGGCAAGGTAATCCAGACCCGCCGTCAGGTTGCCGTCGACACCGGCGCGCCGCGGCGACCCCGCGCTCGGCGTGACGGTGTCAGGTGCCACCGCACTCACCGCCGGACAGCTGCGACAGCGCGTCGTTCAACTCGCTCGTGAGCACCGCCGAGGCCCGACCGTTCTCACCGGTCACCCGGTTGAACTGCGCCAGCGTGAACCAGACCGGCAGTTGGTTCACCAACCGCCGCCGCTGGCTGACGAAGGCCGCGTTGATCTGCGGCTGGAAGGCGGCCAACTTGTCCCGCCGTGACTGGCGGATGATCGGAGTCGTGTGCGAGAGCAGCAGACGCAACTGCTCCTTCACGTTGTCCACCCGCGTGTCGAAGGATCCCAGCAGAGCGGAACGGCTGTAGGTGCCGTCGTTGTTCGAGCGCGGAACGAGGTTCGGGGCGCCGGGCCCCGACAGCGCCGTACAGGTCGCCTTGACCTCGTCCTGGTACTCGCTCAACCCGAACGGCGTGTTGATCCAGAGGGAGGGGATGAACCGAACGCACAGCACGAGCGCAAGCAGGATCGTGAGGACGGTGAGCAGCACGCCGCGCCGCCCGATGCGCCGTCCGAGGCGGCCGGTCGCCTGTGACGAGATGCCCCCGCCGGTGGTGACGTTCTTGACCAGATCGGTGTAGAGCGTGCCGTTGTGGTACTTGCCCTCGACCTGCACCCGCTCCCCGTTGGCGATGTGCCCGGTGATCGTGATGCCGCGCAGTTCGACGGGCACTGGCTGCAAGCGGTTGCCGCGCTCGTCGTAGCGTTCGAGCCGGAAGTTGACGATCTGGATGGTGGGCAGCCGCCGGTGCGTCTCGATGCGCTGACGCAGGTCGGCGACGTTGCCCTCGGCGCCCGCCCGACCCTTGCGCTGCTCCAGCAAGGGGGCGTCGAAAGAGATGGACTGGCGCGGCGTGCCGGCGCGATCATCGGGCGGCCCGTAGCCGGGCGGCGGCCCCGACGGAGCTGCGGTGCCCGGCGGTGCGCTCGCCGTGAGGGGGGCGGCCGGGCCCCAGTAGGGCGACCCGTGCGCCGATAGCTGCGGGCCGTTCCAGGCGTCGGAGAGGTTGCCCGGTTGGGTCGGCGCCGGGTGTGATTCGTCCATCGTCGTCTCGCCGTCGGTCGGTGTCGCGCGGTGTCATGTCGTTCCGCCACCGGACACCGCTCGCTCTGGTGCAGCGATCATGGCGCGGGTCGACCGTTCCCGGGGCCGGTGTTCGGTGTTTCCGAACGGTGGTCGGCGGACCGGGAATTCAATTCAGCCGCTGCCCGGCCGACGCGATGTCGGCGATACTGGCGGTCGTGGACGTCCGCCACATCGAGGCGCTGCTCGCCGTTATCGACGAGCACGGCTTCGCCGCCGCCGCGCGCCGGCTGGGCATCGGCCGCTCGACGTTGACCGAGCGCGTGCAGGCCCTCGAACGCGAGGTCGGTGCGCGGCTCCTCGACCGGACGCCGCCCGCGCTCACCGCTGCCGGACGCGCCTTCGACCCGCACGCACGTCGAGCGCTGCGAGAACTGCGCAACGCGATCGAGGCGGCGTCGGACCTCCGTCTGTCGACGTCAGGATCGCTTCGCGTAGGCCTGATGGCCAACGGGGCGGCCGAGCTGAATGTGCCGCTGTTTCGTCTGCTGCACCGCATGTTGCCCGGCGTGCGCGTCGAGCTCGTCGATCTCGCGTTGTTCGACACGGAGCCGGCCGTGCTGGAGAGCCGGGTCGACGTCGCGATCCTGCGCAGTCCGGTGCAGCATCCGGGACTGGTGACGCGACAGCTCTTCCTGAATTCGCGCATCGCGCTCATGGCCGCGTCGCACCCGCTGGCCGAGTCGGCCTCGCTCTCGGTAGCCGACCTCGACGGTGCTTCGCTGACCGGCGTCGACGAGCGCCAGGGAGATGCGTTCGTCGACTTCTTCCTGCTGCGGGCCGAGCGCAACGGCGAGCGGCCGCGACGGGTGCTGAGCGCAGCGAGCTTCGCCGAAGCGTTCGACAACATCGTCACCCAGGAAGCCGTCGCGACCCCGAGTGCGGACGCTATTCGGGTGATCTATGCGCCGGGCATCCGCGGGGTGCCCCTGCGCGATGCCGCCGCGAGCGGCGCGGTGGCCGTGCAACGCCGGGGTGACCGCCGTCCCGCGGTGCTGGCGTTCATGCGTGCCGCTGAGGTCGTGGCGGAAACCTGTCAGGCGTTGGTGCCCGGATCGCTGCCGCTGCCCCCTGTGTGAGCCTACGGCCGGCTCGACGGGCCGAGGCGGCTCCGCCGCCGACGTCCTCGCGGAAGGCCGGCTTGGCGAAGTCGACGGCGCATGGGACCCGGGACCGGTGCCGTTACGCACCGGCAGGCCGAGCAGGCACACCAACGCGAAGTCGTTGGTGTTCGTGAAGTCGCGGCCCGCGGCCAGCATTGCCTCGAACTGCAGCTGTGTCAGCCCAAGCGTCGGCGACTACGGTGAAACGGTCGGGCGATCGTGCTCATTTGGGAGACCGCACACGCCACCGCCTACCAGCTGCAGACCTCGACCGACAGGACGAACTGGACTACAGCGCTGGACGTCACCGGCAGCACCGGCGGCACGGAGACCGACTGGATCGACGCGACGGGCGTGCGGTACCTGCGCATGCAGGGTGTGGCCCGCTCGTCGGGGTACGGCTACTCCCGTCGTGATGGCCGACCCGGAGGGCAACGAGTTCTGCCTGGGGCAGTACTTCTGACCGTCCCGTGCGCGGCGGCGGGATAGCGTCGCGTCGATGGGTGCGTTGCTGATCGCCGGAACCGGCTCGGACGTGGGCAAGAGCGTAGTCGTGGCGGGGATCTGCCGGTGGCTCGCCGACCAGGGTGTGCGCGTCGCGCCGTTTAAGGCGCAGAACATGTCGCTGAACTCGTTTGTCACCTGCGCCGGGGAGGAGATCGGCCGCGCGCAGGCCGCGCAGGCACTCGCGTGCCGGATCGAGCCGGAGGCGGCGATGAATCCGGTCCTGCTCAAACCCGGCAGCGATACCCGCAGCCAGCTGATCGTGCTGGGCCACGCGGTCGGCGAGCACGACGCGGCCCGGTACTGGGCCGGGGTGCAGGCGAGCCTGCTCGACGTGGTGGTCGAGGCCTTCCGGACGCTGACGTCTCGCTTCGACGCGGTCATCTGTGAAGGTGCGGGCAGCCCGGCCGAGATCAACCTGCGGCAATCGGACATCGTCAATCTCGGCTTCGCCCACGCGGCCGGCGGCGTGCCGGCCCTACTGGTCGGTGACATCGACCGCGGGGGCGTGTTCGCCTCCCTCGTCGGCACTCTGGCCGTGCTCGCGCCCGAGGATCAGGCCCTGATCACCGGCTTCTTGATCAACAAGTTCCGCGGCGATCGCTCGCTGCTCGAGCCGGGCCTGGAGATGCTCCGGCAGCGCACGGGCCGCCCGGTCGTCGGCGTGCTGCCGTTCCAGCCGGGCATCGGGGTCGACGCTGAGGACTCGATCGACCGCGCGCTGCTGCTGGCGGGCGGCCCGCCGCTCGGCGCGGAGGTGCTGCGGGTCAACGTGGTGGCCTTCCCGCGGATGAGCAACCACACCGACGTGGACGCGCTCGCCGTCGAGCCAGGGGTCGTCGTGCGGTTCGTCACCGAGCCCGCGGCGCTGCGCGACGCGGACCTCGTCGTCCTGCCGGGCACCAGAGCGACCGTCGCCGACCTGGCGTGGCTGCGCGAACGCAGACTCGACCGGGCCGTACTGGAGCACGCCGCCGCGGGCGGCCCGGTGCTCGGCGTGTGCGGTGGCTACCAGATGCTGGGCACCGCCATCGACGACCTCGTGGAGAGCAAGGCCGGCACGGTCGCGGGGTTGGGCCTGCTGCCGGTCCGTACCCGCTTCGAAGGGGCGAAGACCCTCGCGCGTCCCGACCGCACCCTGGCCGACGGCACCGTCGTGCACGGCTACGAGATCCACCACGGGGTGGTCGTGCGCGACGGCGGTGAGCCCCTCGTGGCCGATGAGGGCTGTCGCGAGGGAGCCGTCGCCGGGACGGTCTGGCACGGCCTGCTGGAGAACGACGCGTTCCGCCGCAGCTACCTCACCGAGGTCGCCCGCGCCACCGGTCGTCGCTTCACCGCAGCACCGGACACCGACTTCGCGGCGCTGCGCGAGGTGAAGCTGGACCGCCTCGCCGACCTGATTGCCGAGAACGTCGACCGGGACGCCCTGTTGCGGACGCTGGACGGCCCGCCGGGCGCGGCCCCCCAGTTGCGGCTCGCGCTGCACGCGCCGGCCGGCTGACGACGGCGGGTCGTCCGCGGCAGGTCAACAATGCAGGTACTGGGCGCGCGGCGGCGGAGTGGGCAGCGAGCACGCGTCCGGGGTGGCATGCTGCGCGAGCACGGCCCAGCCGGCGCAGGCGGCGATGAGAAACACCGCTGCGAGTATGACCAGATAACGGGTGTATCGACGTCGCATGTCACACCATCGCGAAACGTTCGCTGTGGACTCGATCGGCGGGTATCCGTAGGGCGTCGAGCGCGGCTTCGGCCGCGTCCATCAACGGGTCCGAGCCGCAGAGGAAGTATTGCATCCGGTCGCGGGCCCTCGGCAGCACCCGGTCGAGCAGGGCGGCGTCGATCCGGCCGCGCTCTCCGGCCCACTGCGAACCGGGGTGCCGGACGACCGGCACGACGCGCAGGTTCAGCCGGCCCCGCAGGGCGTCGATCTGGTCGGCACAGATGATCTCGTCTTCGCTGGGCACGGCGACGACCAGCACGCTGGGCCGCACGTCCTCCCGGTCGGCCATCGTCTCGAGGATGCTGATCATCGGCGTGATGCCGATCCCGCCGGCGATCAGAACGAACCCGAGCCCCTCGTGGCGATCCGGGGTGAAGGCCCCGTGCGGGCCGTCGAGGTAGACCGTGTCGCCGACCCGTAGGTCGTGAAGGGAGTCGGTGAAGTCGCCGCTTGACTTGATCGTGAACTGGACGCGGTTGCGTTGTTCGGCGCTCGAGCTGAACGAGAACGGGTTGTAGGAGACGGCGAACGGTGAGTTGCCGGTGCAGATCCAGGCGAACTGCCCCGGCTCGAAGCGGAAACCGCCGGTTCCGTACGCGCGGGGATCAACGACCTCGAGCGTGATGCGATGGCTGTGTGCGGGTTGTTCGTCGACGGCGACCACCCGCCAGCGCCTGCGGCGACGGCGGACCGGTGCGAGCAGGCGGACCTGCACGGTGATCGCGACGAACCCGGCCGTGTAGGCGATCCAGAGCGCCTTCTCCCACGGTTGGTCCACGTAGTAGCCGATCAGCAGCACGTGCAACAGGGCCGTCACGACCACGACCACGCCGAGCACGGCGTGCAGGATCTGCCAGTTCACGTACGGCAGCCGGAACGCGCGCCGCCATACCGAGGTCGAGATGAGCAGCAGCAGCGCGACCACGGAAGCGACCGCGAGCCTGGCGCGGGTCGGCGCCGACGCGAGGTCGAGCAGGTTCAGGTAGCGGCTGTCCCACACGAACAGGATGACGGGGTGCGCCAGCACGAAGGCCAGGGCGACGTATCCGATCTCGCGGTGGAACTGCAGGACGACATCGATGCCGAACGGCGCGGTGAGGCGCGCGCTGCGGGCGGCCAGCAGGAACTGCAGGCCCAGCAGCGCCAGACCGACGAAGCCTAGGGCGACGGAGAAGTTGACCCAGAAGCCACGGCCCGGATCCAGCTGGATGAGCGCGAGGATCAGCGGACCGACCGCCACGAGGACGTAAGCCGAGTACCACCCCACAGCACGTACCGCGTTGGGCACTCGGCCTCCTCGACGCCCGCTCGTCCCGCTCCCCGACAGGGTGATCTTCGACCGTCGGCCGCTCCTTCGCGAATGGATCTTGCTCGGGCGGCGCCGGACAGCCTCGCCGACCTACGCGAGGTCGGCGATCTCGCCGCCGATGAGCACGACCGGGGAGGCGATCGCGAGCACGATCCACGCGATCACCGGTGGCGAGCCCTCGGGCGACAGCGGCAGCAGGCGCACGCAGTCGACAACACGCCGGTCGCAGCCCCGAGCCGGCGCTCTACGGTGTGTTATGCGCGTGACGACGTACCCACCGCCCGACCTTGTCGTCGCCGCAGCGGCCCAGGTCGGCGAGGGGCCGGTGTTCGACCCGCGTACCGGGCGGTTGTGCTGGGTCGACATCGAGCTCGGACAGCTCCACGAGACGGATCTCGAGACGGACTCCACCGCTACGTCCGGCGCCGGGATGATGCTCGGTGCGGTCGCGCCGCGGCAGACGGAGCCGGGCTTCGCCGCTGCGGCCGAAACCGGCTTCGGCTTCATCACCGACCGCGGCCTGGACATCACCGACGACGTCCTGCCCGAGCCACACCGGCGGATGAACGACGCGAAGTGCGACTCCCGCGGCCGGCTGTGGGCCGGCAGCACAGACAAACAATTCGCACCGGCCGCCGGCCGGTTGCATCGCTGGGACGGTGAGCGTCCCAGCGTCGAGATCGCGTCCGGCTTCACACTGCCCAACGGCATCGGCTGGGACAGCGATGATCGTCTGATGTACCTGGCCGACAGCGTGGCCGGAACGCTCCTGGTCGCGCCGTACGACGGCGACGCGCCGAGCGGGGAGTTCGCCGTCCTCGTGCAGGTCGAGGACGGGCTCCCGGACGGGTTGGCCGTCGACACCGACGGTGGCGTCTGGCTCGCGGTCTGGGGCGGCTGGGCTGTGCATCACTACGCCCCCGACGGCACGCTGGCCGGGCGCGTACCGATGCCGGTCGCCCAGCCGTCGAGTTGCGCGTTCGGCACCGACGGGACCCTCTACATCACCTCGGCCCGGGCCGGCCTCGGACCCGCGGAGCTGGCCGCCCAGCCCCACGCCGGGTCGGTGTTCGCCGTCCGGTCGGCGACGAACGGCGTGCCGGTCCGGGCGTTCGCCGCATGACGGCCGGTGCGTCGAAGGGCAGGGACGGAGCTGACCTATGACCGGGACGATCCAGCGGGCTGCGCTCGTCACGGGCGGTTCGACCGGCATCGGCCGGGCCGCCGCCCGCGCGCTCGCCCGCGCGGGCACGCGCGTCGTCGTGCACGGGCTGGACCCGGCCGAGGCGCGCGAGGCCGCGGCGCTGATCGCCGGCGACACCGGGTGCGAGGTCGTCGGCGTCGGCGGGCCCATCCAGGATCCGCAGACGAGTGCCGACGCGGTCACCGTGGCGCTGGAACGGTTCGGCCGCCTCGACGTGCTCGTCACCTCGGCCGGCATCCAGCGCTACGGCGATGTCGTGTCCACCAGCGCCGAGACGTGGGACGAGGTTCTCTCGGTCAACCTCACCGGGGTCTACCACGCCGCCCACGCGGCGCTGCCGCACGTGCGGACGTCCGGCGCCGGTGCGGTCGTCATCGTCGCGAGCGTGCAGGGCACGGCCACGCAGCCGCAGGTCGCGGCCTACACCGCCAGCAAAGGTGCGCTGCACGCACTCACCCGGGCGATGGCCGTGGACGAAGCCCACTACGGCGTCCGCGTCAACAGCGTCAGCCCGGGCAGCGTCGACACGCCGATGCTGCGCGCATCGGCCCGCCTGCTCGGCGGGGACGACCCGCACGCCGAACAGCGCGTGATCGACCTCTGGGGGGCATCGCACCCGCTGGGCCGGGTCGGGCGACCCGACGAGATCGGCGACGTCATCGCCTTCCTCGCCGGCGAGCACGCCTCGTTCGTGACCGGGACGGACGTGCGGGTCGACGGTGGGTTGCTGGCCCTGCTCGGCGCGCCGATCCCGCACGAGGACCAGCCCGACCGCCGGTGAACCGGACGACAGGAGCAATCGGTGATCCACCTCAGTGAACTGCTCGCCCCGCGGCCCGAGCCGGCCTGGCACCTGATCAAGCAAGCCGGGGTCGACAACGTCGTGGCGCTGCTGAACGGGGCCGAGCAGGACCAGCGCATGTTCGCCTCCGTCGGTGCAGACGGGCGAGCGGGCGCCGCCGCCGCCGACGTGCCGTGGACCGAAGCCGCCATCGCCCGGGACAAGGCCGTGTTCGAGGAACACGGCTTCACCGTCGTGGCGATCGAGGACACCGCGCCGATGGACAGGGCGCGCCTCGGCCTGCCCGGCCGCGACGAAGAGATCGAGAACGTCATCACCCAGATCCGGGCCATGGGCCGGCTCGGCATCGGCACCCTCTGTTACAACTGGATGGCCCGGTCGAGTTGGGGGCGGACCCGCATCGATCTTCCCGGCCGCGGCGGCGCGCTCGTCACCGGTTTTCGCGCTGCCGAGCAGGACGCGATGCCCCCGCTGGCGGAGCCGGGCAGCATCAGCGCCGAGCAACTGTGGGCCGCCCTCGAGTACTTCCTCGACGCGGTGATCCCCGAAGCGCAGGCCGCGGGCGTGCGGATGGGGCTGCATCCCGACGATCCGCCGCGGCAGCAGGCCCGTGGCGTCCCGCGCATCGTCAACTCGCCCGACGCCTACCGTCGCCTGCTGGCGCGGCAGCCGGTGCGCGAGAACGGCATCACCTTCTGCCAGGGCAACTGGGGCCTCATGGGCCAGGACCTGCCGACGCTCATCCGCGAATTCGCCGGCCAGGACCGGATCGCGTTCGTGCACTTCCGCGATGTCCGCGGCGACGCGGACGACTTCGTGGAGGCCTTCCACGACGAGGGGCAGACCGATCTCGTCGCCTGCATGCAGGCCTATCACGACTGCGGGTTCGACGGCCCGCTGCGTCCCGACCACGTGCCGACCATGCACGGTGAGCCCAACGATCGACCGGCCTACGGCACCCTCGGGCGGCTCTTCGCGATCGGCTACATCCGAGGCCTGCAGCACGCCGTCTACGGCAAGCCGGCCACCGGGGGACGGCCCCGCCCGTAGCCCGCCGTCACCGCGGAGGCTCGGGTAGGGTCGTCGGCGTCTGCGGGTGTAGTTCAATGGCAGAACATCAGCTTCCCAAGCTGACAGTGCGGGTTCGATTCCCGTCACCCGCTCCAGCCTGAAGGTGAATGGACGGATGGTCGAACGACTGGCCCACATCCCCGGTATCGGGGTGAACGTGCTGGGTGACCGGGCCGACGCGCTGGGTGACCCGGGGATGCTGCGCCTGGAGAATCTCGACACCGATCTGCGGCCCCCGGCCGTCGCGCTGGCGGTGACGAAGCAGGCCCTCGACGACGACGCCGCCAACAGCTACCTGCCCTTCGAGGGCCATCTCGACCTGCGCACGGCGGCCGCGGCGCACGTGAGCCGGCTGTCCGGGCGCGACTACGACCCGGCCACCGAGTGCGTGAGCGTCGCCGGCGGGCTCAACGGCATCCTCAACGCGCTGCTGGCCGTCACCGACCCGGGCGAGGAGGTGGTGCTGGCCGACCCCATCTACGCCGGCCTGGTCAACCGGATCCGGCTGGCCGGCGCGGTCCCGGTGCACGTCGCGGCCGAGCCCACCGGCGACGGGTGGCGCACCGACCCGCAGGCGCTGGCCGCCGCGGTCGGCGCGCGCACGGCCGCCGTGTTGCTCATGGGACCGGCCATGCCCACCGGCGCGGTCTTCGATCAATCGCACCTGGACGCGCTGGCCGAGCCGGTCGCCCGGCACGGCGCGTGGATCCTCTACGACGCCGCCATGGAGCGCATCCGCTTCGACGGCCGGGCGCCCGTGCACCCGGCCGCCCATCCGCAGCTGTCCGACCGGGTGATCACCGTCGGCTCCGCCTCGAAGGAACTGCGCATGATCGGCTGGCGGGTGGGCTGGGTCGTGGCCCCGCGCGACGTGCTCGCCGACATCGCCCTCGTCGGCATGACCAACGTGGTCTGCCAGGTCGGCATCGCGCAGCGTGGGGTCGCCGCCGCGCTCGCCGCCGCCGACGCCGAAGCCGACGTCGCCGAGGCGACCCGGATCTGGCAGGAACGCAGTGACCTCGTCCTCGAGCGGCTCGCGGACTACCCCGTGGTGCGCCCCGATGGCGGCTGGTCGCTGCTCGTGGACACCACCGCGCTGGGCCTGACCCCCGCGCAGGCCTCGCAACGGTTGTTCGACCGGGGGCGGGTGGCCGCCACGCCGATGGACGGCTGGGGGCCGTCCGGTGCGCGCTACCTGCGCCTCGTGTTCGCCAACGAACCGGTCGAGCGGCTGCGCGACCTGCGCGACCGGTTCACCGCCGCCTTCTGACCAGCAGCCTTGTGATCGACAGGGCCCGTAAGCGCATGAGGACTCCTCCACGTGGGTGGGCCGCCTGCTGACCCTCAGCGCTCGAGGAGCATGGCCAGACCGTCGAGCTGGCGCTGCAGGCCGAACTCGAAGGTCTGCTCCCGCAACGAGTCCATGTCCAGCGGCTCGTTGGCCTTCATCCAGGCGGTGAGATTGGGGTACTGGTCGCCCATCGAGGCGTAGTACTCGCCGTAGCGCCCGAACAGCTCCTCCGCGCCCATACCCGAGCGCTCCTGGGCCGAGCGCCACGCGACGTCGGCGATGGCGTTGCCCAGCGCGTAGGACGACAGTGCCCCCGCCGCGAAGGCACTGTCCTGGATCGAGAATCCGAGCGAGACCAACAACCCGAGCATCCGCTCGGAGACGCGCGTGCTGTTCGGCCCGACGTTGGGCCGGTCGCCGATGAAGGCCACGATCCACGGGTGCGCCAGCAGCACGTTGCGAAAGCCGTGCACGAAGCGCGCGAGCGCCTCTCGCCAGTCGTGCGGGCCCTCGTCGGGCAGGGCGATCTCGAGCCACACCTCGTCCAGCGCGAGGTCGATCAGCTCGTTCTTGTCGGCGACGTGCCAGTAGACCGAGGTCGTGCCCGCGCCGAGGCGCTGTCCCAGCTTGCGCATGCTCAGCCCGGCGGCACCGTCGGCGTCGAGCAGGTCGATCGCGGCCGCGACGATCTGGTCGCGGGACAGGCCGGGGGCGGGTGCCGGTGCCCCGGTCGCCCGCGCCGCGGACCGGCGCGGCCCGCGCCCCCAGACGGAGTCGGCGATCGGATCCCGTTGCTGCGCCACACGTTCCCCCTCGTCGCTCGCCATCTTACTGGACCTAGAACGCTGTACGAGCATCCTGGTACAGTGTTCGACGTATCCCGAACGCTGTACGAGAGGACGTCCCATCGTGGCCACGACCATCCCGAGCCCCCAGGCGACCGAGGTGGCGCGCTCGCCCCGGCGCTGGCTGATCCTGGCCGTGCTGTGCCTGAGCCTGCTGGTGCTCGTCGTGGACAACACCGTGCTGACCGTCGCCATCCCGACCCTGATCGACGACCTGCACGCGAGCAGCTCGCAGATCCAGTGGATGCTCGACGCCTACATCCTGGTGTTCGCCGGCCTGCTGCTCACCGCCGGCAGCCTGTCCGACCGGCACGGGCGGCGCCGCGGCCTCGTGATCGGCCTGGTGATCTTCGGGCTGGCCTCCGGTGCGGCGTCGTTCGCGACCTCGCCCGACCAGCTCATCGCCGCGCGTGCGGCCATGGGCGTGGGCGGGGCCTTCCTCATGCCCGGCACCCTGTCGATCATCACCACGGTGTTCGACGCCGCCGAGCGCAAGAAGGCCATCGCGATCTGGAGCTCGGTGCTCATGGTCGGCGCGGTGGCCGGCCCGACCCTCGGCGGCTTCCTGCTGCGGCACTTCTGGTGGGGCTCGGTGTTCCTGATCAACGTGCCGATCGCGGCGCTCGGCATCGTGGCCGCCCTGGCCATCATCCCCGAGTCACGCGGCCCGGCCGTGCGCCCCGACCTCGTCGGTGCCGCCCTGTCCGTGATCGGCCTCGGCGCGCTGGTGTGGGCGATCATCGACTCGACCCAGCACGGTTGGGGCTCGGCGCCGGTGGTGACCGGGCTCGTGGTCGCCGCCGCCGGGGTGGGCGCCTTCGCCGTGCGCGAACGCACCACCGACCACCCGATGCTGCCGCTGGGGCTGTTCGGCAACCGTAGTTTCAGCGGCGCCAGCCTGTCGGTGGTGCTGCTGTCGCTGGCCAGCGCCGGCACGTTGCTGGCACTCACGCAGTATCTGCAGTTCGTCCTGCGCTTCAACCCGCTGCGGGCCGGCCTGGCCCTGACCCCGATGATCGTCACCGCCATCGTCTTCAACGGCATCGGGGTGGTCGTCGACAAGCGGATCGGCACCCGGGTGACGGTCGCGCTCGGGTTGCTGGTCCTCGCCGCGGGCTTCGGCGTGCTGACCCTGATCGAGCCCGGTGACGGGTACGCCACGGTGGCCGTGTCCCTGGCCGTGTTCGGCGCCGGCAGCGGGATCGCCGGTCCGGCCGCCTACGGCACCCTGCTCGGGGCGCTGCCGCCGGAGCGGGCCGGGGTGGGCTCGGCGGTCAACGACACGGTGCAGCAGGTGGGCCAGGCCCTGAGCGTCGCGGTGCTCGGCACCGTGCTGACGTCGGTGTTCTCCTCCGCGCTGCCCGACGGCGTGCCCGGCGCGGCGCACCGGTCGATCGGTGACGCGCTCGCCCTCGCCGCGCGCACCTCCGACGCCCACCTCGCGTTCGTGGCGAAGAGCGCGTTCGTCGACGCGCTGAGCACCACGGCGGTGGTCGGCCTGGTCGCCGGCATCGCCGCGGCGGTGGTGGCCTTCGCGGTCCTGCCGAAGCGGTCGGTGACGGCCGCGCCCGACCCGGCGACGAACCGCTGAAAGGCCGCCCTTACTGCGAAGTGTTGACGTAACCGGCGAACCGGTCGAATCTATGGCGGTCGGGGCGGATGCACCGACGCGGACGTGCGCGCCGAACTGATCGAGCGCACCCGCCCTCTCGTTGTATCCGTGAAGGAGCACCCGATGCCGCGCCCGAACGCACCGCGCGTCCTCACCCGGCGAGTGAGCGCCCTCGCCACGATCGCGACGACCACGCTGGCCCTCGCCGTGGCCACCGCCGGTCCCGCGGCGGCCGGGCCGGCCCGCAGTGCCGCCCGCGGCTCGATCACCTCGGGTGACGCGCGCTTCGAGGTGCTCTCCCCGACGCTGATCCGCACCGAGTACGCCGGCGCCGCCCGGTTCGTCGACGCCCCGACGTTCAACGCGATCGGGCGGGACGGCTTCGGCCGTACCGCCTTCACGTCCTCGACGGTGCGCGGCTGGCTCACGATCAGGACCAGCGCACTGACCCTGCGCTACAAGAAGGACTCCGGGCCGTTCACCGCGAAGAACCTCACCGTGTCGCTGCTCGACGGACAGCAGCACGTGACCGCCGCCCCGTGGCGCCAGGCCGCCACCCCCAGCTGCACCGTCGGCGCGCTGTGCGAGGCGGAGGACCTCAAGCTCGACGGCGTCCCCACCGCCACCGACCACACCGGCTACACCGGTCGCGGGTTCGCGGCCGGCTTCCAGAACACCGGCAACTCGATGACGTTGCGCACCGACGTGGCGAGCGCGGGCGACTACGACCTCGACCTGCGCTACGCCAACAGCCAGGGCGGCGACGGACAGAACACGACCCGCACGCTGAGCGTCTCGGTCGACGGCGGCGCGCCGACGACGGCCACCCTGCCCACGACCGCCAACTGGGACACCTGGGCCATCGCCACCGTCCCCCTCACGCTGGCGGCGGGCACGCACACGGTGACGGTGTCCCGCGGGCCGGCCGACTCGGGCAACGTCAACATCGACAGCCTGGCCCTGGTGACGCACGGCGCCGACTACCCCGCTCCCAGCGCGCCCGCCGCCCTCCCGTGCGCGTACGGGTCGATCTGCGAGGCCGAGCAGGGCCTGCTGCAGGGCGGCGCGAAGCTCGCGCAAGACCACAACGACTACTCCGGCAACGGCTTCGTCGGCGGGCTCACCGCCGCCGGGGCCGCGGACGAGATCGCGCTGACCGGGGTGCCGCACGCCGGCAAGTACGCCCTGCAGCTGCGGTACGCCAGTGCGCTGAAGCCGCAGGACCGCACGATGACCGTCCGCGTCGGTACGGGCGCGGCCACCACCGTCGAGCTGGCCCCCACCAGCAGCTGGGACTCGTGGCGCATCGTGCGCATCCCGGTGACCCTGGCCGCGGGCGACCAGCAGGTGACGCTCGGCTGCCCCACCGACGACAGCTGCAACCTCAACGTCGACACCGTGGCCTTCACCGGCCCGAAGGCCGCCCTGCGGGCGCCGCACGCCCCCCTCGGTGGCTACCGGCGCGGGCTCGACGGGGTGAACGGCGGCACCGTCACGACCCCGGGCCTGCTCTACCAGGACGGCTGGTCACTGCTGGACGACACCGCGTCGTCGATCTACGACGAGGCGACGGAGCAGGTGACCGACCGCCCGGCGCAGAGCCCGTACCAGGACGGTTACGTGTTCGGCTACGGGCAGGACTACCAGCAGGGCCTGCACGACCTCGCCACCCTCACCGGCCCGTCGACGATGCTGCCGCGCTGGGCGTACGGCGTCTGGTACTCCGAGTACTACGACCGCACGGCGGCCCAGTACGAGAACGACATCCTGCCGAAGTTCCGCGCCGACGGCGTGCCCCTCGACGTGCTCGTCACCGACACCGACTACAAGTCACCCGATACGTGGGACGGCTGGGAGATCGACACGAGCAAGTTCCCGGACCCGAAGGCGTTCTTCGACTGGGCGCAGTCGCAGGGCCTGCACAACACGCTGAACATCCACCCGAGCATCGTCGGCACCGACCCGCAGTTCCCGCAGGCGCAGGCCACGGCCAAGGGCAAGCTGATCAAGGACGACAGCGGTAGCAGCTGCGGCGGCGACAAGGACTGCTACGTGTTCGACTGGTCGGACCCCGACCAGCTCAAGGCCTACTTCGACCTGCACCAGACCATGGAGCAGCAGGGCGCCGATTTCTGGTGGCTCGACTGGTGCTGCGACGCCTCGCTGTCCTCGATGACCGGCGTGACCCCCGACGCGTGGATCAACCAGAAGTACGCCGACGACGCGAACAAACTCATCGGCCGCGGCTTCGCGTTCTCCCGCGCCTACGGCTCGCTGCAGGCCGGCGGGTACAGCGGGCAGGTGGGCCTGCCCACCGGGCCGTGGGCCGACAAGCGCACGACCGTCCACTTCACCGGCGACACCACGTCGTCGTGGGACACGCTGCACATGGAGGTCGGCTACACCCCCGGCGAGTCGGCCTCGACCGGGCTGTCGGCGGTCAGCCACGACATCGGCGGCTTCAACAACGACGGCACGCAGGCGCCCGGTGCCGAACCGGGCTCGACCAAGCTGCCCGACGACCTCTACGCCCGCTGGGTGCAGCTGGGCGCGTTCCAGCCGATCGACCGGTTGCACAGCAACCACAGCGACCGGCTGCCGTGGCAGTACGGCACCGACGCGAAGAACTCGGCCGAGAAGTTCCTCAACCTGCGCGAGAACCTGGTGCCCTACACGTACACGCTGGCGCACCAGGCGAACGAGACCGGCGTTCCGGTGACCCGGCCGCTCTACCTGCAGTACCCCGACCAGCAGGAGGCGTACGCGCAGGACGGCGGCGAGTACCTGTACGGGCCCGACGTCCTCGTGGCGCCGGTGACCACCCCGGGCAGCACGGCCACCACCTCCGTCTGGTTCCCGCCTGGCTCGTCGTGGACCGACTGGTTCACCGGCAAGACCTACTCCGGCGGGAGCACCGCGCAGGTGAGCACCGACCTGTCGACCATGCCGGTGTTCGTGCGCTCGGGCGGCATCGTCACCACCCGCAGCGGCGACGTCACCAACGACGTGCAGAACCCGCTGACCGCGGCCACCGTGACCGTGGCCGAGGGCGCCCCGGGGTCGTCGTCGCTCTACGAGGACGACGGGTCGACCAAGGACCTGTCGCAGAGCGCCACGACGGCGATGACCTACGCGAACCACCGGTTGACGATCAAGCCGGCCCAGGGGTCGTTCGACGGCCAGGTGCAGGACCGGACGTGGACGGTGCGCTTCACCGACGCCACCGCCCCCACCGTCGTGAAGATCAACGGCACCAAGGTGTCGGGCGCGTCCTGGACGTGGGATGCCGACGCGCACACGCTGACCGTGCGCGCCCCGCAGCAACCGGTCGACCAGCCGCTGACCGTGGCCTACCGCTAGCGCCCCTCACTCGGTCAGTGGTGCGGTTCTACGGTCAGTGGTGCGAAATTCCGCACCACTGACCGGGCAACCGCACCACTGACCGAGCGAGGTGGCCCGCTCCTGGGGGGCGGCCGGCTCAGCGGTGCCGGTAGGCGCGCACGTCGGCCACGCTCCACCAGCTGCCCGACGACTCGGTCAGCGTGAGGCGCACGTAGCGGGCGGTGCCGTGGTGCAGCGCCACCTCGGTGAACTGCCCGCTGCCCGACGCGGGCGCCGGGGTCCACGTGACGCCGTCGGCACTCGTCTCGGCTCGGTAGCCGCGCGGGTAGTCACCGGTGCTGGCGCCGGTGTCGAACACGACGGTGTCGAGTCGGCGCAGCGGCCGGCCGAAGTCGACCTGCAGGTACTGCCCCGGGGCCTGGGCCTGACCGGTGGACCACCGGGTCGACGCGTCGTCGTCCACGGCGTGCGCCGCGACGTCGCCGGAGCAGCAGGGGTCACCCGGCCCGGCCGGGTTCGCGCTCGCCGTCCAGTTCGCCGGGCTGACGGCCTGCTCGACGCCCGACGCGTCACCGGTCCACACGAAGGTGGCCAGCGCGCCGCCGGGCAGCGTGTAGTCGAACGTCGCATCACCCTCGCGGACGGCGAACGAGCGGGCAGCGTCGTTCTCGTTGTGCACGACCAGCACCGTCGACCCGTCCGGGTTGCGGAACGCGACGTCCATCAGCTCGCCGTTGTAGGCGGCGGTGCCGAACGACGTCGACGCGATGCGGGTGGCGCCGGGCTCGACGAAGCGGCTCAGGTGGCCCAGCGCGTAGTACTCGGCGTTCGGGGTCACCGAGCCGTCGGCCGCGACGGTGACGATGCCGGTGCAGGTGTCGCAGCCGCCGACGTGCGGGCCGCCCGCGGGGTCGAGGGCCAGGTTCCAGTTGACGACCGACTTCGCCCAGTTGCGGGTCGCGCCGATCTCCAGCGTGCGGGCGTCGAAGCGCAGCGTGTCGTTGAACGTGTTCGCCGGGTCCGACGACTGGCTGCCCGAGCACTCGGTGAAGAAGATCTCCTGGCGCGGGAACTGCGCGTGCAGCGTGGACATCGCTGACGGGTCGCCGTAGTAGCAGTGGTAGGCCACGCCGGCGACGTAACGCTTCGCGCGGGTGGCGAGCACGTTCTGCGGGTAGACGTCCTTGTCACGGGTCTCGTCGGGCGGGGTGTTCGCGACGTCGTCCGGGTGCTCGGACCAGTTGTGGTCGTAGGCGAGGATCTTCGTGTCGAGGTGCGCGGCCTGCAGCATCGGGCCCAGCGCCTCGATGACCTTGACCTCCTGCGCGGAGGACAGGTCGGTGCCCGGGTAGCCTCTCGGCAGCCGGTTCTGCGGCTCGTTCTGCACGCTGAGGTAGTCGACGGGCACGCCCGCCGCCGCGTAGGCCTGCACGAACTTGGTCAGGTACAGCGCGTAGGAGCGGTAGATGCGCGGGTCGTCGATCAGCCGGCCGCCGACGAGCGAACCGCCGGTCTTCATCCAGGCCGGCGGGCTCCACGGCGTGGCCATGACGGTGATGTCGGGGTTGACGGCCAGCGCCTGGCGCAGCAGCGGCAGGATCGCCGTCTCGTCGTGGGCGATGGAGAAGTGCTGCTGGTCGTAGTCGGTCTGCCCGGCCGGCAGATCGTCGAACGTGTAGTCGTGGTCGGTCACGAAGTCCGACGCGCCGATCGGCTGGCGCAGGAAGTCGAGGCCGTCGCCGGTGACCGGGTCGAACAACTGGTGCATGAGCGCGTCACGCTGGGCCGGGGCCAGTCCGTCGATCACCGTGGCCGACGAGTCGGTCAGCGAGCCGCCGAAGCCCGTCATCCGCTGGTAGGTGCGCGACGGGTCGACGACGAGCGTCGGCTGCGCCGAAGAGCCCGCGTGGAAGTCCACCGACCCCCTGTCCTCGAGCAGGTGCGCCTTGTCCGGCGTGGTCAGCCAGACGTGCGCCGGGGTCGGGACGGTGGGCGGCGGCGCGGCCTGCGCCGACGGCGCGGCGGCCAGGAGCGGGGCGGCCAGCAGGGTTGCGGCGGCAAGGACGGGTCGGCGCACGGGCTTCTCGATTCGACGGCGGTGTCGCTTCCGGGGCCTTTGTTCGACCGTCACACATATAGCACCGTTAGCCCGGAGCAGGAAGCGTTCCTAGTCCCTTGCGGCCGCGGCGGGCAGGATCGACGGTATGACCGACCCGCGCGCAGGACAGCCCGCCACCGCCGCCGATCTCGTCGACCTCGCCGCCCTGGAGCGTGCGTACTACGAGCGGCACCCGGACCCGGCCGACGTCGCGCAGCGCGTCAGCTTCGGCACCTCGGGGCACCGCGGGTCGTCGCTGGCGACCACGTTCAACGAGGACCACATCGTCGCCACCAGCCAGGCCATCTGCGAGTACCGGGCCGGCAAGGGCATCGACGGGCCGTTGTTCCTCGGCGCCGACACCCACGCGCTGAGCGGGCCGGCCACCGCGTCGGCGCTGGAGGTGTTCGCGGCCAACGGCGTCACGGTGCTGCTGGACTCGCGCGAGCGCTACACCCCCACGCCCGCGGTGTCCCGGGCGATCCTCGCGCACAACGACGGGCGCGCGTCCGGGACCGCCGACGGAGTGGTCGTCACGCCGTCGCACAACCCGCCGCCCGACGGCGGGTTCAAGTACAACCCGCCCGACGGCGGGCCGGCCGGCACCGACATCACCGGCTGGATCCAGGACCGGGCCAACGAACTGCTGGCGGCGAAGCTCGACGGCGTGCGCCGGGTCCCGCACGAGCGGGCGTTGGCCGCCGACACCACGTCGACCTACGACTTCCTCGGCGAGTACGTGCGGGCGCTGCCGCGGGTGATCGACCTGGACGCGATCCGCTCGGCCGGCGTGCGCATCGGCGCCGACCCGCTCGGCGGCGCCTCCGTGGACTACTGGGGCGAGATCGGCGCGCACTACGGCCTCGACCTCACCGTCGTCAACGCCGACGTCGACCCGCAGTTCGGGTTCATGACCCTCGACTGGGACGGCAAGATCCGCATGGACTGCTCGTCGCCGAACGCGATGGCCTCGCTCATCGCGCGGCAGGACGAGTTCGCGGTGGCCACCGGCAACGACACCGACGCCGACCGGCACGGCATCGTCACCCCGGACGGCGGCCTGCTCAACCCCAACCACTTCCTGGCCGTGGCCATCGCCTACCTTTACGCGCACCGTGACGGCTGGCCGGCGGGCGCGGCCGTGGGCAAGACCCTCGTCAGCTCGTCCATGATCGACAAGGTGACGGCGGCGCTCGGTCGCACGCTGTTGGAGGTGCCCGTCGGGTTCAAGTGGTTCGTGCCCGGCCTGCTCGACGGGTCGGTCGGCTTCGGCGGCGAGGAGAGCGCGGGCGCGTCGTTCCTGCAGCGCGACGGCTCGGCGTGGACCACCGACAAGGACGGCCTCATCCTGTGCCTGCTCGCCTCGGAGATCACCGCGGTGACCGGGTCATCGCCGTCGCAGCTGTACCGCGAGCTGACGCAGGAGCACGGCGACCCGGCCTACGCGCGCGTCGACTCGCCGGCCACCCGGGAGCAGAAGGCGGCACTGGGCAAACTGTCGCCGGAGCAGGTCAGCGCCGACACGCTTGCGGGCGAGAAGATCACGGCCAAGCTGACGCAGGCGCCCGGCAACGGGGCATCGATCGGCGGGCTGAAGGTGGTCAGCGAGTCGGGCTGGTTCGCCGCCCGGCCGTCGGGCACCGAGGACGTCTACAAGCTCTACGCCGAGTCCTTCCGCGGGCCCGACCACCTGGCCGAGATCCAGGACGAGGCCCGCGCCATCGTCGAGGACGCCCTGGGCTGAGCAGGGTCGGTCAGGTGGGGGTCGCGGGCGTCGGCGGGGGGTCGGCGCGGTCCGGGCCCTCGGCCCGGATCTGGCTGACGAGTTCGACGGCGGCGAGCTGGAAGTACCCGGACGCGTCGGCCCAGAACGAGGAGTGCCGCCCGGGCGGGGGGAACGTGGTGTCACCGTCGGCCCGGGCGAACAGCGGCGGGTCGGGGCTGTGCCATTCCCACGGCGCAGGGCCGGTGACCGGTGGGGCGTCGAGCAGCACGTCCGGGTCGATGGCCGGGCAGTCCTGCGCCGGGACCACGGGCGGCGGGCCGGCCGTCACCTGCCCGCCGAGGTAGTCGGTGTAGCGCCACAGGTTGCGCCAGCGCGGCAGCGTGGCGGTGTCGCTGTCGGCGCTGAGCAGGCCCTGCAGCTCGGCCAGGCGGGCCGGGGCGAAGTACACCGGGAAGTAGCGCGCGTACAGCCGGCGCAGCACGCAGCCGAAGGTCAGCCAGCCGACGCCGGGTAGCACGCTGGTGCGCACCAGCTTGCCGGCCTGCGTGTCGTAGGTGCCGAGCTGGGCCAGCGCGGCCGCACTGATCACCGTGCCCTGGCTGTGCGCGGCCAGCACCAGGACGGCGTGCGGATCGGCCACCCGGTAGGCACTGATGCGGGTCACGAGGTCGGGCACGGTGCGTTCGGCGTAGCTGGGCGGCGCGAGCGGGTGGCAGGCCCTCGGCCAGAACGACGCGACGTCCCACAGGATCCCGACGCTGCGGCGGGTGGCCGGCGTGCGGAAGGCCAGCGAGCCGAGCACGACGAGCGCCAGCAGGGTGAGCACGGCGAGGTAGGCGCCGGTGCCGCGCAGCGAGTCGGCGGCGAGGAACCCGTCGGGCGACGTCGACGGCCGCCGCGCGTCCCCGCCCGCGGACACCGCTTCGTGCACCCCGAACACCGCGACGATGACGACGCCGGCGGCCACGAGCGGCGCGAGCAGCCACGGCACGAGATCGAGCACCCGGCCCAGGAACACCGCTCGGGCGATGGTGCGCGCGCGCCCGGGGTCCGAGCGCACCGCGGCGGCGCCGTAGTCGCGTTCCAACGCCCCGCGCGGCACCAGCGCCCGCACCCGGCGCCGGTCCGGGAGCGCCCCGAACGCCACGAGGAACCAGACCAGCCCGGCCAGCAGCCCCACGAGCAGGACGCCCGCCGCGAGCGCGTAGGCCTGGCCGGCCGCGCGCACCGCGCCCGGCACGACGAACACCTGGTCGATGCGCGACACCGCACCGAAGCCCGGCTTCACCGAACCGGTGTGCAGCCACGTCGCCGCGTAGGTGTAGACGCCGGCCGAGAACGCGGCGGCGAGGAACACCCCGAACGCGGCGAACACCGCGCAAGCGGCGGCCCCCGGCCCCGCCCGCAGCGGGGCGTGGCCGGGTGGCGGGGCGCTGCGATCGCGGCTGAGCAGCGCCAGCCCGACCGCAACGACGAGCAGCACCAGCACGGCCAGCGCGACCACGAACTCGGTCAGCACCGACGCGGCGAAGAACGGCAACCCGCCGGTCGGACGGCCGGTGCGCAGGTACCGGGCGGCCAGCCAGCCGTCGTCCAGGCCCAGGCCGACGCCCTCGGCGACGGCCACCGCCGCCAGGACCAGCCACACGGCCACCGACGCGGCCAACCAGCGCGCCGACCGGCCGTGCCCGGTGTAGGTGGGCAGGGCGAGCACGATCACGGCGTAGCCGAGCACCGCCGCCGGCAGCGCCGCGAGCCACCGGGCGTCGGCCGGCGCGGCCAGGGTCGCGAGCACCACCGCGGCTGCGCACTGCAGGTGCAGCGCGCGCAGCCGGCGCACCGGCCACTCGTTGCGCCACATCACCGGCGAGGCGAGCCCGACCTCCAGCGCGTTCGTGTCCGGCGCGTGTTCGACGTCGAGGTCGGGGCGGTAGCCGCGCAGGTCGGCCGCGGTGCGCTCGTAGCGGTCCGAAGTGCGGGCCGACACCACGCCGAGCGCCACGATGGTGAGCACCGGCACCAGCGCGCCGAGGAGCAGGGCCTGCCCCGGTGTGGCCTGCCCGCTGACGAGGACGTGGCGGAACAGCCAGTGCGGCGAGGCGTCGGCGCACCGCCCGCCCAACCCCCGGCACTGCCAGCCGACCAGGTCCTCGCCCACGCCGCAGGTGGCCAGCACGAACAGCATCGTCAGCAACAGCGCCAGCAGTCGCGACAGGTACCAGATGACCGGCGTGGTCCACGAGCGGCCGGCCTGCGCCGGGCGGGCCCGCGGGGCGATGTTGACGAGGGTGAACGGCAGCAGCGGCAGCCACAGCGCGCGACCCGGCGAACCCGAGGTCAGCCCGCCCCAGTTGTAGCCCTCCAGCCGCGGCGCCCCCGGCCGCGCGGGCCGGTTACTGGCCGCCCGGTCGTCGAGCTGCTCCTCGGCCAGCCGCGGTTGGTAGAACCCGGCGATGCGATCGCCGGACACCTGCGTGACCAGCGGCCGGTCGAGCAGCTCCTGCGGCGGCGTGCCCGACACCCCGTGCACGCGCAGCTCGAGCGCCGCAGGGTCGGCCACGCCGTGAATCTATCCGCCTTCCCACCCGATGTGGTCACGATGGGAGGCTCGGAGGCGACCACAGCGGGTGGGAAGGCGGGACGCGTGGACGAGGGCGAGGTGGTGACGCGGCTGCGCGCGGCCGGGTGCGTGTTCGCCGAGGACGAGGCGCGGCTGCTGCTCGGGTCGGGCGCGGCCGACGTCGAGGGCCTCGTGGCGCGACGGGCGGCCGGCCAGCCGCTGGAGTACCTGCTCGGCTGGGCCGAGTTCGCGGGGCTGCCCGTCGCGGTCTCGGCCGGCGTGTTCGTCCCGCGGCGGCGCACCGAGTTCCTCGCCCGCACCGCCCTCGAGCTCGCCCGCCGCGTTTCCTCGGGGGCGGTCGCCGGCGCGGCGGCCGGCCCGGCCGCCGGCGAGGAAACGTCGGCCCCGGAGACGGGCGGACCGGGCGGGCGGCGGCCGGCGGTGCTCGACCTGTGCTGCGGTGCGGGCGCGGTGGCCGCGCTGCTGGCGGCCGAGCTCGGCCCCGGCGCCGACCTGCACGCCACCGACGTCGACCCGGCCGCCGTGGCCTGCGCCCGGCGCACGCTGCCCGCGCGGGTGCCGGTCTACGAGGGCGACCTGTTCGCCCCGCTGCCCGCGGCGCTGCGCGGGCGGCTGGACGTGGTGGTGGCCAACGTCCCCTACGTCCCCACCGGCGCCGTGGCCCTGATGCCCCCGGAGGCCCGCGACCACGAGCGGCGCGCGGCCCTCGACGGCGGCCCGGACGGGCTGGACGTCGCCCGGCGGGTGGCCGTCGCCGCGCGCGACTGGCTGGCGCCGGGCGGCCACCTGGTCATCGAGACCGGCGAGGAGCAGGCCGCGCTCGCCGTCGCGGTGTTTGATGCCGCCGGGCTGCGCGCCGAGGTCCGCGCGTCCGAGGAGTTCGCCGCCACCGTGGTCGTCGCCCGGCTGCCTTGACCGCGCGGCCCCCGCCCCGCGCCCCCGGCCCGGCGTCCCCCGCCCCGCGCCCTCCCCCCTCTGGTCAGTGGTGCGGTTTCGCCGTCAGTGGTGCGAAATTTCGCACCACTGACACCCGAACCGCACCACTGACCGATCGGAGGGGTGGCGGGCGGTCAGCGGCGCGGCGTGGGTGGTGGTGCTTCGGACGGCCTCGCCGGGTCGCTCTCGGCGGCGCGGCGCCGCTGGCCGGACGGGGCCAGCAGGTGGCACAGGTGATAGCCGATGAGCACGATCAGGGTGCCGGCGGCGATGCCGGTGATCGAGAAATCGTTGGTGAACCTGACGGCCAGGTTGCCGATGCCGGCGATGATCCCGGCTGCGACGGGCACCAGGTTGGCCGGGTCGGCGAAGTCGACGTGATTCTCGATCCAGATCTTCGCCCCGAGCATGCCGACCATGCCGTAGAGCACGAGGGTGATCCCGCCGAGCACGCCGCCCGGCGTGGCCGCCACCAGCGCACCGAACTTCGGGCAGAAGCCGAACAGGATCGCCACCGCCGCGGCGATGTAGTAGGCCAGCGTCGAGTAGATGCGCGTCGCCGCCATGACGCCGATGTTCTCGGCGTACGTGGTCGTGGGCGAACCGCCGACGAGGCTGGCCACCGCGGTGCCCACGCCGTCGCCGATGAACGCGCGGCCGAGGTACGGGTCGAGGTCCTGCCCGGTCATCTCGGAGACGGCCTTCACGTGCCCGGAGTTCTCGGCCAGCAGGGCGATCACCGACGGGAGCATCAGCAGGATGAACGTGAACCCGAACGCCGGCAGGTGCGGGCCGGCCAGCGGGCCGAACGAGGAATGGCTGATCGCCTTGGGCACGCCGACCCACGCCGCGTCCTTGACGCCCGACCAGTCGATGCGGTCGACGGCCACGCAGTGCTTGCCGGCGCTGTCGCACGAGGGCACCTGGTTGATCTGGTCGGCGATCCAGCACAGCAGGTACCCGAACACCAGGCCTAGGAAGATCGCGATGCGGGAGAGGAAGCCGCGGCCGAGCACCGACAGCACGATCACGAACAGGGCGGTGAGCAGGCCGATCCACTGCTCCTTCGGCAGGTAGGTCGTGGTGGCCACGGTGGCCAGGTTGAAGCCGATGAGCATCACGACGGCGCCGGTGACCACCGGCGGCAGCACCGCCCGCACGAGGTGCGCGCCGCCGAGATGCACGATCACGCCGACCACGGCGAGGATCAGGCCGGCGACGAGAATGGCGCCGGTGACGTCGGCGGAGTTGCCGCCCTGGGCGCGGATCGCGGCCACGCCGGCGACGAACGACGCCGAGGTGCCGACGTAGCTGGGGATCTTGTTCTTGACGATGAGCAGGAACAGGACCGTGGCGATGCCCGACATGAGCACAGCCAGGTTGGGCGAGAGGCCCATGACGGCCGGGAACACGAACGTCGCGCCGAACATGGCCACCACGTGCTGCGCCCCGAGCCCGATCATCCGCGGCGTCGAGAGCCGCTCGTCCGGACGCACGACCTCCCCGGGCGGCGGGGTCCGGCCACCGTGCACGAGTGTCCAGCGGAACATCGACATGCCTACCTCCGCACCGTCGGGAAAGCCGTGATCCTCCTACGCCCGCGGGCCGCTGTCATCAACCCCCGGACGACGGCGGCGGGCGGGGGTTCCGGGGAGTGGCGCGCCAGGGTTAGCGTGGGCCAATGGCAGATCGCGTCACACACTGGATCGACGGCAAGCGGGTGGACGGGACGTCGGGCCGTACCGGCCCGGTGTACAACCCCGCCACCGGGCTGCAGACGGCCGAGGTCGACTTCGCCACCGCGGCCGAGGTGGACACCGCGGTGGCCAGCGCCGGGCAGGCGGCCCGCGAGTGGCGCTCGGCGTCGCTGTCCAAGCGCTCGGGCGTGCTGTTCGCGTTCCGCGAGCTGCTGCACGCGAACGCCGACGAGCTCGCCAAGATCGTCACCTCCGAGCACGGCAAGGTGCTCTCCGACGCGCACGGCGAGATCGCGCGGGCGCTGGAGAACGTCGAGTACGCCTGCGGGGTGCCCGAGCTGATGAAGGGTGGGTACAGCGAGCAGGCCGGCACGGGGGTCGACGTCTACTCGATCCGCCAGCCGCTCGGCGTGGTCGCCGGCATCACCCCGTTCAACTTCCCCGTCATGGTGCCGCTGTGGATGGCGGCCAATGCGATCGCCTGCGGCAACGCGTTCGTGCTCAAGCCGTCGGAGAAGGACCCGTCGGCGGCGCTGTGGCTGGCCGAGACCTGGCAACGCGCGGGCCTGCCCGACGGCGTGTTCACCGTGGTGCAGGGCGACCGCGAGGCCGTCGAGGCCATCCTGGCCCACCCGGACATCGCGGCGGTCAGCTTCGTCGGGTCGACGCCGATCGCCCGGCACATCTACGAGACGGGTACCGCGCACGGCAAGCGGGTCCAAGCCCTCGGCGGCGCGAAGAACCACATGCTCGTGCTGCCCGACGCCGACATCGACCTCGCCGCCGACGCCGCCGTGTCGGCGGCCTACGGCGCGGCGGGTGAGCGGTGCATGGCCATCTCGGTGGCGGTGGCCGTCGGTGACGCGGGCGACCGCCTCGTCGACGCCGTCTCCGCGCGGCTGCCGAAGCTGCGCGTGGGCGACGGGACCGACGCCGACACCGACATGGGTCCGCTGATCACCGCCGAGCACCGGGACCGGGTCGCCGGCTACATCGCGGCCGGGGCCGACTCGGGGGCCACCGTCGTCGTCGACGGGCGCGAGGCCGACGTGCCGTCCGACGGCTTCTTCCTCGGCACCACCCTGCTCGACCACGTCACCCGCGACATGAGCGTCTACACCGACGAGATCTTCGGCCCGGTGCTGTCGGTGGTGCGCGCGGACACCTACGACGAGGCCGTTGAGTTGATCAACTCCAATAACTTCGCCAACGGCACCGCGATCTTCACCCGCGACGGCGGCGCGGCCCGGCGCTTCCAGTTCGACGTCGAGGTCGGGATGGTCGGGGTCAACGTGCCCATCCCGGTGCCGGTGGCCTACTACTCCTTCGGCGGGTGGAAGGGCTCGCTGTTCGGCGACACGCACATGTACGGGCCCGAGGGCGTGCAGTTCTACACCCGCGGCAAGGTCGTCACCTCCCGCTGGCCCGACCCGGCGACGTCCTCGGTCGACCTCGGCTTCCCCCGAACCCGCTGATCCGGCCCCACCACCGCTCACCCAGCACGTTGAGTGGCGCGAGTTGCGTTCGATGGGGCGAGAAGTCGCCCCATCGAACAAAAGTCGCCCCACTGACCGGAAAGGACGACCCATATGAGTGACCCACTGGCCGGGATCGCCACCGACGAGGCGACGGTGCGCGCGCTGGACAAGGCGCACGTGTTCCACTCGTGGTCGGCGCAGGGGTCGCTCGACGCGCTGCCGATCGCGAGCGCCGAGGGCTCGTACTTCACCGACTACGCCGGCAAGCGCTACCTCGACTTCTCCAGCCAGCTGGTCAACGTCAACATCGGCTACCAGCACCCGAGGCTGATCGCGGCGATCCAGGAGTACGCCGGGCGGCTGACGACGATCCAGCCGGCCTTCGCCAACGACGCGCGCAGCGAGGCGGCCCGGCTGATCTGCGAGCTCGCCGGCGACGACCTGAACCACGTGTTCTTCACCAACGCCGGCGCCGAGGCGAACGAGAACGCCATCCGCCTGGCCCGGCTGCACACCGGCCGGTCGAAGATCCTGGCCACCTACCGCAGCTACCACGGCGCCACGCACGGCGTCATCGGGCTGACCGGAGACCCGCGGCGCTGGGGCACCGAGCCGCACACCATCCCAGGGGTCGTGCACTTCTGGGGCCCCTACCCGTACCGGTCGGCGTTCCACAGCGACTCCCCCGAGCAGGAGTGCGAGCGCGCGCTGGCCCACCTGCGCGACGTGATCATGGTCGAGGGCGCCCAGACGATCGCCGCGATCATCCTCGAGCCGGTGGTCGGCACCAACGGCATCCTGGTGCCGCCGGACGGTTACCTCGCCGGGGTGCGCGAGATCTGCGACGAGCACGGCATCCTGCTCATCTCCGACGAGGTCATGGCCGGCTTCGGCCGCTGCGGCGAGTGGTTCGCCATCCACCACTGGGACGTGCAGCCGGACCTCATCTCGTTCGCCAAGGGCGTCAACTCCGGCTACGTCCCACTCGGCGGCGTGCTCATCAGCGACGCGGTGGCCGCCACCTTCGACGAGCGCGTGTACCCGGGCGGGCTCACCTACTCCGGCCACCCGCTGGCCTGCGCCTCCGCCGTCGCCTCGATCAACATCTTCAAGGACGAGGGCATCGTCGAGAACGCGCGCCGCCTGGGCACCGACGTCATCGGCCCGGAGCTGGCCAAGATCGCCGACCGGCACCCGTCGGTGGGGGAGGTGCGCGGGCTCGGCGTCTTCTGGGCCGTCGAGCTCGTCAAGGACCGGGCCACCCGCGAACCACTCGTGCCCTACAACGCCGCCGGCGCGGCGGCCAAGCCGATGGCCGAGTTCGCCGCCGCCTGCAAGCAACGCGGCCTGTGGCCGATGACGCACTTCAACCGCACCCACGTCGTGCCGCCGTGCACGGCCACCGAGCAGGAGGTCCGCGAGGGCCTCGCGATCCTCGACGAGGCACTGGACACCGCCGATGCCTACACCGCCGACTCGTCCACGACGGGAGCCTGACATGACCGTGATCAAAGCCGCCATCACCCAGACCGAGTGGACCGGCGACAAGGAGACGATGATCGCCCGGCACGAGGAATTGACCCGCGAGGCGGCGGCCAAGGGCGCGCAGGTCATCTGCTACCAGGAGCTGTTCTACGGTCCGTACTTCGGTGCGGTGCAGGACCAGAAGTACTACGACTTCGTCGAGCCCATCCCCGGCCCGACCACCGAACGGTTCCAGGCCCTGGCCAAGGAACTGAAGATGGTCATCGTGCTGCCGATCTACGAGGTGGCCAACGAGGGCGAGTACTACAACACCGCCGCCGTCATCGACGCCGACGGCTCGCTGCTGGGTAGCTACCGCAAGCACCACATCCCGAACCTGCCGTCGTTCTGGGAGAAGTTCTACTTCCGCCCCGGCAACGGCGGTTACCCGGTGTTCAAGACCGCGGTCGGCCGGGTCGGCGTCTACATCTGCTACGACCGGCACTTCCCGGAGGGCTGGCGCGAGCTGGGCCTGAACAACGCGCAGATCGTGTTCAACCCGTCAGCGACGAAGCCCGGCCTGTCCAACCGGCTGTGGGAACTCGAGCAGCCGGCCGCCGCGGCCGCCAACCAGTACTTCATCGGCGCCTGCAACCGGATCGGCCAGGAGATCGACGAGTTCGGGCCCGACGCCCCGCACTTCTACGGCAAGTCCTACTTCGTCGACCCGCGCGGCAACTACGTCGGCGAGCCGGCGTCGGAGGACAAGGAAGAGATCGTCATCCGCGACCTCGACCTCGACGTGTTGAAGCAGGTGCGCAACGACTGGCAGTTCTACCGTGATCGCCGCCCCGAGACGTACACGCGGACGGTCGCGGAGTGAGCACGACCCTCATCTCCGGTGGCACCGTCGTCTCCGCCACCGGTTCGGCCGCCTACGACGTGCTCGTGGACGGCGAGGCCATCGCCGCGCTGCTCGCGCCCGGCACCGCGGCGAGCGCGGCGATCACCGCCGACACCACCATCGACGCCACCGGCAAGTACGTGATCCCGGGCGGCATCGACGGCCACACGCACATGGAGATGCCCTTCGGCGGCACATTCGCCAGCGACACGTTCGAGACCGGCACCCGCGCGGCCGCCTGGGGCGGCACGACCACGATCGTCGACTTCGTGGTGCAGGCCCACGGCCAGCGGGTGCAGGACCAGGTGGCCCTGTGGCACGAGAAGGCCGGCGGCAACTGCGCCGTCGACTACGGGTTCCACCAGATCATCGGTGAGGTCGACGACGAATCGCTCAAGGCGATGGACGAGCTGATCGGCGAGGGCATCACCAGCTTCAAGCTGTTCATGGCCTACCCGGGCGTGTTCCTGTCCAGCGACGGGCAGATCGTGCGCGCCATGCAGGCCGCGGCCGGCAACGGCGGGCTGATCATGATGCACGCCGAGAACGGCAGCGCCATCGACGTGCTCGTGCAGCAGGCCCTCGAGCGCGGCGACACCGACCCCTACTTCCACGGCGTCACCCGGCCCTGGCAGACCGAGCAGGAGGCCACGCACCGCGCGATCATGCTGGCCGACATGACCGGGGCGCCGCTCTACGTCGTGCACGTCAGCGCGAAGCAGGCGCTGGCCCGCATCGCCGAAGCGCGCAACGCCGGGCAGAACGTGTTCGGCGAGACGTGCCCGCAGTACCTCTACCTCTCCCTCGAGGACCAGCTCGGCGCGCGCAGCGGCGAGTGGGGACCCTTCGAGGGCGCGAAGTGGGTGTGCTCGACGCCGTTGCGCGCCCGCGCGGACGGCCACCAGGACGAGCTCTGGCGCTTCGTCAACACCGGCGACGTGACCACCATCAGCACCGACCACTGCCCGTTCTGCATGAAGGACCAGAAGGACATGGGCCGCGACAGCTTCGCCAAGATCCCCAACGGCATCGGCTCGGTGGAGCACCGGCTCGACCTCATCTACCAGGGCGTGCACGACGGGCGGATCTCGAAGGAGCGCTGGGTGGAGGTGTGCGCCACCACGCCGGCTCGGATGTTCGGCCTGTACGGCCGCAAGGGCGTCATCGCGCCCGGCGCCGACGCCGACATCGTGGTCTACAACCCGAACGGGCACACCTCCATCGGAGTGGGCAAGACGCACCACATGAACATGGACTACTCGGCGTGGGAGGGTTGGGAGATAGACGGGCACGTGGACGTCGTGCTCTCTCGCGGCACCGTGATCAAGGACGACACCGGCTACGTGGGAACCAAGGGCCACGGGCGGTTCGTCAAGCGCGACCTCTCGCAGAACCTGATCTAGGGATGGACTTCGGCGTCGTCCTGCAGAACGACCCGCCCGCGGCCCGGGTGGTGGAGCTCGCCCGCCAGGCCGAGCTCCTCGGCTTCAGCCACGTGTGGACGTTCGACTCGCACCTGCTCTGGCAGGAGCCGTACGTCGTCTACAGCCAGATCCTGGCCAACACCCGCAAGGTGACCGTCGGGCCGATGGTGACGAACCCCGCCACCCGCGACTGGACGGTGACGGCCTCGCTGTTCGCGACCCTGAACGAGATGTTCGGCAACCGCACCATCTGCGGCATCGGTCGCGGCGACAGCGCGGTGCGGGTGACCAACGGCAAGCCGGTCACGCTGGCCACCCTGCGCGAGGCGATCAAGGTCATCCGCGGGCTCGGCAACAGCGGGTCGGCCGAGTACAAGGGCAATACGCTGCAGTTCCCGTGGTCGGAGGGGTCCCGGCTGCCGATCTGGATGGCCGCGTACGGACCGAAGGCGCTCGCGCTCGCCGGCGAGCTGGCCGACGGGTTCATCCTGCAGCTCGCCGACCCCGCGATCGCCGAGTGGTCGATCGCCGCGGTGCGCCAGGCGGCGAGCGACGCCGGCCGCGACCCGCAGGACGTCACCATCTGCGTCGCCGCACCGGCCTACGTCACCGACGACACCGACGCCGGGCGCGCGCACGGGCGCGACCAGTGCCGCTGGTTCGGCGGCATGGTCGGCAACCACGTGGCCGACATCGTGGCCCGCTACGGCACCGAGGGCGCGGCCGTCCCGCCGGCCCTGTCGGACTACATCGCCGGGCGTGAGGGCTACGACTACAACGCCCACGGCAAGGCCGGCAACACGCACACCGACTTCGTGCCCGACGAGGTGATCGACCGGTTCTGCCTGATCGGGCCGGTGGCGGCCCAGGTGGCCCGCCTGCGCGAGCTCGAGGCGCTTGGTGTCGACCAGTTCGCGCTGTACCTGCAGCACGACGACAAGGCCGCGACGCTCGCCGCCTACGGCGACCACGTGCTGCCCGTGGTCAACGCCCGTCGGTCGGCCCGGGCCTGAGGCTCAGCGCAGAACCAGGCGCAGCACCCGCGCGCCCTGCGCCCAGCTGCGGTGCAGATCGGCGGGCTCCGGCTCGCCCTGGGCATCGAAGGTGATGGCGTTGAAGCCGGCGAACTGCCGGTTGGCCCGGGCGATCGTCGCGTAGTCGGCCACGACGCCGTTCTCGTCGCTGATCACGGTGACGACGGCCCGCCGGCGCCGGGCGCGCAGCCGGACGTCGATCTCGTCGCCGCTACGCAGGTTGCGGGCCCAGGCGAAGGACGTGCCCACCAGCAGTCGGCCGTCGTGGACGTGGTAGGCCACCGGCAGTACGTAGCGCGTGCCCGACCGCCGTCCGACGACGTAGAGCGTCATCAGCCGCCGCCCGAGCAGCCGGCCGAGCAGCGGCGTGGCCAGCAGCGTGCGCACGATCCGGTTCGCGAGCTTCTGGAAACGCAGGGTGCGCGCCTGCGGGGTGGCGGTGTCGGTCATGGTGGATCCTCTCGGGCGTGTTACCTCGGCCGGGCCGGGGACGTCATGGCTATGACGGATCGGGACGGAGGAAGGTCACGTGGACGCTGACGCGGACGGCGGTGCCGTGGGCGACGGTGACGGGCTGACCCGGCACTTCGAGACGCAACGCGGCCGGCTGCGCGGCGTGGCCTACCGGATGCTCGGCTCCCTGGACGACGCCGACGACGCGGTGCAGGAGGCGTGGGTGCGTCTGGCCCGCGCCGACACCCGCGAGGTGGCCAACCTCGACGGTTGGCTCACCACCGTGGTGGCCCGCATCTGCCTGGACCAGCTGCGCTCGCGGCGGGCCCGGCGCGAGCAGTCGCTCGACCTGCACGTCCATGTGCCCGACCCGATCGTGTCCTTCGGCCCGGCGGCGTCCGCGGCCGCGGCCGGCACCGATCCCGAAACGGAAGCGCTGGTGGGCGAGTCGACGGGGCTGGCGCTGCTGGTGGTCCTTGACTCCCTCGGACCGGCCGAGCGGACGGCGTTCGTGCTGCACGACGTCTTCGCCGTGCCCTTCGCCGAGATCGGCGAGATCCTCGGCCGGTCGCCCGCGGCGGCCAAGCAACTGGCCAGCCGCGCCCGGGCCCGCGTCCGGGGGGCGGGGGATCCGGACGGCGAGATCGACGACCCGGCGCGACACCACGAGGTGGTCGAGGCCTTCCTCGCGGCGGCGCGCGACGGCAACTTCGCGGCGCTGCTGGACGTGCTGCATCCCGACGTCGTGCTGCGTGCCGACGCCGGTGACAGCCCGCTCGGCCCGTCGCGGCTGGTGCGTGGCGCGGTCGCGGTCGCCGAGCAGGCCGGTCGCTACGCCACGATGGCGCGCTGGGCGGTGCGGGTCACGGTGAACGGGCGGCCCGGACTCCTGGCCGCGCCGGGGGGCCAGGTCGTGGCCGTGCTGGCGCTGACGTCACGGGCCGGCCGGGTGACCGAGATCGACATCCTCGCCGACCCGCGGCGCCTGGAGCGCCTCGGCGTGACCCTGCCGCCCTGACCCCTCAGGCGGGCAGGTCCAGCACGCGCAGCACTGCCTCGGTGATCTCGTCGGCGCGGGCCCGCAGGTCCTCACCGTCCTCCAGGGTGACGGCGACGACCTCCCGCATGCCGCCGAACGCGAGCCGGCCGAGCGTGCGCCGCTGCGCCGCGCTGCGTCCGTCCTCGTCCGGGCGCGCCCGGTCGGCCAGCGCGACGAGCAGGTCGGCGGTGCTGTCGAGCAGACTTCGTTGCTGCGCGCACGCCTCCGGGCTCAGCGACGGGAGGTCGCGGATGGCGGTCACGGTGAGGGCGGGGCGGGTGGCCAGGTCGGCGCACATCGCGGCGATGCAGGTGCGCAGCTGTGTCCGCGGCGGGGCGGTGGTGTCGACGGCGGCCAGCACCGTGCGCCAGGCGAGGTCGCTGTGGCGCTGGACGAGTGCCTGGAAGCACTCGGCCCGGTCGGCGAAGTGTTCGTAGAAGGTGCGTCGGGAGGTCCGGGCGAGCCGGACGATGTCGGCCACGGTGGTGTTGGCCAGCCCGCGCTCCTCGATCGCCGCCTGCAGCCCGTCGAGCAGCCGGCCGCGGTAGGCGGCCGCGCGCTCGTCGTCGGCCGGTGCGGGATCCGGTGTCCTGTCGGGCGGGTCGGCGGCGGCCGGCGGCGGGGTCGTCTCCTGCCGGTGTTCCATCTGCTCCTCGTCGGCGTCGCGGGCGGTCGCAGACAGAATGCCGCGCGACCGCCCGCGCTTAACACGGGCCGACATCCCGGTCAGCACGCCGTCGGCCCCGGCGCACGTCGAGTGACCCGGATCGGACCCGGGCGGGAGCTCAGCCGGCGTGCTCCTGCGCGCGCTGCCCGGCCTCGGCGTCGTCCTGCTCGGCGGTCAGGTGGGCGAGATAGGCGCCGAGCACGTGCTCGACGGTGCGTTCCATGGAGGTGGCGAGCGTGTCGGTCACCGAGTCCATGGCCAGCGTGCGGAAGCGGGCCAGCACCTCGGTGAGCTCGCCCAGCTCGTCGGCGTCGGGGACCCAGCTCGGTCCCTTGCTGGTGGCGAAGTGGCCGGCCGCGGTGGCGACCAGCCTGCGGGCGACGTCGTCGAGCGCGGGCAGCGTGTCGGCGTAAAGGTCGATGAGGGTGGCGCTGGGCAGGCCGTAGCCGCGCAGCTCGGCGAACGCGGCCAGCAGCTTCGGGCGCGCCACGGTGGCCTGCTGGCCGCGCACGGTGACGAGGCCGAGCTCGACCAGCCGCTCGAACGCGGCCGGGTCGCCGGCCTGCGCACGTACCTCGCGGACCGGCATCGACACCGGCTGGTCCGCGCCCCACGGGCGCACGAGCGCCTCCTCGACGCCGAGGACGTCGGCGAGGTTCTTGCCGTGCTCCCAGGCGGTGAGCATCTCGCTGATGTGCGCGGTGGTGTAGCCGCGTTCGAGCATGGAGCCGATCAGCCGCAGCCGGGCCACGTGGGTGTCGTCGTACAGCGCCACCCGACCCGAGCGGCGCGGCGGCGGCAGCAGGCCGCGGTCCTGGTACGCGCGCACGTTGCGGGTGGTCATCCCGGCGACGCGGGCGAGGTCGTCGATGCGGTACTCCGCGCTGCCGCGCCGCTCCCCGCCGCGGCCGTCGGCGGGGCGGCGGCGGCGCAGCTGGGCGAGCCCGGCCTCGATGGCGGCCCGCGGGTGGCGGGCCAGCTGCCCGGGACGCTCGCGCAGCGTCTCGAGCAGCGCGTCGAGAGGCGGCGGGGAACTCGGCATCGCCGCTTACCGCCTCACGCGACCGCGCCCCGGCGCCCGGCCGCCGGGCCGGCCGCGCGTTCGACCAGGTGATGGTCGGCCGAGCGGAACGTGCCCATCTGGCGAAGGTACTGCGTGGCGAAGCCGGGATACATCGCCGCGTTGAACCCCTCGGCGGTCAGGTACCAGCTCGAGCAACCGGTCATCCAGGTCGTGCGGCGCAGCCGCCGCTGGATCGCGTCGTTGTGCCGGGCCTGCGCGTCGGCGCGCACGTCGAGGTAGCGCAGGTCCCGGTCGAGCACCGTGGTCACCGCCCGCACGATGTAGCCGATCTGGCCCTCGGCGTAGACCAGCAGCGAGTTGTGGCCGGGGCCGGAGTTCGGACCGGTGGTGAAGAACAGGTTGGGGTAACCAGCCGCGCTGACGCTCTTGTACGCCTGCGCGCCGTGCGCCCATTCCGCGTTCAGCGAACGGCCGCCGAGCCCGGTCACCGGGAACGGTGGCCCTTGGAGGTGCACGTCGAAGCCGGTGGCGAACACGATGCAGTCGACGTGGTGCTCGACGCCGTCGCTGGTGCGTACGCCGGCCGGGCTCAGCGTGGCGATGGGCCAGGTGACCAGCCGGCAGTTGTCGGCCTGCAGCGCGCGGTACCAATCGCTGGAGACCAGCATCCGCTTGCAGCCCGGCCGGAAGTCGGGAGTCAGCTGGCGACGCAGCCAGGGGTCCTTCACCTCGTGGTGCAGGTAGGCCCTGGCCGCGCGGGCCAGCAGCGTGGTGGCGGGGGAGTCCCACACCAGCGCGGTGGCCATCGCCTCGTGCACGAGGAACAGCGCGCGCCGCGCCGCCTGCTGGGTGGCCGGCACCTTCGCGAACAGGGCCTGCACGGGTTCGGGCACGGCGAGGTCGGCGCGCGGGCAGCACCCAGCCGGCGGTGCGCTGGAACACCTTCACCGTGCCCGCGGTCCTGACCAGTTCCGGCACGATCTGCACCGCGCTCGCGCCGGTGCCGATGACCGCCACCCGCTTGCCGGCCAGGTCGTAGTCGTGGTCCCAGCGGGCACTGTGGATCTTCTTGCCCTTGTACGTGTCGATGCCGCGCATGGCCGGCAGGCTGGCGTCGGCCAGCGGCCCCGACGCCGCCACCACGGTGCGGGCCCGGTAGGGAGTGCCGGTGGCGGTGGTGGCGGTCCACACGCCCTCGTCCTCGTCGAAGCGCAGGTCGGTGACCTCGGCGCCGTAGCGGATGAAGCGTGCCAACCCGTGCCGCTCGACGAGGTCCTCGATGTGCCGGCAGATCTCCTCGCCGCGCGAGTAGAGCCGTGACCAACCCGGGTTCCGCGCGAAGGAGAACGAGTACAGCATCGACGGGATGTCGACGGCCGCTCCCGGATAGGTGTTGTCGCGCCAGGTACCGCCCACCCGCTCGCCGCGCTCGAGGATCAGGAAGTCGTCGACCCCGGCCGCCAGCAGCTTGATCGCCGTACCGAGGCCCAGGAAGCCGGCGCCGACGATCAGGGTGGCGTGCGTCTTGCGGCGGCCCGACTGGCGGCGGCGCGTCGTGGGGCTGCTCACGCGGCGGGCTCGTAGGTGAGCTCGCGCGACCACGTGGGCGGCTTGGGCAGCAATGCGCCGGGGATGCGGTCGCTCAGCCACACCATCGAGTTGGCCAGCAGGTGGTAGGGGCTGTCCTCCTTGATGACGAGGCCGGCGTGCACCCGCAGCACGTGGTACATCGGCACCCGGCCGCTGTACTCCTTGCGCTCGGCCAGCTTGCGGAAGCGGCCCATGGCGCTCCACAGCCGTTCGGGCGACATGCCCATGCCGACGACGTTGTTGCGGATGCGGTTCAGCAACGGGAACCACAGCAGGATGCCCATGATCATCTGAGGCGTGGCGACGGTGCTGACGAAGTCGATGGCCAGCTTGCGGGCCCGCGCGTGCCCGATGATGTCCAGCACCTCGAAGTCGACGGCGATGTGCCGCGACTCGTCATTGTTGATCTTCTCGAAGACCTGGTGGCAGACCGGGTCGTGCACCTCTTCGAGCAGGAACTTCAGCAGCGCGCCGTCGAGGGCCACCTCGAGCATCGGAATGACGGTGCCGAGCACGGACAGCGGCATGTCGTCGGAATAGCGGTCCAGCCACTCCATCGCGATGCGCACGTTCACGTTCGGCTCGGGCACCTCGCCGTCCTCGAGCATGCCCCAGCGGCGCATCAGGGCCAGCTCGGCGTTGGCGTGGCGCTGCTCCTCGGCGTGGAAGTAGCGGTAGATCTCCGCGATCGTGTCGTCGGGCGCCTTCTTCGCCAGCGCCGAGAAGCCTCGCGCGCCGATGTTCTCGATCCACGTCAGGTCCGCCATGAAGGCCTTGAGCTTGGGCCGGAACGCGTCGTCGATCGTCTCGGCGCCGGGGGCGTCCCAGTCGATGTCGGCCAGCGCCCACTGCCGGTCCTTGATCTTGTCCAGCATGGCGTTCATGTCCATGGCCACGGCGGAACCTCTCTAGTCGTCGGTACGCAGCGGCCCGAGCCGGCCGGCGAGACCGACGGCGCGGGTGTACGCGTTGGGGACGTGGCGCTTGAGCCGCCAGCCGATCTTGGCGTCGAGCTGCGGCAGGCAGTACAGGCCGCCGCGCTCGTGCGTGTCGAGGCAGCGGCGGGCCACCCGCTCGGCCGACATCCCGAAGCGCATCAGCGTCGAGGCGAGGTCGGCCGAGCGCCGGTCGATGCGCTCGGAGGCGAGGATGTCGGTCTTGACGAACGTCGGGCACAGCACGGTGACGCGCACGCCGCTGCCGCTCAGTTCCGCCGCGAGCGTCTCGGACAGCGACACGACGCCGGCCTTGCTCACGTTGTAGGGGCCCATGGTGGGGGCGGCGCCGAAGCTCGCGGCCGAGGCCACGTTGATGATCCCGCCGTGGCCGCCCTCGCGCAGCAGCGGGGTGAAGACGTGGCAGCCGTGGATCGGTCCCCAGAGATTGATGTCCAGCGTCCAGCGCCAGTCGTCGAGTGATGTCCGGCCGATGCGGCTGCCGCCGGCGCCCACGCCGGCATTGTTGATCACCAGCGTGGGTAGGTCGCCGAACCAGTCCTGCGCGTCGCGGGCCAGCGCCCGCACCTGCGCCTCGTCGGCGACGTCGCAGCGCAGGGCCACGGCCCTGCCGCCCTGTCCGGTGATCGCGGCGGCGGTGCCGGCGGCCCGCGCCTCGTCGATGTCGCTGCACACCACGCTGCCGCCGCGGCGGGCCAGCTCGCGGGCGAACGCGGCGCCGATGCCGCTGCCGGCCCCGGTGACGACGGCGTTGGCGTGGTGGGTGCGCCGGCCGGACATGGGCAACAGCACATCACCAACCGTGCCATTCGTCAATGGCACAGTTCGACTATGACGGCGAGTCCGGCGGGAGCGCGAGCCGGCCCGGCCCACCTGAGCGGTGGACCGGGCCGGGTCGGACATGGGGTGTGGCGCGACGATCAGGTCGTCGGCGCGACCACCGTGTACGCGTACGGCAGGGTCGCCACCGTCTGCGTGCGGTAGAGCGAGCTGGTGCTGCTCGTGTTGCTGACGACCGACAGCGTGCCGGTCACCGCCGTGCCCACCGCGGCCTTCGGCGTGATCGTGCCGGTGACGAGCGCGGTGGCGCCGGCCGGGATGTACACCGGCGTGCTCGTGACGTCGCCGGCCGAACCGGTCAGCGTGAAGGTGCGCCCGACGTTGGTCGGATTGGTCACCCCGAGGCTGATCGAGCGGGTGGCGTTCGCCGCGATCGTCGTGTCGGCGCTCGTCGGCAGGGCGTACGTCCGCACCGACGCCTGGTTGTAGGACACGTTGCCGTCCACCGTCTGCGTGAACTCCTGGCCCGACACGGTCAGGTTCAGCACCACGTCGATCTCCCACCGCCCGGCCACCGGGTTGACGGTGGTCAGCGAAGCCAGCGCCTGCGGCACCTCGGAACCGACCCCCTGCAGCGTGGTCGTCGGGGTGGCGTCCTGCGCGACCACGACTCCGGCCGGGTTGAGCAGGTAGAAGGTGTACTTGTTGTCCGCGCTGGCGTCCGGGGTGTGGAAGTCCACCTCCAGGTCCTTCTGGCCGTCGGGCACGTCCAGGTCGAACGTGCTGACCTGCCCGATCTGGCGGCCCACCGTGCTGGTGATCAGGGTGTTGAAGTCGCCACCGGCCGAGGGGATGAGCGTGCGCCGCGCGATCGCGTAGGACAGAGCGGCGCCGTTGGTGCCCTCGAACTGCACCGACTGCGGGTGGTCACCCGGGTCGCCCGGGAAGGTGACGTCCACCGGCACGGTGGCGCTGGAGCGCGCCGGGATCGTGACGTCCGGCGTGGCCGCCTTGGTGACGTAGTGCTGGCCGGTAGTGCGCAAGCTGATGTTGCCGCGGTAGCTGCCCGGCACGTTCGGCAGTTCCTGCAGGTGGGCCCGGCCGTTGGCCCAGAGGATCTTGGCCGTCCACCGTCCCGCCTGCGGTGCGGTGACCTCCACGTGCTGGATGTTCGGCGTCGTGCCGATCGTCTGGCCGACCCGGGTCGGGCCGGTGCCGTAGTCGTAGGAGATCTGGGTCAGGCGGCCCTTCGGGTCGAGCAGCGTGTAGGACAGGATCGTGGAGTTCGTCGGGTCGGGCACGATCATGTCCACGCTCATCCGGTTCAGACCTGCCGGAACGGTGAACCTGATCGGGGCCGCGGCCACGGCGCCCTCGGCGGGCACGGGCAGGCTCGGGTCGGGCGCGGACACCGGCTCGGTGACCGTGGAGCCGAACTGCTCCTGCTCGCTCAGCGTGCGGTAGGTGCCGTGCACGGTGGTCGACGCGTCGCTCGCGTTGTACAGGTCGACGTTCTGCGTGGTGGTCGAGCCACCGTTGCCGGCCACGTCCAGCTGCGAGGGGGACGCGGTGAGCGAGTGCGACTCGGGCGAGTCACCGGCGGTGGTGCCCGGCAGCTGCTTCGCCGCCCGCACGGCCGCGTCGACGTTGACGAGACCCGCACCCTGCTGGTCGGCCGGCGCGCCGATGTCGGTGGCCGAACCGGTCAGGATCTGCTTGACCGTCGCGGGGGTGGGCTTGGTGCCACCGTGCGAGTCGGCGTACGCCTGGATCACGTCGGCCGCGGCCGCCGCGACGATCGGGCAGGCCTGGCTGGTGCCGCCGAACGCCTCGGTGATGGTGTTCTCCGGGCAGTCACTGCCCGCGGGGCTGCAGGCGGCCTCGCCCCCGTACCCCGGGGCCACGAGGTCGACCATGCGGTTGTTGGGCGCGGTGCCGCCCGAGGACAGCGGGGTGATGTTGTCGTTGATCCACTTGGTGTAGCCGTAGGCCTGCGCGTTCAGCCGCAAGGTGTTGGTTCCGCCCACGGCGATCACCTGCGGGTCGGTGGCCGGCGAGGACACCGTGCCGCTCACGCCGCTGTCCCCGGAGGAGACGGTGACGGTGACGCCGGCGGCGATCGCGGCGTCGTTGGCGGCGTAGTGGATCGCGTAATTGCCCGGCCGCGGCGTGTAGCCGTAGGACTCGGAGATGATGTCGGCGTGCTCGACCATCACGGCCTGGTCTATGCCGGCCACGATCTGCGACTCGCTGCGCACCTGGTAGCCGGAGGCGTCGGTCGGGGTGTCCACCTCGGTGGTGTCGACCAGTGAGGCGTCGGGGGCGATGCCCTTGATGCGGAAGGTGCAGCCGGCGGGCAGACCCGAGTACGGCAGCTCCTTCGAGAAGTCGTAGACGACGCGGCCCTGCGCGGCGATCGACGACGCGTCGCCGTAGTACTCGCCGTCGCTGTGGTCGGCGGTGTAGTCGGGGGCGTCGATGACGACGTGGGAGCCGTCGGCGCGCTGGAAGTTCGGGTTGCCGGCCAGCTCGTTGATGCCGTCGTTGGCCACGATGACGCCCTTGCCCGTGGCGATCTGGTTGGCCTCGGTGGCGTGGGTGTCGCTGAGCGCCTCGGGCTCCAGCAGCGGGTGCGCCGGGTTCGTCGGGCACAGCTTGGAGCTCAGCTTCGGCGGGGTCGGCACCGTCGGGGTGGACGCGACGACCTGGACCCGCTCGGTGGAGTCGGGGGTCACCTGCGCGACGGCCGGGTCGGCCTGCACGCGGCGCACCTCGGCCGCCGACAGGTGCGCGGCGACGGCGTTGACGCTCACCAGCTGGGTGATCCGCGTGCCGCCATGGGCGCGGATGTCGGCGACGAGCGAGCGCTGGTCGGCTCGGGTGGCCGCCTTGCGCTGCGTGCCGTTCGCGCGCAGCTTCAGCGTCTTGTGCTGGTCCTTGAGGGCGACGATGACCGCGCCGCCCTTGGCCGCACCATCGACCGCGGGGGCGCGGTGCGCGGTGCCGTGGGCGGCAGCGGGGGCGGCGTCCGCGGAGGCGGCCGACGAGACGACGGCCAGTGCGGCCGCGGTGGAAACAGACAGCGCCAGGGCTGTCACGAGGCGAGGTCGAGCCACGAAATCTCCCGTTCGGGGGAAGAGAGGGGTTGCGCGGAGCGCGCGTTCGTTTGTTTACCTCACGAACGGTGGGTTCGGTGTGAGTTAAAGTGGAAATCGCCGCGCGTAATCGGAAACCGTGGCCGGAAACGACCGTCTGGTGGGTTTCGCCCCGTTCGAGGCGGTGTCGGCGGCCCGGAGCAGGATGTGCCCATGACCGCGACCGCGCCCCGATCCAGCCCGGCCCGCGACCTGGCCGACGCCCTGGCCGAGCGGCTGCTCGCCGCCGATCCCTTCCAGGGCACCGCGCTGGGCCTGCGCGAGTACGACGCGCTGGTGCCCGACCCGTCGGCCGCGGCCGAGCAGGAGCTGGCTCGCGACCTCGCCGCCCTTGCCACCCAGGCCGAGACGGTGACGGCGCTCGACGACGCCGACGCCGTCACCCTCGCGACGGTGCGTGACACCTGCGCGCGGTACGTGTCGGCCCTGGCCAACCGGCCCGAGGAGTACACGGTCACGGCCATGCCGTTCTCCGGGCCGCCGGCGCTGCTGGCCACCTTCGCCCGCACCACGCTGGTCGACGGGCCGGCCGCCGAGGACTACCTGACCCGGGTGCGGGCCTCGGTCGCCTGGATCGACGGCGTGGCCCAGCGGTTGCGCGAGGGCGCGGCGGCCGGCCGGTTCCCGGTCGGGTCACTGCTCGACCAGGCCCTGGCGTGGGTCGAGCGAAGGATCGCCGAGGGCGTTCCCGGCGCGGTGCTCGCCCCCGAGCCGCCCGACGGTTGGCCGGGCGCGGCCGCGTGGCGGGCCGAGCTCGAGGCCGCCGGCCGGGAGCAGGTGGTGCCGGCGCTGGCCCGCTGGCGCGACCGGCTGCTCGAGCTGCGCCCGAGCGCGCGGCCCGACGACCGGCCGGGCCTGTGCGGCCTGCCCGACGGCGCGCTCGACTACGCCCGCGCCATCGCGCAGCACACCACGTTGACCCTGACCGCCGAGGAGCTGCACCGCATCGGGCTCGAGCGGGTGACCGAGCTGGCCGAGCGGGCCCGCGAACTGGGCGATCAGCTGGGCCTCGACGGCGTCGAGGCGGTACGGGACGCGGCCCGCGCGTCGTCGGCCGAACTGGCCCCCGAGGCCGCGCTCGAGCGGGCGCTCGAGGCGGTCCGCCGGGCCGAGACGCGGGCCGGCGAGATCATGCCGGCGCCGCTGCCCGAGCCGTGCGCGGTGAGCCCGATGCCCCCCACCGTGGCCGACGCGGGGACGCCCGCGCACTACACCCGTCCCCGCCAGGACGGCAGCCGTCCCGGCACCTACTGGTTCAACACCCGCCGCCCAGGGGCCGGTGCCGGGTGGGACATCGAGGTGGTGGCCTTCCACGAGGCCGTACCCGGACATCACTCACAGCTGGCCCGGTCGATGGCTCTGGCCGACCTGCCGTTGCTGCAGCAGTTCTCGGTCACCGCGCACGCCGAGGGGTGGGGCCTGTACGCCGAGCGGCTGGCCGGCGAGTTCGGCCTGTACAGCGACGTGCGCGCCGAGATCGGGGCGGTCTACAGCGAGATGCACCGCGCGGCCCGGCTGGTCGTCGACACCGGCCTGCACGCCTTCGGCTGGTCACGCGAGCAGGCCGTGCGCTTCCTGCTCGACAACGTGGCCATGCCCGAGTCGACATTGCGGGCCGAGGTCGACCGCTACATCGGCTGGCCCGGGCAGGCGCTGGCCTACCTCGTCGGCCAGCGTGAGCTGCTGCGCCTGCGCGAGCGGGCCCGCAGCGATCTCGGCGCCGCCTTCGACCTGCCCGCCTTCAACGGCGCGGTGCTCGACCACGGCTCGATCTCGCTGCCGGTGCTCGCCACCGTCGTCGACCGGTGGATCGCCGCCCGGCGGCCCGGCTGAGGGCGCCTCTCACCCGCCCGGGTGGACCACCAGGGCGCTGCCGCCGCCGGCGCGCACCGGTTCGGCCGCGGCCTGATAGCGCCCGTCCCCGAGGGACACCAGACCGGTGGCGTTGCCGATGTTGGCGTTCAGCGGCAGCACCGGGCCGGTGAGCACGTTGAACCGTTCGCCGAAGTGCTTGAGCTCGTCAGCGACGGGGCTGGCCGCGAAGGCCGGTTCCGCGTCGGTCTTGACCGAGTTGCGTTGCGACGCCCGCGGCGCGGCGATCGCGTCGGGCAGCGACATCCCGAAGTCCACGTGGTTGATCAGGATCTGCAGCACCGTGGTGATGATCGTGGCCCCGCCGGGTGAGCCGACCGCGAAGTCGAGCTGCCCGTTCTTGAGCACGATGGTCGGCGACATCGACGAGCGCGGGCGCTTGCCGGCGGCGGGCAGGTTCGGGTCGTAGGTGCCCGGCGTGAGCGGCGCGAAGTCGAAGTCGGTCATCTCGTTGTTGAGCAGGAAGCCGCGGCCCGGGACCGTGATGCCGGAGCCGGCCAGCTGCTCGATGGTGTTGGTGTAGCTGACGACGTTGCCCCACTTGTCGGCGGTGACGAGGTGGTTGGTCTCGTTGCCCTCGTTGTCCGGCGTGGCCTGGGGCTTCGTCGAACCGCAGCCGCCGTAGGGCGGGTACGGGTTGCCCGGCGCCACCGGGGACGTCAGCGCCTTGTTCTTGATCAGGCACGAGCGGGTGGCGGCGTAGGCCGGGTCGAGCAGGCCGTGCTGCGGCACGTCGACGTAGTCGGGGTCGCCGATGTAGGCGTTGCGGTCGGCGAAGGCCAGGCGGGAGGCCTCCAGGTACTGGAACAGCGCCCGGGACCGCTTCTCCGCGCCGAGGGGGAAGCGGGACAGGATGTTCAGCGCCTCGCCCACGGTGATGCCGCCTGACGACGACGGGGGCATCCCGTACACGTCCCGCCCGCGGTAGGTGACGTGCGTGGGGGTGCGGGTGGGCACCGAGTACGCGGCGAGGTCGGCCGGCGTCATCGAACCCTTGCGGATCGGGAAGTCGGCCACGCCCGGCACGACGTCCGGATTCTGGTCGATCGCCGCGATGTCCTGACCGAGCGGGCCGTCGTACAGCCAGCCGGGCCCCTTCCTGGCCAGCGTCGCGTAGGTCTTGGCCAGGTCGGGGTTGCGCAGCGTGCTGCCGACGGGCAGGGGCTGGCCGTCGGGGGTGAGGAACAGGTTGCGGCTGGCGCGGAAGGTCTGCAGGTCGGCCAGCGACGCCTGCTCCTGCTGGTTGAAATTGCTGTCGATCGTGAAGCCGCGCCGGGCCGTGGCGACGGCCGGCTGCAGGTCGTCGGCGAACGTCGACCGCCCGTAGGCCTGCACGGCCGTCGACCAGGTGGCCACCTGGCCGGGCACGCCGACCGACAGCCCCGACCGGCGCGCCTGCTCGAACGGCAGCGGCTTGCCGGTGTCCGGGTCGATGAACTGCTGCGACGTGCAGGAGGCCGGGCACTTCTCGCGCCCGTCGAGGGCGACCACGCGATGCTCCTTGGCCAGGTAGATCACCATGTACCCGCCGCCACCGGGGCCGGCCACGAACGGCTCGGTGACCCCGAGCGTGCTGGCCGTGGCCACGGCCGCGTCGATGGCGTTCCCACCGTGGCGCAGCACGTCGATGCCGGCCTTGCTCGCGTCGAGGTCCGCCGAGGCCACCGCGCCGCCCGAGCCGGTGGCCACCGGCATCTTGGTCGGTGGCGGGGCGGCGCCCGCCGCGCTGGTCGCGGGTGCGGCCGCCGTGACCAGACCCGCTATCAGGATCGTCGTACCGATGACCGGGCGCACGCTCGCCATGTCTCACCCCGCTGCTCGACGGCCGTCATGCCACGTGACGTTCTGCCCGGTTCACGGCCGGTTATCCCGTCGCCGAGCGCCCGTTTCGGATCAGCCGCGGGCGCGCAGGGCCGCGACGTGGGTCGCGAGCGCGTCGCCCGTCGGACCCGGGCGGTCGAACGCCACCCGGCCGCCGACCCCGACGACCGAGTCGTAGACGGCGGTGACGGTCGACAGCATCCGCGGGTCGTCGCCGGCGGCGCCGGACAGATCGATGTGGACGTAGCGCCGGCCCGAGCGCAGGTGGGCGGCGACGGCGCTGGACAGCAGGCCCACGGTATCGACCCGCAGCTCGCCCAGCACCTGCAGGCGGGCGCGCAGGGCGTCGGCGGAGGTGGTGCACACCTCGAAGACGGTGTCGTCGGGTGCTTCCCGTACGGCACTGCTCATCGCTACCCATTCCCGTCGGACGCCCCCACGCGGCGCCGGTCCTGTCAGAACTACCCGGTGCGGCACCATGATCAAACATGCGTGGCCCGGCACGCGGGTGGCGGTCAACCCGCAGCGGCGCGCTTGATGATCGTCTCGCCGATGTCGCTGAGCTGGCGCAGCTGCTGCTCGGACAGCGCGTCGATGACGAAATCGCGCACCGAGCGGACGTGCCCGGGTGCTGCGGCCTGCAGCGCGGTGAAGCCGGCGTCGGTGAGGGTGGCGATCTGGCCGCGGCGGTCGGTGGGGCAGGCCTCCCGCTCGATCCAGCCACGCTCCTCCAGCCGGGCCACGGCGTGCGAGAGGCGGCTGCGGGAGGACAGGGTGCAGTCGGCGAGTTCGCTCATGCGCATCGCGCGGCCCTCGGCCTCCGACAGCCGCACCAGGATCTCGTAGTAGGCGTGCGGCATGTCGGCCTCGCGCTGCAAGCGCCGGTCGAGCGCGTCGAACACGACCTTCGTCGACTCGAGGTAGGCACGCCACGCGCGCTGCTCGTCGGCCGTCAACCAGCGCGCCGTCATGGTGGAAGAGTACATTGTTGAGTGTTCAACAAAGTTGGGCATGACCGCCCGGCTCGAGAGGATGTGCTACATGGCGATCCACCGGCTCAATCACGCCGTGCTCTACGTGCGTGACGTCGCGCGCAGCGTGGCCTTCTACCGAGACGTGCTGGGTTTCGAGGTGATCACCGACGTCGCCGGCCGGGCGGCTTTCCTGCGCGCCGACGGGTCGGCCAACGACCACGATCTCGGCCTGTTCCAGGTGGGCGCCGACGCGGCGCCGTCGGGAGCCGGGCGCGGTCGGGTCGGGCTGTACCACCTCGCGTGGGAGGTCGACACCCTCGCCGACCTCGAACGGGTGGCCGGCGCCCTCGCCGAGCACGACGCGCTGGGCGGCGCGTCCGACCACAGCACCACCAAGTCGCTGTACGGGCACGACCCCGACGGCCTGGAGTTCGAGATCGCCTGGATCGTGCCGGCCGACCGTCTCGACGACGCCGCCCTCGCCGGCCGGACGTCGATCCGCCCGCTGGACCTGCGCCGTGAGATCGACCGGTACGGGGCCGACACCCTGGGCGGTGTCGGGGTCAGCCGGCCGGCGACGGTCTGAGCCAGTTCTGCGTTTAGCCCCGTCGGCGGCCGGGGTACGCCCGGGGCATCCGCGTCACTGAGGAGGCCGCAGTGTTCGTCATCTGGTTCATCATCCTGGGGCTCATCGCCGGGGCCCTGGCGCGCCTGCTGGTGCCCGGGCGGGACTCGCTCGGAATCATCGGCACCATCCTGCTGGGCATGGTCGGCTCGTTCGTAGGTGGGTTCCTGGGCTACCTGATCCACCACGACTCCGCCGACGGCATGGTGCAGACCTCGGGGATCATCGGCTCGGTCATCGGCGCGATCATCGCGCTGCTGATCTACCGCAAGATCGGCGGCAAGCGGCGGGTGCACGCCTGAGCTCCCCCGCCGCGACGTAACGGCAGCGCGCACGCCTCTTTAGACTGGCGGCATGACCGCTGTCCCGGTGCGCGCGCTGCTGCTCGAACAGATCCACCCCGACGCCGAGGACATCCTGGGCTCGGCCGGTTTCGAGGTCGACACCATCGCGCGGGCGCTCGACGAGGACGAACTGGTCGAGCGCATCGGCGACTACACGCTGATCGGCATCCGGTCCAAGACGCACATCACCCAGCGGGTGCTCGACGCGGCCCCGCGGCTCGTGGCCATCGGCGCGTTCTGCATCGGCACCAACCAGATCGACCTGCACGCGGCCAGCGAGGCCGGCGTCACCGTGTTCAACGCGCCGTTCTCCAACACCCGCTCGGTCGTGGAGCTGGCCGTCGCCGAGATCATCGCCATGACGCGTCGGCTCACCGACAAGAACGCCCTCATGCACAGCGGGGTGTGGGACAAGTCGGCCGACGGTGCCCACGAGGTGCGCGGGCGCACGCTCGGCATCATCGGCTACGGCAACATCGGCACCCAACTGTCCGTGCTCGCGGAGAGCCTCGGCATGAGCGTGCTGTTCTACGACACCACCGACAAGCTCGCGCTGGGCAATGCCCGCCGCTGCCTGACGATGAAGGAACTGCTCACCGACGCCGACGTCGTCACGCTGCACGTCGACGGCCGGGCGACCAACGAGAGCTTCTTCGGCGAGGACGACTTCGCGGCCATGCGGCCGGGCGCACTGTTCCTCAACCTCTCCCGCGGGTTCGTCGTGGACTACGCGGCGCTGCGCCGCCACGTCGAGTCCGGCCACATCGCCGGTGCGGCGGTCGACGTGTTCCCGGTCGAGCCCAAGAGCCGCGGCGACGAGTTCGTCTCCGAGCTGCGCGGGCTGGCCAACGTCATCCTCACCCCGCACATCGGTGGGTCCACCGAGGAGGCGCAGCAGGACATCGGCCGCTTCGTCGCCGGGAAGTTCCGCGACTTCGTGCACAGCGGCTCCACCTCGATGAGCGTCAACGTGCCGGGGCTCGTGCTGCCGCGGGTCGAAGGCACGCTGCGCCTGATCCACCTGCACCGCAACGTCCCGGGCGTGCTGGCGCGCATCAACGGCCTGCTCGCCGACAACGGCGTCAACGTCGAGGCCCAACTGCTCGGCACCCGCGGCGACATCGGCTACGTGGTCACCGATTCCGCCAGCGGCACCACGCAGGCCATCGTCGACCAGATCCGCGCCATGCCCGAGACGATCAGCCTGCGGGTGATCTTCTAGCCGCGGTCGGGACCGCTTGGCGAGGGCGGCGATCGCGGCGCGACGACGAGGACGACCGATGATCAACGCCACCGGGGCGATGAGGGCCCGGCCACCAGGGCGACGATGCCGGCCGACACCCGGCCCGGATCGCTCACCCTCACCCGGCACCGACCGTTGGCCCGCTCACTTTCTGGTTGTGTCCGCTACTGACGAGTAATACTCTTGTTGTTACTGACGGGTAACCGCTGTCTGGAACCAGATCGGGAGTACTGCGCCATGGGGCACTACAAGAGCAACGTCCGCGACATCGAGTTCAACCTCTTCGAGGTCTTCGGTACCGACCAGACCCTGGAGAAGGCGCCGTTCGACGACGTCGACGTCGACACCGCCCGGGGCATGATCGCCGAGGTCGCGAAGCTGGCCGAGGGCCCGCTCGCCGCCTCGTTCGCCGACGCCGACCGCAACCCGCCCGTCTACGACCCGCAGACGTACACGGTGGCGCTGCCCGAGTCGTTGAAGAAGTCGTTCAAGACCCTGTACGACGCCGAGTGGTGGCGCACCGAGACGCTGCCCGAACTCGGCGGCCAGCTGATCCCGCGCACCGTCGTCTGGGCCCTCGCCGAGCAGATCCTGGGCTCGAACCCGTCCTTGCACATGTACATGGCGGGGGCGCCGTTCGCCGGCATCCTCTACGCCAACGGCAACGACGACCAGAAGAAGATGGCCCAGCACATGATCGACCGCGGCTGGGGCGCCACGATGGTCCTCACCGAGCCCGACGCCGGCTCGGACGTCGGCGCCGGCCGCACGGTGGCCAAGGAGCAGTCCGACGGTTCGTGGCACATCGAGGGCGTCAAGCGCTTCATCACCTCGGCCGAGCAGGACATGACCGAGAACATCGTCCACCTGGTGCTGGCCCGCCCCGAGGGTGCCGGCGCCGGCACCAAGGGCCTGTCGCTGTTCGTGGTCCCGAAGTTCCACTTCGACCTCGAGACCGGCGAGCTGGGCGAGCGCAACGGTGCCTTCGTCACGAACGTCGAGCACAAGATGGGCCTCAAGGCCTCCACCACCTGCGAGCTGCGCTTCGGCGAGATCGACAACATCCCGGCCAAGGGCTGGCTCGTCGGTGATGTGCACCAGGGCATCGCGCAGATGTTCCAGGTCATCGAGCACGCCCGGATGATGGTGGGCACCAAGGCGATCGCCACGCTGTCCACCGGCTACCTGAACGCGCTCGAGTACGCCAAGACCCGCGTGCAGTCGGCCGACCTGACGCGGGCCGCCGACAAGACCGCGCCCCGCGTCACGATCATCCACCACCCGGACGTGCGCCGCAGCCTGATGCAGAACAAGGCGTACGCCGAGGGCCTGCGCGCGCTCGTCTACTACACCGCGTCGGTGCAGGACCGGATCATCGTCGGCGAGCACGAGGGCACCGACACCACGGCCGACGAGGCGATCAACGACCTGTTGCTGCCCATCGTCAAGGGCGCCGGTTCCGAACGCTCCTACGACCAGCTGGCCCAGGCCCTGCAGACCTTCGGTGGCTCGGGCTACCTGCAGGACTACCCGCTCGAGCAGTACATCCGCGACGCCAAGATCGACACCCTCTACGAGGGCACTACGGCCATCCAGGCGCAGGACTTCTTCTTCCGCAAGATCGTGCGCAACAAGGGTGCCGCACTCGGTGCGCTCTCGGCCGAGATCACGCAGTTCCTCGAGTCGATCGCCGACGAGGGCCGGCTCAAGGAGGAGAGCGCCGCGCTGCAGAAGGGCCTGGAGGACTTCGGCGGCATCGTCGCCGCGATGTTCGCGCAGCTGATGAGCGGGCAGGAGGACGTCGCCAACGTCTACAAGGTCGGCCAGAACGCCACTCGCGCGTTGCTGTCGGCCGGTGACCTGATGGTGGGCTACCTGCTGCTGCGCCAGGCCTCGGTGGCGCTGCGCAAGCTCAACGCCAACGGCATCTCGGCCGCGGACCGCGCGTTCTACGCGGGCAAGCCCGCGGTGGCCCGCTTCTTCGCCCAGACCGTGCTGCCGGAGCTCGCCGCCCGCCGGGCCGTCGCCGAGTCGACGGACAACACGCTCATGGACGTGGCGGAGGAGTCCTTCTGAGCGACGCTCAGTCGATCTGCGCGTAGGCGGGCACGGTCAGGAAGTCGGCGAAGTCGTCGTCGAGCGCCACCTGGGCGAACAACTGCCGGGCGGTGTCGGCGTGCGGCCCGTCGAGAGGGGTCTCGGCGACCAGTCCCGCGACCAGCTCGCGGGTGACGGTGTCGCCGGTGTCCAGGGCGACGGCGCCGTGCACCCACTGCCAGATCTGGGAGCGGGAGATCTCGGCCGTGGCCGCGTCCTCCATGAGGTTGTCGATGGCCGCCGCGCCGTTGCCGCCCAGCCAGGAGTCGAGGTAGCGCAGCCCGACGCTCACGTTGGAGCGCACCCCGTCGAGCGTGGGCGCGGCGACGGTTGCCCGCAGGTCGATGAGCGCGGCGGCGTCCGGGTGCACGTCTTCGCGCTGTCGGGCGAGCTGGTTCGGGGCGACGCCGAGCTTGTCGTCGAACACCTCGGCGCACACGGGCACCAGGTCGGGATGGGCCACCCAGGAACCATCGAAGCCGTCGTCGGCCTCGCGCTGCTTGTCCTCCCGGACCTTGGCCAGCGCCCGCTCGTTCACCTCGGGGTCGCGGCGGGACGGGATGAACGCCGCCATGCCGCCCATCGCGAAGGCCCCGTGCGCGTGGCAGGTGCGCACCAGCAGCTCGGTGTAGGCGCGCATGAACGGCTGCGTCATGCCCACCGCCGCCCGGTCGGGCAGCACGAACGACGGCCCGGCGTCGCGGAAGTACTTGATGATGCTGAACAGGTAGTCCCAGCGGCCCGCGTTGAGGCCGGAGGCGTGGTTGCGCAGCTCGTAGAGGATCTCGGCCATCTCGAACGCGGCCGGGATGGTCTCGATGAGGACGGTGGCGCGCACCGTACCCTGACGTATCGCAAGCGCGTCCTGGGCGTGCACGAACACGTCGTTCCACAACCGCGCCTCGAGGTGACTCTCCATCTTCGGCAGGTAGAAGTACGGTCCGGATCCCTTGTCCAGCAGGGCCTGCGCGTTGTGGAAGAAGTGCAGCCCGAAGTCGACGAGCGCGCCGACGGCCGGTTCGCCGTCGACCTCGACGTGCCGCTCGTCCAGGTGCCAGCCGCGCGGCCGCACGACGATCGTGGCCAACGGGGCGTCGGTGCGCAGTTCGTACGTGCGCCCGTCGGGATTGGTGAACGAGGCGGTTCCGCGCACGGCGTCGGCCAGGTTGACCTGGCCGCCGACGACGTTGCGCCAGTGCGGGGTGTTGGCGTCCTCGAGGTCGGCCAGCCACACCTTCGCTCCCGAGTTCAACGCATTGATCATCATCTTGCGCTCGGTGGGCCCGGTGATCTCGACGCGGCGGTCGAGCAGGTCGCGGGGGGCGGGGGCCACCTGCCACGCGCCGTCGCGGATCTCGGCGGAGTCGGGCAGGAAGTCCAGCCGGCCGGTGCGCGCAACCTCCGAGCGCCGTTGCCCGCGCCGGGCGAGCAGCTCGGCGCGGGTGGCGGCGAAGCGGCGGTGCAGATCGCCGACGAACTCCAGGGCCTGGGGGGTGAGGATCTCCTCGGACCGCTCGACGGTCGGTCCGGAGACGGTCACGGGCATGCTGTCAGCTCCCTCGTGCGCGGCCAGGCTGATTCGGTCATCGCCGTGTGATCGTGACACATCCGGGGGATAGCTTGGGTGGAAGGAGGACTGCCATGGTTTCACTCGGACCCAACCGCTACGGCAAGGCCGAGGTGCACCTCGTGCACGTGGCCCGCGGCGGAGCCCCCGACGGCGGCGACGTGGTCATCGACCGCACGGTGTCCACCAGCCTGTCCGGTGACCTCGCGGCCACCCACTTTTCCGGCGACAACGCCAACGTCCTCGCCACCGACACGCAGAAGAACACCGCCTTCGCGTTCGCCGAGCAGCTCGGTGCCGTCCCGCCCGAGACGTACGCGCTCGCCCTCGCCGGTCATTTCGTGGCCACGCAGGAGCCGATCAGCCGGGCCCGCGTGCACGTGCGCGAGACCCACTGGCTGCGCAACGGCCTGCATCCGCACTCGTTCCGGCGCGGCAGCGAGTCGACGCGCACGACCACCGTGCTCACCGACGCCCGCGCCGGCAGCACCGTGGTGTCCGGCGTCGAGGATCTCGTGGTGCTCAACACGACCCACTCCGAGTTCTGGGGCTTCCCGCGCGACGGGTACACCACCCTGGCCGAGACGAAGGACCGCATCCTGGCCACGCAGGTGAGCGCCACCTGGCGCTACCGGCGGGCCGAGGCCGACTGGTCCGGGGCCTACGCCCTGGCCTCGGAGGCCCTGCTCGAAGCGTTCGCGAGCACCTACAGCTACTCGTTGCAGCAGACGCTCTACGCGATGGGCACGCGCATCGTCGAAACGGTGCCCGACGTGTGCGAGGTGCGCCTGGCGCTGCCGAACAAGCACCACTTCTCCGTCGACCTGGAGCCGTTCGGGATGCCCGCCGGCACCACCTACCACTCCGCGGATCGCCCCTACGGCCTCATCGAGGGCTCGGTGCTCGCCGACGACGCCCCCGGCGCCGGGTTCGCCTGGGACTGACCGGACCGGTCGCCGCGCCAGACCGTAGGGTCGAGTGGTGAGCGCGCCCCACTGGATCGACCTCGACGGCGCGGAGAACGTGCGCGATCTCGCCGGCCTGCCGGCCGCCGACGGCCGCACCGTGCAACCCCGCCGGCTCATCCGTTCGGACAACCTGCAGGAGCTCAGCCAGGCCGACGTCCGCCGGCTGGTCGACGGGTTGGGGGTGCGGGCCGTGGTCGACCTGCGGACCGGGGTCGAGGTGGCCGGCGAGGGGCCCGGGCCGATGACGCGCGAGGCCGCGGTCGAGGTGCGGCACCTGTCGCTGTTCCCGGAGGCCGGTGAGCAGACCGACGTCGCTGCCGCCGAGGACGGGCCGGTGGTCCTGCCGTGGCAGAACCGCCGCCCGCCGGAGGGGGTGCAGGAGGACGAGCGCCGCCAGGGCGCCGCCGGGGTCTACCTGCGTTACCTCGACGACCGCGGCGACTCGATCGTCGCGGCCCTGCGCACGATCGCGCAGACCCCGGGGGCCACGATCGTCCACTGCGCCGCGGGCAAGGACCGCACCGGCGTCGTGGTCGCGTTCGCGCTCGCCGAGGTGGGCGTGGCCCGCGAGGAGATCGTGGCCGACTACGCGCGCAGCGCGGAACGGGTGCCGGCCGTGGTGCGCCGCCTCGCCTCGCGGCGCATCTACGCCGGGGACCTGGATGTCACGCAGGTCGACCGGCACAAGCCCCGTGCGGTCACCATGGAGCGGGTGCTCGACGCGGTGGACGAGGTGCACGGCGGCGTCCCGGCCTGGTTGCGGGCCAACGGCTGGACCGAGCAGGACGCCGCGGCGCTGCGCCACCACCTGCTCGACCCCTGAGCGGGCGCCGGGTCAGCCGGCCGGCCGCCCGGCCCGGTGCAGGCGTTGCTTGAGCCCGGCCATCGCCGCACGCAGCTCGTCCTCGCCGATCGGCGGCACCGGCAGCGGTGTGGCGGCGCCGGCGCGCAGGGCGTCGAGCAGCATCGGCACGTAGCGGCGCCACAGGTCCGGGCGCAGGTCGGCGGAGACGTCGGAGACGGTGCACAGCATCATCACGACGAGCCAGATGTCGGTGCCGGCGACGTCGGGGCGCAGCTGCCCGCTCTTCTTCGCCCGGGCGATGACGTGGTTGAGCGGCCCGCTGAGGCGCACGCTGACCTGGTCCAGCTTCTCCGGGTCGTGGGCCCCGGCGAGCACCTCGCGCAGCCCCCGGTCGATGGTCTGCTGCGCGGCCGCGCCCTCGACGAAGGCGACCAGGCCGGCCCACGGGTCGTCACCGGCCGCGGCGTCCTCGGCGAGGGCGACGATCTTCTCGATCGCCTCGCCGAAGATCGCCTCGGCCAGCTCGTACTTGTTGGCGAAGTGCCGGTAGGCGGTGCCGACCCCGACGCCCGCGCGGTACGCGACGTCGTCGAGGCTGGCGTCGAGCCCGCGTTCGGCGAACACCTCGCGGGCGGCGACGAGCAGCAGCTGGCGGTTGCGCGCCGCGTCCTTGCGCAGCGGCTTGTCCGTGCTGCTCATGGCCTTGCCCTCCTGGTCAGACCGCCACCGGGGCCGCGGCCTCGTCCACCTGCGGGATGTCCGAGCGCAGGACCGCGGCGGCGACGATCGCGCCGGCCAGGAAGACCGCCGCGGCGATCCAGAACGCCACCGTGTAACTGTGTACCGCGGCGTGCGTCTGGACGGCCAGCCCGGCGAGCCTCTGCTGCTGGGCCGGCAGGCCGGACGGGACGATGTGCGACGCGAGATAGCTCGTCACGACCGTCCCGGCGATGGTGTTGAACAGCGACGTCCCCACCGAACCGCCGACCTGCTGCATCGCGTTGACCGCGGCCGAGGCGACGCCGGCGTCGCGCGGTTCGACCCCGAGGACGGCCAGGTTGAAGCCGGGCGCGAACACCAGGCCGAGGCCGGCGCCCATGATCATCGTGGCCGGCAGCACCACCGACACGTAGTTGCCGGTCACGCTGATGTGGGTGAGCAGGTAGAGGCCGAGGGCGGCGAGCAGCATGCCGGACGGGATGAGGACCCGGCCGGACACCTTCTGCACCAGGATCGTGCTGCCGACCGCGGCGACGACGATGAGCACGCCGGTGAGCGGCAGGAACGCGACGCCGGACTTGACCGGGCTGTAGCCGAGGTTGGCCTGCAGGTAGTAGGTGAGGAACAGGAACACCGCGAACATGCCGATGCCGGCGAGGAACATGACCAGCAACGCGCCGCCGCGGTCGCGGTCGGTCACCACGCGCATCGGCAGGATCGGGTTCTCGACCCGCTGCTCGACGAGCACGAAGGCGACGAGCAGCACGGCAGCCGCGGCCAGGCAGACGACGGTGATCGTGCTCGACCAGCCGTGCTGCTCGGCGTTGGAGAAGCCGTAGACCAGGCCGAACAGGCCGAGGGTGACGGTCAGGGTGCCGGCGGTGTCGTTCTTCTGCCGCTGCGCCGCACGCTCGTGCCTGGGCAGCAGGATCATCGCGCCGGCGAAGGCGACGACGGCGATGGCGAGGTTGACGTAGAGCGTCCAGCGCCAGTTGGCGTACTCGGTCAGGATGCCGCCGAGCAACAGGCCCACGGACGCGCCGGCGCCGGCGATGGCCCCGAAGATGCCGAACGCCTTGCCGCGCTCCTTGGCCTCGGTGAACGTCGTGGTGAGCAGCGCGAGGATGGCCGGGGCGAGCAGCGCACCGAACACGCCCTGCACCGCGCGGGCCGTCACCAGCATCGCGAAGTTGACGGCCGCGCCGCCGACGGCCGAGGCGATGGCGAAGCCGGTGAGGCCGACCAGCAGGGCCCACTTGCGGCCGAAGAAGTCGGCCAGCCGGCCACCGATCAGCAGCAGGCTGCCGAAGGCGAGGGCGTACGCGGTGACGATCCACTGCCGGTCGGCGTTGTTGAACCCGAGGTCGGTCTGCGCGGTCGGCAGCGCGATGTTCACGATCGTCGAGTCGAGGACGACCATCAGCTGCCCGAGGCCGAGGACCGCGAGGATCCACCAGCGCTTGCTGTCGCCGGTGGCCAGTGGCTCCTCCCGGCCGGCGGAGGACTTCTGGAGAGTGGTGGTCATGTGTGCTCCTACAAGCGATCTGGAGGTTGTGGCTCCGCTTCCGCCCGCCACCATACCTACAAAACGGAGCCCACCGCTCCATTTCTTCCGAGACGCTCACCACATCGCCGTCGCCGCGGCCGATTAGGGTCAGATCCTGCACCCGGAGGGCTCGCATAGTGGCCGAGTGCGGCGGTCTTGAAAACCGCTATGGCTGGTGACAGTCATCGTGGGTTCGAATCCCACGCCCTCCGCCGTAGGTCCCGGTATTCGAGGGACGCGCCCGCGGCGGGCGGCTCGTCCTCACTCGGACGCGATTACCGCGTGCAGCGCGTCCTTGAAGCGTCGGGCGTCGGCAGCGCCGAGCGCGGCCAGGAACTCGCGTTCGCAGTCGTCGACGCGCTGGCCCCCGCGGCGCATGATGTCGCGACCCGTGTTCGTGAGCGCGACGACCTTCTTGCGCCGGTCGTCGCGGTGGGGCCGCCGTTCGACCAGTCCCTTCTCCTGCAACTCGTCGACCAGAGCGACCATGGTCGTGCGGTCGATGCCCAGCAGCGCAGCGACCTCGACCTGGGAGTGCGCACGCCGGTCGTCGAAGCACAGCAGCGCCGCCCACTCCCGAGGGCCTATCCCGAGCGGACGCAGCGCCCGCTCGGTGAGTTCGGCGTAGCGCAAACCGGCGTGCTTGAGCAGATAGCCGAGCCGGGGCGTCACGGCAGCAATGGTAGCCAGCCTGATCGTCAGCTATGCTGATTGTCAGTTCAGCTGCAATGACTGTCGATCCGCAGCCGCTCGCAGGCCGCGAACCCGGGGGAGTGAGCCATGTCGAAGTCGATGGCCGTGTTCGGAGCGGGTCCGGCCCTGGGCCGCGCCGTCGCCCTCCGCTACGCACGCGAGGGGTACGACGTCGCCCTGGTGGCCCGCCGTGACGAGCCCCTCGAAGCCGTCGCCGGCGAACTGCGTGGACTCGGCGCGGTCGCGCACGTGATCACCGCTGACCTGGCCGACCTCGATCGGCTGCCACAGGTGGCTGCGCGCGTCCGCGCCCTTGCCGGCGATCCCGACGCGTTCTACTACGGCGCCGCGGCCAACGGGTTCATACCGGCGCTCGACCTGACGGTGCAGCGCGCTCAAGCGCTCATGCCGCTCGGTGTCTACGCGCTGATGGCCCTTGTCCAGGAGTTCTTGCCGGCCATGCTCGAGCGGGGCGAGGGCGCCATCCTCAGCGCCCAGGGAGCCAGCGCGGTGGACGGCCGGGCGAACATCGCCGGCGGGTTCGCCCTGGCCGGCCAGCGCAACTACCTGCAGGCGCTGCACGCCGCGGTGGCCGACACCGGCGTGTACGTCGGGGGCCTCTACATCGGCGCGGTCATCCAGGACAGCGCCTTCCACGCCGGGCGGGAGGCGGCCAGGGCCGCCGGCGCCAGCGTGCCGGAGCTGCCCCTTGTCGACCCCCTGGAGCTGGCCGACCTGCTCTGGACCATGCACAGCACCAAGCAACCGTCCGAGGCGATCATCCCGAGCCCTGCGCCTCGGGCGAGCGAGACGGCGGCGACGGCGTAGGCGGCTACCTCGTGGAACGAGTTCCCTCGTTCCGTACCGCCGCCACGCCGGGTCACGACGACGTTGCATTCACCCCGTCCAGAGGTCTATACCTGTCGGGTGCCGATCCGGTCAGAACAGGTCGAATCGTTCGTGCGCGAGCTCGCCGAACGTCTCGGGCCGGGCGCGGTGCTGCCCGGCGAGCGCGACCTCGCCCGTACCTGCGGGGTGTCCCGGATGACGGTACGGCGCGCGCTCGAGGAGCTCGAGGAGCGGCGCATCGTCGAGCGGCGGCACGGCGCCGGCACGTTCGTGCGCCGGCCAACCCTCGCCCAGCCGCTGACTGCCACCTCCTTCCACGAGGACATGCGCCGGCGCGGCTACGCCCCGTCGTCGCGACTGGTGGGCACGGGCACCGAAGCCGCCGACGCCCGGCTGGCCGAACAGCTGGAGATCGCCGTCGGCGACCCGGTGCTGGTGGTGCGCCGGCTGCGCCTGGCCGACGGCGAGCCCATGGCGCTCGAGGACCTGCATGTGCCGGGCGAGCGGGCGCCGGGCCTGCACGGCGACGACCTCGACGGCGACGTGTCCTTCTACCGGCTGCTGCGCGAGCGCTACGGCCGGCAGGTGCGCAGCGGCCACCAGACGGTGGCGCCCGCGGTGCTGCGCGCCGACGACGCCCGGCTGCTCGACGTGGCCTCGGGCGCCGCCGCCCTGCGTTTCGTGCGCGTCTCGCGCGACCAGCACGGCGACGTGGTCGAACTCGTCGACGCGCTCTACCGCGGTGACCGCTACCTGATCGAGGTGGACCTCAAGCCACCGGCCAGGGACTCGACACGATGAGCGACGCTTGCGGAGCGAATCAGGGACATCTGCCGCGACGAAGGAGCGGTATCGGGGCGACGACGGACCCGAGCGCAGCGAGTGGTCCCGAGGAGCGCCGATGAGCGACGCTTGCGGAGCGAATCAGGGCTATCTGCCGCGACGAAGGAGCGGTATCGGGGCGACGACGGACCCGAGCGCAGCGAGTGGTCCCGAGGAGCGCCGATGAGCGACGCTTGCGGAGCGAATCAGGGATATCTGCCGCGACGAAGGAGCGGTATCGGGGCGACGACGGACCCGAGCGCAGCGAGTGGTCCCGAGGAGCGCCGATGAGCGACGGGGTCGTGCTCGTCGACCTCGGTCGCAGCCACGTGCGGGTGGTGTGCGGCGACGTCGACACCCGCAGCGACGGCGGGGCCGGGCTCAGCGACCACGGCCCGGCGGCGGCGGCCGCGCTGGTCGCTTCGGCGGTGCGCCCGGCCTGTCCGGACCTCGCCGGCGCGCGCCTCGCGGTCGGGGCGCCGGGCGTGGTGACCGCGCCGGAGCTCGCGGCCGAGTTCGCCCACGCGCTGCGTTCGGCGCTGCCGGTGGCCCAGGTGCTGGTGGTCAGCGACTCCGCCGCCTGGCAGGCCGGCGCGTTCGGGGGCCGGGACGGTGCGGTCGTGGCCGTCGGCACCGGCGCGGTGACCGTGGCCCGCCACGACGGGCGGGTGCGGCGCCTCGACGGCCGCGGGCTGCTGCTCGGCGACGTCGGCGGCGGCGCCTGGATCGGCCTGCGCGCGCTGCGCCTGGCCGCCCGCGTGACCGGCAGCCCGCTGCACGAGGCCGCCGTCGCGCGTTTCGGCGCGTCCGGGCGCTGGCCCGACCTGCTGGGCCACCGCGACCTCGCGGCGCGGCTGGCCGCCTTCGCCGCGGACGTGATCGCCCTCGCCGACGGCGGCGACACCGGGGGCGGCACCGTGCTCGACGCCGCGGCCGAGGGGCTGGCCCGCACCCTCGACCCGCTTCCGGCCGCGCTGGCCGCCTGCCTGGTCGGCGGTCTGGCGCCCGCCCTCGACGGGCGGCTGCGCGCCGCGAGCGAGCGCACGTGGGTGGCGGCGGCCGGGGACGCGGTCGACGGCCTGCGCGCCCTGCTCGACGACGCCGGGCCGTTCGCGGCCGAGGCGGTGCGGCTGGACGCGCCGAAGGACGGCGGCGGCACGACCCCGCCGCACGACACCGACATCCTGCCGACCGAGCGGGTGGCCGACGGCACCGCCGACCTCGACACCTGGCCCACCGCACGACTGGTCGCCCGACTCGCCGCGGGCCACGACACCGCCGTGCCGGCCGTGCTCGCCGCCGCGGCGCCGCTGGCCGCGGCGGCCGATCTCGTGGCCGGCGCGCTCGCCGACGACGGCCGGCTGGTCTATGTCGGGGCCGGGACGCCGGGCCGCCTCGCGGTCCAGGACGCCGCCGAACTGGTGCCCACCTTCGGCCTCGACCCGGGCCGCGCCGTCGTCCTGCTCGCCGGCGGGGCGCAGGCCGGCGCGCAGGCGATCGAGAATGCGGAGGACGATTCCACCGCCGGGGCCCGCGACGTCGACGTCCTCGCGGTCGGCGCCCGCGACGTCGTCGTCGGCATCTCCGCCTCCGGGCGCACCCCCTACGTGCGCGCCGCGCTGGCGCGGGCCCGCGAACTCGGGGCGGCCACCGTGGGCATCAGCAACGTGCCCGGCAGCCCGCTCGGGCGCGAGGCCGACCTCGCCGTCGACCTGGCCACCGGCCCCGAGGTGCTGGCCGGGTCGACGCGGCTCGCGGCCGGCACGGCGCAGAAGATCGCGCTCAACACGATCTCGACCGCAGCCCTCATCCGGGCGGGCAAGACGTTCGGGCCGTTCATGGTCGACGTGCTCGCCACCAACGACAAGCTGCGGCGGCGCTCGGAACGGATCGTGCGCGACGCCGCGCGGGTGCCCGACGACGTCGCCGTCACCGCCCTGCGCGAGGCGGACGGGTCGGTGCCGGTGGCGCTCGTCGCGCTGCTCGCCGGGGTGGACCCGGCCACCGCCCGCGCCCGCCTGGCCGAGCGCGGCTCGGTGCGCGCCGCCGTCGCGGGGGATGAGCGGTGAGGGTGCTCGGGATGCTGTCCGGCACGTCGGCCGACGGGCTCGACGTCGCCGTCGCCGACCTCAGCCACGCCGACGGCGTGGTCACGCTGCGCCCGCTGCATGCGAGCACGGTGCCGCTGCCCGGCGAGCTGCGGGCCGCCGCGCTGGCCGTGCTGCCGCCCGCCGTCACCACGGCTGAGGCGCTGTGCCGGCTGGACACCGACTTCGGCCGGTTCTGCGGCACCGCGGCCGCGCCGGTGGCCCGCGAGCACGGCGCCGAGCTGATCGCCTCGCTGGGTCAGACCGTCTTCCACTGGGTCGAGGGCGGCATCCCCCGCGGCACGCTCCAGGTGGGTCAGCCCGCGTGGATCGCGGAGGCCACCGGGCTGCCGGTGGTCAGCGACCTGCGCGCCCGCGACATCGCCGCGGGCGGGCACGGCGCGCCGCTGGCCTCCACGCTGGACGCGCTGTGGCTGCGCGGCGGAGACGCCCCGCGCGCCGCGCTCAACCTCGGGGGCATCGCCAACATCACCGTCGTCCAACCCGACGGTCGTGTGCTCGGCCTCGACACCGGCCCGGCCAACTGCCTGCTCGACCTCGAGGCCGAACGGGTCACCGGCGTCGGCTACGACGTCGACGGCGCGCTCGCCGCCCGCGGCACCGTGGACGCGGCCCTGCTCGAGCGGATGCTCGGCGAGCCGTACTTCGCGGCCCCCGCCCCGAAGTCCACCGGGCGCGAGCTGTTCACCGCACAGTGGACCGCGGCCATGGTGGGTGACGCCCGCGTCGCGGACGCCGACCTCGCCGCCACGCTGGCCGAGCTGAGCGCCCGCACCGTGGCCGACGCCTGCCGCGCCCATGGGGTGACCGAGGTCGTCGCCTCTGGCGGCGGGATGCACAACCCGGTGCTGGTCCAGCGGCTGCGGGCCAACCTGACGCCTTCCGTACTGCGCAGTACGGACGAGCTCGGGTTGCCGGCCGACGCCAAGGAGGCCTATCTGGTCGCCCTGCTCGGCTGGCTGACCTGGCACGGCGTCCCGGGCGTGGTGCCCGGCGGCACCGGCAGTCGCGTGCCGCGCGTGCTCGGCCGGCTGTCACCCGGCACCGATCCGCTGCAACTACCGGTACCGCTCAACGCGGTCCGCGCCCTGGAGGTGGTCCCGTGACGTTGCTCGACGACGAACTCGCCGAACAGCCGGCGGCGCTCGAGCGGCTGGTGGGCACGCTGCCCGACGCCATCGGACGGCTGCGGGAACTGCTCGCCGGTGCGGAGGCGATCCGCGGGGTGACCGTGGTCGCCCGCGGCAGCTCGGACAACGCCGCGCGCTACGCGCAGTACTTGGTGCCGTTGCGCAGCGGCCTGCCGGTGGCCCTGGCCACGCCGAGCCTGACCACCGTGTACGGACGCACTCCCACGCTGGCCGGCGATCTCGTGGTCGCCGTCTCGCAGTCGGGACGCTCCACCGACCTGGTCGAGGTCCTCGCCGCCGCACGCAATCAGGGTCGACCCACCGTCGCCTTCACCAACGACACGCAGTCGCCGCTCGCCGCGCAGGCCGACGTGGTCGTCGATCTGGTGACCGGCCCGGAACGCTCGGTGGCCGCGACCAAGACGTACACGACCTCGCTGCTGGCCGTGGCGGCGCTGGCCGTGGCCCTCGGCCCGGCCGGCGAGACCGACGCGGCCCTGGCCGAGGCGGCCACGCTGCCCGAGCTGTTCCAGGTCACCCTCGAGGCGGCCGAGGCCCCGGCCCGCGGCACCGCGCACGCCCTGCACCCGGCCACCCGCATCGTCTCCGTGGGCCGCGGCCTCAACCTGGCGACCGCGCACGAGACGGCGCTGAAGATCAGCGAGCTGACCGCCACGCAGGTCGTGCCCTACTCGCCCGCCGACCTGCTGCACGGGCCGGTCGGCGCGGTCGGGCCCGAGGTGCCGGTGCTGCTGATCGCGCCGCGGGAGGAGGCGAGCGCCGATGTGCTCGACCTCGTGCCCAACCTGCGCGAGCGCGGCGCCGCCGTGCACGTGCTGGCCACCGACGCCGGCGAGCCGGCCGCCGGCGGAGTCGACACCGTCGTCCCGGTGGCCACGGGGGTGCCGCCGTGGCTGAGCCCGGTGACCGCCGTCGTCCCGGGGCAGCTGGTCGCCCGCGCGCTGGCCGAGGTGCGCGGCGTCGACGTCGATCACCCCGGCGGCCTGAGCAAGGTCACCGTCACCCACTGACCGCCACGCCCCACCCGACTGAGAGGGACAGCCGATGCACAACGCCATCAACCTCGCGGTGATCGTCGCCTATCTGATCATCGTGGCCGCGATCGGGCTCAAGCTGTCCGGGCGGCAACGCTCGGCCGCCGACTACTTCACCGGTGAGCGGTCGATGCCGTGGTGGGCGGTGCTGGGGTCGATCGTGGCCACCGAGACCTCGACGCTCACCGTCATCAGCGTCCCCGGCGTGGCCTACTTGACGAACTTCTCCTACGTCGAGCTCGCCTGCGGCTACATCATCGGCCGCACGCTGGTCTCGTTCGTGCTGCTGCCGCTGTACTTCAAAGGCGGGTTCGTCAGCGCGTACCAGTACATCGGCGAGCGGTTCGGCCGGCACGCCCAGGGACTGTCGTCGGTGACGTTCCTCGTCACCCGCCTGCTGGCCGAGGGTGTGCGCCTGTTCGCCTCGGCGATCCCGATCAAGCTGCTGTTCGACGAGTTGAATCTCGACGTCAACTTCAAGTGGATCATCGTGGTGCTCACGCTGATCACCGTGCTCTACACGTTCATCGGCGGCATCAAGGCGGTCATCTGGACCGACGTCATCCAGATGAGCCTGTACGTCGGCGGGGCCATCGTGTGCATCATCGTGCTGCTGCAGCACACCGGGTTCAGCGGGATCAGCGACGCGTTCGACGCCGGCAAGTTCCACATCTTCCAGACCGACGACTGGTCCTTCGTCAACATCGTCACCAACCCGTACGCCTTCATCACCGCCGTCGCCGGCGGGGCGATCTTCGGCATGGCCTCGCACGGCTCGGACCAGCTGATCGCCCAGCGCATCCTCGCCTGCAAGAACCTCTCCGACGGCCGCAAAGCCATGATCGGCAGCGGGATCGCCGTGGCCGTGCAGTTCGCCCTGTTCTCCCTCGTCGGCGCGCTGCTGTGGGTCTACTCGGACGGCGCCGGGCTGGACAAGCTCGGCTTCGCGAGCTCGGACAGCATCTTCCCGAACTTCATCCTGCACGGCCTGCCGGTGGGCCTGTCCGGGCTGCTCGTCGCCGGCATCCTCAGCGCCACGATGGGCTCGCTGTCCAGTGCGCTGAACTCGCTGTCGAACTCCACCGTCGCCGACATCATGGCGGCGTGGTTCGGGTACCGCCCGGACCCGAGAACCCTGCTCACCATCGCGCGTTACGCCACACTCGTCTGGGCGGCGGCCATGGCCGGGTTCGCCTGCCTGTTCAACGACACCAAGAACCAGGTGGTGGTGGTCGGGCTGTCGATCACCGGTTACACCTACGGCGCGTTGCTCGGCGCGTTCATCCTGGGGCTGGTCATCAAGCGGGCCGACGAGGTGGCCGCCCTCGCCGCCCTGATCGCCACCGTCGCCGTGATGGCCTACGTCGTGCTGCGCCTGAAGATCACCCCGGGCGGGCATGTTTTGTGGTGGAGCGCCGAGGCCGATCCGCTCAAGGCCAAGTCCGTCGCCTTCCCCTGGTACGTCCCGATGGGCGTCATCATCACGCTGGTCGTGGGCGGCCTGGTGTCACTGGTGCGCCCGGCGTCGACGGTCACGTCCCGCCCGGCCGAACAGGCGGACTTCGCGGGCAGCGGGGTGGGCGCTGCCACTGCCGACCGCGGGACCGGGCGGCCCGAGGAGTGACGCAGGATGCGCGCGGGCCAAAGGTCTAGACCTCTCTTGACGACAGCGCAGGACAGGCTTACCGTGCCGGACATGCCCGATCCGTCGCGTTCGCCCCACCCATCGCGCCGGCGAGTGCTCGGCACGGCGGCGGCCGGCGCCCTCGCTGCGCTGGCCGGTTCCGGCGCGGCCCACGGGGGGCCGCTCGACCGTGACGGCGTCGCGGCCGAACGGCCGCGGCCGGCCGGCGCGGCGACCCCCGGACCCGCACCGGCGGCCGCGACCGGCGCACCGATGCGGGTGGAGACGGGCCTGGCCCGCCTGATCGCCGAGGGCTACGCACCGCTGCTGGGCCGCCGGGTGGGCGTGCTGACCAATCCCACCGGCGTCACGAAGGACCTCGACTCGATCGTCGACGTGATGCACGACGACGGGCGGGTCGACCTGCGCGCCGCCTTCGGCCCTGAGCACGGCTTCCGCGGCACCGCGCAGGCCGGCAGTTCCGAGGGCACCAGCGTCGACCCGCGCACCGGGCTCACCGTGTACGACCTGTACGGCAAGAGCTGGCAGGACATGGTCGGCATCTTCGACGACGCGAAGATCGACACGATGGTGTTCGACATCCAGGACGTCGGGGCCCGCTTCTACACCTACATCTGGACGCTGTACGACGTGCTGACCGCCGCGGCGGCGAGCGGGCGCCGGGTGGTCGTGCTCGACCGGCCCAACCCGCTCGGCGGCCAGCGGGTGGCCGGGCCGGTGCTCCGGCCCCACCTCGAAACCTTCGTCGGCAACGCGCCCATCGCCCAGCAGCACGGGCTTACCGTGGGCGAGCTCGCCGGGCTGTTCGCGGGCGAGTTCGTGCGCCGGCGGGCCGGCCGGCCGGTCGACCTGCACGTGGTCTGGATGCGCGGCTGGCGCCGCGACCGGCCCGGCGACATGGGCGGCTTGCCCTGGGTGGCGCCCTCGCCGAACATCCCCACCGTCACCAGTGCGCTCGTCTACGTCGGCACCTGCTACTTCGAGGGCACGAACCTCTCGCAGGGCCGCGGCACGACCCAGCCCTTCGAGCTGATCGGCGCGCCGTACGTCGACGAGAAGTGGACGGCCGCACTGCGCGCGGCCGACCTGCCCGGGGCCGCGTTCCGCGAGGCGGCGTTCGCGCCCACGTCGGCGGCCTACACAGGCGAGGTGTGCCGCGGCGTGCAGACCTACGTCACCGACCCGGCCGCGTTCGACGCCGTGCGCACCGCTGTGACGATGCTGTCCACCCTGCACCAGCTCTATGACGACTTCGCGTGGCGCTACGACACCGGTGACCGGATCGACCCGTACTGGATCGACAAGCTGTCCGGGAGCACGGCCGTGCGCACCGGCGTCGACAAGGGCCGCGACCCGCAGCGCGTCGTCGCCGGGTGGCAGGACGAACTCGCGCACTTCGCGCACGTGCGCCACCGCTACCTGCACTACCCGACGGAGGGCAGCTGATGACCCGGTCCCGCCGCCGCCCGGCCGCGCTGGTCGCGGCGCTCGCGCTCGCCGCCGCCGTCCTCAGCGCGCCGTCCGCCGCAGCCCCGGCGCCGGAGAGCGCCGGCACCCCCGCCGACCAGAACTCGCCGCTGCAGGTGCTCCCCGCGCCCCCGTCGGCGCTGGCCGGCATGCTCGGCCATCCCGGCCAGACGCTGCGGCACGGCAGCGCCGCCGACGCCGGCCTGCTCCCCGGGCCCATCGGCGGTATCAGCAAGGACGTCGAGGCCGGGATGGTGCCGCAGGGCACCGGGCACCACCCGTTGTTCCCCGGCGCCGTCTCCCTGCAGGCCCACGACGGCGTGATCGTGCATGAATCGGCGCACGGCTACTCCGACCTGTACTCCGACGACAAGCCAACACTCCTGCCACCCCGGCAACGGGTGCGCACGCAGACGAACACCATCTACGACCTCGCCTCGCTGTCCAAGCTGTTCACCACGATCGTGGCGATGCAGCTTGTCGACCAGGGCCGTCTCGACCTCGACGCGCCGGTCGTGCGCTACCTGCCGGCCTTCGCCGCGAACGGCAAGGGCGCGGTGACGATCCGCCAGCTGCTCACCCACACGTCGGGCTTCGCCCCCGATCCGTCGCCACCGCTGTGGCAGCTGCCGGCCGACCAGCGCGAGAACGCGATCCTCACCAGCCCGCTGGAGAACCCGCCCGGCAGCACGTACCTGTATTCCGACCTGAACATGATGTCGATGCAGCTGGTCGAGCAGGTCATCACCGGGCGACGTCTCGACGCACTCGTGTACGCCGGCATCACCGACCCGCTGCACCTCATCTCCACGATGTACAACCCGCCGGCGTCGTTGCTGCCGCGCATCGCGGCCGAGGAGTACCAGCACGTGCCCGACCGCGGCCTCGTGCACGGCGTGGTGCACGACGAGAACGCCTGGGCGCTGGACGGCGTGGCCGGGCACGCGGGCGTGTTCTCCGACGCCGACGACCTCGCCGTGCTCGCCCAGACCCTGCTCAACGGCGGCGTGTACCGCGGCACCCGCATCCTGTCCAAGGCCTCGGTCAAGGCGCTGTTCACCAACCTCAACCAGGCCTTCCCCGGCGACAACCACGGCATCGGCTTCGAGCTGTACCAGCACTGGTACATGGGAGCCCTGGCCACGCCCTACACCGCCGGACACACCGGCTTCACCGGCACCGACATCGTGCTCGACCCGACCACCGACTCGTTCTCGATCCTGCTCACCAACGCCGTCCACCCGTCGCGGGCGTGGGGGTCCACCAACCCGGTGCGCCGGGCCGTGGCCGACGACCTGGCCCGGGCCATGCCGGTGCACGCCGACCAGGGGGCCACGTCGTGGTACTCGGGCATGGTCGACGCCAGCACCGAGACACTCGAGGTGCCGGCCACTGGCGGGACGAGCCTCGATTTCGCCGTCTGGTTCGACACCGAGCCCGACGCCGACCTGCTGACGTTGACCCAATCCTCCGACGGCGGGACGACGTGGACACCGCTGCCGTTCGCGCTGCGCGACGGATCCGTACTGCGAGGTACGGGGGGCACCCTGTCCGGCTACGGGCGTCATCAGTGGTGGCCGGCGGTGGCGACACCGGCGCCGGGCACCACCTTGCTGCGCTGGACCTACACCACCGACCAGCTCTACCACGGCCGCGGCGTGTACCTGGACGGCATCCGGGTGTCCGCCGGCGACAAGACCGTCTTCGACACCCGGCGTCCCGATGACGCCGCCCGCGTGCGGACCGTCGGCTTCGCGCCGAGCCGCACGTGATCACCAGGAACACAGGAGGAGCCCCCGTGACCCATCGAACCTTCCGCCGACGGGCGGCCGCCGTGGCCGCGACATGTGCCACGCTCGCGGGCATGGGCGTCGCCGCGAGTGTCCCGGCCGCTGGCTCGCCACCGGCCCGCAGCGCCGGCGCGGCGACCGCCCCCGACGTCGCCGCCCTCGTCTCCTCGATGAGCCTCGAGGAGAAGGTGGGGCAGCTGTTCGTCACCTACGCCTACGGCGACTCGGCCACCACCACCGACCCGACGGCCGTCGCGCAGAACCAGGACCTGTACGGCGTCGACAACGGCGCGCAGCTGGTGGCCAAGTACCACCTCGGCGGCGTCATCTACTTCACCTGGGCCAACGGGCTCACCGACCCGACGAAGATCGCCCAGCTGTCCAACGGCTTCCAGCAGGCCGCGGCCGACAGCGGCGCCGGCGTGCCGCTGCTCGTCAGCATCGACCAGGAGGGCGGCAACGTGTCCCGGCTGGGGGCGCCCGTCGCGATCTCGCCCGGCAACATGGCTCTGGGCGCCACCGGCTCGCCCGACCTCGCGCAGTCGATGTACAGCGCCACCGGACGCCAGCTCAAGGCCTTGGGCATCAACGTCGACGACGCGCCGGTGGTCGACACCAACACCAATCCGGCCAACACCGCCGACGGCCCGCGCTCGTTCAGTGACGAGCCCGACCAGACCGCGGCCTTCGGCGCCGCGGCCGTGCACGGGCTGGAATCGACGGGCGTGGCCGCCACCGCCAAGCACTTCCCGGGCCTGGGTAGCACGTCGGTGAACACCGACAACGGCGTCGCCGTCACCGACGAGACGCGCCAGGAGTTCAACCGCTACGACCTGCCCGCGTTCAAGGCCGCGATCGCCGCCGGCACCGACGAGATCATGGCCGCGCACATCATCGCGCCCTCGCTGGACAAGACCGGCACGCCGGCCAGCCTGTCGCGGCCGATGGTCACCGGCATCCTGCGCAACCAGCTGCACTACAACGGCCTGGTCATCACCGACGCGCTGAGCGCCGCCGCCCTCGAGGGCTACAGCACCGCGCAGCGGGCGGTGAAGGCCGTCCAGGCCGGCGACGACCAGCTGCTCATGCCCAGCGACCTCGCCGTCGCCGAGCAGGCCGTGCTCGACGCCGTCCACAACGGCACGATCACCGAAGCCCGCATCGACGAGTCGGTCACCCGGATCCTGACCATCAAGCACCAGCTGGGGCTGTTCGACGGCGGCGCGATGGTGAACGCGCGGGCCGCGGCCGGCTCGGTCGGCAAGCCGGGTGAGAACGCCGTCATGGAGAAGTCGGCCCACCGGGCCATGACCCTCTACCGCAACGACGACCACGTGCTGCCGCTGACCGCGCAACCGGATGAGAAGGTGCTCGTCACCGGGTACGGCGTCACCACCGGCACCAACCTGGCCGCCGACATCCAGGCCAAGGGCGTGCAGGTGAATCGCGTCTACACGGGCAGCGCGCCGAGCGACGCCGCGATCGCCGCCGCGGTCGACGCCGCGAAGAACGCCGACCACGTCGTCGTCATCAGCAACAACGCGTGGGGCGACCCGCAACAGCGCTCGCTGATCACCCAGCTGCAGGCCACCGGCACGCCGGTGATCGTGCTGGCCGTGGGCGCGCCGTACGAGCTCGGCTACCTGCCGGACACGCCGACGTTCCTGGCCTCGTTCGGCTACCAGCCCGCGTCGATGCGCGCCGCCGCCGACGTGCTGTTCGGCCGGCGACCCACCGGGCACTCGCCGATCACCATCCGGACCCCGGACGGGTCGAGCGTCGTCGCGCCGTTCGGCACCGGCCTGTCCTACTGACCGCCCCCTCCCGCCCGCCCCCCGTCCCTTCTTGCACGCCGGTACGACCACTTTTCGCGCGCGAAACCGGTCGTACGGAGCTGAGACAAGGGACGGGGACGGGCGGGGACGGGCGGGACGGGGGACGGGGCTAGAGGGTCGCGACGAGCTCGGCGACCATCTGCTCGACCCGGCCGACGGCGATCGACAGGTGTCCCTCGTCGGGCACCAGGTGCACGGTCGCTCCGGGCAGGTGGTCGGCCAGCCACTGGCCGTGCGCGAACGGCACCATCAGGTCGGCGCTGCCCTGCCATACGAACGTGGGCACGCAGATGTCGTCGAGGTCGAAGCCCCACGGACGGGTGAACTCCAGGTCGTCGTCGAGCCAGCCGTCGACGCCCGTGCGCAGCGCCTCCTTCGTGGCCGCGGCCATGTCCTCTCCGTACTCGTCGGTGAGCACCGCGAGGTCAGGGGGCGGGAGCAACGTGCGCATCTCGCGGATCAGCGTGGCCGCGTCCGGGTCGCGCAGGCCCTCGGCGGCGTCGGTGAGCCAGGCGCGCAAGGTGTCCTCGCCCTGCAGCGTCGCGCCGAACTCCTCGATGTTCTGCTCACCCATGCCGGCCAGGAAATCGAGATCGGGCACGCCGTAGGGGCCCACGCCGGCGATCGACAACACCCCGGTGACGCGGTCGCCGAGCAGCGCGGCGGTGGCGAGGGCGTGCGGGCCGCCGCCGGACTTGCCCGCGGTCACGCAGCGCGGCGCGCCGAGGTGGTCGAGGATCGCGGCCACGTCCTCGGCGATGTCGGCCACGGTGCGGCCGGGCCGGCGTGTCGACGCGCCGTAGCCGGCCCGCGAGTAGGTGACCAGCCGGAGACCCACGGCGTGCACGGCCCGCCGCAGCCCGCGCATCGGCACCACCGAGCCGGGCGTGCCGTGGTGATAGACGAGCGGGACGCCGTCGTCGGGCCCGGAGACCTCGAGGTCGAGCGAGCGTCCGTCGGGCAGCGCGAGCAGAGCCATGGCGGCGAGCGTAGCCAGCGCGGTCACTGGTAGGTGATCACGTCCGGGCGCGGGCGCAATCCCATCACCTCGCGCGGTGACATCACGCGGGCGTCCTGGGTGAGGAAGAGCTTGAAGCCGACGCCGAACGGCGGGTGCGGGAAAGCGAGGTTGCGCAACACGCCGATCTTCTGCGCGACGCTGCCGAACCCGTCGGCGTGCAGCACCATCTCGATGCCGTGGTGCTGCTGCAGGTGTGGCCGGTCGGGCAGCATCGACGAGGTGAACTGGTGCACCACCAGCAGCTTGTCCGGCAGGTGATGGTCGCGGACCAGACCCGACAGCCAGCCGCCGACGGCGTTGATGCCGGCCGCGCTGGACGAGCCGATGCGCCCGTGGCCGGGGGCCTGGTCGGGGCCGACCTTCCACTCCGGGTCGAGGGCGAGCTCCACCGACGGGTCGAGCAGGAACGGCCGCAACGCCTCGGCCTGGCCCAGGAACGACGCGCGGCCGGGCTGCAGGTCGAGGATCAGCAGCATCTTGTGCCGGTGCACGACGTCGAGGTAATCGCGGATCCGGTCGGCGTCCACCGGCTTGGAGTAGGTGTGATCGGCGCCGGGTGCGCCCTGGGCGACGGTGGCGATCAGCTCCATCGCCGGTTGCACGGCGCGGCCGTACCCGCGGTAACCGGCGGCGCGGGCACCGATCCGGGCGGCGGCCACCTCGGGGGACGTCGTCCCGAGGACGCCGAGGCGCCCGTTTCCGGCCACGCCGTAGTAGGCCACGACCCGGCTGCGGCCGAGGATGGTGCGCCCGCCGCGCGGCAGGAAGCGCCGCGACGACGAAACCGACTTGGCCGGCGCCGACGACGCGGGTGGCGTGGCCGGCGCGGAGGAGGTGGGCGGTGGCGTGGGCCGGGTGATGCTGGATCGCGCCGGAGCCGTGGTGGGCGGGTTCGGCGCGGACGTGGTCGACCCGGCGCCGTGCCCGCCCGTGCAGGCGGCCACGGCAAGCAGCAGCGCGCACCCTGCCGTCAGCCCGCCGCGTCGCACTGTGCGTTGATATCAGCGACGGCCGACCGTTCCGTGCCGGTGCCGCCCAGCGTGACCCGATCGCAACGTCGAGGCGCCGCAGTGATCATCGGGGGGCGGCGCGGCCCGCGGCGAGCTCGAGCACCGCGTCGTAGGCCCGGCGGCGCGGCCAGCCGGTCAGCTCGACGAGGGCGCGCGCCGCGGCCCGGGTGGGCACGCCCTCGGCGAGCAGGGCCAGCACCGCCGCGCGCACGCGGGGGTCGGGTCCGTCGGCCGCGGGGTGCAGGCAGCAGTGCACGAGGTCGCGGCTCGGCAGGGCGGGTGGCCCGTCGTCCAGCCGGTGCGCCACCGGCGGCGTGTACGCCTGCGCGAGCGTCACCACCGTCGTGCCGCGCCGGCCGGTCGCCCGCTCGAGCAGGCGCGGCAGCTCGTCGGCGGGCACGGCGAGCACCACCCGGTAGGCCGCGGGCGGCCCGGCGAGGTCGTCGTCGGGGCCCAGGAAGGCCACCGGTGTGCGCGCGGGGCAGGCGGCGGCCACCGCGAGGCGCGGCGCGAGCCCGACCGTCTCCACCGGCACGCCGGCCCGGTCGATCGACGCGCCGGGCAGGTCGGCGGTGGCCACCACGAGGGTGCGGGCCGAGACCGGCTGCGGCACCGGGTCGCTGCGTCCGGTGAGTGCCCGCGCGGGCGCGTCCTCGGCCACGACCACGTCGGCAGCGGCGAGTTCGGCCCGCAGCGCCGGGTCGGCCGGGCGGGCCGGGTCGGCGGCGAAGAGGACCACGGCCCCCGGTGCGGCCAGCGGTGTCACGTCCACCGTCACCGTGGTGTCGGGGTCGCGCAGGGCGGCCACGAGCGCGGGGGGCAGGTCGGCGGCCGCGGCGTCGGCGTGCGTGGCGAGCGTGCCCGGCAGCCGGAGCGGGCTGCGCCGCACCACGATCGGGCCGTGGGGGTCCCACTGCGGGTTGGCGTGCGCGTGCAGGGTGAACGCGTGGCCGCCGGCGCCGATGGTGATGCGCACCGGCCCGGCCAGGGGCTCGGCCGGCGCCGCCGTGCTCCGCACGGCGAGCACGCAGGTGGCTCGTTCGGTGATGTCGGGGTCGGGGGCGAGCTCCAGCGTCTTGGCGTGGGTGGCGCGGATCGCCGGGTGTCCGCGACCGGTGATCCGCACGGCCGCCAGCCTAGGCTGGCGGCGTGCGTCGGGTGATCGGCAAGGCGACGGTCGAGCTCGACGCGGCGGGCCTGGCCGACCTGCGCGCCGACCGCACCGGCCTCGTGCTCGACCTCGGCACCGGCGACGGCAAGCACGTGCTCGCGCTCGCCCGGCAGCGCCCGGACGCCCTGGTGGTGGGGCTGGACGCGGCCGCGGACGCGATGCGGCCGACCTCCGCGCGCGCCGCGGCCAAGCCCGCGCGCGGCGGGGTGCCCAACGCGGTGTTCGTCCGGGCGCCCGTCGAGCAGCTGCCGAGCGAGCTGCGCGGTGTCACCGAGGTGCACGCCCTCATGCCGTGGGGCAGCCTGCTGCGCGCGCTCGTCCGGCCGGACCCGGCCGTGCTGCGCGACGTCACCGCCGCCTGCGAGCCCGGGGCACCCTTCCTCGTCACCCTGAACCTGCACGCGTGGCGCCCGCCGGTGCCGGAGGTCGGGGACGCGCCCGAACCCACGCCGGACTCCGCGGCCGGGCAGCTCGCGGCCGGCTACGCCGCCGCGGGCTGGACCCTCGACGACGCCGGCTACGCCGACGCCGAGGCGCTGGCCGCGCTCGGCACGTCGTGGACCAAGCGGCTCGGCTCGTCGCGCGCCGCGCTGGCCGTGCTCGCCCTGCGCGGGCACATCGGCTGACCGGGCGCGTTCAGGCCGGGAACTGGCGGCAGTACTCGTAGAGCGCCATCGCCGTCGCGGTGGCCACGTTGTAGCTGTAGGGCAGCCCCCAGACGGGGATCTCCACGCAGTCGTCCATCAGGGCGAGCTCGTCCTCGCCGAGGCCGGCGCGTTCGTTGCCGATGACCAGCGCCGTCCGCTCGGCGAAGGCGTACGTGTGCAGGTTGGCGGAGTTGGTGGTCTGCTCCAGCCCGACGAGGCGGTAGCCGTCCGCGCGCAGCGACCGCAGGACCGGCGGCAGCGAATTGCGCACCTCGAGCCGCACGCTGTCCGCCCCGTCGCGGGCGATCTTGGTGTCCAGCTTCGCATGCCCGCACATCACCATCCGTTCGACGCCGCAGCAGCCGGCCGTGCGGGCGATCGTGGACAGGTTGACGTTCGAGCGCAGCGGCGCGCACGCGACGACCAGCGCGCGCGGGCGGGCCAGCGGCGTCGCCGGGCGGTGGCGCACCTGCTCGAACACCCCGCCCACGCTAGGGCACGCGGCAGCGCAGACCGTCGGTTGGGCGAGCGGGTCAGGCGCCGTCCAGGTCGCGCCACCGCGCGCGGGCGGGGCCGGTCCACTGCGCGTGCAGCCGGCCGAACAGCTGCGCCGCCTCGACGCCCGACCACGGCGAGGGCAGCAGCTGGTGGGGCAGCACCGGGTCGGTCCAGGGGAAGCGCCGCCAGCTGTGCACGAGGTCGACGACGTCGATGAGCGGGTCGGCGCCGGCGCGCGCGCCGAACGTGGCCACGAAATCCTCGTAGCCCTGCTCGATCGCGTCGAGGTCCCACGCCTGGCGCACCATCGCCTGCACGTCGGTGCCGGGGTGGTGCTCGCCCACGAAGACCTGCGCGTCGGCGAGCCCGGCCTCGCCCAGCACGGCCTGCACCTCGTTCACGCGATCGGGGTGGGTGCCGACCCAGACGCCGGGCGCCGGGCTGCCGAGCCCGGCCCACGACAGCCGGGTGCGCAGCACATGCCGGGCGGGCCGCTCGCTCTCCGGCGTGCGGGCCAGCACCACGACCCAGCGCCCGTCCCACTGCGTGCCGGCGCCGGTGAAACCGTAGATGCGGGCCGCACCGTCGCCGAGCAGCCGCCGGGCCGAGGGGGTCAGCAGCCAGCGGGTACGCCGGCCCACCCGCTCGGAGGTGAGCCAGCCGTCGGCCGCGGTGCGCATCAGCGCCTGCCGGGTGGCCTTCTGCTCCACGCCGAGGCGGCCGAGGACGTCGATGAAGGCCGAGGTCCACGCGCCGCCGTCACCGGGCAGCACGAGCTCGCCGAGCACGGTGAACAGCAGCCCGCGCGCGCTCGGGGCCCCGGCGGCGTGCCGCCGGGAGAGCGTCGGAGTGCCTGCCTCGGTCACGCGACCATTCTCGCCGATACGAACATGCTACGAAGTATTGACGTAAGGATATCTCGACGTAGCATGTTTCGGTATGACCGACCGCGTCGAGTTCCGCGTCGAGCCCGCGTCCTACCGGCACTGGCGGCTGGCCGTCGACGGCGCCGTCGCCACCCTGACCATGGACGTCGACGAGCAGGCCGGGCTCGTCCCGGGGTACGAGCTCAAGCTGAACTCCTACGACCTCGGCGTGGACATCGAGCTCTACGACGCGGTGCAGCGGCTGCGCTTCGAGCACCCGGCGGTACGCACGGTGGTGCTGACCAGCGGCAAGGAGAAGGTCTTCTGCGCCGGCGCCAACATCCGCATGCTGGCCGGCTCCGCGCACGCCTGGAAGGTCAACTTCTGCAAGTTCACCAACGAGACCCGCAACGGCATGGAGGACGCCACCGCGTCGTCCGGCCAGACCTATCTCGCCGCCCTCAACGGCACCGCCTCCGGCGGCGGGTACGAGCTGGCGCTGGCCTGCGAGCACCTCATGCTGGTCGACGACCGGGCGTCCACGGTCTCGCTGCCCGAGCTGCCGCTGCTCGGCGTGCTGCCCGGCACCGGCGGCCTCACCCGGGTGGTCGACAAACGGTTCGTGCGCCGCGACCGTGCCGACTACTTCGCCACGAAGTCCGAGGGCCTGGGCGGCCAGAAGGCCGTGCAGTGGCGCCTCGTCGACGAGGTCGTGCCACGCCAGAGATGGGACGAGACGGTGCGCGAGCGGGCGGCCGAGCTGGCGGCGCGCTCGTCACGGCCGGCCGACGGCACCGCCATCGTGCTCACGCCGCTGGCCAAGGAGCGCAGCGACGACGCCGTCACCTACGACCACGTGCGCGCCACGCTCGACCGCACCGCCCGCACGGCGACGATCACGGTGCGCGGCCCCGACGGCGAGCCCGGCGAGTTCGACGCGGCGTTCTGGACGCTGGCGGTGACCCGCGAGCTGGACGACCTCGTCCTCGACCTGCGCACCAACGAGCTCGAAGTGGGCACGTGGGTGTTCCGGACCGAGGGCGACCCGGCCGCGGTGCTCGCGCACGACGCCGCGCTGCTCGCGGCTCAGCGCGACGACTGGCGGGCGAACGAGATCGTCCACTACCTCAAGCGCACGCTGAAGCGCCTCGACGTCACGTCCCGCTCGCTGGTCGCACTGATCGAACCGGGTTCGTGCTTCGCCGGGTCGCTGCTCGAACTCGCCCTGGCCGCCGACCGGTCGTTCCAGCTGTTCGGGGTGTTCGAGGACGTGGACCCGCAGGCCGAGCCCGCGGCGATCACGGTCGGCGACATGAACCTCGGGCCGCTGCCGATGGGCAACGGCCTCACCCGGCTGCAGACCCGCTTCCTCGGCGACGACGACGCGTCGGCCGCCGTGCAGAAGCGGGCCGGCGAGGCGCTCGAGGCCGAGGACGCCGAGGCGCTCGGCCTGGTCACCTTCGCTCCCGACGACATCGACTGGGACGAGGAGGTGCGCATCACCGTCGAGGAGCGCGCCTCGTTCAGCCCCGACGCCCTCACCGGCCTCGAGGCCAACTACCGCTTCGCCGGTCCCGAGACCATGGAGACCAAGATCTTCGGCCGGCTCACGGCCTGGCAGAACTGGATCTTCAACCGACCGAACGCGTCCGGACCGGAAGGCGCGTTGCGCAAGTTCGGCACCGGCCGGCGCGCCGAGTTCTCCCACGAGAGGGTCTAGCCCGATGACCACCACAGCCGACTACGGCGAGAAGATCCCGAACAACGTCGACCTCAAGGACGACCGGCGCCTGCAGCGCGCGCTCGAGTCGTGGCAGCCGAACTTCCTCAACTGGTGGGAGTCGATGGGCCCGACGCTGCCGACGCAGGACGTCTACCTGCGCACCGCGGTGAACGTGGGGCGCGAGGGCTGGGCCCACTTCGGGCACGTCCCGATGAAGGACTACCGCTGGGGCATCTTCCTGGCCGAGCGCGACCAGCAGCGCGAGATCGGCTTCGGCCAGCACAAGGGCGAGCCGGCGTGGCAGAAGGTGCCGGGCGAGTACCGCGCCGACCTGCAACGGCTCATCGTCATCCAGGGCGACACCGAGCCGGCGTCGGTCGAGCAGCAGCGCAACCTGGGCGCCACCGCGCCGTCGCTGTACGACCTGCGCAACCTGTTCCAGGTCAACGTCGAGGAGGGCCGGCACCTCTGGGCGATGGTCTATCTGCTGCACGCCTACTTCGGCCGCGAGGGCCGTGAGGAGGCCGAGGAGCTGCTGCACCGCAACTCCGGCAGCGACGACGCGCCGCGCATCCTCGGCGCGTTCAACGAGGAGACGCCCGACTGGCTGTCGTTCTTCATGTTCACGTACTTCACCGACCGCGACGGCAAGTACCAGCTGGGGACGCTGAAGGAGTCGGCCTTCGACCCGCTGTCGCGCACCTGCGAGTTCATGCTCAAGGAGGAGGCCCACCACATGATGGTGGGCACGACCGGTATCGACCGGGTCGTCGAGCGCACGGCGCAGGTGATGGTCGAGCAGGACACCGACGACGCCGACGAGGTGGCGGCGCGCGGCGTCATCCCGCTCGATGTGATCCAGAAGTACCTGAACTTCCACTACTCGGTCAGCCTCGATCTGTTCGGCGGCGAGACGTCCACCAACGTCGCGAACTACTACACCGCCGGGCTCAAGGGCCGCTGGCTCGAGGACCGCCGCCGGGACGACCACCGGCTCACCGACGACGCGATCGACGTCGACGCGGTGGTCGAGGGCCGGATCGGCAGCACCGAGGTGTCGGCGCTGGTCGGGTTGAACACCGACCTGCGCCGCGAGTACATCGCCGACTGCCGCGGCGGCGTGAAGCGCTGGAACCGCATCCTCGAACAGACCGGCCTCGCGCACCGGCTCGTGCTGCCGCACGTCGCCTTCAACCGCAAGGTGGGCGCGTTCGCCGGCATCGAGGCCACGCCGGACGGCCGGCAGCTCACGGCCGACGAGTGGGCGGCCGGGCAGGACAGCTACCTGCCCACCGACGTCGACAAGACGCACGTTCGTTCGCTGATGCACCCGGTCCACGAGCGCGGGAAGATCGCGTCGTGGATCGCGCCGCCGAAGAACGGCATCAACAACCAGCCGTTCGACTACGACTACGTCCACCTGTCCTGACCGATGACCACCACGTCCAACGGGTGCGCGTACCTGCTCGACCGGCGCCTCGACGCCGGTGACGGTGAGCGGCTGGCGCTGACCGGCCCGGCCGGCGAGCTGACCTACGCGCAACTGCACGAGCGGGTGGGCCGCACCGCGGCCGGGCTGCGCGAGATCGGCCTGCAGCCCGAGCAGCGGGTGTTGATGTACATGGCCGACTCGCCCGAGTTCGTGATCACCTATCTGGCCGCGATGCGGATGGGCGCGGTGCCGGTGCCGGTCTCCACGATGACCCGGGCCGACGGCCTGGCCGAAATGCTGCGCGACTCGCGGGCCCGGTTGCTCGCCGTCACACCGCCGTTCGGCGAGGTGGCCGCGGCGGCGCTGCGCGATGCGCCGCACGTCACCGGCGTGCTCGCGCCCGCGGGCACCGGCGCCGACACCGACCGGCCGGTGCACGACCTCGGCGCGCTCGACGGGGCCGACCCGGGCGTGGCCGACACGCACGCCGACGACGTCGCCTTCTGGCTCTACACCTCCGGCACCACGGGCCTGCCGAAGGGCGCGATGCACCGGCACGCCTCGATCGCCCACACCTGCGAGACCTACGGCGCGCAGGTGCTGGGCATCCGCCCCGACGACCGCTGCCTGTCGGCGGCCAAGGCTTTTTTCGCCTACGGCCTCGGCAACTCCGTGCTCTTCCCGCTGTCCGTCGGGGCCGGCGCCGTGCTCGAACCCGCACCGTCGACCCCGGCGACGATCGCCGAACGGGCGCGCGAGTACGGCGCCACCCTGTTCTTCGCCGGCCCGACGTTCTTCGCCGGCATGCTGCGCGCCGGCCTGCCCGGCGATGCGCTCGGCCCGGTGCGCCGGGCCGCCAGCGCGGGGGAGTCGCTGCCCGCGGCGCTCTACCGGCGTTGGACGGCGCACTTCGGTGTCGACATCCTCGACGGCATCGGCATGACCGAGCTGCTGCACATCTTCCTGTCCAACCGGGCCGGCGAGGTCCGCCCCGGGACGACCGGCGTGGCCGTGCCCGGCTACGACCTGCGCATCCTCGGCGACGACGGGCGCGAGGTCGAGCGCGGCACCCCCGGCACCCTGTTCGTCCGCGGCGCCTCGACCGCCGTCGGCTACTGGTCGCGTTACGACGCGTCACGTCAGGTCTTCCAGGGGGAGTGGCTGCGTACCGGCGACACCTACGTGCAGGACGAGGACGGCTACTACGCCTGCCTGGGCCGCACCGGCGACATGCTCAAGGCCGGCGGCATCTGGGTGTCACCGGCCGAGGTCGAGGCCCGGCTGCTCGCCCACGACGCCGTCGCGCAGGCCGTCGTCGTGGCCGCACCCGACGCCGACGGGCTGGAGAAGCCGGTGGCCTACGTGGTGCTGCACCCGGGCGCGAGCGCCGGCGAGGACGAGCTGATCGGGTTCACCCGCGAAGCGCTGCCCTCGTTCAAGCGCCCGCGCAAGGTGCTGTTCGTCGACGCCTACCCCACCACCGCCACGGGCAAGATCCGCCGCGTGGAGCTGCGCGCGATGGCCGCGAGCGTGCTCACCGGGCGGCCCACCGTCCGGCCCGACGAGCTGCGCTGGGAGCGGGAGGACACGCCGCGCTGGGACGCCGCGAAGCGCGAACTGTTCGGCGAGGACGAGTTGGCCAGTGTCGGGCTCGCCCGCCCGGTCGGCGACGCCCCCGTCGCCGACGAGTGGTGGCGCGTGGTCGACCGTGCCGGGCGGGTGCTCGGCTACGGGTGGCTGGACAGCGAGTGGGGCGACGCCGAGATCACGTTCGCGGTGGCCGCCGACCAGCGCGGCGGCGGCCTCGGCGAGTTCATCGTCGGCCACCTCGAACGCGAGGCGCAGGCGCGTGGGCTCAACTACGTCTACAACACCGTGCCGGCGAGCCACCCCGACCGCGCCTGGATGACCCGCTGGCTCGTCGCGCACGGCTTCGCCGACGCCGGGGGCGGCGAGCTGCGCCGGCGAGTGCGCCGCGCCGAGGAGGCGGCGATGCCCGCGGGCGAGGGCGCACGCCCCTCTCTAGGGTGAGCTCATGCTCGACGGCCGCCCGCTGATCGACGTCCACCTGCACCCGGCACGTCTCGACGGCCTCAAACTCTCGTGGGCCACCTGGGTGCGCAACTTCGACTCACCCGCCCTGCACGAGCTCTACGACGGCGACGTCGTGCGCCCGGACGCGTTCGCGGCCCTGCTCGAGGCCGAGGGCGTGGACACCGCGGTCGTGCTGGCCGAGTACAGCCCGAAGGTCACCGGCACGCAGGCGGCCGAGGACATGGCCGCGCTGTGCACCACCCCGCGGGTCCGCTTCGCGGCCAACGTCAACCCGCACGTGCACTACCCCGTCGACGAGGAGTTGACCCGCCAGCTCGATCTCGGCGCGGTGGCCCTCAAGGTGCACCCGGTGCACGGCGGCTTCCCCGTCAACGACCGCGCGCTCTACCCGGCGTACGCGATCTGTCAGGAGCGCGGCGTGCCGGTCGTCGTGCACTGCGGCACGTCGACGTTCCCCGGCGCGATGAACCAGTTCGGCGACCCGGTGCTGCTCGACGACGTGCTGCGCGACTTCCGCGCCCTCGATGTCGTGCTCGCCCACGGCGGTCGCGGCTGGTGGTACGACGCGGCCGCCTTCCTCGCGCTGGCCAACGAGCACGTGTGGATCGAGCTGTCCGGCCTGCCGCCGACGCGACTGCAGACCTACTACGCCAAGCACAACTGGCCGCGCCTGACCCGCCGGATGATCTTCGGCACCGACTGGCCGGACATCCCGGGCATCGCCCGCAACGCCCGCGCCGTCGCCGCGCTGTGCCCGGACGAGGAGACCCAGGGGCTGGTGCTGGCCGGCAACGCCGCCCGCGTCTACCACCTGCCGCTTACGCTGGCGCGGTGAGCGACCCCGACCTGATCCTGAAGTCCGGACGGGGTCGCGGGGTTCTCGCCGCCACCATCCTCGGCAGCGGCATGGCCCAGCTCGACGGCACGGTGGTCAACGTGGCCCTGCCCCGCATCGGCCGCGACCTGGACGCCGGGCTGACGGCCCTGCAGTGGACGGTCAACGCGTACACGCTCACCCTCGCCGGGTTGCTGCTGCTCGGCGGCTCGCTGGGCGACCGGCTGGGCCGGCGCCGCATCTTCGTGCTCGGCGTCATCTGGTTCACCGCGGCCTCGGCCGGCTGCACCCTGGCCCCGACGTCCGGCGTGCTCATCGGCATGCGGGCGTTGCAGGGTGTGGGCGCGGCGCTGCTCACGCCCGGCTCGCTCGCCATCCTCGAGGCGGTGTTCCGGCGCGAGGACCGCGCCGCCGCCGTCGGCGCGTGGTCGGGGCTGGGCGGCATCGCCACCGCCATCGGCCCGGTGGTCGGCGGTGTGCTGGTCGGCATCGCGCCGTGGGGCTGGCGGCTGGTCTTCCTGATCAACGTGCCGATGGCCGTCGTGGTCGTGCTGCTCGCCGTGCGCTTCGTGCCCGAGACCCGCGACGACGAGACGAGCGGGCGCGTCGACGTGCTCGGGGTGGCCCTCGCCGCGAGCGGTCTCGCGCTGGTCGTCTACGCGCTGACCGAGGGCCCGCAACGCGGCTGGAGTGCGTCGACCGTCGGCGTGCTGGCCGGCGGGGTCGCGCTGCTCGCAGGCTTCCTGGTGGCCGAGGCCCGTGGCCGGCACCCGATCATGCCGCTGGTCCTGTTCCGCGAGCGCGAGTTCGCCGCCGCCAACGTCGTCACGCTCGTCATGTACGCCGCGCTGGGCGGCGCGCTGTTCCTCATCCCGGTCCAGCTGCAGCGGGTGTCGGGGTTCGCGCCGGTGGCGGCCGGCAGCGCCCTGCTGCCGATCACGGTGGTCATGCTGGTGATGTCGGCGCGCATGGGCCGCCTCGCGCAGCGCATCGGGCCGCGGCTGCCGATGACGGTCGGCCCGATCGTGGCCGGGTGCGGGCTCGCCCTGCTGGTGCGCGTCGGCGCCGACGCCTCCTACGTCACCGACCTGCTGCCCGCGCTGATCGTCTTCTCCCTCGGCCTCTCGGCCACCGTCGCTCCGCTCACCGCCACCGCGCTGGCCGCCGCCCCGCCGCGGCAGGTGGGCGTCGCGTCCGCCATCAACAACGACATCGCGCGGGTGGCCGGGCTGCTCGCCGTCGCCGTACTGCCGGGGCTCGCCGGCATCACGCCGAGCGCGTACCGGCACCCCGAGCAGCTGTCGGCCGGCTTCCACCATGCGGTGCTGATCGCCGGCGGCCTCGCCGCGCTGGGCGGGTTGCTGTCGTTCCTGCTCATCCGGGGCCGGGACGAGACCGTCGTGCCGACGGCGCCGCTCGGCCCGCCGGTGGAGCACCTGCCGGGCCATGACGGGCCCCGCCCGTGCTCGAGCTGCGCCATCGACGCCCCGCCCGCGCGCTGATCAGCCGAGGTGCAGCACCGCCACGCCGTAGCCGCCGAGGGTGAACGCGTCGCCGGCCACCCGGTCGGTGCGGACCGGGCCGGCGCCGCTGCTCTGGTCGACCACCCGCGCCCGCGCCCCGCGCACCCCGTCGAGGGGCACGCTCACCGCGGCGTTGGTCTTGTTCACCACCAGCGCCTTGCGCGCGTGCCCGTCACGCAGCCCGAGCACGAAGAAGTCCGCGGACGGCTGGCCGCCGGTCGGCAGCACGAGCCGGCAGCCCTTGGGCAGCTCCGCCAGCAGCAGCTGGAGCACCCGGTAGCGCGCGTTGGGCCGCCCGGTGTTCCAGTCGACCATGCTCACCGACGGGTACTGGCTCGGGTAACCCACGAGCTGGCTCTCGTTGACGACGTCGATGCCCTTGAGCGCGAGCTGCGCGTACACGTAGGCGTAGATCGCGGCCGAGTAGTTCCAGTACGCGTCCGGGACGGGGGCGGGATCCGCTTGGGTGCCCGCCGTGTCGAGGATGGTGCCGGTCTCGTCCACGGTCGTGCGCACCTGCGGCGCCAGCGCGGTGCGCACGGCCTCGATGCGGTCGACCACCGCGAGGAACGCGTCGGCGCGGGGGAAGCCGGTGTGGCCGTACGTGTCGGGGGTGTCCGTCGCCGTGGCGTGGGCGTAGAAGTGGTAGCTGATCCAGTCCAGCGGCACGCCCTCGGCGTGGTTCGCCGGGTCGAGGAAGTACTCGAAGTAGGTGGCGCTGCCGGGGGTCGCCTGCGCCACCCCGACGAACTGCGTGTGCGGCGAGACCGCGCGGATCGCGGTGACGATCGCGTCGTAGAGCTCGGTGTACTCCTGCGGGCTCAGGCCGTGCTCGAGCTCGTTGAGCACCTCCCAGAACGGGAACCGGTAGTGGTGCCCCGAGCGGTGGTAGACGCCGTACTCGTCGGTGAACCCGCCGGCGGTGTACCAGCTGACGAGGCGGGCGTAGTAGTCGGCGACCGTCTGCACCGGCACGGCGAGCTCGGTGCCCTGCGAGTAGCCGAAGTCGACGGTGTCCGGGTCGTCGGGCAGGCCGCCGGGCAGCAGCCACTTCTCCAGGCCGCCGGAGAAATCGTCGGCCAGCAGGGTGCTGCCGTCGGTGGCGGTGACCACGACGTTGTCGAACTCGGCCGACTCGCTGCCGTACTCGCGGAAGCCGACGGTGCCCGTGGCGAACTGGGTGTCGGTGACGGTGTCGACGACCGTGCCGTCCACCGTGGCCACGAAGGTCGAGCCGCGCACCTCGACGGACAGGTGATAGGTGTGGCCGTCGATGATCGCGAACGGCAGCGCGACGGCCTTGGTGCCGTTGGCCGCGCCGCCCTTGAACGGCACGAACACGATGTAGCCGCTCTGGGCGGTCGAGCTGTACGGGTAGTTCGAGAGCAGGAAGCCGTAGCCGTTGCCCTTGTCGTCGTAGCGGAACAGCACGCCGGCCTGCGCGTACGGCTGGCCGCTGTGCGTCGCGGTGGCCCGCGGCGTCACGTCGACGGCGAACGTGTAGTCGGTCCAGGCCAGGCCGTCCGCGGCCCGCCCGTTGCCACCGCCGACGACGCTGAGCCGACCGTCGGCCACCGACCACGGCGCCTTCCACATCCACGCGGGGATCGTGCTGAAGTTCATGATCGTGCTGTGCCCGCGGGTGGCCCGCTCGAAGTCCTCGACCAGCGGGTCGATCAGCGAGAAGTCCCAACTGGTGTGCCCGTCGGCGGGCGGCGCGAGCTCGGCGACGCCGAGCCGCGGGTACGGGTACCAGGGGACGAAGCGCACGTGGTCGGCGTGCAGGTCGCGCAGCTCGCGGAACACGTTGTCGTGGATGGGCGAGCCGCGCCGGATGAGCGGGTTCACCACGACCTGCAGCGACGGCGTGGTCCTCGACCGGCGCGCGGGCCGCGGCCAGTCGAAGGTGAGGCCGCCGGCGGCCGGCGTGGCCCCGGTTGCGGACCGCACCAGCGGCGAGGCCGCGGCGACCAGGCCACCGGCGCCGAGCGTGGCCAGCACGCGCCGCCGGCTGGGACCGCCCCGCCCGGTGGCGGCCGGCCGCTGGGCGGGCTCGGTGTGCTCCATCGCTGCTCCCTCGGTCGGCGCGCGCAATTGAAACGATTTAGGGCGCGCGGCTCATTCTGCGAAGAGACGGGGTGAACATCAAGGACCTTGCCGACATCTGGCCGATATCGGCCACCGGCCGTCGTCGGCGGTCACCCGGCAACAGCCCGTGGACCGTACGCCGGCGTACGTTGCTGGCGGCCGGTGCGGTAGCGTGCCGGGCGTGACGAGGCTGACGGCGGACGACTGGACGGCGGCGGCGGTGGAGACGCTGCTGGCCGAAGGGCCCGACGCGGTGGCCGTGCAGCCGCTCGCGCGGCGGCTCGGTGCCACCAAGGGGTCGTTCTACTGGCACTTCGAGACGCGCGGCGACCTGCTGCGCGCCGCCTTGGACCGCTGGCTCGAGGACGCCACCGCCGAGATCATCGCCGAGGTGGCCGCGGCCACCGACGATCCCGGGGAGCGCGCCCGGCTGTTCCTGCGCGCGCTGTCCGAGCACGCCCTCGACAATCCGGGCCAGCTGCGCCTGCTCGCCGCCGCCGACCAGCCCGACGTGCAGGCGGCGCTCGAGGACGCCGCCCGCACCCGCATCGATCACCTCGCCCGGCTGCTGCGTACCGCGGGGCACACCCGCGCCGTGGCCCAGCGGCGCGCCACTCTGGCCTACGCGACGCACCTCGGGCACGCCCAGCTCGCCTACGCGGCGCCGGACCTGCTGCCCGCCGGGCCGCGCGCCCGCCGGGCCCTGCTCGACGAGCAGGCCGACCTGCTCATCGACGGCTGACCCCGGCCGGTCAGCGCGCGCCGGCGGCCAGCCAGTCGTCGAAGCTGGTCCGGCCGAGCCGGGCGCCCGCACCGGGCAGGAGCACCTCGCCGGACATCCCCAGGCCGAAGATCCCTCGCCACGTGGGCACCAGGCGCACCTGCTCGCCGCGGGCGGCCAGGGTGCGGCGGGCCATGTCGACGAGGTCCTCGGTGTGCGGGCCGGCCACGTCGATGCGCCCGCGCAGCGGCTCGCCCTGCGCGACCTCGGCCAGGGCCTGCGCCACGTCGATCGGGGCGATGGGCTGCAGCAGCAGCGGGGCCACGGTGGCCGCGCCGTCTCGCTGCGCCCAGCCGGCCACCATGGCCGGGAAGTCGTGGAACTGCGTGGCCCGCACGATGGTCCAGGGCACGTCGGCGGCCTCGATCAGCTCCTCCTGTGCGAGCTTGCCCGCGTAGTGCGGCACGTCGGGGTTGTGCTCCAGGCCGACGATCGACAGCGCCACATGGTGGCGCACCCCGGCCCGCCGGCCGGCCGCGAGCAGCGTGCCCGTCGTGGTGCGGAAGAAGTCGACGATCTCGGCAGGGTCCTGCGCCGGCACGTTGGTCACGTCGACCACCGTGTCGACGCCGCGCAGGGCCTCGTCGACCCCGCTGCCGGTGTAGAGGTCGACGCCGAGACTGCGGCCGATCCGGCGCACCTCGTGGCCCTCGCGCTCCAGCGCGTCGACGGTCAGGGCGCCGATTCGGCCGGTCGCGCCCGCCACTGCGATCTGCATGTCCGTACTCCTTCGCTCGTTGCCTATCTCGGACTATATAGGTCCGAGATAGCAACGATACGATGGGTGGTGTGAGACTGCCGGAGAGTACGGAGTGGCTGCTGCACGCGGCCACGACGCTGGCGCAGCTGGAGCCGGGCGCCACGGCTTCGGCGGCGCAGCTGGCCGAGCACTACGACGTGCCGGCGGCCTACCTGGCCAAACAGCTGCAGGCGCTCGTGCGTGGCGGCGTGCTCACCGCCACCACCGGGCCGCGCGGCGGGTTCCGGCTCGCCCGCCCGGCCGAGCAGATCACGCTGCTGTCCGTCGTCGAGGCGGCCGACGGCCAGTCGCCGTTCTACGTGTGCCGCGAGCTGCGCCAGCAGGGCCGCGGCGCCGCGCCGCCCGAACACTGCCGGCGCCGGTGCGCGATCGCCGCGGCCATGGACGCGGCCGAGACAGCGTGGCGGGCCAGCCTCGCCGACGTCACCATCGCCGACATCCGCCGCACCCTCCCGCGCGGCGTACCCGCCCGGGTGCGGGCGCTGCTCGCCCGCTGAGCCCTACGCCGGCACCGAGAGCGACAGCGCGAAGTCGCCGGCCGGGTCGGTCCACCAGTGCGTGAGCCGCAGGCCGGCCGCGGCCAGCTCCCCGGCCACGGTGGCCTGCCGGAACTTCGAGGAGATCTCGGTGCGGATCTCCTCGCCGCGGGCCAGGGACACGTCGAGGTCGAGCGCGGCGATGTGCACCAGCTGCTCGACCTGTGAGCGCAGCCGCATCTCGATCCGCTCGTGCTCGGCGTCCCAACGCGCCACGTGCTCGAAGGCGTCGAGGTCGAAGTCGCCGCCCAGGTCGCGGTTGATCACCGTCAGCACGTTCTTGTCGAAGGCGGCGGTGACGCCCGCCGCGTCGTCGTAGGCGGCGACCAGCCGATCGACGGGCTTGACCAGGTCGGTGCCGAGCAGCAAGGCGTCCCCCGGGCCGAGCGTGCCGCGCACGGCGCGCAGGAAGGTGGCCCGCTGGGCGGGGTCGAGGTTGCCGATGGTCGAGCCGAGGAAGGCCAGCAGCCGAGCGGGGTGGCGGGGCAGCTCGCCCAGGTGGTGCTCGAAGTCGCCCACCACCGGTTCGACGGTCAGGCCGGGGTACTCAGCCGAGACCGCGGCGCTCGCGTCCTTGAGCACCGCCGGGTCGACGTCGAAGGGGACGAACCGCTCGAGCGTGCCCGACGCGCGCAGGGCCCGCAGCAGCAGCCGGGTCTTCTCCGAGGTGCCGCTGCCCAGCTCGACCAGGGTGCGCGCCCCGGTGACCGCGGCGATCTCGGCCACCCGCTCCTCGAGGATCGCCCGCTCCGTCCGGGTGGGGTAGTACTCGGGCAGCCGGGTGATCTGGTCGAACAGCTCGCTGCCGCGCGCGTCGTAGAAGTACTTCGGCGGCAGCGTCTTCGGTATCGCGCTCAGCCCGGCCCGCACGTCGGCGGCCAGCTGCCGGGCGAGGGCGCCGGGGTCGAGGTAGATCTCCATCGCTTCGCTCACTCCTGCAGGTCGGTCACGGTGACGCCGGCCGGCGTCACCTCGATCAGGTGGCGGTCGGGGACGTCGACCCAGCGCGGGTCGTCGTCCCACGGCTCGCTGGCCACGACCACGCCGTCGGGTTCGACGAGGTAGCTCAGCTCGTCGCCCCAGGTCACGCCGAGCACCGAAGCACCGTCGGTCAGCAGCACGTTGAGGTACGCGTCGGGGTCGGCCGCGGCCACCGCGCGCAGCGTCGCCACCACGTTGCGCGGGCCCGAGGCGAACACGTGCGCGGCGAGCAGGGCCGAGTCGCACACCGACTCGGCCGACGAGGCCCGGGCGGCAGCACGGCGCGCGACACCTTGCCGTTGTGCGAGAGCAGCCAGCGCCCGTCGGTGAACGGCGCCGCCGCGGTCTCGTCGGCCGGCATGCCCGCGCGTCGCCGAGCGGACGGCGGCGAGCACCGCGCCCGAGCGCAGCACGGGCGCCACCGACGCGAACGACGCGTCGCTCCACAGCGGGCGCGCCGAACGCCAGCGACGCACCGCGCCGTCGGCGTCGTAGAACCCGGCGCCCCACCCGTCGGCGTTGAGCAACCCGCGCTTCTGCCGCCGCGGGGCGTAGGCCTGGCGCAGCAGCCCGCACGGCGGGTCGAGCACCAGCGCGCCAGCGAGCGCGGGGCGCCCAGCCAGGCCAGGTGCCTACACATCCGCGGCGTCCCAGGCCAGCCGGAAGCCGCAGAAGATCTGCCGGCGGATCGGCAGGTCCCAGTTGCGGAACGACGGGCGGATCGCGTGGCCGCCGACCGCCCACGACCCGCCGCGCAGCACCCGGAACTCGTCGCCGCCGAAGAACGGCTCGCTGTACTGGCGGTAGAGCATCGGCGTCGAAGCCGGGCCAGGCGGTCGAACGGCGACGACGTCCACTCCCAGACGTCGCCGATCAGCTGCTCGACGCCGTAGGCCGACGCGCCGGCCGGGTACGCGCCGACCGGCGCCGGGCGCAAGGCGTCGCCGCCGAGGTTGGCCAGCGCGGGCCGACGTCGGCGGCGCCCCACGGCCAGCGCCGCCGGCGGCCGAGCTCCGGGTCCCACACGCAGGCCTTCTCCCACTCCTGCTCGGTCGGCAGCCGGGCGCCGGCCCAGCGCGGCGTACGCCTCGGCCTCGAAGAAGCAGACGTGCTGGACCGGCTCGTCGGGCGGGATCGTCCTCGACGACGCCGAAGCGGCGTGCGCGAGCCGTCGGCCGACCAGAACTGCGGGCGCTCCAGGCCGGCCTCGACCCGGTGCGCCCAGCCGCGCGCGGACCACCACTCGCGGCTCGTGCGTAACCGCCGGCGGCGACGAAGCGCTGCGTACTCGCCGTTGGTGACCGGGCACCCGGCCGATGCGGAAGGCGGGCAGGTCGACGACGTGCGCCGGCCGCTCGTTGTCCAGCGACCACGGCTCGTCGGTGCCGTCGACGCCGAGCACGAACTCGCCGCCGGGCACGAGACACGCTGTCGCGGGGGACGGCGCGCCCGGGCGGCAGCGGCGCGCCGGCGCCGAGCAGCGGCTCGCCCGTCGCGCAGCTGGTGGGTGGCCAGCATCGTCTCGACGTGCTCTGCTCGTGCTGCTCGACCATGACGTACGGGAACAGGTCCGGCGCCGTCGGCGCGCTCGAGCCGGTCGAGCACCCGCCCGCGGACGTCGGCGCAGGAACGAGCGGGCCTCGCGCGGGGTGAGCAGCGGCAGCGAGACGCGCGCGGCGCGCGGATGCTCGAACGCGTCGTAGAGCCGCTCGATCTTGGCCGGGAGCAGGCCCTGCCGCGGCGGCGTCGCCGCCGCGCAGCAGCCACAGGTCCTCCTGCTGGCCGATGTGCGCGAGGTCCCACACCAGCGGGCTCATCAGCGGGCTGTGCTGGCGGGTCAGCTCGGCGTCGTCGAAGTCGGTCAGCGGCAGCGGTGCGCGCCCGGGCGGCCTCGAGGCCGCGGGCGGTCGCCTCACGCACGGGCTTCCTCCTCCAGCACGGCGAGCGGGCCACGGGCCTGCGCGGTCGCCGCGCAGTTCGTCGCCGGGCGTGCGGCCGCGCTCCAGCAGCTCGGCGTACGCCTCGACGCTCGGCCTTCAGCTCGGCCGGACAGCGCGTCGGCGCGCCGCGTCGCACGCAGCCCAGCACGGCCGCGCGCATGCGCCGGGTCGGCCAGCCCGTCGCGGGCGGCCGCGATCCGGGCGTCGCGCACCGGCGCGCACAGCTCGGCTGGCGCGGTCGGCGGCGACCGGGTCGTCGATCGAGCGTGGCCGTCAGCGCGGCCACGGCCGGCCACCACCGGTCGGGCAGCGCGTCGAGGCAGCGGATCTCGACGTAGCCGCGCGGGCGGACCGGCGGGAACAGCGTGGTCAGGTGGTAGTCGAGGTCGGCGAGTGTCGGGCCGCCGGTCGATGGGCGCGTCGCCGGTCGAGCCAGGCGGCGAACGGCACCCGCGCGGTCACCGGTTGGCGCGCGCGGCGTCGGCCGGTCGCGCACCAGCATCACCGGGGCGTTGCAGCGCGTACGCCGCCCACGCCGCGGCCGGGTCGGCGCCGGACACCGGGTCGCTGCGGCTGTGGTCGATGCCGTGCCAGGCCTGCTGGCGCATCGAGCGCCAGCCCGACGTCGTCGCCCGCGAGGTAGGGCGAGCAGGCCGACAGCGCCACGAGCACCGGGCCCGAGCTCGCGGATGCAGCCCAGCCGCTGCCCCCAGCCCGCCGCCGGGCCGGCGTCGAGATTGACCTGCAGCGCCGCCGTGGCCGACATCATCGCCGTGCCGGGCGCCGCGCAGCCGAGGGCGGCGAAGTGCTGCTCCATGGCGACGTAGCGGCCGTGCCGGGTTGACGCGGCGCACCGGCCGGGCCGGGTCGGCGCCGAGCGGCGCGGTGCCGAAGCCGGCTGCGGCCAGGGCGCCGCGCAGCACGGCGCTGGTCGGCCCGCAGCGCGGCGACCGAGGAGGCGACGTCGGGTGTCGGCGGCGTGGACAGCTCGACCTGACCGCCGGGTTCGAGGGTGACGCGGCTGCCGACGGCATCGGCGGCAGGCGCGGTGACCAGCGCCTGCACCTCGCCCCATTCGGGGCGGCGGGCCGGGCGCGCGAGGTCGACGAGGTGGAACTCGAGCTCCAGGCCCACCGCGCCCGACCGTGGCTTTCGCGCAGGGCGGTGCCGGCCACGTGTGCGCGGGCCGCCTCGATCGGGTCGCGGGCGGTCAGCAGCGGGTCGCCCTCAAGCGTGTCGCGGTCCGGTGGGTGCCCGTCGGGTGGGTGCCCGTCGTGCCGGGGCGTGTCGAACGGCTGCGCGGTGTGCAGTGCGGTGTTGCGAGCGGACATCCGCCCCCTCCAGGTCCGGACCGGTCACATCGGTGACCGCGGGTCGGTGCGGGGGCGGACCGCTGCCGATGCAACGGGCCGTCCTCGTCGTGCTTCCTCCTGTCTACGCGACGGCACCGACAACGACAAACGCCGTTATCGGGTGAATCGCTTCACGACGGCAGGGGTCATCGATTCGTCATCATCGGGGTCCGCAGCACGCCCAGGACGACCGATGTGGCCGCCTGGTCGGCGGGCTCACCGGTGGGCGCTGAGCGCTCCCGCGAGCCGGTCGAGGTCGCCGATCGTGACGTCCGTGTGCGGGCTGACGCGCAGCAGCGGGCCGCGTCATCTCCCACGGGGCCCGCGCCACCGGCGCCGGCGGTGGTCAGGATGCGCTGCTCGTCCAGCAGCCGGGCGCGCACGCTGGCGCACGTCCTGCCCGTCGGTGGGCCGCAGCGCCGTGATGGCCGCCGTCCGGCTCGCCCACCACGTCCCAGCCCGGCACGCCGGCCAGCGCGTCCGGCTGTCCACCGGCCCACTCCGGCCAGCCGCGCGAACACCGCGGCCGGCCCGTCGGCGTGCAGCTCGCGCACGGCCGTGGCCAGGCCCGACCCGGCCGGCCAGGTGGGCCTCGTGCGACTCGAGGTAGGCCGGCGCCGGCGGTCGACGCGTCACCGCCCATCGCGGCCCGCAGCACGTCGAGGTCGGCCCACCGGTCCTCGCGCACGGCGAGGACCCCGACGCCGCGCGGGCCGGCCAGCCATTTGCGGCCCGTGGCGTACACCGCGTCGGCGCCGCTCACGCAGTGTCCACGTGCCCGATCGCCTGCGCCGCGTCCACCCACAGGGGCACGCCGGCCGCGCGGCACACCGCGCGCCGCGTCGGGCACCGGCTGCACCAGCCCGCGGTGGGACGCGACGTGGGTCAGGTGCACGGCGTCGAGCGGTTCGTCGCGCAGCCGCCGTTCGAGCGCGGTCAGGTCGAGCCCGCCCGGCCCCGTCGACGTCGAGCAGCACCGGCTCGTAGCTCATGTCAGCCGAGCAGTTCCAGGTTCGGCCCCCACTCCGCGGCGGCGACCCCGACCCGGCGCCGTCGCGCAGCGGCTCGACCCGCAGCAGGGCGCGGAAAGCCGCCGTCGCGCTCTCCACCAGCGCCACCGACGCCGCCGGCATGCCGACGAGCTCGCCCAGCGCCGTGCGCAGCCACGCCACCTCGTCGGCCACCTGCTCGGCGGCCACGTACGCGCCCTCGGTGGCCTCGCGCCGCGCGTGCGCGGCGGTGGCCGCGAGGGTCGCCTCTGACTGGCGGCCCGCGGCCGCGGTGTCGAGATGCACGAGCTCGGTGGACGGGCGGCGGGCGGTGTAGGTCGACCAGTCAGGAGCCACGTCGACCGAGCCTGCCGTACCGGGTCGTCCGGTCGACAGCCCAATTCCCGTCTCGTGGCCCGGCCGGGTCGATAGCGTGCCACCCATGGACCCCGTGCCCGAGACCGCCGTCGAGATCGCCGCCGCCGTCCGGGCGGGGCGGTTGACGCGCCCGCCGCGCGGTCGAGCACGCGCTGCGGCGCATCGAGGACGACCGACGCACGCCTGCTCGCCTTCCGCGACGTGCGGGTGTTCGCCGCCCTGCGCGAGGCCGACGAGGTCGACGCCCGTCCCGACCGCGGTGAGCTCCCGCTCGCCGGCGTGCCCGATCGCGATCAAGGACAACGTGGCCGTGGCCGGCGAGGCGATGCGCAGCGGGTCCACGGCCACCGACCCCGCCGCGCAGCCGCGCGACCACGAGGTGGTGCGCCGCCTGCGCGCGGCCGGCGCGGTCGTCGTCGGCATCACGAACATGCCCGAGCTCGTGCCTCTACGGCACCACCGACTCCTCCTTCGGGATCACCCGCAATCCCGTGGGACCGCAAGCGCACCCCGGGCGGCTCGTCCGGCGGGCTCCGCGGCCGCCGTCGCCGCAGGGACGGTGCCGGTCGCCCACGCCAACGACGGCATGGGTTCGATCCGTATCCCCGCTGCCTGCTGCGGGCTCGTCGGCATCAAGCCGGGTGCGGGCGTCGTGCCGTCTGACCTCGGCAACGGCTCGTGGTTCGGGATGGCCGAGAACGGCCCGCTGGCGACGACGGTCGACGACGCGGCGCTGCTGCTCTCGGTGATGGCCGCCGCGCCCGGTCTGGCGCGGCGCGTGTCACCGGGGTCGCTGCGGATCGCTCTGTCGACTCAGGGCGCCGACGCCGTTCGCTCCCGTCGACGTGCACTGGGCGGGCGCCGCGACCGAGACCGGCGACCTGCTGCGCGCGGCTGGGCACACGGTCGTCCCGGCCGACCCGCCGTACGGCCAGACCCTGGCCCTGCGCCAGGTGGCCCGGTGGGCGGCCGGCACCGAACTGGACGCGCGCAGCCGTGCGCGACCGCTCCGAACTGCGGCCCGCACCTCCCGGCACGCGGCGCTGGGCCGCCTCGTCCTCGCCGCCCGGCTGCCCCGCGAACGCGGGCGGCGGCAGTGGCAGAAGGCGGTCGAGACCTTCTTCGCCGACCACGACGTGCTGGTGACGCCGGCCCTGGCCCAACCGCCGCCGGCGGCCAAGGCCTGGGCCGAGCGGGGGTGGCTGGTCAACCTGCTGGAGCAACGCGCGCTACGCGCCGTTCGCCGCGCCCTGGAATCTCGCCGGCTGGCCGGCCATGACGGTGCCCGCCGGCCTGGCCCCCGACGGGCTGCCGCTCGCGGTGCAGCTGGTCGGCAAGCCCGGCGCGCGAACCGCAGCTGCTCGCCCTGGCCCGCGAGCTGGAGGAGCAGCGTCCCTGGCCGCGCACCGCCCCGGGCTGAGCCCGCGCGGTCAGCCCGCCGGTCCCACCGGCCGTCCCACCGGCGGCTCCGGCGGCTCCGGCGGCTCCGGCGGCGACCCCACCGGCGGCGACCCCGCGGGCGGCGACCCCACGGGCGGAGTCCCCACGGGCGGCGGCCCCGCCGCCGGCGACCCGGCCGGCGAGGCCTGGGTCTGCGCGGCCTCGGTCGGCGCCCGCCGCGCGGTAGGCGGGCGGGCGACCGGCGCCCGCTCGGGTCCCACCCGCTCGGGCGGGCGGACGGTGTGCAGGCGCAGGTCGGCCACCACGCCCTGCTCGGCGAGCTGGCGGCGCATCGTCTTGATCGTCTGGTCGTAGACGATGCGCCTCACCAGTCCCGGCGCGATCGAGCCGGCGATCCCCGCCAGGCGCCCCCGGGTGCCGGCCAGCTCCACCGGGTTGAGGATCTCGACGCTGATCACGCGGCGGGTGGCCGAGCTGGATTGGCGCGGCGGCGGGGCGCCGTCGAGCACATTCGGCCACGAGGCCGTCCGGGCGGGGTTGCGCCGGCGGGCGCAGCCGCAGGTAGGCGAGCGCGCCGAGCGCGCCGAGGTTCGTCACCACCAGCACGATCACCAGGACCAGCACGGCAGGGACGCTACCGACGTCCGGGCGCTACTGCGGGGTGGGCGTGTCGGTGTGCCCGGCCCGCGCGGCGATGACCCCGGCCTGGAAACGGCTGGTCGCCCCCACCTGGGCCATGTAGTCGGCGATGTGGCGCCGGCAGGTGCGCACCGAGATCGACAGCCGGCGCGAGATCGCCTCGTCCTTCTCGCCCTCGGCCATCAGCCGCAGGATCGTCGCACGCGTCTCGTCGATCTCGGTGTCGTCGTCCGGCTGGCGGTTGATGAGGTCCTCGAGCGGCGCCGCCTCGGCCCACAGCTGCTCGAACGTGGCCACCACCCAGGCGATGACGTTCGGCTCGCGGACGATGGCCAGCCCGTGCCGCCCCGGGTCCTCGGTGGGAATGGGCAGCAGCGCGACCTTGCGGTCGACGACGAGGCTGCGGCCGGGCACCGACGGGGCGAAGCGGATGCGCGCGCCGTTCTCGGCGAGGTCCTTGAGGTAGGCGCGGGTGGCGCGGTCGCGCAGCGCCGTGTGCTGGTAGAGCGCGCGGGTCTTGATGCCGCGCCGCGAGCGAGTACACGTTGGCCACCCGGGTGCGGCCGTCCATCCGGGTCGACGGCCGCACGCCCCGGCGCCACCGACAGCAGTTCGTGCTCGCACCGGTCGGCGTAGTGCATGAGGACGTTGGCGATGGCGCTCTGGTCGGTGACCAGGTCGACCGAGCCCTCGTTGAGCTGCGGGCTGAACGCGTCGTTCCAGTCCGGCACGAGCGTGCGGATGGTGTTGCGGCGCTGCTCCACGGCGGCCCGCCGCGCGCCGAGCTCGAGGTCCTCGGCGCCGAGCACGGTGGCCTCGGCCAGCATCGGGCTGACGGCGGTCAGGGTCTCGCCGTTCGTCGTCGAGGCGGACCAGGCCCATCTCGGCGAGGCGGGCCACCGACTTGTCCAGCTCGTCGGTCGTGGTGCCGAGCAGGGCGGCGGCGTCGTGCACCGCGATGCGCGGCGCGCGCAGGACGGCGCGGTACAGCGTGACGTCCAGCTCGACAAGTTCGCCGAATTCGCCCATTTCGCCGCCCAGCGAGAAGGTGCCAGGCAGCTAGCTGCCAGTTCCCAGATTTGAAATGCTGATGCCCACGGCCCGATCCTAGAGTCCGGGGTCCTGTCGCGCCGCACTTTGGCTGACACGAACCTAACAGACCGGTAGGAAACGGACGAAAGGCCGAGTATGAGGCCATGGGCACCCCGCCGGACGCTGGCGGCGCTCCTCACCGCCGCAGGTCTGGTCGCCACGGCCGCCGTCGTCGGCGGTGACCCGGCCGGCGCGGCCGCTGGGAAGCACGCGCCCGCCGGCGCCACGACCTCGGTGGTGGTGCATCAGACGGGCGGCATGCGCCCGGCCGATTGGTGGTGGCCGTAGGCCGGATCTGGGTACAACCCTGCGAACCTCGTCGCGGCTGTAGTCCTGGCGGCCGCGACGCGTGGTACGCGATCCCGTTCCTTGCGCACAGCAGCGTCGGCCCCGGCCGATGGCGCAGGGAGCGGGATCGTCGTGTCGGGCGGATCCCACAGGGTCTGCGAGGATCAGCCGGTGGTCGACGGTCTCACCCACGTGCACAGCGGCAAGGTCCGCGACCTGTACCGCGCCGGCGACGGGCGGTTGGTCATGGTGGCCAGCGACCGCATCTCGGCCTTCGACTGGGTGCTCGACGTGCCCGTCCCGGACAAGGGCCGCATCCTCACCGCGATGAGCGTGTGGTGGTTCGCGCAGCTGGCGGACCTGGTCGAGCACCACGTCCTCGCCGTCGACGACCCGGTGGTGCCGTCGCAGTGGCGCGGCCGCGCCCTCGTCTGCCGACCCCTCGAGATGCTCCCGGTCGAGGCGGTGGCCCGCGGGTACCTCACCGGCTCCGGCCTGCTGGACTACCGAGCGCACCGGCGCCGTGTGCGGCGTGCCGTTGCCGCCGGGGCTGCGCGACGGTGACCGGCTGCCCGAGCCGATCTTCACCCCGGCGACCAAGGCCGCCCTGGGCGAGCACGACGAGAACGTCAGCTACGAGGCGGTGGCGGCCACGGTGGGGGCGGCCGACGCCGCGCAGCTGCGCGAGCGGACGCTGGCCGTCTACGCGCACGCGGCGCAGGTGGCCGCCGCTCGGGGCATCCTGCTGGCCGACACCAAGCTCGAGTTCGGCCGGGCCGCCCCCGGTGGCCCGCTCGTGCTCGGCGACGAGGTGCTCACCCCCGACTCCTCGCGGTTCTGGCCGGCCGACGACTGGGAGCCGGGCCGGGCGCAACGCAGCTTCGACAAGCAGTACGTGCGCAACTGGCTGCTGTCCGATGCGTCCGGGTGGGACCGCGCACTCGGGGCAGGCCCCGCCCCCGCTGCCCGAGGAGGTGGTCGCTCGCCACGCGCGAGCGCTACGTCGAGGCCTACGAGCGCCTCACCGGCCTGCGCTTCGCCGACTGGCTGGAGTGACCGCGCGCGGGAATGTTGACGACGTCAACTCTCGTTTGTACCGTCGATTCCGTAGTCGACGTACACGAGGTGAGGTCATCCCATGAAGCTGCTGGTCGTCATCGCGAGCACCCGTCCCGGCCGAGCCGGGCAAACCGATCGGCGACTGGTTCGTGGACGAGGCCCGCGGCCACGGCGGGTTCGACGTCGAGGTGGCCGACCTCGCCGAACTCGCGCTGCCGCTGCTCGACGAACCCGTCCACCCGCGGCTGCAGCGTTACGAGCACGAGCACACGAAGCGGTGGAGCGCGCTGGTCGAGGACGCCGACGCGATCGTGTTCGTCATGCCGGAGTACAACCACTCGTTCAACGCCGCGCTGAAGAACGCGATCGACTATCCTGCACCTGGAGTGGGCGTACAAGAGCGTCGGTTTCGTCAGCTACGGCGGCGTGGCCGCCGGGCAGCGCGCCGTCGCCCAGCTCAAGCCGGTGCTGGCGGCGCTGCGCATGTCGCCGGTCCCCGACGCCGTGATGATCCCGCTGGGTGGGCACGATGGTCGACGACGGCGTCTTCCGCCCGCCGACGCGGTCGCCGGCTCGGTCAAGCCGATGCTCGACGAGCTGGTCCGGGTGACCCGCGCCCACGAGGTGTTGCGCGCCGCTCAGTAGGGTGGTCGCACTGCGAACCGCCGAGGAGGAGCCCGTGGCCCGCGTGGTCGTCGACGTCGTGCTCAAGCCGGAGATCCTCGACCCTCAGGGGCAGGCCATCGTCGGCGCCCTCGGCCGGCTCGGGATCGAGGGGCGTGCGCGATGTGCGGCAGGGCAAGCACTTCGAGCTCGACGTCGACGACGCCGTCGACGACGCCACGCTCAACCGCGTGGCCGACACCCTGCTGGCCAATCCGGTGATCGAGAACTTCTCCATCCGCCGCGCCTGACCGCCCTGGCCGCCCGCCCCCGGCACCCGCCCCCCTCTTCTTGCACGCCGGTACGACCACTTTCGGCGCCCGAAAGTGGTCGTAGCGGCGTGCAAGAAGAACAGCGGGGCGGTGTCAGGCGAGGAAGCCGAGCTCCTTCGGCACCGAGTCGAGCACCCTCGACGGGTCGGCGCCGATCACCTTGTGCAGCAGCTCGCCGTAGACGGCGCGGAAGTCGACGGTGGACTTCAGGTTGCCGTCGTCGAGGTCCTTCAGGCACGGCTGCTCGCCGTAGAAGCCGCCGCTTGACCGGCGCGCCGGCCACGAACAGCGGGCCTGCCGTGCCGTGGTCGGTCCCTTCGGCGGCGTTGGCGGCCACCCGGCGGCCGAACTCCGAGTAGGCCATGAGCACCACCTTGCGCCCGCTCGTCGTCGGCGTTCATGTCCTTGAGGAAGCCGGCGACGGCGTCGTCGAACGTCTTGAGCAGCTGCTCCTGGGTGCCCTTCTCGTTGGCGTGCGTGTCGAACCCGCCGAGGCTGACCAGATAGACCCGGGTGGGCACCTTCGCCTTGATGCACCGGCCGACGAAGTCGAGCTGGCCGGCGAGGGAGTTGGACGACTGGCCGCTGTTGCCGCCCGCGGCCGCGCCCTTCTTCCCCTTCCCCTTGGCCGTCCCGTTGACCGTCCCGCTGCCGCCCTGGGTGTTGCCGGTGCCGGCCGACGCGCCCAGCACCGGCGCGAACGTCTTGGTCACCGTCCGCTCGTTGCGGTAGGACGTGCGCACCGCGCTGTCGGCGCCGTTCGAGCCGGCCACCGCCTGGCCCAGTCCGCTCACCGCCGACCCGAACGCCGGGCGCAGCTGACCGCGCCCGCCGGCGTCGAGCGCGGCGGCGGTGCACCGAGCGCCGACCGCCACCGGCGCCAGCACCGAGCCGATATTCAGCGCGCGCACCGGGTCGTCGCCGTCCGAGTCGAGCCAGCGGCCGATCCAACCCGACTGCACCGGCGTCGACGGTGACGCCGTCTGCCAGATGTCCATCGACCGGAAGTGGCTGAAGTCCGGCTTCGGGTAGCCGGCACCGCGCACGATCGCCAGCTGCTTGTCCTGCCACAACGACGACAGGCCCTTGAGGGCCGGGTTCAGGCCGAGGCCGTCGGAGAGCTTGTGCACCTCCTCGTCGGAGTAGGACATGTCGGGCCGGGCGTCGTGGTAGGCCGGATCGGCGTAGGGGACGACGGTGTTGAGGCCGTCGTTGCCGCCGTAGAGGGTGACGAGCACCAGCACGTGCGCGTCGCCGGCGAGCGGATTGTTGACCGCGTGCCAGTCCAGGGCGCCGTGGGGCAGGGTGGCCGCGCCGGCGACGAGCGCGCCGGCCCCGGCCACGCCGGAGGCGAGCAGGAAGCGGCGACGGGAGATCGTGTCCATGTCAGCGGGCCCTTCAGTGCACGAGGTATTCGGGCGTATTGAGCGCGACGGGCAGCAGGGTCCTCGGGTCGCCGACGCTGCCCTTGAGCACGGCCAGCGTCTGGTTGGACCACGTCTGCACGCCCAGCAGGTGTGCGACCGTCTCGAGCTTCGTCGTCGTGGAGCCGGACAGCGTCGGCAGGTGCGCACTCTTCATCAGCATCGTGGCGGCCCGGAAGCGCAGGTCGGCCGAGGCCGTCGACACCCAGACCATCCCGCTCGGCCAGCCGCCGACGCTCGGCGGGTACAACGGCAGCTGGCCCAGGCCGTTCAGCGCGGCCGCCACCATCCGCAGGGCCTTGTCGTTGCTCACCGGCACCTGCAGCGTGCGCATCGCGCCGATCAGCCACTCCACCGGCCCGATGATGTAGGTGCCCTCGGCCGCGGCGAACGAGTCGTCGGTGAACATCGTCGTGAACAGGGCGTGCAGGTCGTGGCCGTCGCCGTAGGCGGCCACGAGCTTGGCCAGCGTGGCCGGCGACGGGTCGTTGTTCGAGACGAACTGGTGCCACATCCGCGTCGCGAGGTACTCCGGGTGCCCGGGCCGGGCGAGGACCGCGGTGCAGAAGCCGCGCGCGTCGTAATCAGCGCTCTTGCCGAACAGGGTCTTGGGCTTGTCGTCGTGCAGCGGCGCGCGCAGCGTCACCTCGCCGGTCCGCCGGTTGATCTTCCAGCCGGTCAGGGCGCGGGCCCCCTCCCGGACGTCCTGCTCGGTGTAGCCGTCCGCGTGGCCCAACGTGAAGATCTCCATGAACTCGCGGGAGAGGTTCTCGTTCGGCCCTTTCGTGTCGTTCTTCTCGCCGTCGAGCCAGCGCAGCGTCGCGCCGTTGACGAGCATCGCGTTGGCCAAGGTGTCGAAGTCACCGCGGCCGCCGCGGCGCAGCAGGTCGTTCTGCGCGAACATCAGCTGCGGGCTCTTGACCTTCTTCAGCGACGTCGCGAAGTGGCTGTGCCACGCGAACGTCGCCTTCTCGCCGAAGGGCTGGTGCACGGCGAGCATCCGGCGCAGCCACCAGCCGACCAGCTTCTGGTCCTGGCCGTGCTGGGCCTTGCGGCGCTGCTTCTTCGCGGCCGGGTCCATGTCCTTGTGCATCGCCGCGACCGGCTCGAAGGTGGGCGGCGGGGTCTGCTTCGCGCCGGGGTCGGACTTCGGGTCGGCGGCGAGGATGCGCGACACGTAGTGGGCGGCGCCCTCCTTCACGACCGCGTCGACGGTGCTGCCGGTGGCGCCGAAGCCGGTGCGCCGTACGAGCCGGGCGGCGGCTGCCCATTCGCTGGCCATGCCCTGATGGAACGCCGGAAATGTTCGAGGACGGTCAAGCCGGGGTCAGAGCTCACGCCGATACCGCACCCCCGGCGGCCCACGGGTCGGGGCGCTCCGCGGGACGGGCCGGCACCGGTAGCCTGAGCGCGTGCCGTTACGCGTCGGGGTCGTCACGTTCCCGGGCAGTCTCGACGACCGGGACGCCGCGCGCGCGGTGCGCGTCGCCGGCGGGGCTGCCGCTGAAGCCGTCCCGCTGTGGCACGCCGATCCCGACCTGCACGGGGTCGACGCCGCGGTGCTGCCCGGCGGCTTCTCCTACGGCGACTACCTGCGCTGCGGCGCGATCGCCCGCTTCTCACCGGTCATGAGCGCCATTGTCGAAGCCGCCCGCGACGGCCTGCCCGTGCTGGGCATCTGCAACGGCTTCCAGGTGCTGTGCGAGGCGCACCTGCTGCCCGGGGCGCTGGTGCGCAACGGCCACCGCAAGTTCGTCTGCCGCGACCAGGTGCTGCGCGTCGAGAACAACCGCACCGCCTGGACGTCGGCCTACCGGCCGGGACAGGACATCGTGGTCCCGCTGAAGAACGGCGAGGGCGCCTACGTGGCCGACGAGCGCACCCTCGACCAACTCGAGGCCGACGGGCGCGTCGTCGTCCGCTACCTCGGCAACCCCAACGGCAGCTACCGCGACATCGCCGGCATCAGCAACGAGGCGGGCACCGTCGTCGGGCTGATGCCGCACCCGGAACACGCGGTCGAGGCGCTCACCGGTCCGGGCACCGACGGCCTCGGCTTCTTCACCTCCCTGCTCGGCGTTGCCGCATGAGCCTCGACACGGTCGCGCTCGCGGAACAGACGCCGGAGCAGGAGCAGCCGTACAAGCAGCTCGGCCTCGCCGACGACGAGTACGCGCGCATCCGCGAGATCCTGGGCCGGCGCCCGTCCAGCAGCGAGCTCGCGATCTACAGCGTCATGTGGAGCGAGCACTGCTCGTACAAGTCCTCCCGGGTGCACCTGCGGCAGTTCGGCGAGAAGAAGCCCCGCGACAGCGCTGGGAGCAGAGCCCTGCTGGTGGGCATGGGCGAGAACGCGGGCGTCGTGGACGTCGGCGACGGGTGGGCCGTCACCTTCAAGATCGAATCGCACAACCACCCCTCCTACGTGGAACCGCACCAGGGTGCGGCCACCGGCGTCGGCGGCATCGTGCGCGACATCCTGACCATGGGCGCGCGCCCGGTCGCGGTGCTCGACAGCCTGCGGTTCGGCCCGCTGCAGGCTCCCGACACCGGCCGGGTGCTGCCCGGCGTCGTCGCCGGCGTGGGCGGTTACGGCAACTGCCTCGGACTGCCCAACATCGGTGGGGAGGTCGGCTTCGACGACACCTATCTCGGCAACCCGCTGGTCAACGCACTGTGCGTCGGCGTCCTGCGCGCGGACGGGATCAAGCTGGCCAAGGCCGACGGCCCCGGCAACCAGGTCGTGCTCTTCGGTGCCCGCACCGGCGGTGACGGCATCGGCGGGGCGTCGGTGCTCGCCAGCGCCACCTTCGACACCGAGGGTGCGACCAAGCGCCCGAGCGTGCAGGTCGGCGACCCGTTCGCCGAGAAGGTGCTCATCGAGTGCTGTCTGGAGATCTTCGCCGCCGACCTCGTGGTCGGGATCCAGGACCTCGGCGCGGCCGGGCTGTCCTGTGCCACCACCGAGCTCGCCGCCGCCGGCACCGGCGGCATGGACGTGCAGCTCGACGTCGTCCCGCTGCGCGACCCCACGCTCGCTCCCGAGGAGATCCTCATGAGCGAGTCGCAGGAACGGATGATGGCCGTCGTCGAGCCGGACAAGCTCGAGCAGTTCCTCGCCATCACCGCCAAGTGGGACGTCACCGCCACCGTCATCGGCGAGGTGACCGAGACCGGCAGGCTGCGCATGACCTGGCACGGCGAGCAGATCGTCGACCTGCCCCCGCGCACCGCCGCGCTCGAGGGGCCGGTCTACGAGCGGGCGATCGAGCGGCCGCTCGACCAGGAGGCCGTGGTCTCCGTCGACGGCCGCGGCCTGCCGCGCCCGCGCCGCGGCGACCAGCTGCGGGCCACGCTGCTGCGCCTGGTCTCGTCGGCGAACCTCGCCGACAAGGCGTGGATCACCGACCAGTACGACCGGTACGTGCTCGGCAACACCGTGCTGGCCCAGCCCGACGACGCCGGGATCATCCGCCTCGACGAGAGCACCAACCGCGGCATCGCCCTGGCCACCGACGGCAACGGCCGCTACACCCGGCTCGACCCGTACGCCGGCGCGCAGCTGGCGCTGGCCGAGGCCTACCGCAACGTGGCGACCACCGGGGCCCGCCCGCTCGCCGTGACGAACTGCCTGAACTTCGGCTCGCCGGAGGACCCGGGCGTCATGTGGCAGTTCGCCGAAGCCGTGCGCGGCCTCGCCGACGGCTGCCAGACGCTGGGCACCCCGGTCACCGGCGGCAACGTCAGCTTCTACAACCAGACCGGCACGACGGCCATCCTGCCCACCCCCGTCGTGGGCGTGCTCGGCGTGATCGACGACGTCACCACCCGGACCCGGGGCGGCTTCCGCTCGGACGGCGCACGCATCGTGCTGCTCGGCGACACCCGCGACGAGTTCGGCGGCTCCGAGTGGGCGCACGCCGTACACGGCTTCCTGGGCGGCCTGCCCCCGATCGTCGACTTCGCCCGCGAGCAGGCCCTGGCAGAGGTGCTGATCACCGCGGCGGGCGAGGGACTGCTCGACTCCGCCCACGACCTGGCCGAGGGCGGCCTGGCCCAGGCCCTCGTGGAGTCGGCCCTGCGCCACGACTCCGGGGCCCGCATCACCCTGCCCGAGGACGCCGACCCGTTCGTCGCGCTGTTCAGCGAGTCGGCCGGGCGCGTGCTGGTCAGCCTGGCCCGCTCCCACGTCGACGCCCTCACCGAGCTGTGCGCCGTGCACCGGGTGCCCTGCACCACCCTCGGCCACGTCGACCTGCTGGTGCCCGAACTCGAGATCGCGGGCCAGTTCCGCATCCCGCTGCGCGAGCTGCGCACGGCCTGGAGCACCCCGCTGCCCCGGCGTTTCGCCACCTGACCCTCCCCTGCCACGCAAGTTGGCCGGCTCGACTCCCGCATGTATGGTGCGCGTGAAATGTCGTGCCCCGCCTGTAGTCGACAGGACCTGCCATGCCCCGCTCGTCGCGTTCGCTGTTCCGCGCCCTGGTCTCGCTGACCGCGCTCGCCGTGACGGGCGTGGTCGCCGTGCCCGCCGCCCAGGCCGCGCCCACGCCGGTGGTGGTCAAGGTCATCGGTGCGCAGACCTACGGCTCCGGCGCCCCGGTCTTCGCCGCCACCACCACGGTCCCGGGCGTGACGGTGACCGGCGTGACCTGCACAGCCCTGACGTCGGGGGCCGCGATCGGCCCGGGCCTCGCGTTCGGCACCAGCTACCTGATCGACGGCGGCACCTGCTCCGGCGGCACCGTGTCCAACCCCAACTACACGATCTCCGGGTACACGGGCAGCTCGTTCACCGTCTACCGCGCGGCACTGACCGTGACCGCCGATGATCAGACCCGCGCCTACGGCGCGGCCAACCCGACCCTGACGTACCACCTCACCGGCTTCCAGAACGGCGAGGACGCCTCCGTCGTCACCGGCACGCCGACGCTGTCGACCACCGCGACCGCGTCGTCGAATGCGGGCACCTACCCGATCGCCGTGGCCGCCGGCACGCTGCGCGCCGCGAATTACTACTTCGCCTTCACCCCGGGGACCCTGACCGTCGCCAAGGCCACCCTCACCGTCTCCGTCGCCGGCGCCCAGACCTACGGGTCGAACGCACCGGTGTTCGCGGGCACGTCATCGGTCAAGGGCGTCACCGTCTCGGGCATCACCTGCACCGGGCTGAGCGACGGTTCGACCATCGCGACCACGACCACCGTGGGGGCCTACACGCTCGACGGCTCGACGTGCTCCGGCGGCACGCCGTCCAGCGGCAACTACGCCGTGTCGGGCTATACCGGTTCGACGTTCACCGTCTACAAGGCCGCGCTCACCGTGACCGCGGACGACCAGACGCGCAGCTACGGTGCGGCCAACCCGCCGCTCACCTACACCGTCACCGGGTTCGCCCCGGGCGACGACAGCTCGGTGGTCACCGGCACGCCGGCGCTGTCCACCTCCGCCACGGCGACCTCGAATGCCGGTAGCTACAGCATCACCGCCGCGCAGGGCAGTTTGCGCGCGGCGAACTACTACTTCGTCTTCGTGCCCGGCACGCTCACGGTGAGCCCCGCCCCGGTGACCGTCTCGGTCGCCGGCGCGCAGACGTACGGCACGAGCGCTCCGGTGTTCGCGGGCACGTCGTCGGTCAAGGGCGTCACCGTCTCGGGCGTCACCTGCACCGCGCTGAGCGACGGGTCGACGATCTCGGCCACCACCGCCGTCGGCGCGTACCCGCTCGACGGTTCGAGCTGCTCCGGCGGCACGCTGTCCAGCGCCAATTACGCGATCGCCGGCTACACCGGCTCGACGTTCACCGTCTACAAGGCCGCGCTCACGGTGAGCGCGGACAACCAGACCCGCAACTTCGGTGCGGCCAACCCGCCGCTCACCTACACGGTCACCGGGTTCGCCAACGGGGACGACAGCTCGGTGGTCACCGGGGCGCCCGCGGTGTCCACGATCGCCACCGCCTCCTCGGACGTGGGCAGCTACCCGATCTCGATCGCGCAGGGCACGCTGCGCGCGGCCAACTACTACTTCGTGTTCGCGCCCGGCACCCTGTCCGTCACCCCGGCACCGGTCACGGTGAAGGTGGTCGGCGCCCAGACCTACGCGTCGACCGCGCCGATCTTCGCGGGTTCGACGACGGTGCCGAAGCTGACCGTCGCCGGTGTCTCGTGCACCGCGCTGTCCGACGGCACACCGATCGACCCCACGCTCGCGGCCGCGGGGTACACCCTCGACGGCACCTCCTGCTCCGGCGGCACGCTGTCCAGCGGCAATTACGCGATCGCCGGCTACACCGGTTCGACGTTCACCGTCTACAAGGCCGCGCTCACGGTGAGCGCGGACAACCAGACCCGCAACTTCGGTGCGGCCAACCCGCCGCTCACCTACACGGTCACCGGGTTCGCCAACGGGGACGACAGCTCGGTGGTCACCGGGGCGCCCGCGGTGTCCACGATCGCCACCGCCTCCTCGGACGTGGGCAGCTACCCGATCTCGATCGCGCAGGGCACGCTGCGCGCGGCCAACTACTACTTCGTGTTCGCGCCCGGCACCCTGTCCGTCACCCCGGCACCGGTCACGGTGAAGGTGGTCGGCGCCCAGACCTACGCGTCGACCGCGCCGATCTTCGCGGGTTCGACGACGGTGCCGAAGCTGACCGTCGCCGGTGTCTCGTGCACCGCGCTGTCCGACGGCACACCGATCGACCCCACGCTCGCGGCCGCGGGGTACACCCTCGACGGCACCTCCTGCTCCGGCGGCACGCTGTCCAGCGGCAACTACGCGATCGCCGGCTACACCGGCTCGACGTTCACCGTCTACCGCGCCGCGCTGACGGTGACCGCCGACGACCAGACGCGCGTCTACGGCGCCGCCAACCCGGTCCTGACCTACCGGATCACCGGCTTCCAGAACGGCGACACCACCTCGGTCGTCACCGGGGCCCCGGCGCTGTCGACCACCGCGTCGACGTCGTCCGCGGTGGGCAGCTACCCGATCTCCGCCGCCCAGGGCACGCTGCGTGCGGCCAACTACTACTTCACCTTCGCGCCGGGCACCCTGACGGTGACGAAGGCGGTCCTCACCGTGCAGGCCGACGACAAGACCCGGGCCTACGGTGCGGCCAACCCGGCCCTCACCTACAGCTTCAGCGGGTTCCAGAACGGCGACACGGCGTCCGCGGTCAGCGGCAGCCCCGCGCTGTCGGTCAGCGCGTCGGCGACGGCGGACCCGGGCAGCTACCCGATCTCCATCGACCCGGGCACGCTGTCGGCGGCGAACTACACGTTCACCCTCGTGCCCGGCGCCCTGACCGTGACGCAGGCCCAACCGACGATGGCCACCACCACGGCGGTGCTCAGCCCGATCAAGGCGACGCTCACCTACGGCACGCCGAGCACCCCGATCGTCGGCGTCACGGTCGTGTTCACGCTGCGCACCACCGGCGCCCTGCTGTGCACGGTGACCACCGACGCCACCGGCACGGCCACCTGCAAGCCGCCGGGCCTGCAGGGCGCCAACGTCGTGCTGTACGGCTACACGGCCACCTTCGCGGGCACCACCGACTTCGCGCCGGTCAGCTCCACGCAGAAGTGACGGGCCGGGCTGCCACCATGTCCGGGTGGCCGTCCGGACCCGCACCGTGGTCGAGACCTATCTCGCGCAGCGCGACGCCCTGAGCGAGTGGCTCGCCGCCCTGTCGCCCGACGCGTTCGACGCCGCCTCCGTGCTGCCGGGCTGGGACGTGCGCACGCTCGTCGCCCATCTCGTCCGCGTCCACACCGGTCTGGTCGACGGGTTCGCCCGGACCAGCGGCGCCCGGGCGGTGCCGGTGGCCGACTACGTGCGGGCCTACACCGCGGCCGCCGGCGAGATCTCCGACGGCACCGCCGAGCTGGCCGCGCGGCACGGGCCGCCGGCCCTGCTCGAGGCCCTGGGCACCCCCGTCGCCGTACCGCCCGGCCTCACCGACCGCTCGGTGCTGGCCGGCCCGCGGGGGCCGATCACCGCGCTGGACTGGGCCCGCACGCGACTGCTGGACCTCGTGGTGCACGCCGACGACCTCGCGCAATCGATGCCCGGACGCAGCGCGCCGGTGCGGGTGCGCCCCGCGCTGGCCGACGCGGTCCGGCTGTCGGCCGAGATCCTGGCCGCGCAGGCGCCCGGCCGCTCGGTCGAGGTCCGCGTCCCGCCCTTCGTGGCCGTCCAGGCGGTCGCGGGACCCCGGCATACCCGCGGCACCCCGCCCAACGTCGTCGAGGCCGACGGCCCCACCTGGCTGCGGTTGGCCACCGGCCGGCTCGCGTTCGCCGACGCCGTGTCCGGTGGGCTCGTGCGCGCCAGCGGCAACCGGGCCGATCTGAGCGGACACCTGCCCGTCCTGGCCTGAGCGCGCCGCGGTGGCCCGTACACTCGAACGCGTGGCGCGCGGCGACGGCAAGCTCACCCACGACCCCTTCCCCGACGACAAACGCCCGCAGGACGCCTGCGGCGTCTTCGGCGTGTGGGCGCCGGGTGAAGAGGTCGCGAAGATGACCTACTACGGGCTGTACGCACTGCAGCACCGGGGCCAGGAGGCCGCGGGCATCGCGGTCAGCGACGGCAGCTCGTTGGTGGTCTACAAGGACCTCGGCCTGGTGAGTCAGGTCTTCGACGAGTCGACGCTCAACACGTTGCAGGGCCACATCGCCGTCGGGCACACGCGGTACTCGACCACCGGGTCCACGACGTGGGAGAACGCCCAGCCGAGCTTTCGCACCACGCCGGCGGGCACCGGTATCGCGCTGGGCCACAACGGCAACCTGGTGAACACGGCCGAGCTGGCCGACGAGGCGGTCGCGCTCGGCATCCCGCGCAGCGCCATGGGCGCCACCACCGACTCCGAGCTGCTCACCGCGATGCTCGCCGCCCGGCCCGACGTCAGCGTCGAGCAGGCGGCCATGGAGGTGTTGCCCAAGCTGCGCGGCGCCTTCTCGCTGGTGTTCATGGACGAGCACACCGTCTACGCCGCCCGTGACCCACAGGGCGTACGCCCGCTGGTCCTGGGCCGCCTCGAACGCGGCTGGGTCGTCACCTCCGAGACCGCCGCCCTCGACATCGTCGGCGCGAGCTTCGTGCGCGAGGTCGAACCGGGCGAGCTGATCGCGATCGACGACGACGGCCTGCGCTCGGAGCACTTCGCCAACGCCGACCCCAAGGGCTGCGTGTTCGAGTACGTCTACCTCGCGCGCCCGGACACCACGATCGCCGGGCGCAGCGTCTACTCGACCCGGGTCGAGCTGGGCCGGCGCCTGGCCCGCGAGCACCCCGTCGAGGCCGACCTCGTCATCCCCGTCCCGGAGTCGGGTACCCCCGCCGCCATCGGCTACGCCGAGGGATCCGGGATCCCCTACGGCACCGGGCTGACGAAGAACGCCTATGTGGGACGGACCTTCATCCAGCCCTCGCAGACCATCCGCCAGCTCGGCATCCGGCTGAAACTCAACCCGCTGCGCGACGTCATCCGTGGCAAACGACTGGTGGTCGTGGACGACAGCATCGTGCGCGGCAACACCCAGCGCGCCCTGGTGCGGATGCTGCGCGAGGCGGGCGCGATCGAGGTGCACGTGCGGATCTCCTCGCCGCCGGTCAAGTGGCCGTGCTTCTACGGCATCGACTTCGCCTCCCGCGCCGAGCTGGTGGCCAACGGGCTGGACACCGACGGCATCCGCGCCTCCCTCGGCGCCGATTCGCTGGGTTACGTGTCGCTGGAGCACCTGATCGCCGCCACCGAACAGCCCAGGACGCGACTGTGCCGCGCCTGCTTCGACGGCGAATATCCCATCGCGCTGCCCGAGGTGGTGGGCAAGCACATCCTCGAGGGGATCGAGCGTTCGGCCACCCGGGTGGGCCGCGAACCCGAGCACGCACCCTCCTACGCCGCCGAAGACGCACTGTTGCGCCCGTGACGGCCCCGGACACCGGCGACGCCCGCGGCGTCGCCAGCAGCTACGCCGCCGCCGGGGTCGACATCGAGGCCGGTGATCGCGCGGTCGAGCTGATGAAGGCCGCCGTCCGGCGCACCGACCGGCCCGAGACGCTCGGCGGCCTGGGCGGGTTCGCCGGGCTGTTCCGACTCGACCTGCAGCGCTACCCGCGCCCGGTGCTCGCCAGCTCCACCGACGGCGTCGGCACCAAGCTCGCGATCGCCCAGGCCCTCGACCGGCACGACACCGTCGGCATCGACCTGGTGGCGATGGTGGTGGACGACCTCGTCGTGGTCGGGGCGGAGCCGCTGTTCCTGACCGACTACATCGCCACCGGCAAGGTCGTCGCGGAGAAGATCGCGGCGATCGTGGCCGGCGTGGCCGAGGGCTGCGTGCAGGCCGGCTGCGCCCTCGTCGGCGGGGAGACCGCCGAACACCCGGGGCTGATGGCCGAGCACGAGTACGACATCTCCGGCACCGGCGTCGGGGTCGTCAACGACGACGCGGTGCTGGGCGCCGAGCGGGTCCGCCCGGGTGACGTGCTCGTCGCCCTCGGCTCGTCCGGCCTGCACGCGAACGGCTACTCCCTGGTCCGCCATGTGCTGCTCGAGCGCGCGGGACTGGCCCTGGACGCCACGCCGGCCCCGCTCGAGGGCCGCACGCTGGGCGAGGTACTGCTCACCCCCACCCGCATCTACGCCCGTGACTGCCTGGCCCTGGCGGCCGAGTGCGGCGCCCACGCCTTCGCGCACGTCACGGGTGGCGGGCTGGCCGGCAACCTGGCCCGGGTCCTGCCCGCCGGCGCCCGGGCCCACGTCGACCGGGCCACGTGGGCGCCGCAGCCGGTGTTCGGGCTGGTGCGCGCGCACGGCGACGTGCCGCGCGCCGAGCTGGAGCGGACCTTCAATCTCGGCGTCGGGATGGTGGCGGTGCTGCCTGCGGCCCACCGCGACGCCGCCCTGGACCTGTTGGCGGCGCGCGGCGTGCCCGCGTGGGTGCTCGGCGAGGTCCGCGAGCCCGCACCGGGCGATCGCGGAGCAGGCGATACCGGGCGGGGGGACGTTCGGCTGTCCGGTGAGTACGCCGGCGGCGCCGCGACGTGGCGCTGAGCGCGAAACGGGGAAAACGCGGCCACTTCGTGTCACTCAGCCCGAAGTTGCGGTGACACGCGAACGACGGGTGGATCCGGTGGTCAATGGGCTGCACGGCCCGTCCCGCCGGACCGAAAACGCTAGCGGTCCGTACCAGTCCAGGACTCGTAGTCGTCGTCGGGTTCACCGTCGACGCCGCGGTAGCTGTCCTCGTCCACCTCAGCACGGTGCGTGCTCGCCGCAGCGGAGCCGTTGCCGTCCGATACCCCGAGTTCGCGTTGCAGCGCATCGAGGTCTGTGAAATGCGTGTTGTACTTCAGCTCCCGGGCCACTTTTTGCTGCTTGGCCTTGGCACGGCCGCGCCCCATGGCTCGACCCCCTCGCTCGCGCGCTCATCCGGCTGGGCTGGGTCGGGGATCAGGGGCCCTATTCAGCAGCTGCCGGGAAACCTGTCATGTCGTGGGTCTCAGACTACTCCGTGCAGAACTTCCCTCGCACGCTGGCGTCTGCTGTCCACAAGTACCCGGTTCGGCCCGGTTTGACCGACTTTCAAATCGGACTTGTGCTGCGCTGTTGGCACACAGTGGACAGTTGAACGCGCAGCTATAGCCGCGCTTCTTAACGTTATGCATACTTAGCGTCGTTCACGTGGAACAGGACTCCCCGTGGCAATTACCCAGAAGGGCGGCACCACCATGACATCGGTTCGTCCCCGTCCCGAGACCGAAACCCTGCTCACCCCGTCGGAGGTCGCGACGCTGTTCCGCGTCGACCCGAAGACGGTCACGCGCTGGGCCAAGGCCGGCAAGCTGACGTCCATCCGCACCCTCGGCGGCCACCGCCGCTACCGCGAGGCCGAAGTCCGGTCTCTGCTCGACGGCAACACCGCCGCGGTCGAGGCCTGAGCCCGCCGCACGCAGCACGCGAGCCGTTCGCGGCTCGTGAGTCCGCCCCCGAACCCTCTGCTGGGTTCGGGGGCGAACTGTTTGCAGGGGCAATCGCGCGTCCTACCGTGTGGTGATGCCGAGCAGCCCGCACGCCGCGCGCCACCTCTCCTACGCCAGCGGCCCCTCCGCCCAGCCGCTGCTGGGCGAGACGATCGGGGAGAACCTGCGCGCGAGTGCTACGCGCCACGCGGCCCGCGAGGCCCTGGTCGACCTGGGTGGCGCCCGGCGCTACACCTACGCCGAGCTCGACGCCGCGGTCGACGAGCTCGCGCGGGGCCTGCTGGCCCGCGGGATCGGCAAGGGCGAGCGGGTCGGCATCTGGGCGCCCAACTGCGCCGAGTGGTTCCTGACCCAGTACGCGTCGGCGCGCGTGGGCGCGGTCCTGGTCACCATCAACCCCAGCTACCGCACCCACGAGCTCGAGTTCGTCCTGCGCCAGTCCGGCGTCGCGGTCCTCGTGTCGGCGCTGTCGTTCAAGACCAGCGACTACCGATCGATGGTCGAGCAGGTCGCACCGGGGCTGGCGGATCTGCGCGAGGTCGTCTACCTGGGCGACCGGTCGTGGGAAGAGTTGCTGGCCGCGGGGCGCGACGTCCCCGCGGGCGACCTCGACCGGCGGGGCGGCCAGCTGACCTTCGACGACCCGATCAACATCCAGTACACGTCGGGCACGACCGGCTTTCCGAAGGGCGCCACCCTCAGCCACCACAACATCCTCAACAACGGCTACTTCGTCGGGGAGGGGATGAGCTACACCGAGCAGGACCGGATCTGCGTGCCGGTGCCCTTCTACCACTGCTTCGGCATGGTCATGGGCAATCTGGCCGCCACCTCGCACGGTGCCTGCGTGGTCATCCCCGCCCCCGGTTTCGACCCGGCCGCCACCCTGCGCGCGGTGCAGGACGAGCGGTGCACCTCGTTGTACGGCGTGCCCACGATGTTCATCGCCGAACTCGCGCTGCCCGACTTCGCCGACTTCGACCTGTCCACCCTCCGCACAGGATGCATGGCCGGCTCACCGTGCCCCGTCGAGATCATGAAGCGCGTGATCGACGAGATGAACATGGCCGAGGTGACGATCGCCTACGGCATGACCGAGACCTCGCCGGTGTCCACCCAGACCCACAAGGACGACTCTTTGGAGCGGCGCACGGGCACGGTCGGGCGCGTCCACCCGCACGTGGAGGTGATGGTCGTCGATCCGGAGACGGATCTGCCGGTGCCGCGCGGCGCGCCCGGCGAGCTGTGCACCCGCGCCTACTCGGTGATGATCGGCTACTGGGACGAGGCGGAGAAGACCGCCGACGTGCTGCGCCACGGCTGGATGCACACCGGCGACCTCGCCACCATGGACGCCGACGGCTACCTGCAGATCGTCGGACGGATCAAGGACATGGTCATCCGCGGCGGCGAGAACGTGTACCCCCGCGAGATCGAGGAGTTCCTCTACACCCACCCCGACGTCGTGGACGCGCAGGTCATCGGGGTGCCCGACGAGAAGTACGGCGAGGAACTCATGGCCTGGGTGCGGGTGCGCGACGGCGCGGCGCCGCTCACCGCCGAGACGCTGCGTGAGTTCTGCACCGGCCGCCTCGCGCACTACAAGATCCCGCGCTACGTCCACGTGGTCGACGAGTTCCCGATGACGGTCACCGGCAAGGTGCGCAAGGTCCAGATGCGCGAGCAGGCAGTGGAGATCCTCGGTCTCCGGTGAGGACCCGGCCGTCAGTGCGCCAGGGTCGCGCTGCGGTAGCGCCCCGCCGCGGCCGTGGCCGAGTTGAGCATCGGGTTCTGGGCCAGCGTGCGCCAGGCCGACAGGCCCGGGGCGGTGATGGTCGGTGACGTCGCTCCACCGGCCGGCACGTCCTTCGGGTTCATCGTGAAGTAGACGAGCGCCTTCAGCGCCGGGAAACGGCTCAGCTCGGTCGCGACCGATCCGTAGAACTGGGCCGGCCCCATCGGGTTGCCGGACAGGTGGTCGTCGTAGACGCCCCACTCGGCGAGCATGAGCGGCTTGCCCGGGTGCTTCGACGTGGCCCAGGAGTAGAAGCCCGGGCTGGACCCGTGCGCGGTGTTCACCAGGCTGGCGAAGTCGCCGCCCGTCTTGTTGCTCGGGTAGTGCATGTAGGGGTCCCAGGCGATCCAGTCGACCACGTCGTCACCGGGGTACAGCGCGTCGCGCATGGAGTCCCAGTGGTAGTAGCCCATGTAGTTCATGACGGTGCGGAACATCGTGGCGCCGTCGGCGTGCAGTCGGGCCACGGTGTGCCGGTACATCGCCACGTAGTCGGCGGTGGTCATCCCCGAGCCCGACGAGGCGTTCACGTTGTCCTCGGGCTCGTGGTAGATCGTCAGGAAGAACGGGCGGGTCACGTGGCTCCTGAGATACGCGGCCTCCGCGTCGATGGTCGCGTCCGCCTTGCCCGCGGCGACGGCCGCCCAGGTGAGGCTGGTGGACGGCTTCCAGTTCTCGAGCAGCGTGCGCCCCTGGGCGGTCAGGTTGAGCAGGTCGGCGTTCGGGAACAGCTGACCGTTGGTCGAGTAGTCGTGCACGATGTCGAACTTGCGACCGGAGAAGGATTCGTCGGTAGCGAGCTTGCTCGACGTCGGCGAGTAGTTCAGCGCATGCGCTTCGGGGGCGTCACCCAGCCAGACCTGGCACGTCGACACCATGTTGGTCGTCACGGCGCACTTGCCGCCGCCGCCGGTCACCGGGACATCGTTGCTGATCTTCAGGACCAGTGCCGGCGCCGCGGCGCCGGATTCCCGCGAGTTGAAGATGGCCACGTCGGTGGTGATCGGCGAGGTGAGGGCGAAGGACGCGGCTGGCTTTCCCTTGACCGCGCTGGTCACGTCGAAGGTGACGCTGTTCGACGCGGCGGACACCGGTCGGGTGCCTAGGGTGGCGCCGGTCGCCGGTGCCGTGGCCGCGGTGAGCGCCGATTCGTTCCAGCTCCCGGTCACCGACCGCGCACTGATCGTGGTGCTCGGCAGGTGGTGGGCCGTGCGGGTCAGGACCAGCGCGGCACTGGTCACCTTCCCGACGTCGGCGCTCGGCACGGTGAAGTGCACGTAGGCGGTCTTGGTACTGCCCGAACCGCTGCCCACCCGCACGTCGGCGGCCGAGCCGTAGCCGGTGCCGGGATAGGCGCTGCTGGTGTAGCTGTCACCGTCCGTAGTCACGCGGACGGCTCGGTTGGCGGCGGTCCCCCGCGTGACGTGCGTCGGATCGGTGCCGGCCGACCCGCTGGCCAGGGCATCGGGCCCGGTCCCGATAAACACCGCCGATACGGCGATAGGCACGGTCAAGGAGGCAATAAGGGTACGACGGCGAACGGTCTCCACGAGAATTCTCCCAGCTGATGTTGCCCGATCCCCGCGAAGCTCGCCGGCCCACCTCCGGCGTGACGACCTCTTACCCGTCACACACAGTTATCTACCGTTCACGCGGCCGTCTGTCCACTTGAACCCACTTGGGTGGCTGGCAACGGCCTGAAACGGGTTGCCGTGACGCCCGGGCCGGGTAGATGCTTGTATCCAACAACTAGTTACGCGGATGCGGGGGAGCAGGAATGGCCAACACGGCCCTCACCGACGCCTCGTCGGCACCGCCGTCCCCGACGCCGGCCTCGGCCGAGGTCGCGGGCGTGGCCGACGGCGTGCTGGAACTGAGCCGCACGCTCGGCCGCGCCCGCGCCCGGATGCTGGCCGCCGCCGCGCACGACGTGGAGTGGTCGGCGCATGTCCTGCTGCGGGTCGTCGGCCAGGAGGGCCCGATGCGCGCCGGCGCCGTCGCCGACTGCCTGCACTCCGACCCCTCCACCGTGAGCCGGCAGGTGGCCGCGCTGGTCAGGGACGGGCTGCTCGAGCGCCGCGCCGACCCGCAGGACGGGCGCGCCAGCCTGCTCGTGGTCACCCCGAAGGGCGAGGGTGTCCTCGCCGAGCACGACCGCATCCGGCTGAACTACTTCGCCCACATGCTCGCCGAATGGGACGAACGCGAACTGCGCGAGTTCGCCGGCATGCTGCAACGCTTCACGGCCGCCTACGGCGCGGTCGACGACGACTGGATCCGAGAGCGGATCGCCACCGCTTCCGTACACGCGAGGAGCAACGACTGATGTCCGTGTCGACCGAGAAGCCGGGTGCCGTCGGCGCCGCCCCCACCGGGGGGGACGGCCTGAGTCACAAGCAGATCATGACGATCCTGTCGGGCCTCATCCTCGGCATGTTCCTGGCCGCGCTCGACCAGACGATCGTCGCCACCGCCATCCGCACGATCGGCGACGACCTCAACGGGCTCTCGGCCCAGGCGTGGGTCACCACGGCGTTCCTCATCACGTCGACCATCTCGACGCCGCTGTTCGGCAAGCTGTCGGACCTCTACGGCCGCAAGCCGTTCTTCATGCTGGCGATCACGATCTTCGTCACCGGCTCCGCGCTGTGCGGGCTCGCGCAGTCGATGTACATGCTGGCCGCGTTCCGCGCGTTCCAGGGCATCGGCGCCGGCGGCCTCATGCCGCTCGCGCTCGCGATCATCGGCGACATCATCCCGCCGCGCGAGCGGGCGCGCTACCAGGGCTACTTCATGGCGGTGTTCGCCACCGCGTCCGTCCTCGGGCCCGTCGTCGGGGGCTTCTTCGCCGGCCAGGCCAGCATCCTCGGTGTCCCGGGCTGGCGCTGGATCTTCTACATCAACGTGCCGATCGGCGCGCTCGCCCTGTTCGTCGTCGTCCGCGTGCTGCACCTCGACCACACCCGCCGCGAGCACCGCATCGACTGGGGCGGCGCCGGCATGCTCGTCGTCGGTCTGGTGCCGCTGCTGATCATCGCTGAACAGGGCCGTACGTGGGGTTGGGCCTCGCCCGGCGCGTTCGTCTGTTACGTCGTGGGCGTGTTGGGCCTGATCGGCTTCGTCCGGGTCCAGGCGGCGATGGGCGACGACGCCCTCCTGCCGCTGCGACTGTTCCGCGGCAGTGTGTTCTCCCTCGGATCGGCCCAGGCCACCATCGTCGGCATGGGCATGTTCGGCGGCCTGTCGTGCATCCCGCTGTACCTGCAGATCGTGAAGGGCGCGTCGCCCACGAAGGCGGGTCTGCTCATCCTGCCGCTGGTCGCCGGGATCATGAGCGCATCACTGCTGTCCGGTCAGGTCACCTCGCGCACCGGTCGCTACAAGATCTTCCCCGTCGCCGGGTCGATCCTGATGGTCGTCGGCCTGCTGGTGATGACCCGGATCGGGGCAGACACCCCGCTGTGGCAGACCGACATCTACATGGCCATCTTCGGCATGGGCCTCGGCATGAACATGCAGAGCATCGTCCTGGCCATGCAGAACTCCGTCGAGCCGCGGGACATGGGGGTCGCGACGTCTGCCGTCACCTTCTTCCGCCAGGTCGGCGGCTCCCTGGGCACGGCCATCTTCTTGTCGATCCTGTTCTCGGCCGCCGGCGACAACGTCAGGAGCCAGTACCACAAGGCCGCGGCCACCCCGGACTTCCGCGCCGCGGCCGCGGCCCACCCTGACCAGCTCCGCCACGTCACCCACAGCTCCGGGCTCAACGACACGTCCTTCCTCAGCGGCGTGGCCAAACCGCTGTCGCACCCGTTCCTGGTCGGGTTCTCCGACGCGATGGACCTCGTCTTCCTCGTCGGTGCCTGCGTGCTGCTGCTCGCGGTGGTCTTCTCAGCGGCGATGAAGGAGGTCCCGCTGCGTACGGTCTCGGGGCAGCAGGCGCGCCGGGAGGCCGCCGCGCCGGTCGGGCCGGCGCTCGCCACAGGCAGCTCGCCGGCGGGCGGCGACGCCCCCAGCCCCGTCGTCGCCGCGAGTTCCAGCGCGGGGGCCGCGCGCGGTGCCCGGCACGAGGACGGCGCGACCGCCCCCGAGTCGCACGCCGACCACCGGCCCGAGCACGGGGCGGGCGAGCCACTCTGATCGCCGCCATGCGTGCGGTCACGGGGTGCCCTAGGCTCCGCGGGGCAAGGGCGGCGCGCAGCCGCCCGGCGGTCTTGAGAGCGCGAAGCGGTGCGGAGGGCACAAATGTCGGGTGACAAGCGGGAGCTCGTCTCCACGCTCAGCGGGTACGACACGTTCGCCGGCTGCAGCAAGGACGACGTGAAGGCACTGGTCGAGGCCGGCGGGCCGTTCGCGCTGCCGGCCGGCTGGCCCCTCGTCCAGGAAGGCATTCCGGCCGACGCCTGCTACGTGCTCGTCAACGGCGAGGCGCTCGTGTTCCACCAGCGCGAGCAGATCGCGACCCTGGGCCCGGGTGACCTCGTCGGCGAGGTGACCCTGCTCGACGGCGGGCAACGCAGCGCGACGGTGACCTCGTCCAGCCGGGTCAGCGGGTTGCGCATCGACAACGAGAAGCTGCGCCCGCTGCTCGACAAGCACCCGAAGGTGGCCGATGCCTTCCGGCACGTGTACGACGCTCACAAGGGCGCCTGAGCCGGGAACGGTGGCCAGGGACAGGATCGAACTGTCGACCTTCCGCTTTTCAGGCGGACGCTCGTACCAACTGAGCTACCTGGCCGGACGCGTGCCTGGGGCGCGCGAACCGGGCGAAGTCTACCGGGTGGCCGCGGCGGCGTCGTAGCGCCGCCACACCACTTCCACCACCGCGCGGTGGGCGCCCAGCGGCGCCGAGACCGGTCCCCGACCGCCCACGGCCGCGCGCAGCCCGTCGAGGAAGGTGCCTTCGGCCAGTAGATAGGTGGCCACCCGGAGCGGGCCGGTGATCTCCTCGAGCCGGCGGGTGAGTTCGGTGCCGACCGTCACGGTGGGCACGGCGCGGCCGAGGCGCCGACCGAGCAGGTCGGCCGCGACGACCAGTTCGGCCGCGGCTTCGGCCCGGCGCGACCCGGAGGCCGCCAGCACCGTGGTGGCACGCCCGTCGCCGGTGAGCCGGTCGACCAATGCGTCGACCAGCAGCGGGTCCGGCCCGAGGTGGCGGGCGACCCGGGTGCGCGGGTACGCGGCGACGGCGGCGGGGATGTCGGCCTGCACGTGGTAGCCGGTGGACAGCAGTGCCGGGACCACGACCGTGGGCCGCTCGTCCAGGGCGTCGGCCAGGCTCGGGCCGATGACGTCGAGGAAGCACAGGTCGACCTCGTGGTCCGGCCGCGCCGCGGCCACGGCATCCGCCAGCCGGTACAGGGTGCAGGCTCCGGTCGACGACGCCGTGCCGTGGGCGGCGAGGAGCAGACGCTCACGCATGGCGACCCAGACGGGACTTGAACCCGCGACCTCCGCCGTGACAGGGCGGCACGCTAACCAGCTGCGCTACTGGGCCTTGACCACCGGTTTCCCGGCTTGTGCCCCCAACGGGATTCGAACCCGTGCTACCGCCTTGAAAGGGCGGCGTCCTGGGCCTCTAGACGATGAGGGCGAACCGCATCATGCTAGCCCCGCTGGTTGCAGCCACCAGCATAAGGGACACCCGCACCGCGCTCCAAGCGGCTGGGCGGCGGCTCAGCCGGCCGGCGCGGTCAGCGGGCTCAATCGGCGGGGCGCATGCCGAGCAGGCGGACGCCGTCCGCGTCGCGCAGCACGGCCGTGACCCAGCCGCCGCCGCTGCCGTGTTCGCGCAGCCGCGCGGCGTCGGCCTCGATCTCCACCGGGCGCGACGCGGCGCTGCTCCCACTCCATGCGCGCGCGGTGCCCGGCGCGGGCCAGCGGGAGGATCGAGCCGTGCGCGGCCAGGGCGTCGCGGGCCCCGGACAGGTGGGCGATCGCGTCGTCGAGGGCCGCGACGAGGGCGGCGTTGCCGTCGCACCAGGACGACACGAGGTCGGGGCGGGTCCGGGCCACCCGCGAACCGGACAGGTAGGAACCCGCGGCCAGGGACAGCCCCAGCGGGCCGCCGTGCAGCCCGGTGAGGGCCAGCGCCTCGGCCAGCACGTGCGGCAGGCCGATGACCCGCGCCACGGCCGCGTCCTGCTCGGCGCTGGTGGTCGGCACCGGCCGCGCGCCGAGCTCGCACAACAGCTCGGCCAAGCGCAGCCACGCGTCGAGGTCGGTGTCGTCCTCGAGGGCGAGCGCCCACGGCGCGTCGCGGAACAGGCGGGGGTCCGAGGCCGCCCAGCCCGTCTGCTCGACGCCGGCGAGGGGGTGGCCGCCCACGAACGCGACGTCGGGTGTCGTGTCCCGCACGGCCGCGCGCACGGGTTGCTTGAGCGTGCCCACGTCGGTGAGCACGCATCCCGGGCCCAGGTGCGGCGCGAGCGAGTGGAGGGCGGGCGGGACCTCGGGCAGTGGCATCGCGAGCACGACCAGGTCGGCGCCGTGCACCGCGGCGGCGTCGGTCGGGGCCACCGGGAACCCGGAGGCGCTGGCCGCAGCGGCGCCGGCCGGGTCGACGTCGTAACCGACGACCTGCAGCCCGACCTCGTGCAGGGCCCGCAGCAGCGATCCGCCGATCTGGCCGAGGCCGAGCACGGCCGCGCGCGAGAAGGCGGCCCGTGGGTGCGGATCGTCGTCGCGGCCGCTCACCCGGACGACGTTATAGCGTAGCGCACGAACGCCTTCCTCCGGCCAGGCGTCCGTGCCAGGATCGACAGGCGTCGAACGGGGTCCTCGGGCAGGGGTGGTGAGCACGGTGACACAGCGGGGGTTCGCGATAGCGGCGTTCCGGGAGGACGCGGCGTGGCGCGCGGAACCGTTGCCGCCGGCCGTGCTCGACGACCTCGGCGCCCTGCTGTCGGCGCTGCGCTCCCAACCTCCCGAGGGCGGCCCGTTCGTCATCGCCTGCGTCGAGGAGGAGTTCTTCGTCATCGCCCGGCAGGACGGCGTGCGCATCTCCTTGCTGTTGTCCGACCTGACGGCGGCCGTCGAGTTCCCGCTCGCCGAGCAGGCGATGCGGCGCCTCGGCGAGGACCCGCCCGCCGACGACGAGCTGGACGAGATCTGGCCGGTGGGCGACCTCGACCTGTTCGACGACCTCGGGCTGACCGAGGACGAGATGGAGGACCTGATCGACGATCTCGACGCGTTGCCGGAGGAGATGCTGGACGCCATCGCCGACCGCTTGGACATCACCGAACAGTTCGCGCAGGCCAGCGGGGCCGCGCACACGCCGTCGGGCGCCACCTGATGTCGCACTTCGCGGCCGTCCTCACCCGTACGGACGCCGGCTGGTCGGGTGCGGAGGTCTCGCTCGACGACTGCGAATCGCTGGCCGACCTCGGCGACGTGCTGCGCGACAGCGCCGGCGAGGTGCGGCTGTTGCTGATCGAGCAGGACGACGAGTACGCGGCGCTCGTGCGCCTCGACGACGACACCGAGGACCCACGGGCCTTCCTGTCCGACGGCCACGCGGCCGACGCCTACCGGGTGGCGGCACTGGTCGCGGAGGAACTCGACCGAGATCGGCGGCGACGAGCTGGCCGATGACGACGACGCTCCGGTCGCGCACGACAGCGCGCCCTTCGGCGAGCCCGAGATCGTCGAGGACCTCGGCATGCCGGCGGGGGATCTGATCGACATGAGCGTGCACCAGGGCACGCTGCCGGTCGACCTGCTGCTCGCGGTGTGCGAGAAGGCCGGGTGCGGCGAGGTGTTCGAAGACCTGCGCGGGTGAACCGGCCGGATGACCCGCCTGACGACGCGGCCCTGATCGAGCTGGCGCTGGCGCAGGCCCGACTCGCGGGCGGCGGCGGGCGAGATACCTGTCGGCGCGGTGGTGATCGGCCCGGACGGGAAGGTGCTGGGCCGCGGGCACAACGAGCGCGAGTCGGCGCACGACCCCACGGCGCACGCCGAGGTGCTGGCGCTGCGCCGCGCCGGCGCCGCGTCCGGCTCGTGGCAGCTGGCCGGCGCCACGCTGGCCGTCACCCTCGAACCGTGCACGATGTGCGCCGGCGCGATCGTGCTGGCGCGCGTGGCCCGGATCGTGTTCGGCGCCTGGGACCCGAAGGCCGGCGCCGTCGGCTCGGTGCGTGATGTCGTGCGCGACCGCCGGCTCAACCACCGCGCCGAGGTCAGCGCCGGGGTGCGGGCGGCCGAGTGCGCGGCCCTGCTCGACGGCTTCTTCGCCGCCCGCCGCTGACCGGCTCCGACCCGTCGAGTGGTCGGGGAACGACGCCGCCGGCGTCCGGTAGCCTCTTCGGCGGTGGCGTGTCCGAGCGGCCAAAGGAGCACGCCTCGAAAGCGTGTGTGGGTAAAACCACCGTGGGTTCGAATCCCACCGCCACCGCCCTCAACCTTCATCCAGTAGGGTTCCTGCGTCGACGGCCGTAGTGGTGCGCCGTCGCGCGGCGGGGCCTTGGTCGCTCGCCCGGCAGGCCCTACCCTTCGGCCCGTGTCGTCGTCTCGCCCGGGCCGGGAGCTCTCGGACGCCTTGGAAGCGGTCGAGGCGGCCTCGCCGGTCGATGCGGTGCAGGCGGTGACCGCCAGGCTCGCCGCCACCCTGGGCGCGGCCCACGTGTCCTTCCTGATCGCCGATCTGGCCGGCCGCGCCCTCGTCCGGCTCGGCAACGGCGAGGGGCCTGCGGACGCCCGGCGCCAGGGTCACGAGTCGGCCGAGACCGTGCCGCTGACCGACAGCGTCGTCGCCCGGGTGCTGGCCGAGCAACGTCCCCTCTCGGTCGGGGTGTCCGGCGGCTGCCGGTTGCTGGCCCCGGTGAGCCAACGCGGCGAGGTCGTCGGCCTGCTCGAGGTCTTTCTCGACGCTGAACCGAGCGACGAAGCGGTGCAGGCGGTGGAACGCGCCGCCCACCTGCTCGCCTTCGTCGTGATCGCCAATCGACGGCACACGGACCTGTTCGAGTGGGGTCAGCGGACCACCCCCTTCGAGCTGAGCGCCGAGATCCAGCGACGTCTGCTGCCGGGCGCGTTCACCTGCGAAGGCGGCGAGTTCACGGTGTCCGCCTGGCTGGAGCCGGCCGCGACCATCGGCGGCGACACCTTCGACTACTCCGTGGACCGCGATCAGTTGCACCTGTCGGTGACCGACGCCATGGGTCATGGGGTGTCCAGCGCGCTCACCGCGACCCTCTGCGTCGGCGCGCTGCGCAACTCCCGCCGCGCAGGAGCGTCCGTGCTGGACCAGGCGGCGGCCGCCGACGCGGCGATCCGCGACCACGCCGAGCGCGCCTTCGTGACCGGACTGCTCGGCCGGCTCGAGCTGCGCACCGGCGTCCTGGGGCTGGTCAACGCCGGGCACGTGCCGCCCTTCCTGATCCGCGGCGATGCGGTCGAGCCCGTGCACCTGCCCGTCGATCTGCCCTTCGGCCTGAACGAGAGCAGGGGGTACCGCCGGACGGAACTGCAGCTGGCGCCCGGCGACCGCTTCGTGGTCGTCACCGACGGCATGCTCGAACGCCGCGCCGCCGCGTTGGTGCTGCCCGAGTTGCTCGGTCGGACCAGTGACCTGCACCCGCGCGAGGCGACCCGGCAACTGGCCGACGCGGTGTTGGAGGTCGCCGGCCCCGCGCTGGCCGACGACGCCACCATCCTCCTGCTCGACTGGCACGGCCACGACCGGCGACGTCGCGACAGCCGCTCCGGCGCCGATCGCCAGTAACCGGGCGTATCGCCCGCCGGACTTATCCGGCAAGCTGTCCCTTGTGCTGACGATCCGAACGCGAGCTGTACTTGCTCTGGGGACCTGCCTGGCCATGACGAGCGCGGCGGCGGCCGCTCTGGCCGCCCCGTCGTCGGCGTCGGGCGCCGCCTGCTCGGCGGGGGCGCGGACGCTGTCGCAGGCCGGTGACCACGTCTACCCCGACACCGGTAACGGCGGCTACGCCAGCGTCCACACCGACGTGCACATGCGCTACGACGCGGTCAGCAACGACTTCCTGCCGGGCAACCACGTCGACCTCACCGACGTCGCCACCCAGTGCCTGACCGAGTTCAGCCTCGACTTCGAGCGCAGCTCGGCCGACGCCGATGTCGGCCCCGACATGAGCGTCGGCTCGGTCACGGTCAACGGCCAGCCGGCCGACTTCCGCTTCGTGCGCCCGACCTATCCCGGCGACCCGAACGGTCCGGACGACCCCGACCCGCGAGCACACCAGGCCGGGCAGAACGCCGTCGTCGGCGGCCCCGACCACAACCCGCTGCCCCCGGCCTGCAGCCCGGAGCTGCCGCCCGACGCGGCCGGTGACGACGCCGCCGACGGCACCCCGTGCCCGGCCAACAAGCTGGTGATCACGCCCGCGGCGAGTCTCGAGGCCGGGTCCCAGTTCGTCGTCGAGGTCGCCTACACCGGGCGCCCCGGCGTGCACCGTGACGGCGACGGCACCACCGAGGGCTGGTTCCGCTCGGACGACCCGGCCGGCGACGGCGGGTTCGTCACCACGGAGCCGGTGGGCACCGAGGACTGGATGCCGCTCAACGACCACCCGAGCGCGAAGCCGACCTACGACTTCTACGACTACGTGACGCAGGGCCGCACGGCCGTGGCCAACGGCATCATGGTCGAGCAGAAGACCGGCCACGACGCCGGCTTCCCCCACGGCTACTCCTACTTCCACTGGCACATGGCCTCGCCGGTGGCCAGCTACCTGGTGGAGAACAGCGTCGGGACGTTCGACCTGTCCAAGCGCGTCGCCGACAACGGGGTCACGTACTACACCGTCCAGGGCAGCTCGATCCCGGACGCCCAGAAGGCGACCAACGCGGCGATCATCGCGATGCAGCAGGACATCACCGACTTCGAGAGCCAGTTCAACGGCACCTACCCGTTCACCTCGGCCGGTGTCCTCGTCGGCGTCCCCTCGGCCAGTTTCGAGGAGGAGATGGAAACGATGATCACCTTCGCCGGCGGGCGGGTGAGCACGGGGACGCTCTACCACGAGAACATGCACCAGTGGTGGGGTGACAACGTCAGCGAGAGCAACTACAACATGACCTTCTTCAAGGAGGGCATGGCGACGCTCGCCGAGTACTACTACGCCGCCCGGCAGGCCGAGCTCGCCGCCGGGGGGCCGTCGACCCCGGCCGGCAACGCCGCCTTCGAGGCGAGCCTGGCCGCCCGGTTCGCCAGCAACTACGCCCGCACCTCGCTGTTCACCGGCGTGCCCTCCGATCCGACCGCGGCGTCGCTGTTCTCGGGGTCGTCGACCTACACCCGGCCGGGCACCGCCTACCTGGCGCTGCGCCGGATCATGGGTGCGTCGGCGTTCAACCGGGCCGGGCAGGCGATCCAGCGCACCTACGGCGGCAAGACGATCACCGAGCCGCAGCTCGAGACCGCCTTCTCCGAGTACCTGCCCGACCAGTCGGGCCCGTGCACGAGCAAGCTGTCGCGCTTCTTCACCCAGTGGTTCGACACCGCCTACCCGTCGCACGGCAGGACCAGGCCGTCGATCACCGGGGCGAACTTCTACCGCAAGAACGGCCACGGCTGCGCCTGACGATCGGCTCCGTCGGGTAGGCGACGGCGTCCGTCAGTCGCCGGCGCGCAGCAGGCCGGGCACCTCGAGGGCGCGGGCGAGGTCCTCGGGCGTGCCGAGCAGCGCCACGGCCACCCGGGCCATGGTCGTGCGCGCCCAGCCGAGGTCGATGCTGTCGGCCGGCCCGGCGAGCGCCAGGCGGAAGCCGACGTACTCGAAGGTGTTCAGCAGGACGTCGATGTCCTGCGGCGGCGGGGCGGGGCGGCCGAGCGCCGCGAAGCGGGCCAGCAGCCGCGAGCGCAGCAGGTCGAGGGTGCGCTCGCGGTGTGGCGACACCGGTGACGTCGGGTCGTGCAGCTCGGAGAACAGCGGACGCAGGGCCCGGCCGAGCCCCTTGGCCCAGGCCAGGTAGGCGTCGATGCCGGCCGCGACCATGCCCACCTCGTCCGCCGCACCGTCGAGTGCGGCCTGCAACCCGCCGACGAGCGCGCGGTCGGACTCGTCGAGCACCGACTGCAGCGGCTGCTCGGTGTTGGCGAAATAGCGGTAGAAGGTGGGCCGGGCGATGCCGGCGCGCTCGATGATCAGCGCGACGCTCAGCCCGTGCGACCCGTGTTCGGCGAACACCTCCCGTGTGGCCGCGACGATGCGCCGGCGCACTGCTTCGGCCTCGGCCGCTGACTGCGGCGGCCGACCGCGCCGCCGGGCGGCGGGTCGGTGCCCGGACATGCCCTCCGACTTGACAGGGTCCGCGGTCATGCCTTTACGCTAACAGTGTTGTTCAGCGAACATAAGCGTTCGGGTAAATCTCGCGAGGCCACCGAACGGGCCGTCCGGAGAGAAGATGACCGCCACCCGTCCCGCACCCGCCAGTGACTTGTCCCCTGGTGCGGCTGCCGATTCCCCGGATCTTGCGACCACGGCAGGGGACAGGTCGGTCGACCGGGCCGCGGCGCTGGCCGGGCAGCGGGTCGCCGAGCTGACCGCACGGGCCACCGCCGGCCACGCACCGTCGGTCGAGACCCGGGCCCCGGCCACCGGCGCGCTCGTCGCCACGCTGCCCCAGTCCTCGCGCAGCGACGTCGCCGAGGCGTTCGAGCGGGCCCGCGCAGCCCAGCGCGAGTGGGCGGCGCGGCCGGTCGGCGTACGGGCCCGGGTGCTGGCGCGCCTGCACGACCTGTTGCTGCGCGAACAGCGCGAGATCCTCGACATCGTCCAGACGGAGACGGGCAAGGCGCGCGCCCATGCCTTCGAGGAGGTCGCGGACGTCGCGATCAACGCCCGCTACTACGCGCGCACCGCGGCCGGGCACCTGCGCACCCAGCGCCGCGGCGGGGCCCTGCCCCTGCTCACCTCCGCCCAGGAGGTTCGCCACCCCAAGGGCGTCGTCGTCGTGATCTCGCCCTGGAACTACCCGCTGGCGCTGTCGGTGTCCGACGCGCTGCCGGCCCTGGTCGCGGGCAACGCGGTCGTCTCCCGCCCGGACAACCAGACGGCGCTGACCACGCTGTGGGCCCACGAACTCGCGGAGAAGGCCGGCCTGCCCGCCGACGTGTGGCAGGTCGTGCTCGGCCGCGGCAAGGACGTCGGTGGCCCGCTCGTCGAGCACGCCGACTTCGTCGACTACACCGGCTCGACCGCCACCGGCCGTGGCATCGCGGCCCAGGCCGCGGCCCGGCTGATCGGCTGCTCGCTCGAACTCGGTGGCAAGAACCCGATGCTGGTGCTCGCCGACGCCGACGTCGAACGCGCGGCCGAGGGAGCCGTGCGGGCCTGCTTCTCCTCCGCGGGGCAGCTGTGCGAGTCGATGGAGCGGATGTACGTCCACGCCGACGTGTACGACGACTTCCTCGAGAAGTTCCTGACCCGGGTGCGGGCCATGCGTCTCGGGGCCGAGCTGGACTACTCGTCGGACATGGGCACGCTGACCTTCCCGCGCCAGCTGGCGACGGTGCAGGCGCACGTCGACGACGCCGTCGCGAAGGGCGCCACCGTGCTGGCCGGCGGAAGGACCCGTCCCGACCTCGGGCCGTACTTCTACGAGCCCACGGTGCTCACCGGCGTCACGCCCGAGATGGACGTCCACGGCGACGAGACGTTCGGGCCGGTCGTGTCGATCTACCGCGTCGCCGACGACGAGGACGCGATCACGCAGGCCAACGACACCGCGTACGGGCTGAACGCGAGCGTGTGGACCCGTGATGTGCGCCGCGGCCGGCAGCTCGCGCAGCGGCTGCGGGTCGGCGCGGTCAACGTCAACGAGGGTTACGTGGCCGCCTGGGCCAGCGTGCAGGCCCCGTCCGGCGGCCTCGGCGATTCCGGGCTCGGGCGGCGGCACGGCGCGGAGGGAATCCTCAAGTACACCGACGTGCAGACGGTGGCGGTGCAGCGGCTGGTGCCGATCGCCGCGCTGCCCGGCATGTCGGAGCAGACCTGGGCCAAGACCATGTCCGTCGCGCTGTGGACCATGCGCCGCGCCGGACTGAAGTAGGAGGCAGCACATGAAGTCGGTTGCGGGCAAGACGGTCCTGGTCACCGGGGCGGCGATGGGGCTGGGCAAGCTGTTCGCCACGAAGGCCGTGGAGCAGGGAGCGTCCTCGGTCGTGCTCTGGGACATCAACGAGAGCACGCTGAAGGACACCGCCGCGGAGCTGGAGGCGGCCGGCGGCACGGTGCACCCGTACGTGGCCGACGTGTCGTCGGTGCGCAAGGTGGCCGCTGCGGCCAAGCTGGTGCGCCGCGAGGTGGGTGACGTGCAGGTGCTGGTCAACAACGCCGGCATCGTGCGCGGCAACGGCTACTTCTGGGAGAACACCGCCTCCGACATCGAATCGACGATGGCCATCAACGCCGTGGCTCCGATGGCGGTGGCCCGCGAGTTCCTGCCGGGCATGGTCGAGGCCGACGAGGACTGCCGACTGCTCACCATCGCGTCGTCGGCGGGGTTGACCGCCGTTCCCCGCCTGGCCGCCTACTGCGGGTCGAAGTGGGCGGCCACCGGCTGGTCGGACTCGGTGCGCCTGGAGCTCGAACAGGCCGGGCACAAGCACGTGCGCGTCACCACGGTCTGCCCCACCTACATCAACACCGGCATGTTCGACGGGGCCAAGGGCATCCTGTTCACCCCGATGCTCGAGCAGCACGAGGTCGTCGACGGCTCCTGGAAGGCGATGCTCGACGGCCGACCGTTCCTGATCGTCCCGTGGACCTCGCGGCTGAACAAGGTGGTCAGCGGGGTCCTGCCGGTGGGGCTGCGCGACGTGTGGCTGCGCCGCACCGGCGTCTACGACTCGATGGCCGCGTTCACCGGCCACGCCAAGGACTGACGCCTGCGCACCCGAAGTGGTCGATTTTCGCGGCGAAATCCGACCATTCCAGGTGGGCAGGCGGGGTACGGCGGGCGGTCAGGCGTTCTTGATGGCCGAGATCTCGAACTCGAGGGTGATCTTGTCGCTGACGAGCACGCCGCCGGTCTCGAGCGCGGCGTTGTAGGTGACGCCGTAGTCGCTGCGCTTGATCTGCGTCGAGCCCTCGAAGCCGATGCGCTGGTTGCCGAACGGGTCGGTGGCCGCGCCCTGGAACTCGAGCGGGATGGTGATCGGGCGTGGTGACGTCCTTGATGGTCAGGTCGCCGGTGACCTCGAAGTCGTCGCCGCCGTCGTGCGTGATCGACGTCGAGGTGAAGGTGATCTTCGGGAACTTCTCGGCGTCGAGGAAGTCGTTGGTGCGCAGGTGGCCGTCGCGCTGGGCGTTGCGGGTGTCGACGCTCGCGACGTCGAGGACGACCGTGACGGTGGAGCTTCGTCGGGTCGGCGCCGTCGATGGCGGCGGTGCCCTCGAACTCGTTGAACGCGCCGCGCACCTTGGTGACCATCGCGTGGCGGGCGACGAAGCCGAAGCGGCTGTGCGCGACGTCGAAGGTGTAGGTGCCCGGTCAGAGCGGCGAAATCGGTGGTGGTTGCGGCAGTCATGGTGTCTCCTTCGGCATCGTGCTGGTTGAGCTGTCAACCAAACTGTAGCATCGGAACGGATGATGTGTCAACAAGTCGCCGTATGCTGGGCGACATGACGGACGGGGCCGAGACCGCGCCGCGCTGGCTCGACGCAGCGCGAGCAGGCGGTGTGGCGCGCCTATCCTGGACATGCAGGCCAAGCTCAACGGCCAGCTCAACCGCGAGATGCAGGACACCTCCGGGTTGTCCAGCGCCGACTTCGCCGTGCTCGTCCAGCTCAGCGAGCACGTGGACGGCCGGCATGCGCGTGCTCGAGCTCGCCCGGGCGCTGCGCTGGGAGAAGAGCCGGCTGTCGCACCAGCTGACCCGGATGACCCAGCGCGGCCTCGTCGAGCCGGTCCCACTGCAGCGAGGACCGCCGCGGCGCCTTCGTCGTGCTCACCGAACGCGGGCCGCGCCGACGGTCGAAGCGGCGGCGCCGTTCGCACGTCGAATCGGTGCGCCGCTACCTGTTCGACCAGCTCACGGCCGAACAGGTGGAGACGCTGGCCGCGATCGCCGGTTCGGTCGTCGCCCAGGTGGACGCGCAGTGCGCGAACGCCGCGCGCGAGCGAGTGCGTCGGAACCCGCGAGACGCCGCCTGCGGCGCGCCTGAGTACAGTCGGCACGCTCGCGACCGGCGCGACGCTGCGGAAGGACGGGTGACGGTGGGCGAGCCGACGCTCGCGTCGTTCGACGTTGCGAACGTCACGATCCTGCTCGTCGAGGACGACGACGGCGACGCGCGTGCTCGTGCGGGCCTGCCTGGACGACGCCGGGCGTCACCGACGACGTCGATCACCTGGCGCGCACGCTCGCCGACGCGATGGCCGCCCTGGCCGAGCAGCCCGGCTGCATCCTGCTCGACCTCGGCCTGCCCGACGCGACGGGCTACGGCGGCGTGACCAAGATCGTCGACGGCGGCCCCGCGCACCGCCGGTCATCGTGCTGACCGGGCGCCAGGAGCGCGACGGCCTCGACGCTCTCGCCGCCGGCGCGCAGGACTACCTGGTCAAGGACGCGATCACCGGCGAGATGCTCGAGCGCTCGATCCGCTACGCCATCGAGCGCAAGCGGGCGCAGGCGACCCAGGAGCAGCTGCGCGAGATCAGCGTCAGCGCGGCCGAGCAGGCCCGCCTCGAGCGCGGCCTGCTGCCGACCCCGCTGCTGCGCTCGGACACCGTCACCTGCTCGACCTACTACCGGCCCGGACGCGACGACGCCGTGCTCGGCGGCGACTTCTACGACGTCGTCGAGACGGCCGACGGACGCGTGCGGGCGATCGTCGGCGACGTGATGGGGCACGGCCCGGACGAGGCGGCGCTCGGCGTACACCTGCGCGTCGCCTGGCGCACGCTGCTGCTGGCCGGTGTCCCGGACGAGCAGATCCTGCCCACGCTGGCCCTGCTGCTGCGCGCCGAGGCCGACCAGATCTCGCGCTACGTCACGGTCTGCGACCTGACGATCGACTCGACGGCCGAGCTGACGGTGCGCCTGGCCGGCCATCCGGCGCCGATCGTGTGCGCGGCCGACGGCGTGCCGCTACCTCGACCTGCCCGGGTCGGCCTGCCGCTCGGCGTGACGGTCCGCGTCACGCGACTGGCCGCGCCGTGGCCGGCGCACCGATCTGCCGCTCGACCGCCGGCACCTCGGTGGTGCATCTACACCGACGGGCTGCTCGACGCGTTCTTCGACAGTCGGACCGCGACAGCATCGGCGTCGCCGAACTCGTCCGGCCGTCGGTGCGGACTGCCAGCACGCGACGGCGCCCCGCCGGCCGCCTGGGTGCCCGACGCTGCTGGCCGGCGCGCCCCGCGCGACTCGATCGACGACACCGCGGCCGTGGTGCTGACGGTCATGCCGGCTGGATGACGACCGCCGGCGGCGCTGCGCGGCAGGGTCTGGTCGCTGCGCGGCCGGTTACGTCACGGCCTTCACCGTCCTCGCCGCCGTGTTCCTCGTCGTCGCGACTGTGGCCGGTTACGCGGCCGACCGGTTCGTGACCGCGAGGCAACGACGATCATCTACCGCTGGCAGCCGCGCGGCCTCGGTCAGCAGTCCAGCGGTGCTGGCCGACCTCGTGAACCAGGAGACGGGTGTGCGCGGCTACGCGCTCACCCACCGCGCGGCGTCGCTGCAGCCGTACCACCAGTACCGCCACGCAGCAGGCCGCACGACATCGGCCGCGCCTGCGCTCGTACCTGGGCGAGCGAGAGCGCCCTCGCGCTGCAAGCGTCTCGTCCGTGGAACGGGCCGCCGAGACCTGGCGGCGCAGCGGTGGCGCAGCCGGCTGATCGCGCAGGTCGAGCGGCGGCGGCACCGGCACCCTCGCGGCCGCAGCTGAGGCCGCGAAGGCCGCCTTCGACGCCTGTCCGGCAGCGCGCGGCCGAACTCACCACCGCGCTGCACGGACCGTTCCGAGGCCGAGCGCAGCACGCGGACCACGCGTCGGCGAGATCGCCGTCGCCCTCGCGGCGTTCGCCCTGCTGTCGTCGTCTTCGCGTCGGGTGTCCTGCTCGTGGCGCGGGCTCGGCCGCTGGGTGCTGCGCCCGGTCGACCCGGCTCGGGCGCCCAGACCCGGGAGGTCAGCTCCGGGGCGACCCACCGGCAGATCGTGCCCGACGGCCCGGTCGAGCTGATCGAGCTCGGGCCACGACGTCGAGGCCATGCGGATGCAGATCGCGAGCCAGCTCGACGAGGCCGAAGGCGTCCGCGACGAGTTGCGGGCCCGCGGCGCGGAGCTCGCCCGGTCCAACGACGACCTGCAGCAGTTCGCGTACGTCGCCTCGCACGACCTGTCCGAGCCGCTGCGCAAGGTCGCGAACTTCTGCCAGCTGCTCGAACGGCAGTACGCGCCCGAGCTCGACGACCGGGCGCGCGAGTACATCCATTCGCCGTCGACGGCGCCAAGCGCATGCAGGCGCTGATCACCGATCTGCTCGACGCTGTCGCGGGTCGGGCGCAGCACCGAGAGCTTCGAACGGCTCGATCTGGACCAGCAAGCTGGATCATGGCCCTGGCCACTCTCGGCGAGCGCATCGAGCAGACCGGGGCGCGCATCGAGCGGCTCACCCCGCTGCCCACGCTCGACGGCGACCGCGCGCTGCTCGTCTCGCTGTTCGAGAACCTGGTCGGCAACGCGATCAAGTACCGGCGCGAGGACGTCCCGCCCGTCGTGCGGGTCTCGGCCGAGCGCGACGACGTCCAGCGGCAAGTGGACGTTCACGGTGAGCGACAACGGCATCGGCATCGACCCGCAGTACGCCGAGCGGATCTTCGCGGTGTTCCAGCGGCTGCACCTGCGCGACCACTACGGCGGCACCGGGATCGGCCTGGCGCTGTGCCGGCAAGCATCGTCGAGTTCCACGGCGGCCGGATCTGGCTCGCTGACGTAGAGTCCGCCGCCGGGTGCGACATTCCGGTTCACCCTTCCCGAGAGCGTGGGACGTCGTGCCGAACCACGTGACTGAGTCCGCGCGCGGTCCGCTGGGGTGCTGCTCGTCGAGGACGACCCGGGCGACGTGCTGATCGCGCAGGAAGCGCTGAAGCGCGAGCAGCCTGCAGCCGCGGCTCAACGTCGTGCACGACGGCGTCGCCGCGTTGGCCTACCTGCGGCGCGAGAACGGATACGGCGACGCCGAGCGGCCCGACCTGATCCTGCTCGACCTCAACCTGCCCGGCAAGAGCGGGCACGAGGTGCTCGAGCCGAGGTCAAGGCCGACCCGGCGCTGCGCACCATCCCGGTCGTCGTGCTGACCACCTCGGGCGCCGACGAGGACGTCGCTGCGCAGCTACGACCTGCACGCCAACGTCTTCGTCACCAAGCCGGTCGACTTCGACCACTTTCACCCATGTCGTGCAAGCCAGATCGACGACTTCTTCCTCAACGTCGCGAAGCTGCCGCCGGTCCGCTGATCGGGCGTTCCGAAGGCCCGCTTTGCGGTGTCCGGACGTCCGCGACCAATAGGTCCGGCCACAGGTTAGAACCCGAAATGCGTGGGGAATGGTGCTGCCATGACCGCGCGCATCGGGACGACGTCCATCGACGGCACCCCCATCTCGGAGACCGATCTGGCTCGCATCGAGGCGGAGGAGCAGTTGCACGCCGACCAGCAGCGTGGCGCCGTTCGCGTTGTCGCCGCGAGCTCGCTCGACGCGCAGGACTGCCGCATGCTGCTGTCGATGCTCGGCATCGACGACGCGGTGGTGGCGCAGGCCCGCACCCGGCCGACGCCCCCCGAGGCCGTCCCGGCGAAGCGGTCGCGTAAGCGGCACGCGGCCTGAGTCCACCGCCCGACGCGGGCTCGCGCGCGTCGGGACCTGCGCCGGCCCGGCAGCGTGCCGGCGGTACTCTGCCTGTTCGACGCGCGCGTGCGGGCAGTGTCGACCCGCAGGTTCCGCTAGGTCGCACAGGATCGATTGCTGGACGGGACGAGGATGCACGACCCACTTCGGCACGAGGCCCTGGCCTACAGCGGTCATGAGCAGTTCGTGTCGGCGTCGGTGACGATGTTGCGCGACGGCCTCGACCGCGACGAACGCCTCATCTTCCTGGCCGGGCAGGAGAAGATCGACGATGTGCGGGCCGCGCTCGGTGACGACGCCGACGACGTGGCCATGGTCGCGACGGACGAGCACGGTCGCAATCCGAGCCGCATCACGACGATGCTCGACAGCTTCCAGGGCGCCGGGCGCGACGGGCGCCGCGCGCTCGGGGTGAACGAGACCGTGCTGGCGACCCGCGATCCCGACGCCCTCCTCGAGGCGCAACTGGCCGAGAGCGTGCTCAACTCCCCGCAGCTGCAGGCGTGGCCGATGTCCGTGGTCTGCCTCTACGACGACACCGGCCTGGACGCCGACTGCCTGGCGCAGATGCGTCGCAGCCATCCGGTGATCCGCGGCGAGGAGGTCGACAACGACGACTACGACGCCGGCTTGATCGACGAGCTCTTCGGGGCGCCGCTGGATCCCGCGCCCGGCGACGCAGTGGCCATCGAGATCGTCGGCCCGCAACTGGTGGCGCTGCGCGAGTTCGTGCGCGAGCAGGCCGTGCGCCACGGCATCGCCGCCGACCGCGTCGACGACCTCGTCCTGGCCGCCAACGAGATCGGCACCAACAGCGTGCGGCACGCGGGCGGCCGGTGCACCGCCCGGGTGTGGTTCGCCGGCGCCGCCGTGGTCTGCGAGGTCCTCGATGGCGGCCACTTCACCGACCCGCTGCTCGGCCGCTTCGCACCGCCGCCCGACGCCGCGCGCGGGCGGGGACTCTGGCTGGCCAACCACCTGTGCGACCTCGTCCAGATCCGTTCGTCGCGGGCCGGAACCACCGTGCGGCTGTTCGTCGACCGATGACCCGGTGAACGCCACGGTCCACACCCGGACGGCGGTCGCCGGCGGTCACGTCCTCGGGTACCTGGAGGCGGGCCCGGTCGACGGCGAGGTCGTGGTGCTGCTGCACGGGCTCGCCTCCGACGCCAGCACCTGGGACCGCGCGATCGGTTCCGCTGGCGACCGCGGGCCGCCGCGTGCTCGCGCTGGACCTGCTCGGCCACGGCCGCTCGGACAAGCCGCGTCGCGACTACTCCCTCGATCAGTTCGCCGATTCGCTCGCGGCGTTCCTCGACCACGTGGGGGTGCCGGCCACGACGCTGTGCGGGCACTCGCTCGGCGGGCGCGATCGCGGTGCACTTCGGCGCCCGGTACCCGCATCGGGTGCAGCGCCTCGTCCTGGTCTCCGCGGGCGGCCTCGGCCGTGAGGTGCACCCGTTGCTGCGCGCGGCCGCACTGCCGGTGGCGCCGGCCGTGCTCGGCCTGGCCCTGCGGCCCCGTCTACGTCGCTTCTACGCCCGGCCGCGCCTGCACCGTGCCCTGCGGCTCACGGCCGACAACGTGACCAACCTGCGGCGGGCGTCGCGGGCGCTGACCCCGACCGACGGCCGGGCCGCGTTCTTCGCCGCGCTGCGCTCGGTGATCGAACCGGGCGGCCAGCGCGGGTCGTTCATCGAGATGCGCACGCTGGCCGACCACGTGCCGACGCTGCTCGTGTGGAACGAGGGCGACCCGGTCATCCCCGTCGCGCACGCGCGCGCGGCACACGAGCACCTGCCGGGCAGCGAGCTGGTCGTCTTTCCCGACACGGGTCATGAACCGCACCGGCGGCGCGCGCAGCGCTTCGCCGAAGTGGTCGACGCCTTCATGCGTTCCCATAATTTGAGATCGTAATCTCTCACTCTGAGATTGGTGACTAGGATTCGGAGCTGTGCCGGATCGTCGCCGCTGGGTCGTGCTCGCGGTGGGCACCTTCGCCCAGGCGGCGACCTGCGCCTTCATCTACGGCATCCCGATGCTGCTGCCCCAGCTGCGTCACGAGGGCGTGGGCCCGTTCGCCGCCACCCTGCTGGTCTCCGCGCCGATGGTCGGGGTACTGCTGACGTTGATCGCCTGGGGTGCGGCCGCCGACCGGCGCGGCGAGCGGGTGGTCATCGTGGCCGGCGTGGGTGTCGCGGCCGGCCTGCTGGTGCTGGCCGCGCTCGTGCCCGGGGTGCCGGCGTTCGGCGTGACCCTCGTCCTGGCCGGCGCGGCCGGCGCGTCGGTGAACGCCGCCAGCGGGCGCATGGTCATGGGCTGGTTCCCGCGCTCCGAGCGCGGGCTCGCGATGGGCACGCGCCAGACGGCGCAGCCGCTCGGCGTCGCCCTCGCGGCCATCAGCCTGCCGCCGTTGGCCCGCGATCACGGTGTGCACCTGGCGATGCTGTTCCCGGCCGCGCTGTGCGCCGCGGCCGCCCTGGCCACCCGCCTGCTGGTGACCGATCCGCCGCGCGCCGAGCGGTCCGCCTCGGACGAGGCGCCGGGGTCGCCGTACCGGGGCCGGCGCGAGCTCGTCCGGGTCCACCTGGCCAGCGCGATGCTGGTGGTGCCGCAGTTCGCCGTGGCGACCTTCACCCTCGTCTACCTGGTCGAGCAGCGGCACTGGGACCCCGCGGTGGCCGGCCGGGTGATCTTCACGTTCCAGGTGGCCGGCGCGCTCGGCCGCGTGCTGTCGGGCCTCTGGTCCGATCGGGTCGCGTCCCGGCTTCGGCCCATGCGCCAGCTCGCGGTGGCCAGCGCCGCGCTGATGGTGCTGATCGCCGTCGGCGCAGCGACACAGTTGTGGTTCGTCATCGCCGGCTTCGCGCTGGGCGCCCTCGTCACCGTGGCCGACAACGGCCTCGCCTACACCTCGGTGGCCGAGATCGCGGGCCCCGAATGGGCCGGGCGGGCACTCGGGGTGCAGAACACCGTGCAGAATGTCGCCGCCGTGGCGACCGCACCGGCGCTCGGGGCGGCGATCGGTACCTCGCACTACGCGTTCGGCTTCGCCATCGCCGCGGTCTTCCCGCTGCTGGCGATCCCGCTCACGCCGGTGCGTGCGGAGCGGCGCCGGGTGGCGGCGTGAACGCCGCCGCGGAACTCCCGCGGCGGCGGCGCCGGCGGAGGATAGGGGATTTGAACCCCTGAGGGATTGCTCCCAACACGATTTCCAATCGTGCGCCCTAGGCCACTAGGCGAATCCTCCGTGGAGCAGGATACGGGCGCCGTACACTGGTCCCTCGACCCCCCGTGCGGCGTACACCCTGCGAACCTCCCCAGGGCCGGAAGGCAGCAAGGATAAGCAGGCTCTGTCGGGTGCGCGGGGGGTCCCTGCGTCCGCTCGCGCGGCCGTTCCGCCGCGGCACCGGCGGAACCGCCGATATTCCGGTTGATAAATTCGCCGTGAAGTGGGTATACAGAACGCGACCGCGGGGGTCGCTGTGCGTGTTCACCACGCACTCACCTCGTGAGGACCGAATGTTGCGCCGGACCCGCACTCTGTCCCTGCTCGCCGCCTCGGCACTCGCCGGCGCCGCCCTGCTCACTGTCGGGCCGATGCCCGCCGGCGCAGCCGCGGGGTCGATCGACTACCCGAGGATCCCGACCAGTGCGCCCGTCACGCCGAGTGCCTGCGCGGTCTCGGTGGGGCGCTACGTCGCGCGGGTGCCCGACGGCGAGGACGACACCGCCGGGTTCACGCAGGCGATGGCCGATGCGGCGGGCAGCGACCCGCACTGCTACCCCGACGGGCCCTCCGGCGACCCCCAGGCGGTCGTGTACGTGCCGCCCGGCACCTACCGGCTCGACGGGCTGGCCTTTCCGAGCAACCTGCGCCTGGAGGTCAGCGCGGCCGCGGTCCTCCAACCGACCCGCAACCGGCCGGCCCAGCCCGATGCCCTCGCGCACTCGATGATCAACTGGGACACGACGGGCAAGGGCAAGGCGGCCGTGCGCAACGTCAGCATCGTCGGTGTGGGACAGGACATGGACGCGCGCAAGCAGGACGCCCGGGCCGCCGGCGGCCGGGCCGTGGCCGGCTTCGACCTGTCGCAGGACTTCACGATGAACCTGGACCCGCAGAGCGCCGACTCGTCCAACTACGTGATGGGCATGTCGCTGGTCAACGTCCAGTACTTCCTGATCCAGAACGTGTTCTCGGTCCAGAACGACACCGACCAGCAGAGCGCGACGATCACCCCCTGGCCGACGTCGAGCCGGCCGGTCCTCGCGCTGCACGCTCGGCGCGACTCGCCGCTCGACGGGCCGTACATCGAACCGATGCACGGCACCATCACCGACCACGTCAATGTGGGCGGCCCGCGCGGCTTCGGGCCGAACCAGATCAATGCGGCGATCGATCTGGACGTCAGCAACGTGTACACGCAGGGCGGGACGGCCCTGCGCCTGGAGACTGACGGGTCGATGGACGACCAGGGCGTGCCGCGCATCGGGGCCACGGTGGACCGACTGCGGGCCAGCAACATCGTGGGCTTCGACTGCAACCGGGCGGTTTCCCTGTCACCGCACGCACAGCGCAACGGGTCGGTGACGGTCGACGACGTGTGGGCGTACTCCTGCAACGAGGGCGTGGTCGCCGCCTTCGACCAGGACGTGCCGCAGCAGTACTGGGGCACCTTCCGCCAGGCCGTGGTCGACGGGCTCCGGGTGTACGCCGGCGAGGACGCGCAGTTGGATTCGACGGACTACCTGTGGGTCGTCGGCCAGTCCCTGGCGCCGGTGCAGATCGCCGACGGCCTGCCCTGGACGCCGCACATCACGCTGGTGGCGCAGTCGGGCACCTTCCACCGTGACGCGAGGCGGCCGCGGACGTAGGGGCCCCGCGCGCCCGTTCCCACGAGGAGGACGCGCCCAGGCCCGCCGGCGTCACCCGCGATGCGGATCGGGCTGCAGCTCGGTCCACAGGTCGAGATCCACCTCGTCCGGGAACAGCGCCGCGAGCTGTTCGGCGTCGGCCCGGTAGCGGGCGCGGACCTCGTCGACCAGGGCCCCGGGTGCCGGCGGGGCCGGCCGGGAGGCGTTGCGCGAGCCGGTGACGTCGACCCGCGCAGTGGGCAGGCCGAGGAAGTCGAAGGTGCGGGCCAGCGCGGGTGCGGGGTCACGCGCACAGCGCTCGAACTGCAGCACCAGCAACTGTTCGCGCGGCACCAGGTCGAGCACCCGGACCAGTTGGGCGGCGTAACAGCCGCGCTGGTAGGCGTCGGTGACCAGGTCGGCATCCGCGCCGCCGCGGCGCTGCTCGGCGTGGCGCAGCGCGGACCGGAACCGGGCGACGGGGTCACGCACCATGACCAGCAGGCGGGCCTCGGGTGCCACCCGGAGCAGGGCGGGCACGGCCCACGGATCGTGCAGGTAGCGCGGCGTCCACTCCCCGCACACGTAGCCGGGCCGACGCAGGAACTGCGCGCGATAACGCGCGGCGTCGGCGTCGCCGACCTCGCGGGCCCAGAACCCGTCGAAGAAGTGCAGCTCCTTGGCGCCGAGACCGAGCGGGGTCACCCGCGGGTGTTCCTCGATCAGCGACTGCCACCACGAGGTGCCGCAGCGCTGAGCGCCGATGCCCACGAAATCAGGCGGCGCCGCCGTCCGGCCCGCTGCGGCCGGTGGGAACCGCGACTGGACGGCGCGCAGCCGCGTGCGCAGCGGACCGCGCCGAAAGCGACGAATCCCGGCGGCAATGCTCACTATCCGTGTTCCTCATCAACTGTGTGTGACTGCCTGTATTTGTCTACTAAAGACCTAGAAAAAGACTCCGAATTCGTTCGGCACTACGTCGGTCGCACTTTGTTCCGGCCCCTGTGCAAGTCCGGTGTAGATGCTATCGTTCGCCTGCGCGCCCCGCCTTTAGGCGGTCGCGGAGGGGGAACGGAAACCGTTACGACGCACGATCCGTGCAATTCGGAAAAGCAGTCGTCATCGGTTGTTCGATCGGTTTGGGTGGTTTCGTTCATCTGGCGGGGGGCCTCATGAACACATGTTCTCGTGGGCGAGTAACAACGATGGAAGCGGGCAAGTTGATGCGTCCGGCCGCACCCGCGCGCCACGACCGGGTGTGTCCCTGATGGGCCCGGATCGAGTGCCCGTCACCTACATCGGCGGCATGGGGCGCAGCGGCAGCACGGTGCTTGCCGATCTCGCCGCCGGCGCGGCCGGTGCGGTGTCCGTGGGTGAGGTGCGTTATCTGTGGACGCGCGGGCTCGGGGACAACCAATTGTGCTCCTGCGGTGCGCCGTTTCGCGAATGCGCATTCTGGACCGACGTGCTGCGCGAAGCATTCGGCGGCGATCTCCCGGAATGGGCGGCGAAGGCCGAGTACGCGAGCCGCGCGGTCGACCGGATGCGTTATGTTCCCGCGCTGTGTGCGCCGGCGTTGCGCAATGGCGAGTTCCGCGCCGCCCACCGGCAATGGTGCGACGTCAGCCAGCGCCTTTACGGCGCCATTCACGACGTCAGCGGCGGGGCCGCCATCATCGACTCCTCGAAGGACCCGTCCTACGTGTTCGCTTTACGCTCGGTAAGCCAGCTGCGGGTGAACCTGGTGCACCTGGTCCGCGACAGCCGGGCCGTCGCCTACTCCTGGACGCGGCACAAGCTGCGGCCCGAGATCCATTGGCAGCAGCAGTACATGAACCGGATGTCGCCGCTCCGTTCGGCGAAGAGCTGGCTGCGCTGCAACCTGCTGCTCGAGGTGTTCCGGCTGCGCTACGGCAACGTGCTGCGCCTGCGCTACGAGGACTTCACCGCCGATCCCGAGGCCGCGGTCGCGCGGGTGGCCGCCGTGGCCACCGCGCGAGCGGCACCGGCGGCCGACGGCGCGGTGCCGGGCGGCCTGCGGCATTCGATCTCCGGCAATCCGGTGCGTTTCGAGCGCGGGCCGTTGCGAATCGTGGCCGACAACGCATGGCAACAGGAATTACCTCGCGGTGTGTGCTACTCGGTCACGGCGATGACCAGCCCGCTGCTGGCCGCGTACGATTATCCGTTGTCGCTGGGGGCGGCGTCATGAAGATTTTGCACGTCGCCCATAATCTCGGCGGCGGACTGGAAACGGCGATCGTCGATTATGTCGCCGCAGCACCGCGGCACCACCACGACCTGTTCTATTCGACCAACCCGAACTGCGAGATCCAGCGCAGCGAAGTGTTCGGCACCGAGATTCGCACCGAACGCTCCTACCGGGCGTTCGTGGCCGGCCTGCGCAAGGCCGTGCGCGAGCTGGAGCCGGACGTCGTCCACGCCCAGTCATCGATCGCGGGGGCGCTGTGTCGCGTTGCCGTACCGCGGGCGAGCGGGGTACGCATCGTCTACACCCCGCACTGCTTCGCTTTCGAGCGCCGCGACATCTCCGCGGCGCGACGAGCGGCCTTCTGGTCGATCGAGGCGATGCTGGCCGCCCGCACCAGCACCCTGGCGGCGTGCAGCCCCCGCGAGCTGACCCTGGCGCGCCGTCTCGGACTGCAGGCGCAGTACGTGCCCAACGTGGCGCGGATCACCCAGTCGCGTCGACCGGCCCTGACCGGCGTCCCACTCCGGGTCGTGGCCTGTGGTCGCGTGCAGCCCCAGAAGGACCCGGGCCTGCTGGCCGAGATCGCCCGGACCGCGGGCGGGGACATCGACTTCGAATGGATCGGCGGCGGCGACGCGGTGCAGGTGGCCGAGCTGGAGGCCGCCGGCGTCACCGTCACCGGCTGGGTCAGTCGCGAGATCGCCCTGGACCGGCTCGCCCGGGCCGACGTCTACGTGCACACCGCCCGGTGGGAAGGTGCGCCGATGACGATCCTGGAAGCGGCGGCGATGGGCGTGCCGGTGATGGCGCGCGACACCCCGGCCATGCGCGATCTCGGGCTCGACCCGCTGTGGAGCGAACCGGCCCAGCTGCTCGAGTTGCTGCGCGACCCGGGGGCGATCGGGCGTGCCGCCAGCAACGGTGTGGAGCTCAACGCGCGGCACACGGCCGACGCGCAGCAGCGGGCGCTGGAACGCATCTACTCGAGGACCGATACGGTCGCGCCGGTGCACGTCCTGCCGGCCGAGGCGGTCGTTGTCCACGGCTGACCTCCGGCCCGCACTGCCCGCTCCCGTCCGTATCGCGGCCTTCATCAACGGCCTGCCCCGAGGCGGAGCCGAGACGCAGTTGCTGCGCGTCCTGCGCGCGCTGTCCGCGGCCGGCCACGAGGTGCGGCTGTTCGTCCTGAAGCCGGACAACGACTTCGCCGGCGAGCTGGGCGAGCTGCGGGTGGAGCTGCTCAGCGAGCGGATCGGACCCCGCTCGCTGCTCAACGCCGTCCGGGAGCTGCGCGCCTGGCGGCCCACGGTGGTGGTGAGCTTCCTCTACCAGGCCACCCTGCTCGCCCGGATCACGGCGACGCTGGCCCGGGTCCCGGTGGTCGTCTCCTCGATGCGCAACGAGAAGCTGGAGACCCGCCTGCGTGCGGTGCTCTACCGCCTCACCGGCGTCGTCGACTCGGTGACCGTGACCAATTCCGAGCGCGCCGGCCGCGCGCTCGTCGCCAGCCGCACCGTCGACCCGGACAAGCTGCACATCATCCCCAACGGGCTGTCCGCGCCGGTGGCCGACCCGGTGGCGCGTGCGCGGCTGCGCCGCGAACTCGGCGCCGGCGACGGCACCTTCCTGTTCCTCGGCGTTGGCCGGCTGTCGGCGCAGAAGGACTGGGCGAACCTGGTGCAGGCGGTCCGGCACTACACCGGACCGCCCGCGGTGTGGGCCATCGCCGGCACCGGGGCGCTGGAGGAGCAGCTGCGCACGCAGATCGCCGACGCCGGCGTGGGCGAGCGCATCCGGCTGCTCGGGCTGCGCTCGGACGTCGCCGACCTGCTCAGCGCCGGCGACGCGCTGGTCCTCGCGAGCCACTACGAGGGCATGCCGAACGTGGTGCTCGAGGCCATGGCGACCGGCCGGCCGGTGGTGGCCACCCGGGTGGGCGCCTGCGCCGACCTGCTCGGCGAGGGTTCGACGCAGCCCGGTGGCCTGCTGGTCGAACCGCGCGATCCGCAGGCCCTGGCTCAGGCCATGAGCGAGCTCGCCGGCGCCCCGCCCGAGATCCGCTCGGCGATGAGTGCGCGCAACGCGCGGGTGGTCGGCGCGGAGTACTCGCTCGAGGTCGCCGACCGGCGGTGGGTCGAACTGATCGACGGCCTGCTCGGCCGGGCGGGCGGCAGCACACCGGGTTCCGGCCTGCGCGTCGAGGTGTTCATGCCGACGCTGGACGGCGGTGGGGCCGAGCGGGTCACGCTCTCGCTGTGCTCGGCCCTGCAGCAGCGTGGCCACGACGTCGGGCTGGTGCTCGCCGAGGCCCGCGGCTCGCTCAAGGACGACGTGCCCGTCGGCCTGCCCGTCGTCGACCTGCACCGCCCGCGCGTCGTCACGTCGGCCGCCGCGCTGCGCCGGCACCTTCGCCGCACCCGGCCCGCCGTGCTCGTCAGCGTGCTCACCCACGCCAACGTCGTCGCCACGGTGGTGACCAAGGTGGTGCGCCCGCGGGTGCGGTTGATCGTCATGCACCACAACACGATGTCGCTGAGCGCGCGTAACTCCGCGAACCGCCGCGAGCGCCTGATGCCGCTCCTGTCGGGGCTGGCCTACCGCGCCGCCGACGCGATCGTCGCCGTCTCCGAGGGCGTGGCCGACGACCTCGCCGCCGAGACCGGCATCGCGCGCACGCGCATCCAGGTGCTGCCCAACCCCATCGAGTACGAGCGGATCGCCGCGCTCGCGCAGCAGCCGCTGCCGCCCGGTCTCGTGCCCCCCGGCGACGGACCGCTGCTGCTGGCGGCCGGGCGGCTCACCCGCCAGAAGAATTTCGCGCTGCTGCTCGACGCCTTCGCGAAGCTGCCCGCGGACTTCCGCCTCGCCCTGCTCGGCGACGGCGAGCGGCGCGACGAACTGCAGGCGCAGGCCGCGGCCCTCGGCGTGGCCGACCGGGTCGTGTTCGGCGGCTTCGTCGCCAACCCCTACCCGGTGTTCCGGGCCGCCGACGTCTACGTCATGAGCTCGGACTGGGAGGGCCTGCCCACCGTCCTGCTCGAGAGCCTGTTCTTCGACATCGCCGTGGTGTCGACCGACTGCCGGTCCGGGCCCCGGCAGATCCTCGCCGCCGGCGGGCACGGCACCCTGGTGCCGGTGGGCAACGCCGGGGCCCTGGCCGCCGCGGTGGAACGCGCCGGGCGCGGCCCCCGCCCGGTGGCCGGGCAGCGCTGGCGCCAGTACGACATCGGCGTGGTCAGCGAACAGCTCGACGAGCTGATCCGCCGCGTCGCCGCCGGTTGAACGACCCCTCGCCCTTCGCGTCCTCTCCGTCAGTGGTGCGGTCTGCCCATGAGTGGTGCGAGATATCGCGCCACTGGACGCCGAAACGCACCACTGACCGGGGGAGGGGGCGGGGCCGCGGGAGTCAGCGGGTCCGGCGCAGCCAGTCGTACTCGGCGGTCAGGCCCTCGCGGATGTCGACCTTCGGCGCCCAGCCGAGCAGGTCGCGGGCCCGGTCGATCGTGCCGCCGGTGGCCCGCACATCGCCGGGCTGCTCCGGCAGCCGCTCGATGGCCAGCTCGCGACCCATGATCTCGCCGAGCAGGGCCAGCAGCTCGTTGACGGTGATCGAGCCGCCGCCCGCGGCGTTGAGCACGGTGCCGCCGGGCAGGTCGGTGTGCCCGGCGGCGAAGGTCGCGGCCACGATGTCGCCGACGTAGGTGAAGTCGCGGACCTGCTCGCCGTCGCCGAACAGTGGGATGGGCCGCCCGTCGAGGGCCGAGCCGATGAACTTGTGAAAGCCCATGTCCGGGCGCTGGCGGGGGCCGTAGACGGTGAAGTAGCGCAGCGACGTGGTGGGCAGGCCCCAGTTGGCCGAGTACAGCCCGCACAGGTGCTCGGCGGCCAGCTTCGTCACCCCGTAGGGGCTGTGCGGCTGCGGCATCGCCTGCTCGCCGGTCGGGTAGGTCGCGGCGTTGCCGTACACCGACGACGACGACGCGTACACGACCCGGCCGACCTTCGCCCGGGTCGCCGCCTCGAGCAGCACCTGGGTCGCGGTGACGTTGCGCCCGACGTAGTCCTCGAAGCCGTCCGACCACGACAGCCGGACCCCCGGTTGGCCGGCCAGGTGGTAGACGACGTCGACGCCGTCGAGCAGCCGCGCGAGGTCGGCGGTGCGCAGGTCGGCCTCGACGAAGGAGAAGGTGCCAGGGCCGGCGTGCTCGGTGACCGCGGTGAGGTTGGCCCGCTTGCGCGCGACGTCGTAGTAGTCGGTGAGGCAGTCGATGCCGATCACCTCGTCGCCGTCGGCGAGGGACGCCTCGGCCAGGTGGCTGCCGATGAAGCCGGCCACGCCGGTGATGACGACGCGCATGACGGGTGTCCTCTCGGTTCCTGCGGGAGCGCAAAGGCTAACGCGCGCGCCCGGGGGCGGCGATCGCGAAGCCCGTCCTGACCGGATGGGGTGGTGGCCCGGCGGGTGGTCGGTGGTCGGACCCGCTGACTAGTGTCGTGACGTGACCGACGCGAACCTGGCGCTGTACCGCAAGTACCGGTCCGCCACCTTCGCCGACATCATCGGTCAGGACCACGTCACCGAGCCGCTGCGGCACGCCCTGTCGGCCGGGCGGATCAACCACGCCTACCTGTTCAGCGGCCCGCGCGGGTGCGGCAAGACCTCCAGCGCGCGCATCCTCGCCCGCAGCCTCAACTGCGCCCAGGGCCCCACGCCGGACCCCTGCGGCGTCTGCGACTCGTGCGTCGAGCTGGCCCCGAACGGGTCCGGCTCCATCGACGTGATCGAGATCGACGCGGCCAGCCACAACGGCGTCGAGGACGCCCGCGAGCTGCGCGAGCGCGCGTTCTTCGCCCCGGCGCGCGACCGCTTCAAGGTCTACATCATCGACGAGGCGCACATGGTGACCTCGGCGGCGTTCAACGCGCTGCTCAAGCTGGTCGAAGAGCCACCGGACTTCCTGGTCTTCGTCTTCGCCACCACCGAGCCGGACAAGGTGCTGACGACGATCCGCTCGCGCACCCACCACTACCCGTTCCGGCTCATCCCGCCCGGCGCCATGCGTACCCACCTCGAGTGGGTGTGCGCCCAGGAGGGCATCGAGGTCGAGCCGTCCGTCCTGCCCCTGATCGTGCGCGCCGGCGGCGGGTCGGCGCGCGACTCGCTGTCCATCCTCGACCAGCTGATGGCCGGGGCCGGGCCCGAGGGCGTCACCTACCCGCACGCGGTCGGCCTGCTCGGCGTCACCGACGGCGCGCTGCTCGACGACATGATCGACGCGCTCGCAGTCGGGGACGCCTCGGCCGTGTACGGCACGGTCGACCAGGTGGTCGAGGCCGGGCACGACCCGCGCCGCTTCTCGGTCGACCTGCTCGACCGTTTCCGCGACCTCATCCTGCTCGACGCCGTGCCCGACGCCGCCGAGCGAGGGCTCATCGACGGCCCGGGCGACCAGCTGACGAAGATGGCCGACCAGGCGATGCGGCTGGGCGCGGCCACCCTCACCCGCTACGCCGAGATCGTGCACACGGCGCTGATCGAGATGCGCGGCACCACCGCCCCGAGGCTGGTCCTCGAGCTGCTGTGCGCGCGCATGATGCTGCCCGACGCGACCAGCGACGCGGCCGCCCTGTTGCAGCGCCTCGAGCGGCTCGAGCGCCGGATGACCGCCGGCTCCGGGCCGGCCGGGCCGCCCGCGCCGGCGCGCGAGACCGCGGACCGCCCGGCGGCCGCGCATCGGTCGACCGCGACCGTCCCGGATCGGGCCCCGGCCGCCCCGCCCGCCCCGGCCCCAGCAGCCCCGGCCCCGGCCGCCCCGGCCCCGGCCGCCCCGGCCCGGGCGGCCGCGGTCCCGGCGGCCTCGGTCGTTCCCGAGGCCACCGAGCGCCCGGCCGCCACCCAGCCCGCGGCCGGCCGCCCGGCGCCCGCGCCGCCCGATCACCAGGACCCGGCGGCCCCACCGGCCCCGGGCGCGCTCGACGGTGCAGCGCTGCGGCGGCTGTGGCCCGAGGTCCTCGAGACGGTCAAGAGCGCGAGCCGGCGCACCCGGGCCCTGCTCGACAATGCGCAGATCACCGCGGTCGACGGCGACCTCGTCACGCTCGCCGCGCCCGCGGCGCTGGCCAAGATGATCTCCGAGGACAGCAACACGGCCGCGCTGCGCTCGGCCCTCACCTCCGTGGTGGGCGGCCAGTGGCGGGTGGCCGTCGAGGGCACCGCCCCCGGCACGTCGACCGCCCCGGGTCATGTCCCGCCGGCGGCCGAGCCCTCCCGCCCGGCCGAGCCGGCGCGGCGCCGGCCGCCGCCGCCCGAGGCCGATCCCCGCGACGACAGCGATTACGACACCGCCGGCCCGTCGGCCGCGCCGCCCGATCCCGAGGCGGCCGCCTTCGACCTGCTGCGCAGCGAGTTGGGCGCGCGCCGCGTCGACGGCTGAGCGAGCGGCGCCGGGCGCGGCGCGGGTGCGCCGGTTAGGCTTCCGACGAACGGATCCCAGCCGACAGACGGGCAGGCACGCATGGCGCAGCGGGGCGGGCAGTTCGGCGGTCAGCCGAACATGCAGCAGCTGATGAAGCAGGCGCAGAAGATGCAGGAGCAGCTGGCGCAGACCCAGGCCGAGCTGGCCGAGACCGAGGTGTCCGGCACGGCCGGCGGCGGTCTGGTGACCGCCACCCTCACCGGCGGCGGCGAGCTGACCGCGCTGACGATCGACCCGAAGGCCGTCGATCCCGACGACGTCGAGACCCTGCAGGACCTCGTCGTCGCGGCCGTGCGCGACGCCCACCGCGCCGTGGAGCAGCTGGCCGCCGAGAAGATGGGCCCGATGGCGGGCGGTCTCGGTGGGCTCGGTCTGCCCGGCATGTAGGCGGCGATGTACGAAGGCGCGGTCCAGGACCTCATCGACGAGCTGGGCCGGCTACCCGGGGTGGGTCCGAAGAGCGCGCAGCGCATCGCGTTCCACCTCCTGGCCACCGAGCAGGCCGACGTCGAGCGGTTGGCCAGCACCCTGCTGCGGGTGAAGAACGAGGTGCGCTTCTGCGCCCTGTGCGGCAACGTGGCCGAGGCCGACCTGTGCCGCATCTGCTCCGACCCCCGCCGCGATCCCACGATCATCTGCGTGGTGGAGGAACCGAAGGACGTCGTCGCCGTCGAACGGACCCGCGAGTTCCGCGGGCGCTACCACGTCCTCGGCGGCGCGATCAGCCCGATCGACGGCGTGGGCCCGGACGACCTGCGCATCCGCGAGCTGCTCGGGCGCCTGCGCGACGGCGTGGTGACCGAGCTGATCCTCGCCACCGACCCGAACCTCGAGGGCGAGGCCACGGCCACCTACCTCGCCCGGCTGTTGAACCCGATGGGTCTGACGGTGACGCGGCTGGCCAGCGGCCTGCCGGTGGGCGGCGACCTCGAGTACGCCGACGAGGTCACGCTCGGCCGCGCGTTCTCCGGCCGCCGCCGGGTCGACTGACGGGGCCGGCATGCTCGGGCGCCGCCGAACCTGGCTGCTGTCGGGAGGCCTCGTGCTCGCCGTCGCGCTGCTGGCCTCGGGCGGGGTCATCGCCTACCGCGGCTACCGCGACACGGGCGGCCCGGACGGTGCCGTGCGCGGGTACTTCGCCGCGCTGCGCGACGGCGACGCGCAGACGGCGCTGGCCTACGGCCGGGTGCCGGGCGGCCCGCGCACCCTGCTCACCGACGAGGCCCTGACCGAGCAGAACCGGCTCGCGCCGATCAAGCGTTTCCAGGTGCGCGACGTGTCCGGGCGCGGCGCCCGGGCCCGGGTGACGGTGCGCTACCAGCTCGCCTTCCCCGGCAACGCGCAGCAGGTAGACACCGCGATCACGCTGCACCGGGTCGGCGACGACTGGCGCCTGGATCGCGTCGCCGCCGCCACCCGTATCGAGCTGGCCCAGGCCGGGCAGCGGGCGAGCATTCTCGGCACCCGCGTCCCCGGCGACGCGGTGCTGCTGTTCCCCGGCGCCGTACCCGTCACGTTCGACACGCCCTACCTGCGCCTCGACCCGCAGTACGCGGGCGTCGACCTCGCCGCGCAGCCGGTGACGCAGCTGGCCGTCCAGGTCAGTGCCGACGGGCGGAGCCGGGCCCGCGCCCAGGTCGCCGCCGCCCTGCTCACCTGCCTGAGCGGGCGAGGCCCGCGCACCTGTCCCGAGCCCGACGAGCGCTACCTGCCGGGCACGCTGCGCGGTGCGCTGAGCTCGCCCGACCCCGACCTGGCGGTCACCGTGGCCGACTCGCCGGTCGGCATCATCGACGTCCGCGGCCACGTCGCGGTCGAGGGCACGTACCGGCGCCTCGATTTCGACAACCGGGTGCGGCCGGGCAAGGGCCGGGTGAGCCTGCCGGTGCGGGCCCGCAGCTACGCGAGCGCGCCGCTGAGGTTCGTGTGGACCGCCCCGGACGACGGCTCGTGAGGCGCGTGGCGTACGCGGCCGCGGCCGCGCTGCTGGCCCTTGCGCTGCCGGCCGGCCCGGCCGCGGCCACCCCCGGCCCGTCCGACGCCCCCGAGTACTGGTTCGACGACTGGCACGTCACGACGCTGTGGGACAAGGGTTACCGCGGGCAGGGCATCACCATCGCCGAGATCGACACGGGGGTGAACGCGTCGCTGCCGGCCCTGCGCGGGCGCGTCGCCAAGGGCACCGACCTCGGCCGCGGCGGCGACGGGCGCACCGACCGTGACCGGGACGCATTCGGCCACGGCACCGCGATGGCCTCGATCATGGTGGCCCGGCCCAGCCTGTTCTCGATCACCGGTCTGGCTCCGGGCGCCCGGATCCTGCCCGTTGCCGTGCCGTTGAACGGCACCACCGACTCCGGGCTGCCCGACGACCTGCCCGGGGCGATCGACTTCGCCGCCGACCACGGCGCCAAGATCATCAGCATGTCGCTCGGCGGTAAACGCACGCCCGACAACGACCCGTCGCCCTGCCCGGCCGACGAGCAGGCCGCGATCTTCCACGCGCTGCGCAAGGGCGCGGTGGTGGTCGCGTCCGTCGGGAACACCGGGCCCGCGAAGAACACCGTGGAGGATCCCGGCGCGTGCCTCGGCGTGATGTCGGTGGGGGCGGTCGACATCCGCGGCCACGTGGCCGGCTTCTCCGCGCGCGAGCCCTACCTCACCCTGGCCGCGCCCGGGGTCGACGTGCCGTCGCTCGGCCGCGTCCCCGGGCAGGCCTATTCGGGCAGGGGCACCAGCCAGGCCGCCGCCGTTGTCGCCGCCGCGCTGGCCCTGGTCTGGTCGGCCTTCCCGCACGCCGCGGCGCCGGTGATCCTGACCCGCGTGCTCGCGACGCTCGACGACCGCCACGCCCGACCCAGCCGCAGTTACGGCTACGGCATCGTCAACCCGTACGCCGCCATCACCGCGCACGTGCCCGCGGGCGCGACGGACCCGGTCTCCACGCTGGCCGCGCCCTTCCTCGCCCGCGACGCCGCGTTCGCGAAAGCCGGGCTCGGCCGGGCGCCGCCGCCGGCCGGGCGGCGCGGCGACCCGGCCGGGCACCAGGGCGTCGGGTCGGTGCCGCGGCTGCTCACCGCGCGGGTGCTGACCGGCCTGGCGCTCGCCCTGGCCGGGTTGGTGCTGCTGGTGGCCGTGGGCGTGCTGGGTGTGCGCGGCCGGCGCCGGCGGGTCGTCGACGTCGCGCTCCCTCCGTGGGAGCAGCCGCCCGTCGGCGCGCCGCCGTACCCGCCGCCGCCACCCCCGCCGCCCCTGCCGCCGTCACCGCTCGCGCCACACGCCGGCGCGGCGCTCGGGGCGCCACCGCCGGAGCACCCCCGGCCCCGGCCGCGCCCCGGCCCGGGGGCGCCGACGACCTGATCAGCGCTGGCGTGTGCGGGCCCCCCGGTTGAGGGCGCTGATCACCGCGCGCAGGGACGCCTGGGTGATCGACTCGCTGATGCCTACGCCCCAGTACACGTCGTCGCCGACCTCGATCTCGAGGTAGGCGGCCGCTTCGGCGTCGCGGCCGGAGGTCAGCGCGTGCTCGGCGTAGTCGAGCACGCGCACGTTGAGCCCGCCGTAGCCCAGGTCGACCGACATGGCGTCGCAGAACGCGGCGATCGGGCCGTTGCCCACTCCGGTCACCTCGTGCTCGACCCCGTTGACGCGCACGATCGCGGTGACCCGCTCGACGTTGTCGTCGGTCACCGAGGAGAACCGTTCCAGCGAGATCTCCCCGGGTGCGAGGTACTCGTCGCGGAAGATCTGGATCATGGCGGCCGGCTCGACCTCGCCGCCCTCGTTGTCGGTGAAGCGCTGGATCACGTGGCTGAACTCGATCTGCAGCCGGCGCGGGAGGTCGAGCTTGTGGTCGACCTTCATGATGTAGGCGACGCCGCCCTTGCCCGACTGCGAGTTCACCCGGATCACGGCCTCGTACGTGCGGCCGACGTCCTTCGGGTCGATGGGCAGGTAGGGGACGTGCCACGGCATCTCGCCGGTGGCCCTGCCCGCGGCCTGCGCGGACCGCGCGAGGTCGTCGAAGCCCTTGTTGATCGCGTCCTGGTGCGAGCCGGAGAACGAGGTGTACACGAGGTCGCCCGCGTAAGGGTGCCGCTCGTGCACGTCGATGCGGTTGCAGTACTCCGCCGTGCGGCGGATCTCGTCGATGTCACTGAAGTCGATCATCGGGTCGATGCCCTGGCTGAACAGGTTCAGGCCCAGCGTGACGAGGTCGACGTTGCCGCTGCGCTCGCCGTTGCCGAACAGGCAGCCCTCGATGCGCTGCGCGCCGGCCAGCATCGCCAGCTCGGCGTCGGCGGTGGCGGTGCCGCGGTCGTTGTGGGTGTGGACGGACAGGCAGACATGCTCGCGGCGCGAGAAGTGCCGGCTCATCCATTCGATCTGGTCGGCGTACACGTTGGGTGTCGAGCGCTCGACGGTGCACGGCAGGTTGAGCACGATCTCGCGCTCCTCGTCGGGCTGCCACACGTCCATGACGCCCTCGCAGATCTCGAGGGAGAAGTCGAGCTCGGTGTCCATGAAGATCTCGGGTGAGTACTCGAGCCCGAACTCGGTGCCGGCGAGGTGGATGTCGGCGTACTTCATGATCGCCTGGATGCCGTCGACGGCCACAGCGCGGCACTCGGCCCGGCCGTCGCCCTCGAAGCCGAAGACCACGCGCCGGAAGACCGGCGCGGCGGCGTTGTACATGTGCACCGTGGCCTGCTTCGAGCCGACCAGCGACTGGACGGTGCGCTCGATCAGCTCCTCCCGGGCCTGCGTCAGCACCGAGATGCGGACGTCGTCGGGGATGCGGTCGTTCTCGATGAGGCTGCGCACGAAGTCGAAGTCGGTCTGCGACGCGGCCGGGAAGCCGACCTCGATCTCCTTGTAACCCATGCGGACCAGCAGGTCGAACATGGTGTTCTTGCGGCTGGCGTTCATCGGGTCGATGAGCGCCTGGTTGCCGTCGCGCAGGTCGGTGGACAGCCAGCGGGGCGCGGCGGTGACGGTGCGCGTGGGCCACTGGCGGTCGGGCAGGGCGACGGGCGGGAAGGGGGCGTAGCGATGACAGGGCATGCCGGACGGCTGCTGCGCGAAACTCATGGGAGTGCTCCAGACGCGATCGGTGAGTGGATCGGTCGGCGCAGCAGAACGGCCCGCGACGAGGGGCCGACCGGCAGCTGTTACCGGACCTCGTCGCGGCCGCGAAGAAGCAGCGCGCGCGTCATGGTGGGCTCAGGCTAACCGGATCGCCCGCGCCCCGTCCAACGCCCGGTCACCGCAAGGTGTCGACCGGCAGCGGTCCACGGCTGCGGACCGTGCGGATCGCGAAGGTGCTGCGGGCGTCGGTGACGGGGCCGATCGCGAGGACGTGGTCGAGCAGCAGGCTCTCGTAGGCGCCCAGGTCGGGTACCACGGCCTCGACGAGGAAGTCAGCGTCGCCGGAGACCACGTGGCACGCCACCACGGCGGGAATGGCCGTCAGCGCGTCCTCGATGGTGCGTGAGGTCTCGCGGGAGTGCTGGTCGACGCGCAGCGAGATGAACACGGTGAGGCCGAGGCCCAGGCGCTGCCGGTCGAGTTCGGCGCGGTAGCCGGCGATCACGCCGGCGGCCTCCAGCGCCTTGGTGCGGCGCAGGCACGAGGACGCCGACAGCGACACCGCGGCCGCGAGGTCGACGTTGGCGATGCGTCCGTCGCGCTGCAGGCGCTCGAGGATCGCGCGGTCGGTTCGGTCGAACATCGGCTCTGGCACGAAATCGAGCATATTCGCTTCTCGACGGCACGTCGTTGCACCAGGAAGGCCATTCTGCCGAGAATTCCGCAGCGGATGCCGTCGATTCCGGGGCAATGTTGCGGCATGAACGAACTGGGTACCGGCCGGGTCATCGTCCTCTACGTGGGCGCGCTGCTCGGGCCGAGCGCGCTGATCCTGCCGGGCGTGGCCGCGGGCGCGGCCGGCCCGGCGTCGGTGCTGGCGTGGGGTGCGTTGCTGATGCTCTCGGCGCTGCTGGCCTGGACGTTCAGCGCGCTCGGAGCGCGGCTGCCGGCCCGCGGCGGTGCCGCCGGCTACGTGGGCGCCGCCTTCGGGCGCCGGGCCGAACGCGCGGTGGCGGCCTGCTTCGTGTCGGGGGTGATCGCCGGCGCGCCGGTGGTCTGCCTCATCGGGGGCAGCTACGCGGCCCGTGCCCTGGGCGGCGGGCGCGTGCTGACGGTGGGCGCGGCCGCAGCGATGCTCGCCGCCGTCGTGGCCCTGACCCTGGCCGGTACCCGCGTCTCGGCCGCCGTGCAGCTGGCCCTCGTCGGCACCCTCGTCGTGCTGGTGGCCGTGGCGGTGGCCGGGGCGGCGCCGCACGCCCGCGCGCGCAACTGGCACCCGTTCGCGCCCCACGGGTGGGCCGCGGTCGGGCACGCCGCAGCACTGCTGATGCTGTCCTTCGTCGGCTGGGAGGCGATCGCGCCGCTCATCGGGGCGTTGCCCGACCGCGCGCGCCGCCTGCCCCGGGTGATCGCCGCGGCCTTCGCGATCACCTCGCTGGTCTACGTCGGCCTGGCCGTCGCCACCATCGGGGTGCTCGGGTCACGCGCGTCGAGCCACACGCCGGTGGCCGACCTGCTCGCGGTCGCGCTCGGCCACGGCGCGGCCGTCACGGCGGGCGTGGCGGCGGTGGCGCTGACCCTCGCCGCGGTGAACGCCTACCTGACCGGGGCGAGCGAGACGATCGCGGCGCTGCGCGAGCGACCGGACGGGCGGGGCCTGCCGCTCGGCGTGCTGGTCGCGGGACTGGTCGTGCTGGCCGCGGTGGGCACGGGGCACCTGGCCGTCGAGACGTTGATCGCGGTGCCCACCGTGCTGTTCGTGGCCGTCTACGTCGCCTGCATGGCGGCCGGGGTGCGCGAACTGCGCGGGCCGGTGCGGGTCGCCGCAGCGGTCGGGTTCGTGGCCGTCGCGATCGTGTTCGGCTTCAGCGGCTGGGCCGTCCTCGTGCCGGTCGGTGTGGTGGCGGCGACCGTGCGGCCGGCGCGCCGCCCGCGCACGCGCGGGCGCGCGGCACCGCCGGGGCCGCGGCTAGACTCGCCGGACCTCCCGAGCGAATGCCGAGGACCTGCATGCCCCGCGCGCTGATCACCGGAATCACCGGCCAGGACGGTTCGTACCTGGCCGAACTGCTGCTCGCCAAGGGCTACGAGGTGCACGGGCTGATCCGCCGGGCCTCCACCTTCAACACGCACCGCATCGAGCACCTGTACGTCGACCCGCACGAGCAGGACGCGCGGCTGTTCCTGCACTACGGCGACCTCACCGACGGCACCCGACTCGTCACCCTGCTGACCACCGTGCAGCCCGACGAGGTGTACCACCTCGCGGCGCAGAGCCACGTCCGTGTCTCCTTCGACGAACCCGAGTTCACCGGGCTGGCCACCGGCATGGGCGCGACGCGGCTGCTCGAGGCGATCCGCGCGACCGGCCTCGCCACCCGCTTCTACCAGGCGTCGTCGTCGGAGATGTTCGGGGCGACACCGCCGCCCCAGGGGGAGGACACCCCCTTCCACCCCCGGTCCCCCTATGGCGCCGCGAAGGTCTACGCGTACTGGATGACCCGCAACTACCGCGAGGCGCACGGGCTGTACGCGGTCAACGGCATCCTGTTCAACCACGAGTCGCCGCGGCGCGGCGAGACCTTCGTGACCCGCAAGATCACCCGCGCCGTCGCGGCGATCGCCGCCGGCCGTCAGGACACCCTCTACCTCGGCAACCTCGACGCGGTGCGCGACTGGGGTTACGCCCCTGAGTACGTGGAGGCGATGTGGCGCATGCTGCAGGCCGACGAGCCCAGCGACTACGTCGTGGCTACCGGCACGTCGTACACGGTGCGCGACTTCGTCGAGTTCGCCTTCGCCCACGCCGGCCTGGACTGGCAGGAGTACGTCCGCTTCGACGAGCGCTACCTGCGCCCGGCCGAGGTCGACGCGCTGATCGGCGACGCCGCGCACGCCGAGCGCACGCTGGGCTGGAAGGCGACTGTGCGCACCCCTGAACTGGCCCGGATCATGGTCGACGCCGACCGAAGCCTGCTCGGCTCGCACGCGGTGGAACACGGCCACGAGTGACGCGCGACGTGACGAATTCCGTCGTCCGAGCCGGCCATCGCCGACGGAATCCGTTGTTGATTGCCGTCACCGGGTCTGGGTAGCGTAGCGGTCGACGAACCGGCAGCGAGCCTTCGGGGTGCAGTGTGAGCGACAAGCGAACCGTGCAGAACTTCATCGGCGGACAGGCCGTCGACGCCCAGGACGGCCGCCGTGCCGACCTGATCAACCCGGCCACCGGGGAGGTCTTCGGCTCGGCGCCGGTCTCGGGGACGGTCGATGTCGACGCGGCCTACTCGGCGGCCGCCGACGCGTTCGAGACCTGGCGCGACAGCACGCCCAGCGAGCGGCAACAGGCGATGCTGAAGTTCGCGAGCGCGCTGGAGGAGCGCGCCGAGGACATCATCGCCGCCGAGTGCGAGAACACGGGCAAGCCGACCGAGTTGATGCGCTCGGAGGAGATCCCGCCTGCAGTGGATCAGATCCGCTTCTTCGCCGGCGCGGCCCGGCTGCTCGAGGGCCGCAGCGCCGGCGAGTACATGGCCGGGTTCACGTCCTACGTGCGGCGCGAGCCGGTGGGGGTCGTGGGCCAGGTGACGCCGTGGAACTACCCGATGATGATGGCGGTCTGGAAGTTCGCACCCGCCCTCGCGGCCGGCAACTGCGTGGTGCTCAAGCCGTCGGACACCACCCCGGTGACCACCGCGATGATGGCCGAGATCGCCGCCGAGTTCCTCCCGCCCGGCGTGTTCAACGTCGTCTGCGGTGATCGCGACACGGGCAAGGCCGTCGTCTCCCACAAGACACCGGCGATGGTGTCGATCACCGGCTCGGTGCGGGCCGGCTTCGAGGTCGCCGACGCCGCCGCGCAGGACCTCAAGCGGGTGCACCTCGAGCTGGGCGGCAAGGCGCCGGTGATCGTCTTCGACGACGCCGACATCGCCGACGCCGCCGAGAACATCGCCATCGCCGGCTACTTCAACGCCGGCCAGGACTGCACCGCCGCCACCCGCGTCCTCGTCGCCCCCGGGGTGGCCGAGGACTTCACCGAGGCGCTGGCCGAGCAGGCCCGCAACACGAAGGTCGGCGCACCCGACGACGAGGACATCCTGTACGGCGCGCTCAACAACGCCAACCAGCTCGACCGGGTGGGGAGCATGCTCGGCCGGCTGCCCGACCACGCGGACGTCCGCGCCGGCGGATCGCGGCAGGGCGACAAGGGCTACTTCTGGCAGCCGACCGTCGTCAGCGGGCTGCGGCAGGACGACGAGCTGAGCCAGTCCGAGGTCTTCGGCCCGGTCATCACCGTGCAGCAGTTCAGTGACGAGGACGAGGCCGTGCGGTGGGCCAACGGCGTCGAGTACGGCCTGTCCTCATCGGTGTGGACGAAGGACCACGGCCGCGCCATGCGCATGACCCGGCGGCTGGACTTCGGCTGCGTCTGGGTCAACTGTCACATCCCGCTGGTGGCCGAGATGCCGCACGGCGGGTTCAAGCACTCGGGGTACGGCAAGGACCTGTCGGTGTACGGGCTCGAGGACTACACCCGCATCAAGCACGTCATGCACAACATCAACATCTGAGGAATCGCGACGATACGATGCGCTCATGCGAACGGGAACACCGGCATGAGCGTGAACGTCGTCGCCGAACTGGTCGGCACCATCCACTCGGTCGACGTCGCCGTCGGTGACCCCGTCGAGGTGGGTGACACCGTCGTCGTACTCGAGTCGATGAAGATGGAGATCCCTATCCTGGCCGAGGCCAAGGGCATCATCCGCGACGTGTCGGTCGCCAAGGGCGACGGCGTGATGGAGGGCGACCTCCTCGCCGTCATCGAAACCTGACGAGAGGAACGAGCTGATGACCGTCGAGCAGCGGCGCAAACTGGTCACCGAGATCCCGGGCCCGCGCTCGCAGGCCCTGCAGGCGCGCAAGACGGCGGCGGTGTCGGCGGGCATCGGCACCGCCCTGCCCGTGTACGTGGAGCGGGCCGGTGGCGGCATCGTCGTCGACGCCGACGGCAACCAGCTCATCGACTTCGGCTCGGGCATCGCGGTGACCTCGGTCGGCAACGCCGCGCCGCGCGTCGTCGAAGCGGTGCGCGCGCAGGTCGCCGATTTCACGCACACCTGCTTCATGGTCACGCCGTACGAGGAGTACGTCGCGGTGGCCGAGAAGCTCAACGAGGTCACGCCCGGCGACCACGAGAAGCGCTCGGCCCTGTTCAACTCCGGCGCCGAGGCGGTCGAGAACGCGGTCAAGATCGCCCGCTCGGCGACCGGCCGCCAGGCCGTCGTCGCGTTCGACCACGCCTACCACGGGCGCACCAACCTCACGATGGCGCTGACGGCGAAGAACATGCCGTACAAGCACCGTTTCGGCCCGTTCGCCAACGAGATCTACCGGGTGCCCATGGCCTACCCGTTCCGCTGGCCCACCGGCCCGCAGCATTGCGCCGACGAGGCGTTCGAGCAGTTCGTGTCACTGGTGCACACGCAGGTCGGTGAGGACAACACCGCCGCGGTGCTGCTCGAGCCCATCCAGGGCGAGGGCGGTTTCGTCGTCCCGGCGCCCGGCTTCGTCGCGCGGGTCGCCGACTGGTGCCGCGAGCACGGCATCGTCTTCGTCGCCGACGAGATCCAGACCGGCTTCTGCCGCACCGGCGACTGGTTCGCGTGCGAGGCCGAGGACGTGGTGCCCGACCTGATCACCACCGCCAAGGGCATCGCCGGCGGCCTGCCGCTGGCCGCGGTGACCGGCCGCGCCGAGCTGATGGACGCCGTGCACGGCGGCGGGCTCGGCGGAACCTACGGCGGCAATCCGGTGGCCTGCGCCGCCGCGCTCGCCGCCATCGAGACCATGGCCGCCGACGACCTGTGCGCCGCCGCCCGGCACATCGAATCGGTGATGAAGCCCCGGCTGGCCGGCCTGGCCGAGAAGTTCCCCGCCGTCGGTGACGTGCGCGGGCGCGGCGCGATGCTGGCGATCGAGCTCGTCGAGCCCGGCGGCCGCACGCCGAACGCGGCCCTGACCGCGGCGGTGGCGTCGGCCTGTCACCGGGAGGGACTGGTGACGCTCACCGCCGGCACCTTCGGCAACGTGCTGCGCTTCCTGCCGCCGCTCGTCATCGACGACGACCTGCTCGACGAGGGCCTCGGCATCCTCGAGGCCGCGTTCGCCGCGCACGCCTGAGATCGGTGTAGTGACCGACGACGACCAGCCGCCGGGGTCGAACCCGTCCGGCATCGGCCGCCGGCGGGCGCTGCTCGCCGGCGGCCTGCTCGGTGCGGGCGGGGTCGGGGGCATCACCGGGTTCTCGCTGGCCGACCGTGCGCCGCGGCCGGTGGCCTCGGCCGGGCGGCTCGACTACGGGCCGGCCCCGTCCGGTGGCGACGACCACGCAAGGCTGCAGGACGCCGTCGACGCCCTGTCCGGGGGCGCGGCGCTGTACCTGCGCGCCGGTGCCTACCGGCTGAGCCGGCAGCTGGTCGTCCCACCCGGCGTCCACCTGGTCGGCGAGGGTGGGTTCCCCATCGCCGAGAGGTCCGGCACCTCGGTGCTGTGCACCGCCACCGGCGCGGGGCTGTGGTTTCGCGGCGGCAGCAACGGCGCCCGCGACCTCACGGTGTTCGGCAACCATGTGGGCAGCGCCCGGGCCGTCGACGGCGCCGCGGCGATCAAGGTCGGCGGGACGGGCGCCGGGGACGCCGGCGCCGACTGCTACTTCGCCAACGTCGCGGTGGGGGGTGCCTGCGGCACCGGCTGGCTGGTGCAGGGCACGCAGAACTCGCTGTTCGCGAACTGCCGCGTGCAGCAGGCCCTCGGCGACGGCCTGGTACTCGACTACTCCGCCGGCGGACTGCTGTTCGAGCGGGTCGAGTCCGGCGGCAACGCCGGCTACAACCTGCATTGCACGCAGTCGAAGGCCGCCAGCGGCGGCGGCTACGCCGTGCCGTCGGACAACACGTTCCTCGCGTGCGTCTTCGAGCAGCGCACCACCGCCGGGCCTTCGGTGCTGCTCGACCAGGTCGACGTCACGAGCTTCCTGCACTGCGCGTTCGCCAGCCGGCCGGGGCAGATCCGCCCCGGCGACGCCTCCGCGCTGGTGGAGGTCCGCGGCGGACGCATCGACCTGCACTCGCCGGTGGTGTACCTGCAGGGCACCGGCCGGGCCGCGGTGGGCGTGCACGGGGCCGCCGGCGGGGCCCACCCGCAGGTCTCGATCGACGGCCTGGCCGCGATCTCCGGCGGGGCCGGGGCCTTCGCCGACGTGGACGAGCAGGCGGTGCTCCACCTCAACGGCACCGTCCTCGGCCTGCACACCGACACCCCTGGGGTGGCGACGACACTGCTCAGCGCCGCCAGCGCGACGACGGCCGTGCGCACGGCGGGCGCGACGGCCGACAGCACGGGCGCGGCGCTGCCGAGTGTCACGGCGCCGCCGGGTGGACTGCTGAGCCTGGACGTGGGCGCCGCGTCGCGGCATGTGGTCGAGCTCGCGGGCCGCGACGTCACCGAGCTCGCCCTGCGCGGCGCCCGCGCCGGGCAGACCATCGCGCTGATCTTCATCCAGGGCCGTACGGCGTCGCGGCTGACGTTGCCGGACAAGGCCGCCGGGTTCCTCTGGAGCGGCGGCGACGCCGGGCGCCCGACGCTGCGCACCGCCCAGGGTTACCTGGCCGTGCAACTGGTCGAGGTGTCCGGCCGGTGGGTGGAGCTGTCCCGCGCCGGGACCGACGTGTCCGTCTGAGGCGGGTCCCGATCCGCCCGCGGGGGGTTTAGCACCTTTTCGTCCGGGGGTCGCACAAAGCCTGCCCGGCCACTAAAGTGTTCAGCCAACGTAAAGTCACGTTCGCCGTACGGGTGGGGGCCCGCGCGGAGACGTGGCGTGGGGGGTTCCTCCGGTGCTTGAGTCACCATCTCGCAAGCCGGCCGCGCACACCGCGACCCCGCCCGTCGCCGTCCCGGCGCCAGAGCCGAGCGGCGAGCACCTCATCGGTGAATTCCCGCTCAGCGAACAGCCGCAGTGGATGCTCACCTACCGGTTGGTGCTGCTCGGGCTGGACGCGCTCATGATCGTCGTCGCCACGGTGGCCGGCTTCCTGCTGCGCTTCGGCGTCGACGACGGCAACCTGCCGATCAGCTACCTGTGGGTGGGCCTCGGGATCCTCGCCGGCTGGTTGTTGGTGCTGCAGTACGTCGGCGGGTACGAGATCCGCCACCTGGCCACGGGACCGGAGCAGGCCAAGCGGGTGTTGCGCGCGAGCGGGGTCACTCTCAGCGTGGTGGCGATCGCCTGCTACATCATGCGGACCCCTGTCGCTCGCGGCTACATCATCTGCGTGATCCCGCTGGGCGCGGCCCTGCTCCTGGCCGAGCGGGCGGGCGTGCGCACCTGGGTCGCCCGCCGCCGGACCTCGGGCCGGTGGCTCAACCGCATCGTGGCCGTCGGCACCACCGGTTCGGTGGCCAACCTGATCGCCACCACCGAGCGGGCCAAGGACGCCGGGCTGAAGATCGTCGGCGTCTGCGTCGAGGACGCCGAGACCGGCACCGAGATCGTGGCCGGCATCCCGGTGCTCGGCGGCGTGCTCGAAGCGGCCGAGCAGGCCGCGCGGGTCGACGCCGACGTCATCGCCGTCACCGACAGCGGCCTCGGCCCGACGGGCGTGCGCGAGCTCGGCTGGCAGCTCGAGGGAACGGGCCGCGGGCTGGTCATGGCCCCGGCGCTCACCGAGATCGCCGGTACCCGCATGCACATCAGCCCCGTCGAGGGCCTGCCCCTCGTGTGGCTGGAGCAGCCGCGGATGGGCCGCATCCCGATGCTGGTCAAGCGCTGCACCGACGTCGTCGGGGCGTTGGCCGGCCTGCTGCTGGCCAGCCCCCTGCTGCTGGCGACGGCCGTGGCCATCAAGGTGACCAGTCGCGGGCCGGTGTTCTTCCGGCAGAACCGGTTGGGCATCAACGGCAGCGAGTTCCCGATCGTCAAGTTCCGGTCGATGTACGTCGACGCCGAGTTCCGGCGCGCCGAGATCATCGAGCTGAACGAGCAGGACGGCGGCGGCGTGCTGTTCAAGATGCGCAACGACCCCCGGGTCACGCGCGTCGGGCGCTGGATCCGCAAGTTCTCCATCGACGAGCTGCCGCAGCTGGTGAACGTGCTGGCCGGCACGATGTCGTTGGTCGGCCCGCGTCCGCTGGCCACGCAGGACTCCATCTACTCCGGCTCGGCGCGCCGCCGGCTGCTGGTGCGTCCCGGTATCACCGGCCTGTGGCAGATCAGCGGCCGCTCCGACCTCAGCTGGGACGACGCCGTCCGCCTCGACCTGTACTACGTCGAGAACTGGAGCCTGGGCCTCGATCTGAGCATCCTGGCCCGCACCGTGTGGGCCGTCGTCGCCCGCAAGGGCGCGTTCTGACGGCGGGGCGCTGTCGCGGCTGCGTGTGACGCGCGTTATTTTCGCTGCGTGTCGATGATGCCGCCTGCCCATTCGTTGGTCGAGCTCCGTCCGCGCCGGGTGATGGTCACCGGTGGGGCGGGTTTCATCGGGTCGCATCTGACCCGCCGGCTGCTCGCGGCCGGCCACGAGGTGCTGGTGGTCGACAATTTCTACTCCGGCACCCGGCACAACATCGAGGAGCTGAAGGGCGAACCGCGCTTCGAGCTCATGCGCCACGACGTCACGTTCCCGCTCTACGTCGAGGTGGACGAGATCTATCACCTCGCGTGCCCGGCGTCGCCGGTGTTCTACCAGCGCGACCCGGTGCAGACGACGAAGACCTGCGTGCACGGGTCGATCAACATGCTCGGCCTGGCCAAGCGCACCGGGGCGAAGATCTTGTTGGCCTCGACCTCCGAGGTGTACGGCGACCCGGCGGTGCACCCGCAGGAGGAGAGCTACTGGGGCAACGTGAACCCCATCGGCATCCGGTCCTGCTACGACGAGGGCAAGCGCTGTGCCGAGACGCTGTTCTTCGACTACCGCCGCCAGCACGACCTGCCGATCAAGGTCGCCCGCATCTTCAACACCTACGGCCCGCGCATGTTGCCCAACGACGGCCGGGTGGTGTCCAGCTTCATCGTCCAGGCGCTGCAGGACAAGCCGCTCAGTGTGTTCGGCGACGGCGAGCAGACCCGCTCGTTCTGCTTCGTCGACGACCTCGTCGACGGCCTGATGCGGCTCATGGGCTCCGCCGACGACTTCACCGGGCCGGTGAACCTGGGCAACCCGGGCGAGTTCACCATGAACGAGCTCGCCCAGAAGGTCATCGAGATGACGGGCAGCTCGGGCGGGGTCGACCGTTACCCGCTGCCCGCCGACGACCCGACGCGGCGCCGCCCCGACATCGACCTGGCCCGCCGGGAACTGGGCTGGGAGCCCACGATCGCACTCGACGACGGCCTGCGCCGCACCGTCGACTACTTCCGCGACCTGCTGGCGGCCTCTGCATGACCGACGCCGAGTCGCGGCGCCTCGACCCGAGCGAGCGGTACTTCCTGCTGCTCGACCGGCTGTGGCCGGTGAACGTCGTCTCCTGGGCCGAGTTGGACCGCGCGCCCGACCCCGAGGAGGTCCGTGCGGTCTGGACGCTGATGTGCCGGCGCTACGCCGGGGCGCGTTCGCGGCTCGCCGACGCCGGCGGCGAGGCGAACCTCGCCGCGCCGGCCGAACCGGTCGTGGACTTCGCCCTGGCCTCGGGCCCGCGCGCCGATCTGGTCGAGCACGAGCAGCTGCACCGCTTCGACCTCACGGCCGGTCCGCTGATGCGCTGTCGCTACCTCGCCGAGCCGGCCGCGGGCGAGCGGCCGTCGATCATGCTCGTCGGCAGCCATGCGGTGATCGACGGACGAGGGTCGTTCGGGATGCTGCAGACGTTCGTGCGTCGCCTCGCCGACCCGCACGCGCCGGTGCCGGCGTACTCGCTGCCGCCGGCCATGCACCAGCGGATCGTGCCCGAGCGGCAGTGGCGGGCCAACCGCGGCGCGTACCTCGCGCTGCTGCGCACGCTGCGCGAAGAGCGCGAGGGCAGCCCGCAGCCCGGTCCCTGGCCGTGGCCGTTGCGGCCCGCCGACCCGCGCGGCAGCCGCACCCGCCTGTTCGACTACGACACCGACCAGCTCACCGCACTGCGGCTGCGCGCGCGTGCCGCCGGCGCCACCATCCACGGCGCGCTGGCCGCGCTGTGGCTGCGCGCGGTGCGCGAGGCGTTCCCCGACCCGCAGGCGTCCTATCCCCTCGGGCTCACCTCGCCGATCGACCTGCGCGAGCGGATCACCCCGCCGCTGGAGCCCACCGCACCCGGCATGTACACCTCGATGGTCACCAGCACGCACGAGGTCGGCGGCCCGGACTGGCGACCGCTCGCCCACGACGTCTCCACCCAGGTGCACCGCCGGGTGGGCCGGGGAGAGGGAGAGCTGTTCTTCGAGCTGGTGCGGCCCGAGGCGTTCCCGCTCGTCGGCAGCGATGTCGCGCCGCTCGCGCGGATGATCGACGGGGCCCAGCCGGTGATCGGGGTCAGCAACGTGGGCGCGATCTCGGCCGAGGGCGATCCCGCGTGGTTGCGCAGGCTGTGCGTGCTGCTCCCGCCGACGCCCAACCAGGCCGTGTTCGTGGCCATGTACAGCTACCGGGGACGGTTGGTGTGCTCGGTGGGCACCGATCCGCAGCGGCTGCCGGCCGACGTGGAGGAGCGGGTCGTGCGCGCCGGGCTCGCCGGTCTCGCGCAGCTCACCGCCGACGGGGCGGCGGCGACCTGAGCGCCGTATCGTGGGCGCTCGCCGAACCAGGGGACGGACGATGACCGGACTGGACACTGCCGCGCCGCTCTACATCGCGGGCCACCGCGGGCTCGTCGGCAGCGCGGTGTGGCGGGCGGCCGAGCGGGCCGGCGAGACGAACATCGTCGGCCGCACCTCGGCCGAGCTGGACCTGCGCGACCCGGTGGCCACGTCGCGGTTCTTCGCCGACGTGCGCCCGGCCACTGTCGTGCTCGCCGCCGCGAAGGTCGGCGGGATCCTGGCCAACGCCACGTACCCGGCCGAGTTCCTGTCCGACAACCTGCGCATCCAGCTCAACGTCCTCGACGCGGCCCACGCGCACGGGGTGCAGCGCCTGCTGTTCCTCGGCTCCTCGTGCATCTACCCGAAGTTCGCCGAGCAGCCGATCCGCGAGGACTCGTTGCTGACCGGGCCGTTGGAACCGACCAACGACGCCTACGCCATCGCGAAGATCGCCGGCGTGCTGCACGTGCAGGCGCTGCGCCGCGAGTACGACCGGCACTACATCTCGGCGATGCCCACCAACCTGTACGGCCCCAACGACAACTTCGACCCGGCCACCTCGCACGTGCTGCCGGCGATGATCCGGCGCTTCGCCGAGGCCAAGGACGCCGGCGCCCCCGCCGTCACGATCTGGGGCACCGGCACCGTCCGCCGCGAGTTCCTGCACGTCGACGACCTCGCCGAGGCCTGCCTGTTCCTGCTCGAGCACTACGACGAACCCGCGCCCGTCAACGTCGGCGTGGGCACGGACATCACCATCCGCGAACTCGCCGAGCTCGTCGCCGAGGTCGTCGGCTACGAGGGCGCGATCGACACCGATCCGTCGAAGCCGGACGGGACACCGCGCAAACTCCTCGACGTGTCGCGGCTGGCCGACCTCGGTTGGCGGCCGCGCATCTCCCTGCGCGAGGGGCTCGAACGCACCTATGCGGAGTTCCGCGCGCTGCCCGCGCCGGCCGACGAGCCGGTGCGCGGCTGAGCGAGGCGGAAAGCGGCGCGCGGCGCCCCGGTATCCTGGAGCCTCCGCCGGAAATGTCGAGGGGATGCTGGCGCCGTGAGCCTGGTCGTGCAGAAGTACGGCGGATCGTCCGTCGCCGACGCCGAGCGCATCAAGCGCGTCGCCGAGCGGATCGTCGCCACGAAGCGCGAGGGTCACGACGTCGCGGTCGTGGTGTCGGCCATGGGCGACACCACCGACGAACTCATCGACCTCGCCGAGCAGATCGTCCCGTCGCCCGCCGGCCGCGAGTTCGACATGCTGCTCACCGCCGGTGAGCGCATCTCGATGGCGCTGCTGGCGATGGCCATCAACTCCCTCGGCTACAAGGCCGAGTCGTTCACCGGCTCCCAGGCCGGCGTGCTCACCACGTCGGTGCACGGCAAGGCGCGCATCGTCGAGGTCACGCCGGGGCGCATCGAGAACTCCATCGCCCAGGGCAACGTGGCCATCATCGCGGGCTTCCAGGGTTTCTCGAAGGAGACGATGAACATCACCACCCTGGGCCGGGGTGGTTCGGACACCACGGCCGTCGCGATCGCCGCCGCGCTCGAGGCCGACGTGTGCGAGATCTACACCGACGTCGACGGTGTCTACTCCGCCGACCCGCGCATCGTCCCCAACGCGCGCCGGCTCGAGCAGGTGACCTTCGAGGAGATGCTCGAGCTGGCCGCGTGCGGGGCCAAGATCCTGCACCTGCGCAGTGTCGAGTACGCGCGGCGCTACGGGCTGCCGATGCACGTGCGGTCGTCGTTCTCGACCAAGCCCGGAACCATCGTCAAAGGATCGATCGAGGAGTTGTCCGTGGAGCAGGCCATCATCAGCGGGGTCGCGCACGACCGCAGCGAGGTCAAGGTGACCGTCGTCAACGTGCCCGACAAGCCGGGTGAGGCGGCGGCCATCTTCCGCGAGCTCGCCGCGGCCGAGATCAACATCGACATGATCGTGCAGAACATCGCCACCGGCGGCACGGGCCTCACCGACGTCTCGTTCACCCTCCCGGCCACCGACGGGCCCACGGCCATCACCGCGCTCAAGCGGGTGCAGGAGCGCATCGGCTTCACCGACCTGCTCTACGACGACCATGTCGGCAAGTTGTCGCTGGTCGGCGCGGGCATGCGCTCGCACCCCGGTGTGTCGGCGCGGTTCTTCACCGCGCTGGCCGACGCGGGGATCAACGTCGAGATGATCTCCACCTCGGAGATCCGCATCTCCGTCGTGTGCCGCGACACCGACCTGGACGCCGCCGTACGCGCCGTCCACGACGCGTTCGACCTCGGCACGCACGACGAGCAGGCCGTCGTCTACGGAGGGACGGGACGATGAGGGTCGGTGTTATCGGGGCCACGGGCCAAGTCGGGTCCGTCATGCGGCGGCTGCTCGCGGAGCGGGCCTTCCCCGTGGACGAGATCCGTTACTTCGCCTCCGCCCGCTCGGCCGGCACGACATTGCCGTGGGAGGGCGTCGACGTGCGCGTCGAGGATGCCGCCACCGCCGACCCGTCGGGCCTGGACATCGCGCTGTTCTCGGCCGGCGGGGCCACCGCGAAGGAGCTCGCGCCGAAGTACGCCGCGGCCGGCGCCACGGTGATCGACAACTCCTCGGCCTGGCGCATGGACCCCGACGTCCCGCTGGTCGTCGCCGAGGTCAACGGCCACCTGGCCCGGCACGCCGCCAAGGGCATCGTGGCCAACCCGAACTGCACGACGATGGCCGCGATGCCGGTGCTCAAGCCGCTGCACGACGCCGCGGGCCTGGTGCGCCTGGTCGTGTCCACGTACCAGGCCACTTCGGGGGCCGGCCTCGCCGGGGTGGACGAGCTCGACGACCAGGTGCGCGCGGTCGCCGACAAGGCGGCGGCCCTCACCCACGACGGCGGCGCGGTCACCTTCCCCGCACCGAAGAAGTTCGCGCAGCCGATCGCGTTCAACGTGCTGCCGCTCGCGGGCTCGATCGTCGACGACGGCGAGTTCGAGACCGACGAGGAGAAGAAGCTGCGCAACGAGTCGCGCAAGATCCTCGACATCCCCGGGCTGCTGGTGTCGGGTACCTGCGTGCGGGTGCCGGTCTTCACCGGGCACTCGCTGTCGATCAACGCCGAGTTCGCCCGGCCGATGCCGGTGGCGCGGGCCCTGGAACTGCTGCAGGGCGCCCCGGGCGTCGAGCTGTCCGACGTGCCCACGCCGCTGCAGGCCGCGGGCCGCGACCCGTCCTACGTCGGCCGGCTGCGCCAGGACCCAGGGGTGCCCGGCTCCCGCGGCCTGGCCCTGTTCGTCAGCAACGACAACCTGCGCAAGGGCGCCGCGCTCAACGCCGTGCAGATCGCCGAGCTGCTCGTCTGACCGGGCGCGGCTAGTACTGCTTGTTCCAGTCGAAGGGCTCCATGTCGCGCAGGACGCGACGGCGGCGGTTGCGGGGCAGGTGGTCGATGTAGAGCACGCCGCGCAGGTGGTCGGTCTCGTGCTGCAGGCAGCGGGCGAAGAAGCCGTTGCCGCTCACCTCGACCGGCTGTCCCTCCTTGTCCACGCCGCGCACGGTGGCGCTGGCGGCGCGTTCGAGCTCGAAGTACGGCCCGGGCACCGACAGGCAGCCCTCCTCGGCACTCTCCTTCTCCTGACCGACCTCGATCGTCGGGTTGACCACGTGCCCGCGGTGCCGGTCCGCACCACCCCGGTCGTCGGGGCAGTCGTAGACGAACACGGCGAGGTCGACGCCGATCTGCGGGGCGGCCAGGCCCACGCCCTGCGCGACGGCCAGCGAGGCGAACAGGTCGTCGATCAGCGTGGCCAGCGAGTGGTCGAACTCGGTGACCTGACGGGTGGGGGCCGCCAGCACCGGGTCGCCGACGACGGTGATCTTCGGGGGCGAGGTCACGAAGCACTCCGGGTGGGCCGCGGGCGGCGGGGTTCGGCCGCGCCGGTGGTCTGGATTGGATGGGGGGAGGGGCGGCGCGCGCGGGGCAGGTGCAGCGCGGCGACCGTGATGCCCACCGTATCGGCTATCCAGCCGGCGACGAGCCGGGCCTTGTCCAGCGACTGCCGGAAGGGGTCGGCGATGTCGTCCATCTCGAGCGGCACGCCGCCGTCCACCCCGCGCAGCGCGGCCATCCGGGCGATGACGGCGTGCGGGTCGTCGCCGTGGACGTGGCGGCTGAGCCGCGCGAACTCGCGCATCGTGAACGTGTAGCGCGACGCGCCGGCGACCTCGTTGAGGATCTGGTCGCGGTGCGCGCGCTCGGCGGTGAGCACGAGGTCGGCGTGCTCGACCAGGGCGCCGGTGACCTGCTGGGCACGATGGCCCTCGGGCGACACCCCGCGCTCGAGCAGGGCCGCCGCCGAGGCGGCGTCCATCGGCTGCCCGACCAGCGCGCCGACGCCGGCACTGTGCGCGCGCACACCGGCGGACCCGGCCACCGCGCCGCGCAGCAGTCGTTCGGCCATCGGCGAGCGGCACACGTTGCCGGTGCACACATAGAGGACGTCGAGGCTCACGGGGCCATCCTGCCTCGCGTCACGGCCCGCGTTCGAGATGCGCACCGCTGCCGTGCGTGTGAACATGGCGGGGCACTTCAGGGAAATCACCTAACGAGGGGTTAACAGGCCGGTCGAGGTGGGTTAGCCTTCGGGCACGCACCGGGGGGGCGGTCCACCTTAGGTTCTGGTCGAGGAAGATTCGATGACGGAAACGGTGCCCAGGCGGTCTGAGACCGCGGCGCGGCCGGCTGCTGCCCGGCTGTCGCCGACCGCGAGTCGCCGCGCGCCCCGCTACTTCTCGGCCCGCCGCACCCGCCGCTGGCCGTCGCGCTACGCCGGAGTGCTGGTCGCCACCGATGCCCTGTGCGCGATCGTGGCCGTCGCCCTCGGTTGGACACTGCGCTTCGGGTTCGCCACCGACGTCGCGGTGCAGGTCTACCTCGAACTGAGCGCCGTCATCGTCGCGGTGTGGCTGGCCTGTCTGCAGGGCGCCGACGCGTACGAGGTGCAGCGGATCAGTCTCGGCGCCCGGGAGTACCAGCGGGTCCTGCGCGCCGGGCTGCACGTGGCCGGGGTCGTCGCGATCGTCGGCTACCTGAGCGGCATCCTGCTCGCGCGCACCTTCGTGGCCATCGTCATCCCCAGCGGCATGGTGCTGATGGTCGTCACCAGATGGTTCGTCCGGCGCCGGGTCTACGCCAACCGGACGCGCGGCGATTGGACCACCGCGATCCTGGTCGTGGGGACGGCCGACTCGGTGCGGCACGTCCTCGAAGAACTCTCGCGCGCCCCCCGCACCGGCCTGGTCGCCGTAGGAGCGTGCTGCGAGGACGCCGAGACGGGCAGCGAGATCGTGCCGGGCGTGCCGGTGGTCGGTTCCACGCGCAGCGCCTCCGGGATGGCCGAGCAGATGGACGTCGACGTCGTGGCCGTGGCCGGCGAGGGCATGGGCCGCGCGCAGATCCGCGAGCTGGCCTGGTCGCTCGAGGGGACACCGCGGCAGATGGTCATGGCCCCCGGGCTCACCGGCGTGGCCGGGCCCCGGGTGCATGTCAGCCCCGTGGAAGGGCTGTCGCTGATGTGGGTCGACCAGCCGCGCTTCAGCGGACTCGGACGCATCGTCAAGCGCGGTCTGGACATCGTCGGGTCGGGGCTGCTCCTGCTGCTGGCCTCGCCCTTCCTGCTGGTCATCGCCGCCGCGGTCCGGCTCACCAGTTCCGGGCCCGTGCTGTTCAAGCAGCGCCGGCTCGGCCAGGGCGGCGAGTGGGTCCAGGTCCTGAAGTTCCGGACCATGTACGTCGACGCCGAGGACCGCCTCGCCGACCTCATGCACCTCAACGAGTCGACCGACCCGCTGTTCTTCAAGGTGCGGGAGGACCCGCGCATCACGCCGCTCGGCCGCATCCTGCGCCGCTACTCCCTCGACGAGCTGCCGCAGCTGATCAACATCTTCTTCGGCTCGATGTCACTCGTCGGCCCGCGGCCGCTGCCCGGCGAACTGGACCTCTACGACGACCACTTCCGCCGCCGGATGATGGTCAAGCCCGGGCTGACCGGCCTGTGGCAGGTGAGCGGGCGCAGCGACCTCAGCGCCGAGGACGCGGTGCGCCTCGACCTGTACTACGTCGAGAACTGGTCCCTCACGCTCGACATCGCCATCATCTTCCGCACCATCTGGGTGGTCCTGCGCACCCGCGGCGCGTACTGACCCGCCGCGACTCACGATCGGCCGAGCAGCTCCAGCACCGGGTCGGCGATCAGCGGGGTCAGCCGCGCGCGGCCGGCACCGTTGAGATGGACCGGGTCGCCGAAGTCCGACTCGGGGCTGATCAGCGCGCCCTGCGCGACCCGGCCCGTGCCGTCGCTGGCCGTGCGCCAGGTCTCGGCCAGCACCTGCTCGTTCCTACCGATGTGGTCGGCGACGTCGCGGCGCAGCAACTTGCCGATCAGCTGGTAGTTGACCGGGGACACGTAGGCGACCGACGGGATGCCCTGCGCGTGCAGAGCCGCGGCGAGCTCGGCGGTGTAGCGGACGCCCGCGATGTCCGGCGTCAGTTCCTCGGCGTAGCCCATGTCGCTCATCAGCCTGGTCCGCACCAGCTGCTGCCACTTGGTCACCGGCTGCTGCTCGGCGTTCGCCGGCACCGCGTTGACGATCATGCGCAGTTCGCCCAGCGTGCGACGGGCACCGATCATGCTCGGTGCGGGCAGCCGGTCGTAGGCCTCCCACAACTCCAGCGGGGGCTCCGGCAGGTGCCGACGGCGGTAGTCGCCGGCCTCGACGAGCTCGAGCAGGCCCTTGGCCGTCGTCTCGTAGCTCAGCCTCGGGTGCGGGGTCCACGCCGAGCCCATGGCCAGCAGCGTCGTCGGCACGACGGCGACCTTCGGCCGGCCCGGCAGATCGCGCAGTCCGGCGAGGAACGCGCCGATGAGGCGCGGGCTGTAGCCGTTGCCGATGACGAAGTGCTGCGACACGGCCGGCCCCAGCGCGTCGGTGAACATGGCGGCCAGCGAGCGCTTCTCGGCCTCGGTCGGCGAGCGCCACAACATCGAGGAGTCGCCGAAGACCAGGACGTCGGGCCCCGCGTCCGTGGCGTAGGCCGTCCGCAGCAGGCGCAGCTGGCGGATCTGGATGTCCGCGCGCAGCGGCTCGACCTTCGTCCTGACGCGGGCCAGCGCCGGGACCATGCCGACCGGGTGCCGCCACGAGCGCCACGTGTTAGCCATGCGAACCTCTCCGTGCTGGTGCGGGTGCCGTTCGGGTCATGCCGTGCGCACGAGCGGACGCAGGGCCGCGACCGTGCCGGCCGACCCGGCGAGCGTGGGGTGGACCAGCACGACGCACCCGCGCGGGTTGCGCCCGCTCTCCTCGCTCGCGCGGGCGCCGGGCACGAGCCACAGCCAGGAGTCGAGCCCCAGCCCGTCGAGCAGCTCCGGCGCCAGCCGGGCCCCCGGGCCGTAGTCGTCGTAGTTGTAGCCGGCGTCGTCGGGCACCTGGAAGTCGTCGATCATCACGACGGCCGGGCGGCCGGCGTCGCGGATCGTGGCGAGCTCCTCGCGCAGCGGCAGGTCCGGCCCCCAGTGCGCGTCGAGGTAGTAGAACACCGGCGCGCCCTCGCCGGTCGGCGCGACGCTGCGCAGGTGCTCGCGCGAATCGCCGATCAGCACCTGCACGCCGGGGTAGTACACGCACCGCCGGCGGGCGTACTCGGCGTAGCGCGGGTTGTGCTCGATCGTGATCACCGGCAGGCCGGACAGCTGCGCGAAGAACTCCGTCGAGTTGCCGCGGAAGGCGCCGGTCTCCACCACCAGGTCGAAGGGCGTCGCGGCGAACAGTTCCCGCGCGATGCGCTGGCGCTGCACCTGCCCGTTCAAGGGGCCGCCCCACCCGGCGCGCAGCGACGGGCGCAGCCAATCGACGTGGAAGGCCAGCTGTGGCGGCAGGTTGCGCAGGACGACCTCGACCGCGCGCCAGAAGTACGCCACGGCCCGTTGCCACACCCTGCTCACGCCGCGACGTCCCGGGTCGACGGAGGGGGCATGGCGTCTCCTTGTGCGGTGGGCGGGATCGCGTGGACCGGGGAACGTGACGGCCGTGCACCGGCGCACAGTCCGCGCCCGCACGACCAGCTATCGTCCGGCTGGCTGCGACCGATGCCGAGGAGCAACACGTGAACCCAGAGCCTAGCGACGCGGCCGCCGTCGTGCCGGGCGCGGGGCGCGGCGGGCGCGGCAACGCGATGGTGGCCAGCGGCGGGGCGCGGTTGCTCGCGCTGCCGATCACCGCCGTCGCCACGCTCGTGTCGACCCGCGTGGTCATCGAGCACTACGGCATCGTGGTCTTCGACGCCTTCAGCCTGGTCGTGTCGATGATGACGCTGCTCTCGGTCAACAACCTGGGCACCGGCGCGGCCATCACCACGGCGCTGGCTGGCCGGCGGGCCGGCGACGCGCGCCCGGAGCGGGTCGCACTGACCGCGGCCCGGGTCAGCCTGGTCGCGGCGGCGGTCACGGTCGGCGGCTCGATCCTGATCACCCTGGCCGACTCGTGGACCGCGGTGGCCGGTTCCGCGGTCTACTCCAACGCGGCGTTCGGCGTGGCCATCGTCATCATCTGCCTGTCGTTCCCGCCGTTGCTCGGCCAGAGCGTGCTGCTCGGGGTGCACAAGAACCACGTCTTCGTGGTCCTGCAGGGGTTGCTGGCCCCGCTCACGCTCGCCGTGGTGGTCGTCCTGGCGGCCACCGACGCCGACGGCTCCTGGATCGTGATCGGTCCGGCGGCGGCGCTGTTCGCCGTGGCCGTGGCCACCATGCTGGCCAGCTCGCGCGTGGCCGCGTTCCCGTGGTGGACGATCCTGCGGCGCGTGCCCGCTCGCCGCCGGTACCCGGGCGGGTCGATCCGCGACGTCTCGCTGCCGATGACGGTCATCCAGCTGGCCACGCCCATCGCCCTGCAGGCCGACCGGCTGATCCTGAGCCATTTCGGCACCACGGGCGAGCTCGCCAATTACACCGTCTGCATCCAGCTGTTCGCGCCGGTGACCGCGCTGGTCACCTCGGCGGCGCAGCCGTTGTGGCCGATGTTCACCGCCGTGCGCGAGGCCGCCGCCCGCCGGCCGCCGATGGCGAAGATCATGGCGGGATTCGTATTGGGTGCGGTGGCGGTGTGCGCGGTTGTCGTGGCGCTGGCCGGGCCACTGGGACGCCTGGTGGGCAGCCCCCTGATCGACCTGGGCGTCCTGCTGCCGGTCGCCAACGCGCTGGTCGTGATCAGCTACGCCGCGACGTTCCCGGTGGCCATGGCGATCATGGACGGGCCGGGGGTGCGGCTGGCCGCCGGGGCCTCGGTGCTGGCCCTGCCGCTGAACGTCGCGATGTCGATCGCGTTCATCCCGCAGCTGGGCGCGGCCAGCCCGCTGATCGCGACGTTCGCCATCGGCCTGCTCACGCAGACGATCCCGTTCGCGTGGTATTTCCGCCGCCACGCCGGCGCCGCGCGGTACGTGGCCGCGCACCGACGGCCGCGGCCTCAGGCCTCGGTCTTGGCCGAGCCCGAGTCGGACGGGTCGTAGTAGGACACGATGTCGCCGACGGTCTGCGGCGTGGCGCCTTCGCTGAACGGGTCGCTGCCCATCTCGTCCTCGAGCAGGGCCGACAGTTCCGCGGTCTCGAGCGAGTCGAGCCCGACGCCGTCGGAGTAGAGCGACGTGCTCAGGTCGACCGACTCGGTCTTCTTCGACCGGCGCAGGAAAGAAGTGATCGTCTGCTCGGCGTCCCGACGGGTCTTGGCCATGTGGTGTCTCCTTTTGACGTCGCGTCAGGCTACCCGAGCCCCGTCCGCCGCGCCGGGCGGCGAGGCACCCGTCCCGGCAGGAAAGCGCGGTCACCGATCGTTAGACTCGCCGGCATGCTCGAGCCGCCCCCGCTGCGCGACGCCCGGGTGGCCGGTCGGCTCGACTGGTGCTGCATCGGGGCCCAGAAGGCGGGCACGTCGACGCTCTACCGGTTGCTGCGCGACCACCCGCAGATCCGGATCCCGTCGTCGAAGGAAGACCCGATCTTCGACCGCGACACGAGCGCCGACCTGGTCCGCGAGTACCTCGACGAGCGGTTCGCGGACCCCGGCACCGCCCGCTGCGGCACCGTGACGCCGCAGTACCTGTCCGATCCCGCGACGGCGGGACGCCTGCACCGGTTCGTGCCCGACGCGAAGATCGTCGTACTGCTGCGCGACCCGGTCGCGCGCGCCTACTCCCACTACAAGATGAGCGTGCTGCGCGAGCTCGACACGCGCTCGTTCGACGACGCGGCCGCCGACCAGCTGCGTCGCCTGCGGGCCGGCGCCGCCGTCGAGCTGGAGTCCGAGACCGACAGCTACGTCGTGCGCGGCAACTACGGCTGGCTGCTCGAGGGCTGGTTGCGCCGGTACGGGCCGGCCAACGTGCTCTGCGTGTTCAGCGACGAGCTCGACGCCGACACCGAGACCGCGCTCGCCCGCGTGCAGGCCTTCCTCGACGTCGACCCGCGCCGTCCCGAGGATCTCGATTTCCGCTTCAACGCCAGCCCGCCGCGGCACCGGCTGTCCGGGCTGCGCAAGCCGGTCGCCCGCGCGCTGCGCCGCGTCGGCTGGGACCGCCTGGACGTGGAGCGCAAGGAGAAGGTCTCCAGCTTCCTCGAGCGCTCGCTCGCGCGGTTCGCGCCGGTACCCGCCGACGCGCCGTCGCCGGAGACCACCGCCGCGCTGCGCGCGTACTACGCCGCCGACGGTGCGCGGCTGGCGGAGCTCATCGGGACGCGACCGCCGTGGCTCGCCGCCTGAACCGCCCGGCCGGCCCGGCGCAGGGGGTGCCCGCGTGCGCGTCCTGGTGACCGGCGGGGTCGGCTTCATCGGGCACGCCGTCGCGCTCGACCTGACCCGGGCCGGGAACGACGTCACGGTGCTGCGTCGCGACCCCGCCGACGGGGCCGTGCCGCCGGCCGGGGCCGCGGTGGCCTGTGCCGATCTGCGCGACGCCGCCCGGGTGGGCGAGATCGTGCGGGCCGGTCGCTTCGATGCGGTCGTGCACCTCGGCGGCCTCTCGTGCGCGCGCCGCTCCGTCGAGCAGCCGCTGGACTACTTCGCCGTCAACGTCGGCGGCACGCTGAACGTGCTGCGCGCGCTGCAGGAGCATCCCGGCGCCGAAAGGCCGCCCGCGTTCGTCTACTCCTCGAGCACGCTGGTCTACGGCTCGCGCCGCACCGGCCGGGTGGACGAGGACGCCGCGCCCGAACCCGAGACGCCCTACGCCGACACCAAGGTCGCCGCGGAACGGCTGATCGCGGCGTACGCGGCGACCGGGGCGTGTGCCGCGGCGATCCTGCGCATCTTCAACGTCGGCGGCGGTGTGGCCGGGGTCTGCGACACCGACCGCACCCGCCTGCTGCCGACGCTGCTCGACGCCGCGGCGGGCCACCGCGACTCGGTGACCCTGGTGGGCGACGGCACCGGCGTGTGCGACTTCGTGCACGTCGCCGACGTCGCCGCAGCGGTCCGGGCGGCACTCGTCCGGGTCGTGCCCGGGGCCTGTCCCGTCTTCAACGTGGGCAGCGGCCGCGGCACGCGGTTGATCGATCTCCTGCACGAGGTGGAGCAGGTCACCGGACGGTCGATCCCGTTGCGGTTCGCGCCGGACGCCCGGGCGCCGGGCGGCCTGGTGGCCGGCGTCGACCGCGCCCGCGATGCGCTCGGCTGGCAGCCCGTCCGCTCGGACCTGCAGGCGCTGGTCGCCGACGCCTGGGCCTGCTGGCCCGCGGGGGTCGGGGGCCGGTGAGCGGCCCCGGGCTGTCCGTCCTCATGCCGGTCTACAACGCGGGCCGGTTCTTCCGCCCGGCCGTCGAGTCGGCCGTGTCGCAGTTCGCGGCGCCCGGCGACGAGCTGCTGATCCAGGACGGCGGGTCGACCGACGGCGCCCTGGACGAGATCGCCCGGGCCTTCGCCGACGAGCCGCGGGTGAAGATCGTCAGCGAGCCCGACGACGGTCAGCCCGACGCCCTGCAGCGCGCGCTCGGGCGCGCCGCCAACTCGCACGTGGGCTGGCTCAACGCCGACGACCTGTACTACCCGGGAGCGCTCGACGCGGTGCGGGCGGCGGTGCGCCGCGAACCGGACGTCGACGTCGTCTACGGCAACGCGACGCTGTTCGCCGCCGACGAGCGGGTGATCCGGCGCGTGGTCCCCGCCGAGTTCACCGTCGACGCGTTCGTCGAGCACGGCTGCCACGCGTTCTCCGGCGCCACGTTCTTCCGCACCGAGCTGCTGCGCGAGGTCGGCGGCTTCGACCGCACCCTGCACTTCACGATGGATTTCGAGCTGTTCCTGCGCATCGCCGGCGCCGCGCGTCGTGCCGTGAAGCTCGACGAGACGCTCGGCGGGCTGCGCTACCACGACGCGAGCAAGAGCGGTACGCAGTCCTTCGAGTTCTTCAAGGAGGCGATCCGGGTCCGGCTGCGTTACGCGCGAACGCCGGCCCAGCGCCGCCACGTGTACCGGCAGATGGGGTGGCGTTTGGCCGGCCTGCCGCTGACCAGGGTGCGGTTCTCCCGCGGCTACTCGAGGCTGCGGGGCACCAAGACGTTCTGACGGACGGCCGCGCTCAGCCGGGCAGGCCGAGCTCGGCCAGCGCCTCGAGCACCCGGCGGGGCGCCACGTCGTAGGGCCGCCACTGCGCGGTGCCGCGCTCGGTCGGGTCGCCGCCGAACAGGGGCCGGTAGGCGAGCCCGAGCTGGTCGGCGATCGTCCAGAAGCACGGCGGCGTGTAGCCGGGCGCGAACAGCTCGACCACCCGGGTGCCGGCGGCGCAGAAGACCAGGTTGGTCAGCGCCCCGCCGTGCGGGGCGACGACCGCCTCGGCCTGGGCGAACAGCCGCGCCTGCTCGCGCACCGACCGCCCGCTCAACGTCACGGGCTCGAAGCCGAGCGGCTCGAGCGCGGCCAGCACCTCGTCCTCGTTGGCGAGCTTGCGGCGGACCGTGTCGGCCCGGCTCAGGTACAGCCGCCGGTGCTGCGGCTGCCCCTCGATGTCGGCGGCGAACAGCCGGCGCAGGTACGCGCACGACGCCGGCGGGGACTGCGCCGGCGTGCCGGGCACGGACGGCAGCACGAGCCGCTCGAGCTGCAGGTACTGGCCGGTGTGCGGGTAGAGGCGGTCACCGGTGACACCGGCCGCGGCGAGCGTCTCGCGCTGGAAGCCCAGCGCGTCGGGCGCGATCACCCGGTCGAAGGGCAGCCCGCTGCGCTGCGCGATGTCCAGGCGCGGCAGCAGGTCGAACATCCAGTGGTGGTACGAGGAGGTGTACGCACCGCAGACCGTGGTGCTGACACCGGGCACCCGCGTCGGCGTGCCGAGCCGGGCCCGGCGCAGGACCGGCATCGCATCGGGCCGCAACCGGAAGGCGTTGGTCTGGTCGGCCAGCAACACGTCATCGGCGCTCAGCGGGTACGCGTCGCGGCCCCACAGCCGGGCGTCGACCAGCTCCAGCACGAAGGTGCCCGGCATGCGCCAGCGCAGGCTGTCCACGAACTCCCGCGGCACCGGACCGGCGGCAGCCACCGGCGTGCGGTCGGTGACCCACGCGGTGTCGACGGGGTGCAATGCCGGCGAGCCGGCGAACGTCGACGCGGTGTCGTAGGTGTAGCGGCGCGGCGGCCCGAAGCGCCACGAGGTGCCCGGCAGGGCCCGTAGCCACCGGGCGACGAGGCCGAGCAGGCGGGCGAGCAGGACCTGCACCGTCCGCAATTCCCGCTCGTGCCGCACAGCCAACCGCCAGGCGGCGGCCGTGGCCCGGCGGCGGGCCGGGCGCAGTGCCGGCACGAGCCGCGCGACGGTTGAGCGGGCGGGCGGCACGCGGCGAGGTTACCGTGGGGGCACGGGCCGTCGATCTTCCTGCCTGCGGGGATGCGCGCCGCGCGCGCGACGTCGCGGCCGCTGTTGCTAGGGTCCCCGCAGCCCGCGCCGGGCGCCGGCCGGGCGGCGAGAACGAAGGAGTCATTCACCGTGGCTGGACTGCTCGACCGCTTCCGCCGTGCCGTCGCGCCCCGGCTCTCGCCCAAGGTGTACTTCTCGCTGCGCCGCCTCGTCTGCCTGTTCGCCTCGGTGTTCTACGCGGTGCAGTCCGGGCAGCTGCGCAGCGCGGTGACGGGCAAGGTCGTCGACCGCCGGGGCCGCCCGCTGCCGTGGCTCACGTATCCGGCCATCGACTTCCTCGACAGCCTCGACTACTCCGGGCGCACCGTGCTGGAGTTCGGTTCGGGCTACTCCACCCTGTGGTGGGCCGAGCGCGCGGACTCGGTGGTCGCCCTCGAGGCCGACCAGCGCTGGCTGGACAGCATGGCCTCGTCGATGCCCGCCAACGCCACCGTCATGGCGCTGCCCACCGACCCCGCCGACAAGTACCACCGCACCGTCGACGTCGACTCGTTCCTGGCCGAGCACCTGGGCGAGCGGCGCTTCGACGTGATCGTCATCGACGGCGTCGACCGCGTCGGTACGGCGCGGGCCGCGTTGAAGTACCTGACCGACGACGGGTTCGTCGTGGCCGACAACTCCGACTCCCACATGCTCACCGACGGCACCATGCCGATCCTCGACGTGTACCGGTCGGCCGGCTTCCGACGCGTCGACTTCTACGGCCTCGGCCCGTCGATCCTGTTCCCGCAGTGCACCTCGATCGCGTTCCGCGACGGGTCGTTCGCCTTCGGCGGTGCGCAGAACACCACCTGGCTCAAGCCGTTCGCCCGCAAGAGCTACGGCGCCGTGGACTTCGACTCGGGCTTCGTCCCCGTCGGCGAGGCGGGCTGACCTTCAGCCCGCGACCGCGAGCATGAACTCGACCATGCGCCGCGCGGCGCCGTCCCAGCTGTGCCGCTCGAGGATCTCGTCACGGGCGGCCGCAGTGCGCAGCAGGTAGCCGGGGTCGTCGAGGATCGCCTGCACCGCGTCGGCCAGCGGCGCGGCCTCGACCGCGTCGACGAGCAAGCCGGTCTCGCCGTGCCGGACCAGTTCGGGCATCGCGTACGCGTCGTAGGCGATGCTCGGCAGTCCCGACGCCTGGGCCTCGGCCAGCGCGATGCCGTACGCGTCGAAGCGCGACGGCATCAGGAACACGTCGTGGCGTGCCCACAACGTGGCCAGCGTCGCGGCGGAGATGCGCCCGAGCAGGTCGACCCAGGGCGGCGGCTCACCACCCAGCGGCCAGCTCGTCGGGCCGACGAGGGTGAGGCGCACGTCGACGCCGCGCCGCTGGAGCAACTCGCAGGCGGCGACCACGGCGTCGCCGCCCTTGCGCGCGAAGTCCAGCCCGACGAACAGCAGCCGGCCCTCGACGGGCGCGTGCGGGTCGCGTGGCTGCGGCCGGCTGCTCAGGCCGGCGTGCACGACGCGGACCCGGTCCTCGGGCACGCCGCGGGCCACCACGTCGTCGGCCATCCACTGGCTCATCGCGAAGAAGCCGGCGGCCTGCCGGCTGCGCTCGACCCCCCGCCGGGCCAGCGCCTCCATGCGCGCCGGGCTGGCCGGCAGCAGGTTGACGTGCTCGCCGTAACGGCCCTGACGGCACTGCTGGCCCAGGGCGAAGCTCATGTCCTGGTAGGGGAAGTTCGGCACGGCCAGCGGGGTGTCGACGTCGGCGACGCCCACCACCGCGCGGGGCCGGTGCCGGCGCACGCCGCGCCGGGCGCGCCGGTCGACCATCGCGCGCTCGGCCGGCGAGTACTGCCACGGCCGGCCGGTCACCCGGCCCACGCCGGCCTCGACCGCGCGCAGGACCGGCCAGCGTTGCGTCTCGATGTCGACGACGTCGGCGCGCGACTGGGCCGCGAAACCGTCGCGCAGCCGGTTGGCCACGAACGACCAGGTCGCCGCCCGGGGAGTCCACCAGGTGCACGCGAAGCCCACGAGCGGCCGGGCCGGATCGGGGTCGGCGTTCATCCTCCGCAATCTATCGGCGTGCTTGTTAGAGTCGCCGCTGCGCCTCCGACCGACGGGGTGTGCCGCCCGCCAGGGAGCGCCTTGATCTCACGTGCCGTCCGCCTCCTGCACGCCGTCCGTCGGCGGGTGGCCGCGCTGCTGTGCCGCCCGGCCATGCGCTGGGCCCTGGCCGGCCGGCCCACCGCACCGAAGGTGCTGTGCCTGCGTCGGATCGTGCTGCCGGGGATGGCCGCGCGGGCCGAGCCGGTGGCCCACGAGGTGGCGCCCGGCATCGTGTTCCGCGGCAACAGCGGCGACTTCGTGCCGATGGTCGTCGGCGTGTTCGGCCGCTGGGAACCGGCGATGACGCGGTTCCTGCGCGACCGGCTCACTCCGGGACGGGTGTTCGTCGACGTCGGGGCCAACATCGGCTGGTTCGTCCTCGTGGCCGCCCCGCTGGTCGGCGACACGGGTGCCGTGGTGGCCGTCGAGGCGTCGCCGGCGATCCACGCCCGGCTGGCCGCGCAGATCCGCGAGAACGGGTTGACCAACGTGCGCACGGTCAACGAGGCCGCCGGCGCGCAGGACTCGTGGGTGACCATCGTCGACGGCCCGGCGTGGAACAGCGCGCAGAGCGCGGTCACGGCGGGCGGACCGCAGCCGGGCGCCGTGCGGTGCCGGCCCGTGGACGCGATGCTGCGCACCGACGAGATCGCCCGCATCCGGGTGGTGAAGATCGACGTCGAGGGGGCGGAGTACGAGGTCGTGCGCGGGCTCGACCCGTTGCTCGACGCGCTGCCCGATGACGCCGAGATCGTCGTCGAGGTCGGCCCCGGCCGCACCCGCTCGACCGAGCGGGTGCCCGAGCTCTGGGCCACCTTCGCCCGGCGCGGTTACACCGGCTACGAACTGCCCAACGAGTACACGGCCGCCTTCCTGCGCGACCCCGTGGTACCGGCCGCGCTGCGCCGTCTCGACTCGCCGCCGTCGCGCCAGGTCGACGTCGTCTTCTCCCGCGTCGCGGCCCCCGAGCTGGCGATCTGAGCACGCCGGTCCGCCGGGCGCCGGGCTAGCATGTGCGCGGCGGCCGAGACGAGCCGTCGAGGAGGAGTTCATGCGGCGTGGCCCGGCAGCGGTCGTCACGGCCCTCGCCGGCCTGATCACCGTCGCGCTGCTCGCGCTCGGACTGCGCTCCGGCGGTGTCGCGCTCGTCGGTGTCGCGGGGCTGCTGGTCATCCTGTCGCTGGCCGTGATCGGGCGCATCGGCCTGGCCCGGGCCGGCCTGTTCGCCACCTGCGGCTTCGTGTTCACCTGTTCGTGGACGGCCTGGTACGTCGTCGGCCACCAGCGCCCGCGCGCGCTGTTCCTGTTCCTGGCGCTGGCGCTGCTGGTCGCCGCCCAGCTGAACGCGCGGATTCCCAGGGCGCCGTGGTGGTACTGGGCCATGGTCGTCGCGATCACCGTCGACGGGCTGCTCGACCTGCTGTTCCCCACCAGCGCCGTCTACCTCAACCACCGCTACCTCGAGATCCCGGGTGGTTCGTTCGGGCTGAACATCGGCACCGGGCTGACCGACTTCGGCACCGCCGGGCGCATCCTGTTGACGATCGTCGGGGCCTTCCTCGTCGTGTCCATCTGCTCGCTGCACTTCCGTCGCGCCCCGTTGTGGATCGCGGTCTCCTACGCCGCGGGGGCGGCGCTGTCGAGCTGGGTGGCCTTCAGCGACGACACGATCGGCACCGGTTTCGGCGCCGCGCTCACGGGCGTCGGGTTCCGCGGCGACCGGGCCGCGGGCTTCACCGACCACCCCAACATCCTCGCCGCGGGCAACGTCTACGCCATCGCGATCGCGGCGTGGCTCGCCACCCGCGACGAGGTCCGGCTGCGGGTCGGCGGCATCGTCATGCTGCTGGGCATGGTGCTCGGCACGTACACGACCCGTTCGCGGGGCGGCACGATCTGCCTCGTCGTGGCCGCCGTGCTCTGCCTGGCCGTGCTGCCCAAGTACCGGCGGCAGATGCCGTTCATCCTCGCCGGCGTCGGGGTCGTCGTGGGCCTGATCTTCGTGGCCGTCCCGGGCATCGGGCATTCGTTGCTGGTCGCGGCGCGTCTCGCCGGCAACGAGGGCCCGAGCGACTTCGGCCGCGGCGCCGTGCTCACCCAGGGGTTGCGCGACTTCCAGCTGCGCCCGATACAGGGCATCGGTCTGCACGTCGTCGACGAGGCGCACAACGTCCTGGTGCAGGCGCTCGCGTCGGGCGGGCTGATCCTGTTGTTCGGCTTCATGGCCGTCCAGGTCGGCAGCACGCTCACCGCTCTCGCGCTCATGCGCTTCGACCAGCTCGCGGCCCCGCTCGCCGCGACCGTCGTCACGGGCTTCGTGTTCGGCAACCTGGAGAACACGCTGACCGAACCGCTGGTCTACGTACCGGTGGCACTGGTGATCGGCATCTGGGTCCAGCGCGAGATGCTGCCCCCGCCGGACGACGCGCCGCCGCCGCCTGCGGAGGCGGCGAAGATCACCCCGCCCCGGCGGCCGGCGGGCTCGCGGCTCACGCGTCTGGCCTGACCGGCCCCGCCACGCCCTCGGCCCGCCGGGCCGGCCCCGGCGCGCCCCATAGGATGCCTGCCGTGCTGCCCCTGTTGCGCGCCGTGGCCCGTACGGCTCCGGCGCACCCGCTCGTGATCTCCCCGCGCGGCGTCTTCACCTACGGCGACGTGCTGGCCGACGCCGAGACGATCGCCGCCGGGCTGCGCGAGCGGGGGGTGACCCGGGTGGGCGCCGTCGCCCGCCGGGCCGAGGAGATGGTCACCCTGCTCGCGGCCGGCGCGATCGCCGGGGTCGAGGTCTGCGGGTACCCCCTCGAGGACGCCGGGTCCGAGCTGGACCGCCTGGCGACCCGGCTGGACCACACCACCGTGATCGCCGGCGCGCAGGCGGAGTCGGTACCGGCCCGGGTGCGGGTCGAGCTGGGCGACCTGCGCGGCGGCGGCGAGCCGCCGGCGCCGGCCGAGGACTCCACCGTGCTGATCCTGACCACCGGCACCACCGGTGAGCGCCGCGGGGCCATCCACCGGTGGTCGCGCCTGGCACCCGGGCCGCCGGCCGGGCGGCCCGACGAGACCACCCGGTGGCTGCTGGCCTACAACCTGTCCCAGTTCGCCGGCATGGCCATCCTGGTGCACGTGCTCACCGCCGGGGCCACCCTCGTCCAGCCGGCGCGGCAGCGGGCGGGCGAGGGCGTGCAGGCCATCCGCGAGCACGGTGTCACGCACGTCAGCGCCACGCCCACGTTCTGGCGCGGCATCGTCCGCGAGCTGGGCCCCGCCGGCGCCGCGCCGTCGCTGCGCCAGATCACGCTCGGCGGCGAGGCCGTGCCCGGCCCGCTGCTCGACGCGCTGCGCGAGCGCTTCCCGCACGCGCGGGTCTCGCAGATCTACGCCGCCACCGAGTTCGGCCAGACCGGGTCGGTGCGCGACGGGCGCCCCGGCCTGCCGGCATCTGTGCTGGAGCGCCCCGACGACGCACCGGTACGGCTGCGCGTCGTCGACGGCGAGCTGCAGGTGCGCTCGCGGGTCGGGATGCTCGGCTACTACGGCGAGGCACCGATCGACCCGGACGCCTGGCGGCCCACCGGCGACCTCGTCGAGGTGGTCGACGGACGGCTGCTGTTCGCCGGCCGGGTCAGCGAAGTGATCAACGTCGGCGGCGTGAAGGTCCACCCCGGCGCGGTCGAGCGGATCGTCGCCGCGGTGCCGGGCGTGGCGGCCGCGGTCGCCTACGGCCGGCCCAACGCGCTGACCGGGCAGATCGTCGCGGTGCAGGTGGTTCTCGCCGATGGCCACGACCCGGACGGGGTGAAGGACGCGGTGCGCGAGGCCTGCGCGGTGCTCGCCCCCGCCGCCCGCCCGCGCAGCGTGAAGGTCGTCGACGAACTCGTGACGCAAGGGCAGAAGGTCAACCGGCGACTGCTGGCGGAGGGAACACGATGAGCGGGCCGAGAAGCGTCCTCGTCACCGGTGGCAGCACCGGTCTGGGTGCGGGGCTGGTCGAGTCGTTCCTGGCCTCCGGCGACCGGGTGGCCACCTGCAGCCGCAGCACCACGCCGGCCATCGACGCGTGGCGGGCCGACCCCGCCCTCGCCGACCGGTTCCACCACGAGTGCGTCGATCTCACCGATGCCGCGGCGACGGCGTCGTTCGTGGGGACGGTCGTGGAGCGTTTCGGCGGCATCGACGTCCTGGTGAACAACGCCGGCGTGGCCCGCGAGGGCATGCTCGCCCTGTTCGACGACGACGAGGTCGACACCGTGCTCGACCTGAACCTGCGCGCCACCATCCGCGTCACCCGCCTCGTCTCGCGCCGGATGCTCGCGCGCCGCAGCGGCACCATCGTCAACATCTCCTCGATCGTCGGGCTGTCCGGTTACCGCGGCCTGTCGGTGTACGGCGCCACGAAGGCCGCGCTCGACGGCTTCACCCGTGCGCTGTCGCGCGAACTGGGCAGCCGGGGTATCCGGGTGAACTCGGTCGCGCCGGGTTACCTGCGTACGGCGATGACGGGCGAGATGGATTCGGCGCACCTCGACCAGATCGCCCGGCGCACGCCCCTGGGGCGGCTCGGCGAACCCGAGGACGTCGCCGGGGTCGTCCAGTTCCTCTGCTCGCCCGCGGCGCAGTTCGTCACCGGTCAGACGCTGGTGGTCGACGGCGGCATCACCGTCTGAGCCGGGCGGTTCAGGCCGGCTTCGTGGCCGCGATGATCCCGTAGCCCAGCGTGCGGTCGGCCCAGAAGGAGTCGAGCACCCGGGTCGACTCGACGAACGCGTCGTAGTCGTCGGTGCCGAGCAGGCCGGACACCTGCGCGTGGTTGGCCGCGGCGTTGTCGCGCCAGCGGGCGAAGGTGGGTGCGGTCAGCGCCGTGATGTCCTCCTGCGCGACCACCTCGAGGCCGGCGTGGCGCATCATGGCCGCGTAGGACTCCAGTGGGTCCATCCGCGCCGCGCCGAACACCTGCCGCAGCACCTGGAACTCCCGCAGCCGCCGGCGGATCTCCAGCACGGTCACGTCGCGGCGCAGCACGATGTCACACAGCGCGACGCGCCCGCCGGGGCGCAGCACCCGGGCGCACTCGGCGATCAGCCGGTCGCGTTCGGGCATCAGGTGCGACGACTCGAGCACCCACACCCGGTCGAACGACGCGTCGGGCAGCCCGTTGGCCATGCCGTCGGCGACGGAGAACGACACCCGGTCGGTCAGGCCCGCGGCCGCGGCGCGCTCGCGGGCGGCCGCGACCCCCACCTCGCTCGTCGAGATCCCGTGCACCTCGACGCCGTGGTCGGCGGCGATGGCGCACGCGGGCGTGCCGGTGCCGCAGCCGACGTCGAGCACCCGCAGGCCGGGTGCGAGCTGCGCCGCGCTCGCCATCCGCTCGGTCAGCTCGGCGGTGGCCGCGCTCAGCGACTCGGTCCCGGTCGGGAAGACGCCGTAGTGCAGCTCGTCGCCCAGCAGGTACTGCCAGGCGGGGATGACGCGGTCGTAATGCGGCGCGGCCGCATAGTCGGCCGGAGTGTCGGATTCGCTCACGTTGTCCCGTCATCCCGTCGTGATCCGCGGGCCGCGCCCGCCGCGCGACGGTACAACGAGTGCCACTGGCCATCGATGACGTCCATCGCGTAGCGCCGGGCGACGAGCGCGCGGCCGCCGGCCACGAGCCGCTCGCGCAGCTCGCGCTCGGCCAGCAGCCGGGCGATGCCGCTGGCGATCTCGGCCGGCTCGGGGCCGGTCATCAGCGCCGCGCCGGCCGCCGCCAGCTCGGGCGCGAGGTCGCAGGTGTCGGTGACGAGCAGCGCGGTGCCCGCGGCCAGCGCCTCGATGGCGACCAGACCGAACGGTTCGACGTCCGAGCACAGCACGAGCACGTCCGCACCCGCGATGACGCGCCGGGCGGCGGCGGGGTCGAGCGCCCCGGTGAACTCGGCGACGCCGCCGGGGTCGGCGGCGCGGGCCGCGCCGAGCGCGCCCTCGTCGGCGCCGGCCACCGTGAACCGGGCCCGCACCCCGCGCCCGGCGAGCAGCGCGGCGGCCGCGGTGAACCGCTCGGGGTGCTTGCGCGGGTGCAGCCGGCCCACGAAGGCGACGATGGGGGAGTCGGCGTGCGGGCCGGCCGGGGCGCTGAACTCCGCGGCGCGGGGATCGACGCCGTTGGGCACCACGACCACGCGGCGGGCGGGCAGGCCGTAGCCGACGAGCAGGGCGCGCTCGGCGTCGGTGAGTGCCACCACGAAGCGCGCGTGGCGCAACAGGGGCACGACCACGTGCCGGACGAACCGGGCCCGTGGCGAGCCCTCGGGATAGGTGAGCATCCCGTGCGTCTGGGCGACGAAGGTGGCCCGGCGCGCAGCGAGCACGGCCAGCGCGCCCAACCCGACGACCTCGGGCCCGGTGTGCACGTGGACGATCGGGGCGTCGGCGGGCGGGCGCAACCGCCGCCACAGCCCCCACCACAGGCCGGGAGCAGCGAGCAGCGAGTACTGGTCCCCGGGCGGGCCGATCGCGCGGAACCGGCGTTCCCCCGCCCGGCCCGGCGCCCGCAGGTCGGCGGCGGTCGCGCCGCCCCACACCTCGTGGCCGTAGCGGCGGGCCAGCGTCGTCGCCACGGTTTGCGGGCCGCCGTAGCGGCCGTCGGCGCTGAGCAGCGTGACGACGTGCAGGACGCCGGTCATGCCTCGCGGACGGGGATCGGCTGGCCGAACTTCACGACCGCGCCGGCCTGCACGACCGTGTGGTCGGGGACCTTCACGCCGTGCAGGATCATCGCCCGCGCGCAGATCCACACGTGGTTGCCGATGCGGATCGGGAAGTCGTAGACCCGGAAGTCGTCGGAGTGGGGGTCGTGCCCACTCGTGAGCAGCATGGCGTACTGCGAGATGCACACGTCATGGCCGATTCGGATGCGCGTGCTCGTCAGTATCTGCACGCCCCGGCCGATCCACACGTCGTCGCCGATCTCGAGCAGCCACGGCCAGCTCAGATGGACGTCCTCGCGGATCTGCACGTTGCGCCCGACCGTGGCGCCGAACATCCGCAGCACCGTGGCCCGGGCGCGGCGCGGGAACCACCAGCGGCGGAACACGAGGTTGAGCACGGCCATCCAGGCCGCCTGCCAGAGCGATGACCTACCCTTGTCGTACCCCGGGAAGGCCCGCAGCCCGAACCGGACACGGGGATCCCGGACAGCGTCGGCTGCCGGCGCATTGCCCTGGGTCACGCGTCCTCCACTGCGACCAGCACGTACGCAGGGTACGTTGCCCGCGGTCGGCGGCGACGAAGGAGTGACATGCGCGTAGGCCGGGCAGCCCCGCCGCATCCGCGTGCGTCCCGTGTCGTTGGCCCTCCCGTGAGAGTGCATGTCCACGACCACAGCGGTCACTCGTTCCCGGTCCACCTGTCCCGCGCGCTGGCAGCGCGGGGCCACGACGTCGTGCACGGCTACAGCCGGCAGTTCGAGTCGCCGCACGGACGCCTCGCGGTGGGCCCGGACGATCCGCAGGGCCTGCAGATCGAGGGCCTGTCGGCCGCGGTGCCCTTCGACAAGTACTCGCCGGTGCAGCGCATCCGCTACGAACTGAGCTACGCCCGCGCTTGGCAACGGTTCCTCGACTCCCGCCCGGCCGACGTCGTGCTCGCCTGCAATGTGCCGCTGTTCACCCTCGCGTCGATGAGCCGCTACCTGAGCCGCCGGCGCGTCCCGTGGGTGCTGTGGCACCAGGACATCTACAGCCGGGCCATGGCCGAGGAGGCCGGGCGGGTACTGCCCCGCCGGCTCAGCGCCGTCGCCGGTGAGGGCTTTCGCCGCCTCGAACGCCGGCAGGTCGCGCGCGCCGACGCCACCGTCGCCATCGGCGACGCGTTCGTCGACCAGTACCGCGCGTGGGGGCTGCCCACCGAATGGGTGCAGGTCCAACCGAACTGGACCCCGGTCGACGAGGTGGTGCCGGGCGAGCGCGACAACGGGTGGGCCGCCGCGCACGGCCTGCCGGTGAACGGCCTGCGCCTCGTCTACGCCGGCACGCTCGGCCGCAAGCACAACCCGCAGCTGCTCGTCGACCTGCTCGACGCCGTGCACGCCCTGGGCGTCGAGGCCAACTTGACCGTGGCGTCGGAAGGGGTGGCCGCCGACGAGCTGGCCGCGGCCACCAGCGCGCGCGACGACGTGCGGGTGCTGCCCTTCGCCGGGGCCGAGCAGTTCAGCGACATGCTCGCCGGCGCCGACATCTGCGTGGCCCTGCTCGAACCGGCGGCCGCCCAGTTCTCGGTGCCCAGCAAGATTCTCAGCTACCTGTGCGCGGGGCGCCCGGCGGTGGCCCTGGTGCCGGGCGCGAACCCGGCGGCGGCCGAGGTGGCCAGGGCCGGCGGGTTCACCGCCGAACCCGAACCCGCCGGTGTTCGCGCGGCCGCGGGCTGGATCGCCGAGCTGGCACGGGATCCGCAGCGCCGCAAGGAGTGCGGGGCCGCCGCGCGCGCCCACGCCGAGCGCGAGTACGACATCGACCGGATCGCCGACGACTTCGAGGCCCTGCTCGAGGACGTCGTCGCGGGCCGCCGCGGCCTGTGGCGATCGGCGGGCGACGCCGCGAGTGAGCGAGCCGAGGGGACTCCCCGCGGTTATAGTCGTGCGTCGGGTGAGGCCTTGATCTCCCCCACCGAGGGAGGTCGAGCGTGACCCTGCGCAGCTACCTGCGTGTGCTCCGCGAGCGCTGGAAGATCGTCGTCCTGTTCACGCTGCTCACCACGGCCCTGGCCGTGCTGTTCACCGCGAGCACCGTGAAGGTCTACCAGGCGCGGGCCCAGGTGTTCGTCAACTCCAACTCCAACTCCGACCCCGCGGCGCAGTACCAGGCCGCCGCCGCCATCCAGGCGCAGGTCGCGACCTACGCGCAGATCGTGACCGCCCCGGACGTGCTGCGCGCCGTGCGGCAGGACCTCAACCTGTCGCTGTCGAACGCCGACCTGAAATCGAAGATCAGCGCCACGTCGCCGACGCAGAGCTCGCTGATCAACCTCTACGTCACCGACGGCACGCCCTCGCGGGCCGCGGCGATCGCGAACTCGGCGGCGCGCGCGTTCATCAAGGCGATCGAGAAGTACACCGTGCCCTCCGGCTCCGACACCCCCGCCGTGCACCTGGTCGTCACCGACCCGGCCACCGCGCCGGGCTCGCCGGTGGAGCCCAAACCGGTGCTCAACATCTCGGTCGGCGTGTTCGTCGGCCTGCTGCTCGGCATCGCCTTCGCGGTCGCCCGCGAGATCCTCGACAACCGGATCAAGTCGCCCGAAGAGCTGGCCAAGGTGGCCGACGCGCCGCTCATGGGCGTGGTCGTCGACGACCCCAAGACCCAGCGGCACCCGATCGCCACCCGGGCCGGCACCCGGAGCATCCGCGCCGAGAATTTCCGGCAGCTGCGGGCCAACCTGCAGTTCGCCAACGTCGACGAGCATCCGCGCGTCATCGCCGTCACCAGCTCGATCCCGAGCGAGGGCAAGACCACCGTCGCCATCAACCTGGCGTCCACCCTCGCCGAGACCGGCTTCACCGTGTGCCTGGTCGACGCCGACCTGCGGCGCCCGACCATCGCCAAGACCCTCGGCCTGCTGGGCCCGATCGGGCTCACCAGCGTGCTCATCCACCAGACCGACCTCGACGACGCGCTGCAGAGCGCCGGCTCGAGCCTGTACGTGCTCACCTCGGGCCCGACGCCCCCGAACCCCAGCGAGGTGCTGGCGTCGTCCTACGTGCGCGACGTCATCCGCTCGCTGCTGGCCAAAGTCGACTACGTCGTGCTCGACACCGCCCCTCTGCTGCCCGTTGCCGACGGGTCCGAGGTCGCGGCGCTGGCCGACGGCACGCTGCTCGTGGCCCGCTACGCCGAGACCACCGACAGCCAGGTCAAGCGGGCCGTCGACAGCCTGCGTCGGGTCGATGCCGCGGTCGTCGGGGTCGTGCTGAACCGGATGCCGGCCAACCGCAACCGGGGCGAGTACGGCTACAGCTACTACCGGGCGAAGGACGACACGGCGGTGCACGCGAAGCCCGCCGACAGCGGGCGTCGCGGCGCCGACCAGCCGAGCCACAGCGCCCGGACCTGAGCCTCGACCGGTACGCCGGTTACGCACCGTGTCGTTTGCCGGGCGCGCCACGGCGCGCCGGCGCCCCGTCGGGCGTGCGCGAGCCGCCGAAGCCACGGGTCGGAATCCGGGCGATTCGTGCCAACCGGGGGGTGCGCGAATCTGGGTTGCCCTTCCGTCTCCCCCCAACCCGGAGATCTTGGTACCGTTACGCGCAGCACACAGGGTGCTGGAGCATGCGTCTGTCTGGTGGTGAGGGATTTGCGGCGTGCCATTCCGCTCGGTCTGGTGGCCGTACTGGTTCTGCTCGGCGCGGTGTTCGCGCCGACGGCGGCCAGTGCTCGGCCCCTCGCGCAGGCCCCTGCGTCCTGCCCCAAGCCCAAGCCCTACCCGCCGGCGCCCAACGCGACCGTGCAGTCGAGCACGACCACCCCGAACGCGGGGGACACGATCGAGGCGTCAGGCATCAACTACTGCCCCGACGAGGACGTCGACCTCACCATCGGCGGCCAGCACGTGGGCACCGCGCACACCGACGCCAACGGCAGCTTCGACCCGCCCGTGGTCGTGCCCGGCCCGTCGGGTGAGAAGCAGTTGTGCGGCGTCGGCGCGTCCGGCCTGAGCACCGACCAGGACTGCCTCACCCTCACCGTGGGGGGCAACGGCGGCTCCAACGCCGCGGGCGGCGGCGGTTCGGGCAACAACGGCGGCACCGCCTTCACCGGCACGCAGGTCGCCCTGCTGCTGCTGATCGCGCTGGCCCTGCTCGGCGGCGGTATCGCCTTCAGCACCGCCGGGCGGCGCAAGCAGTCGGCTCGCGTCTGAGTGTCGTCGGGCCCTTCGCGGGCCACTGACCGCGGGTCGTGGCGACGCACGCTGCGTCGCTGGCGCCGCCGGCTGAAGTACGGCCGTTACGCGCCGCTGGTCCGCCGGGTCGTCCTCTACGGCGGCGCCGTCGCGCTGCTGGCGGCTGTTGTCTGGCTGGTCGTCACCGGGCTGCTGGCCAAGCAGCAGCTGACGCGGCTGCAGGGTCGCGTGGACACGGTGAAGGCGCTGATCGCCGCGGGCCGCATCGACGACGCTCGGCACGCCGCGGCCGACATCCCGGCCATGGCCCGCGACGCGCACCGGCTGACCACCGGCCCGGCGTGGTGGGTGGCCGCGCACGTCCCCTACCTCGGCGATCCGGTCGACGTGGTCCGCGGCACGACCTCGGCCACGGAGCAGCTGGGCACCGACGCCATCCCTCAGCTGGTCGACGTCGCCACCCGCATCGACCCGACGGCACTGCGGGCGGCCGGCAACACCATCCGGGTCGCGCCCCTCGCGGCCGCGGCGCCCCGGCTCGTGCACGCGGCGAGCGCGCTGGACCGGATCTCCGCCGACGCGCACCACCTCGATCACGACACGTGGCTCAGCTACGTCGACGACAAGCGGGCCGCCCTGGTCGGCCAACTCGACTCCATCCGCGGCTACGTCGACGCCGCGGCGCGGGTGGCCCGGGTGCTGCCGGACATGCTCGGCCAGCACGGGACCAAGAGGTACTTCCTCGGCCTGCAGAACGAGGCGGAGCTGCGCGGTACCGGCGGCCTGCCGGGCGCCTTCGCCATCGCCGAGGTCACCGACGGCCGCATCCACTTCACCCGGTTCGCCAGCGACCAGGTGTTGCTGCCGGCCAAGACCCGCCAGCGCGTCCACACCGGTCTCGACTTCGGCCGGCAGTACGACGCGCTCTACGGCGCCTCGGAACCGACCGCCACCTTCCCGGACTCCAACGTCAGTCCGCACTTCCCCTACGCGGCGCGGATCTGGGCGGCCATGTGGGAGAAGGTCGGCAAGCAGCGCATCGACGGCGTGCTGGCCGTCGACCCGACCGTGCTGGGCCATTTCCTGCAGGTGACCGGGCCGGCCGCGCTCGGCGCCGGCGGCCAGGTGGTGAACGCGCAGAACGTCGTCGCGCTCACCCAGAAGGACAACTACGCGCTGTTCGCCGACAACGCGCAGCGCAAGGCCTTCCTCGTGGCCATCCTGCGGGCCGCGGCGAACAAGATCACCAGTGGGGCGGGGACGCCGTTCGGCCTGCTCCAGGCGGCGAGCCAGTCCGGGCGCGAGCAGCGGCTGCTCGTGTGGACGCGTGATCCGCGCCTGGAGCGGCTCGTGGCGCAGACCGACTTCGCCGGCGCCATACCGAGCAGCGACCGGCCGCTGTCGGCCCTGATCCTGAACAACGCCGCGTCCGGCAAGCTGGACTACTACCTGCAGCGCTCGCTGGACTACGTGCGCACCGGGTGCGGGTCGCGCCGCGACGTGACGGCCACGATCGAGTTGCGCAACGACGCACCGGCGGCGGGCCTGCCGCCCTACGTCACCACCCGGCTGGACCGGGCGCCGCCGGACGCGAAGCCCGGCGACAGCCGGGTGCTGCTGGACTACTACGCCACCAAGGGCGCCCTGCTCGAGAGCGTGTCGCTCAACGGCCGGCGGGCGACCGCCGCGGCCGATGCCGAGCTCGGGCACGCGGTGTTCCGGATGGACGTCGAGCTGCCCCGCGGCAGCACCCAGACGATCGTGCTGCACCTCAACGAGCCCGCGGGATCGGGCCGGCCGCGGATCTGGCAACAGCCCGGCGTGACGCCGCTGGCCGTGCAGGAGCTCGATCAGTCCTGCGGTTGATCGTCCGCCGCTCGTGACGGGGCCCGGCCGCGCCGTCGGGGTGCGGGCCGGCTGCGGTCCGGTCGGCCCATCACCGCGCTGTAGCGGCCGTCGTCCGGCTCGCCCATGACGGAGGCGGGGTACCCGGGCTCCGGCGCGGCGTCGCGGTCGGTGGATGCCGGTGCGGGGGCGGGCTTCCCGGTTCCCTGCGGGTGCCGGGCCGGGTGGTCGAGTCTGGTCATGTCGCTGTCTCCTTCGGTGTTCGGACGGTCTTGTCGAAGACCTCGTTGAGGGCCTCGGTCGAGCTGGGATGGGTGTAGATGGAATCGCGCAGGTCGGTGGCGGTGATGCCGTGACGCATCGCGAGCGTGACCGTGTTGATCACCTCCTGGGCGTCGATGCTCAGCAGCGCCGCGCCGAGGATGAGGTCGGTGTCGGCGTCGACGACGAACTTCATGACGCCGCGGGTCTCCTCCACCGTGTAGGCGCGGGGCATCGCGACGATGTCGGCGACGTTCTCGCGCGCGACGGTGATCGAGCGGCCCTGGGCGCGCGCCTCCTTCTCGGTCAGGCCCGCGGTGGCCAGCGGCGGCGTGATGAACAGGGTCTGCGGCACGGCGAGGCGGTCGGTGGTCGTGCGGCTGCCGTCGCCGATCAGCTGGTCCAGCACGATGCGGGCGTCGTCGAGGGAGACGTAGGTGAACTGCGGGCCGCCGTTGACGTCGCCGAGGGCGAAGATGTGCCTCTGGCTGGTGCGCAGGTGCTTGTCGACCTCGATCGCCCCGCGCGCGGAGGTGTGCACGCCGGCGGCGTCGAGGTGCAGGGTCGCGACGGCGGGCCGGCGGCCGGTCGCGGCGAGCACGGCATCGGCCTCGACGGCGCGGGTCTCGCCGTCCTTCTCGTAGACGACGGTCGACGTGGCGTCGTGGTCACGGACATCGACCACCGCGGCGCCGGTGACCAGCTCGATCCCGTCGCCGGCGAGGATGTCGGTGACGGCCTGGGCGATGTCCTCGTCCTCGCGGCCGAGCAACCGGTCGGCCGCCTCGAGCACCGTGACCTCGCTGCCGAAGTGCCGGTAGATCGCGGCGAACTCGAGGCCCAGGTAGCCGCCGCCGACGACGACCAGGCGGGCCGGCAGCGTGTCGTGCTGGATCAGGTCGGTGCTGCTCACGAGGTGGCGGCTGCCCGCCAGGCCCGGGATGTCCGGGACGACCGGCTCGGAGCCGGTGTTGATCAGAATGATGGGCGCGGTGACGGTGATGCGGTCCGCGCCGCTGCCGACCGCGACGGTGTGGGCGTCGACGAAGCCGGCGACGCCGGTGATGACCGTCGCGGTGTCCTTGCCGTCCAGGCTGTCGAAGTTGCCGGCCCGGAACGCGCTGGTCAGGGCCCGCACCCCGGCGACGGAGTTGGCGAAGAACTCCTGGGCGTCGTCCTCGCGGCGCTTCGCCCCGGAGTAGTGGACCAGCATCTTCGTCGGCACGCACCCGACGTTGGGGCAGGTACCGCCGTACATGTTCTCGGACTGCTCGATCAGGATGACGCGGCGCCCGGCGTCGGTGAGCACGTGGGCGGCGGTCTTGCCGCCCTTGCCGAACCCGACGACGAGCACGTCGGCCTTGAGGGCTGTTGTCGATGCCATGCCGTCAAGTCTCGGCCGCTATGGTTGAGCGAACCAGGCCGTTTGGTCTCACTTTTCTGCTCGAGAGTCTCACATGGACGCAGTCAGCCATCTCATCGCTCTGGCCCGCATCTCCGCCACCCTGGACAAGCACTGCCTGCTCGGCGGCTCCACCCGCATGGACGTCGCCGCCCACCGCGACCTGGAGGCGCCGTTCCACGTGTTGCTCGAGGGTCGGTGCCGGCTCCAGGTCGGGTCCCACCTGCTCGACCTCGTGCCCGGGGACGTGGTGATCATCCCGAGCGGCGCGCCGCACCGCGTGCTCACCGTCGGCCGGGGCCGGCCCCGGGGCATCGCCGAGACGACCGGGGACGCGTTCACGACGACGCGCAGCGAACGCGGCGGCCGGGTCGTGCTCGACCTGTTCTGCGGGCACTACACGGTGGGTGCCGGCGCCGGGGAGATGCTGTTGCGCAGCCTGCCCGATCCGGTGCACGTGTCGTTCGGGCGCCCGGCCGGCGGCGACGACGTGCTGCAGATGTTGAGCGTCCTCATGCGGGGTGAGGCCCGGCGGGAGGGCGACGGCACCGCGGCCATCCTGTCGGCCCTGTGCACCGTCCTGCTCACGATGGTGCTGCGCACCTCGCGGGGCCGGGCCACCGACGCGACGCTGTGGACCGCTGCCGGCGACGCCCGCATCGCCGAGGTGATCGCGCGGGTCCTCGAGGACCCGGGCGCGGACTGGTCGCTCGAGCGGCTCGGGCGGGCCGCGGCGATGTCCCGGGCCACCTTCGTGCGGCGCTTCGGGCGCAGCACCGGCCTGACCGTCGGCGCGTTCCGCACCCAGGCGCGGCTGATGACCGCGGCCGAGCTGCTGCGCGCCACCGACGCCACCGTCGGCGCCGTGGCCGCACAGGTGGGGTACCGGTCGGAGTCGGCGTTCAGCCGGGCGTTCACGCTCGCGACCGGCATCACGCCCGGCCGGTTCCGTCGGGCCGCCGGGCGCGACGTCGCGATCCGATCGACCTGATTTCACCCAATGTATTGACTGTCGGATTTGGGCGGTAGTACGTTCTCGCCCGGACTGTGCTGACAACGCTGTCATGGCGAGTCGGTGCGCTCGGCCCCCGGAAGGAGCCTCCGTTGACAGGTGTACGCGGAACACGTGTTTCCCGGTGGGTCGCGATCGTCGCGCTGACCGCGGCCGGAACGCTCGCGACCGGTGTCTCGGCGGCGGCGGCGGCCCCCTCGCCGACGCCCAGCCCGGCGCCGTCCGGGTCGACGAGCCCCAGCCCGAGCGCGCCCACGAGCACGCCGGGCAGCGGGCGGCGTCCGGCCACCGACTCGGCCAAGACCCCGGCCGCCTGCGTGCGCGGCCCGCAGGGCGAGATCGTCAACTGCCACGCCCATGTCCCGAAATCGAAGCGCCCGGCCGGTGCGCAGAAGACCACGACGCTGGCCGATCCCGGCAGCGACCTGTCGAAGCTGGTCGACACGCGTACCTGGACCACCGGTGGCGGCAACACCTATCCCGGGGCCCAGGCGCCGTTCGGCATGACCCAGTGGAGCCCGGACACGCTGCCGAACCGCAGTGCCGGCGGCGGCTACAGCTACGGCGACTCGAAGATCACCGGCTACTCGCTCACCCACGTCAGCGGTCCCGGCTGCGGCGCCGGCGGCGACATCCCGATCCTGCCGACGACCGGCGCCCTGCCCGACGGCAACCCGAACGACGTCACGACCTCGTTCACCAACGACGGCGAGGTCGCGCAGGCCGGCTACTACTCGGCGCAGACCAACCAGCCGGACACGATCAAGTCCGAGTTCACCGCCACCGCGCACAGCTCGATGGGTCGCTTCACCTACCCCGCCACCGACCAGGCCGACATGCTGATCAAGCTGCACGACAGCCAGAACGGCGAGTTCGCGCCCAGCACCGCCACCGTAGTCGGCGACAACGAGGTCACGGGCTCGGAGACGAGCGGTCACTTCTGCGGCGAGGCCAACAACGACGGCCAGCAGCAGGAGTACACCGTCCACTTCGACATCCAGTTCGACCAGCCCTTCACCGCGCACACGATCGTCACCGGTGACGACGGCCCCGAGGCCGTCGAGCTGACCTTCGACACCACCCAGCAGCAGGTCGTGCAGGCGAAGGTCGGCATCAGCTTCGTGAGCGACGCCAACGCCGGCAGCAACTGGAAGAGCGACAACCCGGGCTGGAACTTCGACCAGGTCAAGCAGAGCACGCAGCAGCAGTGGAACACGCTGCTCGGCCGCATGCAGGTCTCCGGCGGCGACTACAACCGGACCCAGATGTTCTACAGCCTGCTGTACAAGGACTTCCTGCAGCCCAACATCACCAGCGACGTGAACGGCCAGTACATGGGCGCCGACATGACGGTGCACTCGGTGCGCGAGGGCCAGGACGATCAGTACGGCGTCTACTCCGGCTGGGACACCTACCATTCGCTGGCCCAGCTGCAGGCGATGCTGGACCCGGCCGCCGCCAGCGACCAGGCCCAGTCATTGCTGAACTACTACGCCCAGGACAAGATCCTGCAGCAGTGGGGCTACTACAACCTGAACAACTACGTCATGGTCGGTGACCCGGCGCAGTCCATCATCGCCGACTACTACGCCTTCGGGGCCCGGAACTTCGACACCGCCGAGGCGCTGGCCGACATGATGGAGCAGGCCACCACGACCAACGACGTGCGCCCCGGCCAGAACCTGCAGGACAAGTACGGGTACCTGCCCGAGGACGGCAGCTACCGCAGCTGCTGCAACGCGCACGGCTTCGTGTCCTCGATGCTGGAGTACGACAGCAACGACCTGGCGCTGTCGCACTTCGCCGCCACCCTCGGCGACAAGAAGGACGCGGCGATGCTGCAGCGCCGCGCGAACGACTGGCAGAACGTCTTCAACCCGAAAAACGACCTGCTCAACCCGCGCAACACCGACGGCAGCTTCGTGCCGGGCATCACCGACACCACCTCCGATCACTACGTCGAGGGTGACGCCATCGAGTACCTGTGGAACGTGCCCAACGACTACAGCCGGTTGATCAGCCTGCTCGGCGGCAAGGACAAGGCGGCGCAGATGCTGCGCAGGTTCCTGTCCCAGCCCAACGGGTACGGCGAGTACGCGCAGCTGACGAACGAGTTCGGGTTCGGCGAGCAGTACGCGCTGAACTACGCCGGCGACCCGGCGGCCACGCAGCAGATCGTCAACAACATCCGCAACACCATGTACCAGCCCGGGCCCAGCCTGGACAACAACGACGACCTCGGGGCGAACAGTTCGACGTTCATCTGGGAGATGCTCGGCATGTACCCGGAGAACTCGGGCTTCGGCAACCTGACGTTCAACAGCCCGGGCTTCCCGCACGCGGCCATCACGCTGCCGTCGGGCAAGACGGTGCACATCGATGCGCCGAACGCCTCGCCGGACCAGTTCTACGTCAAGTCCCTGCAGGTGAACGGGAAGGCCTACCAGAAGCTCTACATCCCGTTCTCGACGCTGGCCAAGGGCGCCCAGCTCGACTGGACGCTGGTCAAGCACCCGACCAGCTGGGGCAGCGCCCCCGCCGACGCCCCGCCGTCGTACACGGCCGGCACCGACGCCGCGGTCGGCTACCTGGGCGAGGACCAGGTCGACATCGTCCCGGGCGGGGGCGCGGCCACGGTGAAGGTCGGCGCGCAGAACGCCACCGAGCAGCACCAGGACGTGCACGTCGAGGCGAACGCGCCGAGCCCGCTGCAGGTGTCGTTGTCGACGAACACCGACATCGCGTTGCCGCCGCACGGCCGGAACTCGATCTCGCTCAAGGTCAGCGCGCCGAAGAACGCCGACCAGACGTTCTACACCGTGCCCATCACGCTGAGCGCGGGCGGCAAGAAGCTGCGCAGCCTGACGCTGCGGGTCCTCGTCGCGCCGAAGGGCAGCCTGCTGCGGGCGTTCAACAACGTCGGCATCTCGGCCGACAGCAACGTCAACGCCGCCGATTTCGACGGGGGCGGGTGGAGCTACTCCGCCGACGCGCTGGCCGCCCAGGGCGTCACGCCAGGTGGCACGGTGCACGCGGGCGACATCGACTACACGTGGCCCACGCAGGCGCCGGGGCTGCCGGACAACGCCATCGCGATGGGTCAGCAGGTGTCGGTGGACGCGCCGCAGGGTACGACGCAGCTGGGCTTCCTCGGGGCGGCGAACAGCGGGCCGAGCCAGGGCCTGGTCACGCTGCACTACGCCGACGGCAGCAGCACCCAGTTCTGGCTCGGGCAGTCCGACTGGACCCTCAACGGCGGCAGTGCCCAGCCGTCGTTCGGCAACGTCGTCGCGGTCACCACGCCGTACCGCAACTGTGACCACTGCACCGGCGGCCGGGACTCGGTGAAGACCAACGTGTTCTCGTCGGTGGTGCCGGTCGATGCCGGCAAGACACTCGTGTCGGTGACGCTGCCGGACGGCGCGACGCAGGGTCAGCTGCACGTGTTCTCGATCGGGACCTCGACCGCGGCGATCAGCGGTCCGGTAGTGACCTCGGTGGATCCGGCGAGCGTCGACGGCGGTGACGTGGTGACCATCAACGGCAGCGGCTTCGGTGACAGCCGCGGCAACGGCTACGTCCACTTCCAGGACAACAACACCAGCTGGGGCGCTCCGGGCAACACCGCGGCGTTCACGGTGAACAGCTGGAGCGACACGAAGATCACCTTCACCGTGCCGCCGGCCACCGGTCAGTACCACGTGGCCCCGGGCACGAACGCGATGGTTACGGTGGTCACCGACTCCGGCGCGATCTCGGACACCGCGTTGCTGAAGATCAAGGCGAGCGCCGATCTGGCCGACTACTACGACAACACCGGGATCTCCTCGGACGACAACCAGTCGTGCGCCGATTTCGACGGAGGCGGCTACAGCTACTCGGCCGAGGCGCTGGCCGCTGCCGGCGCCACCCCGGGTGGCACGATCACGGTCGGCGGCCTGCACTACACCTGGCCGAGCGCGCCGGCGTGCCAGCCCGACAACATCCTCGCCGCGGGCCAGACGATCCTGGTCAACGGCGCGGCGGGCGCAAGCACGATCGGCTTCCTGGGGTCGTCGGGCAACGGCAGCACGTCCGGTCCGGTGACCGTCACCTACACCGACGGGTCGACCACGACCGCGCCGCTGTCGTTCACCGACTGGGCGCAGGCGCCGTCCGGCGACCAGGAGCTGGCGGTGCAGATGCCGTACCGCAACACCGCCAACGGCACGTCGCAACAGATCACGATGTACGTCGACGCCATGCAGATCTCGGTGGACCCGACCAAGACGGTCCAGTCGGTGACCCTGCCCATGGTGGCCGACCACATCGGCGACAGCGCGACGATGCACGTGTTCGCGATCGCGTCCGGGAGCTGAGCACCGGGTAGGGCCCGGCCCTCGGTCCGACCGGCCCTCACAGCGGAGTCGTGGTGGGGGCGGCGCACTAGGAGGAGTCGGCGAGCAGGTCGAGCAGCGCCTGCGCCGATGGGGCGGGTGCATGACCCCCGGTCACGATCACGCACAACTCCCGCTTGATTCCCGGGTCGGTGGCGAGGGTGATGACGTGGTCGTTGTCGCGCACCGTGTCCTGAGGAAGCAGCGCGACGCCGAGCCCCGCGCCGACGAGACGCACCATGTCGGCGATGGTGTCGACCTCGCAACAGATCGTCCGCTCCAGTCCCACTCGGCGGCAGACGTCGTCGATGCGCGCGCGCAGCGCGGAGTCGGCCCGGTACTCCACGAACTCCCGACCGGCCAACGCGGACAGTCGGATCCGCCGTCTGTGTGCCAGTTCGTCGGTCGCGGCGACGGCGAGAACGAGCGCTTCGCTGCCCCAGGACCACTGGTGGAGCCCCCGAGTGTCGAACGGCCGATCGACGAAGGCGAGGTCGAGTTCGCTGTCGCGACACCCGCGCACGAGGTTGGGCACGCTGTCGTGGCGCAGGGTCAGCGTGATCGCGGGATGGCGCCGGTGATAGGCGGTGATCAGACCCGGCAGGTCGACGGCGCCGAAACTCTGGATGACGCCGATGGTGAGGTGCCCACGCATGACCCCGCGCACCGCGTCGACGCTGGCGCGACCGTCCTCGGCGGCGGCGAGGGCCCGCCGGGCCGCCGGCAGCAGGGCGACTCCCGCCTGGGTCAGCTCGACATGGCGGCTCGTTCTCGTGAACAGCGGACTGCCGAGTTCCCGTTCGAGGGCGGCGACGGATGCGGACAGGCTCGACTGGACGACGTGGACCCGGTCGGCCGCGCGCGTGAAGTGGGACTCCTCGGCCACGGCGACGAAGTGAGCCAGCTGGCGCAGCTCCATCAATCGATTATATCGATGAATAACATCTGATCTACCTGTTGGACGGGAGTGTCGATCGGGCGGGATCGTGATCTCGATGAGTACATCATTCTCGCTTCGACGGGCCGGTGCGGCGCCCGGGCGGCCGGTGCGGCTCGAGGTCGGCCCACTGGCCGGCGCCTGCGTCGCCTACGCGTTCTGGGCGGTGATGGTCGGCACCACCCTGCCGACTCCGCTGTATCCGCTGTACCAGCGCGAACTGCACTACCGCGGCGCACATGTCGACGGTGATCTACGCCGTCTACGCGGCCGGGGTGCTGGCCGCGTTGTTGGGCTTCGGTCAGCTCTCGGATGTGGCCGGACGGCGGCGGACACTGCTGATCGGGATCGGCGTCTCCGCCGTCTCGGCCGCGGTCTTCCTCACCGGTCCCGGGTTGGCGGCGCTCCTCGTCGGGCGCATCCTGTCCGGGCTCTCGGCGGGATTGGTCACGACGACGGCGACGGTGGCCCTGGTCGAGGTCGTCGGGCCGTCACGGCGGCAGGTCGCCGCGTTGACGGCGAGCGTCATGAGCATGGCCGGCCTCGGCGCCGGGCCGATGCTGTCCGGTGTGCTGGCGGCGCACGCCGACCGACCGCCGTGGCTGCCGTTCGTCGTCGACCTCGGGTTGCTGGTGCCGGCCGTGGTCGCAGCGTCGCTCATGCCGGAGTCGGCGGCGTCGCGAGCCGCCGGTCCGTGGCGCCCACGCTTGCCTGCGCTGCCGCCGTCGGTCCGCCCCGTGTTCACGCCGGTCGCCATCGGCGCCTTCACCGCGTTCGCCGTTTTCGGACTGCTGACGGCGGTGGAACCGGCGTTGCTGGCCGGCCCCTTCCACCGACCCGGGTCACTGCTGGCCGGTGCCGTCGTGTCTGCCATGTTCGCCGGCTCCGCGTTCGGTCAGCTCGCGTTGCCCACGTCCGGTCGACGAGCTCTGCCTGCCGGCTGCATGCTGCTCATCGCGGCACTGGGCGCGATCACGGCGGCTGTCAGCACGACCTCCTTGCCGCTGCTGGTCGTCGGCACCGTCGGCGTCGGTGTCGGGCAGGGACTGATATTTCGAGCCGGGCTCGCGGCCGTCGCGACCAGAACGCCCGACCGCTGGCGAACCGAGACCACCACGTGTCTGTACGTCGTCGCGTACGTCGCCATCTCCGTCCCCGTGGTGATGGTCGGCCTGGTCTCACTGACGTGCACGTTGTCGGCGGCCAGCATCGGCTTCGCCGTGGCGACGGGCGGGTTGGCCGTGGTCGCCCTGGGCCGGATCGTGCGCATCACCCGAGCCGACGTCGCAGCCGACGCCGGGAGGAGGACGTCATGGACGCGCTGACCGAGCTTCGCGCGAACACCCGAGGACAGGCGCCGACACCGGCCGGCCCGGAATGGAACCGTGCGCTCGAGGGCCACAACCCGGCTCTGCGGCACACTCCGGATCTCATCCTGCGAGCCGCCTCCGCCGACGATGTCGCGGCGGGAGTCGCCGTCGCCTCTCGTCACGGGCTGCCGGTCACGGTGCAGTGCACCGGCCACGGCCCGGCGGCGCCCGCTCACGGCGGCCTGCTGATCCGCACGGACCGGTTGACAGGTATCGACGTCGATCGTGCCTCGAACACCGTGCGCGTCGAGGCCGGCGTGATCTGGGGTGAGCTGATGACGGCCTGCGCACGGTTCGGGCGCGCCCCCCTGGGCATGGCCTCGGTCGCGAGCGTCGGTGTTGTCGGCTACACGCTTGGTGGCGGGTTGGGCCCGTTGGGCCGCCAGCAGGGGTTCGCCGCCGATCACGTTCTCGCTCTCGACGTCGTCGATGCCGACGGGATCCAGCACATCGTCACCCCGGATCGGTCACCCGACCTCTACTGGGCCATCCGAGGTGGCAAGTTCGGGTTCGGGGTCGTGACGGCCATGGTTCTCCCGTTGGTCGAGGCCGTGACCGTGCAGGCAACCACGCTGCGCTACGCCCGGGAACACATCGCCGAAGCGGTTGCGAACTACGCGACATGGCAAGCCGCCCAGCCGGAGCACCTCTCCAGTGTCGCGACCGCCTTCCGGTTCCCGGACGACGATCGCCTACCCGATGCCGTGCGAGGGCAGCGGCTCCTGCAGGTCGACGTGCTGGACCTGTCCGACCGGCGGCAGGCTCGAGCCTCGGTCGACGGGCTGTGTCGAATGACTGCTCCTTCGGCCAGAACCGAGGCCTCGGTGGAGCCCGCGTCCTGGCTGAGGGCCCAGCCGCCGGTGCCGGCCGGGCCCAGCTGGGCGCGCGGCGTGGTCGTCGACCGGCTCGACGCCGCCACGACCGACACCGTTCTCGAGCTCGCTGGCCCGGAATCCGATGCGCCCTGGACGGTCGTAGAGCTACGTCCCATGAGCGGCGCGCTCGGCCGCGACCCCGTGCGAGCGAACGCGGTCAGCGGACGGTCGAATGGAATTCTGATCAACACGGTCGCGTCGCTCGGCCCGGACGGCCCGACCGACGCGGGCGCCGCTCATGCGCGGTTGACGGACAAGCTCGGCACGCGCACGCGGCGGCCTCCCTTGAACTTCTACGGAGTGATCGATGCACAACATCCGCTCAGCGCTGCCTGGCCCCCAGAGGTGTTCGCGCGCCTCGATGCCGTCCGGCGGGCCCACGACCCCGCCGGCCGCTTCAGCCTGCCCTCCGACCCCGGTTGACGGACACCCTGCACCCTCGGCGTCCGCGTCGACGACGACGGGATACGGCATCGCAACCTGTGACGGCGGCGCTGACACGCGCGGCCCGGACGCCGACCCCGGCCGTGTTCGGACCTGGTTCGAGTAAGCCTTGTCTGGTCGGGGTGACAGGATTTGAACCTGCGGCCTCTTCGTCCCGAACGAAGCGCGCTACCAAGCTGCGCCACACCCCGATGGCAACCGGCCCAGCATAGCGGGTGGCAGCGGGTCGTTTGCCCGCCGCCTCAGGCGCGGGGGACCAGGGTGAGCAGCGTGGCCTCGGGGCGGCAGCACAGGCGCAGGGGGGAGTACGGGCTGGTGCCCAGGCCGGCGGAGACGTGGAACCACATGCGCTCGTCGTCCCAACGGTGCAGCCACCGGGCCCGGTTGCGGTCGATGCCGCAGTTGGTGACGATCGCCGGCCCGAACGGCACGCGCACCTGGCCGCCGTGCGTGTGCCCGGCCAGCGTCAGGTCGTAGCCGTCGTGGGCGAATCGCCGCAAGATGTCGGGCTCCGGGGAGTGCGTGACGCCGAGGCGCACGAGAGCGTCCGGCTCGGCCGGGCCGGCGATCAGCTCGTAACGCGCGCGGCGCAGGTGCGGGTCGTCGGTGCCGGCCAGCGCGACGTCGCGGCCGCCGACGCGCACCGTGCGGCGAACATGCGTGAGGTCGGTCCAGCCGGCGTGCGCCATCGCCGACGCCATCTGCGGCCAGGGCAGCGGCGGCCCGTGCCTGCGGTCGCGACTGGGCACGAAGTAGCGCACCGGGTTCTTCATCCGCGGGGCGTAGTAGTCGTTGTTGCCCGGGACGAACACGCCCGGGAACGCGAACAGCGGCTCGAGGGAGTGCATCACCTGCGGGATGGCGTCGGCGGCGGACAGGGTGTCGCCGGTGTTGACGACGAGGTCGGGTTCGAGGCGGGCCAGCGAGCGGACCCAGGCGTGCTTGCGCCGCTGGCCCGCCGTGATGTGCAGGTCGGACACGTGCAGCACGCGCAGCGGGGGCGCGCCGGCGGGCAGTACCGGCACGTCGAAGCGGCGCAGGGTGAAGGCGTTGCGCTCGATCACCGAGCCGTAGACCGTGAGTGCAGCGGCGCCGACGCCGAGCCCCCCGGCGAGCGCGAGGGTGCGTCGCATGCGGCCAGCGTACGGATCGGCGCGCGCCGGTAGCGTGACGCCATGCCCGAACTCAAGGCGCGCCTGCAGGCCGACCTCAACACGGCGATGAAGGCCCGCGACGAGCTGACGCTGGCGACGTTGCGCATGGCGCTCACCGCGGTCACCACCGAGGAGGTCGCGGGCGACACCGCCCGCGAACTGTCCGACGACGAGGTGCTGCGCGTGCTCACCCGCGAGGCGAAGAAGCGCCGCGAGGCCGCGCAGGCCTACGACGGTGCCGGCCGGGCCGAGCTGGCCGACCGGGAACGGGCCGAGGGCACCGTGCTCGACCGCTACCTGCCGGCGCAGCTGGACGACGCCGAGCTGGCCGGGCTGGTGCGCGACGCGGTCGCCGAGGCCGGGGCCACCGAGGTGCGGCAGATGGGGGCGGTCATGAAGCTCGTCTCGCCCCGCGTCGCCGGGCGGGCCGACGGCCGCCGGGTCAGCGACGAGGTCCGCCGCCAGCTGTCCGGCGGCTGACCGCGTGGACCCCTCGACCGCGCCCATCGACAGTGAGCGGGTGCTGCGCACCCTCGTCGCCGCCCTGCGCGACTTCGATGCGGCCTGCCGCACGCTCGGCGTGACGTACTGGATCGACGGCGGCACGCTGCTCGGGGCGGTGCGCCACCAGGGCCCGATCCCGTGGGACGACGACGTCGACCTCGTCCTGCCCCGTGCGGACCTCGAGCGCTTCCTGCGTGCGGGCCCGGCCGTCCTCGGCCCGGGCTACCGCGTCGCCACTCCGGTCGACGACGAGCACATCGTCGCCGAGGGCAAGGTCTACATCGCCGGCACCCACGTGCGCGCCGAAACCCCTGAGTCGGTGCACGGCGTGCTGCCGAAGGACGACGCGCTGTTCATCGACCTGTTCGTGGCCGACCCGGTGTCGGCGCGCCCGCGGCTGCGCTCGGCGCAGCGCCGGTTGTCCTGGCTGGTGGCCAGCCGGCCGTTCGCGGCGCAGATCGCGCGCTCGGCGCATCCTCTCGGCCGCGCGCAGCGGCTGCGGTGGCGGTTGAACAGCATGGTGCCGCGTCCGGCGGTCCGGCTGGTGGCGCGCTGCCTGGAGCGGGCCGCGGCGCGGCGCGACGGGAGCCTGTTCGGTGTGGGCCGCAGCGCGATGCAGCACGACGTCGGCATCCCCTACGGCGAGATCTACCCGCTGCGCCGCCTCAACTTCGCCGGCGTCGAGGTCAGCGCCCCGGCGCGCCCGCGCGACTACCTCGTCCGCGAGTACGGGCCGGACTTCATGACGCCGCCGCCGCCGGATCAGCGGCACGTGCACGCCGGCGCCGTCTGGTTCGACGACTGACCCACGCGGTCGCGCTCAGTGTCGCGGGTGGTGCCCGCCGCCGTTGCCGCCGCCGTGACCGCCGCCGGTCCCGCCGCTGTGACCGCCGCTCCCGCCGCTGCCGCTGCCGTGGCCGGGCTTGGGCTTGGGCTTGTGGCTGACGGTGATGCGCGGCGGCGGGGCCGGGGCCTGGTAGGTCGGCCCGGCGCCGGTGGCGACGCACAGCAGGATCGTGGCGCCCTTGGGCGCGATGGCCGGGCCGGCGTAACCGACGTAGCCCGGGGTCTCGGTCTCGGTGCTGGCGCACTGCGAGGCCTGCGTGCCCCCCAGTACGGCGTACTTGTAGCCGGCCCTGGTCAGCGCCTTCTTCGCCGAGGACAGCGACCGGTCGGTGACGGTGGGGACCGGGTCACCAGGCACGTTGTGCGGGTCCGGCCAGTTCCACGACTCGGCGGTCAGGGTCGGGCGCAGGGCCTTGAGCCACATCTTCGCGGCGTAGTCACCGTAGGCCGCGCCGTTCTTGACGTTGGGCAGGCCGGTGGAGGCGGCGCCGGGCGCATCGAAGTTGATGATGCCCATCGCGCCGACCGTCTGCCGGCTCATGCCCACGAACCAGATACCGGCGTTCTTGTCGCCCTTCGCGTTGACCGCCGTGCCGGTCTTGCCGGCGATCTGGTCGCCGGGGTGCTCGCTGTTCCATGAGCTGAACTTGGCGGCCGCCGAGCCGTTGGGCTGGGTGTCGCCCTTGAGGACCTTCACCGCGTAGGCCGCGGCCTGCGCGCTGATCACCTGCCGGCCCGTGACGCGCTTGACGGCAACGGCGTTGCCGGCGCTGTCCCGGATCGTCAGGATCGGGGCCGGGGCGTTGAACCGGCCGTTGTTGGCCACCGCGGCGTAGGCCCCGGCCAGCTCCAGCGGGCTGGCCGGCACCGAGCCGAGCACCAGCTGCTGGGCCCGCGCCTTGCTGTCGATGATCTGCGCCCACGTCTGCTTCGGCGTGTCGCTGGGCTGGTCCATGCCCTTCATCCCGAGCTGGCTCATCAGCTGCAGGATCGGGGCCATGTTGCAGCCCAGCACCTGGTCGGTCAGGGCCACGAAGTAGGTGTTCGACGACTTCGCGGTGGCGGTGTCGAGGGTCTCGGTGTTGTTGTAGCTGACGTTCTCGTCACCGTTCTTGACGTTGCCCGGGGTGGTGCAGTTGCGCGTCTTGTAGGTGCCCGTGTTGCCGACCGTGGTGATCGGGGTGCTGTCCGGCACGCCGACCGACAGGGCCGTCAGCAACGGGAACAGCTTGAAGGTGGAGGCGCCACCGGATACGTACGAGGTGAACAGGGGCTGTTCGGTCTGGCCCTTCTTCGAGCCGTAGGCCTTGCTCGCGGCCATGGCCAGGATGTCGCCGGTGCTCGGGTCGACCACCGGCAGCACGCCGGTCATCGGCGAGGTGGCCGGCAGCTCCTGGGCCAGGTTGGCCTGCGTGCTGTCCTGGATCTTCGGGTTGAGCGTAGTGATGATCTTCAGCCCGCCGGTCTGCAACTGGCTGTCCTTGAGCCCGCCCGTCGACTCGAGCCAGTGCACCGCGTACTCGCAGAAGAACGCGGCGTTCTTGACCGTGGTGTCGCTGTTGGCGCAGCCCTGCTTGACCAGCGGCGGGTGGGTGGTGGCGAGCGAGATCGGTGTGGCCTTCTGCGCGTCGGCGGCGCTCTGGCTCAGCTTGCCGACACTGACCAGGTTCTGGATGACCTCGTCGCGACGCTGCTTGGCCTCGGCCGGGTGCACGAACGGGTCGTAGGCCGACGGTGCGCGCAGCATGCCGACCAGTAGCGCGGACTGGGCCAGCGTCAGCTTCGACGCGGGCTCGTTGAAGTAGGTCTCGGCCGCCTTCTCGATGCCGTAGGCGTGCTCGCCGAAGAAGGCGATGTTCAGGTAGTTCTGCAGGATCTGGCCCTTGGACTCGCCGCGCGGGCCCTCGATGTCCAGCGCGCACTTCGCGTCCTCCATCTTGCGCTGGAGGGTCTGGGCGATGGCGGCGGCCTGCTTCTTCGGGTTGTCGCCGGCCTGGTAGTAGCGGATCTGCTTGACGTACTGCATGGTCAGCGTCGAGCCGCCCTGCGTGTCACCGCTGGTGGTGTTGACGGCCGAGCGGATCAGGCCGCGCAGGTCGACGCCGTGGTGGCTGTAGAAGCGGCGGTCCTCGGTGGCGACCAGCGAGTCCTGCAGGTACTTCGGGATCTGCTTGAGCGAGACCAGTTTGCGGTCCTGGGTGAACAGCCGGGCGATGACCGTCTTGCCGTCCCGCGCGAACAGCGTGGTCGGCTGCGGGGGCTTGGTCTCCTGCAGGTTGCAGGTGGTGCCGAGGAACTGGTTGGCGTAGTGCTTGCCGACGAGGCCGCTGCCCAGCACGGCGGGCATCGTGATCCCGGCGGCCAGGACGCCGGTGGCGACGAGGGCGAGGACGAGCTTCGCGATCGTGGGCCACGGGGCGGGTCGTCCGGTATCAGCTGCCACAAAGTGAGGGTACGGGGCCCTGCGGCGCAGCCCGCCCCGTGTTAGGGCCCGGCTCAGGGTCCCGTTAAGCGGGCGTCAGGCGCCGAGGAGGTCGCCGATGTGCCGCAGCCCGTCCAGGTCGTGGACGTCGGCCGGCAGGGCGGGCAACGCCACCAGCGCGACCTCGGGATGGGCGGCGGCGAACCGCTTGGTCATCCGCGCGTCGTGCTCGGCGCCGGAGGCCACCTCGGCGTGCACCCGCAACGCCATCCGGGCGAGCTCGGCCGACGGCTCCTGCTCGGCCAGCGTGTCGGCCGCGGCCTCCGCGCGGGCCGCGGACAGCGGTTTGCCGCCGTTCACCGGCGCGGCCATCCGGTGCCGGTTGACGACCACCCCGGCGAGCGGCATGTGCTCGTGGGAGAGCCGGTCGACGAAGTAGGAGGCCTCGCGCAGCGCGTCCGGCTCGGGCGCGGCCACCACGACGAACGCGGTGCCGGGCGTCTTGAGCAGCTCGTAGGTGTGCTGCGCGCGCTCGCGGAACCCGCCGAACATCGACTCGAGGGCGCTGACGAAGGTCGACAGGTCGTTGAGCAGGTCGCCCCCGATGACCTTGGTGAACACCCGCGCCACCATGCCCACCGACACGGTGACGACCTTCATGTAGGCCTTGCCGCCGGCCTTCGCGGGCGCGGTGAGCAGCTTGACCATCCGGCCGTCGAGGAAGCGGCCCAGCCGGTTGGGGGCGTCGAGGAAGTCCAGCGCCGAGCGCGACGGCGGGGTGTCGACGACGATCAGGTCCCACTCGTCCTTGGCGACGAGTTGCCCGAGCTTCTCCATCGCCATGTACTCCTGCGTCCCCGCGAACGACGACGACAGTGACTGGTAGAAGGGATTGGCGAAGATCTGCTCGGCGCGCTCGGGCGTCGAGTTCTCGAGCACGACGTCGTCGAACGTCCGCTTCATGTCGAGCATCATCGCGAACAGCTGCCCGTTCTCGACGCCCTTGACCTCGCGCGGGGTGTTGTCCAGCTCGGTGAGGCCCATCGACTGGGCGAGCCGCCGGGCCGGGTCGATGGTGAGCACGACGGTGCGCCGGCCCGCCTGGGCCCCGATCAGCGCCATGGCCGCGGCCGTGGTCGTCTTGCCGACGCCGCCGCTGCCGCAGGTGACCACGACGCGGGTCGCCGGGTCGCGGACCAGGGCGGCGGCGTCGAGGCCGGGCCGGGCGCGGGTCACCGGGCCGCGCCGGCGCGGAAGCAGTCGGCCAGCTCCTTGAGCTCGCCCAGCTCGACCGGCGGGTTGAGGTCGGGCAGCTCGATGCGCGGCAGGTCCAGCGCGTCGAGGCGGCGGACGTTCTCGTCCTGCACCTCCTGGCGCAGGGCGTAGTCGGCGATCTCCACCGCGAGGGCCGGCGCGTGGGCGGCGCCGACACCGGCGAGCGCCAGCTCGCCGGCCAGCCGCTGCTCGTCGACGAGGCCGGTGCCGAGCAGCCCCTCGGCCACCAGGGCCGGGCGCGCCCGGTTGACGATCACCGCCCCGAGGTGGAAGCCCAGGCCGGCGAGCTCGGTGGCGGCGTCGATCGTCTCCTGGACCGGCATCTCCTCGAGCAGCGTCACGATGTGCACAGCGGTCTGCCGACCGTGCAGCAGCTTGATGACGCCCTCGCTCTGACTGTTGATCGGGCCGAACTTCGTCAGCTTCGCGACCTCGCGGGTGGCGTCGAGGAAGCGGCTGATGCGGCCGGTGGGCGGCGCGTCGAGCACGACGGCGTCGTACACCGGCGTGCCGCCCTCCTGGCGCACCACCGACTCCTTCACCTTGCCGGTGAGCAGCACGTCGCGCAGGCCCGGGGCGAGCGTGGTGACGAAGTCGACGGCCCCCATCTTCTTCAGCCCGCGCGCCGAACGCTTGAGCCCGTAGAACAGGTCGAGGTATTCGATCATCGCCTGCTCGGCGTCGATGGCCAGGCCGTAGAGCTGGCCGTCGCTGGTCAGCCGCTCCTCGCTGTAGGGCATCGGCGCGCGGTTGAACAGCTGGGCGATCGCCTGGCGGCCCTCGACCTCGACCAGCAGCACCTTGCGGCCGGTGCCGGCCAGGGCCAGGGCGAGCGCGGCCGCGGCGGTGGTCTTGCCGGTGCCGCCCTTGCCCGTGACGACGTGCAGGCGCGCCTTCGGGGCGATGCCCTCGGCCATCAGCGCGCTGGCGGCGGGCGAGGCGGCGGGCATCGATTGAGCGTAAGAGATGCGCCTGGGGGGTACCGACTCGGGCTCAGCGCCTGCGGGGGCGGCGGTACGGTCCGAGCATGACCTCTCCGCTCGCCCGACTCGACGAACTCGGGATCACCCTGCCGCCGCCCGTCGCCCCGCTCGCGTCCTACGTGCCGGCCCGGCGCAGCGGCACGTTCGTGTTCACCGCGGGACAGCTGCCGATGGTCGACGGCGCCCTGCCGACGACGGGCAAGGTCGGCGGCGAGGTGGACCCGGACGCCGCGCGCGGCCTGGCCCGGATCGCCGCGCTGAACGGGCTGGCCGCGGTGCACGCGCTCGTCGGCCTGGACTCGGTGGCCGGCGTGGTCAAGGTCGTCGGCTACGTCGCGTCGACACCGGACTTCACCGGCCAGCCGGGCGTCGTCAACGGTGCCAGCGACCTGCTCGGGGCGGTCTTCGGCGACGGCGGGGAGCATGCGCGCTCGGCGGTCGGGGTGGTCGCGCTGCCGCTGGACGCACCGGTCGAGATCGAGCTGATCGTGGAGCTGCGCGGGTGAGCGACGGCGTCGCGGTCCGCGACGCCGCCACCGTCGTGCTGCTGCGTGACGGCGCGTCCGGGGTCGAGGCGTGGCTGCTGACCCGCGTGCGGCAGATGGTGTTCGCCGGCGGCATGACCGTGTTCCCCGGCGGCCGGGTGGACGGCGCCGACGCCGACCTGCCGCTGCACGGCGTCGACACCGCCGCGCTGGCGGCCCGCTTCGGCGTCGAGACGCGCCTCGCGCACGCGCTGGTCGGCGCGGCCGCGCGCGAGACGTTCGAGGAGACCGGCGTCCTGCTCACCGTCCCGGCGCCCGAGCCGGGCCTCGACGTCGCCGCCGCGCGGGCCGACGTCGAGGCCGGCCGGCGCCCGTTCGGCGACCTGCTGCACGAGCACGGGCTGGCCGTCGACGCCGCCGCCCTGCGGCCGTGGTCGCGCTGGGTGACGCCGGCCGGCGAGGTCCGCCGCTACGACACCCGGTTCTTCGTCGGCGCGCTGCCCGCCGGCGCCGAGGCGAAGGACGTGACCAGCGAGTCGAGCTCGGCCTCCTGGTGGCCGGTCGGTGAGGCGATCGAGACGGCTCAGCGCGGCGAGCGCAAGATGCTGCCGCCGACGATGGCCACGCTGGCCTCGCTGGCCGGTTTCGCCACCGTGGCCGAGGTGCTGGCCGGCGCCGACGCCCGCAGCCTCGACCCGGTGCGGCCCGAGCTGCAGGTGGCCGAGGACGGGTCGGCGTCGGTGCGGCTGCCCGACGGCGAAGTGGTGCCGATCCCGCGGTCCATGCTGCCGGGAGCGGCGGGCCCGTGACCGGACACCCGGCCTACGAGACGCTGCGCCCGGTGCTGCCGCAGGCGTCGGTGCTGCTCCAGGACAACCCCGGCCCGATGACCCTCGACGGCACCAACACCTGGCTGCTCCGCGCGCCGACGGCCGATTCCGCCGTCGTCGTCGACCCCGGCGAGCTCGACGACCGGCACCTGGGCGCGGTGCTGGCCGCGGCCCCCGGGATCGAGCTCGTGCTGCTCACCCACGGCCACCACGACCACAGCGGTGCCGCCGCCGCGCTGCACGAGCGCACCGGCGCGCCGGTGCGCGCGGCCGACCCCGCGCACTGCCACGGCGCCGGCGGGCCGCTGGCCGACGGCGAGACGATCCGCGCGGCCGGCGTCACCCTGGGGTGCTGGCGACGCCGGGGCACACCGCCGACTCGGTGTCCTTCGTCGTCGACGGGTCGGCCGGGGTGCTGACCGGCGACACCATCCTGGGCCGGGGCACCACCGTCGTCGCCCACCCGGACGGCACGCTCGGCCCCTACCTCGCCTCGCTCGAGCGGCTGCGCGACCTCGGCGCCGTCCCGGTGCTGACCGGCCACGGGCCCGAGCTGGCGTCGCTGGCCGAGGTGGCCGCGGCCTACCTGACCCACCGGGCCGAGCGCCTCGACCAGGTGCGCGCGGCGCTGCGCGAAATCAGCCCGAGGCCACCGCCCGCCAGATCGTCGAGCTCGTCTACGCCGACGTCGACCCGGCCGTGTGGTGGGCCGCCGAACTGTCCGTGCGCGCGCAGCTGGACTACCTGCGCGGGGACGAGCGGGACTAGCGGGCGCGGCGGGCCAGGCGCTCGCGGTCGAGGATGACCACGCTCTTGCCCTCCAGGCGCAGCCAGCCGCGCGACGCGAAGTCGGCCAGCGCCTTGTTCACGGTCTCGCGGGAGGCGCCGACGAGCTGGGCCAGCTCCTCCTGGGTGAGGTCGTGGGTGACGCGCAGCTGGCCGCCGTCGATCGAGCCGAAGCGCTGGGCCAGCTGCAGCAGCTGCTTGGCCACCCGGCCGGGCACGTCGACGAAGATCAGGTCGGCGAGCATCGTGTTCGTGCGGCGCAGCCGGCGGGCGACCACGCGCAGCAGCTGCATGGCGATCTGCGGGCGCTCGGCTGGCCCACTTCTGCAGCGCGGCCTTCGGCAGCCGGGCCAGCCGGGCGTCGGTGACGACGGTGGCGGTGGCGGTGCGCGGGCCGGGGTCGAACAGCGACAGCTCGCCGAACTGGTCGGACGGGCCGTAGATCGCGACCAGGTTCTCGCGGCCGTCCGGCGAGCGGCGGCCCAGCTTCACCTTGCCGGCCAGGACGATGTAGAGGCTGTCGCCCGGCTCGCCCTCGTTGAACAGCACGGCGCCGCGCGGTGCCTCGAAGGTCTCGAACTCACCCGACAGCGCCTCGACGTCGTCGGGGTCGACGCCTTGGAACAGCCCGGCCCGGCGCAGAATCTCGTCCACGTGTGCTCCTCGATCGCTCGCCCGAGTGCGAGCCTCGTCACAGTCTGGCGGGGAGTCTAGTGGCAGGCCCGGCGATCAGCTCGCGGTCGTCGCCAGCCGCGTCCGACGGCGGCTGGGCAGCAGCCGGTTGCGGAAGCGGCGCAGCGCCGAATCGGTGCCCTCGCGGACGAAGGTGTCCAGCTCGGCCCGGTTGGCGTCCTCGAGGAACTTCTCGATCTCGTCCGCTCGATCGGCGATCTGGCTCAACGGCTCCTCGACCCGGCCCATGAGCATGACGAAGCCCAGCAGGACGAAGGGGAACAGCAGCAGCGTGAAGCCGATCATGATGCGCTCCATTGTGCCGTACGCGGCGTCCGGCGGTGCGGCATAGGCTCGGCGGCGTGGCGAGGCTGAGCAGCGGTAGTGGGCGTACGACACGGACCCGACACAGGACGAGACGCCGCTGGCGCTGACCCGCCGGGCCCGGCGCATCAACCGCGAGCTCGCCGCAGCTCTACCCCGACGCGCACTGCGAGCTCGACTTCACCACGCCGCTCGAGCTCTCGGTCGCCACCATCCTGTCCGCGCAGTGCACCGACAAGCGGGTCAACGAGGTCACCCCGGCGCTGTTCGCGCAGCTACCGCGACGGCCGCCGACTACGCCGGCGCCGACCGTGACGACGTCGAGGCGCTGATCAAGCCGACCGGCTTCTTCCGCAACAAGACCACGTCGATCATCAAGCTCGGCCAGGCGCTCGTCGAGCGCTTCGACGGCGAGGTGCCGAACACGCTCGACGACCTGGTCACGCTGCCCGGGTTCGGCCGCAAGACCGCCAACGTCGTGCTCGGCAACGCCTTCGACGTCCCCGGGCTGACCGTCGACACGCACTTCGGCCGGCTGGTGCGCCGCTGGCGGCTGGACCGAGGAGACCGACCCGGTGAAGGTCGAGCGCGTGGTCGCCGAGCTGATCCCGAAGAAGGAGTGGACGATCTTCTCCCACCGCGCCATCTGGCACGGCCGGCGGGTGTGCCACTCCCGCAAGCCGGCCTGCGGCGCGTGCCCGATCGCGCGGCTGTGCCCGTCCTTCGGCGAGGGCCCGACCGATCGCAGGCGCGGCCGGCGAAGCCGAAGCTGCGTCAGGAGTGCCCCGGAGGCTCGGCACAGGACGCTGCGCTCTCGCAGGACGCGGACGGACCGGCGAGCTGCCCGGACTGGCTGCGGCCGCTGGCCGAGCAGGCGCGCGAGCCTCGACGGCGGCGACCTGTCGCGGTTCCTGCCGCCCGACGACGGCAGCGGCCGGCAGTCGGCCGTGCTGATGGCCTTCGCCGACATCGGTGACGGGCCGGCCGTGCTGCTGATCGAGCGCGCGGCCGACATGCGCAAGCACGCCGGCCAGGTCGCGTTCCCCGGCGGCTCGCTCGACCCCGACCGACGAGTCGCTGGACGCCGCCGCCCTGCGCGAGGCGCACGAGGAGGTCGGCCTCGACCCGGCCGAGCGTGCGCATCGTCGCCGACCTGCCGGCCATCTTCATCCCGGTGTCGGGGTTCGTCGTCACGCCGGTGCTGGCGTGGTGGGAGCACCCGCACGAGGTGCGCCCGGTCGACCGCGGCCGAGGTCGCCCGCGTCGCGCTCGTGCCGGTCGCCGAGCTGGCCGACCCGGCCAACCGGTTCCGGGTCACCCACCCGTCGGGCTGGATCGCGCCCGGGTTCCGGTTCGAGGCCGGCGGGCTGTTCGTCTGGGGCTTCACCGCCGGGCTGCTCGACCGGCTGCTGGAGTTCGGCGGCTGGGCCCGGCCCTGGGACCGCGACGTGCTGCGCGAGCTGCCGCCGCCGTCCGGCGCGGGCGCTGAGCGCGGGCATCGCCCCGCCGCTGCGCGCACCGGGCGCCGGTACCGTCGTCGCATGCCTGCCGGTCGCCGCCCGCCGTGTCGCTCGCGCGGTCCGCCGGCGTCGTGGCCCTCGTCGCGCTGGCACTGGGCGCGTCGGCCTGCACCAACCGCGACTCGGCCGTCAAGAAGCACCCGCACACCGGCGCGGGCACCGCGTCGAGCGTGCCCGGCGGGCGAGGCAGATCACGGTCAGGGCCGGCAGCGACCTGCGGCTTCCACCCCTCGCGGCTCACCGTGGATCCCGGGCAGGGTGCGCGTCGTGCTCGACAACACCGAGAAGCCGGGTCAGGGCGCGCCGCACAACCTGCAGGTCGGCGGCCTGCCGTCGGCGGCGGTGCCGCTGACCACGGCCGGCCAGCAGACGCAGACATCACGTTCACCGCGCCGGCCCCGGGCACCTACCGCTTCGTGTGCACGATCCACGTGGCGCAGGGCCAGACCGGCACGCTCGTGGTCACTGAGTAGCCGCGGGCCGCGGACGTGAACCTCCTCGACGTCCTCATCGTCCTGGCCGCGATCGCCTACGGCTTCGGCGGCTACCGCAGCGGCGCGGTGATCGGCATCTTCTCGCTGGTCGGCTTCTTCGGCGGCGCGGTGCATCGGCGGCCAGCTGGCCAGCCGCTCGGCTCCCGCATCTCCGACGGGCGGGCGCAGGTGCCGGTCGCGATCGTCTGCGTGCTCGTGCTCGCCACGCTCGGCCAGCTGCTCGCCGTGTACGTCGGCGGCCGGGTCAAGGAGAAGGTTCGTCCGCGGCGGGGCCCGGCCGTGGGACCGCGGCATCGGCGCGGTGCTCGGCGTGCTGTCGGTGCTGCTGGTGTCGTGGATGATCGCGGTGCCGCTGGCGTCCTCGCCGTACCCGCAAGCTCGCGTCCGAGGCCAGCCAGTCGACGATCGTGCGCGGCGTCAACGACGCGGTGCCCGACGGCTTCCGCAACCTGTACTCGCCTCGTTGCGCAACTTCTTCGACCAGAGCGGCTTCCCGCCGGTGTTCGGCGACCTGCCGTCGACCTCCATCGAGGCCGTGCCGGCCCCGCCGGCGCGACCTGTCGCCCGCGGCAGCAGCGCGTCGTGGACCGCGCCCACCGCTCGGTGTTCAAGATCTACGGCCAGGCGCCGAGTGCGGCCGCACCATCGAGGGCTCCGGTTTCGTCTACGCCCAGCACCGGCTCCTGACCAACGCGCACGTCGTCGCCGGCACGCGCAAGGTCGAGGTGCAGACCGGCACCGGCGCCACGGTCCCGGCCACGGTCGTGCTGTTCGACCCCGAGCGCGACGTCGCCGTGCTGACGTGCCCGGCCTCGACGCGCCGGCGCTGGCCGTTCAGCGCCGAAGCCGGCCAGGACCGGCACCGCGGCCACCGTGCTCGGCTACCCCGAGAACGGCCCGTTCACCGTGCGGCTCGGCCCGCGTGCGGCAGCAGGGGACGGTGCGGCGGGCGCGACATCTACAACGACAGCGCCGTGCGAGCGCTCGATCTACTCCATCCGCGGCGATCGTGCGCAGCGGCAACTCCGGCGGCCCGCTGGTCGTCCACGACCGGGCAGGTCTCGGCATGGTCTTCGCCACGCGCCCTCGACTCATCGGACACCGGCTTCGTGCTGGCCGACGACGAGATCAGACGCCGATCGCGAGCAGGGGCCGCACGAAGACGGTCGGCCGTCGACCACGCAGAGCTGCACCTCCGACTGACGGCGGCTCAGTGGGTCTTGGCCCAGCGGACCAGTTCGCCGCTGACCTGAACTCGGGCACCTCGTTGTGCGGGAAGTGCCCGACGCCGTCGAGGACCCGCCACTCGTACTCGCCGGTGACGTACTGCCCGGACCCCTGCGCGGTGGCCGGCAGCACGCAGGTGTCGAAGTCGCCGTGCAGGTGCAGCACCGGCGCGGTGACCGGGCGCGCGCATCGACGCGGCGTAGCGGCGGCCGTCGGAGCGGAACAGCGAGCGGAACTCCCAGCGGTAGTGCTCGGCCGCGCAGTAGGAGACCGGGTGGATGCGCATCGCCTGCGCGTAGCGCTCGACGTCGGCGACGTAGCGCGGCGTGCCGCGCCAGCGCGGGCCGGTCCACCGGTCGTAGAGCTCGCGCACCCACTGCGAGTCGCGCGAGAGCAGGTTCTCCGCCCGGCGCGGCACCTGGAACGTGCGCAGCGCGTAGGCCGACGCGCTGCCGCTGCGCGCCGCCGGCGCCCGAGGCGCGTTCTGCGCCCGCATCCGCAGCGGGTGGGCGGCGCCGAGCACCACCAGCGCTGCGCACGACCCGCGGATGGCGCGCGGCCATCGTCCAGCGCCAGCGTGCCGCCGACGTCGTTGCCGACGACCATCGCGTCGGACTCGCCGAGCGAGGTCGACGAGTGCGGCCATGTCGGCGGCGAGGGTGGGCGAGTCGTACCCGCGTGGCGGCTTGTCGCTGGCGCCGTAGCCGCGCAGGTCGACGGCCACCGCGCGGTAACCGGCGTCGGCGAGGTCGAGCAGCTGCTGGTGCCAGCCCCACCAGAACTGCGGGAAGCCGTGCAGCAGCAGCACCAGCGGGCCGGTGCCGAACTCGGCGACGTGCAGCGCGATGCCGTTGGCGCGCACCGTGCGGTGCGTCCACGGGCCCTCGACCAGGACGACCGAACTGTCCGGCGCACCCGGGAGCGGACCGAAACCCATCTGACCGTACGTCCGTCAGCCGCGGGATTTCTTCAGGTAGTCGACGGTCTCCTTCGTCGTCCTGATCGTCTTCTCCGGCGCCTTGACCCGCTTGATCTTCTTGATGCCGAGGTAGACGAGCAGCCCGGCGACGAGCAGCTGCAGCACGAACACGATCAGGAACGCGAGCCACCGGTCGACGCCGAGCGCGGCGATGCCCTCGGCGAGGGCCTGGAAGCCGTAGACCAGCGAGAACACGAGCAGCACGGCCGCGGCGGCGAACATGCCGGCGCCGGTGCCGGCGTTCTTCACCGTGGAGCGCAGCTCCAGTTTGGCCAGCTCGATCTCGCTGTGCACCAGCGTCGACATGTGCGTCGAGCGTCGGAGACCAGCTGACCCAGGCTCGGCTCGGACGCGGTCGAGGGCGCCGTGGCCGCGGCGTGCCGTGGCTCCCCCGGCGGGGAGGTCTGCGGGATCGGAACTGCAGGTCGATCACCCGGGCCCGTGGCGGGGCGCGGGGCGGGAGGCGGGCTCGCCGTCACGTGTCGGCTCCTTCGGTCGCCGGGTGTGTTGTCCCGGATCATTCCAGTCCGCCCACGGGCGCGCATCACGTCGGCGTTAGCTACCGTGCGACGTCGTGACCCCCGATCCGCTCGCGCCGCTGCTGGACCTGCCCGGCGTCGCCGACGGCGTGGCGCGGGCGCGGGCGGCGGTCGACGCTCTGCTGGGCAACCGCACGCTGCGCCGCCGCTCGCCGGACGTCTCGGCCGAGTCGTCGCTGCGCGGTGCGTGGGCGTCGGCCTGGCTGGCCGGGCGCGAGTTGCCGCTCGAGGACGTGCGCTCGGGCGCCGCAGCGAGCGACCCGGTGCGTGCAGGGCGCGCTGCGGGCGCAGTCGGCGATCGGCTCGCTGGCCGACACCTGGACGCGCGCGCCGCGCCAGGCCCTCGCCCGGCTGCACGCGCTGGCCGCGGCCGACCTGCTGCCCGCCGACGACCTGGGCCGGCCGGCGCCGGGCACCGCCGAGCGGCTGGACACGCTGGCCGCGGTGCTCGCCGCCACCTCCGCCCCGGCCGTCGTGGTGGCCGCGATCGTGCACGGTGAGCTGCTGGGGCTCGACGCCTTCCCGCCGGCGTCGGGGGTCGTGGCGCGGGCGGCCGTGCGGCTCACCCTCGTCGAGCGCGGGCTCGACCCGAAGTCGCTGGTCGTCGTCGAGGCCGGCCACCGCGAGCTGCGCGAGGACTACGACGCGGCGCTCGCGGCCTACCGCACCGGCACGCCCGAGGGCGTCGCCCGCTGGCTCGTGCACTGCGCCGATGCCCTGGTCGCCGGGGCGCGCGAGGCCGTGGCCATCTGCGAGGCGATCGCCCGCGCTTCCTAGTCAAGGTGGACTAAACTGTGAGCATGTCGGCGACCCGCCTGCTCGTCCTCGGCGCCATCCGCATCATGCAGCCAGTGCACGGCTACGACGTGCGCCGCGAGCTGCTGACCTGGCGGCTCGAGGAGCTCGCGAACATCAAGCCCGGTTCGGTCTACTCGGCGATCCGCACCCTGCTCAAGGACGGCTGCGTCGCGGTCCACTCGCGCGACAGCGACGACAGCCGGCCCGAGAAGACCAGCTACGTGATCACCGCCGAGGGCGAGAAGGAGTTCCAGCTGCTGCTGCGCGAGTCGTGGTGGTCCTACCGGTCGCCGTCCGAGCCGTTGATCCCCGCCCTGTGTCTGATGCCGTTCATGTCCCGGGAGGAGCTGATCCGGGCCCTCGGCGCCCGCGTGTCGCGGCTCGAGGGCGAGCTGGAATCGAGCCTGTTCCTGCGCTCGGCCATCCGTGACGGCGCCACCGGCGCCGACGGCGAGGTGCCCGAGCACGTGCGCGAGGTGCTGGATTTCGTCCGCTCGCGCTGGCGCGCCGAGGTGGAGTGGAGCCGGGCGCTGCAGCGCAAGCTGCGCGACGGGACGTACACCTTCTCCGGCGAGGAGGGCTTCCCCGTTCCGACCCCCGGCGTCGGCCTGCGGCCCCGCGCATAGTCAAGCTTGACTAATCGACGACCGAGCTGCCACGCTGGGCGGCATGACGAACGACGCCATGATCACCGCGCGTGCCCTGGCGCGCAGCTTCCGGACGAAGGCTGGTCCGGTCGACGCCGTGCAGGGCATCGACCTGGACGTACGACCCGGCGAGATCGTCGGGCTGCTCGGCCCGAACGGGGCCGGCAAGACCACCACCCTGCGCATGCTGACCACGCTGCTGATGCCGAGTTCGGGCTCGGCCGTCGTCGCCGGTCACGACCTGGTGAGCGAGCCGCGCGCCGTGCGCCGGCGCATCGGCTACGTCGCCCAGGTGGGCGCGGCGCCGAGTGCGGGCACGCTCGTCGGTGAGGAGCTGGTCACCCAGGCCCGCCTGCAGGGTCTGTCCAAGGCCGACGCCACCGCACGGGTCGCCGACGTCGCGCCGCGCCTGGACCTCGGCGGGCTCGAGGGCCGCGCGCTGCTCGAGCTCTCGGGTGGCCAGCGGCGCCGCTTCGACGTCGCCCTCGGCCTGATGCACTCGCCGCGCCTGGTCTTCCTCGACGAACCGACCACCGGTCTCGACCCCCAGTCGCGAGCCAACCTGTGGCAGCACATCCGCTCGCTGCGCGACGACACCGGCGTCACCGTCGTGCTGACGACCCACTACCTCGACGAGGCCGACGCGCTCGCCGACCGGGTGCTGGTCATGGACCACGGCGTGATCGTCGCCGACGACACCCCGAACGCGCTGAAGGCCCGCATCTCCGGCGACGTCGTCACCCTCGGGCTCGCCTCGCCCGAGGAGCGCGAGAAGGCGGAAGGCGTGGTGCGGGGTGCGCTGCCCGTGCGCGAGGTCGTCGCCACGGACGTCGCGCTGCTGGTCACCGTCGACGACGGCGCGACCGCGGTGGCGCCGCTGCTGCGCGCGCTCGACGCCGCCGCCCTCAGCCCGTCGGCCATCACCGTCAACCGCCCGACGCTCGACGACGTCTTCCTGACCCTGACCGGCCGATCGCTTCGTGAGGAGGCGGCGTAAATGCTCACCGAGACTCTTGTGATCTTCCAGCGGCAGCTGCGGATCCTGCTGCGCAACCCGGTGTGGGTGTTCTTCGGGCTGACCCAGCCGATCCTCTACCTGGCCCTGTTCGGGCCGCTGCTGAAGAACGTCAGCGGCGGCGGGCTCGGCGGCGATGCCGCCTGGCGGGTCTTCGTGCCCGGCCTGCTGTTGCAGCTGGCCCTGTTCGGGGCGGGCTTCGCCGGCTTCGGGATCATCCAGGAGTTGCGCGAGGGCGTCATCGACCGCCAGCGCGTGACGCCCGCGCGCCGGGCTGCGCTGATCATGGGCCGCACCCTGCAGAACATGGTGACGATCGGCGTACAGGCTGCGGTGCTCATCGTGGTGGCGCTGCCGTTCGGGCTGCGGGCCTCGGTCAGCGGCATCGTCGCCTCGGTGCTGATCGTGTGCCTGCTCGCCCTGGGCATCTCCGCCGCGTCGTACGCGATGGGCCTGATCCTCAAGGACGAGGACGCGTTCGCGCCGTTCATCCAGGGCGTCTCGCTGCCGCTGCTGCTGCTGTCCGGCGTGCTGCTGCCGATGTCGCTGGCGCCGGCGTGGCTGCGGCACACGTCGCAGGTCAACCCGCTCACCTACGTCGTCGACGCGACCCGCGCGCTGTTCCGCGGCGACTTCGGCGACCGCTACGTGTGGATCGGTGCGCTGGTCACGGTGGTGCTCGGCGCGCTGCTGGCCTGGTGGGGGACCCGGACGTTCCAGCGCCAGTCGGCCTGAACGCTTCCTAACTGCTCAACAGAAGTTGACAGGTTAGGCGACGGCATGTTTGTCTCTAACCCTCAAAGCGACACTGAGGAGTTAGAGAAATGACTGAGATCCATTACCGGTACGCGACGGTCGACGGGCGGCGGATCTTCTACCGCGAGGCCGGTCAGGCCGACGCGCCGGCCCTCGTGTTGTTGCACGGCTTCCCGACCAGCTCGTTCATGTTCCGCGAGCTGATCCCTCGTCTGGCCGGCGAGTACCGGGTGATCGCGCCGGACCTGCTCGGCTTCGGGCTGTCCGACGCGCCACCGGTCGAGGAGTTCGCCTACACCTTCGAGGCGCTGACCGACCTCACGGCCGGGTTGCTGGACCAGGTGGGCGTCGACCGGTTCGCACTCTACGTCCAGGACTACGGGGCGCCCGTCGGCTGGCGTCTGGCGCTGCACCATCCCGCAGCGGTCACGGCCATCGTCACGCAGAACGGCAACGGCTACGACGACGGTTTCGTCGACCGCTTCTGGGACGGTGTCCGGGCCTACCAGCGTGACCCGGGACCGGACAACGAGGCCGCGATCCGCGGCGCACTCACGTGGGAGACGACCCGCTGGCAGTACCTCACCGGCGTGGCCGACCAGACGCTGGTCAGTCCGGACACCTGGAACCACGACTTCGCGTTGCTCTCGCGTCCGGGCAACGACCTCGTCCAGCTGGCCCTGTTCCGCGACTACGTCACCAACCCGCCGCTCTACCCCGCGCTGCACGAGTACCTGCGCGACAGCGCCGTGCCGCTGCTGGCGGTCTGGGGCGCCGGGGACGAGATCTTCGGCCCCGAGGGCGCCCGCGCCTTCGCCCGAGACGCGGTCGACCCGGAGATCCACCTGCTCGCCGGCGGGCACTTCCTGCTGGAGAGCGCCGGGGCGCAGGTCGCCGACCTCGTCCGCGACTTCCTCGCTCGTCGCGTCGGCCTCTCCGGTCGCGCCGCCTGACGCCCGCCCTCGAGGGCCCGGACGCCGGCCGGCCGGCCTGACCGCTTCCCCCACGCGGTGGTCGTGATCCGGGCCCGGATCACAGCCACCGCGTGGGGGAAGGCGACGGTCAGCCCCGCTCGACGGGCAGGCCCGCGGCCTGCCAGGCCTTCGTGCCGCCGTCGATCACGAACGCGGCACGCCCGGCCGCGTCGAGCAGGTCTGCGACCCGACCGGCTCGCCCGCCCATGGAGCAGGCGGTCAGGATCTGCCCGGGCGGCAACCCGTCGATCCGTAGCTGCGCCATCGGGATGTTGACCGCCCCGGCGATGTGTCCTGACGCGTACTCCTCGGGCCGCCGCACGTCGACGATCACGTCGCCGGCCCGCTGCATCTCCCGCGCCGTCCGTACGTCCACCCGCTCCGCCGCCACCGGTGCATCATGCCCCGTTCCTCCAGCCGGGCCCTCACCACTCTGATCAGTGGTGCGATCCGGGTGTCAGTGGTGCGGAAAATCGCGCCACCGAGACCCGGAACGCACCACTGACCAGAGCGGGGGCGCGGGGGCGCAAGACGGCGGCCCCGCTGCGTGCAGCGAGGCCGCCGTCAAGCGCGGGCGATCGGGTTACCAGGCGTGCCCTCGGGAATGTCGTACGCGGCCGGTCGCGTCATTGCGCCGTGCCGCGCCGGCTCACCATTTCGTGGTGTGTCGCCCGCGTGGGTGCCCGCTCGTCCGTGCGGGACGGTGATCACTGGGGGCTGGACCGCCATCGACGACCATCGTCCGTGCCGTCATTCGACTCCTGTGACGCCCGTCACGCAAGGGGTTGTCGGCATGTCGTTGCGATCGCACAGCTACGGCCGGGCTCACGCCCTGGCGATGCGCCGGCGCGCGGCGTACCAGGCCAGTCCCGCAGCGGCGACGCCCGCGCCGACCACGCTCGCCGAGATGACCGGGTGCTCGGGACGCATGCCGGCCAGGCGGGCCCGCAGCGGTACGGCGTTGGAGAAGGTGAGCAACGGCCAACCGCGCTCCGCCGCGGTCTTGCGCAGGGCCCGGTCCGCGTTGACGGCGTAGGGGTGCCCGACGGCCTCGAGCATCGGCACATCGGTGGCCGAGTCGGAATAGGCGTAGCTGCCGGCCAGGTCGTAGCCGCGCTCCTGAGCCAGGGCGAGCACCGCGACCGCCTTCTCCGGCCCGTAGGTGTAGCGGCTGATCTCGCCGGTGTACTTGCCGTCGTCGACCACCATCTGCGTGGCCACGATGTGGTCGGCGCCGAGCATCGCGCCGATCGGCGCCACGACCTCCTCGCCCGAGGTGCTGACGATGACGACGTCGCGCCCGGCGGCCTTGTGCATGGCGATGAGGTCGACGGCCTCGTCGTAGACGATCGGGTCGATGATCTCGTGCAGGGTCTCGGACACGATGTCGCGTACCTGGGCGACGTCCCAACCGGTGCACATGCTGGTCAGGTAGGCGCGCATCCGCTCGATCTGGTCGGAGTCGGCCCCGGCGAGCGCGAACACGAACTGCGCGTACGCGCTGCGCAGCACGGCGCGCCGGTTGATCAGGCCGCCCTGGTAGAAGGGCCGGCCGAACGCGAGCACGCTCGACTTCGCGATGATCGTCTTGTCGAGGTCGAAGAACGCCGCGGTGGGGGCGGATGCCGGTGCCACGCCAGCGAGGATACGGATCACCCCCGACGCACGACGCGGCCCGGCCGGTGTGTCAACTTCGCCGTCCACAGGAACCCGCGCCGTCCACAGATCTTCGGTGCGGCGTCCGCGGCCGGCCTCAGGGTGCTTGCGTCGGGGGCATGACGCGGGTGATCGGGGTCGTGGGCGGCAGCGGCGGGGTGGGGGCGTCGACGTTCGCGGCGGTCCTGGCGGCGGTGGCCGGTACGTCGTTGCTGGTCGATCTGGACGGTGCGGCGGGCGGCGTCGACGTGCTGCTCGGGGTCGAGTCGCAGGGCGGGGCGCGCTGGTCGGGGCTGCGCCTGGCCGGCGGCCGGCTCGCGGCCGCCGACCTGCTGGGCGGGCTCCCGCGCTGGGGCCGCTGCGCGGTGCTGGCCGCCGACGTGTCGTCGGTCGAGCCCGAGTCCGTGCTGCAGGTGCTCGACGCGGCCACCGACGGCGCGGGCCTCGACGCGGTGGTGCTCGACCTGCCCCGCGTCCAGTGCGCCGAGCGGGCGGCCGCGCTGTTGCGGTGTGAGTTCGTGGTGGTGCTGGCGCGCTGCGACGTCACCGGGCTGGTGGCGGCGCACGCCACCGTGACCGGCCTGCCGGAGGTGCCGTTGGGCCTGGTCGCGCGGCGCGGCGAGCTGCGGGCCGAGGACGCCGCCACGCTCGTCGCCGCACCGTTGCTCGGCACGCTGGCCCCGCTCGGCAACCCGCTGGCCCCGCTCGCGCCCCGTCGGCTCCCCCGGGCCACGGTCCGGGTGGCCGCGGGCGTGCTCGCCGGGTTGCGCGGGCCGGTCGCGGTGCCGGCATGAACGGCGACCTCGTCGACCGGGTGCGGCACCGACTGGCGGCCGGTGACGCCGACCTGGGGGCAGCGGTGCGGGCCGAGTCGTCGGGCATCGTGGACGACGCCGTCTTCACCGCACTGCGCCGCGACGTCGCCGCGGAGCTGACCGGCGCCGGGCCGCTGGAACCGCTGCTCGCGCTGCCGGGCGTCACCGACGTGCTGGTCAACGCCCCGGACGCGGTATGGCTCGACCGCGGTCACGGCATGGAGCGGGCCGCGGTCCGCTTCACCGACGACGCGGCGGTGCGCCGTCTCGCCCAGCGCCTGGCCACCGCGGCGGGCCGTCGCCTCGACGACGCCGCGCCGTTCGTGGACGCGGTGCTGCCCGACGGCACCCGCCTGCACGCGGTGCTGCCGCCGGTCGCGGCCTGCACCACGCTGTCGCTGCGGGTGCTGGCGCGCCGCCCGCTCGACCTCGATGCGCTGGTCGGGCTGGGGGCCCTGCCCGACGCCGTGGCCACGGTGCTCGCGCGCATGGTGACGGCCCGGCTGGCCTTCGTGATCAGCGGTGGCACGGGCACGGGGAAGACCACGCTGCTGGGCGCGCTGCTCGGCCGGGTACCGGCGGGGGAGCGGCTGCTGGTGATCGAGGACGCGCCGGAGCTGGTGGTCGACCACGCGCACCTGGTGCGCCTGTGCTGCCGCAGCGCCAACGTGGAGGGCGCGGGGGCGGTCGGGCTGCGCGATCTCGTCCGGCAGGCGCTGCGCATGCGGCCCGACCGGCTGGTGGTCGGGGAGTTCCGCGGCGCCGAGGTGGTCGAGCTGCTCGTCGCCCTGAACACCGGTCACGAGGGCAGCGGCGCGACGCTGCACGCCAACTCCGCCGCCGACGTGCCCGCCCGCTTCGCCGCGCTCGGCGCCCTGGCCGGCCTGCCCGCTCCGGCGATGACCAGCCTGGTGGCCAGCGCGATCGACGTGGTGGTGCACTTGCGGCGAAATCGCGACGGTCGGCGGGCGGTCAGCGAACTGGCCCTGATGGGCCGGGCCGGCGTCGAGCTGACGGTGCAACCGGTCTGGCAGGCAGGGGACCAGTCGGTGGGCCCGCAGCTCAGCGACCTGCTGCGTGAGCGCGGTGGGCCGCCGTGAGCGCCACGCTCGCCTGGACGGCGCTGGCCGTGGCCGTCCTGTCGGTTGCGGCGCCGTCCCCCGCGCCGGCGCGCGCGGCCGGTCTCGTGCACGGGCGGCGGCTGGCCGGCCCGTCGCGGCCGGTGGGGCGCCGGTTCACCGGCCGATGGCCGGGGCTCGGGCGGCACCTGCCGGCGCTCGGCGCCGGCCTGGTTCTCCTGCTGGGCCTGTGGGCCGGGGTGGCCGCGGCGATCGCCGCCGGATCGGTCGGGGGCTGCGGCTGGCTGCTGGCCCGCGACCTGGCCGCGCGCCGCCGGTCCCGCACCCGGGGCGCCGATCTCGCGCGCGCCGTACAGGTGTTAGCCGGCGAGCTGGAGGCCGGTGCGCAACCGGTCGAGGCCCTGCGCGCGGCCGGCGCCGCGGCGCCGGCCTACGCCGAGCCGTTCGGCCGGGCGGCCGCCGCGGCGGGCCGGGGCGAGGACGCCGCCAAGGCGTTGCTCGACGAACCGGACACCGCCGCGCTCGGCGTCGCCTGGCTGGTCGGGCACGACGGCGGTACCGCCCTCGCCGCGGTGGTGCGCCGGGTCGGCCTCGACCTGCGCGTGCGCGCGGAGCAGCGCAGCGAGGTGGAGGTGGCCCTCGCCGGTCCGCGCGCGTCGGCGGCCCTGCTCAGCGGGCTGCCCGTCCTCGGGATCGGCCTCGGCACGGCCATGGGCGCCCGGCCCGTCGCCTTCCTCGTCGAGTCGCCGGCCGGGCGTGCCCTGGCGTGTGCCGGGTTGCTGTTCGACGTGGCCGGCGTGCTGTGGGTACGGCGGATCCTGCGCACGGCGAGCCCGGCGTGAGCACCGCGGCGGGTGCGCTGAGCTGGCTGCTGCTCGCGGCCGCGGTCCTGACGGCTCCGCCCCGGCTCGCGGCGCGACACGTCGCCCGCACCCCGCGGCCGCCGCGGACCGCGGGCCGCGGGGGGCGCGCGGCCACCGCGGCGGCGGTGACGGCCGTGGGGCTGGCCTGCGTCCTGGTCGGCGGCCCCGTCGGGGCGGGCGTGGCCGCGGTGGGCGGCCCGGCGCTGTGGTGGGGCCTCGAGCGCCTGCGTCGCCGCCCGGTCCCACCGCTGGACGATCCCGCTCTCCCGGTCACCCTGGATCTCGTCGCGGCGGTGCTGCGGGGCGGTCGCCCGCTCGCCGATGCCGTGCGGCGCGCGGCGCCCGCTGCCGGGGCGGGCGCCCGGGCCGACCTGGAGCGGGTCGCGGGGCTGCTGCGCCTCGGTGCCGACCCTGCCCTGGCGTGGGCGGCCGTACGTCCGGACGGCCCGCTGGCCGACGTCGTGCCCGTCGCGGTGCGCAGTGCCGCGAGTGGCATGCGGGTCGCCGCCGCCTTCGAGGACCTCGCCGACGACCTGCGCGGACGCCGCCGGGCCGCGGGGGCGATGCGGGCCCAGCGTGCGGGCGTGCGGGCGATGGGCCCGCTGGCCGCGTGCTTCCTGCCGTCGTTCGTCTGCCTGGGCATCATCCCCGTCGTGGTGGGTATCGCGGCCAATGCCCTGGATGTCCTTCCCTGAGAGCCCGCGGTTAAGGGGGCCTTAGGCCGCGACCTCAGGCAAATTACCGATGCCCGGTCCAGGGCCTTAGGCCCACAGTGGTGGTTGTCGGATCAGGACTTCAGGAAAGGCACGACCATGTACGACCACCTCGCCACCAGCATCGCCGCCGATCACTCGCAGCTCGCGTTGGCCCGCAGCCGCGCCGTCAGCGCCCGCCTCGCCCGGCGGGCCGCCCGTCGCGCGCGCCGCGCTGCCTGAGCGCACCCGACCAGTCGGATCTCCGGCGGCGCCGCCCTGCCGCCGGGGATCCGGCTCAACACCGCCAGGCGTTCAGCGCTTCCGCAGCCGGGCCGACGCCTCGGCGCCGTCGCGCAGCAGATCGCTGGTCAGGCTGAACCGGACCGGGCCGGCGAGCTCGGGTGACCAGCGCTCGAAGATCTGTTGACCCCGACCGCGGCCAGCGGCCCCAGCAGGTCGTAGACGCCGACGAAGATGTCATGTGCCGAACTCAGTTCACCGGATTCGATCCGCAGCCGCATCGGCTCGTACGTCGCGACCAAGTCGGTGTACATCTGCGCGATCTCGTCGAGGTCCCACGCGGCCAGGGCGGGACGCCCGGAGCTCGGCCGCGCGCCCATCGACGCACGGGACCTCGAGGCGCTGCGCGCGGTGTACGACGAGTTCCTCGACGAGTGCCGTCAACCGTTGCGACTGCTCGACAACGGCGCGACGAGCCCGGCGGCCGCGCTGCGGGCGCGAACCGCGGTCATGGACGCCTACCGGCGCTGCCCGGGGCTGGACCCGCAGCTGCCGGTGCAGCTGATGCCCGCCGACTGGCCGCGTGCCGACGCCCGGGACCTGTTCGTCCGCGCCTACGACGGCCTGGCCCCGCTGGCCGAGCTGCGGGTGCGCCAGATCATCGCGCGCTTCGATCCGGCCCTGGCTGCGTTGGCCCGCAGCCAGCTGTCGACCGAGTTCCTCACTTAGGCACGGGATCGGGACCCGCTTCCTGCGTGCGTCCGGCCGAGGCGGTCGGCAGCTGGTCGAAGCAGTAGTAGAGGGCCACCAGCGCGTGCAGCGCGAGCGCTGCGGGGGCATTGACCAGCGCGACGCCGATGGCGACGAGGTAGACGAGCAGGCCCGCAGCGAAGCGTCGTAGGGCGCGCCGGGCGCTCCGGGCGTCGACGCGCTCGTGCAGCAACGCGGTGTGGTTGCGGGTGATCGTCAACCAGAGACTGCTGAAGGCGATCGACATCGCGACCATGGCCGCGCCGTACAGCGCCGCCGCGACGGAGCCGTCCCACCCCGAATTGAGGTATTCGGCGAGCAGCCGTGTCGGGAACGGAAGGACGGACACGACACCGAGCAGGACGAGATTGGCGAACAGCACCGGCCGGTCGACGTAGCGGACGTTCGCGAACATCGCGTGGTGGTTGATCCAGATGATGCCGATCACGAGGAAGCTCACGACATAGGCGGCGTAGGACGGCCACTGCCGGCCGAGCTCGTCCAGCAGGCTGCTCTTCCCTCGTCCCGGGACGTGCAGATCGAGCACGAGCAGGGTTATCGCGATGGCGAAGACGCCGTCGCTGAACGCCTCGACCCGCGAGGCCGGGAACTTCATCCGGTCGGCCGAGCGGCAAGGGCTGCGCCGAGCCGATCCGCGATGTCGCCGAAGGCCTGCTCGACCGGCGCGAGGACCGCACCCAGCGCCGGGTCGGCCGAGCTGCGCACGGCAGCGCCCAGCCCGGCCGCTTCGCGCAGCCGTTCCTGCAGCACCGTCCAGGCCGCGTGCAGGTGCGGGATGAGGTAGTCGGCCTCGTAGAACAGCTCGAACGTCGCGCCGGCCGTGCGGCCGGGATGGTCTTCGCCGACGGGCAGCGTCGACAGCAGTTCGCCCAGCGGGCGCAGCACGCGGAACATCAGCGCGAAGGCGGCATCGACCAGCGCGGCGAGCTGCGCGTCGCTCTCCTCGGTGTGCGCGAAGTAGCGGGTCAGCAGCTGCAGGAGCGCCTCGTACCCGACGTTGAACAGGTCGGCACACCGGGCGGTGACCGGATCGGTGATGAGCGTGACGTCCGCGTCCTGCTGCGACGGTCGGACGTTCGCCGGGAGCACGGGCCGCGCCGGCGTGAAGGTGTCGTCGGCGGCCAGCCGCGCGGCGAGCTCGTCCGACATCGCGACGAACCGGCCGAAGTGCGCATCCCGCCAGGCGCCGCGCACCCCCTCGCCCTGCTCGAGGATGGTGTCGACGGCCCGATGGGCCGAGGCGAGGTCGGTCACCGGCGCCAGCGCGTCCATGCCGAAGTGTTCTGGACGGGCCTGGGCGCCGGGCGGTCCGATGAACAGACCCTCCTCGCCGTATTTCGCCGCCAGTCGGTCGAGCCCGGCCTCGATCGAGCGGTAGAGATGACCGACGGTGGCGAAGTCCTGCCCCTGCGGCACGATGTCGGTATCGGTGATCGTCGGGTGCAGGTACTCGGGGCCGACGAAGCGTGCAGCGTCCTCGAGGGCCATTCCCTCGGGGCGTTCGAGGAACAGGAAGTGTTGCAGCGCCGGCGGCCCGAACGGCAGGAGCGCGAGGCTGACGCCCGCCGGGTAGTGCCGCGCCGGGTGCGGCAGGTTGGGTCGACCGAAGTGCGGAGGGCCGCCGACGGCCGAGAGCAGGTTGTGCACGAGGGCGAGATGCAACATCTCCTGGCCCGCGACCTCGCCCAGCGTCCTGCGCCAGCCCCTGACGGCGGCGAGACCGTCCGCGTCCAGCCCCTCGTCCGCGCCTTGCTTGAGCGAGAACGCTGCGAACAGGTACTGGCACATGATGCCGTGCTCGAGTTCTGCTGCTTCGCACAGCATGTACACCAGCGCTTCGCGATGCTCGATCACGAACGGCGCTTCGGGCGCCGCCGTGCCGCCCCGCGTGGCGAGCATGCGGGCCAGCGGCCCGGTCCCGCCGCGCGGCGGTGGATCGACGGTCGGGTCGGTCACGGCATCCTCCTCGAGATCATGATTACAGTATTACAACTGCGGGCTCGGTTCGCGTAGCACGAGACGACGACGATCCGGCGCCGGTCGTCCACAGGACGCTCGACCATCCACAAGCAACACGATCGTGGCCCGGGCCGGCTCGGGGAACACGATGCTCTGCGTATGTCGTCGCTGAACAGAATCCTGCTGGCCGTCCACATCCTCGGGCTGCGCATCTGCCGCCGCATCCGGCGGGCCGGCGAAGAGGGGATGTCCACGGCCGAGTACGCCGTGGGCACCGTGGCGGCGGTGGCGTTCGCCGTCGTGCTCTACAAGATCGTGCGCAGCCCGGCGGTGTCCTCGGCGCTGACCCACATCGTCACCTCTGCCCTCCATGCGCTCTGAGGGCCGCGGGCGCGAGCGCGGCATGGTCACCGCGGAGCTCGCGGCCTGCCTGCCGGTGCTCGTCCTGCTGCTCGGCGTCGCGATCAGCGCGGTGCTCGTGGTCGCCGCCCGGGTCCGGGTGCAGGACGCGGCCCGCGAGGCCGCGCGGGCCGAGGCGCGGGGCGCCCACGCGGCGGTGTCCGGCCTGGTGCACCGGGCCGCGCCGGGCGGTGCCGTCACGATCTCGCGGGACGGCGTGGACGTCGTGGCGGTGGTGCGGCTGCAGGTCCGCCCGCTGGGCGGCCTGGTGCCGGCCGTCACCGTGACCGGCTCGGCGGTGGCCGCCGCGGAGCCGCAGGGCGGCCCGCCGTGAGGGGCGGGGCACCGGTCGGTCGGGGCGCCGAGCGCGGCGCGGCCACGGTGTGGGTGCTCTGCTGCTGCGTCCTGCTGCTCGTCGTGGCCGGGGTGGCCGTCGTGCAGGGTGTCGCCGTGCTCGCCCGCCACCGGGTCGAGGGCGCGGCCGATCTCGCCGCGCTCGCCGCGGCCGGCCGGATCGGTACCGGGGCACCGGTGTGCCCGGCCGCGGCCCGGATCGCCCTGCGTAACGGCGCGACGCTGGCGGGCTGTCACGCCGGTCTCGCCGCCGACGGGCGCTCGGGCACGGTGGTGGTCCGCGTGCGCGTCGTGGTGCGGTTGCCGCTCGTCGGCGGGCGGCCGGTGACGGCCTCGGCGCGGGCCGGGCGGCTACCCGCCGGCGTCGCCGGCCGCGAGCCGGCGCAGGACGAGGTCCAGCACGGTGATCGCTCCGGCCTTGTCGAGCGGCTCGTTGCCGTTGCCACACTTGGGCGACTGCACGCACGACGGGCAGCCGGCCACGCACTCGCACGCGGCGACGGCGTCGCGCGTCGCCCGCAACCAGGTGGCCAGCTCCCGGTACCCGCGCTCGGCGAAGCCGGCGCCACCGGGATGCCCGTCGTAGACGAACACGGTGGGCTGCGCGGTGTCCGGGTGCACGGCGGTGGAGACGCCGCCGATGTCCCAGCGGTCGCAGGTGGCGAACAGAGGCAGCAGCCCGATGGCCGCGTGTTCGGCGGCGTGGACCGCGCCGGGCACCTCGCTGATCGGCAGGCCCACCTCGTCGAGTTCGGCCTGCGGCAGCGTGTACCAGACCGCGGTGGTGCGCAGCTCGCGCGGCGGAAGGTCCAGCGGCGTCTCGTCCAGGAGTTCGCCGGTGCCCAGCCGGCGGCGGACGTAGCTGACGACCTGGTTGGTCACGTCCACGGTGCCGAGCGAGACGGTCAGGGGCCCGAACCGCCCGGTCTCGCCCGTGTGCACGATCGCGATGTCGGTGACGTCGCGCGCCGACGTCGTCCACGGCGGGTTGTCCTTGCGCACGAGCGCCACGCCGTCGACGAGGTCGAGGGAGTCGACCACGTAGGCCTCGGCCTGGTGCAGGTAGACCGCGCCGGCGTGCACGGTGCTGTCGGCGGCGCCCCGGTCGACGGTGCCGACCAGCGAGCCGGTGGCCGCGTCGACCACCGCCACCGGCGCCCCGCCGGTGCCGCGGATGTCGGCCTGCGGGCGGTCCGAGCCGGTCCAGAACCAGCCGGCCGGACGGCGGCGCAGCCGGCCGCGCCCGACCAGGTCGTCCAGTACGAGCGCCACCGCGGCCGTGCCCGGCGCGGCCGTGCCGCCCGCCGCCGGGGCGGGCGCCGGGGCGGCGGCGAACAGGGCCAGCTCGGCCTCGCGGATCGGCAACTCGGCTGCGGCGCAGCACAGGTGCGGCCCGAGGACGTACGGGTTCTGCGGATCGAAGACCGATGCCTCGACCGGCCGGCCGAACAGCGCCTGCGGGTGGTGCACCAGATAGGTGTCGAGCGGGTCGTCGCGCGCCACGAACACCACCAGCGCCGCGGCGGCCGAGCGGCCGGCGCGACCCGCCTGCTGCCACAGCGAGGCGATGGTGCCCGGGAAGCCGGCGAGCACGACGGCGTCGAGGCCGGAGACGTCCAGGCCCAGCTCGAGCGCGTTGGTGCTGGCCACGCCCAGCAGCCGCCCCGAACTCAGGGCCGCCTCCAGCGCCCGCCGCTCCTCGGGCAGGTACCCCCCGCGGTAGGCGGCCACGCGCTCGGCGAGCTCGCCCGCACCGGCCTCGGCCAGGTGCCGGGCCGCGCCCATGGCGGTCAGCTCCGCACCGCGGCGCGAGCGGACGAAGGCCAGCGTGCGCGCCTGCTCGATGACCAGGTCGGCCAGCAACCGGCCCGCCTCGGCTCCGGCGGCCCGGCGCAGGGGCGCGTCGTGCTCACCGCGCAGGCTGGTCAGCGGCGGCTCCCACAGCGCGAACAGGGTCGCCCCGCGCGGGGAGGCGTCGCTCGCCACCGCCCGCACCGGCGCCCCCACCAGCCGGGTCGCCGACTCCGCGGGGGCGGCGGCCGTGGCGGAGGCCAGCACGAACACCGGCTCGCTGCCGTAGGACGCGCAGACGCGCCGCAGCCGGCGCAGCACCTGCGCCACCTGTGCCCCGAACAGGCCGCGGTAGGCGTGGCACTCGTCGATCACCACGTAGCGCAGCCGGCGCAGGAACGAGGCCCACCGCCCGTGGGACGGCAGGATCCCGCGGTGCACCATGTCCGGGTTGGTCAGCACCCAGTTGGCGTGGGCGCGCACCCAGTCCCGCTCGTCGTAGGGGGTGTCGCCGTCGTACGTGGCTGCTCGCACGCCGGGCACGGCCAGGGCCTCGAGCGCGCGCAGCTGGTCCCCGGCCAGCGCCTTGGTCGGGGCCAGGTACAGCACCCGCGAGCGGGGCTCGTCGAGCAGCGCGGTCAGGCCGGGCAGCTGGTAGGCCAACGACTTGCCCGACGCCGTGCCGGTGGCGATCACCACCGAGCGGCCCTGCCGGGCCTGCGACGCCGCTTCGGCCTGGTGTCGCCAGGGAGCGGCCACGCCGCCCTCGGCCAGCCGGTCGCGCAGCACCTGCGGCACCCAGGCGGGCCAGGCGACCGTTTCTCCGGCGCGCGCGGCCAGCGTCTCCACGTGGGTGAGCGGCGACTCGCCCGGTGGCGTGCCGAGCAGCAGCCGGTCGAGCAGGAGCCGCGGGTCGGTCACTCCCCCTCATCCCCTTCCCGGTGCTGTGGCATGCTGGCGCAGTCCGTCGGGTGCCGCGCGCCCGACCCGATTGTCTCGACGCTGCAGGTTCGATCAGGAAGAGGGAACGCGTGGACGTCTCCGTGTCTCGCTCATCGGCTGGCGACGTCCCGGTGGTCGCGGTCAGCGGCGAGGTCGACGTCTACTCGGCCCCGGCGCTCAAGGAGAGCCTGACAGGCCTGCTGCAGACCGGCGACCGCAGTGTCGTGGTCGATCTCACCGAGGTCGCGTTCCTCGATTCGACCGGCCTCGGGGCCCTCGTCGAGGCGCGTGCCGCCACGAGCGAGGCCGGCGGCTCGCTGCCGCTGGTGTGCAACCAGGAACGCATCCTCAAGCTGTTCACGATCACCGGGCTCGACGGGGTCTTCGCCATCCACGACACGGTCGAGGCCGCTGTCGACGGTGTCCGCGAGCATTAGCCCCGTCACCCTCCAGGGCGGGCGGGCCCGGAGCCGGTTACACTCCGCCGGGCAGCGCTGAGCGCCACTGCGGTGACGCCGTACGGAGCTCCGCACGCCGACGTGGCGCTGGGTTCGCCCGGCGCCCGGCGTTGCGACATCGAGTCGAACCAAGGGGAGTTGCATGGCCTCGCACGACCTTCTTGCCGAGCCGGGGATCAGCTCCGGCGAGCACGTCGCCGTGGTGGTGATCGGCATCGTCGCCATCGCCGCCCTGGTGTTCGCGTACACCCTGGTCCGGGAGGTCCTCAAGGCCGACCAGGGCACGCCGAAGATGCAGGAGATCGCGAAGGCGGTCCAGGAAGGTGCGCGGGCCTACCTCAACCGCCAGTTCCGCACCCTCGGCGTCTTCTCGGTCATCGTCTTCGTCCTGCTGCTGGTCCTGCCGGTGAACCACGGCGGCTTCTCGGTGCAGCTCGGCCGGGCGCTGTTCTTCATCGTCGGCGCGCTCTTCTCCGCCATGGTCGGCTTCATCGGCATGACGCTGGCGACGCAGGCCAACGTGCGCGTCGCCGCGGCGGCCCGGGGCGGCGGCCGCGAACGCGGTTTCCACGTCGCGTTCCGCACCGGCGGCATCGTCGGCATGCTGACCGTCGGGCTCGGCCTGCTCGGGGCCAGCGTCGTGCTGTTCGCCTACGACTCCAACGCCCCGACCGTGCTCGAGGGCTTCGGCTTCGGCGGCGCGCTGCTGGCCATGTTCATGCGTGTCGGCGGCGGCATCTTCACCAAGGCCGCCGACGTCGGCGCCGACCTCGTCGGCAAGGTCGAGGCCGGCATCCCCGAGGACGACCCGCGCAACGCCGCCACCATCGCCGACAACGTGGGCGACAACGTCGGTGACTGCGCCGGCATGGCGGCGGACCTGTTCGAGTCCTACGCCGTCACGCTGGTCGCGGCGCTGATCCTCGGACAGACCGCCTTCGGCTCCAAGGGCCTGCTGCTGCCGCTGATCATCGGCGCGATCGGCATCGTCAGCTCCTTCGTCGGCATCCTGACGACCTCGCTCAAGGAGAAGGACCGCAACGGCCTGGTGCCGATCAACCGTGGCTTCTTCATCACCGCGATCGTCTCGCTCGTCGGCGTGGCCATCGCGTCGTTCACCTTCCTGCCGAGCAAGTTCAGCGACCTCGGTCACGTGTCGGCCACCGACCTGCCCAGCACGAGCCCGGCGGTCATCGCGTTCGTCGCCGTGCTCATCGGCATCGTGCTGGCCGTGCTCATCCAGCAGATCACCGGCTACTTCACCGACACCGCCCGCCGGCCGGTCAAGGACGTCGCGGACACCTCGCTCACCGGTGCGGCCACCGTCATCCTGTCGGGCATCTCCCTCGGTCTGGAGTCGGCCGTCTACTCGGCCATCCTGATCGGTGCCGCGCTGTTCGGCGCGTTCCTGCTCGGCGGCGGCAGCACCTTCGTGGCGCTCTACGCCGTCGCCCTCGCCGGCTGCGGCCTGCTGACCACGGCGGGCGTCATCGTCGCGATGGACACCTTCGGCCCGGTCAGCGACAACGCCCAGGGCATCGCCGAGATGAGCGGCGACATCGATGAGCGGGGCGCCCGGGTCCTGACCGACCTCGACGCCGTCGGCAACACGACCAAGGCGATCACCAAGGGCATCGCGATCGCGACGGCCGTGCTGGCCGCGACCGCGCTGTTCGGCTCGTTCCAGAAGGCGATCACCGATGCGCTCACCGGCATCACGGATCCCGCTCACATCGGCAAGCTGACCCAGCTGTCCCTGACCGACCTGAACCTGACGAGCCCGAACAACCTGTTCGGGTTGATCATCGGCGCCTCGGTGGTCTTCCTGTTCAGCGGTCTGGCCATCAGCGCCGTCGGCCGCGCCGCCGGCCGGGTGGTGTACGAGGTGCGCGCGCAGTTCCGCGATCACCCGGGGATCATGGACTTCACCGAGCGGCCCGACTACAGCCGCGTCGTGGACATCTGCACCAAGGACTCGCTGCGCGAGCTGGCCACGCCCGGCCTGCTGGCGATCTTCGCGCCGGTCTCGATCGGCTTCCTGCTCGGCGTGGCCCCGCTGGCCGGCTACCTCGCCGGAGCTATCGGCGCCGGCGTGCTGATGGCGATCTTCCTCGCCAACTCCGGCGGCGCGTGGGACAACGCGAAGAAGATGGTCGAGGACGGCGTCAACGGCGGCAAGGGCACCGAGGCGCACGCCGCGACGGTTATCGGCGACACGGTCGGCGACCCGTTCAAGGACACCGCCGGGCCGTCCATCAACCCGCTGATCAAGGTGATGAACCTCGTCGCCGTGCTCGTGGCTCCGGCCGTGGTGAAGCTGACCGTGGGCGAGCACGCCTCGATCGGCATCCGGCTGCTGATCGGGGTCGTGGCCTTCGCCGTCGTCGCCGGCGCGGTGATCGTCTCCAAGCGCCGCCGCGTGTCGATGGGCGACGCCCCGGCCGCGGAGAACAGCACCGAACCCGCCCGCGTCGCCTGATCCCAGCACCCCGGCACGACGAACAGCGGCCCCGGCGTTTCGCCGGGGCCGCTGCACGTATCAGGGCCGGAACCGGCGCCTCTGCGAGGGGACCGGTCCCCATCGCGGAAGAGGTCATCGGGCTTGCGCGCATGCCACACTTGCCGCACGTCACCATCGGCCAGCACGTAGATCGGACGAAACGAGCCACTCATGAGCGACTACCCGCCCCAGTACCCCGGCGGCCAGCCGAACTACGGGCCGCCCGATTACGGACAGGGCGGCCAGCAGCCCGGCGGCGCTCAGCCCGGCTACGGCCAGCAGCCCGGTGGCGGCTACGGCGCCCCGCAGCCCGGCGGCTACGGCGATCAGCCGTCCTACGGCCAGCCCTCGTACGGGCAGGGCGGCGGGTACGGCGAGCCGGGGTACGGGCAGCAGCCCGGCGGCGGGTACGGCGAGCAGCCGGCGTACGGGCAGCCCGGCTACGGGCAGCCCGGCTACGGGCAGCCCGGCTACGGGCAGCCCGGCTACGGGCAGCCCGGCTACGGCGCAACCGCCGGCCGGCTACGGCGGCCCCCCGCAGAAGAGCAACCGCAACATGATCATCGCCATCGTCGTGGCCGTGGTCGTGCTGGCCGGCGGCGGTATCGCGGCGGGCATCGCGCTCACCGGCGGTAACGACGGCAAGAAGCTGGCCGGCAGCGGTTCGCCCACGGCCACGGCCTCGCAGAGCGAGGACTTCCCGGTGCAGTCGTCGGCACCGGTCGACACCGGAAGCGTCGCCCCGCCCACCGACTCCGGCGGCGGGCCGTCGATCAACGCCGGCAACGCCGAACCGACGATCGTCGGCACTCAATACTTCCTCGCGCTCAGCGCGCACAGCCTCGAGTCCTTGAAGTCGATCGCCTGCCCCTCCACCCACATCACGCTGTCGCAGGCCGAGCTGAACAAGATCACTTCGGCGCATCCGGACGGGCCGGCGAGCGTCAGCGGTACCACGGCCACAGAGGTCGGCACCGTCACCGCCAGTGACGGCAGTTCGGCCCGGATCGAAGCCGTGCTGCGTCAGGAGAGCGGCAAGTGGTGCTTGGCCAAGACGCAGAGCGCCCACTGAGCCCGTTGTACAGGCGCCGCCGGTGACGCAGTACTCGCTGTTCGGGGCCGAGGCCGCCGGTCCGGCCCTCGCCGACCTGGACGGGCTGCTGCTGGCCGGCGCCCAGTGGGCCCGCTCGCCGACCGGGGCGCGGCTGTCGGTCGTCGTGCCCGTCCGGTGGCGCGCCGAGGCGCTGGCCCAGGCGTTCGAGGCGCTCGGCGTCGCCGGTGACGACGCGGTGGTGCCGGCCGAAGGGGGCTTCGCCGCGCGGACCGCGTTCACGCCACGCCTGCTCGACCACGCCGCCCGCTGGACGCGCGGCGCGCGGACGGGCCTGCCGCCCTCCTTCGAACTCGGCGCCGGCGGCCTGCGGCTGTGGGCGCTGGCCGCCGGGCACCGCGACGACGCCGGGTACCTGCTGGCCACCGCGGGGCAGACCACCGCCCAGCCCGACGACGCGCTGCACCGTGCCGCCGGTGCGCAACTGTCCCGCCTGGGGGTCGCCGCCCTGTCGTTGTCCGGTCGCGGCAGCCGAGGGGGGACGGGCTGGCGGGTGACCTCCGCGCGTCGCCTGCGCCGCCTGGCCGAGCTGCTCGGCCCGCCGCCCGCGGGCGCCGACGGCGACTGGCCGGTCGCGCGCTGACGCCGGCGGGCGGCTCCGGCCCCGGTGAGGAACGGCCACATGTGGGAAGGGCCGTGTTGCGGGCGTCCTGTACCGTCCGCGACGTCGACACCGCAGACGAATACGAGGAGTGACGGGTGGCACAGGCCGGGCGCGCGGGCAGCAAGCTCGTGATCGTCGAGTCGCCGGCGAAGGCCAAGACGATCGGCGGTTATCTCGGCCGGGAGTACGTCGTCGAGGCCTCGATCGGCCACATCCGCGACCTGCCGCGCAACGCCGCCGACGTCCCCGCCAAGTACAAGGGTGAGGCGTGGGCGCGCCTCGGCGTCGACACCGAGCACGACTTCGAACCGCTCTACGTCGTGAGCCCCGACCGCAAGCAGCAGGTCACCAAGCTCAAGGCCCTGATCAAGGACGCCGACGAGCTCTACCTCGCCACGGACGAGGACCGCGAGGGCGAGGCGATCGCCTGGCACCTCGTGCAGACGCTGAGCCCGAAGATCCCGGTGCGCCGCATGGTGTTCCACGAGATCACCCCGTCGGCGATCGCGGCCGCCGTCGACAATCCGCGCGAGATCGACGACAGCCTCGTCGACGCGCAGGAGACGCGGCGCATCCTCGACCGCCTGTACGGCTACGAGGTCAGCCCCGTGCTGTGGAAGAAGGTGCTGCCCGGGCTCTCGGCCGGCCGGGTGCAATCCGTCGCCACCCGCATGGTGGTCGAGCGCGAGCGCGAGCGGATGGCCTTCCGCAGCGCCACCTACTGGGACGTCGTGGGCACGTTCGCGCCCGCGCGGCCCAAGCCCAACGACCCCGACACGTTCACGGCCACGCTGGTCTCCGTCGACGACCAGCGCCTCGCCACCGGCCGCGACTTCGACGCGTCCACCGGGCGGGCGCCGTCCAACGTGCTGCACCTCGACGAGGCCGGCGCGCGCGGGCTCGCCGCCCGCCTGGACGGCCGCGACTTCGCCGTGCAGGGCGTGGAGGAGAAGCCCTACCGCCGCCGGCCGTACCCGCCGTTCATGACCTCGACGCTGCAGCAGGAGGCCGGCCGCAAGTTCCGCTGGTCGGCCGCGCAGGTGATGCGCACGGCGCAGCGGCTGTACGAGAACGGCTACATCACCTACATGCGCACCGACTCGACGACGCTGAGCGAAACGGCGCTCACCGCGGCGCGCACGCAGGCCCGTGAGCTGTACGGCGACGCCTACGTGCCGGCCGAGCCGCGGCACTACACACGCAAGGTCAAGAACGCGCAGGAGGCGCACGAGGCGATCCGGCCCGCCGGTGACTCGTTCCGCACGCCGGGCCAGGTGGCCAACGCCCTGTCCTCGGAGGAGTTCCGCCTTTACGAGTTGATCTGGCAGCGCACGCTGGCCTCGCAGATGGCCGACGCGGTGGGCACCACCGTGTCCGTGCGCATCGGAGCCACGTCGGCGGCCGACGAGGCCGTCGTGTTCACCACCTCGGGCCGCACGATCACCTTCCCCGGCTTCCTGCGCGCGTACGTCGAGGACACCGACTCCGACTCGACCGACAAGGACGACGCCGAGAAGCGGTTGCCCCTGCTCGAGCGCGGTGACGCCCTCGACCCGCGGCACTTCGAGCCGACGTCGCACACCACGTCGCCGCCGGCGCGATTCACCGAACCGTCGCTGGTCAAGGCGATGGAGGAGCTCGGTGTCGGGCGACCGTCGACGTACGCGTCGATCATGCAGACGATCCAGGACCGCGGTTATGTGTGGAAGAAGGGTCCCGCGCTCGTGCCCACGTGGACGGCGTTCGCGGTGATCGGCCTGCTGCAGTCCTACTTCTCCCGGCTCGTCGACTACGGCTTCACCGCGTCGGTGGAGAACGACCTCGACGACATCGCCTCCGGTCAGCGCTCGCGCGTCGAGTGGCTGCAGCGCTTCTACTTCGGCTCGCCGGACGTGTCGGCCGACTCCGAGCGGATCTCGGCGCAGGGCGGGCTGAAGAAGCTCATCGCGAACCGGCTCGAGGAGATCGACGCCCGCGGCGTCAACTCCATCCCGCTCGAGGGCGGCGTGGTCGTACGGGTGGGCCGTTACGGCCCCTACCTGCAGCGCGAGTTGGCCGACGGCGAGGCCCAGCGGGCGTCGGTCCCGGAGGACATCGCGCCGGACGAGCTGACGCCGGAGAAGGTCGAGGAGCTGCTCAACGCGCCGTCGGGTGACCGCGATCTCGGCCCGACCGCCGACGGCCGGGAGCTCACTGCCAAGGCTGGGCGCTACGGCCCGTACGTCACCGACGGCGAGCGGACGGCGTCGCTGTTCAAGTCGATGTCGCTGGACACCGTGACGGTGCACGAGGCCGAGCAGCTGCTCACGTTGCCGCGCGTCCTCGGCCGGCTCGACGGCGAGGACGTCACCGCGCAGAACGGTCGCTACGGGCCGTACATCAAGAAGGGCTCCGACTCGCGCTCGATCGAGTCCGAGGAACAGCTGTTCACGATCACGCTCGACGAGGCGGCCGCGATCCTCGCGCAGCCCAAGCAACGCGGCCGGCGCGCGGCCGCGGCGCCACCGCTGCGCGAGCTGGGCAACGACACGGCGTCCGGCCAGCCGATGGTGATCAAGGACGGGCGCTTCGGCCCCTACGTCACCGACGGGGAGACCAACGCCTCGCTGCGCAAGGGCGACGACATCGAGTCGATCACCGACGAGCGGGCCTCGGAACTGCTGGCCGACCGCCGGGCGCGCGGGCCGGTCAAGAAGACCGCGCGCAAGGCGGCCAAGAAGTCGTCGGCGAAGAAGGCGGCGGCCAAGAAGCCGGTGAAGAAGGCCGCGGCGAAGGCGGCGAAGAAGGCCACCGCGAAGAAGTAGCGCCCGGGTCAGGCCTGCTGGAACTCCAGGCGGTTGCCGAACGGGTCGGCGGTGTGGAAGCGGCGCACGCCGGGGATCTCGCCGGAGGAGTCGGTGCACTCGTGGCCGGCGGCTTCGAGCGCGGTCCGCAGCGCGTCGAGATCGTTGACGAGGAACGCCGGATGCGCCTTGCCGGCCGGCCGGAACGGCTGCTCCACACCGAGATGCAGCACGGCGTCGCCGGCCTCGAACCAGCAGCCGCCGCGCGCGGCGAGCGCGGGCGGCTTGGGCTGCTCGCGCATGCCCAGCAGGTCGCCGTAGAAGGCCCGCGCGGCGGGCTCGCCTCCGGTGGGGATCGCCACCTGCACGTGGTCGTAGCCGGTGATCATCGCTTGTGACCCACGGCGAAGATGCGCCGGAACGGGAACAGGGTGCCGTGCTCGGTGGCGGGGTACGCCTCGCGCAGCCGCACCGCGTAGGACGCCTCGAACTCGGCCAGGTCGGTGGGGGAGAGGGCGGCCCGGATCGGGCCCAGGCCGGTGCCACGGACCCATTCGAGCACGGGGTCGGGCCCGGCGAGCACGTGCAGGTAGGTCGTCTCCCACACGTCGGCGGACAGTCCCGACCGGTGCAACAGCCCGGCGTACTCCTCGGGCGTGCCCACGGCGTCGTCGTGGCGCAGGATGCCGGTGAGCGAGTCGCGCCAGCGCGCGGTGGCGACGAGCTCGCGCATCAGCGCGTGCGAGAAGGAGCCGAAGTTGCCCGGCACCTGGAAGGCGAGCCAGCCGTCGCCCGGCAGGGCCGCGGCCCAGCGCGGGATCAGCTCGCGGTGCGTGGGCACCCACTGCAGGGTGGCGTTGCTGATGACGACGTCGGCGTCGCCCGGCGGCGTCCACGACTGCGCGTCGGCCACCCGGAAGCGCAGCTGCGGCCGGCCCGCGGCCGCCGCGGCGTCGATCATCTCGGGCGAGGAGTCGAGACCCTCGACCGCGGCGTCCGGCCAGCGCTCGGCCAGCAGTGCGGTGAGCGCGCCCGGCCCGCAGCCGACGTCCACGACGCGGCGCGGCCGGTCGGCGCCCACGCGGGCGAGCAGGTCGAGGAACGGGCGACCCCGCTCGGCCGCGAACCGGCCGTACTGCTGCGGATCCCAACGCATGGCGACTCCCGTCGTCGGTATCTTGACGTCAAGGTATCAAGTATTTCGACGTCAAGATAGTTTGTGGCGCGGCGCGGTGTGCCACGCGCGGTGCGGTGCGGCAGACTGCTGCGCACCGAGACCCGGAGGCCTTCTGCCGTGACCGCGCCACCACCCGGGCCCTACGGGCCGCCGCCCGAGGGCCCGCCCCCGTGGCCGCAACAACCGCCGTACGCCCAGCCGGGGGACGTGCCGCCGCAGTACGGCCCGCCGCAGTACGGCCCGCCGCAGTACGGCCCGCCGCAGTACGGCCCGCCGCAGTACGGCCCGCCGCAGTACGGCCCGCCGCAGTACGGGCCGCCGCCCGACGAGCAGCAACCGCACTACGGGGAGCAACCTCAGTACGGGGAACCCCAGTACGGCCAGCCCCCGTACGGACCACCGCCCGACTACGGGCAGCAACCCCCAACCGGTGCCCCGCCGAAGGGCGACCGCACACCGCTGATCGTCGCCGTCGCGGTGGTCCTGGCCGCGGCGATCGGCGTGACTCTCTTCCTCGTGCTGCGCGACGACGACAACGGCACGCTGGCCGGCGGCCCCAGCGGGTCGCCCACCGCCGCCGGCAGCAGCCTGTCGGTCTCGACCGGAGGGGCGGGCTCGTCGGCGCCGGTGGCCAGTTCGTCGGCCGGCGCGGATCCCGCCGCGTTGCGGGTCAAGGTCATCGCGCTCTACGCCGGGCTGACCAGCGCCTACGCCAAGGCGGCGGCCACCCATGACCCGACGGTCGTCGGCACGTACACCGCCGCCCACAACAACAGTTCGCTGGGCTACACCGCGACACAGTGCAACGCCACCTCGGCGGCGCTGACCGACCCGTTCGTCTTCCTGCCGGACCTGCAGAGCCTGCGCCTCGACCCGTCGTTCACGAAGATCGTCAACGGCCGGTACGCGGGGCGCCCGGTCGCCGGGAAGACGTACGCGCTGTCGCTCACCACCCGCTCGGCGAAGGGCGAGGCGGCCACCAGCACCGTGCACGTCGCCGTCGGCTCCGACGGGGGCGTCACCTTCTTCTTCGAGTGCGAGTGATCCGCGTGCGTTGCGCGCCACCCCGGGCGGGCGCTTCGATCGGCTCGCACGCGCACCGGGCATAGGCTGGCGCGGTGTCCAGCGCCCCGAAATTGGGCCGCGCCGGCCGCCGGGCGGCCGGCGCCCTGGCCGGTCTGGTCGGCGCGCAGGCCGGGCTGATGCTCGGCGCGCGGGCGTCGCGCTGGCTCGGGCCGGTGCGGGTGCGCGCGACGATCGCCGTGGCTCCCGCGGGCGGCACCCGCGGCGATCTGGCGCCGCTGGGCACCGCGCGGCTGCGCACCCACCGCGGGCCGCTGCAGGTGCGGGTGCAGGCCGTCGACGTCGATCCCGCCCGGGCGCAGGGACTGCTGCGCCTGCCCGCCGACAGCGCCGACACCGACGCCGTGCGCGCCCAGCTGCGCGGCGTCCTCGACGAGGTGGCCCGCGACGGCGTGGCGCTGGGCCGCGAGCTCGCCGCCCGCGGCGCGCTGGCCGGGGTGGGCGGCGCGGGCCTGCTCGGCCTGCTCGCCCTGCACCGCCCGCGCGATGCGGCCGCGGCCGCGCTGGCCGGCGCGGCCGCGCTGGCCGGGGCCGGCGCCCTCGCCGCGGCCACCGTCGACCGCGACGCGTGGCGCGACCCGCAACTGTCCGGGCTGCTGGCCCACGCCCCGCTCGTCCTCGGCGACCTGCGCACCGCGCCGGGCCGGCTGGACACCTACCGCGATCAGCTGGCCGATCTGTTGCGTACCGGCACCGGCGTCTACCGCCGCGTCACCGGCCTGCCCGACGGGCCGCCGGACGACGCGATCCGGCTGCTGCACGTGTCGGACATCCACCTGAGCCCGCTCGCCTACCCGCTGGCGAAGACCCTCGTCGAGGAGTACCGGGTCGACGCGGTGATCGACACCGGGGACCTCGTCGACTGGGGCACGCCGGCCGAACAGGCCCTCACCGGGCAGATCGCCGGCCTGGGCGTGCCGTACGTGTACGTCAAGGGCAACCACGACTCCACCGGCATCGCCGCGGCCGTCGCCCGGCAACCGAACGCCACCGTGCTCGACGGGAACACCGACGCGGTGGACGTGGCCGGTGTGCGCTTCGTGGGCCTGCCCGACCCCCGGTTCACGCCGGACAAGACCACCGGCGACGACCACGCCGGGCACCGGGTCACCGAGGCCGCCGCCGCGTTCGCCGACGCCCTGCGCGCGGGCGGCACCCGCGCCGACGTGGCGCTCGTGCACTCGCCGTCGGGCGGGCGCAAGCTCGCCGGCGCCGTGCCTCTCGTGCTCAGCGGCGACACGCACATCCGCGCCGCCCGCCGCATCGACGACACCGTCCTGCTCACGCAGGGCACGAGCGGGGGGTCGGGCCTGCGCGGCGTGCAGGCCGACCCGCCCACGCCGCTGTCGCTGTCGGTCCTCTACCTCGACCGGACCACCAAGCGACTGTGGGGCGTGGACGAGATCACGCTCGGCGGGCTCGGTTCGGTGAGCCTGTCGGTCGAACGCAAGCCGCTGGCCGCCCTGCTTCCCGACGCGGAGCAGAGCACTGCTCTGCGTCCTGAGAGGAAGCGCGGGTGAGCGAGGACGAGGGCGCCGAGCGGCGCGTGCGGCGCGAGAACACCCTGCTGGTGCTCTTCCGCATCCCCGTCTTCCGCCGCATGTGGGCGGCGATCGCGTTCTCCAGCCTCGGTGACTGGCTGGGCCTGCTGGCCAACACCGCCCTGGCCCAGCAGCTCACCCGCGAGCAGTCGGTGGCCACACAGGGCGTGGCGATCTCCGGCGTCATCCTCGTGCGTCTCGCCCCGGACCTGCTCTTCGGCGCCGTCGCGGCCGCCATCGCCGACAAGCTCGACCGGCGCAAGACCGTCATCATCGGTGAGCTGACCGCCGCGGTGCTCTACGCGTCGATCGCGCTGGGTTACAACCTGGTCTGGCTCTACATCGCGCAGTTCGTCATCGAGGCCGCCGGCCTGTTCACCCAGCCGGCCAAGCAGGTCATCTGGGTCGCGATCGTGCCCAAGAAGCTGCTGTCCACCGCCAACCAGATCTCGCTCATGTCGGTGTACGGCACGGTCCCGGTCGCGTCGGGCGTGTTCGCCCTGCTCTCGGCCGCGAACCGACTGATCACCGGTGCGACCAACACCGGGGCCGACGACGTCAACATGGCCATCGTCATCGCGCTGTTGCTGAACACGGTGACGTTCCTGGTCAGCGCCACCACGGTCTTCCTCAGCCGCGAACAGATCCCGGTCGTCCCGCGCGACCGGGAGCGCGAGCAGGGCATCTTCAGCCTGTTGCGCGAGGGCGTGTCCTTCGTGCGGCGCAACTCGCTGATCCGCGGCCTGTACGTCGGCATCATCGGCGCCTTCGCCGCGGGCGGGCTGACCGTCGGCGTCGCGCAGCTGTGGGTGGCCACGCTGTCGGCCGGCGCCGCCGGCTACTCGATCATGTTCGGCACGCTGTTCACCGGGCTGGCGGTGGGCATGCTGGTCGGGCCGCGGATGCTGCCCACCTTCACCCGTGGTCGGGTGTTCGGGCTGGCGATCGGTGGTGCGGGCGTCACCTTGCTGGTGATGTCGTTGATCCAGAACTTCGTGCTGGCCGACATCCTCGCCGCCCTCGTCGGCATCTTCGCCGGTATGGCGTGGATCATCGGCTACACGCTGATCGGCCAGGAGGTGGAGGACCGCCTGCGCGGGCGCACGTTCGCCTTCGTGCTGTCCTCCGTGCGCATCGTGCTGCTGCTGACCATCGCCGTCGGCCCTGTCCTCGCCGGCCTGCTCGGCTACCACGCCGTCAAGGTGGGCGACAGTCACCTGCGCTTCTCCGGCCCCGGCCTGACGTTGCTGGTCGGCGGCGTGCTCGCCCTCGCTGTCAGCTGGTACGCCACCTCGCGGGCCACCCGCTCCCGCGCCCGCATGCGCGACCTCGTGCGCCGGCGGGTCCTGCGCACCGGCTTCGGCCAGCCGCCCGACCACCACGGCCTGTTCGTGTCGGTCGACGGGCTCGACCCGGCGGCCACGGCGGCCTACGCCCAGCTGGTCGCCGACGGGGTGGGGCAGCGCAACGTGGTGCTGTGCCGCACCGGCGAACCCACCGACTCGCCGGTCGGCCGGCGGCTGCGCGAGCTGCTGCAGGTCGACCTCGTCGACGCCGGCGTCGAGCCCGAGACCGCGGCGCTGGTCTCGGCCGCCGACCGCGCCGAGCACGTCGCCGCCGTGATCCGACCCGCCCTCGAGCGCGGCGAGGTGGTGGTGTGCGACCGTTTCCTGCTCTCGTCGCTGGCCCTGCACGGCGGCGGCCGCGGCGCGGACGTGGACCGGATGCGCAGCGTCAACCGCTGGGGCACCGGCGGGTTGCTGCCCGACCTCACGCTTGTGGTCGACAGCGTCGAGGGCACCGAGGACATCTCCTTCGCCGGCGCCCGGCCCGACGATCTCGACCGCGAGGCCATGACCGCGGCCCTCGCCGACGCCGCCGACGCCGACCCGGACCGTTACGTGCGGTGCCCGGCCGCGGTGCCGGACATGCTGCCGTCATCGGTCCTCGACCGGCTGACCCAACTGCTCGACTACCGCGCCCCGCTGATCGCGCCGGCGGACCCGTACCCGGCGAGCGGCAGTGACGCGGCGGACTCCGCCGACAGCCCCGCCGTGCCGCACACCGCCACCCGATAACGTGCCCGCCATGACCTGGCGGCGCGAGGACACCGAGGCGGTGGTGTGCTGCGTGTGCCGTCGGCCGGGCCGCCCGATCTACGACCTCGACCCGTTCGGCGTCGTGCGCTGCGGCACCTGCGGGCTGGTGTTCGTCAGCCCGCGGCTCACCGCCGAGGGGCTGCAACGGCTCTACGACGACGTCGGCTACTTCGAGGGCGAGGGCAGCGTCTACGGCAACAAGGGCGCCATGGCCCTGCAGCGGCAGTGGATGTCCGGGCGGCTGGCGCTGGCCGCCCGCGAGCTCGGCCGGCCGGCGCGCGGCGCGCGGTTGCTGGAGATCGGCTCGGCCTACGGGCTGTTCCTCGACGCCGCCCGGCGCCTCGGCTACGACGTCACCGGCGTGGAGCTGTCCACGCAGGCCGCCGACCACGCCCGCGACACGCTCGGCCTGACGGTCCACTCCGCCCAGCTCGCCGACGCACCGCTGCAGGGCCGCTTCGACGTCATCTGCGCGTGGGACACGATCGAGCACGTGCCCGACCCGGTGGCGTTCTGGACGGCATTGCGCGGCCTGCTCGCCGACGACGGCGTGGCCCTGTTCTCGACCCCGTACTTCTCGTCGCTGCCGTCGCGGCTGCTGCGCCGGCGCTGGTGGACGCTCAAGCCCACCGAGCACATCTGGCACTTCACCCCCCGCACGCACCGGCACACGGCCGCGGCCGCAGGCATGCGGGTAACCCGGGTGGTCCGCAGCCCGTTGGCGCGCGGCAACCTGGCCCGGCTCGACTCGCTCGTCGGCGTCGCGCGGGCCACGTGAGCGGGGCCTTCGTCGCCTTCGAGGGCGGGGAGGGTGTCGGCAAGTCGACGCAGATCCTCCGGCTCGCGCAGTGGCTGGGCGACCTCGGCCGGCACGTGGTGCAGACCCGCGAGCCCGGCGGCACCCCCCTCGGCCGGGAGCTGCGCCGCCTCGTCCTCGAACCCGACGGTCAGGTGAGCCCGCGGGCCGAGGCGCTGATCTACGCCGCCGACCGGGCGCACCACGTCGACACGCTGGTGCGCCCGGCTCTCGACGCCGGTGCGGTCGTGCTGACCGACCGCTACATCGACTCGACCCTCGCCTACCAGGGCGCGGGCCGGGGCCTGTCGGTGCGCCAGGCCAGGGTGGTCACCGACTGGGCGACGGGGGGCCTGCTCCCCGACCTGACCGTGCTGCTCGACCTCGACCCCGAGGTCGGGCTGTCCCGGGCCCAGGCCCGCGCGCATCTCGACCGCCTCGAGGCCGCGTCGCTCGACTTCCACCGCCTGGTGCGCCAGGGCTTCCTGGACCTCGCCGCCGAGGACGCCCAGCGCTACCTCGTGCTCGACGCCGCCGCCCCGCCCGACGCCCTCGAACAGGCGATCCGCGAACGGCTGCACCCGCTGCTCGGCTGAACCTCTCGGCGTCAAGAGATGTGGAACCATGGCGTGGTGAGCGCAGCGGGCGACGAGGTCGACGAGGTCGACGACATCGTCGGCGCCTGGCAGCGCGAGCGTCCCGATCTGGACGTCACGCCCCTGCAGGTGATGTCACGCCTCGACCGGCTGGCCGGCGTGCTGGCCGAGCGCCGCGCCGCGATCTTCGCCCGGCACGACCTGCGCCGCCACGAGTTCGACGTGCTGGCGGCGCTGCGCCGGGCCGGTGAGCCGTTCCAGCTGACCGCGGGCGAGCTGGCCGCCCGCACCTACGTCACGTCCGGCACGATGACCAGCCGCCTGGACGGGCTGACCGAGCGGGGCCTGGTCACCCGCACGGCCGACCGCGTCGACGGGCGGCTGGTGCGCGTCGCCCTCACCGGCGCCGGCCGCGCGCGTGTCGACGCCGCGTTCGAGGCGCTGCTCGCGGCCGAACGTGACCTGCTGACCCCCCTGGCCGCCGGCACCCTGGAACCACTCGCCGCCGCGCTGCGCTCCCTGCTCGCCTCGGCCACGCGCCCATGAGCGCGGTGTGGGCCGACCTGGTCGGGCAGGGTGACGCGGTCGCCACGCTGCGCAACGCCGCGGCCGCCGCCGAGCGGATCGCCGCGGGGCAGGACGTGCCCGCCGGCCAGATGACCCATGCCTGGCTGTTCACCGGGCCGCCCGGGTCGGGCCGGTCGAACGCCGCGCGCGCGTTCACCGCGGCGCTGCAGTGCGACCGGCCGGGTGAGCTCGGCTGCGGCGAGTGCAGCGGGTGTCGCACCGTGGCCGCCGGCTCGCACCCCGACGTGCACTCGGTCGTGCCCACGGGGCTGTCGATCGGCGTGGACGAGATGCGCTCCACCGTGGGCCGTTCGGCCCGGCGGCCGTCACTGGGCCGCTGGCAGGTGGTGGTCATCGAGGACGCCGACCGGCTCACCGAGCAGGCGTCCAACGCGTTGCTCAAGGCGGTGGAGGAGCCGCCGCCGCGCACGGTGTTCCTGCTGTGCGTGCCCTCGCTGCACCCCGACGACGTGTCGGTGACGATCCGCTCGCGCTGCCGGCTCGTGGTGCTGCGCACGCCACCGGCCGACGCCGTGGCCGAGGTGCTGCGCGGCAGCGGGGTCGACGACGCCACCGCCGAGTGGGCGGCCGCCGCCGGGCAGGGGCATGTGGGCCGCTCGCGGCGGCTCGCCCGCGACGCCGACGCCCGCGCCCGGCGCGCCGAGGTGCTCGCCATCCCCGCCTCGCTGACCTCGCTGCGGGCCTGCCTGAGGGCCGCGGACCACCTCGTCGGTGCGGCCGAGGCCGAGTCGAAGGCCCTGTCGGCCGAGCTCGATAGCTCCGAGACCGAGGACCTGCAGGTGGCGTTGGGCAGCGGGGCCACGGGCAAGGGCGTGGCCACCTCCGTGCGCGGCGCGATGGGCGCGCTGCGCGAGCTGGAGCGGCGGCAGAAGTCGCGCTCGACCCGCACGCAGCGCGACGCCCTCGACCGGGCCCTGGTCGACCTCGCCGCCTTCTACCGCGACGTGCTGCTGGTGGTCTGCGGTGCCCCGGTCGCGCCCGCGCACCCGGACCTCGCCGACGACGTCGCCTCGGTGGCCCGCCAGGTCGGTGCGACCGGTGCCCTGCAACGCCTCGACGCGATCCTCGCCTGCCGGGAGGCGGTGCTCGATCTCAACGTCAAGCCGCGGATCGCCGTCGAGGCGCTGACCGCGGTGCTGCGGCTGCCCTGAGCGCGCTCAGGCCCGGTAGGGCGCCGCGCCGATCGGCGTGCCCGACCCGAACGTGCGGGTGGCGTGTCCCTTCACCCACCACTGGTGCGTGGCCGGCCGGTAGATCGCGACGTCGGCCCGGCCGTCGCCGCTGAAGTCCCCGGTGACCGGCACGTCGCCCGCCGCGCCGTAGTGCACGCTGGTCTGCGCCTTGATGTAGAAGACGTGCGTGGCCGGGCGGTACATCGCGATGTCGGTGGTGCCGTTGCCGTCGTAGTCGGCGGGCACCGGCACGTCGCCCGGTTCGCCGTAGTGCACGCCGACGTGGCCCTTGACGTACCAGGTGTTCGTCGACGGTCGGTACATGGCGACCTCGGTGGTGCCGTTGCCGTTGTAGTCCCCGGGCACCGGCACGTCACCGGTCTCGCCGTAGTGCACCGGGACCCGGCCCTGGACGTGCCAGGTGTGCTCCGAGGGCCGGTAGACGGCGAGCACGCTCGGGCGTCCGGCGCCGTTCCAGTGCCCGGCGACGGGCACGTCGGTGCGGGCGCCGTACTGGGTCTTCGCCGCCGTGCCGCCGGTGGCCGAGCCCTGGTACCAGGTACCGGTCGAGGGGCGGAACACGCCGATGTGGGCGAACCCGTCACCCTGGTCGGTGATCGCGGGGACGTCGCCGCTGATCCCGTAGTGGAAGGACGTGGGGTACCCGTCGTCGATCGACCAGGTGCCCGCGTTGTAAGTGGCCCGGGTGGCGGTCTGCGTGAACGTGAAGTCGTGCTGGGTGCGCTGCTGGCGCGTCGTCGTCAACTGCACGTCCGAGCCGTAGTAGCGCTGCAGGATCACGTTGTACTTGTTGCCGGAGTTGGCCTCGACGCAGTTCTGGGAGCCCCACTGGCTCAGCGTGCTGCCGTCGGCGTAGGCGCCGCAGGCCTCGCCGGAGTTGTTGAGGTACGCGCGGTAGGACGCCTGCACGATCCGGCCGGCGCGGCGCAGCGCCACCGGCCAGGACGCAACCACCGCGCTCGTCGTGCGGGTGCCGGCGCTGCCCGCGCGGTACACCTGGAAGGCCGTGTCGTCGGTGACGTCGAAACACTTGGCGACGGTGCCGGTGGTGTAGCCGGAGACGTAGCCGCCGAAATGGGTGACCCAGTACCAGGCGTAGGACTTCACCGCGACGGCGCCGGCCCTGAGCGCGTCGCCGTCCCAGCTCGGGATCCACTCGTTGGGCAGCGAGTTCTCGACGTAGGTCATGAACGGCACGCTGTCGATGCGGTAGCTCGACGTCCCGGTGCGCACGAGCACGCGGATGGTGGCCGGGGTCGTGCTCTGCGACGAGTAGCCCGTGCACGAGCCGGTGCGGGCCGGCTTGCACACGACGCCGGAGAGCCCGCAGTCGCCGCTGGCCGCGGGAACGGCGCCCGGGCGCAGCCCGCCAGGCACCCGGATGGGGCTCGGGTCGGCGCCCGCCGGCCCCGACGGCGCGAGGGTCACGGCCGCCACCGCGGCGAGCACGACGGCGGCTGCGAGGGCGGCGAGTGGGCCCGTTCGACGCGACTTCATGGGCGCACCCTACGTTCGCGGCGGCGCCGCGTCCTACGCTGGCCGTCGTGGGCATGGTGTGCGCGGTCGCGTTCCAACCGCAGGGGCGGCTGTACTACGCCGATCCCGGCGCGCTGACGCCGCAGGTCGGCGACCACGTGCGCTACCCCACCGACGCCGGCGACGAGATCGCGCAGGTGGTGTGGGCGCCGCAGTGGGTGTCCGAGGACGTAGGCGGTCTGCCGGTGCTGTCCGGCCCGGCCACCGACGCCGACCGGGTCGCGGCCGAGGCCAGTCGCAAGCATCGCGCCGCGGCGCGGGTGGCGGCCCGCCGCCTGATCCGCGAGCACGACCTGCCGATGAAGGTGGCCGGCGTCGACCACGTCGCGGGCGAGAAGACGACGATCTACTTCACCGCCCCGCACCGCGTCGACTTCCGCGCGCTGGTGCGCGACCTCGCGGCCACCCTCGACTCCCGCGTCGAACTGCGCCAGCTCTCCGCCCGCGACCAGGCCCGGCTCACCGGCGGCATCGGCAGCTGTGGGCGCGAACTGTGCTGCGCGACGTTCCTGGTCGACTTCGAGCCGGTCAGCGTGCGGATGGCCAAGGACCAGGACCTGCCGCTGAACCCGCTGCGCATCGCCGGCGCCTGCGGGCGGCTGATGTGCTGCCTGAAGTACGAACACCCGCTCTACCAGGAGTTCGCCGAGAAGGCCCCGGCGGTCGGCAGCGAGGTCGAGACGCCCGACGGCGACGGCCGGGTCGTCGGCCACGACGTCCCGGGGGAGAAGGTGGTCGTGCGGATGGCCGCGGACGGGCGCCGCCACGCGTGCGCCCTCGCCTCGGTGTGCGCGTCGCGCAAGGCCTACGAGTCGACGCACGAGTCATGATCGCTCTCGCCCCGCGCCCGCAATGAGCGCCGTGGCGACCGGCTAGACTGGCCCACCGTGCCGGGCTCTCCGGCGTACCGCCGCCTTAGCTCAGTCGGCCAGAGCGACGCACTCGTAATGCGTAGGTCGTGGGTTCGATTCCCACAGGCGGCTCCATCATGGCCTCGGGTGCCGGCGAGCGGCTAGCGGTACTGATCGTCCTCGACCGCCTGCCGCACGGCGCTCAGGGTGGCGCGCAGCGTGTCCAGGTCGGTGGAGCCGAGGGCGAGCCGGATGGCTTGCGGTACGTGCGCCGACGTCGCGAACGGCTCGGCCGTGGACACCGAGATGCGCTCGTGCACCAGCGATCCGGCCAATCGGTCGGCACGCGAGTCCTCGGCGAGCGGCAACCAGATGAAGTACGACGAGGGGTGACCGACGCAGGGGAGGCCGGCCAGGGCCGCGCGGGCGATCGACTGTCGCTGCGCGGCGTCGAGACGCTTCTCGGCCTCGAGGCGCTCGACCGTGCCGTCGCTCAGCCAGCGGCAGGCGATCGCAGTGGTGATCGCGGGCGTGTTCCACGTCGTCGCGCGGATGGCCCGCTCGATGCCGGGGACGAGCGGGGCCGGCGCGGCGAGGAACCCGATGCGCAGTCCGGTGGCCACGCTCTTGGACAACCCCGACACGTAGACGGTGATGTCCGGGGCGAGGGCCGCGAGGGGGAGTGCCGCTTTCGCCGCCAGGTAGGCGTAGGAAGCGTCCTCGATGATCTGCACGCCGTGCCGGCGGGCGAGGCCGACCAGCCGGGTGCGGGAGGGCAGGTCCATGACCCAGCCGAGCGGGTTGTGCAGGGTGGGCATCGCGTAGATCGCGCGAACCCGGCGTCGTGCGCAGAGCCGCTCGAGGGTGTCGAGGTCGGGACCGCCGGCGGTGACCGGCAGCGGCGCCAGTTCCAAGCGCAGCGCCTCGGCCAGCACCTTGAAGCCGGGATAGGTGAGCGCGTCGACGGCGACGACGTCACCGGGCTGCAGCATCGCCATCGCCGTCACCGCCAGCCCGTGCTGGGCGCCGTTGACGATGAGCACGTTGTCGACGGTGGTCCGCAACCCGCGACGACGAAGGTGGCGGGCGACCGCCGCCCGCTCGTGGGGGCGGCCGCGATGCGGCTGGTAGCGCAGCAGCGACTCCAGGTCGCCGGAGGTGGCCAGCTCGCGCAGCGCCCGGCGTAAGAGCTCGGCCTGCCCGGGCAACGACGGGTAGTTGAAGTTGAGGTCGATGACGTCGGCCGCGACGGCCTGCTGGTCTATGCCGTGCCCGGGCGGCAGCGCGAGGTCACGGACGAAGGTGCCGCGGCCCTGCTCGCCGCTGACCAGGCCCATTGCCTCCAGCTCGGCGTAGACGCGGGTCGCGGTGACCACCGCGATGCCCTCGCGGGCGGCGAGGTCGCGGTGCGTCGGCAGCCTCGTCCCGGCGGGCCGGCGACCGCTGCGGATGTCGGCGGCCAGCGCGTCCACGATCGTCCGGTACCGACGCGCCACCACGAAGCGATTGTAGGCAGGACAATTCTTTGGTTGTCCCGTTCCGCCGCTCTACGGTCGGGGCTCGACCAGCGGAAAGGACAGTTGCCGTGCACATCGCGATCCTCACCTTCGAGGGCTACAACGAGCTCGACTCCCTGATCGCCCTCGGCGTGCTCAACCGCGTCAGGGCCGACGACTGGCGGGTCACCGTGGCCACGCCGACAGCGCAGGTGATGTCGATGAACGGCGTGGTCATCGAACAGATGTCGACCCTGGAGGACGCGGTCGAGGCCGACGCGGTCATCGTCGGCAGTGGCATCGCCACGCGCGAGGTCGTCGAGGACAAGGCCGTCATGAGCGTCCTGCGCCGGCTGGACCCGTCCCGCCAGCTCGTCGCCGCGCAGTGCTCGGGCGCGCTCGTCCTGGCCCGGCTCGGTCTGCTGGAGGACGTCCCCGCGTGTACGGACCTCACGACCAAGCCCTGGGTCGTGGCCGCCGGCGTCGAGGTGCTCGACCAGCCCTTCTTCGCCCGGGACAACGTGGCCACCGCGGGCGGCTGCCTGGCCGCGCACTACCTCGCCGCGTGGGTGATCACCCGCCTTGCCGGCCGGGATGCCGCCGAGGACGCGCTGCACTACGTGGCGCCGGTCGGCGAGAAGGAGCAGTACCTGCAGCGGGCCTGGCGCAACATCACGCCGTACCTGCCCACCCGCGTGCCCGCTCAGGCGCAGGGCTGACATGTTTACGAACATGTTCCTAAACTCATCGGAGGCCTGACCTCTTCGACACCGTGATCCGGCAGCGCGACGGCGGCGGGCCCGGCCGAGCCCGCCGAACTGCTGGCCATCACGCCGCCCGCCGGCACCGAGCACGAGCCGCTCGCCGGCCGGGACCTCGGCGTGGCCTGAGCGACGCGACCGGTCACAGCTGTCGATCCGGTGCCGGGCCGTTCGACGCACTGGTGAGCGCGGTTCCACCCGGGAGCCGCCCGATCACGAACCAGATCGCGTCGTCGCGATCGAGGAGGCCCTCGATGAACGCCACCGTCCACACGCCGCAGACCGACCTCGCACTGGCCGGCGTGCCCTCCGGCACGTGGCAGATCGACCCCGTCCACAGCACGGTCGGCTTCGCCGTCCGGCACCTGATGAGCAAGGTGCGCGGAACATTCGACCGCTTCGCCGGCCACATCGAGGTGGCCGACGAACGAGTGCGGTCGACGACCAGCGTGGAGATCGACGCGACGTCGGTGTCCACCGGCAACGAGATGCGCGACGGCCACCTGCGCAGCCCCGACTTCTTCGACGTCGGCACCCACCCGACCCTCACCTTCGCCAGCACCGCCCTGGAAGAGGCGGCCGGAGCGTGGGTGCTGACCGGCGACCTGACCATCTGCGGCACCACCCGTCCGGTGCGCATCGACCTCGAGTTCCTCGGCTTCGACCCGACGGGGGCGCAGGGCGAGCCCAGGATCGGGTTCGCGGGGCGGACCTCGATCGAGCGCAGCGACTTCGGCATCAGCTTCGGACTGGTCGACGGCGCCAAGATCGTCATCGGCAACCGGATCGACATTCTGCTCGACATCGAGGCGGTCCTCGCCGACGCCTGACCAGGTGAGCGCGGTCCGCCACGGTTCCGCGCCGGCGGCACTGTCGCCGCGTGACGCTGGACGGATGAGCGGAGCTAGCAGGACCGGTACCGACCGCCCGACGTCGCGCCGGCTGGTGCTCGTCGTGATGTGTGTCGGCTACTTCCTGGTCCTGCTGGACGTCACGGCGATCAACGTCGCCCTGCCGCAGATCGGCCACGGGCTCGGCTCGAGCGTGGCCGGACTGCAGTGGGTCGTGGACGGCTACGCGCTGGTGCTCGCCGCGTTGCTGCTGGCCGGCGGCACCGTCGGCGACCGACGGGGGCACAAGCCGGTGGTGCTGACCGGGCTCGCGGTGTTCGGGGTGGCCTCCCTGGCCTGCGGGCTCGCCCCGGGCACCGGCGCGTTGATCGCCGCGCGCGCGGCGCAGGGGCTGGGCGCGGCGCTGCTGCTGCCGGGCACGCTGGCCATCATCAGCCGCGCCTTCCCGGGGCGGGGCGAGCAGGCCCGCGCCATCGGGATCTGGGCCGCCGTGGGCAGCGCCGCGCTGCCGGCCGGCCCGCTGCTGGGCGGTCTGCTGGTGCAGGGCCCGGGGTGGCGGTGGGTGTTCTTCCTCAACGTCCCGATCGTGCTCGCCGCCGGCCTCGAGGCCCTGCGCGTCGTCCACCCGGAGCCCGCCCGCGGGGCCGGCCGCCCCCTCGACCGGGCCGGGGTCGTGTCGGGCGCCCTGACGCTGGCCGCATCGACTTACGCGGTGATCCAGATCGGTCACGCCGGGTTCGACGCCGCGGCCGCGGTCGCGATCGGCGTGGCCGGGCTGGCCCTGGTCTGCTTCCTGCGGGTGGAGCGCACCGCGGCCGATCCGATGCTGCCCCTGCCGCTGTTCGGGCGGGCGGCCTTCTCGACGGCCAACGGCGTCGCCGCGCTGATGAACCTGGGCACCCTCGGCCTGCTGTTCCTGCTCACCCTGTTCCTGCAGACGCTGCAACACCGCTCGGCGCTCGGCGCCGGTGTGGCCGTGCTCCCGCTCTTCCTGCCCCTCACTCTGCTCGCCCCGTCGACCGGGCGTCTCACCGCGCGCCGGGGGCCGCGACCGGGAATGGTGGCCGGCCTGCTGCTGGCCGCGGCCGGCGTCGCGCTCACGGCCACCTGGACCGCGCACACCCCTTACGTGCTGCTGCTGCCGACGATGCTCGGTTGGGGCATCGGCCTCGGCCTGCTCACGCCGGCCGTGGTGGCCGCCGCGATCGCTGCCGCGCCGGCCGACCGGTCCGGGCTCGCCTCCGGGGTGAACAACACCGCGCGCCAGGCCGGTGGGGCCGTCGGGATCGCCGCCTACGGTGCCCTCGCCGGCCGGCCCGCCGACACCGCGGGCTTCCTGACGGGGCTGCACGTCGCCGGCCTGCTCACCGCCGGGCTGTTCGTGCTCGCGGCGGCGGTCACCACGGTGCTCATCCCGCGCGGGGTGCCGGCCTGACCGGCGTCGCCGGAACGCGGCCTGCGCGAGCCGCGGTGCGGTCAGTGCGGGGGTGCGATGCAGTGCTCCACGCTCGCGACCAGCGCGTCGGCGTAGGTGGACCGGTCGCTGCTGTTCAGGCCCGACTGCCCGGCGCTGTTGCCGCCGGACTCGTTGTAGATCCACGGCACGTGCGAGAGCAGTTGCACCATCCAGATGTCGCCGCCGGCCAGCCCGCGCCCGCCGAGGTCGTAGCCGGTGCTGTCCTGCAGCCGGATCGTCGTCCCTTCCACCCGGTGGCGCTGGGCCTGGAAGATCGCGCCGTACTTCTGGCTCGTCGCCGCGAGTGCCTTGTCGGTGAAGTAGGTCCGCCGGCCCTGGGGGTTCGAGCGGTACGTGCCCACCGACTGGTCGTAGACGATGTTGTTGCCGGCCCGGAAGCCGATGCCGCCGTTGCTGCCGGCCTGGTCGTGGATGCTCAGCGCGAGGTCGGCGTGCGCGTTGCGGGCGATGACCGCGCGCTGGCCGAGCGAGCGCGGCTGGTCGAGACTCGTCTTCGTCATGACCACGCGGTATCCCCTGGCGCGCAGCCGGTCGCGCACCAGCAGGGCCACGGCGAACACGTCGCGCATCTCGGGTTCGTTCGCGTAGTCGGAGACGTCCAGCCCGGTGGCGGGGTCGGTGGCGCTGACGGCCACGCTGTGCCCCGGGTCGACGACGATCACCGGGGCGCCGTTCGCGGGGGGCGCGGCGGGCGACGGGTGCGCCGTGCGGTGCGGTGCGGGCCGGTGCGTCGTCGGTGCGCGGGTCGCGGTGCGGGTCGACGTCGTCGGGGTCGGCGTGGGGGTGCTGAGCACGGCAGTGGGCGCGGACGACGACGGTGGCGGCGTCGCGGTCGCCGAGCGCTCCCGCGCCGGCCCGCTGGAACCGCAGGCGGCCAGGCCGCCGGCGAGCGCGACCGCGGCGAGGGCGCGGGCGGGGTGGCGGTGCGGGCGGGTCACCCGGCCACGGTAGACACCGGCGGGTCCTCCTGCCGGCAGGCGGCCCGCGTGCGCGTCGAGCCGGGCACCCTCGGGCCGCTCAGCCCTCGGCGAGCGTGAAATCGGCGAAGTCGAACCCGGGGGAGACCACGCAGGCCACCAGCGACGCCTCGTCGCCCGTCGGCTCGGCCGCCTGCCACTCCCCGGGACGCACGAGGTACTGGCCGCCCTCGCGCAGCTCGCAGCTGAACGCCGGCAGCGGCGCGTCGTCGAAACCGCCCACGTGCAGCCGCATCGGCCCGCCGCCCTGCCACAGCCACAGCTCCGCCGACGCCACCCGGTGCCACGCCGACCGCTCGCCCGGGCGCAGCAGGAAGGCCACGCAGGTGACGAGGGCGCGCGGGCCGTTCACGGTCTCGACGGTGCTCTCGTGCCGCCACGTCTCGCGGAACCAGCCGCCCTCGGGGTGCGGCTGCAGGTCCAGGGCCGACGGTTCCATCGCGCCGACCCTAGCCGGGGCGTGGCGGCCGGAATGCGGTCAGGGCGCCGGGCGGCGCATGGGCACGTGCGCGATGCCGTCGTCGAGGTAGTCGGGTCCGGTCACCACGAAGCCGAAGCGGGCGTACCAGCCGGCGAGGTGGCTCTGTGCGTCGAGCACCACCGGCGCCGCCCCGGCCAGCTCGAGGGCGCGGCGCATCAACTCGCCGGCCAGACCGTCGCCCCGGACGTCCGCCCGGGTGGCCACCCGGCCGATGCGGGCCGCGCCGTCCGGGTCGCGCAGCAGGCGCAGGGTCGCCACGACCCGGCCGTCGCGCTCCACCCACAGCTGCCGCGCATCGGGCTCGAGATCGCGGCCGTCGAGCTCGGGGTACGGGCAGTGCTGCTCGACCACGAAAACGTCGGTGCGCAGCGCGAGGATGCGGTAGAAGGTCGCGGCGTCGAGCTCGCCCACCGACGCGTCCCGGACCTGCACGCCAGCACCGTAGCGGCAGCGTGTTGGATGGCAGGCATGGCACTGTCGAAGCCGACCATCGAACATCCGGGCACTGAGCCGCCGAGCGACCTGCACATCCAGGACATCGTCGTGGGCGAGGGCGCCGAGGCGAAGCCGGGCGATCGCGTCGAGGTGCACTACCTCGGCGTGGAGTTCCACTCCGGCGAGGAGTTCGACGCGTCGTGGAACCGCGGCCAGTCGATCGAGTTCCCGCTGCAGGGCCTGATCCAGGGCTGGCAGGAGGGCATCCCCGGCATGAAGGTCGGCGGGCGCCGGCAACTCGTCATCCCGCCGGAGAAGGCCTACGGCCCGGAGGGCGGCGGGCACCGGCTGTCGGGGAAGACGCTGGTCTTCGTCATCGACCTGCTCGACGTCAAGTAATCGCGGCCCCCTTCGTCTGTACCATTCGGTTCATCCGGAGGAGGTGCGATGAGCGACGACCCGGTCACCGGACGGCAGGCGCTGCTCGACCGCGTGGTCGACTTCCTTCTCGCGTCGGGCTCGGCGTCGTTGTCGCTGCGCGCGCTGGCCGGCGAGGTCGGCACGAGCCACCGCATGCTCATCTACCACTTCGGCGGGCGAGCGGGCCTGCTCGAGGCCGTCGTCGGCGCGGTGGAGGAGCGGCAGCAGCAGGCGCTGGGCGAACTCGGCGCCGACCCGACGAAGTCGGCCGCCGACATCTCGTGGGCGTTCTGGAAGCGGCTGTCCTCGCCCGGGCTCGCCGCCGTCGAGCGGCTGTTCTTCGTCCTCTACGCGCAGCTGCTCGACGCCGGCGACCTCGACGCCGCCGCGCGCCTGTCCACGGCCTGGCACCGGCCGGCCGCCGACCTGATGGTCGCCCGGGGCGTTCCTCGCGCCCGGGCGCGGGTGCTGACCCGCCTGGGGCTCGCCACCTACCGGGGTCTGCTGCTCGACCTCGCCGCCACCGGTGACCGTCGCGCGGTCGACGCGGCCGCGCGGGCCTACATCGAGGCGGTGTTCGGCTGATGGCCATCCACACCTACGCACCGACCGTCACGTGGACCGGCAACACCGGCACCGGCACGTCGGGCTATCGCGACTACAGCCGCAGTCATCGCGTGGAGGCCGCCAACAAGTCGGCCGCCGTGCTGGCCAGCTCGGACCCGGCGTTCCGCGGTGACCCCGCCCTGTGGAACCCGGAGGAACTGTTCGTGGCGAGCCTCGCGCAGTGCCACCTGCTCTGGTACCTGCACCTCGCCGCCCAGGCCGGGGTCGTCGTGCACGAGTACGTCGACCACGCCGTCGGCGAGATGACCGAGACCGCCGACGGCGCCGGGCAGTTCACGTCGGTGACGCTGCGCCCGCAGGTCGTCGTGGCCGACGAGAGCCAGGCGGCGACGGCGCGGGCGCTGCACGACGACGTGCCCGCCGTGTGCTTCCTGGCCCGCTCGGTCAACTTCCCCGTCCGCCACGAGCCGACGGTCACGGTGCGCCTGTAGGCGCCGTGCTCACCGGTCGCAGCCGCCCATGACCGAATCGACGGAGGCGACGCACGCGACCAGGTCGGACAGCAGCCCCCCGACGGTGAGCGCGGGCAGCGCCTGCGCGTTGACGAACGACGGCTCGCGCAGGTGCACGCGCGCCGGCCGGGTGCCGCCGTCGCTGACGGCGTGCACGCCGAGCTCGCCGCGCGGCGACTCGACCGCCTCGTACACCTGGCCCGCGGGCACCCGGAATCCCTCGGTCACGAGCTTGAAGTGGTGGATCAGCGCCTCCATCGACGTGCTCATGATGTGCTGCACGTGCTCGAGCGAGGTGCCCAGCCCGTCGGGGCCCAGGGCCAGGCGGGCGGGCCACGCGACGCCGGGGTCGTCGACGAGTACCGGCCCCGGCCGGCGCAGGCGCGCTGCGGCCTGGCGGACCAGGCGCACCGATTGGTGCATCTCGGCGACCCGCACCTCGAAGCGCCCGAGGCAGTCGCCGCGTTCGCTGGTCGGCACGTCGAAGTCGTAATCGGCGTAACCCGACGTGGGGTCGACCGCGCGCAGGTCCCAGGCCAGGCCGGCGGCGCGCAGCATCGGGCCGGTGACGCCGAGGGCGGTGCAGCCCTCCAGGCCGAGCCAGCCCACCCCGTCGAGCCGATTGACCCAGATCGGCTGGCGGGCGACGAGGGTGTGCAGCTGGCGCAACTCCTCCTCGGTGCGGTCGGCCCACTCGACCAGCAGGTCCACGCCGTCCTCGGGCAGGTCCTGCGCGACCCCGCCCGGCCGCACGTAGGCGTGGTTCATCCGCAGGCCGGTCACCGCCTCGAACACGTCCAGGCACCGTTCGCGGGCCCGCATGGCGTTGGTCATCACCGTGAGCGCGCCGAGCTCCATGCCGGTGGCCCCGAGCGTCGTCCAGTGCGAGCTGACCCGGTTGACCTCCATGAGCGCGATCCGGATCGTCTGCGCCCGCTCGGGCACCGGCATCCCGAGCAGCCGCTCCACCGCCCGCGAGTACGCCGTCTCGGTGAACAGGGAGGACAGGTAGTCGGCGCGGGTCAGCAGGGTGACGGCCTGGGTCCAGGTGCGGTACTCGACGTTCTTCTCGATACCCGTGTGCAGGTAGCCGACCACCGGCCGGCAGTCGGTGACGGTCTCGCCGTCGAGCTCCAGGGCCAGGCGCAGCACGCCGTGCGACGACGGGTGCGAGGGGCCGAAGTTGACCAGCACCCGGTCGTGCGCGCCCGCGGCGACGTCGTCGGCCACGCCGGTCCAGTCGCCCCCGCTGATCGTGTAGACGGGCCCTTCGGTGGTCGGCCGGTGCGGCGCGGCGGTCTGCATGTACCAGATAGTACAGATGGACTGTACCGCGCGGTACACAATTGCTTCACCGGGATGTCAGCTGAGCAGGCGGTCGCCGCTGTTCAACGTGCCGGCCTGCTTGACCGCCCGCAGCACAGGCGAGATCTCCAGCGCCTGCACGCCGGCGATCGGCCCGAGGTCGGTGGTCACGAAGCGGTACAGCGCGGTCAGGTCGCGGCACATCACCGAGGCGGTCATGTTCTGCGCACCCGACACCGCGGCCACGAAGGCCACCTCCTCGCAGGCGGCGAGCGACTCCCCGGCCCGGGCGATCTCGCCGGGCGTGACGGTCAGCCACAGCACCGCCGCGGCGCGGAAGCCGAGAGCCGACCCGGACACGTCGACGTCGAGGAAGGCGACGCCGCTGCGCAACAGGGCGTCCAGCCGCCGCGCGGCGCGGCCCTCGGACACCCCGGCCGCGGCGCCGAGCGCGGCGTAGGAGGCGCGGCCGTCGGTGACGAGCCGGTCGAGCAGTGCTGCGTCCGGCCCGTCGAGCGTGGCCGTGGCCGTACGCGCGGTGGCTCGCGGCGGCGCCCACTGCGCCAGCGCGGCGTGCTGCGCGGTGTCGAGGTACGGCGCGAGGGCCGACCACTCCTCGGTGTGCGACGCGCCGGCGAAGCGGTGCAACACCACCGACATCGTCAGGCCGAGCACCTGCGTGGTGCGCGGCAACTTCTGGATCAGCAGGTCCTCGCGCGCCTGCTGGGTGCGCGAGCGCACCACGCACACCACCTCGGAGCCGCCGGACACCAGCGTCACCCAGCTCACGTCGTCGCGCTGGGCCAGGGCGCGGGCCAGTGATTCGGCGCCGCTCGGGCGCACCTGCGCGCGGACCATCCAGTTGCTCTGGCCCAGCGCCTCCGGGCTGACCACGGCGGTCACCCGCACCACGCCCTCGCGGCGCAGGCGCCGGTAGCGCCGGGCCACCGTCTGCTCCGACCGGCCCAGCACGTCGCCGAGCGCCCGGAACGGCACCCGGGGCGCCAGCTGGAGCGCCCGCACGATTCCGAGGTCGAGCCGGTCGGTGATGGCGGTATCCGGCAGCGACGCGGTCATTGCGACAGATAACCACGCAGGCGGCCGCTCCGACCGTCCGCGGGTCGGATCGGGCCGGGATAGTTCTGCGCAGTCGACGTGTCGATCTGCGGCCCGTCCGTTCGTCGGGATCGAGAAACCCGGCCAAGAAACGAAAGGTGACGTCATGCGCAAGTGGTTGCCGCTCATCGCGGTCTGCCTCGGGTCGTTCATGCTGCTGGTCGACGTGACGATCGTGAACGTCGCGCTCCCGGACATGGCCGGCGACCTCAAGACCTCCTTCTCCTCGCTGCAGTGGGTGGTGGACGCCTACGCGCTCACCCTGGCCGCGCTGCTCATGGGCATCGGCGCGCTGGCCGACCTGATCGGGCACCGGCGCGTCTACCTCGTGGGCCTGGTCGCGTTCGCGGTGTCGTCGCTGGCCTGCGGGCTCGCGCCCGACGCCGGGCTGCTCGTCGCCGCCCGTGCGGTGCAGGGCATCGGCGCGGCGGCGATGTTCGCCACCACCTTCGCCCTGCTCAACGCCGGCTACAGCGGCAAGGACCGCGGCGTGGCCTACGGCATCTGGGGCGCCGTCGGCGGCGCGGCCGCGGCCGTCGGCCCGATCATCGGCGGCCTGCTCACGCAGGGCCTGTCCTGGCAGTGGATCTTCTACGTCAACCTGCCGGTCAGCGTGGTCGCCGTCGCGATGTCGACCTCGGTGTTCGAGCGCGACGTTCCGGACCGCACCCGCCGCGTCGACCTCGGCGGCACCGTCTCCTTCACCGTGTTCGCCGCCGCCCTGACGTACGGGTTGATCAAGGCCTCGGACGGCTGGACCTCGGCCACGGTCGTCGGCATGCTGGCCCTCTCCGCCTCCTCGCTGGCCGCGTTCGTCACCGTGCAGCGACGCAGCCCGCACGCGATGCTCGATCTCGCACTGCTGCGCAACCGGTCCTTCGTCGGCGTCCTGCTCGCCGCCCTCACCGTCAACTTCGCCGCGTTCGCCGCCCTCACCTACGCCTCGATCTGGCTGCAGTCGGTGCTCAGGCTGAGCCCGATCGAGGCCGGCCTCACCGGCCTGCCGATGTCAGCCGCGGCCTTTCTCGTCTCCGCGGCGATCGGGCGCCTGCTGCACAACGCGAAGGCCGGCCCGATCATCGGCGGCGGCCTGCTGCTCATCGGCGCCGGGGCGGTGCTCGATTCAGTGCTGGTGCGGACGGGGTCGAGCTGGCCCGCCCTGGTGCCCGGCTACGTGATCATCGGCCTGGGCGTGGGCCTCGCCATCCCCACGCTGAGCTCGTCGGCGATGGCCGCGGTGCCGATGAGCAGGGCCGGCATGGCCGCGGGTGCGGTGAACACCGCCCGGCAGCTGAGCTTCGCCATCGGCATCGCGGTGCTGGGCACCGTGTTCACCTCGCGGGCGCAGTCCTACCTGTCCGACCACCAGGTCCCCGACGCCACCCGCGCCGCGCACGGGCTCTCCGGCGGGCAGGCTCAGCGCCTGCTCGCCGCCGCTCCGGGCGACCGGCGCGCGCACGTCGACACGCTGTTGCACGGCGCGTCGGCCGGCGGCCTGGACGGTGCCCTGCTCGGCGCCGGGCTGGTCGGCCTGGTCGCCGGCGTGCTCGCGCTCGTCCTCATCCGCCCGGCGCGCGCCGACCGGCCCTCGACGCCCGCCCGCGAGCCCGTCCCCGCCTGACCCCTCCCGCCAATCCCGCTTCCCCCATGCGGTGGTCGTGAATCGAGCCCGAATCACAACCACCGCATGGGGGAAGGCGAGCTCAGGGCGGCCCACAGCATCCGGCTGGTCGCGATCCAGTCGTCGACGACATCGGTCCACCGAGCGCGTTCGACGCGGAAGCCCAGCTTGCGCAAAGCGATCGTGCGGCCCTTCTCGTTCCACTGCGAGTCGCCGCGGTACTTGACCCGCCCATCGACCTCGAGGATCAGCCGCTGGTCCGGCCAGAGGAAGTCGACCCGGTACGGGCGCAGGCGGCCGGGCACCGCGAGCTCCACCTGGAGTTCGGGCGCCGGGAAATCGTCATCGTGCAGTCGCAACCGGGTCAGCGATTCCAGCGGCGACTCGCTGCGCGCATCGGCGAAGGCGATGATCTCGCGAGCGCGCCGCACCCCCGGCCATCCTCGTGCACGGTGCGCCGCGGCCTGCAGCTCGGCCGGAGTGACGCAGGCGCTGTGCAGGGCCGCGTCGGCGGCGATGACCCCGTCCCACCGGTCGAGGCGGGCGAGGTCGACCACGGTGCGGGCCGGCGTCGTGACCGGCGCACCGAACCAGTCCTGCACGTCGTCCCCGGTCAATGCGGCCCCGCGCGCGTGCACGGCCCCGCGGCGGCCGAGGGTGGTCGTCGGCGCGGCGGTGAGTACCGGGGCCTGGGGGTGACGGAACGTAGGCAGGCCGTGCATGAGCGCGGCGCTGCGCCCGGACCCGACGTGGTCCGGGTTGCGCAGGGCGGCGCCGCTCGCGGTGAGGGCGTGCGCCCGGCGGGCGACCAGCGGGTCGTCCGGGGCGTCACGCTCGGCCGGCCCGCGCCACGGCGCTGCGCTGCGCACGCCGAGCGGCGCCAGCACGCCCGGCCCGGGCGCCGTCCACTCGCCGCGCCCGACCAGCCACCGGGCCCGGCCCCGGCTCAGGCCCAGAGCGCGTGCCTGTGCCGTCCGCACGACGAATCCCTGCCGTGCGGCCAGGTCACGCAACGGGTCGTCACCCTGCGCCCAGGCCGCCGCCGTGCGTAGCCAGTACGCCTGCCAGCGCTGGGTCGGCGTCGGCTCGGACCACCGGCCGTCCGGTTCGGCGAAGTACCCGACGTCGTCGAAATAGCGGTCGAAGGGTGCGTCGGCGCCGGGCACGACCCGAGTGTTGGCCGCCCGCGCGTCGTCGACCCGGTTGTCCACAACCCGGATTTCGCTTCCCCCACGCCGTGGTCGTGATCCGCGCCGAAATCACGACCACGGCATGGGGGAAGGCGGTGGTGCGAAGGGGTCGTGGCCGAGGAATAGACTCGTCCCCGGACAGCTCGTGAAGGCATTCACAAGCTGTCCCACGAACCAGCAACCAGTGGAGCAGCGATGTCGGTCCCCGCCGCGCAGGTGCGGCCCGACTCGCACACCCCCGAACGGCGCGAGACGGCCGACGTGATCGTCGTCGGCGCCGGGCCGGCCGGCAGCAGCGCCGCCTACTGGCTGGCCGGGGCCGGCCTGGACGTCGCGCTGGTGGAGAAGACCTCGTTCCCGCGCGAGAAGGTCTGCGGCGACGGGCTCACGCCCCGCGGCACCCGTGCCCTCGTCGACATGGGCATCGACGTCAGCGAGGCCAACGGCTGGCTGCACAACCGCGGTCTGCGGGTCGTCGGCGGCGGCCAGCGGCTGCACCTCGACTGGCCCGAGCTCACCAGCTTCCCGCCGTTCGGCCTCGTACGCCCGCGCGCCGACCTCGACGCCCTGCTCGCGCAGCAGGCGGTGCGCGCCGGCGCCCGGCTCTACGAGAACACCAGCGTCACCGATCCCGTTCTCGACGGCACCGGCCGCGTCGTCGGCGTGACCGGGCGCACCGGCAGCGGCCGGGACAAGCAGCCCGTCCGGTTCAGCGCACCGCTGGTGCTCACCTGCGAGGGCGTGTCCGGCAAGCTCGCCCAGCGCCTGGACGTGCACCGCAACGACCGACGCCCGCTGGGCGTGGCCGTGCGCCGCTACTACACCAGCCCCAGGACCCACGACGACTACCTCGAGTCGTGGCTCGAGCTGTGGGACGGCAAGCCCAACCAGTCCGACCTGCTGCCCGGCTACGGCTGGATCTTCGGCATGGGCGACGGCACGGTCAACGCCGGGCTGGGCGTGCTGAACTCCAGCAGCGGCTTCCAGAAGACCGACTACCGGGCGATGCTCAGCCGCTGGCTGGACAACACCCCCGAGGAGTGGGGGCTGCGCGAGGAGAACGCCACGTGCCCCACGCGCGGCGCCGCGCTGCCGATGGGCTTCAACCGCACCCCGCACTATTTGCGCGGGCTGTTGCTCGTCGGCGACTCCGGCGGCTCGGTCAACCCGTTCAACGGCGAGGGCATCCCCTACGCCATGGAGTCGGGCAAGTTCGCGGCCGAGGCGGCGGTCGAGGCGCTCGCCCGGCCGGCCGGCGCGACGCGCGAGGCCGCGCTGGCCCGCTACCCGAAGCGGATGGCCGACGAGTGGGGCGCGTACTACCGCCTCGGCGGCATCTTCGTGAAGCTCATCGGCAACCCGAAGGTGATGCAGGCCTGCACCCGGCACGGCATGCCGCACCCCGCGCTGATGCGTTTCGTGCTCAAGCTGCTGGCCAACCTCACCGACCCTCGCGACGGCGATCTGTCCGACCGCGTGATCAATACCCTGACCCGGCTGACCCCGGCCGTTCGTTAGGCATGCCTAACCCCAGGACTCGGGTGGCCGCAGGGTTAGCCTGTGAACCGCTTACCGACCAGCAGCCGAAGGGAGAACAGCGCTAGATGCTCGCCCCGTACATGCCCATCGTGCTGCTGTTCGCGCTCGCGACGGCCTTCGCCGTCTTCTCCGTCACCATCGCGCCGTTCACCGGGCCCAAGCGGTACAACAAGGCCAAGTTGGACTTCTACGAGTGCGGCATCGAGCCGGCGCCGCACCCGGCCGGGCCACAGCGGTTCCCGGTCAAGTACTTCCTGACCGCGATGCTGTTCATCGTCTTCGACATCGAGATCATCTTCCTGTACCCGTACGCGGTCTCGAACAGGGCGCTCGGTCTGTTCGGCCTCGTCGAGATCATCCTGTTCATCGTCACCGTGTTCGTCGCCTACGCCTACGTCTGGCGCCGCGGCGGACTTGATTGGGACTGAGACCATGGGCCTAGAGGAGAAACTGCCCGACGGCGTCCTGCTCGCCTCGGTCGAGAAGCTCGTCAACTGGACGCGCAAGTCGTCGCTGTGGCCGGCCACGTTCGGCCTGGCCTGCTGCGCCATCGAGATGATGACGTTCGGGGCGCCGCGCTTCGACTCCGCCCGCTTCGGCATGGAGGTCTTCCGGCCCTCGCCGCGCCAGGCCGACCTGATGATCGTCGCCGGCCGGGTGAGCCAGAAGATGGCCCCGGTGCTGCGCCAGATCTACGACCAGATGCCCGAGCCGAAGTGGGTGCTGGCGATGGGCGTGTGCGCCTCCAGTGGCGGCATGTTCAACAACTACGCCATCGTGCAGGGCGTCGACCACGTCGTCCCGGTGGACATGTACCTGCCCGGCTGCCCGCCCCGCCCGGAGATGCTGATCGACGCCGTGCTCAAGCTGCACCACAAGATCATGAACGAGCCGCTGGGCCCGAAGCGCGCGAAGAAGCTCGAGGGCCAGACGGTCGAGCTGGTCCCCTCCTCGTACAAGTACGGGCGGTGATGAGCGGTTGCGCGAAGAACGAGAAGCACAGTTCGCCGCGACGGAGGAGCGGCTCGCGCCGACGACGGGCCCGAGCGCAGCGAGTGGCTCAGAGGAGGTGCGATAAGGATGGCCTCCCCGACTGAGCGCCCGGTCCCCGAGGACTCCGCCCCTGAGCAGGCCGCGGCCGACATGGAGCGCGCCACGGTCGGCCAGGGCGGGGCGATCGTCTCCGGCAACACCGCCGACTCGCCCTACGGCGTCGAGCGCCAGGGCATGTTCGGCGTGGCCGGCAGCGGTGACACGTCCGGCTTCGGCGGCCTGGTCCGCGAGCCATGGATGCCGCCGGCGGCGGTGCCGCCGTACGGCAGTTACTTCGACGACGTCGTGGACGCGCTGCGCGATGCGTACACGGCGTTCGACGAGGCCGTGCGCAAGGTGGTCGTCGACCGCGACGAGCTGACGCTGCACGTCGCCCGCGAGCACCTGACCGGCATCGCCGGCGCGCTGCGCAACGACCCGGCGCTGCGCTTCGAGCTGTGCTCCAGCGTCTCCGGCGTCGACTACCCGGGCTCGGTCAACCGGCTGCACTCGGTGGCCCACCTGACCTCGATGACCTACCGCCGCCGCATCCGCCTCGAGGTCGAGGTGCCGGTCGACGACCCGCACGTGCCGTCGCTGACCGCGCTGTACCCCACGGCCGACTGGCAGGAGCGCGAGACGTGGGACCTGTTCGGGATCGTCTACGACGGGCACCCGGCGCTCACCCGCATCCTCATGCCCGACGACTGGGACGGCCACCCGCAGCGCAAGGACTACCCCCTGGGCGGCATCCCGGTGCAGTACAAGGGCGCCACCATTCCACCGCCCGACGAGCGGAGGGCCTACAAGTGAGCGACACCGACGCCTACGCCCCGTCGCGGGCCACCACCGAGGGCCGGGTCTTCAACCTCACCGGCGGCGACTGGGACCGGATCGCCGGCGGCATCGACCCGATCGCCGAGGAACGCCTCGTCCTCAACCTCGGCCCGCAGCACCCGTCCACACACGGCGTGCTGCGCATCGTCATCGAGCTCGAGGGTGAGACGGTCACCGACGCCCGCGCGGTGATCGGCTACCTGCACACCGGCATCGAGAAGAACGCCGAATACCGCACCTGGACGCAGGCCACGACGTTCCTCACCCGCGCCGACTACCTGTCGCCGATCTTCAACGAGACGGTCTACGCGCTCGGGGTGGAGAAGCTGCTCGGCATCGAGGCACCCTCGCGCGCCCAGCTCATCCGCGTGCTGATGATGGAGATCAACCGGCTCTCGTCGCACTGGGTGTGGCTGGCCACCGGCGGCATGGAGCTCGGCGCCCTGACGGCCATGACCAACGGCTTCCGCGCCCGCGAGCGCTGCCTCGACATTTTCGAGCTCATCACCGGGCTGCGGATGAACCACGCCTACGTGCGTCCCGGCGGCCTCGCCCAGGACCTGCCCGAGGGCTACGAGGAGGACATCCGCGGCTTCATCAAGGAACAGCGCGAGGAGCTGCGCGGCGTCGACAAGCTGCTGCGCGGCCAGACCGTGTGGATCAATCGGCTCAAGGACGTCGGCTGGATCGGCGTCGAGGGCTGTGTGGCGCTGGGCATCACCGGCCCGCTGCTGCGCGCGGCCGGCCTGCCCTGGGACCTGCGCAAGACCGAGCCCTACCTCGGTTACGAGACCTTCGACTTCGAGGTGCCGACCGACGACCGGGGCGACTGCTGGGCGCGGTTCGTGGTGCGGGTGGCCGAGATGCACGAGTCGCTGAAGATCATCGAGCAGGTGCTGGACCGGCTCGAGCCGGGCCCGGTCGTGCACGACGACCCGAAGATCGCCTGGCCGGCGAAGCTCAGCCTCGGCCCCGACGGCATGGGCAACTCGCTCGAGCACGTGCAGAAGATCATGTCGACGTCGATGGAGTCGCTGATCCACCACTTCAAGCTCGTCACCGAGGGCTTCCGGGTCCCGCCGGGCCAGGTGTACACGAAGGTCGAGTCGCCGCGCGGCGAGCTCGGCGCGCACGTCGTCAGCGACGGCGGCACGCGGCCCTACCGGGTGCACCTGCGCGAGCCCAGTTTCATCAACCTGCAGGCGGTGGCCGCGTTGTCGATCGGCGGGCTGATCGCCGACGTCATCGCCTCCGTCGCCTCGATCGACCCGGTCATGGGAGGCTGCGACCGCTGATGGCTCCCGAGTACACGCTGCCGAAATTCGACAGCACTTCCAGCCGGCCGCCGCGCGACACGCTGGCGACCAACACCGAGCCCGAGACCACCGCCCGGAGCAACTTCCGCACCTCGGTCATCAACCTGGACCGCCCGGGCGACCCGTCGGTGTTCTCCGACCGGGCGCGCGCCGACGCCGCCAACCTCATCGCGCGCTACCCCGCGGGCCAGGCGCGCTCGGCGCTGCTGCCGCTGCTGCACCTCGTGCAGTCCGAGCAGGGCCACGTCACCCCCGACGGGATCGCCTTCTGTGCCGACGTCCTGGACATCACCAAGGCCCAGGTGGCCGCGGTGGCCACGTTCTACACGATGTACAAGCGCAGCCCCACCGGCGAGTACCTGGTGAGCGTGTGCACCAACACGCTGTGCGCGATGATGGGCGGCGACGAGATCCTCGCCGCGCTGAAGGACGAACTCGGCGTCGGCAACAACCAGACCACGCCCGACGGCACGTTCACCCTCGAGCACGCCGAGTGCCTGGCCGCCTGCGACTACGCACCGGTCGTCACCGTCAACTACGAGTTCTTCGACAACCAGAGCGTCGAGTCGGCCGTCGAGCTCGTCGCCACGCTGCGCACCGGTGAGCGGCCGCTGCCCACCCGCGGCGCCCCGCTGTGTTCCTTCAAGCAGATCGAGCGCCAGATCGCGGGCTTCCACGACGACGTGGCGCTGGCCGCCGACGCCAACGGCAGCGGCGGTCCCACCGAGGTCGGCGTCAAGCTGGCCATCGAGCGCGGCGAGACCGCCCCGTCCTACGAGCAGGACCCCACGCCCGAGGCCGAGCAGCAGGCCGCCGAACGGCCCGCGGCCGAGGCGGCACCCTCGGGCGGGACCGCGCCCCGCAGCCGCGGGTCAGCGGGCGGCCGGAGCCCGGACCAGGCCCCGGCGAGCGCCGGCGAGGGCCCGAGCTCGAGCGACGCCCCGGTGCCGACCGCCGCGTCCGACCCGAGCCACCCGACCGACACCGGCACCGAGAAGGAGGACTGATGCCACTCAGTCCCGTCCTCACCAAGCGGTTCGGCACCGACCAACCCTGGAAGATCGACAACTACGTGCGCCTCGAGGGCTACTCGGGGCTGCGCAAGGCCCTGGCCATGGCCCCGGCCGACATCGTGACGCTGGTCAAGGACTCCAACCTGCGCGGCCGCGGCGGGGCCGGCTTCCCCACGGGCATGAAGTGGGGCTTCATCCCGCAGGACAACCCCAAGCCGAAGTACGTGGTCGTCAACGCCGACGAGGGCGAGCCCGGCACCTGTCGCGACCTGCCGCTGATGATGAACGACCCGCACTCGCTGATCGAGGGCATCATCATCGCCTGCTTCGCGGTCGGCGCGCATCACGCGTTCGTCTACATCCGCGGCGAGGCCGTGCACGCCATCCGCCGGGTCACCGCCGCGGTCACCGAGGCCGAGAGCAAGGGCTACCTCGGGGAGGACATCCTCGGCTCCGGGTTCGACTGCCGCATCACCGTGCACAACGGCGCCGGCGCCTACATCTGCGGCGAGGAGACGGCGCTGCTCGACTCGCTCGAGGGCCGTCGCGGGCAGCCGCGGCTCAAGCCGCCGTTCCCGGCCACCAACGGGCTCTACGACTCGCCCACCGTGGTGAACAACGTGGGCACGCTCGCCAGCGTCCCGTACATCGTGCTGGGCGGGGCGGACTGGTTCAAGGCGATGGGGCCCGAGGGCTCACCCGGCCCGTGCATCTACTCGCTGTCCGGGCGGGTCAAGAACCCCGGGCAGTACGAGGCGCCGATGGGCACCACGCTGCGCGAGCTCATCGACATGGCCGGCGGCATGAGCCGGGGCAAGCCGGTGAAGTTCTGGACGCCGGGCGGCTCGTCCACCCCGCTGTTCACCGCCGAGCACCTGGACACGCCGCTGGACTTCGACGCCGCCGTCAAGGCCGGGTCGATGAACGGCACCTCCGCGGTGATGATCTTCGACGAGGACGACTGCGTGGTGCGCGCGGTCAAGAAGTGGTCGGAGTTCTACCAGCACGAGTCGTGCGGCAAGTGCACGCCGTGCCGCGAGGGCACCTACTGGTACGTCGGCATCTACGACCGGCTCGAGGCCGGGCAGGGCACCGAGGAGGACCTCAACACCCTGCTCGACCTGTCCGACAACATCCTGGGCCGCTCGTTCTGCGCGCTCGGCGACGGCGCCACCTCACCGGTCTCGTCGTCGATCATGTTCTTCCGCGACGAGTACCTCGCGCACGTCGAAAACAACGGCTGCCCGTTCACCCGCGACAAGCAGCTGGCAGGAGCTCACTGATGACGAACCAGCGACGCTCGCGGAGCGAGAAATGACGGCCGCACCCGAAGCGGCCAAGGAGCAGACGAAGGACGACCTGGTCACCGTCACCATCGACGGCCGCCAGATCTCCGTGCCGAAGGGCACGCTGCTCATCCGCGCCGCCGAACAGCTGGGCATCTCGATCCCGCGCTTCTGCGACCACCCGCTGCTCGACCCGGCCGGGGCCTGCCGGCAGTGCCTGGTCGAGGTCCCCGACATGGGCAACGGCCGCGGCATGCCCAAGCCGGCCGCGTCCTGCACGACCACGGTCATGCCCGGGATGGTCATCAAGACGCAGGACACGTCGGTGGTGGCCGACAAGGCGCAGCAGGGCGTCATGGAGCTGCTGCTGATCAACCATCCGCTGGACTGCCCCGTATGCGACAAGGGCGGGGAATGCCCGCTGCAGAACCAGGCGATGAGCAACGGCCGCGCCGACAGCCGCTTCCGCGAGACGAAGCGCACCTTCCCGAAGCCGATCGCCATCAGCTCCAACGTGCTGCTCGACCGCGAGCGGTGCGTGCTGTGCCAGCGGTGCACCCGCTTCTCGCTGCAGATCGCCGGCGACCCGTTCATCGACCTGCTCGAGCGGGGCGCGGCGCAGCAGATCGGCACCTCGGACGAGGTGCCGTTCCAGTCGTACTTCTCCGGCAACACCGTGCAGATCTGCCCGGTCGGTGCGCTCACCGGCGCGTCCTACCGCTTCCGGGCCCGCCCGTTCGACCTGCAGTCCACCGACTCGGTGTGCGAGCACTGCTCCTCCGGCTGCGCCCAGCGCACCGACTGGCGGCGCTCGAAGGTCACCCGCCGGCTGGCCGGCAGCGACCCCGAGGTCAACGAGGAGTGGAACTGCGACAAGGGCCGCTGGGCCTTCCACTCCGCCGAGCAGCCCGACCGCATCCTGTCGCCCATGGTGCGCAACCGCGACGGCCAGCTCGTCGCCGCCAGCTGGCCCGAGGCGCTCGAGCGCGCCGCCCAGGGTCTGGCCGAGGCGGCCGACCGCGGCGGCGTCGGGGTGCTGCCCGGCGGCCGGCTGACCGAGGAGGACGCCTACGCCTACGCGAAGTTCGCGCGGGTGGCCCTCGGCACCAACGACGTCGACGCGCGGGCGCGGCCGGTCAGCAGCGAGGAGCTCTCCTTCCTGGCCGCCCACGCCGCCGGCGTCACGCCGCAGCACGTCTCCTACCGCGACCTCGAGCGTGCCCCCACGGTGCTGCTGGTGGGCCTCGAGCCCGAGGAGGAGTCGCCGATCGTCTTCCTGCGCCTGCACAAGGGCACCCGGGCCGGCACGGCCAAGGTGTGGTCGGTGGCCGCCCTGGCCTCGCGCGGGCTCGACAAGCTCGGCGGCACGCTGGTGCCGTGCGTGCCCGGCCACGAGGCCGCCGCGCTCGACGCGCTGCCCGGCCCGCTGGTCGGCGCGCTCGGCGCCGAGGGCGCCCTGATCCTGGTGGGCGAGCGGCTGGCCACCTCGCCCGGGGCGCTCAGCGCCGCGTCCGCCCTGGCCGACGAGGTCGGGGCCCGCCTGGTCTGGATCCCCCGGCGCGCGGGCGAGCGCGGCGCGATCGACGCCGGCGCGCTGCCCACGCTGCTGCCCGGCGGTCACCCGGTCGCCGACGGCACCGCCCGGGCCGCGGTGGCCGCGGTGTGGGGCGACGTGCCGGTGCACCCCGGCCGCGACACCGACGCCATCGTGCGGGCTGCGGCCGACGGGTCCCTGGCCGCGCTCGTCGTGGGCGGCGTCGAGGTCGACGACCTCGCCGACCCGGCGACGGCCCGCCGCGCGCTCGAGACCGCCGGCTTCATCGTCAGCCTCGAGATGCGGCACAGCCGCGTCACCGCGCATGCCGACGTCGTGCTGCCGGTGGCCCCGCCGGCCGAGAAGGCCGGGCGCTTCGTCACGTGGGAGGGCCGCCGGCGCCCGTTCGAGCTGGTCATCAAGGGCACCGGCGCCATCTCCGACGGCCGGGTGCTCAACGCCCTGGCCGACGAGATGGACGTCGACCTCGCCCTGCCCACCGTCGAGGCCGCGCGGGCGGAACTGATGCGGCTCGGCACGCACACCGCGCCGCCGGTCCCGCCGGCCGTCAAGGGTGCGGTCGCGCAGGTCCGGGCCGACGGCGAGGCGGTCCTGGCCACCTGGCACGAGCTGATCGACGCGGGGCGGATGCAGGACGGGGACGAACACCTCGCCGGCACCGCGAAGCCGGTCCGCGCCCGGATCAGCCTCCGCACGGCCGAGCAGCTCGGCGTCGTGGCCGGCGGCGAGCTGTCGGTGAGCACCGACGCCGGCGCGATCGTCCTGCCGGTCGAGCTGGCCGAGATGCCCGATCACGTGGTGTGGCTGCCCACCAACGCCCGTGGCTGCGCGGTGCGCGCCACGCTCGGTGCGAGGCACGGGTCCACCGTGCGGTTGACGAATCCGGCGGCCCCTCCGGTCGTCGGTGTCGGCGGGGAGGAGAACCGGTGAGCACGACCGTCGCGGTATCGCAGAATCTCCCCGGCTTCGGCAACCAGCCGTTCTGGATCAGCCTGATCAAGGTCGTCGGCGTCTTCGCGTTCCTCGTGGTCATGACGTTGTTCTCGATCGTGTTCGAGCGCAAGATCGTGGGCCGGATGCAGAACCGCATCGGGCCGAACCGGGTCGGGCCGTGGGGCGTGCTGCAGTCGCTGGCCGACGGCATCAAGCTCGCCTTCAAGGAAGAGATCATCCCGCTGCTGGCCGACAAGCCGGTCTACTGGCTGGCGCCGGTGCTCTCGGCGGTGCCGGCCTTCCTGGCGTTCTCGGTGATGCCGTTCGGGCCACAGGTGTCGATGTTCGGTCACCACACGGCGCTGCAGCTGACCGACCTGCCCGTCGGGGTGCTGGTCATCCTGGCCTGCTCGTCGCTGGGCGTGTACGGCATCGTGCTGTCCGGTTGGGCCTCCGGGTCGACCTACCCGCTGCTCGGCGGCCTGCGCTCGGCCGCGCAGATGATCTCCTACGAGGTCGCGATGGGCCTGTCGCTGGTGGCGGTGTTCCTGTTCTCGGGCACCATGTCCACCTCCGGCATCGTGGCCTACCAGAACCATCACATCTGGAACTTCATCCCGCTGATCGTGTCGTTCCTGATCTACGCGGTGTCCATGGTCGGCGAGACCAACCGGGCGCCGTTCGACCTGCCGGAGGCCGAGTCCGAGCTGGTCGGCGGCTTCCACACCGAGTACTCGTCGTTCAAGTTCGCGATGTTCTTCCTCGCCGAGTACATCAACATGGTCACCGTCTCGGCGCTGGCCACCACCATGTTCCTGGGCGGCTGGCGCGCACCCTGGCCGATCTCGCTGTGGCACGGCGCCAATCACGGCTGGTGGCCGATCCTCTGGTTCACGGCCAAGATCATCGGGTTGATCTTCGTGTTCGTCTGGCTGCGCGGCACCCTGCCCCGGCTGCGCTACGACCAGTTCATGTCCCTGGGCTGGAAGATCCTGATCCCGATCAACCTGGTCTGGATCCTGGCCGTCACCGCCATCCACGTGCTCCAGGAGCGCGGCTGGTCCACCTGGCAGTCGGTGGTCGTCCCGCTGGCCATCGTGTTGCTCATCGTGGTCGTGCCCGCGCTGATGGTGCTCGAGGGAGCGTCGGCCAGACGGACCGCCGACCGGGCCGACGCGGACTACGAGGCCGAGCAGTACGCCCCGACGTTCCCGACGCCGCCGCTGGATCTCGAGGTGCCGAAACCGCCGGCCCGCCGCCGCCAGCTGGCGCGCACCGGGGCCCCGGCCGCCCCGCCGCCCGAGCTCCCGGAGGGAGACGCAGACGATGACTGACAAGTTGCCCGCGAAGCGGCCCGGCGCCGAGGTCGCGGCCGGGGCCGAGGCACCGGCCACGCTGTCGACCAGCGCCGAGCCCGCGGCCGGCACCCCGCTCGGTTTCGCGAAGGGCTTCGGCCTGACGTTCGCGACGATGTTCAAGAAGGTCTACACGCAGCAGTACCCGTTCGACTTCTACCCGACCAAGGCGCGCTACCACGGCCGGCACGTGCTCAACCGGCATCCCGACGGCCTGGAGAAGTGCGTCGGCTGCGAGCTGTGCGCGTGGGCCTGCCCGGCCGACGCGATCTACGTCGAGGGCGGCGACAACACCGACGAGGCACGGTTCTCGCCCGGTGAGCGGTACGGGAAGATCTACCAGATCAACTACCTGCGCTGCATCTTCTGCGGGCTGTGCATCGAGGCCTGCCCCACCCGCTCGCTGACGATGTCCAACGAGTACGAGCTCGCCCTCGACAACCGGCAGGAGCTGATCTACACCAAGGAGCAGCTCATGGCTCCCCTGCTGCCGGGCATGGAGGCGCCGCCGCACCCGATGCGCCTCGGCGACGACGAGAAGGACTACTACACCGTGAAGTCGCAGGCGCCGCTGCAGACCGGCGCCCCGCAGAGCGCGGCCAATGTCGCCGGCAAGCCCATCACCGGCCACGCCGTCGAGGTCGGCCGCCACGGGGCGCGCGGATGAGCGCGCTGCACTCCGCCGTCCTCGCCGCCGGCGCCCTGCACAACGGCGAGGTCCCGCTCGGCGAGGCCATCGCCTTCTGGATCCTCGGCCCGGTCTCGCTGGCCGGCGGCATCGGCATGGTGCTCTTCCGCAACGCGGTCCACTCGGCGCTGTCGCTGGTGGCCACGATGATGAGCCTGGGCGCGTTCTACGTCATCCAGCAGGGCCCGTTCCTCGGCCTGGTGCAGATCATCGTCTACACCGGCGCGATCATGATCCTGTTCCTGTTCGTGCTCATGCTGGTGGGCCGCGACTCCTCCGACTCGATCGTCGAGACGCTGCGCGGGCAACGCTGGGCCGCCGCCCTGTTCGGGGTCGGCTTCGCGCTGCTGGTGGCGCTGTCCGTCGGCCGGGCCTTCAAGGGCGTCAAGCCGGTGGACCTCGACAAGCAGAACGCGGACGGCGGCAACGTCAACTCGATCGCGAAGCTGCTGTTCACCAAGTACCTGTTCGCCTTCGAGCTCACCTCGGCGCTGCTCATCGTCGCGGCGGTGGGCGCGATGATCCTGGCCCACATCGAGCGTGAGGGGCCCAAGCGCAGCCAGAAGACGCTGGCCCGCGAACGCATCCGCAGCGGCCGCCCGCAGCCGCTGCCCGGCCCGGGCGTGCTGTCCACCGGCAACTCGATCGGCACCCCCGCCCTGCTGCCCGACGGCTCGATCTCCCGCGAGTCGGTCATGGTCGGGCTGGACGACCTCGATGACGCGCCCGGTTTCAACCCGCGGGCCCTGGATCCCGGCGAGTACGAGGACAGCGAGACCAGGTCATGACCCCCACCTACTACCTGGTGCTCAGTGCCGCCCTGTTCACCATCGGCGCGGTCGGCGTCCTGGTGCGGCGCAACGCCATCGTCGTGTTCATGTCCGTCGAGCTGATGCTCAACGCCGTCAACCTCACCCTCGTCACGTTCTCGCGCATCAACGGCGACCTCGAGGGCCAGGTCATCTCGTTCTTCGTGATGGTCGTGGCCGCGGCGGAGGTCGTCGTCGGGCTCGCGATCATCATGGCCATCTTCCGAACCCGCAGGTCCGCGTCCGTCGACGACGCCAACCTGCTGAAGTACTAGGACGGAGCGCCTTGTACACCGCTGCAACCGGTATCCAGTCCGGCGTCTGGCTGCTCGTCGCCATCCCGGCGATCTCGGCCGCCGTCCTGCTGCTGGCTGGCAAGGCCGCCGACAAGTGGGGCCACCTGCTCGGCGCGCTGGTGCCCGTGGCTTTGTTCGTCTACGCGGTGTTCCTGTTCTTCTCGCTGAAGGGGCAGGGCAACCGCGAGGTCGACCGCCACCTGTTCAGCTGGGTGCCGGTGGCCGGTTTCCACGTCGACGCCGGCATGCTGCTCGACCCGCTGGCGATGGTGTTCGTCCTGCTCATCACCGGCGTGGGCTCGCTGATCCACATCTACGCCGTGGGCTACATGGCCCACGACGACGGGCGGCGCCGCTTCTTCGGGTACTTCAACCTGTTCATCGCGGCCATGCTGCTGCTGGTGCTCTCCGACAGCTATCTGCTGCTCTACGTCGGCTGGGAGGGTGTGGGCCTCGCGTCCTACCTGCTCATCTCCTACTACTTCAACCGCAACTCCGCGGCCACGGCCGGCAACAAGGCGTTCTTCGCCAACCGCGTCGGCGACGTCGGCCTGTCCATCGCGATCATGCTGATGTTCGCCTACTTCGGCAGCACGTCCTTCGCGGGCGTGCTGCCGCAGTTCGACGGCAAGGCCTCCAGCGGGGTGGCCGCGGCCATCGGGCTGATGCTGCTGCTCGGGGCGTGCGGCAAGTCCGGGCAGTTCCCGCTGCAGACCTGGCTGCCCGACGCCATGGAGGGTCCGACCCCGGTGTCGGCGCTGATCCACGCGGCCACGATGGTCACCGCGGGCGTCTACCTCATCGCCCGCTCGGCGCCGATCTTCAACGCCTCCGACGCCGCGCGCACCGTCGTCACGATCATCGGCGCCATCACCCTGCTCTACGGGTGCATCGCCGGTTGCGGCCAGGACGACCTGAAACGAGTGCTCGCGAACTCCACCGTGAGCCAGATCGGGTACATGTTCCTCGCCGTCGGCCTCGGGCCCGGCGTGTACGCGATCGGCATCATCCATCTGCTCGGCCACGGTTTCTTCAAGGCAGCGCTGTTCCTCTCGGCCGGTTCCGTCATGCACGCCATGAACGACCGGATCGACATGCGCCGCTTCGGCGGCCTGGCGCGGGTCATGCCGATCACCTTCGGGGTGTTCGTCTGCGGCTACCTGGCCATCATCGGCTTCCCGCTGGCCACCGGCTTCTGGACCAAGGACAAGATCATCGAGGCCGCGTTCGACAAGGGCGGCACCTCGGGCTGGATCCTGGGCATCTGTGCCCTGCTCGGCGCCGGCATCACCGCGTTCTACATGACCCGGGCGCTGGTCATGACCTTCCTGGGCAAGAAGCGGTGGGAGGACGACGTGCACCCGCACGAGGCCCCACCGGTGATGACCGCGCCCATGATCGTGCTGGGGCTGCTGGCGCTGGTCGGCGGCTTCCTGCTCATCGTCGGCGGCGGGGTGCAGCACTGGCTCACGCCGTCGGTCGGCCCGAGCGAGGAGGTCGGCGTGCACACCGTCTCGCCGGTCGTGCTGTCGCTCATCACGCTGCTCGTCGTGGCCCTCGGTGCGGCCGGCGGGTTCGTCGCGTTCCGCCAGGTGCCGAAGATCCAGCCGATCGGGGTCTCGCCCATCACCACGCTCGCCCGCCGCAACCTGTTCGCCGACGCCTTCAACGAGAACGTCCTGATGAAGCCCGGCCAGTGGCTGACCCGGGCCCTGGTGTACTTCGACAACCGTGGCGTCGACGGCGTCGTGAGCGGGCTCGGCGCCGGTCTCGGCGGCGGGTCGGCCCGCCTGAGGCGAATGCAGACCGGCTTCGTCCGCAGTTATGCCCTGTCCATGCTCGGCGGCTCCATCGCGCTCGTCGCCGTCCTCCTCGCGATCAGGTTCCAGTAATGCATCACGATGTGACCCTGCTGATCCTGGTCCTGATCCCGTTGGTGGGCTCGCTCGGGATCTTCGCCCTCAGGGAGGAGCAGGCGCTGCTGGCCAAGCAGGCCGCGATCGCGGTCTCGCTGATCGAGGTCGTCTACGTCCTGGTCGTCCTGTTCACCTTCGACACCGGCCAGCACGCCGCCCGCTTCCAGGACCAGTTCAGCGTCACCTGGATCAAGGCGTTCGGCGTGCACATCGCGTTCGGCGTCGACGGCATCGCCCTGGTGCTGGTCGCCATGTCGGTGCTGCTGGTGCCCGCGGTGATCCTGGCCAGCTGGAACTCCCTGGACAGCAAATCCGGTGCCGAGGAGGCCACCCCGGCCCGGGGCAAGCGGCGCAACGTGAAGAACTACTTCGCCCTCCTGCTGCTGCTCGAGTTCTTCATGGTCGGCGTCTTCACCGCCACCGACGTGTTCCTGTTCTACGTGTTCTTCGAGGCCATGCTCGTACCGATGTACTTCATCATCGGCAGCTTCGGTGGCCCGCGCCGCCAGTACGCGGCGATGAAGTTCTTCCTCTACTCGCTCATCGGCGGCCTGCTGATGCTGGCGAGCGTCATCGGGCTGTACCTCACCAACCCGGCCAAGACGTTCTCCATCACCGACCTCATCGCGCATCCCCTGCCCAACGACGCCACCCAGAAGTGGCTGTTCCTCGGCTTCTTCATCGCCTTCGCCATCAAGGCACCGCTCGTGCCGTTCCACACCTGGCTGCCCGACGCCGGCGCCGAGGCCCCGGCCGGGGGCGCCGCGCTGCTGGTCGGCGTGCTGGACAAGGTGGGCACGTTCGGCTTCCTGCGTTACTGCCTGCCGCTGTTCCCGGGCGCGTCGCGCTTCTTCGCCCCGGCCGTGCTCGTGCTCTCGGTCATCGGCATCCTCTACGCCGCGTTCCTGGCCATCGGCCAGCGCGACATGAAACGGCTGGTCGCGTACACCTCGGTCGCGCACTTCGGCTTCATCGGCGTGGGCATCTTCGCCTTCACCACGCAGGGCGGCACCGGCGCCGTGCTCTACATGGTCAACCACGGCTTCTCCACCGGTGCGCTGTTCCTGGTGGTCGGCTTGCTGATCGCGCGGGGCAAGAGCCGCAACGTCGACGACTACGGCGGGGCGGCGAAGGTCACGCCGGTCCTGGCCGGGCTGTTCCTGCTCACCGGCCTGTCCGCGCTGGCCCTGCCGGGCATGAGCACCTTCATCAGCGAGTTCCTGGTGCTGGTGGGCACCTTCACCCGGTACAAGGGCTACGCGATCATCGCGACGACCGGCATCGTCCTGGCCGCGATCTACGTGCTGTACCTCTACCAGCGCACCTTCCAGGGCGTGGTCAGCGAGAAGGTCAAGAAGTTCCGTGACCTCAACCTGCGCGAGATCTTCGCCGTCGCGCCGCTGCTGGCGCTGATCGTGTTCCTCGGCGTCTACCCGAAGCCGGTGCTCGACATCATCAACCCGGCGGTGAAGGCCACGCTCACCGACGTGCACAAGAGCGATCCCTCGCCGCAGTACGGCCCCGTCGCAGGAGGACGCAAGTGAGCGCCACGTTGCTGGCCGCCGCGCCCGACACCATCAGCACCCCGTCGGTCGCGTACCACGCGCTGATGCCCATCTTCATCGTGCTGGGCGCCGCCCTGCTCGGGGTGCTGGTCGAGGCCGTCGTGCCCGTCCGCGACCGGTTCGGCGTGCAGGTCACGGTCACGCTGCTCGGGCTGGCCGGGGCGATGGTCGCCATCGGCGTGCTGCACGAGACCAACATCGCCACCCCCTCGCCGAGCGGCAACGACACGTTCTTCTTCGGCTCGCTGGGCGTCGACAAGACCGGCCTGTTCATCCAGGGCACCATCGTCGTGCTGGCGATCATGGCCGCGTTGCTGATGGCCGAGCGCAGCGTGGACGTCGGGGGCCCGATCGTGGCCGCGGCGGCCGTGGTCGTCGGCTCGCGCGAGGACCGGCGCCTGTCGCAGACGGAGAAGGTGCAGACCGAGGTCTTCCCGCTCATGCTCTTCGCCGTCGCCGGCATGCTGATCTTCCCGATCGCGAACAACCTGCTGCTGATGTTCGTGGCCCTCGAGGTGCTGTCCCTGCCGCTGTACCTGATGGCGGGCATGGCCCGGCGCCGGCGGCTGCTCAGCCAGGAGGCCGCGGTCAAGTACTTCCTGCTCGGGGCGTTCGCCTCGGCGTTCTTCCTGTACGGCCTGGCCCTGCTCTACGGTTACGCCGACTCGGTCGACCTGCGCGGCATCCTCGGTGCGGCACAGTCGTCGACGAAGTCCGACGTGCTGCTCTACGCCGGCTTCGGCCTGCTGCTGGTCGGGCTGCTGTTCAAGGCCGGCATCGCGCCCTTCCACAGCTGGACGCCGGACGTCTACCAGGGCGCGCCCACCCCGGTCACCGCGTTCATGGCCGCCTGCACCAAGGTGGCCGCGTTCGGCGCGATCCTGCGCGTGCTCTACCTGGGCTTCAGCACCACGGCCAGCGACTGGCGGCCGATCGTGTGGGGTGTGGCCATCGCGTCGATGGTGGTGGGGGCGGTGTTCGGCCTGACCCAGACGGACGTCAAACGCATCCTGGCCTACTCGTCGATCGCGCACGCGGGGTTCATCCTCGTCGGCGTGGTGTCGCTGACCGCGGACGGCATCTCCAGCGTGCTGTTCTACCTGCTCACCTACGGTTTCACCACGCTCGCCGCGTTCGGCCTGCTGATGATGGTGCGCGACGCCGACGGCGAGGCCACATCGCTGGCGCAATGGGCCGGGTTGGCCCGCAAGAGCCCGCTGGTGGCGGTCACCATGACGATCCTGCTCATGTCCATGGCCGGCATCCCGTTGACGTCCGGGTTCACCGGCAAGTTCTACGTGTTCCGGGCCGCGTACCACGTCGCCGCTCCGCTAGTGGTGATGGCGCTGATCGCGTCGGCGATCGCGGCCTTCTTCTACCTGCGCATCGTCGTGCTGATGTTCTTCGCCGAGCCGCCGGAGAACGGCCCGACGATCGCGATCCCGGGCTGGTCGACCACCGTGGCCCTGACCTTCGGCGTGGTCGTGACGATCGTGCTGGGCCTGTTCCCACAGCCGATCATCGACCTGGCGTCGAAGGCTGCCAAACTGACCGGGTGACGAACACGGGGGGTGCGGGCGCGCAGGCGCCCGAACTCGAGGCCACGTTCGACGACCCGGCCCTGGGCGAGTCGGTGCGGGCCGGGGTCGAGGCGGTCGAGGCGGCCCTGCGCGAGGCCGTGCTGGCTCCCGACGAGTTCGTGTCCGGCGTGTCCAGCCACCTGGTGCGAGCGGGGGGCAAGCGGTTCCGGCCCACCCTCAGCGTGCTGGCGGCGCATCTCGGCGACCCCACCCGTCCCGAGATCGTGGCGGCCGCGGTGGTCTGCGAGCTCACCCATCTGGCCACGCTCTACCACGACGACGTCATGGACGAGGCGCCCGTCCGGCGTGGCACCGAGTCGGCCAACGCCCGGTGGGACAACGCCGTCGCCATCCTCACCGGCGACTTCCTGTTCTCCCGCGCCTCCAACATCCTCGCCGATCTCGGCCCCTACGCCGTTCGGTTGCAGGCCCGGACCTTCGAGCGGCTGGTCGTCGGCCAGATCCGCGAGACGGTGGGTCCGCGCGCGGGTGCCGACCCGATCGAGCACTACCTCGGCGTGCTCGCCGACAAGACCGGTTCGCTGATCGCCACGGCGGCCGAGTTCGGCGCGCACTTCGCCGGCGTGCCCGAGGAGGCGATCGCGGCCCTGCGCGTGTTCAGCGAGCGCATCGGTGTGGCCTTCCAGATCAGCGACGACATCCTCGACATCGCCTCCGAGTCGGCGGAGTCGGGCAAGACGCCGGGCACCGATCTGCGCGAGGGCGTGGCCACCCTCCCGGTGCTCTACGCGCTGCGCGACACCTCGCCCGGCAGTAGCCGGCTGCGCGAGCTGGTGGCCGGCCCGATCACCGACGACGCCGACGTCGCCGAGGCCCTCGCGTTGCTGCGCTCGTCCCCGGCCCTCGACCAGGCCCGCGCCACGCTGCGCCGCTACGCCGACAGCGCCCGAGAGCCGATGGCGGCGCTGCCCGACGTCCCGGCGCGCTCCGCGCTGCGCTCGCTCGCCGACGTCGTGGTCGCCAGGACCGGCTGACCCGGTTCCCGCAGCGAGTGGTGCGGGTGCAGCGGGCAGTGGCACTTGGTCCAGGGGCGGCCGATGAGCAGGCCCACGACCACGATGATGATCGCGGCGAGCAGCGCCAGCCACCCCCAGAACCGCACTCGTCTCGGGTCACGCGCGGGCGGGGTCACGTCGCTAAGTCTGCCGTCCGCGGGCCAGCAGCCAGCGCCCGCCCGGCACGCGGGCGAGCACCAGGCGCGCGAGCCGGTCGCGGCCGCGCTGGTGCCGCGGCGCGGTCGCGGCCGCCCGGCCCAGGTCGTGCACCCCGCCGTAGCCCCAGCCCAGGGCCAGGGTGCCGTCGATCAGCCCGGCGCGGGCCCGTTCGCGGTCGGTGGCGGCGAACGCGAACGCCGTCGAGGCGTGCGCTACGTCGACCCAGGCGCCCATCGCCAGCACCTCCGGGCTCGGGCGCACGCCGGAGAGCACCGCCTGCACGATGTGGCGCGCGCCGAGCACGCGGGCGACGACGAGGCTGCGCTGATCGACGCGCAGATCATGCACGCGCCTGAGCACGTCGCCGGGGCGGGCGAGCAGTGCCACACCCCAGACGAGCCTGAAGAGCTCGAGCGTGCGCCACCGGGTGGACCGTGTGTGGGCTGTCACCGCTGTTCCCCTCGTTTGCGTGCCTGTGGCCGACGACGGCGCGCGGCGCCGTCGCCGACCGCCGTCCACCGCGAGTTCGCCGCGCGGACGAACCGCGGTGAAACGATACGGTTCGCTCGTACCCGCCCCGAGGAGGGACCTCTCATGCCGAACGTCGACCGTCGCCGGTTCCTGCAGCTGGCCGGGGGCGCCGCGGCGCTGACCGCGCTGCCCACCAGCATCGCCCGCGCGGCCGCCGTGCCCGCTCACCGGGGCACCGGCACGCTCGCCGACGTCGAGCACATCGTCGTGCTCATGCAGGAGAACCGCGCGTTCGACCACATGTTCGGGACCATGCGCGGCGTGCGCGGTTTCGGCGACCCGCACCCGGCGGTCCTGCCGAGCGGCAAGCCGGTGTGGCACCAGCCCGACGGGCGTCGCGACGTGCTGCCGTTCCGCCCCGACGTCGACGACCTCGGGCTGGCCTTCGTCCAGGACCTCGACCACAGCTGGAACGGCCAGCACGAGGCCTTCCACGGCGGCCGGTGGGACCAGTGGATCCCGGCCAAGGGCACCACCACCATGGCCCACCTCGAGCGCCGCGACATGCCGTTCCACTACGCGCTGGCCGACGCGTTCACCGTCTGCGACGCCTACCACTGCTCGCTGCTGAGCTCCACCGACCCGAACCGCTACTACATGTGGACGGGATGGGTCGGCAACGACGGCAAGGGCGGCGGCCCGGTCATCGGCAACGACGAACTCGGGTACAGCTGGACCACCTATCCCGAACGGCTCGAGGCCGCCGGTGTGTCGTGGAAGATCTACCAGGACGTCGGCACCGGCCTGGACGCCGCCGGCGGCTGGGGCTGGACCGACGACCCCTACATCGGCAATTACGGCGACAACTCGCTGCTCTACTTCGACCGCTACCGCACCGCCCGGCCCGGTGACCCGTTCTACGACAAGGCGCGCACCGGCACCCATGCCGCGCACGGCGACGGCTACTTCGGTCAGCTCGCGGCCGACGTCAAGGGCGGCCGGCTGCCGCAGATCTCCTGGATCGTGGCGCCGGAGGCGTTCAGCGAGCACCCGAACTGGCCGGTCAACTACGGCGCCTGGTACACCGCCAAGGTCCTCGACGCGCTCACCGCCGATCCCGAGGTGTGGTCGAAGACGGCGCTGTTCATCACCTACGACGAGAACGACGGCTTCTTCGACCACGTCGTCCCCGCCTACCCCGACAGCGACGTGAACCCCGGCGCGTCCACGGTGCCCACCGACAACGAGCTCTACACCGGTGCCGCCGGCGTGCGCGACAACTACGGGCTCGGTGCGCGGGTGCCCATGGTCGTCGTCTCGCCGTGGAGCACCGGCGGCTGGGTCTGCTCGCAGACCTTCGACCACACGTCGATCGTCCAGTTCATGGAGCGCCGCTTCGGGGTGCACGAACCCAACATCACCCCGTGGCGGCGAGCCGTCTGCGGCGATCTCACCACCGCCTTCGACTTCGGCCGGACCCAGCCGAAGGTGCCGGTCCTGCCGGCCACCGGCCGCTTCCGGCCCGAGGACCACGACCGGCATCCCGACTACGTGCCGCCGGTGCCCCGGACCCAGAGCGTGCCCACCCAGGAGAGCGGCACCCGGCCGTCGCGCGCCCTCGGCTACGCCCTGGAGGTCGACGCCACCACCCAGCCCGGCGGGCTGGCGCTGCAGCTGCGCAACACCGGCACGCTCGGCGCGCAGCTGCAGCTGCGGCGCACCGACGCCGAGGTGCAGCCGCGCACCTACACCCTGGCAGCCGGCACCGAGCTCGCGGCCGCCGTGGCCGTCACCGGTGATTACGACGTGCACCTGCACGGCCCCGACGGCTTCTACCGCCGCTGCACCGGCGCCACCTCCCACCCCGGGCCGCAGGTGCAGGCCCGCCCGTCCGGCGACCGCTCCGCTCTCGTGCTGCAGCTGGCCAATCCCGGTGCGTCGGCGGTGCGCGTCGCCGTCGACGACGTGTACTCGGGCCGCCGGCAGGTCGACCTGGCGGCCGGCGGCACCGTCACCGTGCGGGTGCCCACCGCGCGCTCGGGCGGCTGGTACGACGTGCGGCTCAGCGCCGCACACGTGCCCCGGTTCAGCCAGGTGCTCGCCGGGCGCATCGACACGGGCCGGCCCGGCGTCAGCGACCCCCAGCTGGGCGGGTGAGCGCGGCGCGCCCCCCGAGGTGCAACGCCCGTCCCCGTTGGGGACGATGGGTGCTGTGACCGCATCCGAGGCGAAGCGCCCGAGCCCGCACAGTGACGACGCGGCCGACGAGGGGCCGGACACCACGACGCTGACGCACATCAGCTACGCCGAGTTCGGCCAGCGGTTCTTCCGCACCGCGGTCACCCGCGAACGCCTCGAGGAGGCGGTGGGCAGCCTCGAGGGGCGCCCGATCGAGGTCGGCCCGATCTCCGTCGGGCCGATCAGCCTGGTCAAGGTCAGCGCCAGCGGCCGGGTCGGCCGGCCCACGCTGCGCGAGCGCGAGGGCGAGCACGTCGCCTTCGACCTCAGCGTGCCGCTCGACCTGCAGATGCTCATCGAGGTCAGCTTCGACAAGCACCGCTTCGACGCCACCGTGCAGATCGACCTCGCGCTCACCGCACGGGCGGCCGAGCCGCTGCTGATCGTCGTCGACGTCGAGGCGCCGACCGAGGAGAACGTCACGGTCGACGTGCGGGCCGACGGGCTGCGCGCGTCGGTGCTGCAAGTGATCGCCGGCGTCGACGGCGAGCTGCGCCGGTCGGTGGCCAAGTTCGTGGCCAAGGAGATCGACAAGCCGGAGGTGCGCAAGCAGCGGATCATCGACGTCACCGCGGCCCTGGCCGATCTCGGCCGGCGCGACGCCTGAACCGCGCCCGGCGCCTCAGCGCCAGGGGCGCAGCGCGGGCGCGGCGCCCAGCGCCGCCTCGGCCGCCGACCGGCGGCCCAGCAACCACGCCAGCACCGCCCAGTCCGGCCCGCGGACCTCGGTGCGCGCGTCCCCGTGGCCGGCCTCGAAGCTCGAGCCGACCACCTCGTCGGTGACCGCGCCGGACAGCGAGCCGTCGACCGTGACCTCGACCCGCACCGGGCCGGTGGCGCGTTCGCCCAGCGTCGGCGCGATCTCGGGCCAAAGGGAGGCCACGAACAGCGGGGGCCAGCGGTCGGGGGTGTAGCCGCAGTCGAGGTCGACGCGGTGCACCTCCACCTCCAGCCAGCGCCGGCGCAGCCATTCGTGCGCCGGCAGGTCGTCGCCCGAGGGCCGGTCCCAGGCCTCGGCCTCGCCGAGCGCGCCGAACACCCGGTCCAGCTTGGCCGCCGACTCGCGCACGTCGGTCAGCTGCTCGGCCAGGTGCCGGCCGGCGCCGGCCTCGATGTCACCGTTGCGCTGCTGCCGCCCGCCCGGGTACTGGGCGATCACCTCGCCGCGCAGCGTGCCCGACAGTGTGCCGGCGATGCTGTCGGCGTTGCGGGCGAGGTGCGTGAGCAGGTGTCCGCGCGTCCAGCCGGGCAGCAACGTCGCCGTGGTCAGCTCGGCGTCGGTCCAGCGCGTCTCGGTCAGGCCGAGCACGAGATCGGCGGTCGAGGCACGCAGTCCCTGCAGGACATCCGTCGGTTCCGGCATCCGACGATCGTGCCATCCTCACACCACGACGGTGTGCTGCGCCTCGGCCTGTCTGCGCCGGGTGGCGCGCTGGTTGCGCAGGCCGTCGACGGTGAGCACGACCAGGGCGAGCCAGACCAGGCAGAAGCCGACGAACTCGGCCACCGGCAGCGACTCGTGGCGGATGCCCACGCCGACGCCGAACTGCAGCAGCGGCGTCATGTACTGCAGCAGCCCGATCACGCTGAGCGGGAGGCGCCGGGTGGCCGAGGCGAACAGCAGCAGGGGCACGACCGTGATCACGCCGGCGCCGGCCAGCAGCAGCGACGTGGGCGTCCGGGTGCCGAACACGAGGTTGCCCTGCGCACCGATCACGGCCAGCGCGATCATGGCGGGCACGAACTGCACGCTGGTCTCCACCATGAGCGAGTCGACCGCGCCGGCCCGCGCCTGCTTCTTGCAGAAGCCGTACAGCCCGAACGAGGTGGCGAGCGTCAGCGCGATCCACGGAGGGTGGCCGTAGTCGACGGCGATCACCAGCACGGCCACCGCGCCGATGCCGACCGCGGCCCACTGCGCGGGGCGCAGCCGCTCGCGCAGCACGATCACGCCCAGCAGGATCGTGAGCAGCGGGTTGATGAAGTAGCCGAGGCTGGTCTCCACCACGCGGCCGATGTTGACGCCGTAGATGTAGGTGCCCCAGTTGACGGCGATGAGCACCGCGCCGGCCGACAGCAACCCGAACTGGCGCCGGTTGCGCACGACGGCGCGCACCGACCCCCAGCGTCGCTGCACGGCGACGACGCCCACCATCAGGACCAGCGACCACGCCATGCGCTCGGCCAGGATCTCGATGGTGCCGGCCGGTTCCAACAGCGGGAAGTAGAGCGGGAAGATCCCCCACAGCAGGTAGGCGCCCGTGCCGAAGACCAGACCGCGGCGCGCATCGCCGTCGCGGTCGTCCGCGCCGTCCTTCACCGTTCCACCCTACGAAGCGCAGGCCGCCGAATTACCCGGCCATCGGCCGGTCGATGGCCTGCCGCGACCGTCAGCCGACCTGCCAGGTGTCCGACCCGAGCAGCAACTGTTGCAGGGCCGCGTCGTCGCCCGGGGCCGCGGCGCGGGCGGTGTCCAGCTGCTCGCTCATCATCCGGTCGTACACCGGGCGGGTGACGTCGCGGAACACGCCCATCGGCGCGTAACGCTCGTGCGCGGACGTGGTCAGCCGGGACAGCGCGAACGCGTAGGACGGGTCGTCGCGGTGTGCGTCGTGCACGACCACGCGCGGGTCGCCCTCGGCCACGCCGTCGGCCACCGACAGCGAACCGAACTCGTCGCGCACGACCGCCTTGTCGCCGTCCTGGCCGAAGCGCAGCGGTTGCCCGTGCTCGAGGCGGATCGTCCAGTCGTCGCGGGTGTCGGAGTCCTTCAGCACGTCGAAGGCGCCGTCGTTGAAGATGTTGCAGTTCTGGTAGATCTCGATGAGCGCGGTGCCCTCGTGGTCGGCCGCGGCGCGCAGCACCGACTGCAGGTGCTTGCGGTCGGAGTCCATGGTGCGGGCCACGAAGGTGGCCTCGGCGCCGAGCGCGATCGAGACCGGGTTGAACGGGTGGTCCAGCGAGCCCATCGGCGTCGACTTGGTGATCTTGCCGATCTCGGAGGTGGGGGAGTACTGGCCCTTCGTCAGCCCGTAGATCTGGTTGTTGAACAGCAGGATCTTCAGGTTGACGTTGCGGCGCAGCGCGTGGATCAGGTGGTTGCCGCCGATCGACAGCGCGTCGCCGTCACCGGTGACGACCCACACCGACAGGTCGGGCCGCGACGCCGACAGGCCGGTGGCGATCGCCGGCGCGCGGCCGTGGATCGAGTGCATGCCGAACGTGTTCATGTAGTACGGGAAGCGCGAGGAGCAGCCGATGCCCGAGATGAACACGATGTTCTCGCGGGCCACGCCCAGCTCGGGCATGAAGCCCTGCACGGCGGCGAGGATCGCGTAGTCCCCGCAGCCGGGGCACCAGCGGACCTCCTGGTCGGTCTTGAAGTCCTTCGGCTTGAGGCCCAGCTCAGTCATGGCTCACGACTCCTTGCAGCATCTCGGCGAGCTCGTCGGCCTTGAAGGGCAGCCCGCGCACCTGCGTCACGCTGATCGCGTCGACCAGGTACTTCGCCCGGAGCAGCATGGCCAGCTGGCCGAGGTTCATCTCGGGGACGACGACCTTGTCGTAGCGGCGCAGCACGTCGCCCAGATCGTTGGGGAACGGGTTGAGGTGGCGCAGGTGCGCCTGCGCGACGGACGCGCCGGTGGCCCGCACCTGCCGGCAGGCCGCGCCGATGGGTCCGTACGTCGAACCCCAGCCGAGGACCAGCACCCGCGCCTCGCCCCCGGGGTCGTCGACCTCCAACGGGGCGAGGGAGTCGGCGATGCGATCGACCTTGGCCTGGCGGGTGCGGACCATGAAGTCGTGGTTGTCGGGGTCGTAGCTGATGTTGCCGGTGCGGTCGGCCTTCTCGATGCCCCCGATGCGGTGCTCCAGGCCCTTCGTCCCCGGCACCGCCCACGGCCGGGCCAGCGTGTCGGGGTCGCGCAGGTAAGGCAGGTACACGCCCTCCTCGTCACCCGTGCCGTTCGGCTCGGTGGCGAACTCGACCGACAGGTCGGGCAGGGTGTCCACCTCGGGCACCGGCCACGGCTCGGAGCCGTTGGCGAGGTAGCCGTCGGAGAGCAGGAACACCGGCGTGCGGTAGGTGAGCGCGATGCGCGCGGCCTCGAGCGCGGCGCTGAAGCAGTCGCCCGGTGACTGCGGCGCCACGATCGGCACCGGCGCCTCGCCGTTGCGGCCGAACATCGCCTGCAGCAGGTCGGACTGCTCGGTCTTCGTCGGCAGGCCGGTGGACGGGCCGCCCCGCTGGATGTCGCAGATGATCAGCGGCAGTTCGAGGGACACGGCGAGGCCGATGGTCTCGCCCTTGAGGGCCACGCCGGGGCCGGAGGACGTGGTCACCGCGAGCGAACCGCCGAAGGCGGCGCCCAGCGCGGCGCCGATGCCGGCGATCTCGTCCTCGGCCTGGAAGGTGCGCACGCCGAAGCGCTTGTGCTTGGCCAGCTCGTGCAGGATGTCCGAGGCCGGCGTGATCGGGTAGGCGCCGAGGAACAGCGGCAGCCCCGAGCGCAGCGACGCGGCCACCAGACCGTAGGCCAGCGCGGCGTTGCCGCTGATGTTGCGGTAGGTGCCGCTGGCCAGCCGGGCGGGCTTCACCTCGTAGGCGACACCGAACGCCTCGGTGGTCTCGCCGAAGTTCCAGCCCGCCTTGAACGCGGTGACGTTGGCCTCGGCGATGTCGGGCTTGCTCGCGAACTTGCGCCGGACGAAGTTCAGCGTGCCCTCGGTCGGCCGCGAGTACATCCACGACAGCAGGCCCAGGGCGAACATGTTCTTGCTGCGCCCGGCGTCCTTGCGCGAGAGCGCACTGCCGGTCAGGGCGTCGAGGGTCAGCTGGGTCAGGTCGACGGCGTGCACCTGGTAGTCGTCGAGCGTGCCGTCCTCGAGCGGGTTGCTCGCCCAGCCCACCCGCGCCAGGGCCCGGGTGGTGAAGTCGTGGGTGTCGATGATCAGGATGGCGCCCTTGGGCACGTCGCCCAGGTTGGCCTTCAGCGCGGCCGGGTTCATCGCCACCAGCACGTCGGGGCGATCGCCCGGCGTCAGGATGTCGTGGTCGGCGAAGTGCAGCTGGAAGGACGAGACGCCGGCGAGCGTGCCCTGCGGGGCGCGGATCTCGGCGGGGAAGTTCGGCAGCGTCGACAGGTCGTTGCCGAACATGGCCGTTTCCTGGGTGAACCGGTCGCCGGTGAGCTGCATGCCGTCGCCGGAGTCACCGGCGATGCGGATGACGACCTGGTCCAGCTGCTCGACCGGCTTGGTGTGCGTCGGCGCGCCGACTGGCTCTGTCACGTGCTCGGCCATGCGGGTGGGTGCCTCCCGGCATCGGGAACAGCGATACGCGCCGCATTTGCGGCCGCGTCGCAACCTGTTCATATTACGTGAGCGCCGCCGGACCTTGCCGCGTGTGCTTGACCACTGGCGGTGCGCTAGGTTTTCGCGCGTTGGAGTACCGGTCACCCTGAGTGATGGCCCGGCGCAGCCGGTAGCCGGATAGGTGCCGGTACGCGGCGGTATGACGGGTACAGGCGCTGGGTCCGCATCGTGAGGGCACCCCTTGCAGGGGGTAAGCCCTGGGCCAGCAGCACGTCGACGTACGGAGAGGACGACCTCATGGGTGACCTCGTGTTACCGGCGTTCGAGATGGACTGCCGCGAGTGGATGGTCGTCAGCCCCACCGAGGCCGGCCTGCCCGAGGACGTGGCCGGCGCCCCGCTGCTGGCCGTGCTGAGCACCGCCGTCATCGAGGACGACATCCGCGAGGCCACCGGCGCCCTGACCGTCGGCCTGATCGACGACGACGAGGACCTCGACGTGCGCCAGGTCGCCCCCGGCGCCGCCGCCCACGAGCTGCTCGACGCGGACACCGCCCCCGGCACCCGCCGCTTCGTCATGCCCGCCCCGGGCGAGCAGCACCTCGCCCTGCTGGCCGAGTTCGTCGTGGCCCACGACACCGACGACGAGCTCGAGCGCCGCGTCGAGGCCCTGATGACCTCGTTCCGCTGGCAAGCCGCCTGAGTTCCCTTCTTGCACGCCGGTACGACCACTTTTCGACGCCCGAAATGGTCGCCCGGAACCGGGAGATGGCCCTCAGTCGACGGCGGTGACGGTGCCGGCGTCCACGTCGAAGACGGCCCCGCGCACCGCGTCGCGGTGGGGCAACCACGGGCAGGCCCGCACCGTCGCCACCGAGGCCCGCACCGACGCCACGACATCGTCGAAGCCGGGCACGTCCCACGTGGGGGCGCGGCCGGTCTCCCGCGCCAACTGCGCACGGAAGGCGGCGTCGTCGAAGCCCGACAGCCCGCACCGGGTGTGTTGCACGAGCAGGACCTCTCGGGTGCCCAGCGCGCGCTGGCTGATCGCCAGCGAGCGCAACGCGTCCTCGGTGGGCAGGCCGCCCGCGTTGCGCAGCACATGGGCGTCACCCACCGCCAACCCGAACGCCGCGAAGGCGTCGATGCGCGCGTCCATGCACGTCACGATGGCCAGCGCACGCGCCGGGGCCGCCGCGCGGCCGGCCGGATAGCGCTCGGGATAGCCCACGTTGGCCTGCAGCACCTCGTCGATCGTCGTCACGCCCGCCATCTTTTCAGCTCGTCGGTGACCGCGTCCCACGTGGGAACGGTTGCGCCCGCACCGAACGTTGACCCCATATGCGCGGGGTGAGGAACGGACTGCGGACCGCGGTCCTCTTCGGCGTGCTCGGCGCCCTGTTCGTCATCGGCGGCGGGCTCATCGCCGGGCGCACCGGCCTGATCATCGGTCTGTTGGTCGCGGTCGCCATCAACGGTTTCAGCTATTTCAACTCGGACAAGATCGCGCTGCGCTCCATGGGCGCGCGGGCGGTCACCGAGATCGAGCAACCGGCGATGTACCGGATCGTGCGCGAGCTGGCCACGTCGGCCCGCCAGCCGATGCCGCGGCTCTACGTCTCGCCCACCGGGGCGCCCAACGCCTTCGCCACCGGCCGCTCGCCGCGCCATGCCGCGGTGTGTGCCACCGACGGCATCCTGCAGCTGCTCGACGCGCGCGAACTGCGCGCCGTCCTCGGCCACGAGCTCAGCCACGTCTACAACCGCGACATCCTCATCTCGTCGGTGGCCGGCACCGTCGCCGCCGGCATCACGATGATCGCGCAGTTCGCCCTGTTCTTCGGCGGCGGCGGCGACGACCGCGACCGCAACGTGTTCGCCGAGCTGATCATGATCTTCCTGGGTCCGTTGGCCGCGACCCTCATCCAGCTGTCCATCAGCCGCTCCCGCGAGTACCAGGCCGACGAATCGGGCGCGCAGCTCTCGGCCGACCCGCTCGCCCTGGCCTCGGCCCTGCGCAAGCTCGAGGCCGGGACGGCCGCACGCCCGCTGCCCCAGACGCCGCGGCTGGCGACCACCAGCCACCTGATGATCGCCAACCCCTTCGGCGGCCGCGTCCGCGGGCTGTTCTCCACCCACCCGCCGATGGAGCGCCGCATCGCCCGCCTCGAGCAGATGGCCGAGTCCGACCCCCGCTACCTCCACTAGCCCACCGCCGGTCCCTTCTTGCACGCCGGTACGACCGGTTTTCGGCCGCGAAACCGGTCGTACGGAACCGGGTGTTGCGGCTGTCCACAGCCCGCCGCGCGGCGCAGGCTCATCGGCCTACCGTCTGCTGCCATGCTCGAGCACGCCGACGGGATCGGCCCCGGCCCAGCGCCGCTGACCGCGCGCGAGCGCCGCCGCGAGTGGCAGCTGGCCGTCGCCGGCCTGCGGCACCGGAGCGCTGGCACCCCGCTCGCCGCCTCCGTCGAACTGGCCTGCGGGCAGGGCCTGGTGCTCAGGCGCTCGCAGGCGCGCGGCTGCGGGCTGTCCGAGCCGATGATCCGCAGCCTGCTCGCCCGTCGCTGCTGGTCGGTGCCGCGCCGCGGCGTCCTGTGCCCGTTGCCGCCGGCGCCGGACGACCGTCCGGGTTCGCCCGATGCTGCGGCCCGGCGCCCGCACGGGCTGGCCGACCAGGTGCGCGCCGCCGCTGTGGCCCGCCAGCGGCCGGGCACGTTCGTCAGCCACGAGAGCGCGGCGACCATGGCCGGCCTGCCGGTGCTCGGATCCATCCGCCGCCCGACTCTGAGCATCGTGGACGGCGACCACCTCGCGGCCCGGCCGGACGCCCTCATCCGCTGCGTGGGGAAGCGACCCGGCGACGTCGTCAGCTGGTTCGGTGCGCCGGTCACCACGACGGCCCGCACCGTGATCGACGTCGCCCGCTCGTCCGGTGTCGCCGCCGGGCTCGTCGCGGCCGACGCTGCCCTGCACGCCGGCGACGTCACGGCGTTCGAGCTGGCCGAGGCACGCGCCCACGCGCGGTACCGACCAGGCGTGCGGACCGCCGACCGGGTCCTCGAAGTGGCCGACGGACGGGCCGAGTCGCCGCTGGAGTCCCTCACCCGGCTGTGCCTGATCGACGGCGGGCTGCCCGCGCCGCGGCCGCAGGGCTGGGTCCGTTCCGACCGCGGTTGGTACCGGGTGGATCTGCTCTACGAACGCGAGCGGGTGATCGTGGAGTGCGACGGCAGGCTCAAGTACGACGGCCGGGACGGCGCCGCCCTGCTCGAGGAGAAGCTGCGCCAGGAAGCGCTGGAGCGGGCCGACTTCGTCGTGGTCCGGGTGACGTGGGAGCAGGTGCGCGACGCGCCGTGGCTGGTCGTCACCCGCGTCCGGCGCAAGCTCGCCGCCGCGGCCTGAGGCTCGGCCGCCGCCCTACTCCCGGTTCCGTACGACCGGTTTCGCACGCCGAGAGTGGTCGTACCGGCGTGCAAGAAGGGACGTCAGCGGTAGTTGGTGAACTGGAGCGGGACGTCGAGGTCGGCGCCGCGCAGGAGGTTCTGCACGTCCTGCAGCGCGTCCTTCTTCTTGCCCTGCACGCGCACCTGGTCGTCCTGGATCGAGGCCTGCACGCCCTTGGGGCCCTCGTCCTTGATCAGCTTGACGATCTCGCGGGCGTGGTCGCGGTCGATGCCCTGGCGCAGGGTGGACGCGATGACGTACGTCTTGCCCGAGGCCTTCGGCTCCCCGGCGTCGAGCGCCTTCATCGAGATAGAGCGCTTGACCAGCTTGTCCTTGAGCACGTCGAGCGCGGCCTTGGCGCGTTCCTCGGTGTCGGCCTTGATGGTGATCCCGAGCTCGCCCGACCACTCCACCGACGCGTTGACGCCGCGGAAGTCGAAGCGCTGGGACAGCTCCTTGGCCGCCTGGTTCAGCGCGTTGTCGACCTCCTGACGGTCGACCTTGCTGACGATGTCGAAGGACGGATCGGCCATGCGCGGATACCTCCAGTGAACGCCGGTGCCCTCCGACGCTAGTCGACCGTGCGCTCCGGTAGGCTGGCGAACCGTCTCGGCGGGTTGCCCGAGTGGTCAAAGGGAGCGGTCTGTAAAACCGCCGGCTCAGCCTACGTTGGTTCGAACCCAACACCCGCCACCGAGAACGACGCTCAGGTCGCCGGCACCGGCGTCAGCGGATTGCCGGCCGGGATGGTCGAACAGTTGTCCGGCGCGGGCGTCGAGCCGAACCGCGAGCTCAGCCAGGCGTAGGCCGCGGGCAGCCACAGCGGCACGGTCGTGAAGTGGCTCGTCAGCGGGTACTGCTGGAAGCGCACGTGCGTGCCGGCGGCGCAGTACTTGCGGGCCAGGCTGCGCACGTCGCCGGCGATCATGACGCCGTCGCCGGCACCGATGCCGGGCTTCGAGCCGGACGTGCCTTCCAGTGCTCCGTTCGCGCCCTGCCCGATGAACATCGGCACCGTGGGCGAGGCGATGCTGCCCAGGTTGAGCTTGTTCACCGCGTCGACGAACACCGGGATGCTCTCCGGTTGCGCGTACTGCGGCTTGGCCAGCTTGGCCCACGTGAGCCCCGGATAGCTGCCCAGCGCGGAGATGATCGACGCATGCGCGAGCTTGGCGTAGACCTGCTTGCCGTAGTCGCTCATGTACGGCGTGAGGTCGATGCCGAAGGACCGCGAGACGCCGATCAGCGCCATGGGCAGCACGCCCGCCCACACGGCGCTGCCCTCGACGTAGTGCAGGTTGTGGTCGGGATCGACCAGCACGCCGCCCTCGGCGGCGCCGACGAGACGGGCGTTCACGTCCGGTGCGTAGGACGGTGCGAGCGCGGCGGCCCAGTCGGTGGCGATGGCGCCACCGGAGTAGCCGATGAGCCCGACCCGGGCCGTGGGCGAGACGCCGGTCGCGGACGAGCGCGACACCGCGCGCATGGCGTCCAGCGTGGTCGTGCCGTACTCGGGCCCGGCGGCGAAGTCGGCCGCCTGCCCCTCCGTGTCGGTCACCACCACGCTGTAGCCCTGCAGCAGCAGCGGGGCGATGAGCAGCGTCTCGACGTTGGCCGCGCCCTGCCCGAGGCTCACCCCGCCGGCGATCGCGCGCGACGGCGAGTCGTCCGGGTTCAGCGAGTCGTAGAACGACTGGTAGCCGACCACCTTGTCGGTGGTCGGGTGCAGCGGCGAATGCACCACCGAGGTGACGCCGGCGCTCGCCCGACCCTGCGCGTCCGTGGTGCGGTAGAGCAGTTGGGTGACGTGCAGCGCCACGCTGATGCCGGCGACGTGGTAGGTCAGCGCCCGGTCCTTGAGCACCGTGCCCGGCGGCATCGACGACAGCGGCGCGCGGCCCGAGTAGGTGTAGAACGAGTCCGGCACTGCGGCCGAACTCGCGCCCGCGACGCCGCCGTGCAGGCAGGTCGCGGCCGTCACCGCGGCGACCAGCGCCGCGCCCAGGATCCGTCCGTTGCGGTGCCGCACGTCGCCCTCGCTCTCTCCGCCGGTGACCGGCGTGGATGTCGCTGTCGCTCCCGTGGTCCGTGCCCTCGGACGTTATTTACGCATGCGTCAACTGTCAACCGGAGTCGCCGTACACTCGCCCGGTGAGCAGCGCCGCCCCCGCCCCGGCATCGGACGGCCCCGCGCTGCGGCGGCGGCTGTCGCCGACCGACCGGCGCGCCCAGCTCGTGGCCGCCGGGGCGCAGGTGTTCACCGAACGCGGCTACCAGGGCACGTCGCTGGAGGACATCGCCGCCCGCGCCGGCGTGACCCGGCCGCTGATCTACCGATACTTCCGCGACAAGGACGAGCTGTACCGCGAGATCCTGCGCAACGCCCGGGCCGAACTGGACGCGGCCCTGCTCGCCGCCGTCGACCCTGCCCAGGAGCCGGCCGAACAGCTGCGGGCCGGGCTGAGCGCCTACTTCACCTTCGTCCGCGACCGCGCCCAGCACTGGGACGTGCTGTTCGGGGGCGGCACCGCGGTCGCCGGCACGGTGGCGGAGGAGGCGGCCCGGCTGCGCTTCGAGACCGCCGACATGGTCGCCGCGCTCGTCGGCCGCGCGGTGCCGCACGTGCCCGAGCGCGCCGTGTCCGCCTACGCCCACGCCATCTCCGGCGCCGCCGAGCAGCTGACCAAGTGGTGGCGCCGGCACCCGGAGGCCGAGGTCGCGGAACTGGTCGACTACCTGCGCGACGTGGTGTGGGGCGGCCTCGAGCGCCTCGCCCCCTGACCGGATGAACGTCAGGACGCCCGGCGCCCCGCCCGCAACCGGCGCAGCATCCGCGCGTCGGAGAAGCCGACCGCCCGGGCGCTCGCCTCGAGCGTCCAGCCCTGCGCGATCAGCTCGTCGGCGCGCTCGAGGCGCAGGCGCTGCTGGTAGCGCGTCGGCGTGGTGCCGGTGGCCGCGCTGAACAGCCGGGTCAGGGTCCGTTCGCTGACCCCGCCCACGCGGGCGAGCCGGTCGAGGGGCAGCGGGTCGGTGAACCGGGTGTCGAGGACATCCTGCACGCGGTGCACGGCGTCGAGCAGGTGGTCGCGGTGGGCCAGCATGACGCTGGCCTGCGGCGCCGAGCCGTTGCGGCGGGCCGGCACGACGAGCGCGCGCGCCACCCGGGCGGCCACCGCCGGGCCGTGATCCTGGCCCAGGAGGTGCAGCGCGAGGTCGATCCCGCTGGCGATCCCGGCCGACGACGCGATGCGCCCGTCGATGACGTAGAGGACGTCGCGCACGACCTGCACCGCCGGGAAGCGCCGGGCGAGCTCGTCCTGGATCTCGTGGTGCGTGGTGGCCCGGCGCCCGTCCAGCAGGCCGGTCCCGGCGAGCGCGAACGCGCCCGAGCACACGCTGGCCACCCGACCACCCGCCTCGTGGTGGGCGCGAATGCGTTCGGCGCTCGCCCGGTCGAGCGGGCGGCGGGGCGTGCGCCCGTCGACCCGGCCGCCGGGCAGCAGCACGAGGTCGCGGTCGGTCAGCCGCGGCCACTCGCCCTGCAGCTGCAGCGCCAGGCCCTGGTAGCTGGTCACCGACGTGGCGGCGCCCACGAAGACCAGGTGGTAGCGGGCGCCGTGGTCAGCCGCGGCGGAGAAGGCCTGGGCCGGACCGGCCACGTCGAGCAGGTGCACCCGGTCGGGCACGACGAAGACCACGGTGCGCATCATCCGGTCACTGTGCCAGCACGTCGGCGATCGTCACCACCTCCGCGAAGCGGCCGTGCAGCGCGCTGGCCGTGCGGGCGAGCACGTCGTCGGTGCCTAGGACCCCCTCGCCGTCCCAGCGGGGCAGCGCCATGGTGACGGTGGCGTCGAGCACGAAGCGCACCCGGTAGCCGAGGTCGCTGGCCAGGCGGGCCGTGGTCTCGCAACACTGCTCGGTGCGGATGCCGGTCACGACGACCTCGGTGACCCCCTCCGAGGTGAGGTACTGCCCGAGGTTCGTGGTGGTGAAGGCGTTGTGGCTCGTCTTGTGCAGCAGTGGCTCCCCGGCCTCGGGGACGAGCCCGTCGAGCAGCCGGACGTGGCCCGACTCGGGGTCGAACACGCTGCCCGTCCCCGGTTCGCTGTGCAGCACCCACACCACCCGCTGCCCGGTCGAGCGGGCGTGGGCGACGAGACGCTCGATGCGCTCGGCGATGTCGGGCGCGGACGCTGTGGCCCAGTTGTCCGGCCGGGCCCGGAACGACTCCTGGACGTCGATGACGAGAAGCGCTGTGGTCATGCGTCCAGCATGGCCGCCCGCCGGGCGACGTGACGAGGCCCGGGACGGTCGACGACCGGAACGATCCGGTCAGCCGCGCAGGAGCGGACGAACCGGCTCACTAGGGTGGACGGCGTGCATCTTGCCTGTGTCGGCGTGCTCTTCGACTGTGACGGCGTGCTGGTCGACTCCGACGCCACCGTCGACGCCACCTGGCGGCGTTGGGCCCGCGACTACGGCGTCGACCCCGAGCAGCTGCTGGCCACGGTGCACGGCCGCCGTTCCGAGGACACCGTGGGCGCCTGGGTTCCCGCCGAGCAGGCCGCCGCCGCACTGGAGCGCATCGACCGCTACGAGGTCGAGGACGCGGCCACCGTCCGGGCGCTGCCCGGCGCGCAGGCGCTGCTCGCCGCCATGCCGGCCGGTTCCTGGGCGATCGTCACGTCGGGAAAGCGCGAGCTCGCCGTGGCCCGGCTGCGCGCGTCCGGGCTGCCGGTGCCCGAGGTGCTCGTGAGCGCCGGCGACGTCACGCAGGGCAAGCCCGACCCCGAGGGCTACGCCCGGGCCGCCCGCGACCTCGGCGTCCCCGCGGCGCGCACGGTGGTCGTCGAGGACGCCGCCGCGGGCATGCAGGCCGGCCGCGCCGCCGGCGTGGGCCACGTCCTCGGGGTCGGCGGGCGCGCGCCGGAGGGCGAGCCGGACGCCTGCGTGCCCGACCTGCGTTCGGTGCGCTGGAGCGGTACCGGCCTCGCCGTCACCCCGGCCTGAGCGGCCGCCAGGACGGGTCAGACCGCGATCCAGGTCTGCGCCGCGGCCGAGGCCAGCACCGCCTCGGTGAGCACCGCGGCCCGGTGGCCGTCGGCGAAGGTCGGCAGCCCGTCGGGATCCTGGCCGCCGACCGCCGCGTAGACGTCGGCCACCAGCGCGTCGAAACAGTCCTGATAGCCCTGGGGATGCCCGGCGGGCACCCGGTCGAAGCGCGTGGCGGCCGCAGCGGCGAAGTCGGCGCCGCGTTCGAGGCGGCGCGCACCACCCGGCTCGCCCAACCACAGCTGATCCGGGAACTGCTGCTCGAAGCCGAACGACGCGTGCTCGGCGTCGACGTACAGCTCGAGGCGGTTGGCCCGGCCGTGCGACACCTGGCTGACCTGCATCGTGCCCGCCGCGCCGTCGGAGAGCCGGAACAGGACCGCGGCGAGGTCCTCCCCGCCGCCGCGGTCGTGGACGGAACTCGTGACCGCGGCCAGTTCCACGATGCGCTGGCCGGTGACGAACTCGGCGAGGTCGCACCAGTGCACCCCGATGTCGGCGAACGCCCGCGACGGGCCGCCGGCCGCCGGGTCGGCCCGCCAGTTCGTGGCCTCCGGGTCGGCCAGCCAGTCCTGCAGGTAGTGCCCGTGCACCAGGGTGATGCGGCCCGCCGCGCCGCCGGCCGCCCGCGCCCGCAGTTCGCGCACCGAGCCGTAGAAGCGGTAGGCGAAGGGGACGGCGTGGACCACGCCGGCCCGCTGCGCCGCGGTGAGCATTCGGGCGGCGGCCTCCACCGAGGTGGCCAGCGGTTTCTCGCAGATCACGTGCAAGCCGGCCTCGAGCGCGAGCAGCACCTGGGCCTCGTGCAGCGCGTTGGGCGTGCACACGTGGACGAGGTCGGCGTCCACCTGCTCGATGAGCGTGGCCAGGTCGGTGCCGTGGGCCTCGGCGCCCCACCGCGCGCCCGCGTCGGCGGCCGCCTCCGCCCGACGGGCGACCACCCCGGCCACGACGCCGCCGGCGCGGCGCACCGCGCGGGTATGCACCTCACCCATGAACCCGGTCCCGACCACCACCGAACGCAGCACGGCCCCAGCGTGCCAGCATCGGGCCGTGTCCACGAAACCGCTGGTCGTGCTGGTGCCCGCGCCGCACGGCGTCGACCGCATCCTCGCCCCCGACCGGCTCGCCGCCCTGCGCGACGTCTTCGAAGTGGCTCTGATCGACGACGACCACCCCGGTGACCTGGACGCGCTGCTGCCCCGGGCCTTCGCCGTCGTCGGCCAGCCCGACCTGCCGCGCGAGCGCCTCGATCGCGCGTCGCACCTGCGCGCCGTCGTCAACGTCGAGGGCAACTTCTACCCCAACGTCGATTACGCGACGTGCTTCGAGCGCGGCGTCCACGTGCTGGGCTGCGGCCCGGTCTACGCGCAGCCGGTGGCCGAGTACGCGCTGGGCCTCGCCCTCGACCTGTGCCGCGGCATCAGCCGCGAGGACCGGGCCTTCCGCGCCGGCACCGAGCGCTACGTCGCCGCCGGCAACGACGATGCGCTCGTGCTGCACGGCGCCGACGTCGGGCTGCTCGGGTTCGGCAACCTCGGCCGCGCGCTGCACCGGCTGCTCGAGCCGTTCCGGCCGACCCTGCGCATCCACGACCCGTGGCTGCCCGACTCGGTGATCCGCGAGGCCGGCGCCCGGCCCTGTGGGCTCGAGGAGACGCTGCGGGCCAGCGCCGTGCTGTTCGTGCTCGCCACCGTGACCGCCGACAGCGAGCGGCTGCTGGGCCCGGCGCAGCTCGACCTGGTGCCGCCCGGCGGGCGGGTGCTCGTGCTCAGCCGCGCGGCGGTGGTCGACCTCGACGCGCTGCTCGACCGGGTCGAGGCCGGGCGGTTCAGTGCCGCCGTCGACGTGTGGCCGCAGGAGCCCATGCCCGCCGGTCACCGCGCGCGCCGCCTCGACGGGCTGGTGCTGTCGGCCCACCGGGCCGGCGGCGTCCCCAGCGCCTTCCGCGAGATCGGCGAGCGGCTCGTGGACGATCTGGTGCTGATCGAGCGGGGCCTGCCACCGGTGCGCATGCAGGTGGCTGCCCGCGAACTCGTCGGCCGGTACCGCAACCGCCCCGTCGACTGACCGCGTCGGCGGGCGTCGCGGGACGTGAGTGAGACAGGTCGTCACGGCTTTCGGTCACGGATTGTGCCGATATGCCGGTATTTGTTGCGATCGAAGGGTGGGGGCGGATAATCGAAAGCGGTCCAGGCGGACGTTCCCCCCGTACGGTCGCCTGGACCTTTTCCGTGTCCGCGCTCAGTTGGGCCGGCGCAGGATCTTGTTGCCGAGCCAGACCAGCGGGTCGTACTTGCGGTCGACGACGCGCTCCTTGAGCGGGATCAGCGCGTTGTCGGTGATCTTGATGTGCTCGGGGCAGACCTCGGTGCAGCACTTGGTGATGTTGCACATCCCCAGCCCGTGGTCCTCCTGGGCGGCGTGCTGGCGGTCGAGCGCGTCGAGGGGGTGCATGTCCAGCTCGGCCACCCGCATGAGGAACCGCGGCCCGGAGAAGGACTCCTTGTTGTCCTCGTGGTCGCGGATGACGTGGCAGACGTCCTGGCACAGGAAGCACTCGATGCACTTGCGGAACTCCTGCGAGCGCTCGACGTCGACCTGCGCCATGCGGTACTCGCCCGGCGCGAGACCCGGCGGCGGCGCGAACGCCGGCACCTCCTGAGCCTTCTTGTAGTTGAAGGACACGTCGGTGACGAGGTCCTTCATGACCGGGAAGGTCCGCAGGGGGGTGACGGTGATCGTGTCGCCCTCACCGAACGTGGACATGCGGGTCATGCACATCAGCCGCGGGCGGCCGTTGATCTCCGCGCTGCACGAGCCGCACTTGCCCGCCTTGCAGTTCCAGCGCACGGCCAGATCGCCGGCCTGGGTGGCCTGCAGGCGGTGGATGATGTCGAGGACGACCTCGCCCTCGTTGACGGCAACGGTGTAGTCGACGAGTTCGCCGCCCTCGGCGTCGCCGCGCCACACGCGAAAGTGCGCGTCGTAGCCCTGCTTCCCGTCGTCGGCCTTCGCCTTGGCGTTCGCCAGGGCCTCGTCCGCACCGACGCTGGCGTTCTCCTCCACGGCTGTCATGCCTTGACCTCCTCGGGGACGTCGTCGGTGACGTCGACGATCTCGGCGTCCGTGTAGTACTTCGCGAGCTCGCTCCGCTTGAACAGCGCCAGCAGGTCCGGGCGCATGGGCGGCGTGGGCTGCTGCCGCACGTCGATGCCGTCGCGCTCGGCGTTGAGCGAGCAGATCAGGTTGACCTTGCGCCACTCGGCCGACATCGCCGGGTAGTCGTCGCGGGTGTGACCGCCGCGAGACTCCTCGCGCATCAGCGCCGCCCTGGCCACGCACTCGCTGACCTGGAGCATGTTGCGCAGGTCGAGGGCGAGGTGCCAGCCCGGGTTGAACGCGCGGCCACCGGCCGCCGACACGTGCTGGGCCCGCTCCTTGAGCTTCTCCAGCCGCTCGAGCGCGTCCTCGACCTCGTTGCGCTTGCGGATGATGCCGACGAGGTCGTTCATGCACCGCTGCAGTTCCTCGTGCAGCTCGTACGCCGTCTCGCCCTTGCCCTCGAACGGCGACAGCGCCTCACCGGCCAGCGCGTCGACCTGCTGCTGCGTGATCTTCGGGTACTGGCCCCTGAGTGCCTTGACGTATGCCGCCGCGCCCTCACCGGAGCGCCGCCCGAACACCAGCAGGTCGGACAGCGAGTTGCCGCCCAGCCGGTTCGAGCCGTGCATGCCGCCGGCCACCTCGCCGGACGCGAACAGGCCGGGCACGCCGGTGGCCGCCGCGGTGTCGGCGTCGACCTCGATACCGCCCATGACGTAGTGGCAGGTCGGACCGACCTCCATCGGCTCGGCCGTGATGTCGACGTCGGCCAGCTCCTTGAACTGGTGGTACATCGACGGCAGCCGGCGCAGGATCTCGTCCTTGGGCAGCCGCGAGGCGATGTCCAGGAACACCCCGCCGTGCGGCGACCCGCGGCCGGCCTTGACCTCGGAGTTGATCGAACGCGCCACCTCGTCGCGGGGGAGCAGGTCGGGGGTGCGCTTGTTGTGCTCCGGGTCGGTGTACCAGCGGTCGGCCTCCTCCTCGTTGTCCGCGTACTGCTCGCGGAACACGTCGGGGACGTAGTCGAAGGTGAACCGCTTGCCCTCGGCGTTCTTGAGCACGCCGCCGTCGCCGCGCACGCCCTCGGTGACGAGGATGCCCTTCACCGACGGCGGCCAGACCATGCCCGTGGGGTGGAACTGGACGAACTCCATGTTCAGCAGGGTGGAACCGGCGCGCAGGGCCAGGGCCATGCCGTCGCCGGTGCACTCCCAGGAGTTGGAGGTGACCTTGAACGACTTGCCGATGCCGCCGGTGGCCAGCACGACCGCCGGGGCCTTGAACAGCACGAACTGCCCGTTCTCGCGGTAGTAGCCGAACGCGCCGGAGATCGCGCCGTCGTCGTCGGTGACGAGCTCGGTGACGGTCACCTCGGCGAACACCTTGAGCGAGCCCTCGTCGGCCCCTTCGCGCCCGCGCTTGCGGGCGTCGTCCTGCTGCAGCGAGACGATCTTCTGCTGCATCGTGCGGATCAGCTCGAGCCCGGTGCGGTCGCCGACGTGCGCCAGGCGCGGGTACTCGTGGCCGCCGAAGTTGCGCTGGCTGATCCGCCCGTCCTTGGTGCGGTCGAACAGTGCGCCATAGGTCTCGAGCTCCCAGACGCGGTCGGGGGCCTCCTTGGCGTGCAGCTCGGCCATGCGCCAGTTGTTGAGGAACTTGCCGCCGCGCATGGTGTCGCGGAAGTGGACCTGCCAGTTGTCGTTGCTGTTGGCGTTGCCCATCGCCGCCGCACAGCCGCCCTCGGCCATCACCGTGTGCGCCTTGCCGAACAGCGACTTGCAGATCACCGCGACGCGCAGCCCCTGCTCGTGCGCGGCGATCGCGGCCCGCAACCCGGAACCGCCGGCGCCGAGGATGAGGACGTCGTAGGAGTGCTTCTCGATCTCTTCGGTCATGTCAGTTCACAATCCGCGGGTCGCTGAAGGCGCCGGAGGCGACCAGGGCGATGTACGCGTCGGTGAGGGCGAGCGAGGCGAGGGTGGTCCAGGCCAGCTCCATGTGCTTGGCGTTGAGCTTGGACACGATGCCCCACGCCCGGTAGCGCAGCGGGTGGGCGGAGAAATTGCGCAGCCGGCCGCCGACGATGTGCCGGCAGGAGTGGCAGGACACCGTGTAGGCCCAGAGCAGGACCACGTTGATCAGCATGACGATCGTGCCGAGCCCGAAGCCGAACGAATGACCCTCGGGCCGGAAGGCCTGGATCACGTCCCAGGTGTTGACGAGGGAGATGACGCCCGCGGCCAGCCAGAAGTAGCGGTGCAGGTTCTGCAGGATCAGGGGGAAGCGGGTCTCGCCGGTGTACTTCGCGTGGGGCTCGGCCACGCCGCACGCCGGCGGCGACGCCCAGAACGAGCGGTAGTAGGAGCGGCGGTAGTAGTAGCAGGTGAGCCGGAAGCCCAGCAGGAACGGCAGCGTGACGATGGCGAACGGGATGATCGCCGGGAAGTGGCCGAACCACACCCCGAAGTCGTGCGAGCCCGACTGGCAGCTGGCCGTCACGCACGGCGAGTAGAACGGCGTGAGGTAGTGCTCCTTGGGGGCGAAGTACGCGGCCTGCCACACGGTGCGCAACAGCGCGTAGAGGACCCACCCGGACAGCAGCAGGAAGGTGACGACCGGGGCCTTGCGCCAGTTGTCGGTGCGCAGCGTGCGCTGCGGGATGCTCGCCCGCCCCGGGGCGGCAACGCCCGCCTGCATCTTCGAGGGCGGTCGCGGGTCCGCTCGGGTCACTGCCCGCCCCCCGTGAGTTCGCCGATCGCGTCAGCGGTGCGCACCATTGCAGCTCCCATCCGAGGACGGTGTCGGCCGCGTTACGGGCCAACTCTCCAATGATGCCAAGGTTGCACCCGGGTGTCCCGTGCGGGGCTCCCCTGCAGCTGTGACGAGACACGCTTCACACGTACGGCGTCGTGTAAGCTCATCCGTCGGCGCACGCGCCCCCTTAGCTCAGTCGGCAGAGCGTCTCCATGGTAAGGAGAAGGTCTACGGTTCGATTCCGTAAGGGGGCTCCGGGGCCCGGGGGACCGGGCCCGCGGCGGGGTAGCTCAGTCTGGCAGAGCAAGCGGCTCATAATCGCTATGTCGCCGGTTCAAATCCGGCCCTCGCTACGTGCCGGCCGCACCCGGCCGGCCCGCATGATCGTCGTGAAGAGAGGCAACTCCCGTGGCAGCCACCGATGTACGCCCGAAGATCACCTTGGCGTGCCAGGAGTGCAAGCACCGCAACTACATCACGGTCAAGAACCGGCGCAACGACCCGGACCGGCTGTCGATGAAGAAGTTCTGCCCGAACTGCGGCAAGCACACCGAGCACCGCGAGACCCGCTGAACGTCCTGCGTGTCCCGACGCCCCGCCGGCTCCGCCGGCGGGGCGTTCGCATCTCGTGTCGCCGCCTGCGTCCCGGCGCCCCTGCGGCACCGCGGGCCGGACTACAGTCCGGTCCGGGAGGTTCGGGTGACCAGCGAAGGATCGTGACGTGACCACTGAGGTGCGCACCGAACGGCAACGGGCCGTGGACGGGCGCCGGGTGCGCTGGACCGAGCACCGGGCCCAGCGCCGCGCCGCCTTCGTCGAGGCCGGGGCCGCAGCGATCGACCGGTGGGGTCCGGGGGCGAGCGCCGAGCAGATCGCCGATGCCGCGCACGTCAGCCGCACCGTCCTCTACCGGTACTTCCGCGACCGCGAGGACCTGCGCAAGGCCATCGCCGACCACGTCGTGCAGGCCGTGGTCGGCAGCGTGCTGCCCACGCTCGACCTCGGCCCGCAGAGCACGCCGCGCAGCGTGATCACCGCGGCCGTGGGCGTCATCGTCGGCTGGCTGGACGAGCACCCGAATCTGTACCGGTTCCTGCGCAGCCGTCGCGACGGCTCCCTGGACAGCGTGGAGGTGACGCTGGCCGACAGCGTGGCCGCCCTGCTCAAGATGCTGATGATGGTCTTCGGCATCGAGGACGAGCAGGCCGAACCCGGTGCCTACGGCATCGTCGGCTTCGTCGAGTCGACCGGCTCGTGGTGGCTCGAGCACCGCACGATGTCGCGCGAGCGCACCACGGCCCTGATCTCGACCGGCGTCTGGCACCTGCTCGACGGCACCGCGCGCGAGCACGGCATCGAACTGGGTTACGACGACCCGCTGCCCGCCGGCGTCGTCGGCGCGGAGCGGACCGCCCGGTGAGCGACCCGCACGACGACGGCTACGACGGGCCCGCTGAGCTCGACGTCGACGGGGACACCGTGGCGGCCACCGTCACGCTGCGCGGGCACTTCGACCCGATCAGCGGCAAGTACCGCTGGTACGGCCGGGTCGCCGCCACCCCCGAGATCGGCGCGGTGGTCGCCGGCGGCGCCCGTTCGGCCCGGCTGCGGACGCCGCACGCCGAGGTCGCCACCACGCTGTCCGACGTCGACCCGTGGGGGCGACCGCGCGTCGAGGGCTTCGGGGCGGCGCCGTTCCCGGTGCGCAGCGCCGTGCCCGAGGACGCGATGGAATAACCTGCGCTCCATGCCGGTGAACCAGTCCTTCGCGGGCCGCGAGTACCCGCCGACCGAGCCCTACCGGGTGAGCCGCGAGAAGATCCGCGAATTCGCCGAGGCGATCAAGGACGACAACCCCGCCTACCGCTCGGTCGAGGCCGCCCGGGCGCTCGGGCACCCCGACGTCGTCGCGCCCCCGACGCTGCCCATCCTGCTGACCATCCCCGCCGGGCACCAGTTGCTCGCCGACCCCGAGGCCGGCATCGACTACGGCCGGGTGGTGCACGGCGAGCAGAAGTTCGTGCACGAGCGGCCGGTCCACGCCGGCGACATCCTGCAGGTGGTCGTCCGCGTCGACAGCATCCGGTCCGCGGCCGGCAACGACCTGATCAACACCAGCGCCCAGGTGCGCACCGTCGAGGGCGAACTGGTGGTCACCGGGTACTCGGTCACCGTCGTGCGGGGTGAGGGCAAGTGAGCGTCGACGTCGGTGACGTCCTCCCGGCCCAGGACTTCCCCATCGAGCGGGCCGACCTCGTCCGCTACGCCGGGGCGTCGGGCGACTTCAACCCGATCCACTGGAACCAGCGCTACGCCACCTCGTTCGGGCTGCCCGACGTGATCGCGCACGGGATGTACACCATGGCCAGCGCCGTGCGCGTGGTCACCGACTGGGCCGGGGATCCGGGGGCGGTCGTCGAGTACGGCGTGCGCTTCACCCGCCCCGTCGTGGTGCCCGATCCCGGGCAGGCCGTGCTGAGCGTCAGCGGCGTGGTCAAGGCCGTGCGCGACGACGGCCTGGCCGAGGTGGAACTCACCGCCACCGTCGACGGCCAGACGGTGCTCGCCCGCGCCCGCGCCGTCGTGCGGCCGCCGAAGGACGGCGCGTGAAGATCGAACGGGTGATGCGTCACGACATCACCACCGAGCAGGTGTACGCGATGTCGATCTCGCGCGAGTTCCAGGAGCGCAAGTGCGCCGACGCCGGCGCGCTGAGCTGGGACATCACCGTCACCGTCGACGCCGACACCGCGGTCGTGCGCACCAAGCGCAAGCTGCCCACCGTCGGCTTCCCGGCGCTCATCCGCAAGATCGTCCCGGCCGGGGTGACGTCCACCGAGACCATCACCTGGGGCCGGCCCGACGCCGACGGTGGGCGCACGGCCCGCCTGCACGTCGACTTCCACGGTGCCCCGGCGCGCATGGGCGGGACCATCGCCCTGCGCCGGCGCCCGGACGGGTTCGCCGAGGTCGTGCTCGACGCCGACTTCACCGCGCTCGTCCCGCTGGTCGGCAAGCAGGTGGAGAAGCTGGCGGCGCCCATCATCCTCGGCGTGATCGACGCCGAGGAGCAGACGGGCAAGGCGTGGGTCGCCGAATCCGCCTGAGCCGGGCGCCGGCCACGCTCCTGGCGGCCGTGCTGGCCCTGGGCGCCTGCACCACGACGATCCCGGGCTCCGGCTCGGCCGGCGGGCGCGCCGCACCGACGCCGGCGCCGACCGCGACGTCGCCCGGCTCGACGCCCGGCGGCGCGGCGTCCTCGTGCCCGACCGCCTACGCCCACCCCGACGCCCGGCGCCCGCACACCCGGCTCGCGTTCCTCGTGGCCGCGTCGCTGCGCACCGTCACCGGCACCGAGACCGTCTCCTTCACGCCCGACAAGCCGATCACCGAGCTGGTGTTCCGGCTGACGGCCAACACCCGGCCCACCGTGAGCCAGGGCAACCGGATCGTCGTGCGGACGGCGGTCGCCGACCACGGTGGCGGCCGGTTCCGGTTCACCGCCGCCGGCGCGGCCCCGGGCACCCAGGGCGGCCTGCTGCACATCCCGTTCGGTTCCACCGTGCCCGCCGGTACGACGGTCAGCGCGCGGCTGTCGTTCACCCTGACCCTCGGCCAGGACTCCTTCGACCGGTTCGGCACCGCCGGGAAGTTCGCGTACTTCGCCTCGGCCCACCCGCTGCTCGCCTGGGAACGCGGCTACGGGTGGCACGAGGAGGACCTCATCGCCTTCGCCGCCGAGAGCGCGACCAGCGAGGCCGCCGACACCGACCTCACCGTCACCGCACCCGCCGCCGACACCGTGATCATGTCCGGCGACCCGGCCGACCCGCCCGCCGGCGGCGCCACGCGCAGGTGGCAGGCACACCTCGACGCCGCCCGCGACGTCAGCGTCGCCGTCGGCCCGTTCGCGGTCAGCGACACGACCGTCGACGGCGTGCGGCTGCGCCTCGGCGCGCCCGACGCGGCCGTCCGCGACGCGCTGGTGCCCGAGTTCCACCGGGCGATCACCGAGCTGACCAGGCTGTTCGGGCCGTTCCCGTTCCCGTCGCTGTCGGTGGCCCGGGTGCCGGCCCAGGGCGGCGGCATCGAGTACCCGAGTTCGATCCTCATGCTCGACGGCTCGCGGCTGGTGGCGGTGCACGAGACGGCGCACCAGTGGTTCTACGCGATGCTCGGCAACTCGCAGGCGCTGCACCCGTGGCTGGACGAGGCGTTCGCCCAGTACGCCGAGCAGCTGGTCGACGGCACCCCCGAAGGCCCCGCGGCGCTGTCCGCGCCGGGCCCGGTCGACGCGTCCACCGAGTCCTACGGCGTCGACGAGCAGCGCTACTACTTCACCACCTACGACAAGGGCGCCGCCGCCCTCGAGGCGGCCCGCGCCGCCGCCGGCGCGGCGAGGTGGGACGCCGCGCTGCGCTGCTACGTGGCCGCGAACGCCTGGCGCATCGTGAGCCCCGCGAACCTGCGCGCCGCCCTGGCCGCCCTGCCCGCCGCGGTGGCCGTCCTGCGCAAGGCCGGCGCGCTGCGCTGACGCCTTCCCCCACGCGGTGGTCGCGATTTCGACTGAAATCCCGACCACCGCGTGGGGGAAGCGGGACGGGGCGCGGGCGGCGCCGCGGGCGAGTTGGAGCCGCATGGCCGCACCCCGTAGACTGGCGCGTCGGGGTCGGTGCCGGCCTGTGCGTCAGCATGCCCCGCTGTGCGGCACAATTCGTACGCCGAGGGGCGTGGCTCAATTGGTAGAGCACCGGTCTCCAAAACCGGCGGTTGCAGGTTCAAGTCCTGTCGCCCCTGCGCAGCACCGAAGACCGGACGACCAGTACGACCCGCAGCACCGATCACCCAGCACCAGCCGCAGCGACACAAGGAGCAGCCCGTGACCGCGACCCGCACCGATTCCTCGGGCTCCCCGTCGCCGCGTCCGGCGCGCACCGGCCGCGGCAGCCTGCCCACGCGATTCGTGCGCGAGAGCGTCTCGGAGATGCGCAAGGTGCTGTGGCCCTCCCGCGCGGAGCTGGTCACCTACGGCATCGTGGTGATCATCTTCGTGGTGATCATGGTCGCCATCGTGGCCGGGCTGGACATCGGCTTCGCGAAGGTGGTCCTCCAGGTGTTCGGCTGAGCCACCACCCGGGCGCCCTAGGCGCCGCGACCAGACCTTGAGCAAGGAAAGAGAGAGCGTGTCCGAGTACGAGAAGACCGACGGGTTGCCGGCCGACCTGGCCGAGGAGCCGACCAGCGAGTCGGCCGAGGCCGCCGACAGCGGGCCCGCCGACCTCGCCGAAGCGGCCCGGCTGCTCGGGGCCGACGACGACGCCCCGACCCGTGACGCCGCCGACGACCTCGACACCGATCTCGACGCGGGCGGCGCGAGCGCGGGCGAACCGGGCGACGACGTCGACCGCGCCGACCCGGAACCGGCCGCGCCCGACGAGGCCGCCCCTGCCCCGGTGGTCGAGGAGGCCCCCGCCGAGGCCGCCGCGGATGAGGCCGCCGCGGAAGAGGACGCTCCCGCCGAGGCCGTCCCCGCCGAGGCGAGCCCCGCCGAGGCCGTTCCCGCCGAGGAAGCCGCCGTCGAGGACGAGGACGAGGACCCGGTCGAGACGCTGCGCCGCGAGCTGCGGACCCAGTTCGGCGACTGGTACGTCGTGCACTCCTACGCGGGCTACGAGAACAAGGTCAAGACCAACCTCGAGAGCCGGATCTCCTCGCTGGACATGGAGGACTTCATCTTCCAGGTCGAGGTGCCCACCGAGGACGTCGTCGAGATCAAGAACGGCAAGCGCCAGCAGGTGCAGCGCAAGGTCTTCCCCGGTTACATCCTGGTCCGGATGGACCTCAACGACGAGTCATGGGGCGCGGTGCGCAACACCCCCGGCGTCACCGGCTTCGTGGGGGCCACCTCCCGGCCCTCGCCGCTGAGCATCGACGAGGTCGTCAAGATCCTGGCCCCGGCCACCAAGAAGGCGGCGGCCGTCGCCGCGCCGGGCAAGGCCGCCGCGGGTGACAAGCCCCCGGCCGTCGTCGTCGACTACACCGTGGGGGAGTCGGTCACCGTCATGGACGGGCCGTTCGCCACCCTGCCGGCCACGATCAGCGAGATCGATCCGGTGCACCAGAAGCTGCGGGTCCTGGTGTCCATCTTCGGTCGCGAGACCCCCGTCGAGCTGGCGTTCAGCCAGGTTTCCAAGATCTAGAGAACAAGAAAGTACTGAGGGAAGACAGGACATGCCTCCGAAGAAGAAGCTCTCCGCGATCATCAAGCTCCAGATCCAGGCCGGCGCCGCCAACCCGGCCCCGCCCGTCGGCCCGGCCCTCGGCCAGCACGGCGTGAACATCATGGAGTTCTGCAAGGCCTACAACGCGGCCACCGAGTCCCAGCGCGGCCAGATCGTGCCGGTCGAGATCTCGGTCTACGAGGACCGGTCGTTCACCTTCGTCACCAAGACGCCGCCCGCGGCGCGGCTGCTGCTCAAGGCCGCCGGTGTCGACAAGGGCAGCGGCGAGCCGCACAAGACCAAGGTCGCCAAGGTGACCATGGACCAGGTCCGCGAGATCGCGCAGACCAAGATGGAAGACCTCAACGCCAACGACGTCGACCAGGCCGCGAAGATCATCGCCGGCACCGCGCGCTCGATGGGTATCACCGTCGAGGGCTGAGCACGACCCGCACCACCCAGCACCACCTGTGGGAGGGCGCCGAAGGCCGGCGCCCGTCCGACCACGACAGAAGGGCAGCACCCATGAAGCGCAGCAAGGCCTACCGCAAGGCCGCGGAGCAGCTCGAGGAAGGCAAGATCTACTCGCCGCTCGAGGCCGTCACCATCGCCAAGGAATCGTCGTCGACGAAGTTCGACGGCACCGTCGAGGTCGCCCTGCGCCTGGGCGTCGACCCCCGCAAGGCCGACCAGATGGTCCGCGGCACCGTCAACCTGCCGCACGGCACGGGCAAGACCGCCCGCGTGATCGTCTTCGCCACCGGCGACAAGGCCGAGCAGGCTCGCGCCGCCGGTGCCGACAAGGTCGGTAGCGACGACCTCATCCAGGAGATCACCGACGGCTTCCTGGACTTCGACGCCGCCATCGCCACCCCCGACCAGATGGCCAAGGTCGGGCGCATCGCCCGGGTGCTCGGCCCCCGCGGCCTGATGCCGAACCCGAAGACCGGCACCGTCACGCCCGACGTCAGCAAGGCCGTCGCCGACATCAAGGGTGGCAAGATCAGCTTCCGGGTCGACAAGCAGGCCAACCTGCACCTGGTCATCGGCAAGGCCTCGTTCTCGGCCGAGCAGCTCGTCGAGAACTACGCCGCCGCGCTGGACGAGGTGCTGCGGGCCAAGCCGTCGTCGTCCAAGGGCAAGTACCTGAAGAAGGTCACCTTCACCACCACCATGGGCCCGGGTATCCCGGTCGACTCGAACCGCACCCGCAACCTGCTGGAGACGGCCACCGCCTGACCCGCGCAACCCACTGGCGGCCGACCCCCAGTCGGCCGTCAGCGGGAGCGGTAGGGCCGCTCCGGGTCGATCCCGTGCGCGGCGAAGACCTCGGCGATCGAGGTCAGCGGGTCGCGAGTACCCGCGCGGCGCAACCCGAGGGCCACGAGGTGGCAGCGGTGCTCGCCGAAGGTCATCCCGTTGTCCGGGTACTGCGCCAGCGCCGCGCCCGGGGCCAGCGGCTTGCACAGCGGCTGGGCCACCGCCAGCAACGTCGGGCTCACCCGCGCCAGGACCGCGTCGAGCAGCGCGGTGGCACTGCCGTCGCCGGGCAGGTCCAGCACCGCGGCGCCCGCGCGGCGGATGCGGCGGGCCTCGGTGGCCACGGCCACCGTCCACGGCAGCGGCTCGCCCAGCAGCGCCACGGTCAGCCGGTGGACGAAGTCGCCCAGCTGCGCCGGGTCGGGGGTGAACAGCACCCGCACCGAGCCCGGGCGGCTGCGCGGCGGCGTCCAGGAGCGGCCCCAGGTGCGCCACCAGCCGTCGGCGCCGATGACGTCGTGCCGCTCGACGGCGGCAACAGGACGGTCCGCGCGGGCGGCACCGTCCGCAGCGGTGTGGCCCGCGCCGGCGTGCGCCGCGCGGAAGATCTCCACCGACGGCCGCCGCGGGTAGCGCCCGGCGCCGACCTGCGGGGCGAACCAGTTGCGGTACAGCGCGGCGGCCACGCTGTCGCCGGCCGGGGTGACCGCCGCCAGGACGGCCGCCCGGTCGAGCTGGGCCCGTGCCCAGTCGGGCCAGTCGGAGCCGGCGCCGGTGCACAGCGTGACGGCGTGGCCGGCCCGTCCCGTCGAGTGCGTCCGCCCGCGCGCCCGGCGCACGGTTCGGCCCTTCGGCACCTGCTGCACGGTCATCCGACCGGTCACCTCCATCGACGGTTGCACCACATGGAGGCGCCAGCGCGCGCGTTGATACCTCGATGTCGTAGACGCACGCCGGGCCTGCGACGTTGCATCCGCCGGCCACATCCACATCCGGCGGACAGCGGTCGGGCTCGCGGGGCCGGTACGGGTTTGGCCGCCGCCCGGCCGGTCGCGTAGGCTGGTGGCGGATCCACCCGAAGACCGCTGGTCGTCGCGTGCGCGCACGCGATCGAACGCCTCCGGAGCGCCGGAGCGGCCCGCGCAGGATGGCTCGGTTCGGCTTCTCGATGCCGCCCCGTGCGCCCTGCGCCGGGGCGTTTTCTCGTTCCTCGGGCCGTCTCACCCAGCCCGAACCGAACGAGAGGAGGAAGCAGATGCCGAACGCCGAGAAGATCACCGCGGTGGAGGAGATCACCGAAGCGCTGACCACCTCGTCCGCGGCCGTGATCACCGAGTACCGCGGCCTGTCGGTCAAGCAGATCACCGACCTGCGCCGGGCCCTCGGCCACGACACCACCTACGCGGTCGTCAAGAACACCCTGACGCGCCGGGCCGCCGCCGACGCGGGCGTCCCGATCGACGACGCGCTGCTCGTCGGCCCCACCGCCATCGCTTTCGTCAAGGGCGATGCCGTCGAGGCCGCGAAGGGCCTGCGCGACTTCGCCCGGGCCAACCCGCTGCTGGTCATCAAGGGCGGTGTGCTCGACGGCAAGGTCCTGTCCGCCGGCGAGATCAACCAGATCGCCGACCTCGAATCGCGCGAGGTGCTGCTGGCCAAGGTGGCCGGCGGGCTCAAGGCCCTGCCCACCCGCGCGGCGGGCCTGTTCCAGGCCCCGCTGTCCCAGCTCGCCCGCCTCGCTGCTGCGTTGCAGGAGAAGAAGGACGGCGGCTCCGCTACCGACGCCGCCGCGGACAGCGCAACGGACAGCGCCGCGGACAGCGCGACCGACACCCCCACCGAAGCTCCCGCCGAGCCGGCGGAGTAACCACCCACTGCCGGCTGCACCGGCGAAACAGAAAGGACGCCATCATGGCGAAGCTCAGCACCGACGAGCTGCTCGACGCGTTCAAGGAGATGACGCTGCTCGAGCTCTCGGACTTCGTGAAGCAGTTCGAGGACACCTTCGACGTCACCGCCGCCGCGCCCGTCGCGGCCGCGGCCGCCCCGCCGCAGGCGCTGGCGGCGCTGGCGCCGAGGCCCCCGAGGAGAAGGACGAGTTCGACGTCATCCTCGAGGGCGCGGGCGAGAAGAAGATCCAGGTCATCAAGGAGGTGCGCACGCTGACGAGCCTCGGCCTGAAGGAGGCCAAGGACCTCGTCGACGGCGCGCCGAAGCCGCTGCTGGAGAAGGTCAACAAGGAGACCGCCGACAAGGCCAAGGAGGCCCTCGAGGGCGCCGGGGCCACGGTCACCGTCAAGTAACACCCGCACCACCCCCCGACGGGGCGGGCCCGCCACGCGGCGGCCCGCCCCGTTCGGCATTCCCACGCTGGTTGACAGGACGGTGACAGGTCGTGCGCCGGATTGACAGGAATGGCGACCTGTCAGGCCGCGCGGACGGCTACGGGCATCTCGATCCGGTAACGAACGCGCCTGCTCGGGGGCCCCGGGCGTCGGGTGCGCCGTCGCGTCCTCCGGCCCGGTGAAGGGCGCGCGCACAGCGACCACCTGGGGGCGGTTCAGGCCCGGGCGCGAGGCATGCCCGACGGGTCGGATATGCCACGAAGGTCCGGCGCGCAATCGGCCAAGAAATATGCGACGCTAAGTCGCTGTCCGGCGTTACCCGCGGGTATCACGGTCGTTAGCAGGTCGGGCGAGCGGCGCTGTCGGGTGTCGCTGCGCGGTGCACCATGTCGGAGGGGGTCCTGAGTGGGCGTCGAGGTCGCGGTCCACGAGCTGACGAAGACCTTCGGCCGGCAGACCATCTGGGGTGACGTCACGCTGACGCTGCCGCCGGGCGAGGTGTCGGCGCTGCTGGGCCCGTCGGGCACCGGCAAGTCGGTGTTCCTCAAGGCGCTCATCGGCCTGCTCAAGCCGGACAAGGGCTCGATCTTCATCCGCGATGTCGACATCGCCCACTGCAGCGAGGGCAAGCTCTACGAGACCCGCAAGCTGTTCGGCGTGCTGTTCCAGGACGGCGCCCTGTTCGGCTCGATGAACCTCTACGACAACGTCGCCTTCCCGCTGCGCGAGCACACCAAGAAGAGCGAGCGCGAGATCCGCGACATCGTCACCGAGAAGATGGACATGGTCGGCCTGGCCGGCGCGGAGGGGAAGCTGCCGGGCGAGATCTCCGGCGGTATGCGCAAGCGCGCGGGCCTGGCCCGCGCCCTGGTGCTCAACCCCGAGATCATCCTCGTCGACGAGCCCGACTCCGGCCTCGACCCGGTGCGCACGACCTACATCAGCCAGCTGTTCCTCGACATCAACGCCCAGACCGACTCCACGTTCCTGATCGTCACGCACAACATCAACATGGCGCGCACGGTCCCGGACAATCTCGGCATGCTGTTCCGCCGCGAGCTGGTCATGTTCGGCCCCCGCGAGGTGCTGCTGTCCAGCGAGGAACCGGTGATCAAGCAGTTCCTGAACGGGAACATGAACGGCCCGATCGGCATGAGCGAGGAGAAGGACGCCGCGCAGATGGCCGCCGAGCGGGCGATGTTCGAGGCCGGGCACAGCGTCGGCGGCGACGAGGTGTCCGGCGTCCCGCCGCAGATGGAGTGCACGCCGGGCGTGCAGGAGCGGGCGGCCGTCGGCCGGCGCCGCCAGCGGGTCCTCGACATGATGCACACGCTGCCCGAGGCCGCGCAGCAGGCCATCCGTGACGTCATGGAGAAGGAGAAGGAAGGCGAGGAGCGGCGCCGCCAGGCCGAGGAGAAGAACAACCTGGGCCACGGCGGCGGCGGTCAGCAGGACGGCCAGGAGCGGGACCAGGCGAGCGGCGGCTCGTCCGGGCAGGACGGATCGCGCGGCAGCAGCTCCGCCGACGGTCTCGTCGGCACGATGTCGCCCGACGGGAACTACCGCTGGGACGGCCAGGCCTGGCAGTACGTGGGGCGCCAGTCCTCGGATGCCAGCGCCGGGCGCTGATTCATGGTCGCACTGTCGCCCGTCGGAGGGGTGAAGAAGGCGGGCAGCCTGTTCGCCCTCTTCCTCGACGTCGGCCGGATGATGTTCAAGCGGCCGTTCCAGGTGCGCGAATTCGTGCAGCAGGCCTGGTTCATCGCCAGCGTCACGATCTTCCCGACCATCATGGTCGCGATCCCCTTCGGCGCGGTCATCGCGCTCGAACTGGGCACGCTGGCGCGCCAGATCGGTGCCCAGTCGTTCACCGGCTCGGCCAGCGTGCTCGCGATCATCCGCGAGGCCAGCCCGATCGTCTGCGCGCTGCTGATCTCCGGCGCCGGCGGGTCGGCCATCTGCGCGGACCTCGGCAGCCGCAAGATCCGCGACGAGATCGACGCCATGGAGGTGCTCGGCATCTCCCCGGTGCAGCGTCTGGTGGTCCCCCGCGTGCTCGGCTGCGTGCTCGTCTCGACCTTCCTCAACGGCATGGTCTGCGTGGTCGGCGTGGCCGGCGGCTACTTCTTCAACGTGGTCCTGCAGGGCGGGACGCCGGGTGCCTACCTGGCGAGTTTCTCCGCGCTCGCGCAGCTGCCCGACCTGTACACCGGTGAGATCAAGGCCTTCATCTTCGGTCTCATCGCCGGTGTCGTCGCCGCGTTCAAGGGCCTTAACGCGGGCGGCGGCCCGAAGGGCGTCGGCGACGCCGTGAACCAGTCCGTGGTCATCACCTTCATGCTGCTGTTCGCCGTCAACTTCGTGATCACCGCGGTGTATTTCGAGGTCGTCCCGGCGAAGGGGTCCTGAGCCATGGCCACCGACTTCATCGCCACCGCCCGCAAGGCGGTCACCGCACCCCTGGGCGTCCTCGACGACTTCGGCGACCAGATGTCGTTCTACGGCCGGGCGCTGGCCTGGACCCCGCGCACCATTCGTCGCTACAAGAAGGAGACGATGCGGCTGCTGTCCGAGGTGGTGTTCGGCAGCGGCGCGCTGGCGATCATCGGCGGCACCGTCGGCGTCATCGGCTTCCTGTCGTTCTTCACCGGGACCGAGGTCGGGCTGCAGGGCTATGCGGCGCTGCAGCAGCTCGGCGTCGCGTCGTACTCCGGCTTCATCACGGCGTTCTTCAACACCCGTGAGATCGCGCCGCTCATCGCCGGACTGGCGCTGTCGGCCACCGTCGGGTGCGGCTTCACCGCGCAGCTCGGCGCCATGCGGATCAGCGAGGAGATCGACGCACTCGAGGTCATGGCCGTGCCCAGCCTGCCCTTCCTCGTCACCACCCGGATCATCGCCGGGTTCATCGCCGTCATCCCGCTGTATGTGATCGGCCTGCTGTCGTCCTACCTCGCGTCGTACGCCATCGTCGTCTACTACTACGGCGACTCCGCCGGCACCTACTCGCACTACTTCCATCTGTTCCTGCCGCCGATCGACGTCCTCTGGTCCTTCTTCAAGGTCCTGATCTTCGCCATCGTGATCATCCTGACGCACTGCTACTTCGGTTACACCGCCGCCGGTGGCCCGGCGGGCGTGGGCGTCGCGGTGGGCCGCGCGGTGCGCCTGGCCATCGTCGCCATCACGGTGTTGGACTTCTTCCTGTCCTTCGCCATCTGGGGCTCCACGACCAGCGTGCGATTGGCGGGCTGACGCATGGCGGGGGACTCCTTCGGCACGGTCGTCAAGCGACGGCTGCTCGGCGTGCTGTTCATCGTGATGATCGCCGCCCTGGTCACGCTGTCGATCATGATCTACAACAAGGTGTTCACCAGCACCGTGCAGGTCACGCTCAAGGCGAACCACACCGGCAACCTGCTCATCGTCGATTCCGACGTCAAGGAACGCGGGATCATCGTCGGCTCGGTGAAGTCGGTGCGCTCGGAGGGCACCGGCGCGATCGTGAACATGTCGCTGGACCCCACCCGGACCAAGGACATCCCGAGCAACGTCACCGCACAGATCCTGCCGAAGACCCTGTTCGGCGAGCAGTACGTCTCGCTGGTCATCCCCAAGCACCGGGACCGCTCGATCCGGCAGGGCGACGTCATCCCCCAGGACCGCTCGAGGGGCGCGCTCGAGTCGCAGAACGTCATCTCCGACCTGTTCCCGCTGCTCACCGCCGTGCGGCCCGCGGAGCTGAACTCCACCCTGACCGCGCTGGCCGACGCCCTGCACGGCCGCGGCGACGAGCTCGGACAGACCCTGGTCAACTTCGACCGGTACCTGAAGGTGATCAACCCGCACACCCGCCAGCTGGTGGACGACATCGAGAAGCTCGGCCGGGTGGCGATCGAGTACAACGACGTCGCCCCCGACATCTTCACCACGTTGCGCAACCTGCAGACCTCGGCCCGCACCCTGGTCGAGAAGCAGAAGGGGCTGGACAGCCTGTTGGCCACCGGCTCCGACGCCTCGGGCGTGCTGAAATCGTTCCTCAGTGACAACGAGCAGCGCATCATCACCGTCACCGGTCAGACCAACAAGGTGTTCCCGCTGCTCAACAAGTTCTCGCCCGAGTTCAGCTGCCTGTTCACCGGGCTGAACAAGCTCTACAACCTGGCCGGCCAGGCGATCTACGACAACCAGATCCACCTCAGCGCCACCGTCGACGCCAACCTCAAGCCGTACAAGCCCGGACAGGAGCCCAGGTTCGTGAGCGGTTTCGGCCCCAACTGTTTCGGTCTGCCCCACCCGCCCAAGCCGTTCCAGATCCCCAACGCGTACAAGTGCGTCAACGACGGCGTGCCGCTCAGCGACGCCCCCTGCGCGCAGTCGGCCGGCGCCGACGACAAGGCGCTCAACTCGCGGGCCGAGAACAGCTACGTCGACACGCTCATCGCCGGGTCCCTGCACACCACCCCGAAGCACGTCTCCGGCACGGCCACCCTGCTCGCGGCCCCGATGCTGCGCGGCCACCAGGTGGTGCTCAAATGAGGGGTGTCGTCGCACCACTGATCAAGCTGTCGATCTTCCTGGTGATCACCGCGCTGGCCACCTACGTGCTGGGTGCCACCATCAGCAACTCCTCCTACGGTGCCGCGAAGCTGTACAAGGCCGACTTCGTCGACGCCTCGGGCGTGCAGCTCGGTGACGACGTGCGCATCGCAGGCGTGCGGGTGGGCGACATCGAGGGCATCACGATCAAGCGCAACAAGGACAACGGCAAACTCAGTTACGCCGAGGTCACCTTCACGGTGCAGAAGTCCCGCCCGCTGCCCAAGTCGATCTCGCTGTACCTGCGGTACCGCAACCTCGTGGGGCAGCGCTACCTCGACGTCGAGCAGGGCGCGTCGACCGACCACTCGGTGCTGTCCTCGAAGGACACCATCCCCATCGCGCAGACGCACCCGGCGGTCGACCTCACCGTGCTCTTCGCCGGCTTCGAGCCGCTCACCCAGGGGTTGGATCCGGGCCAGATCAACAGCCTCTCGATGGAGATCATCCAGACGCTGCAGGGCGAAGGTGGCGCGCTGGAGAACCTGCTGACCCGGCTGGCCTCGCTCACCAACGCGCTCGCCGACAAGGACCAGGTGATCGGCGACGTCATCGACAACCTGAGCGGCGTGCTCCAGGCCCTGGGCAACAAGGACAACGAGCTGCGCAACCTCATCGTCCAGCTGTCCAACGTGCTGCACGGCCTGGCCCAGGACCGCAAGACCATCGGCAACTCGATCGACGGGATCAACCGGCTGGCGACGTCCACGGCGGGCCTGTTGACGCAGGTGCGCGCGCCGCTGGCCAAGAACATCAAGGACATCACCGGCCTGGTGTCGCTGCTCAACCGCAACAAGTCCACGGTGCAGTACGTCGTCCAGCAGTTGCCACCCACCCTGGCCGGGCTGATCCGCACGGCCACCTACGGCTCGTGGTTCAACTTCTACCTGTGCACGCTCAGCGGTCAGATCGGTATCGGCGATCTGAACATCCCGGCCAACGATCTGGTCAAGACCGGCGGCAGCGGCGGGCGGTGCGGATCATGAGCGACCAGCAGCAGGGCGGCCAGCAGCAGGGCGGCAGCAAGGGCACCGAGCCCCTCACCACGCGCAAGGCGCCGCGGATCGGCAAGACGTTCTCGCAGCGCAACCCGCTGCCCATCGGCATCATCGGGCTGGTCTTCATCCTGGTGCTGCTGGTCGGGGCCTTCAACGCCGCGAAGCTGCCGTTGATCGGCGGCGGGACCGAGTACACGGCTTATTTCACCGAGTCGGCCAACGTCAAGTCCGAGGACGAGGTGCGCATCGCCGGCATCAAGGCCGGCAAGGTCGACACCGTCTCGGTCGACCCCGGGAAGGGTCTGGTCAAGGTCAGCTTCCAGATCAAGGACGGCTGGGTCGGCGACGAGAGCACGATCGACATCAAGCTCAAGACCCTGCTCGGCGCGAAGTACCTGAGCATCAACTCGGCCGGCACTAAGGCGCAGGACCCCAGTAAGGCCATCTGCGACGAGACGAAGCAGCACACCTGCCGGCGGACGACGTCGCCGTTCGACGTGTACCCGGCCTTCACCGCCCTCACCAAGACGGTCCAGAAGATCAACACACCCAACCTGCAGGCGGCGTTCAAGACCCTGGCCCAGGACTTCAGCGGCACGCCGGACAGCGTCCGCCCGCTGGTCACCGGCCTGTCCCGGCTGTCCACCACCATCGCCTCGCGCGACGTCAAGCTCCAAACACTGGTGCACAGCGCGAACCAGGTCACCGGCACGCTCGCCGACCAGGATCAACGGATCACCGCACTGCTGCATGACGGCAGCCTCCTGCTCGACGAGCTCAACTCCCGGCGCGACGCCATCCACTCCCTCCTGCTGAACACCGTCACGCTGTCCACCCAGCTGCGCGGGCTGGTGGCCGACAACCAGAAGACGCTGGGCCCGCTGCTGGACAGCCTGGACACGTTCATCAAGATCCTGCAGACCAACCAGGACAGCCTCGACCGCGGGCTCGCGCTGCTGGGCCCGTTCTACCGGGTGTTCACGAACGTCATCGGCAACGGTGAGTGGTTCGACAACTACATCTGCAACCTCAGCGTGCAGGGTGTGCTCGGCGGCCTGCTCAACACCGCCCAGCCGGAGTGCACGCCATGAAGAAACTGACCGCGAACCTCTCGAAGATCGTCGTCGTGGTGGTCGTGCTCGCCGTCGTGGCCGGCGGCCTGTACTACTTCCTCAGCGGCTCGGACAGCAAGAAGGTCACCGCCCGCTTCACCGCGGCCGTCGGCATCTACCCGGGCACCCCGGTGCGCATCCTCGGCGTGAACGTCGGTGAGGTCGACTCGGTCACGCCGAAGGGCTCGTACGTCGAGGTCGTCATGGACTACGACGCCAAGTACAAACTGCCCTCCGACGGCGGCGCGGTCGAGGTCGCGAACTCCCTCGTCAGCGACCGCTACATCCAGCTGACGCCGGTGTACCGCACCGGCGAGAAGGCGATGGCGTCCGGGGCCACCATCCCGGTCAAGCACACCGCCGCGCCGGCCGAGCTCGACGACATCTACGCCGCCGTGAACAAGCTGTCGGTGGCGCTGGGTCCGACCGGGGCCAACAAGGGCGGCCAGAACAAGGGTGCGCTGAGCGAGCTGGTCAACGTGGCCGCCGCGAACCTCAAGGGCAACGGCGCCGCGTTGGGCAACAGCATCACGCAGGTCTCGCGGGCGGCGCAGACGCTGGTGCACAGCAAGGAGGACCTGTTCGGCACCGTGCGCAACCTGCGGACGCTGACCTCCGCCCTGAAGAACAGCGACAGCCAGGTGCGCCGCTTCAACACGCTGCTGGCCAGCGTGGCCAGCAACCTGGCCGCCGAGCGGGGCGACCTCGGCGCGGCGCTGCACCAACTCGGGATCGCCCTCGACGCGGTCGGGAACTTCGTCAGGAAGAACGCCGGGAAGTTCAACGTCGACATCAAGGGCCTGCGCTCGATCCTGGGCACGGTCGTCAAGAACAAGGACTCGGTCAACGAGGCGCTGTCGATCGCCCCGGTGGCGCTGGCGAACCTGGTGCACACCTACGACCCCAAGGGCGGTTTTCTCGGCACCCGCAGCAACCTGGCGTCACTCACCAACGTCAACCTGCTCGCGACCGTGGGCCAGGTGTGCAGCACGCTGGTCGGCTCGGTGATCGGCGGCCTGGCGGGGCTGGCCGGCCTCGGCGGCAACGTGCAGCAGATCTGTACCGGCGTCGCCAACCTCGGGAAGAAGTCGTCGGGCGGCACGCCCACGACGCCGACCACGGGCTCCGGCACGGGCGGACTGCCGCTCGGCACGCTGGTCGGAGGGACGAAATGACCCGCCGCAAGCTCGTGGCCCTGTTCGCGGTCCTGCTCGGGGTGAGCAGCGTGCTGTCCGGCTGCGGGTTCAAGGGGCTGTACTCGGCCTCGCTGCCCGGCGGCGCCGACCTCGGCAGCCATCCGTTCACGGTGAGCATCGAGTTCGCCGACGTGCTCGATCTCGTGCCGCAGTCCGCGGTCAAGGTGAACGACGTCGCCATCGGCAAGGTCACCGCCATCTCGTTGGGCAACGACCGCGGCAAGTGGGTCGCCAACGTCGACGTGGAGATCAACGCCTCGGTCCAGCTGCCCCAGAACGCGCGGGCCAGCGTGATGCAGACCTCGCTGCTGGGCGAGAAGTACATCTCGCTCATGCCGCCGTCCCGCCAGCCCTCAGGCACCCGACTCGCCAACCACGACAAGATCCCGATCAGTGCCACCAACTCGGCCGCCGGCGTCGAGCAGGTCCTGGGCGCGCTGTCGCTGCTGCTCAACGAGGGTGGCCTGCGCCAGATCAAGGCGATCGCGACCGAGCTGAACAAGGCGCTCGGCACCAAGGAGCGCCAGCGGGCCACCCGCGACCTGCTCGGTCAGCTGAACACCTTCGTCGGCACGCTCGACGACCAGAAGGACGGCATCACCAACGCCCTCGAGCAGATCGACAAGCTCGCGTCCACCCTGAACCGCAACAAGGGCGTGCTCACCGACGCCCTCGACCGGTTCCCCGCCGCGCTCAAGGCGTTGGACCAGGAGCGGGGCAAGCTCGTCGACCTGCTCAAGTCGCTGTCGAACCTCGGGGTCGTCGCGAACCGGGTCATCGACTCCACGCAATCCTCCCTGGTGAGCGCGCTGAACAACCTCGACCCGGCGATCCGGGCGCTGACGAAGTCCGGCGACGACCTGCCGGGCGCGCTGCGCATCGCCGGCACCTTCCCGTTCCCGCTGGGCATCACCCGGCAGATCGTGAAGGGCGACTACGCGAACCTGGACGCGATCTTCAACCTGAACCTGACCGACACCCTGTGCGGGCTGATCGGGCTGTGCGTCGGCGGCGCCAGCGGCGGGGCCCTGCAGACCGCGGCGCCCATCCTCAAGGTGCTCCTGCCCATCTTGTTCCCCGGCTCGTCCCCGCTGTCGAAGGGGGCGAAGACGCAGAGCAAGAAGGCGGCCCCGCTCTCGTCCATGCTCGTCGGCGCGGGGAAGTGAGGCCGCCATGTTGAGGCGCAGCACCAAGATCCAACTGATCCTGTTCGTCGTCATCACCCTGCTCGGCATCTCCTACGTCAGCGCGGAGTACATCGGGATCGCGAAGTACGTCACCGGTGATGACAGCTGCGTGATCCACGCCGACTTCCCGGACTCCGGCGGCATCTTCACCGACGCGGAGGTCACCTACCGCGGTGTCACCGTGGGCAAGGTCGGCCAGTTGCACCTGATCAACAACGGCGTGCGGGTCGACCTCAACCTGGACAACTGCAACTCACCGAAGATCCCGGCCAGCGCCGGCGCGACCATCGCCAACCGGTCGGTCGTCGGCGAGCAGTACGTCAACCTGGTGCCGCCGAACGGCAACGCACCCTACGTGCGGGCCGGGTCGATGATCCCGATGAAGCGCAACCACATCCCGACCGCGACGCAGACGCTGCTGGTCAACCTCGACCGGCTGGTCAAGTCGGTGAATCTGGACAACCTGCGCACCACCGTGTCCGAACTCGGCCAGGCGGTGAACGGACGCGGGGGAGACCTCGGCAACCTGCTCGACGCCACGAATTCGCTGTTGCGCACGGCCGGCGACCCGCAGAACCTCGACGCGACGATCGCCCTGATCAACGACGCGCCCACCGTGCTGAACACCCAGCTGGACCTCAACGCGCCGCTGCGCACGTGGACGCGCAACCTCGCGCTGCTGTCGGCCCAGCTGAAGAAGAGCGACCCTGACATCCGGCACCTGATCGACACCGGGCCGAAGGACCTCGACATCGTGCAGGGCTTCATCAAGGACAACCGCACCGACATCGGGGTCACGCTCGCGAACCTGGCCACGGTGGGCGACCTGCTCGTGCGTCACCTGCCGGGCATCGAGCAGATCTTCGAGCTGTATCCTGCCGAGGCCGCGGCCGGCCAGTCGGTGCTCCAGGTCGGCGGCGAGACCTGCGGCACGGCCAGGGCCTGCGGCGCGCTGGGGCTGGTGCTGCAGGTGTCCCCGACCCCGCAGGACTGTGGCGATCCCGCAGCGGGCGGGGAGGGCTACGGCGGCACCGTGAAGCGCAACTCGAACGACCTCAGCCCCCAGCCGCTCAACGTGGCGGCCCGCTGCACCGCGTCGGCGTCGGGGAAGAACGCCAAGAACGTGCGCGGCTCGGCGCACGTGCCCGGTGGCGACCCGATCAGCGTCAGCGGCGGCGGTTACGCCTACCCGCGAGTGGTCACGAACAACACGAAGAACGCCGTGCGGACCGGCCCGTCGCTGAGCCGCTCGACCTCACTCGGTGACGGTTCGTGGCTCGGCCTGTTGACCGACGCGTTGCACTGACCGGGATCGTCGCCCCAGTAGTTTCACTGCGGCGGGAGCGTACTGTGCTACGCGATCTCGCCCGCCCGAACCGAGGAGACCAGCCGCAGGATGAGTGCGCCCCGACCCGCGACGTCGGCCCCGTGGATCACCGCGGGGGTAGCCGGCGCGGTGCTGGCCGCCCTGCTGGTCGTCTACTTCGCCTTCCTGCGTCCGGCCAAGGACGATCAGCACGACCCGGCCAAGGCCGCCGGCGGCCTCACCGGCACCGAGCAGCAGGTGGTCGTCGCCGCGGGCACCACGGCGGCCGACCTGCTCACCTTCCGGCGGGCGCACTTCGCCGCCGACTTCGCGCGGGCCCTGGCCGGCACGACCGGTGACCTGCGTGATTCGCTCAAGGGGAAGAAGGCGGTCACCCTCAAGGCGATGACGTCGGGCAAGTTCGACCTCGGCGCCGACGTCACGCACAAGGCCCTCGAGGGCACCACGGTGGGCAAGACCAAGGGTTACCTGGTCCTGGTCACCGTCAACGGGTACCGCACCTCCTCGAAGGACGAGCCGGTGCAGCAGAACCTCGAGATCACCATGGTCAAGGTCAAGGGCAAGTGGCTGGCCAGCGGCGTCACGAACATCGGGACGCAGTGATGGCCCGCGACGACGACGGCGACGCCACGCCCGCACCGGACACCGGGGCGCCCGATCCCGACGCCGGCGACCAGCCGACGACGGCACGGCGCCCGTCGCCGGCGGCCTCGGCGGCCAGCCGGGCGCGGCGCATCGGCGGCAGCACCCGGCCGCGCGCCGGCTTGGACTCCGACACCGAGGCCCGTATCGACGACGCCGTGGCCCGCGCGAAGCCGCCTGCGCGCAAACCGGGCCGCCCGGCCCCGCCGAGCGCTCCGCCCGCCGCCGCGGCTGCGGTGAAGGGCAGGGCGGCGAGCGCCAAGGGCACGGCCGCGGCCGTGAAGGACCGCCCTGCCGACGCGGCGACCGATGACGGCAGCGGCCCGGGCTCCGGCGGCCCGGCCTGGCTCGCCTGGGCGCCGGCCGCGATCCTCGCCGCCGGCGCCATCGCCATGGTCGTCGTCATCACCCTGGTGGCGCACGGCGTCTGGTGGGGCAAGGACACCGCGTCGCAGAAGTCGACCAGCGCGCTGCGCGAACAGGTGACCGCGGCGGCCAAGACCTGCCTGGCGGCCACGAACACCTACAAGTACACCGATCTGGACAAGTTCGAGAGGGCCGGGACGGCCTGCACCACCGGCGCGCAGACCACCCAGTTCCGCAAGGCCGTGGACACGCTGATCCGTAAGAACGCCCCGAAGCTCAAGTTCACCCAGACCGCGCAGATCAACAAGGCCGCCGTCGAGTCGGTGAGCGGCGGCCAGTGGACGATCCTGCTCTTCGGCCAGCTCCAGGTGACCAACGCGAGCACCCCCAGCGGGCGTACCGACCCGTTCGCGGCCCTGGTGCGGATGCAGAAGGTCAAGGGCAAATGGTTGATCAGCAGCCTGCAGACGGTGTCCTCGCCGGTCAACTGAGCGCCCGGGCGGGCGGGAACCGGGCGCCACACCGACGGCAACGCTTGACGGGACCGCCCCGGCGAGGCACCCTTTTCCCCAGCACGACACCTTCACCCGCCGTACGCGGGGCGCAGCAGCACGATCTCCGCGCCCGGCCGGCCCAGGGCAGCAGCACAGGGCCGCGGCGTGGGACGGGGTCGGGGCACGCCGAGCAATTTTGGGCGTGCTTGCTTCGCCTGCCTGGGCGCGCTATTGTTCATCTTTGCGCTGCCCTCTTACGACCTGCGGTCCGCTGACTTGACACAGTGGCCTTCTTCCGGGCGCCCGAACCCGGGCCCCGCGAGCCTGCTGCCCGTCCAGCGGCTCCGCGTGTCGACGCAGGACAGTGCTGGCACGACCGCTTCACCGCACCAGGGATCCGGCACAGTCCTCGGAAGGACGCATCTTGGCAGCCTCGCGCTCCGGTAAGTCACAGACCACGATCGGCAAGTTGGGGATCCCGGGGGCGCCCCCCCGCACCTCGTTCGCCAAGATCCGCGAGCCGCTGGAGGTGCCCGACCTCCTCGCGCTGCAGACCGCGTCGTTCGACTGGCTGGTCGGCAACGAGGCGTGGCGGCAGCGCTCGACCGACCTCCCCGACGCGCGTTCCGGGCTCGAGGACATCCTCACCGAGCTCTCGCCGATCGAGGACTTCTCCGGCTCGATGAGCCTGTCCTTCTCCAACCCGCGCTTCGAGGACGTCAAGGCGCCCATCGAGGAGTGCAAGGACAAGGACATGACCTTCGCCGCTCCGCTGTTCGTCACGGCGGAGTTCACCAACAACACCACCGGCGAGATCAAGTCGCAGACGGTGTTCATGGGCGATTTCCCGATGATGACCCGCAAGGGCACCTTCATCATCAACGGCACCGAGCGCGTCGTGGTCAGCCAGCTGGTCCGCTCGCCCGGTGTCTACTTCGACCGCACCCTGGACAAGACCTCCGACGTCGACGTCTACGCCGTCAAGGTCATCCCGAGCCGCGGTGCCTGGCTGGAGTTCGACGTCGACAAGCGCGCCACGGTCGGCGTGCGCATCGACCGCAAGCGCCGTCAGCCGGTCACCGTGCTGCTGAAGGCGCTGGGTTGGACCGAGGACCGTATCCGCGAGCACTTCTCCTGGTCGGAGACGCTGCTGGCCACCCTCGAGAAGGACCACATCGCCACCGGCGACGAGGCCCTGCTCGACATCTACCGCAAGCTGCGCCCGGGCGAGCCGCCCACGCGCGAGTCGGCGCAGGCCCTGCTGGAGAACCTGTTCTTCAACGGCAAGCGCTACGACCTGGCCAAGGTGGGCCGGTACAAGGTCAACAAGAAGCTCGGTGGCGACACGACCATCACCACCGGCACGCTGACCGAGGACGACATCGTCCGCACCATCGAGTACCTCATCCGCCTGCACGCCGGCGAAGAGGGCTACGAGACCGATGACATCGACCACTTCGGCAACCGCCGCCTGCGCACCGTCGGCGAGCTGATCCAGAACCAGATCCGCGTCGGGCTCTCGCGCATGGAGCGCGTCGTCCGCGAGCGCATGACCACGCAGGACGTCGAGGCCATCACGCCGCAGACGCTGATCAACATCCGGCCGGTCGTCGCCTCCATCAAGGAGTTCTTCGGCACCAGCCAGCTGTCGCAGTTCATGGACCAGACCAACCCCCTGGCCGGCCTCACGCACAAGCGTCGCCTGTCGGCGCTCGGCCCCGGTGGCCTGTCCCGCGACCGCGCGGGCATGGAGGTCCGCGACGTCCACCCGAGCCACTACGGACGCATGTGCCCGATCGAGACCCCGGAGGGCCCGAACATCGGCCTGATCGGCTCGCTCGCGTCCTACGCGCGGGTCAACGCGTTCGGCTTCGTCGAGACCCCTTACCGCAAGGTCGAGAACGGCCGCGTCACCGACGAGATCGCCTACCTGTCCGCCGACGAGGAGGACCGCTTCGTCATCGCGCAGGCCAACGCCGTCATCGACGCGCAGGGCACCTTCGCCGAGGCCCGCGTTTTGGTCCGCAAGAAGGGCGGCGAGGTCGACCTGATCGACGCCGACGCCGTCGACTACATGGATGTCTCGCCGCGCCAGATGGTGTCGGTCGCGTCGGCCATGATCCCGTTCCTGGAGCACGACGACGCCAACCGCGCACTCATGGGCGCGAACATGCAGCGCCAGGCTGTGCCGCTGCTGCGCGCCGAGGCCCCGCTCGTGGGCACCGGCATGGAGCTGCGCGCCGCCGTCGACGCCTCCGACGTCGTCACCGCCGAGAAGGCCGGTGTCGTCACGGAGCTGTCGGCCGACTACATCACGGTGATGGCCGACGACGGCACCCACCAGACGTACCGGCTGGCCAAGTTCGCCCGGTCCAACCAGGGCACCAGCTACAACCAGAAGCCGATCGTCAACGAGGGCGCTCGCGTGGAGGTCGGCCAGGTCATCGCCGACGGCCCGTCCACCGACCAGGGTGAGATGGCGCTCGGCAAGAACCTGCTGGTCGCGTTCATGCCCTGGGAGGGTCACAACTACGAGGACGCGATCATCCTCAACCAGCGCATCGTCCAGGACGACGTCCTCACCTCGATCCACATCGAGGAGCACGAGGTCGACGCCCGGGACACCAAGCTCGGCGCCGAGGAGATCACCCGCGACATCCCCAACGTCTCGGAGGAGGTCCTCGCCGACCTCGACGAGCGCGGCATCGTGCGCATCGGCGCCGACGTCGTGCCCGGTGACGTGCTCGTCGGCAAGGTGACGCCGAAGGGCGAGACCGAGCTGACCCCCGAGGAGCGGCTGCTGCGCGCGATCTTCGGTGAGAAGGCGCGCGAGGTGCGCGACACCTCGCTGAAGGTTCCGCACGGCGAGGCCGGCAAGGTCATCGGCGTCCGCGTGTTCAGCCGCGAGGACGGCGACGAGCTGCCCCCGGGCGTCAACGAGCTGGTCCGCGTCTACATCGCCCAGAAGCGCAAGATCCAGGACGGCGACAAGCTCGCCGGCCGGCACGGCAACAAGGGCGTCATCGCCAAGATCCTGCCGCCGGAGGACATGCCGTTCCTCGAGGACGGCACCCCGGTCGACATCGTGCTCAACCCGCTCGGCGTGCCGAGCCGGATGAACGTCGGGCAGGTCCTCGAGACGCACCTGGGCTGGGTCGCCAAGACCGGGTGGCAGATCGAGGGCGAGCCGGAGTGGGCCGAGCGCCTCGGCGAGCACGCCCGCTCGGGCCGGCCGGACACCAACGTCGCCACCCCGGTGTTCGACGGCGCCCGCGAGCACGAGATCACCGGCCTGCTGGCCTCCACGACCAAGACGCGTGACGGGCAGCAGCTGATCGGGTCAAGCGGCAAGGCCAACCTGCTCGACGGCCGGTCCGGCGAACCGTTCCCCGAGCCGGTCTCGGTGGGCTACGTCTACATCCTCAAGCTGCTGCACCTGGTCGACGACAAGATCCACGCCCGCTCGACCGGCCCGTACTCGATGATCACCCAGCAGCCGCTGGGCGGTAAGGCGCAGTTCGGTGGCCAGCGCTTCGGTGAGATGGAGTGCTGGGCGATGCAGGCCTACGGCGCCGCGTACGCGCTGCAGGAGCTGCTCACCATCAAGTCCGACGACATCCTCGGCCGCGTCAAGGTGTACGAGGCGATCGTCAAGGGCGAGAACATCCCCGAGCCGGGCATCCCCGAGTCGTTCAAGGTGCTGCTGAAGGAACTGCAGTCGCTGTGCCTGAACGTCGAGGTGCTCTCCAGCGACGGCACCGCGGTCGAGATGCGCGACACCGACGACGACGTCTACCGCGCCGCGGAGGAACTGGGCATCGACCTGTCCCGCCGCTTCGAGCCGTCCAGCGTCGAAGAGGTCTGACCTCGCGGGCGACCGGGCCCTGATCGGGCCCGGTCCGCCGGCCGCCCCCAAGCAACAACCCGCTCAACCAGCGAAAGAAGGAACGTCTTGCTCGACGTCAACGTGTTCGACGAGCTGCGTATCGGCCTGGCCACGGCCGATGACATCCGCCAGTGGAGCCACGGCGAGGTCAAGAAGCCGGAGACCATCAACTACCGGACCCTGAAGCCGGAGAAGGATGGCCTGTTCTGCGAGAAGATCTTCGGTCCCACCCGGGACTGGGAGTGCTACTGCGGCAAGTACAAGCGGGTGCGCTTCAAGGGCATCATCTGTGAGCGCTGTGGCGTCGAGGTCACCCGCGCCAAGGTGCGCCGGGAGCGGATGGGCCACATCGAGCTCGCCGCGCCCGTCACCCACATCTGGTACTTCAAGGGCGTCCCGTCGCGCCTGGGTTACCTGCTCGACCTCGCCCCGAAGGATCTCGAGAAGATCATCTACTTCGCGGCGTACCTGATCACCACGGTCAACGACGAGGAGCGCCACCGCGACCTGCCCTCGCTCGAGGCCGAGGTCGGCGCCGAGAAGTCGACGCTGGAGAAGAAGCGCGACGCCGACATCGACGCCCGGGCCAAGAAGCTCGAGACCGACCTCGCCGAGCTCGAGGCCGAGGGCGCGAAGAGCGACGTGCGCCGCAAGGTGCGCGAGGGCGGCGAGCGCGAGATGCGCCAGCTCCGCGACCGCGCACAGCGCGAGATCGACCGGCTCGACGAGGTGATGGACACCTTCCGCAAGCTCGAGGTCAAGCAGCTGATCAGTGACGAGCTGCTCTACCGCGAGCTGCGTGACCGCTTCGGCGAGTACTTCACGGGCGGCATGGGGGCCGAGGCGCTGCAGATCCTGGTCCAGAACTTCGACCTCGCCGCCGAGGCCGACAACCTGCGCGAGGTCATCCGCTCCGGCAAGGGCCAGAAGAAGCTGCGCGCCCTCAAGCGGCTCAAGGTCGTGGCCTCGTTCCTGGCCACCACCAACAGCCCCACGGGCATGATCCTGGACTGCGTCCCGGTCATCCCGCCGGACCTGCGCCCGATGGTGCAGCTCGACGGTGGCCGGTTCGCCACGTCGGACCTCAACGACCTGTACCGGCGCGTCATCAACCGCAACAACCGCCTCAAGCGACTGATCGACCTCGGCGCCCCCGAGATCATCGTCAACAACGAGAAGCGGATGCTGCAGGAGTCCGTCGACGCGCTGTTCGACAACGGCCGCCGCGGCCGCCCGGTCACCGGGCCGGGCAACCGTCCGCTCAAGTCGCTGTCGGACCTGCTCAAGGGCAAGCAGGGCCGGTTCCGCCAGAACCTGCTCGGCAAGCGGGTCGACTACTCGGGCCGCTCGGTGATCATCGTCGGCCCGCAGCTCAAGCTGCACCAGTGCGGGCTGCCCAAGGGCATGGCCCTCGAGCTGTTCAAGCCCTTCGTCATGAAGCGGTTGGTCGACCTGAGCCACGCGCAGAACATCAAGTCGGCCAAGCGCATGGTCGAGCGTGCGCGGCCGGTGGTGTGGGACGTGCTCGAAGAGGTCATCCGCGAGCACCCGGTGCTGCTCAACCGCGCGCCGACCCTGCACCGTCTCGGCATCCAGGCCTTCGAGCCGCAGCTGGTCGAGGGCAAGGCCATCCAGATCCACCCGCTGGTCTGCACGGCCTTCAACGCCGACTTCGACGGCGACCAGATGGCGGTGCACCTGCCGCTGTCGGCCGAGGCGCAGGCCGAGGCCCGCATCCTCATGCTGTCGACGAACAACATCCTCAAGCCGGCCGACGGCCGCCCGGTCACCATGCCGACCCAGGACATGATCCTGGGCCTGTACCACCTGACCGCCGTGCTGCCGGAGGGCCAGGGCGCCGGGCGGGTGTTCTCCTCGGAGTCCGAGGCGATCATGGCCCGCGACACCCGCACGCTGCACCTGCAGTCACCGGTCACCCTGCGGCTGCGCGGCGTCACGTCCGTCGACAACGGCAAGGCCGAGAAGTGGACGGCGCCCGAAGGTTGGGAGCCGGGCCAGGCGCTGCTGGTGCAGACCACGCTGGGCCGCTGCCTGTTCAACGACGCGCTGCCGTCGGACTACCGCTTCGTCAACTACGAGGTGACGAAGAAGGAACTCGGCCAGATCGTCAACGACCTCGCCGAGCGGTACCCGAAGGTGCAGGTCGCGAACACCCTCGACAACCTCAAGGCGGCCGGCTTCCACTGGGCCACCCGGTCGGGCATCACGATCGCCATCGACGACGTCGTCACGCCGCCGAAGAAGGCCGAGATCCTCGAGCGGTACGAGAAGGACGCCGAGAAGATCGAGAAGCAGTACCTGCGTGGTGTGATCACCGAGGAGGAGCGCCGTCAGGAGCTCGTCGAGGTGTGGACCAAGGCGACCAGCGAGGTCGCCAAGGAGATGGAGAACAACTTCCCGAAGAACAACCCCGTCTACATCATGGTCAACTCCGGCGCCCGGGGGAACATGATGCAGATGCGGCAGATCGCCGGTATGCGCGGCCTGGTGGCCAACCCGAAGGGTGAGATCATCCCGCGCCCGATCAAGGCGAACTTCCGCGAGGGTCTGTCGGTGGTCGAGTACTTCATCGCCACGCACGGCGCCCGCAAGGGTCTGGCCGACACCGCGCTGCGCACCGCCGACTCGGGGTACCTGACCCGGCGCCTGGTGGACGTCAGCCAGGACGTCATCATCCGCGAGGAGGACTGCGGTACCGACCGCGGCCTGCCGATGACGATCGCGGCTCCCGGCCCCGACGGCACGCTGATCCGGGACGCACACGTCGAGACCTCGGTCTACGCGCGGGTCCTGAGCGAGGACATCCCGAAGCCGGGTGGCAAGGGCACGGTGGCCACGGGTGGCACCGACCTCGGTGACGTGCTCATCGAGGAGCTGATCGCCGCCGGCGTCAGCGAGGTGCGGGTGCGCTCGGTGCTGACCTGCGAGTCGGCCCTGGGCACCTGTGCCACCTGCTACGGGCGCTCGCTGGCCACCGGCAAGCTGGTCGACGTCGGCGAGGCTGTCGGCATCATCGCCGCGCAGTCCATCGGCGAGCCCGGCACCCAGCTGACGATGCGCACCTTCCACACCGGTGGTATCGCGGGTGACGACATCACCCACGGCCTGCCGCGGGTGGCGGAGCTGTTCGAGGCGCGGGTGCCCAAGGGCATGGCGCCGATCGCGGAGGCCTCGGGCCGGGTGCGCTTCGAGGAGTCCGACGGCTCGAAGGGCTCCAGCCGGCGCATCGTGGTCATCCCCGACGACGGCGGTGACGAGCGGGAGTACCCGATCACCCGCCGCTCGCGGCCGCTGGTCAACGACGGCGACCCGGTGGAGGCCGGTACCCAGCTGATCTCCGGTGCCGTGAACCCGCACGACGTGCTGCGCATCATGGGCCCGCGCGAGGTGCAGCTGCACCTGGTGCGCGAGGTCCAGGAGGTGTACCGCTCGCAGGGTGTCGCCATCCACGACAAGCACATCGAGGTGATCATCCGGCAGATGCTCAAGCGCATCACGGTGATCGAGTCGGGGGCCACCGAGTTCCTGCCCGGTTCGCTGGTCGAGCGCTCGGCGTTCGAGGCGGAGAACCGGCGGGCGATGGCCGAGGGCACCGAGACCGCCTCCGGCCGCCCGGTGCTCATGGGCATCACCAAGGCCTCGCTGGCGACGGAGTCGTGGCTGTCCGCGGCGTCGTTCCAGGAGACCACCCGGGTGCTCACCGACGCCGCGATCTCCGCGCGGTCCGACTCGCTGGTCGGGCTGAAGGAGAACGTGATCATCGGCAAGCTGATCCCGGCCGGCACCGGCATCCCGCGGTACCGCAACGTCGACGTCAACCCCACGGAGGAGGCCCGCGCGGCCGCCTTCAGCATGGCCGGGTACGACGAGAACGACTACTACGGGTTCGGCAACGCGGGTCTCGGCCCGTCCGTCCCGCTGGACGAGTTCGGCTACGACGACTACCGCTGAGCGAGGCGAGCGCCTGAGCGCCTGACGTCCGAAGGGCCGGTTCCCCGCGAGGGGGCCGGCCCTTCGTCATACCGGCGCCGAACCCACGGTCAGTGGGGCAACCTCGTATCAGTGGCGCGACTTCTCGCGCCACTGAACGGAACTCGCCCCACTGAGCCGGGCGCCGGACCGCGAATTTGGCCAGCCGCCGGGTCCTGAGTACAGTTGAGCCCTGTGCCCGGAGTGATCCGGGTCCTGATCTGTGCCCGACGGTGCAGCGGTTCGACGGCCTCCGGGTCGGCGGCTCGCACCAGGGTCACGATCCCTGCGCAACGTGTCGCCGATGAAAGATCGGCGGTTGCGCTCCGCGAGCGGGCGACACGCCCGACCGCGGGGGTCGGAGGAGAGGTCAGGGGGCCCGGGAAACGGGGCCCGCGTGAGGGCCAAGGACAACAACAGAGCAGGCACGAGGTCTCGGGCGCGCCCGGGAGTACCCGCTCGAAACCGACGAACGAGGAGATTGCAGGCCGCATGCCTACGATCCAGCAGCTGGTCCGCAAGGGCCGCGCCGACAAGGTCGACAAGACCAAGACCCCGGCGCTCCAGAGTTCCCCGCAGCGCCGCGGCGTGTGCACCCGCGTCTACACGACCACGCCCAAGAAGCCGAACTCGGCGCTGCGCAAGGTGGCTCGCGTGCGGCTGACCAGCCAGGTCGAGGTCACCGCCTACATCCCCGGCGTCGGGCACAACCTGCAGGAGCACTCGATCGTGCTCGTGCGCGGTGGCCGGGTGAAGGACCTCCCCGGCGTCCGTTACAAGATCATTCGCGGTTCGCTGGACACCCAGGGCGTCCGCAACCGCAAGCAGGGCCGCAGCAAATACGGTGCCAAGAAGGAGAAGAGCTAATGCCCCGCAAGGGTCCCGCCCCGCGTCGCCCGCTCGTGGTCGACCCGGTCTTCGCCTCGCCGCTGGTCACCCAGCTGGTCAACAAGGTGCTGCTCTCGGGCAAGCGCTCGCTGGCCGAGCACATCGTCTACGGCGCCCTCGAGGGCACCCGCGACAAGAGCGGCACCGACCCGGTCGTCACCCTCAAGCGCGCGCTGGACAACGTCAAGCCCACGCTCGAGGTGAAGAGCCGCCGCGTCGGTGGCGCCACCTACCAGGTGCCGGTCGAGGTCAAGCCGGGCCGCAGCACCACGCTGGCCCTGCGCTGGCTGGTCAGCTACTCGCGGGCCCGTCGCGAGAAGACGATGACCGAGCGCCTCATGAACGAGATCCTCGACGCCAGCAACGGCCTCGGCGCCAGCGTCAAGCGCCGCGAGGACACCCACAAGATGGCCGAGTCGAACAAGGCCTTCGCGCACTACCGCTGGTAGTCGGCCACCCCGACGACCCAGCACCGCCCGCTATCAAGAGAAGGAATCATGGCCAACAACGCCGAGCTCGCCAAGACCCGCAACATCGGGATCATGGCGCACATCGACGCGGGCAAGACCACGACGACCGAGCGCATCCTCTATTACACCGGTATCAACTACAAGATCGGTGAGGTCCACGACGGCGCCGCTACGACGGACTGGATGGAGCAGGAGCAGGAGCGGGGCATCACGATCACCTCCGCCGCCGTCAAGTGTGCCTGGAAGGGCCACACGATCCAGATCATCGACACCCCGGGCCACGTCGACTTCACCGTCGAGGTCGAGCGGTCGCTGCGCGTCCTCGACGGCGCGATCGCCGTCTACGACGGTGTCGCCGGCGTCGAGCCGCAGACCGAGACGGTGTGGCGGCAGGCCGACAAGTACAGCGTCCCGCGCATGTGCTTCGTCAACAAGCTCGACCGCACCGGTGCCGACTTCTTCCGCTGCGTCGACATGATGCGCGACCGGCTGAACTCCAACGCCCTCGTCCTGCAGCTGCCCATCGGCAACGAGGCCGACTTCATCGGCGTCGTCGACCTCGTCGAGATGCGCGCCCTCACCTGGCGCGGCGAGACCCAGCTCGGCGAGCAGTTCACCGTCGAGAACATCCCGGCCGAGCTGGCCGACCAGGCCGCCGAGTACCGCGACAAGCTGCTCGAGCAGCTGGCCGACATCGACGACGAGATCGCCGAGAAGTACCTCGACGGCGAGGACATCGACGTCGCGACCCTGAAGGCCGCCATCCGCAAGGCGACGCTGGCCGACCTCGTCAACCCGGTGCTGACCGGCACGGCGTTCAAGAACAAGGGCGTCCAGCCCCTGCTCGACGCCGTCGTCGACTACCTGCCCTCGCCGCTGGACGTGGGCGGGGTCAAGGGCACCCTGCAGGACGGCGAGACCGAGGCCGAGCGCAAGGCGGACGAGAGCGAGCCGCTGTCGGCCCTGGCCTTCAAGATCGCCACCGACCCGCACCTGGGCAAGCTGACGTTCGTGCGCATCTACTCGGGCGTGCTCGACAACGGTTCGCAGGTCCTCAACTCCACGAAGGACCGCAAGGAGCGGATCGGCAAGATCTACCAGATGCACGCGAACAAGCGTGAGGAACTGCCCCGCGCCGGTGCCGGCGAGATCATCGCCGTGGCCGGGCTGAAGCAGACCACCACCGGCGACACGCTGTCCGACGCCAACAAGACGATCGTCCTCGAGTCCATGACCTTCCCGGCGCCGGTGATCGACGTCGCGATCGAGCCGAAGACGAAGGCCGACCAGGAGAAGCTGGGCATCGCGATCCAGAAGCTGGCCGAGGAGGACCCGACCTTCCGCGTGCACAACGACGAGGAGACCGGGCAGACCGTCATCTCGGGCATGGGCGAGTTGCACCTCGAGATCCTCGTCGACCGCATGAAGCGTGAGTTCAAGGTCGAGGCGAACGTCGGCAAGCCGCAGGTGGCCTACCGCGAGACGATCCGCCGCGTGGTCGAGCGCGAGGACCTCACCTACAAGAAGCAGACCGGTGGATCCGGCCAGTTCGCGAAGGTGCAGGTGGCTCTCGCACCGCTGGAGCGGACCGCCGACGGCCCGAACTACGAGTTCGAGAACAAGGTCACCGGTGGCCGTATCCCCAGGGAGTTCATCCCCTCGGTCGACGCCGGCGCGCAGGAGGCCATGCAGTACGGCGTCCTCGCGGGCTACCCGATGGTCGGGGTGAAGTTCACCCTGCTCGACGGCGGCTACCACGAGGTCGACTCCTCGGAGATGGCGTTCAAGATCGCCGGCTCGATGGTCTTCAAGGCGGCGGCCAGGAAGGCGAGCCCGGCACTGCTCGAGCCGATGATGGCCGTCGAGGTCACCACGCCCGAGGACAACATGGGCGAAGTGATCGGTGACCTGAACTCCCGCCGCGGCCAGATCCAGGCCATGGAGGAGCGCGGGGGCGCCCGGTTGGTCAAGGCGCTGGTCCCGCTGTCGGAGATGTTCGGCTACGTCGGCGACCTGCGGTCGAAGACCCAGGGCCGTGCGTCGTACTCGATGCAGTTCGACAGCTACGCCGAGGTCCCGCAGAACGTGGCCAAGGAAATCATCGCGAAGGCGACAGGGGAGTGAGCATCGCAGGCGCCGCCAAGGCGCCGAGGAGCGGAGCGACCCGCGTGCCGAGCAATGTCATCGCGAAGGCGACAGGCGAGTAGCCCGCCAGCGCGCGGTTCACAACTTCAACAACACAGTCCAGCAAGCCGGGGAGTCCGGCAACAAACCCTGAAAGGGAAAGGGATCAACAGTGGCGAAGGCCAAGTTCGAGCGGACGAAGCCGCACGTCAACATCGGCACCATCGGTCACATCGACCATGGCAAGACGACGCTGACGGCCGCGATCTCGCGCGTGCTGCACGACAAGTACCCGGCCATGAACCCGAGCACCGAGGCGTTCGACCAGATCGACAAGGCGCCCGAGGAGCGGCAGCGCGGCATCACGATCTCGATCGCGCACATCGAGTACCAGACCGAGCAGCGGCACTACGCGCACGTCGACTGCCCCGGTCACGCGGACTACATCAAGAACATGATCACCGGTGCGGCACAGATGGACGGCGCCATCCTGGTGGTGGCCGCCACCGACGGCCCGATGCCGCAGACCAAGGAGCACGTGCTGCTGGCCCGTCAGGTCGGCGTGCCCTACATCGTCGTCGCGCTGAACAAGGCCGACATGGTCGACGACGAGGAGATCATGGAGCTGGTCGAGCTCGAGGTGCGCGAGCTGCTCACCCAGTACGAGTTCCCGGGTGACGACGCCCCCATCGTGCAGGTCTCGGCGCTCAAGGCGCTCGAGGGCGACGCCGAGTGGGGCGACAAGATCCTGGAGCTGATGACGGCGGTCGACGAGTCGATCCCGCAGCCCGAGCGTGACACCGAGAAGCCGTTCCTCATGCCGATCGAGGACGTCTTCACGATCACCGGTCGCGGCACCGTGGTCACCGGCCGCATCGAGCGCGGCGTGCTGAAGGTCAACGAGACCGTCGACATCGTCGGCATCAAGCCGGACAAGCAGACGACCACGGTCACCGGCATCGAGATGTTCCGCAAGCTGCTCGACGAGGGCCAGGCCGGCGAGAACGTGGGCCTGCTGCTGCGTGGCATCAAGCGTGAGGACGTCGAGCGCGGCCAGGTCGTCATCAAGCCGGGCACCACGACGCCGCACACGAACTTCGAGGCGAACGTCTACATCCTGAGCAAGGACGAGGGCGGGCGGCACACGCCGTTCTTCAACAACTACCGCCCGCAGTTCTACTTCCGGACCACCGACGTGACCGGTGTGGTGACCCTGCCCGAGGGCACCGAGATGGTCATGCCGGGCGACAACACCGAGATGTCGGTCGAGCTGATCCAGCCCATCGCCATGGAGGACGGCCTGCGCTTCGCGATCCGCGAGGGTGGCCGCACCGTGGGCGCGGGGCGCGTCACCAAGATCGTCAAGTAGTACCGGACCCGGGCGGGCCGTGCGCAAGCGGCCCGCCCGGGGCCGTGCTCCGGGCGGACAGCCCCGCGAGCCCGATCCTGCAAGACCGAGAACAGCGAAGGTGAGTCAGCCCCATGGCGGGACAGAAGATCCGCATCCGGCTCAAGGCCTATGACCACGAGGCCATCGACGCCAGTGCGCGCAAGATCGTCGAGACCGTGACGCGGACCGGCGCCCGGGTCGTCGGCCCGGTGCCGTTGCCGACCGAGAAGAACATCTACTGCGTCATCCGGTCGCCGCACAAGTACAAGGACAGTCGCGAGCACTTCGAGATGCGCACGCACAAGCGGCTCATCGACATCCTCGACCCGACACCGAAGACGGTCGACGCGCTCATGCGCATCGACCTGCCGGCGTCGGTCGACGTCAACATCCAGTAGCGCGGGAAGAGACATGCCAAACGAGAAGCAGGGGATCCTGGGCGAGAAGCTCGGCATGACCCAGGTCTTCGACGAGAACAACCGGATCGTCCCGGTGACCGTCGTCAAGGCCGGGCCGTGCGTCGTGACCCAGATCCGCACCATGGAGACGGACGGCTACACCGCCGTCCAGCTCGCCTACGGCCAGATCGACCCGCGCAAGGTCACCAAGCCGGTGGCCGGGCACTTCAAGGCCGCGGACGTCACCCCGCGCCGCCACCTCGTCGAGCTGCGCACCGAGGCGATCGCCGACTACACCGTCGGGCAGGAGATCACCGCCGAGCTGTTCGCCGACGGTTCGCGCGTCGACGTCAGCGGCACCACCAAGGGCAAGGGCACCGCAGGCGTCATGAAGCGCCACGGTTTCCACGGTCTGGGTGCCGGCCACGGCGTGCAGCGCAAGCACCGCGCGCCGGGCTCGATCGGCGGCTGCGCCACGCCGGGCCGGGTGTTCAAGGGCCTGAAGATGGCCGGCCGCATGGGCGCGGTCCGGGCCACCACCACCGGCCTGGTCGTGCACAAGGTCGACGCCGAGCGCGGCCTGCTGCTCATCAAGGGCGCCGTTCCCGGCCCCAAGGGCGCGCTGCTGTTCGTCCGGTCCGCCAACAAGAGCAAGGGGGTCTGACCATGACACTCTCGCTCACGGTCCAGAACCCGACCGACGCCACGGACACTGCGTCCAGCGGCGGCACGGTCGAGCTGCCGGCGGAGATCTTCGACGCCAAGACCAACGTCTCGCTCATCCACCAGGTGGTCGTGGCCCAGCTCGCCGCTGCGCGCCAGGGCACGCACAAGACGAAGACGCGCGCCGAGGTCAGCGGCGGCGGCGCCAAGCCGTACCGGCAGAAGGGCACCGGTCGCGCCCGCCAGGGCTCGACCCGCGCGCCGCAGTTCGCCGGCGGTGGCACCGTGCACGGTCCGGTGCCGCGCAAGTACGACCAGCGCACCCCGAAGAAGATGAAGGCCGCCGCGCTGCGTGGCGCCCTGTCCGACCGGGCCCGCAACGACCGCGTCCACGTCGTGTCGTCGCTGGTCTCCGGTGACGCCCCCTCGACGAAGGCGGCGGCCGTCGCCCTGGCCAGGATCAGCGGGGCCCGCCACGTCCTCGTCGTCGCCGAGCGCTCCGACGAGCTCACCTGGAAGAGCCTGCGCAACGTCTCGGCGGTGCACCTGCTCGAGCCGGGCCAGCTCAACACCTACGACGTGCTGATCAGTGACGACGTCGTGTTCACCGAGGGCGCGCTCGACGCGTTCCTGGCCGGCCCCGCCAAGGGCAAGTCGGCCAAGGGCGCCGCCAGCTCGACCGAGACCGACGGCGAGAACGTGTCCGACGGGGAGGAAGGCTGATGTTCGACGACCCGCGTGACGTGCTGCTCGCTCCGGTCATCTCGGAGAAGAGCTACGGCCTGCTCGACGACAACAAGTACACGTTCGACGTGCACCCGCAGGCCAACAAGACGCAGATCAAGATCGCCGTCGAGAAGGTGTTCAACGTCAAGGTCACCGACGTCAACACCCTCAACCGGCAGGGCAAGCGCAAGCGGACCCGCTACGGCTACGGCACCCGCCGCAGCGTCAAGCGCGCGATCGTGACCCTGCGCGCCGGCGACCGCATCGACGTGTTCGGACAGATTGGCTGATCGACCCATGGCTATTCGCAGGTACAAGCCGACCACCCCGGGCCGTCGTGGCTCCTCGGTGGCGGACTTCGCCGAGATCACCCGTGACCACCCGGAGAAGTCGCTGGTCCGCCCGCTGCACAACAAGGGCGGCCGCAACAGCTCCGGCAAGATCACGACCCGGCACCAGGGCGGCGGGCACAAGCGCGCCTACCGGGTGATCGACTTCCGGCGCTCGGACAAGGACGGCGTGCCGGCGCGGGTCGCGCACATCGAGTACGACCCGAACCGCACCGCGCGCATCGCGCTGCTGCACTACGCCGACGGCGACAAGCGCTACATCCTGGCGCCGCGGCTGCTCAAGCAGGGCGACCGGATCGAGAACGGCCCCAGCGCCGACATCAAGCCCGGCAACGCGCTGCCGCTGCGCAACATCCCGGTCGGCACCGTTGTGCACGCCATCGAGTTGCGACCCGGCGGCGGCGCGAAGATCGCCCGCTCGGCCGGCGCCAGCGTGCAGCTCGTCGCCAAGGACGGACCGTACGCCCAGCTGCGCATGCCCTCCGGCGAGATCCGCAACGTCGACGTGCGCTGCCGCGCCACCGTCGGCGAGGTCGGCAACGCCGAGCAGAGCAACATCAACTGGGGCAAGGCCGGCCGCATGCGCTGGAAGGGCAAGCGCCCGACCGTGCGCGGTGTGGCCATGAACCCGGTCGACCACCCGCACGGTGGCGGTGAGGGCAAGACCTCCGGCGGTCGCCACCCGGTGAACCCGAACGGCAAGCCCGAGGGCCGCACCCGCACCCGCAAGGCCAGCGACCAGATGATCGTCCGTCGCCGTCGTACGAACAAGAAGCGCTAAGGGGTCTAGGTAATGCCACGCAGTTTGAAGAAGGGCCCGTTCGTCGACGACCACCTGCTCAAGAAGGTCGACGCGCAGAACGACAAGAACAGCAAGAACGTGATCAAGACCTGGTCGCGTCGCTCGACGATCATCCCCGACATGCTCGGGCACACGATCGCCGTGCACGACGGCCGCAAGCACGTCCCGGTCTTCGTCACGGAGGGCATGGTCGGGCACAAGCTCGGCGAGTTCGCGCCCACGCGCACCTTCCGTGGGCACATCCGCGACGACCGCCGCGCACGGCGGGGCTGAGGTAGGACATGAGTGAGCCAGTAGACGAGGTGCGGTCCGCGTACGCGCGGGCCTCGCACGTGCGCGTGACGCCGATGAAGGCCCGACGCGTCATCGACCTCATCCGCGACATGCCGGCGCAGGACGCTTTGGCGCAGCTGAAGTTCCAGCCGCAGGCCGCGGCGGAGCCGGTGGCCAAGGTGCTCAAGAGCGCCATCGCCAACGCGGAGAACAACTTCCAGCTCGACCCGCAGACGCTGGTGATCTCCCGCGCGTACGTCGACGAGGGCCCCACGCTCAAGCGGTTCCGGCCGCGCGCGCAGGGCCGGGCGTACCGCATCCGCAAACGCACCAGTCACATCACCATCGAGGTCGAGAGCATCGACCTGACGCCGACGCAGAAGGGCCGTGGCAAGTAATGGGCCAGAAGGTCAACCCGCACGGCTTCCGCCTGGGCATCACCACCGACTTCAAGAGTCGCTGGTACGCCGACAAGCAGTACGCCGAGTACGTGAAGGAAGACGTCGCGATCCGCAAGCTCATGTCCAAGGGCATGGAGCGTGCCGGCATCGCGAAGGTCGAGATCGAGCGCACCCGCGACCGCGTGCGGGTGGACATCCACACCGCCCGCCCGGGCATCGTCATCGGCCGCCGCGGCGCCGAGGCGGACCGCATCCGCGGCGAGCTGGAGAAGCTCACCGGCAAGCAGGTGCAGCTGAACATCCTCGAGGTCAAGAACCCCGAGGCCGAGGCGCAGCTCGTCGCGCAGGGCGTGGCCGAGCAGCTGTCCAACCGCGTCAGCTTCCGCCGCGCGATGCGCAAGAGCATGCAGTCCGCGCTCAAGGCGCCGGGCGTCAAGGGCATCCGCGTGCAGTGCGGCGGCCGCCTCGGTGGCGCCGAGATGTCGCGCTCGGAGTTCTACCGCGAGGGCCGGGTGCCGCTGCACACGCTGCGCGCCAACATCGACTACGGCTTCTACGAGGCCAAGACGACGTTCGGCCGCATCGGCGTCAAGGTGTGGCTGTACAAGGGCGAGGTCCCGACCGGTTCGCGCTCCGAGCGAGAGGCCGCCGCCGCCGAGGCCGCGCTGCGTGAGCGCCGCGGCCGTCCGGCCGGCGCGCGTCCGCGCCGTTCGGGCTCGCAGGGCACCACCGGCGTCAGCACCGACGCCGGCCGCGCCGCGTCGGGCGAGGCCCCGGTCGCCGAGGCTCCGGTCGCCGAGGCGCCGGTCGCCGAGGCGCCCACCACCGAGGCGCCGCAGGCTCCCGCGGTCGAGCCCGACGTGCAGGAGTCGGCCATCACCACCGAGGCGCAGGCGCGCGACGACATCGCCGCCGAGGCGCCGGCCGAGGTCACGACCACCGAGGCGGCACCGGCGGGCGACGCCGCCGCGCCGGCCGAGACAACGGAGAGCTGAACCATGCTCATCCCACGCAGGGTCAAGCACCGCAAGCAGCACCACCCCACCCGCCGGGGCATGGCCTCCGGCGGCACGCAGGTGGCCTTCGGTGAGTACGGCGTGCAGGCGCTCGAGCCCGCCTACGTCACCAACCGGCAGATCGAGTCCGCGCGTATCGCGATCAACCGGCACATCCGCCGTGGCGGCAAGGTGTGGATCAACATCTACCCCGACCGCCCGCTGACCAAGAAGCCGGCCGAGACCCGCATGGGTTCGGGCAAGGGCTCGCCGGAGTGGTGGATCGCGAACGTCAAGCCGGGTCGCGTCCTCTTCGAGCTCTCGTTCCCGAACGAGAAGGTGGCCCGCGAGGCGCTCACCCGCGCGATCCACAAGCTGCCGATGAAGTGCCGCATCGTGACTCGGGAAGGGGACCTCTGATGGCGTCGATCACCACCGCCGAGCTGCGCGAGCTGCACGACGACGAGCTCGACACACGGCTGCGTGAGGCCAAGGAGGAGCTGTTCAACCTCCGCTTCCAGATGGCCACCGGGCAGCTGGACAACAACCGGCGACTGCGCACCGTGAAGCACGACATCGCGCGGATCTACACGATCCTGCGCGAGCGTGAGCTCGGGCTGTCGGTCGCTCCCGAGGACGTCAGTGAGGGCGTGACCGCATGAGCAATCCCACCGAGGCCACCACCGAGAACACCGCGGCGACCAGCGAGGCCACCCCCGCCGCCGCCGACGGCATGCGCGGCAGCCACCGTAAGGTGCGCGAGGGCCTGGTCGTCAGCGACAAGATGACCAAGACCGTCGTCGTCGAGGTCGAGGACCGCGTCAAGCACCCCCTGTACGGCAAGGTGCTGCGCCGCACGAAGAAGCTCAAGGCGCACGACGAGACCGACCAGATCGGTGTCGGCGACCGCGTCCTGCTCATGGAGACCCGTCCGCAGTCGGCGACAAAGCGCTGGCGCGTGGTCGAGGTCATCGAGAAGGCCAAGTAAGCAGCTAGGTCCGCAGGACGTCCGCGCGGCCGTCGTAGTAACAGGAGACAGCAGTGATTCAGCAGGAGTCGCGACTTCGGGTCGCCGACAACACCGGAGCCAAGGAAATCTTGTGCATCCGCGTGATGGGCGGCTCGGGGCGGCGCTACGCCGGGATCGGCGACACCATCGTCGCGACGGTCAAGGACGCGCTGCCGGGTGCCGGCGTCAAGAAGGGCGACGTCGTCAAGGCGGTCGTCGTGCGCACCGTCAAGGAGCGTCGCCGGCCCGACGGCAGCTACATCCGCTTCGACGAGAACGCCGCGGTGCTCATCCGCCAGGACGGCGAGCCGCGGGGCACGCGCATCTTCGGCCCGGTGGGCCGCGAGCTGCGCGACAAGCGGTTCATGAAGATCATTTCTCTCGCTCCCGAGGTGCTTTAGCTCATGAAGGTCAAGAAGGGCGACGAGGTCGTCGTCATCGCCGGCAAGGACCGCGGCGTCAAGGGCAAGGTCATCGCGGCCGACCCGGTGTCGAACAAGGTCGTCGTCGAGGGCGTCAACCGGATCACCAAGCACACCCGCGTCAGTACCACCAACCGCGGCGCCAAGGCCGGCGGCATCGAGCACATCGAGGCCCCGATCAGCGCCAGCAACGTCATGGTGATCGACGGCGACGACAAGGCCACCCGCGTCGGCTACCGCCACGACGAGGAGACCGGCCGCAACGTGCGGGTCTCCCGGCGTTCCGGAAAGGATCTGTGACATGACGACGGCGACCGAAAACCCCGCCCCGCGGCTGAAGACCCGCTACGCCGACGAGATCGTCCCGGCCCTGCTGCAGCAGTTCGAGTTCGGCAACCCCATGCAGGTGCCCGGTCTGGTCAAGATCGTCGTCAACATGGGTGTCGGCCAGGCGGCCAAGGACTCCAAGCTGATGGACGGCGCGGTCCGCGACCTCACGCTGATCACCGGCCAGAAGCCGCTGGTGCAGCGCGCCCGCAAGTCCATCGCGCAGTTCAAGCTGCGCGAGGGCATGCCGATCGGCGCCAAGGTCACCCTGCGCGGCGACCGGATGTGGGAGTTCCTCGACCGGCTGCTCTCGCTGGCCCTGCCGCGCATCCGTGACTTCCGCGGCCTGTCCGACCGGCAGTTCGACGGCAACGGCAACTACACCTTCGGCCTGACCGAGCAGTCGATGTTCCACGAGATCGACCCCGACTCGATCGACCGTCCGCGCGGCATGGACATCACCGTGGTCACCTCCGCGGCGACCGACGACGAGGGACGGGCCCTGCTGCGGGCGCTCGGCTTCCCGTTCAAGGAGAACAACTAGTGGCTAAGACCGGTCTCAAGATCAAGGCAGCCGCCAAACCGAAGTTCAAGGTGCGCGGCTACACCCGCTGCCAGCGCTGCGGCCGCGCGCACTCGGTGTATCGCAAGTTCGGCCTGTGCCGGATCTGCCTGCGCGAGATGGCGCACGCGGGCGAGTTGCCCGGCGTCACCAAGTCCTCCTGGTAAGCACCTCCCTCCCTTCTCCGTAGGCCCCCGGGAACCGCGGCGAGAAAGAAGATCACTCATGACAATGACCGACCCGATCGCGGACATGTTGACCCGCGTGCGCAACGCCAACACGGCGTTCCACGACGACGTCGCCATGCCGCATTCGAAACTGAAGGCGCACATCGCGGAGATCCTCAAGCAGGAGGGCTACATCGCCGGCTTCACCGTCGCCGACGCGCCCGAGGGCCAGGTCGGCCGCGTGCTCACCCTGGAGCTGAAGTACGGCCCCAACCGCGAGCGCAGCATCGCCGGCGTGCGCCGGGTGTCCAAGCCCGGTCTGCGGGTGTACGCGAAGGCCACGGGCATGCCGCGCGTCCTCGGCGGCCTCGGCACGGCCATCATCTCGACGTCGAACGGGCTGCTGACCGACAAGCAGGCGGCCAAGCGTGGGGTAGGCGGGGAAGTCCTCGCCTACGTCTGGTAGGGGGTCGACATATGTCTCGCATCGGCAAGCTTCCCGTTCCCGTTCCCTCGGGCGTCGACGTCAGCATCGACGGTCAGCAGGTCACCGTGAAGGGCCCCAAGGGCTCGCTGTCACACACCGTCGCCCAACCGATCAGCGTCGTCCAGGAGGACGGCACGATCGAGGTGACCCGGCCCGACGACGAGCGCGAGTCGAAGGCCCTGCACGGCCTGTCGCGCTCGCTGATCGCCAACATGGTCACCGGCGTCACCGACGGCTACCGCAAGACGCTGGAGATCGTCGGCACCGGTTACCGCGTCACGGCCCGCGGCGCGGACCTGGAGTTCGCGCTCGGCTTCTCGCACCCGGTGGTCATCCCGGCCCCGGAGGGCATCACCTTCCGCGTCGAGGCGCCCACCCGGTTCGTGGTCGAGGGCATCGACAAGCAGAAGGTCGGCGAGGTCTCGGCCAACATCCGCAAGCTGCGCAAACCCGACCCGTACAAGGGCAAGGGCGTGCGTTACCAGGGCGAGGTAATCCGTCGCAAGGCCGGTAAGGCAGGTAAGAAGTAATGGGCGCGTCCACGATCAAGAAGCAGGCCCGCGGCTCGGCCGGGATCTCGGCCAGCCGGCGCACGGCCAAGGCGCGGCGGCACTTCCGGCTGCGCAAGAAGGTCGTCGGCGACGCCGATCGGCCGCGGCTGGTCGTCAGCCGCTCGTCGCGACACCTGTTCGTGCAGGTCGTCGACGACGCGAAGGGTGTCACCCTCGCCTCGGGCTCGACGTTCAAGCTGACCGACGGCGACAAGACCGCCCAGGCCAAGCAGCTCGGCGCCGACGTGGCGCAGGCCGCCAAGGCGGCGGGGGTCACCAAGGTCGTTTTCGACCGCGCCGGCAACACCTACACCGGCCGTATCGCCGCGTTCGCAGATGCCGCGCGCGAAGCTGGATTGGAGTTCTGACATGCCCGGACCACAGCGGGGCGCCCGCACGGGCGGCACCAATGAGCAGGGCGGGGGCCGCGAGCGCCGCGACCGCCGGGACGGCGGTGGCGGCCGCGGTCGCGACAGCCAGGAGAAGAGCACCCACCTCGAGCGCGTGGTGACCATCAACCGCGTCGCCAAGGTCGTCAAGGGTGGGCGCCGGTTCAGCTTCACCGCGCTGGTGGTCGTCGGTGACGGCGACGGCACCGTGGGCGTCGGCTACGGCAAGGCGAAGGAGGTACCGGCCGCGATCGCCAAGGGCGTCGAGGAGGCCAAGAAGAACTTCTTCAAGGTGCCGCGCATCCAGGCGACCATCCCGCACCCGATCCAGGGCGAGAAGGCGGCCGGCGTCGTGCTGCTCAAGCCGGCCAGCCCCGGTACCGGTGTCATCGCCGGTGGCCCGGTGCGCGCCGTCCTCGAGTGCGCCGGCATCCACGACGTGCTGTCCAAGTCGCTCGGCTCGGACAACCCGATCAACATCGTGCACGCCACCATCGCCGCTCTGAAGGGGCTGCAGCGTCCGGAGGAGGTGGCGGCCCGCCGTGGCCTGCCGCTCGAGGACGTCGCCCCCGCCGGCATGCTGCGCGCCCGCGCAGGGCAGGGGAGCTGACCGTGACCCAGCTGAAGATCACCCAGACGAAGTCGGGGATCGGCTACAAGCGCAATCAGAAGGAGACGCTGCGTTCGCTCGGACTGAAGCGGATGCACGACAGCGTCATCAAGGAGGACCGTCCCGAGATCCGCGGCATGATCAACACCGTGCCGCACCTCGTGACGGTCGAGGAGATCGACTGATATGGGCAATCTCAAGGTCCACCACCTCAAGCCCGCCCCGGGCTCGCACACCAGGAAGATCCGCGTGGGTCGCGGTGAGGGCGGCAAGCGCGGCAAGACCGCCGGTCGCGGCACCAAGGGCACGGGTGCCCGCTACCAGGTGCCGGCCGGCTTCGAGGGCGGTCAGATGCCGATCCACATGCGGCTGCCGAAGCTCAAGGGCTTCAAGAACCGGTTCCGCACCGAGTACCAGGTGGTCAACGTCGCCGATCTGGCCGCGCTGTTCCCCGAGGGCGGCACGGTCGGCGTCGACGAGCTGGTCGGGGCCGGCGCGGTCCGCAAGGGCCAGCCGGTCAAGGTCCTGGGCGACGGCGCGCTGTCGGTGAAGGTCGATGTCACCGCCAACGCGTTCTCCGCCTCGGCCCGGGAGAAGATCACCGCCGCCGGTGGTTCGATTACGGAGCTCTGACCGTTCGAACGCCGTGCCCGGCCCTCACGGACCGGCTGTTAGCCTGATCGGACCCGCGTCGGCGGCTCTGCGCCCGGGCTGACCAGCCCGGCGACCGCCCACTCTCGACAGCTTCGCTTGCAGGAGGACCCGTGCTCAGCGCGTTCGCATCGGCGTTCCGGACGCCCGACCTGCGCAAGAAGCTGCTCTTCACGCTGGCCATGCTGGCGTTGTACCGCCTCGGCGCGTCGATCCCGACGCCGAACACCAGCACCGACGCGATCAACACCTGCATCGCCAACAGCGCCAAGAGCAACCAGAACATCTATTCGCTGATCAACCTGTTCTCCGGCGGGGCGCTGCTCAAGCTGTCGGTGTTCGCGCTCGGGATCATGCCGTACATCACGGCGAGCATCATCATCCAGCTGCTCGTCGTCGTCATCCCGCGCTTCGAGCAGTTGAAGAAGGAAGGCCAGTCCGGTCAGCAGAAGCTGACGCAGTACAGCCGCTATCTCACCATCGGCCTGGCCATCCTGCAGTCGACCGGCTTCATCGCCCTGGCCCGCTCGGGTCAGCTGTTCCCCGACTGCAAGACCAAGTCGATCCTGTACCACCAGGACGTGTGGACGCTGGCCACGATGGTCATCATCATGACCGCCGGCACCGGCGTCATCATGTGGCTGGGCGAGCTGATCACCGACCGCGGCGTCGGCAACGGCATGAGCGTGCTGATGTTCACTTCGATCGCCGCCCGCATCCCCAGCGAGGGACGCACCATCCTGCAGAACGCCGGTGGGTTCGTCTTCACCCTGATCTGCCTGCTGGGGCTCGCGATCATCATCGCCGTCGTGTTCGTCGAGCAGGCGCAGCGGCGCATCCCGGTGCAGTACGCGAAACGGATGGTGGGACGCCGGCAGTACGGCGGCACGTCCACCTACCTGCCGCTGAAGGTGAACCAGGCCGGCGTCATCCCGGTCATCTTCGCGTCCTCGCTGCTCTACATCCCGCAGCTGATCAGTCAGCTCACCAGCGACAACACCACCAGCGGCGGCTTCGCGAAGTGGGTGAACACCTACCTGATCAACCAGCAGTCGTGGGTGTACCTGAGCATCTACTTCGTCCTGATCATCTTCTTCGCGTACTTCTACGTCGGCATCACCTTCGACCCGGTCGAGCGGGCCGACGACATGAAGAAGTACGGCGGGTTCATCCCGGGTATCCGCCCCGGGCGCCCCACGGCCGAGTACCTGCAGTTCGTGCTGTCGCGCATCACCCTGCCGGGATCGCTCTACCTGGGGATCGTGGCCGTGCTGCCGAACTTCTTCTTCAGCATCACCAGCGGCAACAATCAGAACTTCCCGTTCGGCGGCACCGCGGTGCTGATCATGGTCGGCGTGGGTCTGGACACGGTGAAGCAGATCGAGAGCCAGCTGATGCAGCGCAACTACGAGGGCTTCCTTCGCTGAGCCGGGCAGGAGGCTGACACATGAGATTGGTTCTGGTGGGCCCGCCGGGCGCGGGAAAGGGTACGCAGGCCGAGTTCATCGCCGAACGGTTCGGCATCCCCAAGATTTCTACTGGCGACATCTTCCGGACCAACGTGTCCGGCGGCACCGAGCTGGGCCAGCAGGCCAAGAAGTTCATGGACGCCGGTGATCTCGTTCCCGACGAGGTCACCATCGCCATGGTGCGTGACCGGCTGGCCGAGCCCGACGCGGCCGAGGGCTTCCTGCTCGACGGGTTCCCGCGCAACGTGGCCCAGGCCGACGAGCTCAACGGCATGCTCGACTCGCTCGAGGTCGCGCTGTCGGTGGTGCTCGACCTCGACGTCGACCCCGACGAGGTCGTGAACCGGCTGGCCGGGCGCCGTTCGTGCAAGAAGTGCGGCCACGTGGTGCACGTCGAGCCCGACGCCTCCGACGGCGGCGTGTGCGAGAAGTGCGGCGGCGAGCTCTACCGCCGCGACGACGACGCGCCCGAGACCGTGCGCCACCGCATCGAGGTGTACGACAAGCAGACCGCGCCGCTGATCGACTTCTACCGCGACGCCGGGCTGCTGACCGCCATCGACGCCATCGGGACCGTCGAGGACGTCACCGAGCGGGCCATCGCGGCGTTGCTGCCGCACGCCGACTCCTGAGCACGCCGATGAAGCGGTTGCCCGAACGGATCGAGCTCAAGTCCCCCGAGCAGATCGCGCTCATGCGCCGGGCCGGGCTCGTCGTCGCGCGGGCGCTGTCGGCGATGCGCGCCGCCGTCGCCCCCGGCGTGTCCACCGCCGATCTCGACGCCATCGCCCGTGACGTGCTGCGCGAGGCCGGCGCGACGCCGTCGTTCCTCGGCTACCACGGCTATCCGGCCGTCATCTGCGCGTCGGTGAACGACAACGTCGTGCACGGGATCCCGGCCGCCGGCGAGAAGCTGGCCGAGGGCGATCTCATCTCCATCGACTTCGGCGCGATCGTGGAGGGCTGGCACGGCGACTCCGCGATCTCGGTGCCCGTCGGCGAGGTGTCCGACGAGGTCGCCACCCTTTCGGCGGTGTGCGAGGCGTCGATGTGGGACGGCCTCGCCGCCGCCCGCGACGGCGCTCGGCTCACCGACATCTCCCACGCGGTCGAGAGCTCGATCCGCCGTGCCGGGCCGTACGGCATCGTCGCCAACTACGGCGGGCACGGCATCGGCTCCGAGATGCACATGGCCCCGCACATCCTCAACTACGGCCGCGCCGGCAAGGGACCGCGGCTGACACCCGGCATGGCCCTGGCGATCGAGCCGATGGTCACGCTGGGCTCGCGCGCCACCGAGGAGCTCGACGACGGGTGGACGGTGCGCACCGTCGACGGCTCCATCGCCGCGCACTGGGAGCACACCGTCGCGATCCTCGACGACGGGCCCTGGGTGCTCACCGCCGAGGACGGCGGCCGGCAGGAGCTCGCCAAGCGCGGCATCGACCTCTCCGCCTCCGCCGCCTGACCACCCCCCGCCCCCTTGATCCCGGTCAGTGGGGCAACTTCGGTTGAGTGGGGCAACTTCTCGTCCCACCGAGCTGAAATTGTCCCACTCAACTGGCTAGCCGGCTCCGCTCGCGACGCAGCTGGCGCACGAGCGAGACGATCTGATCAGGTCGGCGGAACACCTCGACCGGTCCGAACACCTCCGTTCGCCATCCGGCCCGGCTGATGCCTACGCCCCGGGTGATGTCCTTGCGCATGCGGGGCACCTCGGCGTGGTCCGTGCCGTTGTACTCGAGCGCCAGGCGGACGTCGTCATAACTGAGGTCGGGCTCGGCCAGCCACTCCCCGTACTCGTCGTGGATCGGCGCGTTGACCGCTGGCCGAGGCAGCCCGGCGGACTCCAGCGCATACCGCAGGTGGCTCTCCGGGCGCGAGCGGGAACGAGCGTCCAGGAACGGGAGCGCGGCCCGCGCCCGAACGACCCCGGGGCAGTGCCGCGATCGTCCGACTATCGATACCAACTCGGTCATCGTGGCCGTCCCGCGCAGGGCTGAGTCACCGCAGGCGACGAGGTCGGGCATCCCGAGGCTCGACGCCAGGTCGAACCAGGTCCGCGCTTCGGTGGTCGCGGGCAGACCCAGGTGAAAGGTGACCTCGTCCGGGCGAAGCATCCGGCGCCTGGCTCTGACGTCGCGGCGCGTGTTGCCCGAACGTTGCGACGGCGTTGCGACGTCCGGGTGCACGATCACCTCGAGCACGCCGGTGCGCCATTCGGGAAGCCAGAGACCGTGCAGCCTTGCGGCGCTGAACCCGCTGACCACGCTGCCTTCCGGGCACGCGCTCAGCATTGCCGCGATCCGGCCGGCATAGTCGTCGACCGCCGACGCCGGTCGCCACACCCCGTGTGTGACATGGACTAGTTCGCTCACCAGCCGAGAATGACGCCCCGGCCCGGCTGAGGGGCGCACCTGTGGACAACCGCGACCGCCGTCCACAGGGGCCTCTGCCCTCCGAATCACGCTCAGTGGGGCGAGTTCGGCTCAGTGGCGCGAGATCTCGTCCCACTGAACCAAAGTCGCCCCACTGACCGGAAGGAGGGGCGACGGCGACGGCGAACTCGGGGACGTCGCGCGCGACGACGGAGTTGGCGCCGAGCCACACGTTGTCGCCGATGGTGACCGGGCCGCGGGAGGTGAAGCCCTGCCACGGCACCGGCAGGTCGAGGTCGTCGACGCGGTGGTCAGCCGGCCCTCGCGCAGCAGCTGGAGCACGTTGCCGTGCATCGCGCCGCGCGCGAAGGCCTGTCGGCGGGCCAGTTCGACGTGCCGCAGCGCCCGGTTCCAGGGCCGCCGCGGGCGGTGGTACCAGCGCCACCTTGCGCGTCCACTCCCGCACCGCGGCGGCGTTCGAGCGGCGGGACGGGCACGGGGCACAGGCTAGGCCGCGGGCGCTCCGGCCCGCGGGGCCCCCGCCCAGGACCCACCCCCGACCTCCCGCGCGCCCCGTTTTTGGCCGAAAGGCAATGCCCGGGTAGTCTTGGACCCTGGTGTACGTCGTCCTGCCCGCACGCCCGCTGTGGCCGCGGACCGGGTCAGGCCCTCGCGACGCAACCGCAGTACCAAGCGCAGCCGAACGGCTGCGGTAGCAGCACGCCTACGAAGTCACTACGAAATGCGGAGGACATGGCCAAGAAGGACGGGGCCATCGAGGTCGAAGGCCGCGTGGTCGAACCCCTGCCCAATGCGATGTTCCGCGTGGAACTGAGCAACGGGCACAAGGTGCTCGCCCACATCAGCGGCAAGATGCGCCAGCACTACATCAGGATCCTGCCCGAGGACCGCGTGGTGGTGGAGCTCTCGCCCTACGACCTCACCCGCGGGCGCATCGTCTACCGGTACAAGTAAGACCGTCACCACCAAGAAGGGGCCACGACCGTGAAGGTCAAGCCGAGCGTCAAGCCGATCTGCGACAAATGCAAGGTGATCCGTCGCAACGGTCGGGTCATGGTCATCTGCGACAACCTGCGCCACAAGCAGCGCCAGGGCTGATCGCGACCGACCACCTCAACGCGCGTACCTGATGCCGGGCCCATCCGGCTAACCACCCTCGGACGAAGGCCGAGGCCCATCCCCGGGCGGGGACGGGGCGGACGCGCACCGAAACCTTCGATCGAGAGAATTCAGGAGTACCGCCCGTATGGCACGTCTTTCCGGCGTGGATCTCCCCCGCGAAAAGCGGCTGGAGATCGCGCTCACCTACATCTACGGCGTGGGCCCGACCCGCGCGAAGGCCACGCTCGACGCCACCGGGGTCAGCCCGGACCTGCGCGTGCGTGACCTGACCGACGACGACATCGTCAAGCTGCGCGACCACATCGACGCCAACTACCGCGTCGAGGGTGACCTGCGCCGCGAGGTCGCCGCCGACATCCGCCGCAAGGTCGAGATCGGCTGCTACGAGGGCATCCGGCACCGCCGCGGCCTGCCCGTGCACGGCCAGCGCACCAAGACCAACGCCCGCACCCGCAAGGGACCGAAGAAGACCATCGCGGGCAAGAAGAAGGCAGGTAAGAAGTAATGCCGGGCCAGGCCAGGAAGACGGCGACCAAGAAGGTTCGCCGCAAGGAACGCAAGAACGTCGCCGTGGGTCAGGCCCACATCAAGAGCACGTTCAACAACACGATCGTCTCGATCACCGACCCGCAGGGCAACGTGATCAGCTGGGCCTCGGCCGGCCACGTCGGCTTCAAGGGCTCGCGCAAGTCCACGCCGTTCGCGGCGCAGATGGCGGCCGAGAGCTGCGCGCGCAAGGCGCAGGAGCACGGCGTCAAGAAGGTCGACGTCTTCGTCAAGGGCCCGGGTTCGGGCCGCGAGACGGCGATCCGGTCGCTGACCGCTGCGGGCCTCGAGGTCGGGACGATCTCCGACGTCACCCCGCAGCCGCACAACGGCTGCCGTCCGCCCAAGCGCCGGAGGGTTTGATCATGGCTCGCTACACCGGACCCGCGACGCGCATCTCGCGCCGTCTGAACACCGACCTCGTCGGCGGCGACAGCTCCTTCGAGCGCCGCCCGTACCCGCCCGGCCAACACGGTCGCGCGCGCATCAAGCAGAGCGAGTACCTGCTGCAGATGCAGGAGAAGCAGAAGGCCAAGTACAGCTACGGCGTGCTCGAGAAGCAGTTCCGTCGCTACTACGTCGAGGCCACCCGCGGTCAGGGCAAGACCGGTGACAACCTGCTGCAGATCCTCGAGTCACGCCTGGACAACGTGGTCTACCGCGCCGGGATCGCCCGCACGCGGCGCCAGGCCCGTCAGCTGGTGAGCCACGGGCACTTCCAGGTGAACGGGCACAAGGTCAACATCCCCAGCTACCGCGTCTCGCCGCTGGACATCATCGACGTGAAGCCGAAGTCGCTGGAGACCACGCCGTTCCTGATCGCGAAGGAGACCCAGGGCGAACGCCCGGTCCCGGCGTGGCTGCAGGTGGTCCCGAGCCGCCTGCGCATCCTCGTGCACCAGCTGCCGGAGCGGGCCCAGATCGACATCCCGGTGCAGGAGCAGCTCATCGTCGAGCTCTACTCCAAGTAACACCCCGCGCCGTCCACTCCGGGCGGCCCGGGTCGCTTGACCGGACGTCATATAGCGGTCGTCCACAACCCGAAGGAGAACCCACTGTGCTGATCTCTCAGCGCCCGAATCTGGCCGAAGAGCCGATCGTCGACAACCGCTCGCGGTTCGTCATCGAGCCCCTGGAGCCCGGCTTCGGCTACACGCTCGGCAACTCGCTGCGCCGCACGCTGCTGTCCTCGATCCCCGGCGCCGCGGTCACCAGCATCCGCATCGACGGCGTGCTGCACGAGTTCACGACCGTCGAGGGCGTCAAGGAAGACGTCACCGACATCATCCTGAACCTCAAGGAGCTCGTGGTGAGCTCCGAGAGCGACGAGCCGGTCGTCATGTACCTGCGCAAGCAGGGCCCGGGCGACGTCACCGCCGCCGACATCGCGCCGCCGGCGGGCGTCACCGTGCACAACCCCGACCTGCACATCGCCACGATCAACAAGAAGGGCCGCCTCGAGATCGAGCTGGTCGTCGAGCGCGGCCGCGGCTACGTCACCGCCACGCAGAACAAGCAGGCGGGGCAGGAGATCGGCCGCATCCCGGTCGACTCGATCTACTCCCCGGTGCTCAAGGTGACCTACAACGTCGAGGCCACCCGGGTCGAGCAGCGCACCGACTTCGACCGCCTCGTGGTCGACATCGAGACCAAGTCGTCCATGACGCCCCGCGATGCCGTCGCGTCGGCCGGCCACACCCTGGTCGAGCTGTTCGGGCTGTTCCGCGAGCTGAACGACGAGGCCGAGGGCATCGACGTGGGCCCCTCGCCGGCCGAGGTCGCCGACATCGCGGCGTTCTCGATGCCGATCGAGGATCTCGACCTGACGGTCCGCTCGTACAACTGCCTCAAGCGCGAGGGCATCCACACCGTGGGTGAGCTCGTCGGGCGCAGCGAGGCCGACCTGCTCGACATCCGCAACTTCGGTTCGAAGTCGATCGACGAGGTCAAGGTCAAACTGGCCGGCCTCGGCCTGCAGCTCAAGGACAGCCCGCCCGGGTTCGCCCTGCCGACCTCGGTCGAGTCCTATGGCGGCGACGACTTCGGTGACGGCTTCACCGAGGGCGGCGACGACAACACCGACTACGCCGAGACCGAACAGCTCTAGGTAATCAGGCGGCCGGCGTACTCGGGTTCCCCGCACGCGGCGCCGTCCGAAACGAAAGGCTCATGACATGCCCACGCCCACCAAGGGTCCCCGCCTCGGTGGCGGCCCCGCGCACGAGCGGCTGATGCTGGCGAACCTGGCCACGTCACTGTTCGAGCACGACCGCATCACCACCACCGAGGCCAAGGCCAAGCGGCTGCGTCCGCTGGCCGAGCGCCTGATCACCTTCGCCAAGCGCGGCGACCTGCACGCGCGCCGCCAGGTGATGACGGTGATCCGGGACAAGGACGTCGTGCACAAGCTGTTCGCCGAGATCGCCCCGCTGATGGCCGCGCGCCCCGGCGGTTACACGCGGATCGTCAAGACCGGTCCGCGCAAGGGTGACAACGCGCCCATGGCGATCATCGAGCTGTGCGGTGAGCTCAAGTCGGTCGTGGCGGAAGCGGAGAAGGCCCGGGGCACCAGGACGGCCGCGAAGAAGGCGCCGTCCAAGCGCACCCGGGAGATCGCCGAGGACGCGAAGGCCGAGTCGCCGACCGCGGCCGCCGTGGCCGCCGACGAGGAGCCGCTCGAGGGTGGCGACGCCGAGGAGGGCCTGGCCGCGATCGGGCTGTCCGTCGACGAGGCCGATGACGCCGCGGAGGCCACCGGCGAGGCCATCGACGGCGACGAGCCCGAGGCCGGCGCCCAGGAGGCCGAGAAGCCGGCCGGCGACGAGAAGTAACCTGCTCGACCACACGATCGAGGCGGGCCCGCTGACGCGGGTCCGCCTCGACGTTTCCTACGACGGCACCGCCTTCGCCGGCTGGGCCCGCCAGCGGGACCAGCGCACGGTGCAGGGCGTGCTCGAGGACGCGCTGGCCACGGTGCTGCGCCGGCCCGCGGTCGCCCTGACGGTGGCCGGGCGCACCGACGCCGGGGTGCACGCCACCGGCCAGGTGGCCCACGCCGACCTGCCGGAACCACCGGACCGGCGCCGGCTCAACGGGGTGCTGCCCCCGGACGTGCGGGTGGGCGCGGTGACAGCGGTACCGGCTGCGTTCGACGCCCGGTTCGCCGCCCTGTGGCGCCGCTACGAGTACCGCATCGCCGACGGCACCCCCGACCCGCTGCGGCGCGGCTTCGTCCTGGCCTGGCCGCGCGGGCTCGACGTCCCCGCCATGGCGGCGGCCGGCGCGTCGCTGCGCGGCCTGCACGACTTCGCCGCCTTCTGCAAGCGCCGCGAGGGCGCCAGCACGACGCGGACACTGCTGGACCTGACCGTCACCCGGGCCGCCGGTGAGATCGCCGTCGGCGTGCGGGCCGACGCGTTCTGCCACTCGATGGTGCGCTCCCTGGTCGGGGCGCTGCTCGCCGTCGGGGAGCGTCGGCGCCCGCCCGAGTGGCCGGCCGCATTGCTGACCCTCGGCCGGCGCGCCGACGACGTCGCCGTGGCCCCGCCGCACGGGCTCACGCTCCTGGAGGTCGGCTACCCGCCCGACGAGGCGCTGGCCGCCCGCGCCGGGCAGACCCGGGCCCGGCGGGACTGAGCAGGCTCAGCTGAGCAGGGCGAAGAACAGGCGGGCGCAGCGGTCGATCATGTCCTGCGCGGAGTCGTCGGGATGCTCGAGCCACCAGCCGACCAGCGAATCGACCACGCCCATCCAGAGGTGGGTGAGCGCGGAGGTGTCGAGCTCGCTGTGGATGCCGCGGGCGGCGAGGAACCGTTCGGAGCCCGCCGCCGCGATCGCGGCGGCGCGCTGCTGGTAGTCGGCGGCCTCGTCGGCGATGGGGCCGGTCGAGGGCATCGTGGCGTCGAAGAGCATCCGCCACGCCTCGCGTTGCGGCTCGAGCGCGGTGAACACGGCGCGCAGCGGGTGGATGCGCGAGGCCACGGTGTCGTCGACCTCCTGCTCGGCGTCCTGCAGCCGGGACAGCAACCCGCCGGCCACGTGGTGCAGGCAGGCGAGGTAGAGGCCCTCCTTGGACCCGAAGTACTGGTAGACCAACGGCTTCGAGATGCCGGCGCGGGCCGCGACCGACAGCACCGAGGACCGCGCGTACCCGCGGGCGCCGAATTCGGCGATGCCCGCCTGCACGATCTGCTCCTCGCGCTCAGGACGCGGCACGCCCTTGGTCCCGATCCCCCCACTGGACACGGCAAGACCTTACCCGTAGGCTAACTGACCCTGGAGTAAGTTCAGAGGGACGAGGAGGAGGGCGGACCGTGGCGTCGTTCGCCGACAACCTGCACGACCCGGTCGTGTTCGCGATCCCGGTGTTCGCCGTGTTCATCGCCATCGAGCTCGTCTCGCTGCGCTTCCTGGACGACGACGGTGCGCCGGGCGGAGCCGGGTACGAGCTGCGTGACACCCGCACGAACCTGATCATGGGCTTCGGGTCCCTGCTGGTGAACGGCGCCGCCCGCGTCGCCGCGCTCGTCGGGTACGCCGCGCTGTACGTGCTCACGCCCCTGCGGCTGGACGCGCACCGCTGGTACACCTGGGTCATCACGCTGCTCGTGGTCGACCTGGTCTGGTACTCCTACCACCGCGCGTCGCACCGGGTGCGGCTGATGTGGGCCGCGCACCAGGCGCATCACAACAGCCGGCGCTTCAACCTGTCCACCGCCGTGCGCCAGAAGTGGAACCCGTGGTTCGAGCTGCTGTTCTGGGTGCCGCTGCCGCTGCTCGGCATCCCGCCGTGGCTGATCTTCACCGCGTTCTCGGTCAACCTGATCTTCCAATTCTTCGTGCACACCGAGCGGGTCGACCGGCTGCCGCGCTGGGCCGAGTTCGTGTTCAACACGCCGTCGCACCACCGCGTCCACCACGCCAGCGACGCGGACTACCTGGACAAGAACTACGGCGGCATCCTGATCGTCTGGGACCGGTTGTTCGGCTCGTACGCCGAGGAGACCCACCGCCCGACCTACGGGTTGACGACGAACATCGACAGCTTCAACCCGTTCCGGCTGCAGTACCACGAGTACGCGGCGATCGTGCGCGACGTGCGGCGCAGCGGCAGCTGGCGCGAGCGGCTCGGCTACCTCGTCGGCCCGCCCGGCTGGCACCCGGAGGCCACCGAGCAGCCGGTCGAGGGCCTGGACCCGGCCGGTGCCGCGGCCTGAGTCAGTAGAACGCGAGGTTGTCGCGGTTGCACCAGTCGAGCATCGCCGGCCACTCGCCGTAGCCTGACGCCGCGTCCAGGTGCCCGGCACCCTCGAGCACCGTCGTCGCCATCTTCAGCGGCGACCCGTAGGCCGCGGCGATGCCGTCCGGGACGGCGGGGTCGTGGTCGCTGCCGATGAGCACGGTGCCGTCGGCCCCGCGGCGCACCGCGTCCACGTCCAGCGGCGGCGGGTAGAACGCGGCGATAGCCGCCGGCGGGGTGTGCGGGCGCGGCGGCGCCACCAGGGCCACCCGGGCCGGGCGCGGTGCCGGCTCGCCGGCAGCGACGTGGTGCAGCCACAGCACGGCCCCGAGCGAGTGCGCCACGACGTCGAAACCGTCGTCGGGCAGACCGGTGAGGGCCGCGCGCAGGGCGGACAGCCATTGCGCCAGGTCCGGGTGGTCGACGTCGGGGAACGCCGGCTGCCGGACCTCGCGACCGGCCGAGGTCAACCGCTCGGCCAGCCAGCCCTGCCAATGGCCCGGTTCCGCGCCCGGCCAACCCGGGACGACGACGGTGGGCACGGATCGCAGGGGACGGCGCGGCATGGCGTCGAGCGTATTCAGAGCGTGCGCAGCAGGCCGATCAGGATCAGGAACTGCGCCGCGTGGTAGGTGACGATCACGGTCAGGTCGCCGTGGCGCAACCGGCGCACGAAGCGCTGCCAGGCCAGCACCGTGTCGGAGGCGAGGAACAGGGCGGCACCGAGTGCGGTGGCCACGATGCCGGTGCCCACGCCGAGCACGGTCATCACGGCCAGCAGCAGGGCGTACCCGCCGACCACCGCCGCGAAGGCCCGGCCCGAGGCGGCGGCCGCGCTGCGCAGCACCCGCGGCAGGGCCAGGGCCGAGACACCGAGCGCCACGAGCACGCCGGCGAGCACGTCCACACCGCGCACGCCGGTGCGCAGGAAGGCGATGGCGTAACAGACGTGCCCGGCGAGGAACGCGCCCAGCCCCGCGAGGAACGCCACGTCGGGCGTGCCGTCGCCGGCGGTGTCCTTACTGAGCATCAGCCCGATGTCCCCGGCCAACCCGCAGGCCAGCGCGGCCACCACCCACGGCTGCGCCACCCCGAGGTCGGCCGTGACCGCGGCCGCGACCAGCAGCGCGAGCGCGAGCGGCTTGAGCAGGTACTCCAGGCGGAACCGCCGCTGCGCCACCGCGATCCAGTCACCGACGGCCAGCACGGCGGCGGCGATCAGCAGGCCCAGGGTCACGGCCAGTGAGTATGCCGTGAAGTCAGCGGGGGAGCACGACTCCCGGGTTGAGGATGCCGTCGGGATCCAGTGCGTCCTTGATCCGGTGCGTCAACGCCATGACCTCCGGGCCCAGCTGCGCCGCCAGCCAGGGCGCCTTCAGCCGGCCCACCCCGTGCTCGCCGGTGATGGTGCCGCCGAGGGAGATGGCGAGCTCCATCACCTCGCCGAACGCCAGCCGCGCCCGCTTCTCGGCGTCGGCGTCGTCCGGCGGGTAGGCGATGATCGGGTGGGTGTTGCCGTCGCCGGCGTGCGCGACGAGCGCGATGGCCGTCTCCCGCTCGGCGGCGATCTCGCGGATCCCGTGCACCAGCGCCGGCAGCTCGGGCACCGGCACGCCGACGTCCTCCAGCAGCAGCGTGCCGAACTGCTCCATGGCGGGGAACGCGGCGCGGCGGGCGGCGGCGAACGCGTCGCCCTCGTCCGGGTCGTCGGTGCAGAAGATCTCGGCCGCACCGGCCTCCCGGCACGCCTTCTCCATCACCGTGACCTCGGCCGCGGCGGCCTCACCCGGCGCGTCGGAACGGGCCAGCAGCAGCGCGCCGGCCTCGCGGTCGAGGCCCATCTTCACCATGTCCTCGACCGCGTTGATGCTGAAGTTGTCCATCAGCTCGAGCATCGCCGGGCGCAGCACCGCGGTGATGGCCACGACGGCCGCCGCCGACGCCTCGATCGAGTCGAACGTCGCGACGAGCGTGGACGCGGCCGGCGGGGCGGGCAGCAGCCGCAGCGTCAGCTCGGTGATCACGCCGAGCGTGCCCTCGGAACCCACGAACAGCTTGGTCAGCGACAGGCCGGCCACGTCCTTGAGCCGCGGGCCCCCGAGGCGTACCGCGGTGCCGTCGGCCAGCACCACTTGCAGGCCGAGCACGTAGTCGGTGGTCACGCCGTACTTGACGCAGCACAGCCCGCCCGCGTTCGTCGCCGCGTTGCCGCCGATGGAGCAGATCTCGAACGACGACGGGTCGGGCGGGTACCAGAAGCCGTGCCCGGCCGCGGCCTTCTTGACCTCCGCGTTGAACGCGCCCGGCTGCGCGATGGCCACCCGGGTGACCGGGTCGATGGTGATCCGGCGCATCCGTTCGGTGGACAGGGTGATGCCGCCGTCGACCGCCGTCGAGCCACCGGACAGGCTCGAGCCCGCGCCCCGCGGCACCACCGGCACCTTGTGCTTCGTGGCCCACCGCATGACCGCCTGCACGTCCTCGGTCGAGTTCACCCGCACCACGGCCAGCGGCGTGCCGGCGTCGGGGTCGCGGGCCCAGTCCTGCCGGTAGGTGGCGAGCACGTCGGTGTCGGTCAGCACGGTGTCCGGCGGCAGCGCCGCCACGAGCTCGTCAAGGGTGCCGGTCGCCATGTCCTCCATCTTGCGCCCTCGGCCGGGGCGGTAACAGGGGTGCGCCGCTGCGGGCGATGGCGTTGACTGCGCATTCGTGGGTTACGTGGACGTGGCGTCGGTGGGGCACGCGCTGCCCGACGGGCGCGTACTGCTCGACGACGCGTCGTTCCGGGTGGGCGACGGCGTGAAGGCCGCGCTCGTCGGTGCGAACGGGGCCGGCAAGACCACCCTGCTGCGCATCGTGGCCGGCGACGTCACCGCCCAGCGCGGTTCGGTCGCGCGGTCCGGCGGCCTCGGCGTCATGCGCCAGTTCATCGGGTCGGTGCGCGACGCGACGACGGTGCAGGACTTCCTGGTACAGCTGTCGGGGCCGGTCCTGCGCACCGCGTGGGAGGCGCTGCAGGCCGCCGAGCTCACGCTGATGGAGCGCGACGACGAGAAGGCGCAGCTCGACTACGCGCACGCGCTCACGGCCTGGGGTGATGCGGGCGGCTACGAGGCGGAGGTGCTCTGGGACACCGTGACGGTGGCCGCGCTCGGCGTGCCGTACGAGCGGTGCAAGTACCGCGAGCTGACCACCCTGTCCGGCGGCGAGCAGAAACGGCTCGCGCTGGAACTGCTGCTGCGCGGGCCCGACGAGGTGCTGCTGCTCGACGAGCCGGACAACTACCTCGACGTGCCGGGCAAGCGCTGGCTCGAGCAACGGCTGCGCGAGACGGCGAAGACGGTGCTGTTCGTCAGCCACGACCGTGAACTGCTGGCCACCGTGGCCGACCGGGTGATCACGGTGGAGGGCGCGACGACCTGGGTGCACGGCGGCGGGTTCCGCTCCTACCACGAGGCGCGCATCCACCGCCACGAGCGGATGGCCGAGCTGCGCCGCCGCTGGGAGGAGGAACACCAGCGGCTCAAGGACCTCGTGCGCACGTTGCAGATCCAGGCCAAGATCAGCGAGGCGCAGGCGCAGAAGTACCGCGTGCAACTGCGCCGCCTGGAGCGGTTCGAGGCCGCCGGGCCGCCGCCGGACCGGCCCGAGGACGAGCGCATCGCGATGCGGCTGCGCGGTGGGCGCACCGGCGTGCGGGCCGTCACCTGCGCCGGGCTCGAACTGACCGGACTGATGAAGCCGTTCGACACCGAGATCTTCTACGGCGAGCGGGTGGGGGTGCTCGGGGCCAACGGCGCCGGCAAGTCGCACTTCCTGCGGTTGCTCGGCGGCGCCGAGATCGCGCACACCGGCGAGTGGCGCCTCGGCGCACGGGTGGTGCCCGGGCTGTTCGCCCAGACCCACGCCCACCCGACGTGGCTGGGCCGCACGCTGCTCGACCTGCTGTGGGAGGGCGGTGCCGACCGCGCCGGCCTGGCCCGCGGCCGGGCCGTGTCGATCCTGCGCCGCTACGGGTTGGGCGAGCAGGCCGAGCAGAGCTTCGGCACGCTGTCCGGCGGCCAGCAGGCGCGGCTGCAGATCCTGCTCCTCGAACTGTCCGGCGCCACGCTGCTGCTGCTCGACGAGCCGACCGACAACCTCGACGTGCTCAGCGCCGAGGCCCTGGAGGAGGCGCTGGACTCCTTCGACGGCACGGTGCTCGCGGTGACGCACGACCGCTGGTTCGCCCGCTCGTTCGACCGGTACCTCGTGTTCGGCGCCGACGGGCGGGTCTACGAATCGTCCGATCCGGTGTTCGAGGAGACCCGGGTGGCCCGCCCCCGCTGACCACTCTCGCTGACCCGGCAGGATCCGGGGCGTGGACGAGCACGTGGTGCCGGTGAACACCCCGCGGCAATGGGGCCGCCTGCTCGTCGGGCTGGCGGTCCTGCTCGCGCTGGACGCGTACTTCATCGGCGCGGCGGTGACCACCGACGCCACGAAGACGCGGGTCGGCGGAATCGTCTTCGCCGCGCTGGTCACCGCCCTCGCGCTGTTCGTCGCCGTGGGCTGCCCCGGCGGTGGCGGCGGATCGCCACTGTGCGCCTGCTCGTCGAGCTGCGCGACCTGTCCGGGCCGGGCCCGCTGGCGCCGAAGGGTGCGCGGCCTGCTGTGACGCCCCGGACGTGACGAGGCGACGGCCCCACCCGGGACCGCCGCCTCGTCATGACGCGAACGGCGCTACTTGATGACCACCTTCGTGGCGGCCACCGGCTGGTGGCCGTCGATCGGCGTGATCGAGCGGACATGGCCGTTCGCGGCCAACATCACCCGCTTGTTGTTGGACCGGTCGAAGTCGAACATCGTGTCCAGGCGTCCGGCGCGGGCGTCGAACGACCCGTCGCCGATACGCCCGGTCGACCAGTTGTCCTCGACGAACTTCAGGACCGAGGCCTGCTCCGAGCGGTGGTGGTCGACGAAGTCGGTCTTCGCCCAGGGTGAGATGACCAGCAGCGGCAGCCGCGGGCCGGGCCCGCAGCGGTCCTGGTAGCCGCCACGCACCTTGGCCGTCGAGGCCGTGCACATCGCGGTGTCGTTGGCCGGGTCGTGCGAGGCGTTGGTGATCGGCGCGGCGACGTGGTCGTACCAGCCGTCGGAGTCGTCGTAGGCGATGACCACCGCCGTGCTCTTCCAGTCCGGCGACTGCTGCAGGGCGTTGATCTCCTTGACCAGGAAGTGCTGCTCGTCGATCGGGTCGGAGTAGCCCGCGTGGCCGTCCTGGTACTCGCCGGCCTTGAGGAAGCTGACGGCCGGCAGGTTGCCGTGCCGCAGCGTGGCCGCGAAGTCGGTGAGGTCGTACTCGTGGTTGGCCTGGTCGGTCTTGCCGATCCGGGCCTCGGACGACGGCGGCAGGTGGTGCGGGTTCGACGTCGACCGGTAGTAGGCGAACGGGTTGTGGTGCGGGCTGTAGTCCGCGGACGCGCCCCCGCCGATGTTCGTGTGGGTGGCGCCGCAGACCGCGTATTTGGCCGCGCCGCCGTACTTCGTGGTCGGCCGGAAGCCGCCCTGGAACCAGCCCCACGTGACGCCGCGGGCGTTGAGCAGGTCGCCGACGTTGCGCCCGGTGCCCGCGGCCAGCGTGCTGGTGGCGGTGTGGTTCTTGTCCGAGCAGTCGTCGTAGGCCGGGTCGGGGTCGTTGATGACCGTGCCCACGCCGTTCTTGTCCGGCGAGGCGAGCGTGTAGGTGCCCGGTGTCGGTACCTGCTGGCCGGTGACGGGATCCACCTCGCGGAAGCCGTGGGTCTGCCCGGCGACGAGTTCGAGCGCGCCGGGCGTCGACGGGCCGAACGTGCCGCCGAAGGAGTTGTCCGACAGCGCGTACTGCTGCGCGTAGTTCCACATGCCGGTGACCGTGTTGCCGTCGTAGTAGTCCATGCCCAGGCCGGGGGCGCCGTACTCGCCGGTGCAGGTGTCGACGCTGACGTTCTGCACGAACTTGTCCATCAGCCCGCCGTCGAACGCCTTCTGCTCGGGGCCGTAGGCGTGGTTCTGGTCGCAGGTGAGGGCCTGAGCGGGCGTGAGCCGCTGCGGCCGGTAGAGGTTGGGGTTGTCGGTGAGCAGGTGCGAGCTGACGAGGTTGTTGTTGCCCGGCGTGCTCGCGGCCGGGCGGAAGCGCGTGCCGTCGGTGTTCGCGGCCTGCGGGTAGGTGCCGAAGTAGTGGTCGTAGGAGATGTTCTCGTCGAAGATCACGACGACGTGCTTGACGGGGCTCGTGGTCTGGTTCGACTGGTCGGCCACGCGCGACACGTGTGCGGACGACGTGCCGGCGGTCGCGGCGATGAGGGCGGTGGCGGCGACGGTGGCGATACCGGCACCGACGGCCAGGGTCCGGCGATGGGCGCGGAGGGACACGGGCGGATCCTTTCGAAGGGTTCGTCCGCGCTCACGCTCGTCCGCCCGGCCTACGCCCGGCCCGACCGGTGATGAAGGTCCGGTGAACGGTGGATGAGGGATGGGCGTGCGGAGGGTCCGGTGCCGGGATCAGCTCAGCAACGCGCAGTGGCTGCGATCCGCGGGTTGGCCAGCGGAATGTGCGCGTTCAGCGGGACCGCGCTGCCCTGCGGGGACGCGCCGTGCCGGCCTGAACCCCGTCGATGCGTCGGCGCTCAGGCCGGCACGGCGAAGACGACGATGTTGTCGAGGTAGTTGCCGGTCGACGCGTCGAACGGCCCGCCGCAGGTGACGATCGCGATCCGGCCGACGCTCTTCTGGTCGAAGATCTGCCGGTAGGGCAGACGCGTCTTGTGGTACGTGCGCACGCCGGTGACCGAGAAGCGCACCTTGGCCCTGTGGTCGGCGTTGTGGGTGCCGTAGACGTAGACGAGATCGCCCGGGTCGAGTTTGCCGATCTTGGCCATCGAGCCCTCGACGCCGGAGTAGTTCACGTGCCCGGCGAGGATCGCGGTGCCCTGCTTCGCGCCGGGCTTCGCGCCGTAGCGCCACCAGCCGACGATCTTCGGGTTGAGCGGGATCTCCAGCTCGCCGTCGCCACTCGTGCCCACCTGCTTGATCGGGGCCGACTCCTTCAACCGGGGGATCTCGATCCGGTTGGGGGAGACGACCTCGCCGGCCAGCGCGCCCGCCTTCGTGGGCACGGAGCCGACGTTGCGCGGATGGGCGACGGCGTTGCGGCCCCAGTAGGGCGAGGTGACCCAGGTGATGCCGGCGACGGAGATCGTCATGGTCATCGCGATGAGGCAGGCGATCGGCACCCAGCCGACGTAGGCGAGCAGTGGGGAGCCGGGCCGCGCACTCGACCGAAGCCTGCTCACCGCACTCCTGCCCAGGACGGGACCCGGCCGGGAATCGGCCGCCCGCATCATAGAACGAGGCGCGGCGCCCGGCGTTCCGGCCGTCCGGGCGATTTGGCCGCCCCGCAGGCCCTTGGGTACAGTGATGCGTTGGCGTGCGGGTCCGCACGTCCCGGCCATGCCTCGGGGTAGCTCAGCCACCGCGGGGGCGCGTTCCGCGTGAAGACCGACAGGAGAGCCTGCGCATGTCCACCTACTCGCCCAAGCCCGGCGAGGTCGAGCGTCGTTGGCACGTCATCGACGCCGACGACATCGTCCTAGGGCGGCTGGCCAGCCAGGCCGCGCACCTGCTGCGTGGCAAGCACAAGCCGCAGTTCGCACCCCACGTCGACACTGGTGACTTCGTGGTCGTCGTCAACGCCGCGAAGGTGCACGTGGCCCCGAGCAAGCTCAACGAGCCCCGCTGGCGTCACTCGGGCTACCCGGGCGGCATCAAGCACGTCACCGTCAACGACCTGCTCGAGCGGCGCCCCGAGCGCCTGATCGAGCTGGCCGTGCGCGGCATGTTGCCGAAGAACACCCTCGGCCGCGCCCAGCTGAAGAAGCTCAAGGTCTACGCGGGGCCCGACCACCCGCACGCCGCGCAGAAGCCCCAGCCATTCGAGATCAAGCAGGTGTCGCAGTGACCGCCCCCTCGTCCGCCCCCGTCGTCGGCCGCCGCAAGGAGGCCATCTGCCGGGCCCGCCTCGTGCCGGGCACCGGTGAGTTCAAGCTCAACGGCCGCACCCTGGACAGCTACTTCCCGAACAAGCTGCACCAGCAGCTGATCAAGGAACCGTTCGTCACTCTCGAGAAGGCCGACCAGTACGACGTCATCGCCACGCTGTCCGGCGGCGGCGTCACCGGGCAGGCCGGCGCGCTGCGCCTGGCCATCGCCCGCGCCCTGATCGGCATCGAGCCCGACGACCGCCCGGCGCTGAAGAAGGCCGGCTTCCTCACGCGTGACCCGCGGGCCAAGGAGCGCAAGAAGTACGGCCTGAAGAAGGCTCGCAAGGCGCCGCAGTACAGCAAGCGGTAGTGCGGCTCTTCGGAACCGACGGCGTCCGGGGGCTGGCGAACGGGGACCTCACCCCCGAACTGGCCCTCGGTCTGGCCAGCGCCGCCACCCGGGTCCTCGTCGCCCACGACGCCTCGCACCGTCCGCTGGCCGTGGTCGGCCGCGACCCGCGCGCCAGCGGCGAGATGCTGGAGGCGGCGGTCGTCGCCGGGCTGACCTCGGCCGGCGCCGACGTGCTGCTGCTCGGCGTGCTGCCCACGCCCGCCGTGGCCTTCCTGACCGCCTCCTACGGCGCCGACCTCGGGGTCGTGCTGTCCGCCTCGCACAACCCGATGCCCGACAACGGCATCAAGTTGTTCGCCGCCGGTGGGCTGAAGCTGCCCGACAGCGTCGAGGCGGAGATCGAGGACGAGCTCGAGACCGGCAGCACGGTGCGCCCGATCGGCGCGGCCATCGGCCGGCTGCGCGGCGCCGACGACGCGATCGAGCGCTACGGCGCGCACCTGCTCGGGGTGCGGCCCACGCGCCTCGACGGCCTGCACGTGGTCGTCGACTGCGCCAACGGCGCCGCGTCGGCCGTGGCGCCGGAAATCTATCGCGGCGCCGGGGCCCGGGTGAGCGCTATCGCGGCGGCGCCCGACGGGTTGAACATCAACGACGGCGTGGGCTCCACGCATCTCGACGAACTGGTGGCGGCCGTGCGCGCGAGCGGCGCCCATCTCGGCATCGCCCACGACGGCGACGCCGACCGCTGCCTGGCCGTGGACGCCCACGGTGAGGTCGTCGACGGCGACCAGCTGCTGGCCATCTGCGCGCTGGCCCTGCGCGAGGCCGGCGACCTGCGTGACGACACGGTGGTCGCCACCGTGATGAGCAACCTCGGCTTCCACCACGCGATGCGTGACGCGGGTGTCGGGGTGCTGACCACCGCGGTCGGCGACCGCTACGTCCTCGAGGCGTTGCGGGCCAAGGACCTCAGCCTCGGCGGCGAGCAGAGCGGGCACCTGGTGTTCAACGACGTCGCCACCACCGGCGACGGCCTGCTGACCGCGCTGCACGTGATGGGCCGCATGGTGCAGACCGACGCCGCGTTGAGCGACCTCGCCGCGGTGGTGGCGCGGCTGCCGCAGACCCTGCTCAACGTGCGCGTAGACGACCGGGCGGCCGTCGCGGCGTCCCAGGCGGTGGCCGGCGCTGTGAACGCGGCCGAGGACGAACTGGGCGACTCCGGCCGGGTGCTGCTGCGCCCGTCGGGCACCGAACAGCTCGTCCGTGTCATGGTTGAGGCCCCGACGCAGGAGCTGGCAGACGCGATCGCCGGGCGGCTCGCCGCCGTCGTCGCCGCGGCCTGAGACCACCCACCACCACCCGCCACCGGAAGGACGAGCGTGCCCGACGAGCCCGACGAGCCCGACGAGACCCAGGCGATGCCGCCGCGGCGTCCGCCGGCGGGCGCCGCGGCGACCGGCTGGCTGCTCGCTGACCGCTACCGGGTCGTCGGCCGGATCGGGTCCGGCGGCATGGCCGAGGTGTTCCGGGCGCACGACGAGTCGCTCGACCGCGACGTCGCCCTCAAGATCTTCCGCTCCGACGTCGGCGAACCGGGTGACGCCGCGAACGCCGGCCGGCAGAGCCTGGAGCTGCAGTCGCTGGCGCGGCTCAACCACCCCAACCTGATCACCCTGTACGACGGCTCGATGACCGGGCCCGGGCCCAGCTATCTGGTGATGGAACTCGTGCCCGGCAGCGACCTTGCGGTGCGTCTGGAACAGGGCCCGTTGCCACCAGACCAGGTGCGCACGCTGGGCGCGCAGATGGGCGACGCCCTCGCGTACGTGCACTCGCAGGGGATCGCCCACCGCGACGTGAAGCCGGCCAACATCCTGCTCGGCGACGACGGCCGCGCGCGACTGTCGGACTTCGGCATCGTCCGGCTCATCGGCAGCCCGCGGATGACTTCGCCCGACCTGACCGTCGGCACCGCCTCCTACGTGGCCCCCGAACAGGCCCGCGGCGGCGACGTCGGCGCGCCGGCCGACGTGTACTCGCTGGGCCTGGTGCTCATCGAGTCGCTGACCGGACAGCGTTGTTTCGACGGCCCGATGCTCGAGGCGATGGCGGCCCGGCTCAGCCGCGCCCCGCACATCCCGCCGGAGCTGCCCGCGCCGTGGCCGCAGCTGCTCGCCGCGATGACAGCGATGGACCCGGCGGCGCGCCCGACCGCGGCGCAGGTGGCCCAGATACTGAGCAGCGGATCCACCCAGGGGCTGACGGCCATCGTGCCGCCGGCTGCGGGCCTCACCTCGGCCACGACCGCGTACGTCCCGCCCCTCGCCACCGCCGGCGGTACCCGCGCGATGCCGGCGGTGCCGCCGCCCCCGCCGGTGCGCCGTCCGCCGCCGGTCGTCTACGCCCCGCCCCCGGAGCCCGAACACTCGAGCCCGTGGCGCGCGGTGCTGTTCACGCTGGCCGGCCTGCTGTTGCTGGCCGTCATCGGTGTGGTGATCTACGCCCTGTCCTCGGGCTCCGGCGACGGCGGCGGTGGCTCGGACTCCCCGGCGCCGACGACGTCCACCTCCGGTGCGTCGAGCTCGCACAGCAGCTCGTCGTCGCACAGCCAGCCGGCCACCCGCACCCACACGCACACGCACACCAAGACCGTGCCCGCCAGCAAGCCGCCGAAGAAGAGCTCGAGCAGCAAGTCGAAGCCGTCGGCACCGCCGTCGTCGAAGTCGACGTCGAAATCGTCCAGCTCCTCCTCGTCCAGCCCGCCGCCGACCAAGACCAAGACGAAGGGCAACGGCAACGGCAACGCGGTGGGCGGGAGCCCGGCCACCGGCCGCACCTCGAACGCGGCCGGCTGACCGACGCGCCGCAGTGATCGACGGCGTACCTCAGGGCGAGCCCGCGCCGGCGTCGTGCAGCAGGGTGTACCCGGCCGCTCGCCGCTCCTCGGCGCCGGCCTGAACGGTGGCGGCGTCGGCACCCTTCGAACTCGAGAGACAGGCCGAGGGCGTCTACGTATAGGGCGCGGCTGACGGTGGGTCCGGCGCGATCGGGGCGAAGCCGGCGATGAACTCGATCTGCGTGGTCACTCCTTCGGTGAGGTGGCGGGCACCGGCAGGCGCCGGCCGACCAGGGCGAGCGTGTCCGGCCACGTGGCGCCGGTCGGGGGTTGCCGGGTGGCGAACGCGCGCCCCGGCCCGAACGCCTGGTCGGGGACGGCGGCCGCCAGCGCGGCGGTCGCGGCCAGCAGGTCGGGCGGCGGGACGTACTGCGCGCCGACGGCCTGGGCGATGTCCCACGTGTGCACGACGGTGTCGAGCAGTTGGGCCCCGACGATGCGCCCGACCGGGATCGGTGCGCGGCCGAACTCGATCGCGATGGCCCGCTCGTCGAGGTCCGCCGCGGCGAACGCGCCGACGACCGCGTCCACCGACTCTCGCCAGGCGAGCACGGCGTAGGGCACCGGCGTGTAGGCCTCGACGGGCGCGGTGCCGGCCCGGACCGCTGCGGCGAACCCGCGATGCTGACCGATCATGTGCGCCAGCAGGTCCGCCAGCCGCCACCCGGCACACGGTGTCGCCCGCGCCAGATCATCGCCGGACAGCGCTTCGACGTACGCGTCGGTGTCGGCGAGTGCGGTGCGGTGCAGTGTCCTCAAGTCGTCAATCATCACCTCTTGGATATAATCACTACGTGGTTATCAATGCAAGGAGAATCTAGGTTGGCCGCCGGCCGGCGTGATCTGCTCGCCGTGCTGGCCCCGCTCACGCAGGCGCTGCGCCGCATCGAGGATGCGGCCGCCGCTCGCGCTGGGGTCACGATGTGGCAGTACGCGATCCTGTCCGTTATCACCGACACCGCCGATCTGAACCAGGCCCAGGTCGCCGCGCGGCTCGGCTACAGCAAGAACCGCATCGTCGCGGACCTCGATGCCCTCGAACGGCGGCGACTGCTCGTCCGCCGGCCCGGGCTGGACCGGCGCGCGAACGTGCTGTCGGCCACGGCGGCCGGTGTCCGCCTCATGAACCGGGTCAGGGCCGACATCCACGACGGCGAGGACAGCCTGCTGACAGCGCTGCCCCGCGAGCAACGAGAAGAGCTCGTCGCCACGGCCCGGGCCATCGCCGGCACGCTCAGCGGCCCCTCGTAGGCCGACCTCAGCCAGAGCGGATCAGGTCGGCCGCCTTCTCCGCGATCATCACGGTCGGCGCGTGCGTGTGACCGCGGATGATCTGCGGCATCACCGACGCGTCGACCACCCGCAGCCCGTCAACGCCGCGCACGCACAGCGCGTCGTCGACCACGGCGGCGGCGTCGTCGCCCATGCGGCAGGTGCCGGTCGGGTGGTACAGCGTCTCGGCGGTCGCCCGCACGTACTCGGCCCGGTCGGTCTGCGTGCGGTCGGGCAGCATCGGTTCGCCGACCAGGCCGTGCAGCGCGCTGGTGCCGAACAGCCGCTGGGCGGTGGCCAGGCCGGCCACCAGCCGCTCGAGGTCGCGCGGCGCGGTGAGGTAGCCGGCGTCGATGATGGGCGCGACCGTCGGGTCGGCCGAGCGGACGCTCACCGTGCCGCTGGATTCGGGCTGCAGCAGGACGATCCCGATGGTGATCCCGTGCCCGGGCGGGTCGGCCTGCCCGTGGTCGATGAACGGCACCGGCGCGAAGATGTACTCCAGGTCCGGATGCGGCAGGTCGGGTTCGGACCGGCCGAACAGCACGCCCTCGCCGACGTTCGAGGTGAGCATGCCGCGGCGCCGGGTCAGGTAGCGCATCAGCTGCGCGGGCTTCTCCGCGTCGACCAGGGTGCCGCCGCCCCGGGTGAACATGATCACCGGCACCGACAGGTGGTCCTGCAGCCCTTTGCCCACCCCCGGGTTCGCGACCGCCGTCTTGATGCCGGCGGCGGCCAGCACCTCGGGGTCACCGATGCCCGACAGCTGGAGCAGGTGCGGCGAATGCACCGCCCCGGCGCACACCAGCACCTCGCGGGTGGCGGTGAGCGTCTGCGCGCTGCCCTTGGCCGGGCGGATGCGCACCCCGGTGGCCCGGCCCCCGGCCAGTTCCACGCGCTCGGTCAGCGTGTCGACGAACAGCGTGAGGTTGGGCCGCTTGCGTGCCGGGCGCAGGTAGCCGTCGGCGGCGCTCCAGCGCCGGCCCCGGTGCTGCGTGACCGGCGTGGGCGCGTAGCCGTCGATGCCCGGCACGTTCAGCTCGTCCAGCCGGGCGAAGCCGTCCTGGGCGCAGGCCTCGAAGAACGCGGCACGCAGCGGGTTGGGGTCGCGCAGCTCCTCGATGTAGAGCGGGCCGCCGGTGCCGTACACCCCGCCGTTGTTGCTGCCGACGCGGTTCTCCGAGCGCTGGAAGTACGGCAGCACGTCGTCGTAGCCCCAGCCGGTGACGGCCGCGCCCCACCCCTCGTAGTCGGCCTGCGCGCCCCGCACCCACATCTGGGCGTTGAGCGAGGACGAGCCGCCGAGCGTGCGTCCGCGCGGCCAGTACAGCTCGCGCGCTTTCAGTTCGGGCTGGGACGTCGTGAACAGGTCCCAGTCGTACCGGGAGTGGAACAACTTGGGGAACGCCGGCGGGATCTTGATGTTCGGGCTGCGGTCGCGCGGGCCGGCCTCGACCAGGGCGACGGAGACGGCGGGGTCGGTGCTGAGCCGGTGGGCGAGCACGCACCCGGCCGACCCGGCCCCGACGATGACGTAGTCGAACGTGTTCTGCACCGCGCCTCCTGGTGAGCGTCGCCTGCGAAACCTACTCGGGTACGAGCCGCGGCGCGTCGGTCATCATGGGGTGACCGGCGAGCAGCGGGAGGTGCGGTGCCGACATCAGCCGGCCCGGCGGGCGACGAGGCCCTCCCGCGCGTCCCGCTGCCGGAGCTGCGGGCCACCTGCGAACGATTCCTGGAGTGGTGCGACCCGCTGCTCGACGACCCCGGCCGGGCCGCCACCCGGGCCGCCGTCGAGGAGTTCCTGCGCCCGGACAGCCGGGCCTGGGCGCTGCAGGAGGAGCTGGCCGACTACGACGCCCGCCCCGACGTCGGGAGCTGGCTCGACGACTTCTGGCGCACCCGCTACCTGGGCCGCCGCGACCGCATCGCCCTGAACGCCAACTTCTTCTTCCTCTTCCCCCGACGTCCGGGCACGCAGGCCGAGCGGGCCGCCGAGCTCACCGCCGCGGCGCTCGATTACAAGATCGCGGTGGACACCGGCGCCCTCGAGCCCCCCACCTTGCGCGGCGCGGCGCTGTCGGCCGAGCAGAACAAGCATCTGTTCTCGGCCACCCGCATCCCGGGCCGCGAGATCGACACGAGCCGCAGCCCCTACACCGACGACTGGCCGGGGCCGTCGACCGCCAGGCACGTTCTCGTGCTGCGCGGCGGCCGGCTGTACCGCCTGGAGGTGCTCGACGAGCACGGCGCCCCCTGTCCCGCCCCCGCGCTGGCCGCCGCGTACGCGGCCGTGCTCGCCGACCCCGCCCCGCCCGAACCGCACCCGGTGGGCGCGCTCACCACGCTCGACCGGGCCGACTGGGCCGGGGTGCGCGACCGGCTGCGCGCCGCCGCCCCGGCCAACGTCGATGCCCTGGACGCGGTGGAGGCGGCGCTGTTCTGCGTGGCCCTGGACGACGCCGCCCCGGCCGACCGGCACGCGGCCGGCGACCAGCTGCTGCACGGCGCGGCCGAGAACCGCTGGTTCGACAAGGCGGTGTCGTTCGTGGTGTTCGCCGACGGCGGCGCCGGGATCAACGGCGAGCACTGCAATCTGGACGGCACCACGGTGGCCACGATGGTCGACACCCTGCTCGATCCCGAGCGGCGCGAGTCGATCCGCGCCCGCGACCCCGGCCGCACCGTCCCCGGCCCGGCGCTCGAGCTGCGCTTCCGGCTCGACGACGCCCTGCGCGCCGACGTCGACCGAGCGCGCCGCGCCTTCCGGGCATTCGCCGCCGACACCGCGTCGGCTGTCGTCGCGCTCGACACCGGCGCCGGCGCGGCCAAGGCCCGTGGCGCCTCGCCGGACGGCGTCGTCCAGATGGCCGTGCAGCTCGCGCACCGCCGGGCCAAGGGCTTCGTGGGCGCGACCTACGAGTCGATCGCGATGCGGGCCTTCCGGCACGGGCGCACCGAGGCGATGCGCGTCGTCACGCCGCAGAGCGTGCACTTCGTCCGGACGATGACCGATCCGGACGCCGGCGATGCCGGCCGGGCGGCCGCGCTGCGGGCCGCGGTCGACGCGCACGCCGCGCGGGCTCGCGCGTGCCAGGCCGGCGATGCCCCCGAACAACACCTGTGGGCGCTGCAACTGCTCGCGCAACGCCGCGGCGCGACGGCGTTGCCCCTCTACGAGAGCCCGGGCTGGCGCGTCATGCGCGCGGACTTCCTGAGCACGAGCGCGGTGCCCTCGCGCTACATCGACACCTTCGGCTTCGGCTCGACCGGCGCCACCTGCATCGGCGTGGCCTACGTGTTGCTCGAGGACAGCCTGCACGTCTACCTGAGCACGCCGCGCCCGGCGGCCGACGGCCTGCAGCGCTTCGTCGAGGAGTTCGCGCCCGCGCTGGCCGAGGTGCTCGACCTGCTCGGCGAGCCGCCCGGCTGATCCCGCTCACCCCGTGGCGTATTCGTCGATCCCGTCGACGCTCTCGCGGCGCAGTTGCCCGCGTTCGACCAGCACCTGCAGGTGCGCGTCGGTCTCGAGCACCGCCAGCACCTGGTTGAACAGGTCCAGCTCGTCGAGGCGGCGTTCGCGCCGGGTCCAGGTCAACACGCCCGCGCAGGCGAACACGGTGTCGGCGCCGGCCTTGACGGCGGCGGCGGTCGCGTCCAGGCGGGTGCCGTGGTGGGCGAGCAGCTCGTCGATCCGCGCGTGTACCGACCCGGTCACCGGCCCGTGGGCGGGCAGCAGCCTGGCGTCGGGCATGGCGCGCACGAGCTCCAGCGACGCGAGGTAGTCGCGCAACGGTGACGGCGGGCGGGTCAGCTCCACGCCGATGGACGGCGTGATGTGCGGCAGCACGTGGTCGCCGGCGAACAGCGTGTCGTGCTGCGGGTCGTGGAAGACCACGTGTCCGCGGGTGTGGCCCGGCGTCGCGATCACCCGCAGGGTGCGGGTCTCCAGCGGCACCTCGATGCCGTCGGCCAGCCAGCGGTCCGGCTCCTCCCAGTCGGTGAGGTCCGGCTCGCCGGTCCACTTCGCCAGCTGCTCGGCCAGCTCGAGGGCGCCGGCGCGCCGCAGGCGCGGCACGTCCGGGCTGGTGGTGTAGCTGTGGATCGCCTCCAGGCAGGCGCGCTCGCCCTCGCCCACCGACACAGTGCCGCCGTGGCTGCGCCGCAGGGCGACAGCCTGCGTGTAGTGGTCGCGGTGCAGGTGCGTGCACAGGTACTCGCGTACGTCGGCCAGGCGGTAGCCGAGGCCGCGCAGCGCCCCGGCGAGCAGGTCCTGCGCCTCGGCGAGCGCCCAGCCGCCGTCGATCATGGTCACCCGGTCGCCGTCGGCCACGGCGTAGACGTTGACCGCCTTCAGCGCGTCGCCGGGCAGCGGCAGCGGGATGCGGTGCACGCCCGGCGCGACCTCGAAGGCGCCGGGACGCTCCCACGCGTGCCGATCGGCATCGTCGGCTCCGGTGGCGCTCATGCCTGCACCGTAAGGGTGAGGCGGAACGGCCCCGCCGGGCGGGAGAGCGGTGTCACATCGATGTCAAGGCTCTGAGAAGCCCGTGAGCCGGACGGGGCCGGGGAGCAGGTCGTTGGCATGGTGGAGGCGAGATGAGCCTTGCCCCGCCCCGCCCCCGTCCGACTCCCGCCCCCGCCGATCCCGCCCCGCGCAAGCGTCGCGCCGTGCCGACCTTCGACCTGTCGCCGGTCCAGCTGATCGCCACCGCGCTCGCCGCCGTCACCGCCACCTTCGCCGCGTCGTTCCTCGGCGTCGCCGGCACCGTGCTCGGCGCCGCGCTGTTCAGCGTCGTCACCGCCGTCGGCAAGGAGGTCTTCGGCACCTCGCTGCGCCGCACCGGCACCCGGGTGGCCGCGACCGCGCCGGTGACCCGGGTGCGGCCGCGGGTGGCGGTGGCCGGCACCGATACCGATACCGATGACACCGATGGCACCCACACCGACAGCTCCCCGCCGCAGCTGCCCGCGCCCGCCCCGTCGCCCCGCCTGCGCCCCGCGTCGCTGTGGAAGCGCGTCGCCCTGGTGTCGGTGGTCGTGTTCGTCGGCGTGCTCGCCTGCGTGACGGTCGTCGAGGTGTTCACCGGTCGCCCGGTCAGCGACCTGGTCCGTGGGGAGGCCGGCAAGGGCACCAGCTTGTTCGGCGGGCAGCAGGTGATCACCCGGACCGCGCCGGCCACCACCCCGACCGTGACGGTCACGGTGACCCCGAAGGTCAGCTACACCACGCCCACCGTCACGCGGACGGCGCCGCCGGTCACGAAGTCCGAGACGCCGACGTCCCGGGTCACCGCGCGCACCTCCGGGTCGCCGAGCGGCACGCCGTCCACGTCGGCGCCGGGCTCCGGCTCCGGCACGCCCTAGGCTGGCGGCATGTGCGGGATCGTGGGGTACGTCGGCTACCGGCCCGCCCTCGACGTCGTGGTCGAGGGCCTGCGCCGCCTGGAGTACCGCGGCTACGACTCCGCGGGCGTGGCCATCATCCCGGCCGGCGGCGGCGCCCCACAGGTGGCGAAGAAGGCCGGGCGCATCGAGAACCTCGACAAGGAACTGGCCGCCCGCACGATCACCGGGACGACCGGCATGGGCCACACGCGCTGGGCCACCCACGGCGCGCCCAACGACCGCAACGCCCACCCCCACGTCGGTGGCGGCGGCCGGGTGGCCGTCGTGCACAACGGGATCATCGAGAACTTCGCCCGGCTGCGGGTCGAGTGCGAGCAGGCCGGCGTCGATCTCACGAGCGAGACCGACACCGAGGTCGTGGCCCATCTCGTCGCGGCGCGCCTCGCCGAGGGGGCCACGCTGACCGAGGCCGTGCGCGGCGTGTGCCGCCGCCTGCAGGGCGCGTTCACGCTCGTGCTCGTCGACGCCGAGCAGCCCGACGTCGTCGTGGCCGCGCGGCGCAACTCGCCGCTCGTGCTCGGGGTGGGTGACGGGGAGACGTTCCTCGGCAGCGACGTCGCCGCGTTCATCGAGTTCACCCGCGAGGCCGTCGAGCTGGGCCAGAACCAGATCGTGGAGATCAGCCGCGACGGGTACACCATCACCGACTTCGACGGTGCGCCCGCCGCCGGCACGCCCTTCCACATCAGCTGGGACCTCACCGCCGCCGAGAAGGGCGGCTACGACTTCTTCATGAGCAAGGAGATCGACGAGCAACCGACGGCGGTGCGCGACACGCTGTCCGGCCACCTCGTCGGCGGCCAGATCGTGCTCGACGAGCAGCGCCTGGACATCCAGGAACTGCGCGACATCGACAAGGTGTTCATCGTCGCCTGCGGCACCGCCTACCACTCCGGGCTGATCGGCAAGCAGGTCATCGAGCACTGGACGCGGGTGCCGGTCGAGGTGGAGATGGCCTCGGAGTTCCGCTACCGCGACCCGGTGCTCGACCGGCAGACGCTCGTCGTGCCCATCAGCCAGTCGGGCGAGACGGCCGACACCCTCGAGGCCGTGCGGCACGCCGTCGACCAGCGGGCCAAGGTGCTGGCCATCTGCAACACCAACGGCGCGCAGATCCCGCGCGAGTCCGACGCCGTGCTCTACACGCACGCGGGCCCCGAGATCGGCGTGGCCGCGACCAAGACGTTCCTGGCGCAGGTGGCGGCCGTGGAGCTGCTCGGGCTGGCGCTGGCGCAGGCGCGCGGCACCAAGTATCCGGACGAGGTGGCCCGCGAGTTCGACACTCTGTGCGCGGTGCCCGACGCCATCGCCGAGGTGCTCGCCGGCATGGCGCCGGTGGTCGCGCTGGCCCGCGAGATCGCGCAGGCCAAGGCGGTGCTGTTCCTCGGCCGGCACGTCGGTTATCCCGTCGCCCTCGAAGGCGCGCTGAAGCTCAAGGAACTGGCGTACATGCACGCCGAGGGGTTCCCGGCCGGGGAGCTCAAGCACGGCCCGATCGCGCTCATCGAGGACGGGCTGCCGGTGGTGGTCGTCATGCCCTCGCCCACGGGCCGGCCGCTGCTGCACCAGAAGATGCTGTCCAACGTCGCCGAGGTCACCGCGCGCGGCGCCCGCACGATCGTCATCGCCGAGCCCGACGACGCCGCGGCCCGCGAGCGGGCCGTCGACTTCATCCCGGTGCCCAAGGTGCCCACCCTGCTCTCGCCGTTCGTCACCACCGTGCCGCTGCAGGTGCTGGCCGCGGAGATCGCCAAGGCGCGCGGTTACGACATCGACAAGCCGCGCAACCTGGCGAAGTCGGTCACGGTCGAATAGCCGGGTCACTCGGTAAGGTCGGTTTCCGTGACGACCGTCTCGGGAATCGGGTCCAGCAATTCCGTCGACGTGCTCATCGTCGGCGCCGGTCCGGTCGGGCTCTTCGGGGCCTACTACGCGGGCGTGCGGCTGCTCTCGACCGCCGTGCTCGACTCGCTGGAGGAGCCCGGCGGGCAGATCACCGCGATGTATCCGGAGAAGGCGATCTTCGACGTCGCCGGCTTTCCCGCCATCAAGGGCCGCGACCTCGTCGAGCAGCTGCTGGCCCAGGCCGCGCCGTTCAACCCCAACTACCTGCTCGGCCACCAGGCCGTGGGTCTCGAGCGCGGCGAGGGCGGCTTCGCCGTCACCACGGCCTCCGGGCACCGCATCGAGTGCCGGGCCATCGTCATCACCGGCGGCATCGGCACGTTCACGCCGCGGCCGCTGCCCACCGGCGGCGAGTACCTCGGCAAGGGCCTCGTGCACTTCGTGCCCGACCCGGCCGCGTACGCCGACCAGCACATCGTCGTCGTCGGCGGCGGTGACTCCGCGCTCGACTGGGCGCTGATGCTCGAGCCGATCGCGAAGTCGGTCACCGTGGTGCACCGGCGCGCGGAGTTCCGCGCGCACCAGCACTCGGTCGAGCTGCTCAAGCGCTCGAGCGTCGATGTCGTCACCGACGCGCAGGTGTCGGGGGTGCGCGGTGACCCGGACGTCGCCGAGGTCGACGTCACCGTCAAGGGTGCGGACGGTCCGCGGACGCTGGTCTGCGACAAGCTCATCGCCGCGCTCGGCTTCACCGCCAACCTCGGCCCGCTGATGGAGTGGGGGCTCGACATCCAGAAACGTCAGATCATGGTCGACACCACCGGTCGCACCTCGGTGCCCGGCATCTACGCCGCGGGTGACATCGTCGACTACGACGGCAAGGTCAAGCTCATCGCCACCGGCTTCGGGGAGGTGGCCACCGCGGTCAACAACGCCTTCGCCTACCTCAACCCGGGCAAGTCCGCGTTCCCCGGGCACCTGTCCGACTACGCGCCGGCGCCCGGTGAGCCGGTCACCACGTCGCCCACGGCCTGAGGTGCCCATCGTCGGCGTCGGCATCGACGTGGTGCCGGTGACCCGGTTCGCCGACACCCTGCGCCGCACCCCGACGCTGGCCGACCGGCTGTTCACCGCGCAGGAGCGGGTGACGACGGCCGGCACGCCCCGCACGGCCGAGTCGCTGGCCGCGCGGTTCGCCGCGAAGGAGGCGCTGGCGAAGGCGCTCGGCGCGGGCGGCGGGATGGCCTGGACCGACGCGGAGGTGCTCGTCGACGACCGGGGCCGGCCGTCGCTCGCGATCACCGGCACGGTGCGCGAGCGGGCCGACTCCCTCGGCGTCGCGCACCTGCACCTGTCGCTGTCGCACGACGGGGGCATCGCGGCCGCCACCGTCGTCGCCGAGTCGGCCTGACGTCGCCGCGTGGGGTAGGACGACAGCATGCGAGCAGCCCACACCGTGGACGAGGTCCGCGCGGCCGAGGACGCCCTGATGGCCCGGCTGCCCGACGGCGCGCTGATGGCCCGCGCGGCCACCGGCCTGGCCGTCGAGTGCACCCGGCTGCTGGGTCGCGTGTACGGCAGTCGGGTCGAGCTGCTGGTCGGCGCCGGCAACAACGGCGGGGACGCCCTCTACGCCGGCGCGGCCCTCGCGCGCCGCGGCGCCCGGGTGAGCGCGCAGCTGCTCGCGCCGGACCGCGTGCACGCCGGGGGGCTGGCCGCGCTCGAGCGGGCGGGGGGCCGCCGCACCGCGCCCGACCCGGCGGCCGTGGCCCGCGCCGATCTGGTCGTCGACGGCATCGTGGGCATCGGCGGCAAGGGCGGCCTGCGCGAGGCGGCGGTTCCGCTCGCGGCCGCGGCCCGCGCCCTGCCGACCGTGGCCGTGGACGTGCCGTCGGGCGTCGACGCCGACACCGGTGAGGTCCCAGGAGAGGCCGTGCACGCCGACGTCACGGTCACCTTCGGCGCCCTCAAGCCCGGGCTGCTCGTCGGGGCCGGGGCGCGGCAGGTCGGCGAGCTGCGGCTGGTCGACATCGGCCTGTCCGACCTGCTGCCGACGGCCCGCACCGTCGTGCTCGAGGCGCCCGACGTCGCCGCGCTGCTGCCGTTCCCCGGCGGTGCCGACGACAAGTACACCCGCGGCGTCGTCGGCCTGACCACCGGCTCCGTGGCCTACCCCGGCGCCGGCGTGCTGTCCACGGGTGCCGCGGCCGCGGGGCCGGCCGGAATGGTCCGCTACGCGGGCTGGGCGGTCGACGCCATCCGGGCCGCGTACCCCGAGGTGGTGGTGCACGAAGGCTCTCGCCCCTCGCAGCTGCGCGTCCAGGCGTGGGTGGCCGGGTCCGGGGGCGGCACCGACGACGACGCCCGCGCCGCGCTGGCCGACGTGCTCGGCACCGACGTGCCGGTGCTCGTCGACGCCGACGGCATCACGCTGCTGGGCGAGCATCCCGATCTGCTGCGCGGCCGCTCGGCCCCGACGGTGCTGACCCCCCATGATCGCGAGTTCGCCCGCATCGCCGAGGGGCCGTCGACCGACCGGCTGGCCAGTGCCCGGGCCGCGGCCGCCACGCTCGGGGCGACCGTCCTGCTCAAGGGTGACGCCACCGTGGTCGCCGCCCCCGACGGGCGGGCCTGGATCAACCGCACCGGTACCCCGTGGCTCGGCACCGCCGGCAGCGGTGACGTGCTCAGCGGGTTGATCGGCGCGTTGCTGGCCACCGGCATCGAGGCGCCGCTGGCCGCGGCCGCCGGTGCGTACGTGCACGGTGTCGCCGGGCAGCTGGCCGCCGCCGACGGACCCCCCTCGTCGCTGGACGTGCTGCGCGCCGTGCGCCGCGCCCTGCACGCCGTCGCCGCCGGGTAGCGGTTCTAGGCTGGTCCGGTGCTGCGCACCGAAGCTGTCGTCGACCTGGACGCGATCACCGCCAACGTCGCGTCGATGAAGGCGGGCACGGCGGCCGAGGTCATGGCCGTGGTCAAGGCCGACGGTTACGGGCACGGGCTGGTGCCGTCGGCGCGCGCGGCCCTGGCCGGTGGGGCCACCTGGCTCGGCACCGCCATCGTCGACGAGGCGCTGGCGCTGCGCGCGGCCGGGATCACCGCGCCGCTGCTCTCGTGGCTGTGGACACCCGACGAGACCGACACGGTGCGCCGCGCCGTCGCCGCCGACGTCGACCTGTCGGTCAACAGCGCGTGGGCGCTCGACGCTGTCGTGGCCGCCGCGCGGGAGACGGGCCGCGCCGCCCGCGTCCACCTCAAGATCGACACCGGACTGTCGCGCAACGGGGCCTACGTCGACGACTGGGCCGACGTCGTCACCGCCGCGGCCAAGGCCGAGGCCGCCGGCGAGATCGAGGTCGTCGGCGGCTGGAGCCACTTCGCCTACGCCGACGAGCCCGGCCACCCGACGATCACCCGCCAGCTCGACGCCTTCCGGGGCGCGCTCGACACCGCCGCCGCGCTCGGCGTGCGGCCGGCGTTGCGCCACATCGCCAACTCCGCGGCCACGTTGACCCTGCCGGCCGCGCATTTCGACCTCGTCCGCCCCGGCATCGCCGTCTTCGGACTCTCGCCGGTGCGAGAACAGCACGGGCTGGTGCCGGCCATGACCCTGCGCGCCGGCGCCGCCCTGGTGAAGCGGGTGCGGGCCGGCGAGGGGGTGTCGTACGGCCACGAGTACGCGACCTCCCGCAACACCACCCTCGTGCTCGTCCCGCTCGGCTACGCCGACGGCGTGCCGCGGCACGCCGGCAACGCCGGGCCGGTATGGATCAACGGGCGGCGGTTCACCGTCAGCGGGCGGGTGTGCATGGACCAGGTCATCGTCGACGTCGGTGACCACGAGGTCGCAGCCGGTGACCCGGTGGTGCTGTTCGGCCCCGGCGCCGACGGCGAGCCCACCGCCCAGGACTGGGCCGACGTCGTCGGCACCATCCACTACGAGATCGTCACCCGCATCGGCCCCCGCGTACAGCGCGTCTACCGCGGCTCCTCATGACCCTGCCCCCCGTCGCCACCCCCCGCTCCGCTCCTCGGGCCGCGGGCGGCCCTGCGATGCTCACAAGGGTCGGCTCCTCATGACCCTGCCCCCCGTCGCCACCCCCCGCTCCGCTCCTCGGGCCGCGGGCGGCCCTGCGGTGCTCACAAGGGTCGGCTCCTCATGACCCTCGGCCCCATGCACGGCCCCGGGCCGCCCGCCGGCCCGCGGCTGCACGTCAGCGCCGAGCAACGCGACGCGGTGGCCGCCTTCACCGTGCCACTGCCCACCGCCGCCGACACCCACGAGTTCGGCCGCCGGCTCGGCGCGCTGCTGCGCCGCGGCGACCTCGTCGTGCTCGGCGGCCCGCTCGGCGCCGGCAAGACCGCGCTCGTGCAGGGCATCGGCGCGGGTATGGGCGTGCAGGGCCGCATCGCCTCGCCGACGTTCGTGATCGCGCGGGTGCACCCGGCCGGCTCACCGGACGGCGCGCCCCTGGTGCACGTCGACGCCTACCGCCTCGGCTCGCTGGCCGAGGTGGACGACCTCGACCTCGACGTCGACGCGGCCAGCAGCGTCACCGTGGTCGAGTGGGGCGCCGGCCTGGTCGAACAGCTCGCCGACGCCAACCTGACCGTCACCCTCGAGCGCGCGGTCGACTCCGAACACCGCACCGCGCGCGTCGAACCGCACGGCGGCGACTGGCTGGAGCGTCTCGCCGCACTGCGGTGAGCGAGGCGCCCCCAGCAGCGCGGTACAGCACGCGCGATCAGTAGGCTCGGCTGTCGTGTTCGTGCTCGCGATCGACACCTCGTCCCCGGCGGTGACCGCCGGTGTCGTGGCCGTCGACGGCGAGCTGGCACTGGTCAGCGAGCGGGCCCCGCTCGCCGCGCGCGGGCACGGCGAGCTGCTGTCGCCGGCGATCGCCGAGTGCCTGCGCGACGCGGGCGTCGAGCCGGCCGGAGTGGCCACGGTCGTCGCGGGCGTCGGGCCCGGGCCGTACACCGGGTTGCGGGTCGGGCTGGTCACGGCCGCCGCCTTCGCCCATGCCGTCGGCGTGCCGACGTACGGCGTGTGCTCGCTGGACGCGATCGCCGTGCGGGCGCGGGGCGACGGTGAGCTCCTGGTGGCCGCCGACGCGCGGCGGCGCGAGGTCTACTGGGCCCGTTACGGCCCGCGCGGGCAGCGACTGGCCGGCCCCGACGTGGCCCGGCCGGCCGACGTGCCGCTCGACGGGATCACCGACGTCGCGGGCGCGGCGGGCGAGCTCTACGCGGACGTGTGGCCGCAGCTGAACCGCTCGCCCCATCGCTATCCCGATCCCGTGGCGCTCGTGCAACTGGCGGCCGACCGCATCCGCGCGCACGCCCCCGGCGAGCCGCTCACGCCGCTGTACCTGCGCCGTCCGGACGCCGTCGTGCCCGGCGCCCCGAAGCCGGTGACGCGATGACCACCGTCGAGCTGGTGCCGATGACCACGGCCCACATCGACGCGCTGCTGCCCTACGAGCGCGACATGTTCGGCACCGAGGCGTGGTCGCGGGCCGGCTACCGCGCCGAGCTGGCCGACACGCGGCACCGGCACTACGTCGCCGCCCAGGACGGCGCGGGCACGCTGCTCGGGTGGGCCGGGGTGCTCGTCGTGCAGACCTCGGCCGAGATCCTCACCGTGGGCGTGGTGCCCGCGGCCCGCGGGCGGGGCATCGCCCGGCGCCTGGTCGTCGCACTGCTCGCTGAGGCCGTGCGCCGCGGCGCCGACGAGGCCTTCCTCGAGGTGCGGGTGGACAACGAGGCCGCCCGCGGCCTCTACGCCAGCGAGGGCTTCGCCGACCTCGGCCGGCGCCCCGGCTACTACGACGGCGGCCGCGTCGACGCCGTCACCATGCGCAAGGCCCTGCCGTGACCATCGTGCTGGGGATCGAGACCTCCTGCGACGAGACCGGTGTCGGCCTGGTCCGCGACGGCGTGCTGCTCGGCGACGCGCTGGCCAGCAGCATGGACCAGCACGCCCGCTTCGGCGGCGTCGTCCCCGAGATCGCGGCGCGGGCGCACCTCGAGGCGATGGTGCCGACCGTCCAGACCGCCCTCGACCGCGCCGGCCGCACCCTGCACGACGTGGGCGCGGTGGCCGTCACCGCCGGCCCGGGCCTGGCCACCGCCCTGCACGTCGGCGTGGCCGCCGCGAAGGCGTACTCGCTCGCGCTCGGCGTCCCGCTCTACGGCGTGCACCACCTGGCCGGGCACGCGGCCGCCGACACGCTCGAGCACGGCCCCCTGCCCGACCGTTCGATCGCGCTGATCGTCTCGGGCGGCCACACGTCGCTGCTGGCCGTGCGCGACCTCGTGCGCACGCCGATCGTCCACCTGTCCGACACCGTCGACGACGCCGCGGGCGAGGCCTTCGACAAGGTGGCGCGGCTCATCGGTCTGCCCTACCCCGGCGGCCCGTCCATCGACCGCGCGGCCGAGCAGGGCGACCCCGCCGCCATCCGCTTCCCGCGCCCGCTCACCGGCCCGCACGACCCGCCGCTGGGCTTCTCCTTCTCCGGCCTGAAGACCGCGGTGGCGCGCCACGTGGAGGCCCACCCCGACGACAGCGCCGAGGACGTCGCGGCCGGCTTCCAGGAGGCGGTGGCCGACGTGCTCACCGCGAAGGCGGTACGCGCGTGCCGCGATCACGACGTCGACACGCTCGTCATCGTCGGCGGGGTCGCGGCCAACCGGCGTCTTCGCGCCCTTGCCCAGGAACGCTGCGACGCCGCCGGCCTCGAACTGCGGGTGCCGCCGATGCGCCTGTGCACCGACAACGGCGCGATGATCGCGGCCATCGGCGACCTGCTCGTGCGCGACGGTGCCACGCCGTCCGAGCCCGGCTTCTCGGCCGTGCCCACCGTCGAGCTCGAACGGGCGCAGCTGACATGACGGTGCTGATGTGGGAGGTCCGCGCGGCGACCGGGCAGGCCGACGCCCTGGTCGCCCATGTGTGCGCACACGCCGACGCGGCCGCCGAGGTCTACCGCAGCGCCGACGGCCGCGTGGTCGTCATCGACCCCAGCGGGCGCGGCGTGCCTGACGTCCCGGCCGAACTCGTCGCCCGCCCGCCGCACGTGTGGTCGTTCCAGCGCGTCGACCGCTGAGCTTGCACCCGGCCGCGAAGCGCAGCACAGTCGAGACCGTGGCTGACGACGGGGACGACCGGCCGGTTCCGGACTCGCACCGCTCCGGGGGCGGCGTGGTCGGGCTGCCCGCCGCCGCGGCGGGCTACGCGCGGCGCGTCACGCACACTGCGCGCAACGTGGCCGAGGTCATGCGCTTCGGCGGCCTGGAGACGGGCGAGGAGCACTCGCCGTTCACCGTCGAGGCCGAGCGGGACACCTACCGGCTGCGGCACTACTTCCCGGGCGAGGTCGGCGACGGCGCCATCCCGATCCTGCTCGTCCCGCCGTTGATGATGGCCACGGAGGTCTGGGACGTCTCGCCCGGCACCTCGGCCGTCGCGGCGCTGTGCCGCGCCGGCGTCGACCCGTGGGTGGTCGACTTCGGCGACCCCGGCCGCGAGCCCGGCGGGGTGGAGCGCAATCTCACCGACCACGTCCTCGCCGTCAGCGACGCCGTCGACCGCGTGGCCGCCGCCACCGGGCGCAAGGTGGTGCTCTCCGGCTATTCGCAGGGCGGCATGTTCGCCTACCAGGCCGCGGCGTACCGGCGCGGCGACGGCGTGGACTCGCTGGTCACCTTCGGCTCGCCCGTCGACACCACCGCGCCGCTGCCCATCCCGATCGCGCCCGACGTCGCCGCCCGGCTGTCCACCGAACTCGTCGACAGCGGGCTGCTGCGCAAGATCACGGTGCCCAGCTGGTTCGTCCGGCTGGGGTTCAAGATGCTCGATCCGGCCCGCTCGATCCAGGACCGCGTGCAGTTCCTGCTCGCCCTGCACGACCGCGAGGCCCTGCTGCCCCGCGAGAAGCAGCGCCGCTTCCTCGACTCCGAGGGATGGACGGCCTACTCGGGCCCGGCCATCGCCGAGCTGCTCGAGCAGTTCGTGGCCCACAACCGGATGCTCGAGGGCGGCTTCGTCATCGACGACCGGCTGGTCACCCTCGCCGACATCGCGCTGCCGGTGCTGTGCTTCGTCGGCGCCACCGACACCATCGGCCATCCCGACGCGGTGCGCGCCATCGGCCGGGCGGCGCCGCGCGCCACCGTCTACGAGGTGACGCTGCCGGGCGGCCACTTCGGCCTGGTCGTCGGCTCGAAGGCCACGACCGTCACCTGGCCCGCGGTGGCCGACTGGATCGCCTGGCGCGACGAGCGCGGGGAGCTGCCCGACACCATCCAGCTCGCCTCGCTGGTCGAGCGGCAGAAGCCGCGCCGGGCCGGGGCCGCGGCCACCGCGGCCGCGCAGACGATCGAGCTCGGGGTGGGGGTGGGCCGCGCGGTGGTCACCAACGCGCTGCGCGCCTCCCGGCTCGTGCGCAACGTCGCCCGCGAGGCCCCGGCCCAGCTGCCCCGGCTGGCCCGCATCGAGCACCTCGACCCGGCCACCCGGATCTCGCTCGGTCTCCTGCTCGACGAGCAGGCGCGCCGCGACCGGGACGACGTCGCGTTCCTGTTCGGCGACCGCGCGCACCGACAGTGGGACGTCAAGGAGCGCGTCGACAACGTCGTCCGGGGCCTGATCAAGCTCGGGGTGCGCCAGGGCGACCGGGTCGGCGTGCTGATGAACACCCGGCCCAGCGCATTCACCCTGGTGGCCGCGCTGAGCCGCCTGGGTGCCACCGCGGTGCTGCTGCGCCCCGACGGCGACGCCGCGCGCGAGGCCGAGCTCGGCCGGGTCGGCTGGGTCGTCTGCGACCCCGAGCACATCGACATCGCCGAGCAGGTCGGCGACGCGCGCCGCGCCGTGCTCGGCGGCGGCGGTGACGCGCGCGACCTGCACACCGACGCCGTCGACATGGAACGCATCGACCCCGGCGAGGTGGAGCTGCCCACCTGGTACCGACCCAACCCGCACCGGGCGGGCGACGTCGCCTTCGTGCTGTTCACCGGCGAGGGCCGGGCGACGAAGGCGCTGCAGATCACCAACCGGCGCTGGGCCCTGTCCGCGCTGGGCACGGCTTCGGCCGCCGCGCTCAAGCCCGGCGACACCATCTACAGCGTCACGCCGATCTACCACTCCTCGGCCATCCTCGTGGCGATCGGCGGCGCGGTGGCCAGCGGTGCGCGTTTCGCGATGGCCGGCGGCGCCGACCCGGACACGTTCTGGGACGAGGTGCGCCGCTACGGCGCCACCCACGTGTCGTACACGTGGACGTCGCTGCGCCCCGTGGTCGACGCCCCGCCGAACCCGAACGAGCCCTACAACCCCATCCGGATGTTCCTCGGTTCGGGCCTGCCCCGGAACCTGTGGCGTCGCGTGAACGAGCGCTTCCCCGGCGTGCGGATCCTGGAGTTCTACGCCTCGGCCGAGGGCGAGGCCATCCTGGCCAACCTGTCCGGGCGGGCGCGCGGCTCGATGGGCAAGCCGCTGCCCGGCACCGCCCAGGTCAAGGTGGCCGCGTTCGACTACGCCACCCGGCGCCTGGCGCTCGACGAGCACGGGCTGGCCCGCGAGTGCGACGTCGACGAGGTCGGCCTGCTGCTGGCCCGCGTCAACCCGGCCGACTCGATGGCCGGCAGCCCCCTGCGCGGCGTGTTCGAGGCCGGCGACGCGTGGCGCTCGACCGGTGACCTGTTCCTGCGCGACGACCACGGCGACCTGTGGCTCGCCGGGCCGGTGGCCGAGGTCGTCGACGGGCCCCAGGGGCCGATCCTGCCGTCGGGTGCGCGCTACGCGCTCGGCACGATCCCCGCGATCGACCTGCTCGTGGCCTATCCCGTGGCCGACGGCGACGAGCAGGTGCTGGTCGCCGCGTGCACCCTGCGCACCGGGACCGACCTCGACGCCGACGATCTCGACAAGGCCATCGGGCGGCTGCCGGCCGGGCAGCGCCCCCGCTACGTGCAGGTGGTGTCCACCATCCCGCTGACCACCTGGCACCGCCCGCAATGGCGCAGCCTGCAGGCCAAAGGCGTGCCGGTGCCGTCGCGCACCCGCCGCGTGTGGAAGCTCGGCGACGACGGCGCGCACTACGATCCGATCACGTGATCGCCGTTTCTCAGTGGCGCTCGGGCAGGGTCCCGATCATGAGTCGACTCCCCCTCCGGCCCGTGACCGCCGCCGCCTGTGCGGTGGGGGCCGCGTTGCTGTTGACCGGCTGCGGCTCCAGCGGCGGATCCGGGTCGGTGTCCTCCGGCCCGGCGTCGGCCAGCAGCCCACCGCCGTCCAGCGCCCCGGCCACCGCCGACACGACCGTGACGAAGACCGCCGCGCCGTCGAACCCGCCGTCGGGCACCGCGGCGGGCGGCTCGTCGGGTTCGGTCCCGGCCCGCGGCGCGTGCACGAACAGCGAGCTGCAGATCTCGGCCTCCGACGGAGACGGCGCCTCCGGGCACGGGCGTTTCGTGCTGCTGTTCCACAACGTCTCCGGCTCCCGGTGCACCCTGCACGGCTACCCGGGCGTCGACGCGCTGGCGGCCAGCGGGTCGACGCTCGCGCACGCCAAGCGCACCCCGTCCGGGTTCATGGGCGGCAGCCGGCACGGCATCCCCACGGTGCCGATCACTGCCGGCGCGTACGCCTCGGCCACCGTCGAGTGGGAGACGGTCCAGCGCGGCACCGGCAACGCCTGCGACGTCCAGTCGGCGAAGGTCGCCGCCACCGCCGCGAACACCACCCGCGCGGTCACCCTGAACCGCTCGGTGAGCGCCTGCGCGCTGCAGGTCCACCCCACGGTCCCGGGCCGGACCGGCGATCTGAGCTGAGGCCGGGCCTGGCGTGCGGTATCCGCGCCGACCCGGGGGCGCCGTCGACACCTGGCACTCACCGCGTTAGAGTGCCAATTGGGAGCGGTTGACCCCCGCGACGGCAACCACCCCCACCCAGACGTTCGACCATCACAGATTCAGCCACAGATTCAGTCAAGGGGAGTCGCACAGTGACCGCCACCAAGGTCAACATCAAGCCGCTCGAGGACCGCATCGTCGTGCAGGCCAACGAGGCCGAGACCACCACCGCGTCCGGCATCGTCATTCCGGACACCGCCAAGGAGAAGCCGCAGGAGGGCACCGTCCTCTCGGTCGGCCCGGGCCGCATCGACGACAAGGGCAACCGCGTGCCGCTCGACGTCACCGTCGGCGACGTCGTGCTCTACAGCAAGTACGGCGGCACCGAGGTCAAGTACGCCGGCGAGGAGTACCTCGTGCTCTCCGCCCGCGACGTGCTGGCCATCGTCGAGAAGTAACTGCACACCGAACGCCCCGGCCCACCGTCGCGTGGCCGGGGCGTTTCCGGTTGTGCCCACTGCCCAGTAGGAGAGGAACGAGATGGCAAAGATCCTCAGCTTCGACGAGGATGCGCGGCGCGCGCTCGAGCGAGGCGTCGACAAGCTGGCCGACGCGGTCAAGGTGACCCTCGGGCCACGGGGCCGCAACGTCGTGCTGGACAAGAAGTTCGGTGCGCCGACGATCACCAACGACGGCGTCACCATTGCCCGCGAGGTGGAGCTCGACGACCCGTACGAGAACCTCGGCGCGCAGCTGGCGAAGTCGGTGGCCACCAAGACCAACGACGTCGCCGGCGACGGCACCACCACCGCCACCGTGCTGGCCCAGGCGCTCGTGCGCGCCGGGCTGAAGAACGTGGCCGCCGGCGCGAACCCGATGTCGCTCAAGCGCGGCATCGACGCCGCCGTCACCGCCGTCAACGAGGCGCTCGACAAGGCCGCGCACCCGGTCGACGGTGAGCAGGAGATCGCGCACGTGGCGACCATCTCCGCGCAGGACGCCACGATCGGGCAGCTGATCGCCGAGGCCTTCACCAAGGTGGGCAAGGACGGCGTCATCACCGTCGAAGAGGCGCAGACGATGACGACCGAGCTCGAGTTCACCGAGGGCATGCAGTTCGACAAGGGCTACATCAGCCCGTACTTCGTCACCGACGCCGAGGCCGGCGAGGCGGTGTTCGACGACCCGTACCTGCTCGTCACCACGCAGAAGATCTCCGCGGTCAGCGACCTGCTGCCGGTGCTGGAGAAGGTGGCCGAGGCCGGCAAGCCGCTCGTGGTCATCGCCGAGGACGTCGACGGCGAGGCGCTGTCGACGCTGGTGGTCAACTCGATCCGCAAGACGTTCACCGCGGTGGCGGTCAAGGCGCCGTTCTTCGGCGACCGCCGCAAGGCGTTCCTGCAGGACCTCGCCATCGTCACCGGCGGCCAGGTCATCGCCCCCGAGGTCGGGCTCAAGCTCGACGACGCCGGCCTGGACGTGCTGGGCCGCGCCGGCCGCGTGGTCGTCACCAAGGACACCACCACGGTCACGCACGGTTCGGCCGAGCAGCAGGAGATCGATTCGCGCATCGCGCAGATCCGCCGCGAGATCGAGGACACCGACTCCGACTGGGACCGCGAGAAGCTGCAGGAGCGGCTGGCCAAGCTGGCCGGCGGCGTCGGCGTCATCAAGGTCGGCGCGGCGACCGAGGTCGAGCTCAAGGAGCGCAAGCACCGCATCGAGGACGCGATCTCGGCCACCCGCGCCGCGGTCGAGGAGGGCATCATCGCCGGCGGCGGCGCCGCCCTGGTGCACGCGTCCGCCGCTCTCGAGGGCGACCTGGGCCTGTCCGGCGACGAGCTCACCGGCGTCGGCGTCGTGCGCTCGGGGCTGGCCGAGCCGCTGCACTGGATCGCCAGCAACGCCGGTCACGAGGGTTACGTCGTGGTGGCGAAGGTCCGCGACCTGCCCGCCAATCACGGTCTGGACGCCGCCACCGGCGAGTACGGCGACCTGCTGGCCGCCGGTGTCGTCGACCCGGTCAAGGTGACGAAGGCGGCGCTGGCCAACGCGGCATCGGTGGCCGCGCTGGTGCTCACCACGCAGGGCGCCGTGGTCGAGAAGCCCGAGGAGGACGAGCACGCCGAGGACGGGCACAGCCACTCGCACGGGCACGGCCACAGCCACTCGCACGGCCCCGGCTTCTAGTCGGCCCGCACGTGACGCTGAAGCCTCCGGGCTCCAGCGTCACGTGCGGCTCACCGCAGTCCGGTGAGCACCTTCCACGGCAGGATCGGCAGGTCGCGCACGCGAACCCCGACGGCGTCGTGCACGGCCGCGGCCACCGCGGCGTCGACGCCGGTGGCGCCGAGTTCGCCGATGCCCTTCGCGCCGATCAGGCTGGCGTGGTCGTCGTACTCGTCGACGAAGGACACGTCGAGCTCGGCGGGGATGTCGGCGTTGACCGGCACGGCGACGTTCGACAGGTTCTTGGCCAGCCAGCGCCCGTGCACCGGTTCCTGCTCGCTCTCCTCCATCGTCGCCTTGCCCCAGCCCCAGACGATGCCGCCGGTCATCTGCGCCCGCGCGGTGAGCTGGTTGACGATGCGCCCGGCGGAGTAGACACCCACGGCGCGCCGCAGCCGCACCAGCCCGAAGTCGGGGTCGACACCGACCTCGACGAAGATCGCGCCCCACGTGCGCATGGCGTACGGGGTGCCCTGGCCGTCGCCGTTGAACGACCCACCCGGCACCGCGAACTCGCCCTCGCCCACCAGTTCGTCGATGCCGGCCCGCGCCATCGCGTCGCTCGCGTCGACGTCCACGCCGAGCTCGGACAGCTGCTTGGCCACGTCGCGCGCCGCGGCGGCCACCGCACTGCCGGTGCCCATCGTGGTGGACGAGCCGTACGTGGGCCCGGTGGCCGGCAGGTCGGTGTCGCCCCAGCGCACCTCGACGCGGCCGGGCGCGAGGCCGAGCTCCTCGCCGGCCACCTGCGCGATCATCGTCTGCACGCCGCTGCCGATGTCGTGCACGTTCGTCTCGACCAGCGCCGACCCGTCCGAGCGCAGCCGGAGCCGGGCCCGGCCCGGGAACCGGAAGCTGCCCATCGAGCAGGTGGCCATGCCGTGCCCGATGCGCCACACGCCGTCGGTGCGCGGGCGCTCGTGGCGGGTGCTCCAGCCGTAGCGCCGCCGCCCCTCGTCGTACGCCTCGCGCAGGCCGTTGCCCGACCACGGCCGGCCGTCGGCGGGCGACACCTCGGCGAAATTGGCCAGGCGCAGCTCGACGGGGTCCACGCCGAGCTCGTCGGCGAGTTCGTTCATCGCGCTCTCCAGCGCCCACAGGCCCGGCCCCTCGACCGGCGCGCGCATCGGCGTGGGCACGTTGAGGTTGACCCGCTCGATGCGCTGCCGGGCCCGGATGGCCGGCGACGCGTAGAGCGCCTTGCTGGCTTCGGTGGCCGGCTCGACGTGCGTGTCGGCCATCGCCGCGTTGTTGACGACGAGGTGGTCGATGCCGAGCAGGTGCCCCTCGGCGTCGGCGGCGAGGTGCACCGTCTGCGAGATCCACGGCTGGTAGCCGACGTTGCTGAACTGGTCGGCGCGGCGCAGGTGCAGCTTCACCGGCCGGCCGGCCACCCGAGCCGCCGCGGCGGCGAGGACCTCGTGCGGCCAGATGTAACCCTTGGCGCCGAAACCGCCACCGGTGTGCGGTGCGATCACGTGCACGTCGTCGGCGTCCATAGCGAAGGCCGCGGCCATCACCGGCCGCACGGTGCTGCTGGCCTGCACCGAGTCGTGCAGCAGCAGCCGGTCACCGTCCCACTGCGCGACGGTGCCCGAGGTCTCCATCGTGTGGTGGTGGCGGGGCGCCTGGACGTAGGTCCGCTCGAGGTGCACGGCGGCGCGGGCGAGCGCGTCGTCGAAGTCGCCCTTGTCGAAGTCGTCCGCGCCGGGGGCGGGCTCGCTGGCGCCCCGGCCGAGCAGCACCGGGTCGGCGGGGGTGCAGGCGACGGCGACCGCGGCGCGGCCCGCCTCGGCGGCCTCGATCGTGTCGCCGAGCACGATGGCCACCGGCTGGCCCTCGTAGCGGATCTCGTCGTCGGTGAACGGCAGGCTCCGCACGGCCGCCGGCGGCGAGAGCCGGCCCAGCTCGGGCAGGTCGGCGGCCGTCAGCACCGCGTGCACGCCCGGCAGGTCGCGGGCCGCGGCGGCGTCGACGCCGGTCAGCCGGCCGGCGGCCACGGGGGCGCCGACGAGCACGGCGTGCAGGGTGCCGGGGGGCGTGTTGTCGCTGGCGTACCGCGCCGCTCCGGTCAGCTTGACCGGGGCCTCGACGCGTTGCCGGATCGTCGTCACAGCGCACCTCCGGCGGTGAGCAGCGCGCGCACCGCGGCGTTGCCGGCCATCACGACCTTGAAGCCGTTCTGCTCGAGGGCCGCCGCGTCGGCCATCGCGGCGTCGACCGCGGGCTGGATGGCCTCGCGCGTGAGAGGCTGCCCGATCAGCCGTTCCTCGGTGGCCGGCAGCCGCCACGGACGCTGGGCCACCGACCCGAGCGCCACCCGCGCGGCGGCGATGCGGTGGCCGTCGAGGCGCACCGACGCGGCGGCCGAGACGATCGCGTACTCGTAGGAGGCGCGTTCGCGGATCTTGACGTAGGCCGAGCTGCCGTCCTGCACCGGCAGGCGGTACTCGACGATGAGCTCGTCGGGGGCCAGGCGGGTCTCGCGTTGCGCGTCGCCGGCCTCGGCCTGGGTCAGGTGGAACTCGCGCGCCGCTATGGCGCGCCGCCCCGCCGGCCCGGCGACGATCATCTCGGCGTCCAGCGCCGCGAGCGCGACCGCGGGGTCAGACGGTTGCACGGCGACGCAGTCGCGGGTCCAGCCGAAGATCGCCTGGCGCTCGTGCCGGCCGGTCAGCGAGGCGCACCCGCTGCCCGGATGGCGTTTGTTGCACGGCCAGGGCACGGGCTCCTCGGCGCGGAAGTACGCGCACCGCGTCCGTTGCAGCACGTTGCCGCCCAGCGTGGCCCGGTTGCGGATCTGCGCCGAGGCCGCCTGCAGGCACGCCGACGACAGGGCCGTCGCGTACTCGGTGACCAGCGGGTTGCCGCCGACCTGGTTGAGCGTGGCGCGGGCGCCGATGACCAGCTCGTCGCCGTCGCGGGCGATCCCGCCCATCGCGTCGATGCCGCCGGTGCCGCCGATGTCGATCAACCGGTCGGGGGCGCTGATGCCCAGTCGCATCCAGTTCAGCAGCTCCGTGCCGCCGGCGATCACCGCCGTGCCCGGGTCGCCCAGGGCCGCGACCGCGGCCTCGACGCTGTCGGCCCGCGCGTAACCGAAGTCCTTCACGATTTCGCCGCCAGGACGGCCGCGGTGATCTGGGGGTAGGCGGCGCAGCGACAGATGTTGCCGCTCATCCACTCCCGCACGGTGGCCTCGTCCGTGGCGTGGCCCTCGGCGAGGCAGGCCACGGCCGACATCAGCTGGCCGGGCGTGCAGTAGCCGCACTGGAACGCGTCGTGCTCGGCGAAGGCCCGCTGGACGGGGTGCAGCTCGCCGTCCGCGCCCGCGAGGCCCTCGACCGTCGACACCTCCTGGCCGTCGCACTGCACGACCAGGGTCAGGCAGGCGTTCATGCGGGCGCCGTCCACGAGCACCGTGCAGGTGCCGCACGCGCCCTCGTTGCAGCCCTTCTTCGTCCCGGTCAGGCCCTGCTCCTCCCGCAGCCAGTCGAGCAGCGTGGTGCGGGGCGACACGGTGCTCGCGACGTCGGTGCCGTTGACCCGCACCGTCACCTCGACCTGATTCACGAAGTCCGGGGTCATGACTCCATCCTGCCTACTCCGTCGACCGGATACGAGGCCCTCGGGCGGGCTCCCGTCAGCGCACGGCGCCCAGGGCGAGGCCGTCGACCACCTTGCGCTGCGCGACCAGGGCGACGAGCAGGATGGGGATGACGGCGATCAGCGAGCCGGCCATCAGCAGGTTGTAGGACACCTTGTTCACCTGCGCCTGGAACACCGTCAACCCCTGCGACACCATCATCAGCTTCTGGCTGTTGGTGACGACCAGCGGGAACAGGTAGTTGTTCCAGTTCTGCAGGAAGGCGATGATCGTGAAGGCCGCGATCATCGGCGTGGCCAGCGGCCGGTAGATGCTCAGGAAGATCCGCCACTCGGACGCGCCGTCGATGCGCGCCGATTCGCCGAGTTCCACCGGCGCGCCGAGGAAGAACTGGCGGAACAGGAAGCAGCCCAGGGCCGAGGCCAGGTTCGGCACGATCAGCCCCTGGTAGGTGTCCACCCAGTGCAGGTGGGCCAGCAGGTCGACCACCGGCAGCAGCACCACGGTGAACGGGATCATCAGCCCGCTGAGCACGACGTAGAACAGGATGCGCTTGAACGGGAAGTCGAACATCGCGAACGCGTAGCCGGCCAGCAGCCCGGTGGCCACCTGTCCCGCGGTGGTCACGATGCTGAAGATCGCGCTGTTGAGGAAGAAGCGGCCGAACGGCGCCGCGTCCCACGCCTTGGTCAGGTTCGACCACTGCCAGTGGGTGGGGATGAGCGAGGCGCCCGGGTCGACGATCTCGCCGTTGGTCTTGAACGCCGACAGCAGCATCCACAACAGCGGGAACATCACGACGAGCACCGACAGCACGGCCAGGACGTAGACGACGATCCGCGCCGGCAGGCCGAGCCTCATCGGGTGCCCCGCGTCGCGCGGCCGACGATGGCCAGCTGCACGATCGTGACCACGATCGAGATCAGGAACAGGATGACGGCCATGGCGTCGGCCCGCCCGGACGAGCCGGCGGCGCCGAGGTTGAAGCCCTGCTGGTAGACGTAGTACAAGCCGGTCTGGGTGGCGCCCTGCGGCCCGCCGTCGGTGAGGACCTTGATCTGGGTGAAGGCCTGCAACCCGTTGAGGGTGGCGACCACGGCGATCAACGCCGTCTGCTGGCGCAGCAGCGGCAGGCGGATGTAGCGCAGCCGCTGCCAGGCCGACGCGCCGTCGGACTCGGCCGCCTCGAGCACGTCGACCGGCAGACCCTTGAGGGCGGCGAGGTAGAGGATCACGCACTCGCCGAAGAACTGCCAGGCGCCGAAGCCGATCACGGCCACGACCGCGGTGTGCTGCTCGTCGAGGCTGACCTGCGGCAGGCCGACGCTGCCCAGCACCCGGTTGAACAGGCCGCTGTTGGGCTGGAACAAGGTGAACCAGATCAGCGCGGTGGCCACGGCCGGCACCACCAGCGGGATGATGAAGAAGGCGCGGATCTGCGCGAGCCCCGGCAGCTTGACGTCGAGCAGCAACGCGATGGCCAGGCCGAGCAGCATGCAGACCACGACGAAGCCCACGGTGTAGACCGCGGTGACGATCAGCGCGTGCCCGCCCCCGGTCTGGAACACCTCGCGGTAGTTGTCGAAACCGGAGAAGCGCAGGTGCAGGTCGAAGACGTTGCCGGAGTACAGGCTGCGCTTGAAGACCAGGAACAGCGGGATCACCGAGAAGACCAGCGTCAGCACGAGCACCGGCGCCACGAACAGGTAGGCGCTGGTGCGCTCGCCGCGCCGGTTGAGCCGTCGGCTCATCCGTTGCCACCGGCGAGCGCGCGGTCGGCCTGTTTGGCCGCCTTGGCCAGGGCCGCGCGGGGTGTGACGCTGCCGCGCAGGGCCGCGTCGATCTGGGTGTAGAGCGCCTGCGAGAGCGCGGCGTAGGCCAGGATCGTGGGTCGCGACCGGCTCGACCTCAGCTGGTCCGAGAATGTCTTGTACGTGGGGTCGCCGGCGATCTGCTTGCGCACCAGCGGCTCGTCGAGCTGGTCGGGGGAGCTGGGCAGGCCGCCGTTGGCCGAGGCCAGGTAGGCGCCCTGCGCCGGCAGGCCGAGCCAGTTCAGGAACGTCTCGGACGCGCGATTCGCCGTAGCCCCCTTGTCGAAGACCGACGCCACCCCGACCCCGACGCCGCCGATCGAGCGGCCCGACGTGCCCACCGGCATCGGCGCCACGCCGAAGTCGATCTTCGCGTCGCGGAAGGTGGCGAGCGCGAACTGCCCTTCGATGATCATCGAGACGTCGTGCCCGGCGAAGGCGGGCGCGCCGTCGTAGCTGCCGGCCTGCGCGTAGCTCGTGCGCGGCGCCGCGCGGTAGCGCTGCACGAGGTCGGTCCACGACGTCAGCGCGCGCACGCCGGCGCCGCTGTCGAACGCGGCGTGCTTGCCGTCCTTGCTGACCAGCTCGCCGCCGTTGGACCACAGCAGGCTCTCCCAGACGTAGGAGCTCCACTCGGACGCGCCGAGCGGGAGGTAGATGCCGTAGTGGTTGCGCGCGCGGTCGGTCAGCTTGATCGCGTCGGCGGTGAGCTCGGGCCACGTGCGCGGCGGGCCGGGGATGCCGGCCGCGGCGAAGTCCTTCTTGTTGTAGAACAGCACGTAGTTGCCGACGCCGGCGAAGGGGAAGCCCAGCTGCCGGCCGCCGGAGAACACCGACGACCGGATGCCTGGGTACAGGCGGTCGGTTGCCGCCTTGAGCGGCATCGCGCAGGTCGACCACCTTCTCGCTCTCGGCCAGCAGCGGCAGGTTCGACGGATCCTGGCCCATGACCACGTTGGGGTAGGTGTTCGTCTTCAGGGCCGACACCTCCTTGGCCGTCAGGTCGTCGGCGCTGGAGATGTACTCGCCGTGCACCTTGACCGAGAGGTGCGTGGAGTTGAAGTGCGAGTCGATCCAGTCGATCTCGCTCTGCAGGCTCGAACTCCAGTAGGTGATGTGCACGGCGCCGTCGTCGGGTGTCGAGGTGCAGGCGGCCGCCGGGAGCGCGAGCAGGACCGCCGCGAGGGTGCAGGCGCCGGGTTGCAACCGCCGTCGTCGTGACATGGCAACAAACCCTACGACCTAACTGGGCAATTCGGGCTCGTCGGCCCCCGCGAGAGCCCGGGCGGCGCCCAGCGAACCCACCAGCGGGTGCAGCACGAACGCACGCAGCGCGGCCGCGGCCGCGCCGGTGAGCGCCGCCTGCTCGATCGCCGCCTCGCTGGCGTGCACCGCGGCCATCAGCCCCAGCTGGTGGCCGGTCGGCGGCGCGACCGGTTCGGGGTGCGCGCCCGCGGTGTCCACCCGGCACACCGTCTCCACGACGGCGTCGGGGTCGAGTGCCGGCACCAGCGCGCCGTTACGGACGTTGATCACGAGCCGCGTGGGCGGCCCACCGGTCAGGGCGGCGGCCAGGGCCACCGCCACCGTCTCGTAGCCGCCGGCGGCGACGTCGGCGTCGTCGCGCGCACCTTCACGGACCTCGGCGAAGTAGCTGCGGTTGCGTTCGTCGTTCGCGGCGCGCCACAGCCGGGCCGCGTCGGCCGGGGCCTGCGCAGCGGCGGTGTAGAAGGCCTCCTGCTGGGCGCGGACGTGCTCGCCGCGGGTGCGCCCGGCGGCCCGCACGCCGGCCAGCGCCTCGTCGTGGGCGTAGTACCAGTACAGGTACTCGTTGGGGATCGCGCCGAGCGCCTGCAGCACGTCGGCGCCGAACAGCCGGCCCTCCTCGGTGCGCATGAGGGCGTCCGGGTCGGCGAGGAGCCCGGGCAACCGGTCCGTGCCGTCCACCGACAGCGAGCGCAACCAGCCCAGATGGTTCAGGCCCACGTAGTCGGGACGCACGTGGTCGGCGAACGAGGCGAGCGACGGCCCCGGGTCGACGCCGAGGGCGGCGCAGGCACGGCGGATCAGGCCGACGGGCGAGTCGCAGACGCCGACGACGCGGGGCCCGAGCCGGCGCCCCATCACCCGCGTCACCATGCCGGCCGGGTTGGTCATCGAGATCGTCCACGCCCGGGGTGCCCGCTCGGCGATGCGGGCGGCGACCGCGTCGGCCACCGGCAGCGTGCGCCGCGCGTAGCTGAGCCCGCCCGCGCCCACCGTCTCCTGGCCGAGCACGCCGAGGTCGAGGGCGTTGCGCTCGTCGCGCACCCGGCCGTCGAGGCCGCCGACGCGGATCGCCGCGAAGACGATGTCGGCGCCGTCGAGGGCCGCGTCGAGGTCGGTGGTCGTGCTCGCCGCGACCCCGGAGCCGGCCAGCACCGAGCCCATGACGGTGAGCCGTTGCGCGGCCACGTCCTGCAGCACGAGCTCGTCCACCGTCGGCCCCGACCCGGCCAGTGCCCCGGCCAGCAGCGGCGTCCGGAACCCGCCGCCACCGAGGATCGCGACCCGCATGCGGCAGACTCTAGTGATCGTCGTAGGCCACCGATCGGAAAACGAGGCCGTGCCGCAACCGCCCGAGTTCGACCTGTTCATGCAGGGCACCGTCTTCTTCGACGTCGTGTTCACCGGGCTGGAGGCGATGCCCGCGCGCGGTACCGAGGTCATGGTCGACGGCATGGGCTCGTGTCCCGGCGGGGTGGCCAACCTCGCCATCGCGGCCAGTCGGCTCGGGCTGCGCACGTCGCTCGCCGCCGCCTTCGGCGACGACGTCTACGGCGACTTCTGCTGGTCGACCCTGGCCGAGCAGGAACACGTCGACCTCAGCTGTTCGCGCCGCTATCCGGGCTGGCACTCGCCGGTCACCATTTCGATGGTGGTCGACCGGGACCGCGCCATGGTCACGCACATGCACCCGTCGCCCCAGCCCGTGTCGACGATGATCGACGAGCTGCCGTCGGCGCGGGCGGCCTTCGCGCACCTCGAACCGGAGCCCAGCGAATGGTTCGACCGGGCCGTCGCCGCCGGCGCGCTGCTGTTCGCCGACGTCGGGTGGGACGCCGAGGAGAAGTGGTCGCCGGACGTGCTCGACCAGCTCGAACGCTTCCACGCCTTCCTGCCCAACAGCGTGGAGGCGATGGCGTACACGCACACCGACGATCCGCACGACGCCCTGCACGCGCTGGCCGACCGGGTGCCGGTGGCCGTGGTGACCTGCGGCGGCCAGGGCGCGCTCGCCGTCGACTCCACGACCGGCGAGGAGGAGTGGGCGCCGTCGCTGCCGGTGAACGCGCACGACCCGACGGGCGCCGGTGACGTGTTCGGGGCCGCCTTCGTGCTCGGCACCCTGCGCGGGTGGCCGCTGCGCCAGCGGTTGCAGTTCGCGAACCTGTGCGCGGCGCTGTCGGTGCAGTACGTGGGCGGGTCGCTGGCCGCACCCGGGTGGGGCGACATCGTCGACTGGCTGTCCGGGCAACGCACCCGCGCGGCCGACGGCTCGCGTACGGCGGCCGAGGCGGCGGCCGCCTACGCGTTCATCGAGGACGTGTTGCCGGAGTCGGGCCGGATATCCGTGCGCCGGGCCCGCGCCACGATCGCGCGGGGCTCTGACGCGTGAGGATCAGGCGGTGCAGGCGGTGAGCAGCGCTTCGCGCTCGTCCACCGACAGCCCGCCCCACACCCCGTAGGGCTCGCGGGCGGCCAGCGCCCAGCGCAGGCAGCTCTCGATCACCGGGCAGGTGGCGCACACGGCCTTGGCCCGGTTCTCCCGGCGGGCGCGGGACGGCCCGCGCTCGTTCTCCGGGTGATAGAAGTTCGCCGTGTCCAGACCGCGGCACGAGGCCTGCACCTGCCAGTCCCAGTCGCCCTCGCGCAAGGCGGGCAATCGCCTGATCTCAGCCATCGATCGACCCCTGACACCGTCGGATCGCCATCGGGAGGCGGCGATCGTCTGCGCGGTTCAAAGAACGACGGCGGCAAAGGTGACGCGCCTTGACCGATTGTCACAGGTAACCGGCCGATATTTCCGAGTTCGGACCGGTATGCCGTGCCCCTCGGGGCAGGGTCAGCGGCGCTTGGACAGCGTCTGCACCGCGTCGGTCCAGCCGCGGGCGTAATCCCAGCTGACGTAGGCGTCCGGGTCGGGGGAGAACGCGGGCTCGTGGACGTGCGTGCGGCCCTCGCCGAGCAGGGCGCGCAGGTTGGCGGCCATGAGGTCCCAACCGAAGAAGTGCTGCTCCCCGCAGTCGGCGCAGTCGACGGTGATGCCTTCGACGCCCTGGGGCGCCAGGGCGGCCCGGAACTCGGCGAGTTCGGCGAGGTCGGCCAGCACGTCCTGGCGCTCGTCGTCGCTCAGCGGCTGCGCGACCTCCGGGTCGTCGAGCAGGCCGGCCGGGTCGTCCGGGTCGTCCAGGAAGGGGTCCAACGGGCCGTCGTCGAGATTCATCACCGGCACCCGCTGCTCGCAGTCACGACACCAAGGTAGAACCCACCCCACCGTTGCGCCAACCCGGCAGGGTGGGTTCCCTCCCCTCAGGCGGTGGCGATGGCCTCCAGCGCGGGGGTGCGCGACGCCCGCCAGCCCGGCCACAGCGCGGCCAGCACCCCGACCACGGCGGCCAGGACCAGGAAGACGATCGCCTGCGTCCACGGCACGCTGAGCGTGCCCAGACCCTGGCTGCGCAGGGTCCGGGTGAACAGCGACCCGAACACCAACCCCAGCGTCACGCCGAGCACCGCGCCGAACACCGCGATCAGCAGCGATTCGAGGTAGATGGTCCGGCGCACCTGCTTGCGCTGCATGCCCACGGCCCGCAACATCCCGATCTCGCGCCGTCGCTCCACCACCGACAGCGCCTGCGTGTTGATGATGCCGAGGATCGCGATGACGATCGCCAGCCCGAGCAGGCCGTAGAGCAGTCCGATGAGCCCGTTGATCTGACCGGCCAGGTAGCCCCGGAACTGGTCGCGGTCACGCACGTCCACCACGTAGTAGCGGTTGACGGCGTTGCGCAGGCCCTCGCGCAGCGCGGCGAGGTCGGCGCCCTTGCGGGCCTTCACCAGCGCCACGTCGTCCGACCACTGGTTGCGCGGTGTCAGCGTGCGGTAGGTGGCCCCGGACGTCGCCCAGGGGCCGACCAGCTCGGAGTCGGCGTACACGCCGCTCACCCGCAGCGTGATCGACCGGCCGCCGGGACGCGTGAAGCGGTGGCTGGAGCCCATCGTCCAGTGGTGGTCCTTGGCGTAGGTCTCGGACACGATCAGCCGGGCACCGCCCGTGTCGGAGCTGCCGTGTCTCATCGTCAGCGGCAGCACCGCCGTCAGCGGTCCGTCGACGGCCTCGCCGCCGCTGGCCCTGCCGTCGACGAGCGCGTCCAGGCCGTGCAGCTGGGTGATCGACCCGACGCCGCCGACCTTCGCGGCCGCCTGCGCGGCCGGCACCGGGACGTTGACCCCGGCGTCTGTGGTGAGGATGTAGTCGGCGCGCACGTTGCCCGACGAGAACAGGTGCCCGATGCTCGCCTTCGCCGAGGAACCGACCACGGCGATGCCGGCCACGAGCAGCAGGCCGAGGGTGAGCGCGAAGCCGGTGGCGGCGGTGCGCCGCGGGTTGCGCACGGCGTTGGTGCGGGCCAACCGGCCCACCATGCCGAACGGGCGGCCCACGACGCGGCCCATCGGGTTGATGACCCACCGGGCGAACACCGGCGAGAGCAGCATCGTGGCGGCCGCCACCGCCACCAGCCCGAGCCCGGTGAACGACGCGGCCGAGCCGGCCGAGTCGCTGGCGAAGCCGGCCACGCTCGCGACGATGCCGACCGCACCGACCACCACACCGATGACGGACCGGCGGCGCAGGCTGGCCGCACCGGGGGTGGCGAACTCCTCCCGCATGGCCGCCACCGGAGAGATCCGCGCCGCGCGCCGGGCCGGCGTGGAGGCGGCCAGCACCGTCACCAGCGTCCCGAGGAGCACCGAGATGAGCACGGTGCGCACGGACACGATCAGGTCGCCGGAGGGCAGGCCGAGGTCGAGCGCGTCGAGCAGCGCGTGCAGCCCGTACGCCAGACCGACACCGCCGGCGATGCCGAGCACGCTGCCGCCGAAGCCGATCACCGCGGCCTCGAGGACGACCGAGCGGCGCACCTGCTTGCGGCTGGCGCCGACCGCGCGCAGCAGGGCCAGCTCGCGCTGGCGTTGCGCGACGATCATCGAGAACGTGTTGTAGATGATGAAGGTGCCGACGAGCAGGGCGATGATGCCGAAGCCGAGCAGGATGTAGGTGATGAACGACAGGGCGCTCGCGACGTCCTGCGTGTCGGCGTCACGCACCTGCTTACCGGTGCGTGCCTGCAGGTCGGCGGGCAGGAGGTGGGCGATGCGGTCGGTGACCGTCCGCTCCGACACGCCGCTGTCGGCGGCGACGTCGATGAGCGAGTAGTGACGGCCGTCGGTGAACAGCGACATCGCCTCCGTCGCGGCTGAACAGCGCACCGATGTAGCCGCCGGTGTCGAAAGAGACGCGGTAGATGCCGACGATGCGGGCGGTGGCGACGGCGGAGTTCGGCACCACCACCTTGATCCGGTCGCCCAGCTTCAGGTGATTCTGGTCGGCCGCCGAGTCGTTCACGGCGACCTGGCCGCGCCCGTTCGGGGCTGAGCCCCGCACGAGCTTCGGCGGGGCCTGCACGGCGCGCGTCGACTGCCAGGCGCCGCCCTGGCTGGGCGCGCCGCCGGTGTCGATCTTCTTGCCGTCCGGGCCGACGACCGCCACCGAGGTGCCGATCTGCGGTTGCACGGCGCGCACGCCCGGCACCTCGGCGATCTTCGCGGCCAGGGCGGTCGGCACGCCGGCGGCGAAGTCGTGCCGTGGCCTGACCTGCGCGTCGATGCCCTTGTCGCTCGTCGCGAAGATGGTGTTGAAACTCTGCTTCAGGGTGTCGGTGAACACGAACGAGCCCGCGACGAACGCGGTCCCGAGCAGCACCGAGACGAGGGTGAGCAGCAGGCGCATCTTGTGGGCGCGCAGATTGCGCACGGCCACGGTCCGCATCGCGTTCATCGCGGCGACTCCAGGGCCTTCATCCGGTCGAGCACCGAGTCGGCTGTGGGGGAGCGCAGCTCGTCGACGATGCGCCCGTCGGCCAGGAACAGCACGCGATCGGCGTAGCCGGCCGCGTGCGGGTCGTGCGTGACGACGACGACGGTCTGGCCGAGCTGGTCGACCGAGTGACGCAGGATGCGCAGCACCTCGCCGCTGGAGCGCGAGTCGAGGTTACCGGTGGGTTCGTCGCCGAACACGATCTCCGGCCGGCTCGCCAGCGCGCGGCCCACGGCGACGCGCTGCTGCTGGCCGCCGGACAGCTCACTGGGCCGGTGCCCGAGGCGGTCGCGCAGCCCGAGCGTGTCGATCACCATGTCGAGCCACTGCCGGTCGGGCTGCCGGCCGGCGATCGCCATCGGCAGCGTGATGTTCTCCAGCGCCGTCAGGGTCGGCACGAGGTTGAAGGCCTGGAAGACGAAGCCGATGCGGTCCCGGCGCAGCGCGGTCATCTTCTTGTCCGACAGCCCGCGCAGCTCGATGTCCCCGATCGCCACGGAGCCCTCGGTGACGCTGTCCAGCCCGGCGAGGCAGTGCATGAGGGTCGACTTGCCCGAGCCCGACGGGCCCATGATCGCCGTGAACTCGCCGCGGCCGAGGTCGACGTCCACGTGGTCGAGGGCGACCACCGACGTGGAGCCGAGGCCGTAGCTCTTGACGATGCCGCGACCCCGGGCCGCGGCCGTCTGCGGGTTCGTCGCAATTGTTTGAGTCATGGTGAAGATCGTGTCCGAGCGCGTGCCGTCGAGACATTGGGTACGCCCCCGAGTCGACCCTGACATTTGTATGGGGGCGGCCGTGGGGATAACCCCACCCCGGTGTCGGGGGCCGCTGGTTGGTCCCGCGTCTGACCACCTGCGGGGGCGGAGCGGCGGCGCGGAGAGTCTTTCCTGATCCGCAGATATATCTGCGATCGCGGGTCGTTCGCGGGCCGGTTTTGTCAGACCCTGCTGGTTGACTTCTTCTTATGAGGGTCGATCTGGTCAAGGTGCCGCAGCGGCATCGGATCGATCTGCTCGACGACATCCGTAAGCAGCGTGCGCAGCTCGATGCATACGAGGCGGCGTTGCTGTCGGCCATGGTGCTCGATCCTGATCCGTACCCGGGTGACCCGTTCGACGACCCCGAGAAGGAGTGGGTGCGGGAGGAGGTCGCGTGCGTGCTGCGGGTCGCGCCGGTCACGGCTGGGGCGAAGCTGCACGCCGCGACCCGGCTGGTGGAACGGTTCCCGGGCGTCCTGGAGGCGATGTGGCGCGGTGAGGTGCCCGGGTATTACGCGACCCGCTTGGTGGACCTGACCGAGGAGCTGCCGGCGAAAGCCGCCGCCAAGGTCGCCGAACGCGTCCTGCCCCGGGCACCTCAGCAGACGGTGAGCCAGTTCAGCGCCGCGGTCCGCCGTGCCGTGCTGGCCGTCGACCCGCGCAGCGCGGAGGAAAAGCACACAGCGGGCGCGAGCTGATCGGCGGGTGTACTTCGGGCCGCCCTCCGCGGAAGGCATGTGCGAGTTGTGGGCGCTGCTGCCCGCCGACCAGTCCGCCGAACTCCGCGCCAAGGTCCACGCCCTCGCCGCCAGCTGGAAAGGCGCCGACGACCGCACGCTCGACCAGCGGCGTGCGGACGCCCTCTGCGCCCTGGGTTCGGATTCGGGCGGGCGGGTGAGCAAGGCCGTCAACGTCAGCGTCGCGATGTCGACGTTGTTGGGCGTGGACGAGCGGCCCGCGGATTTGGACGGCGAGCCCGTCGCCGCCGGTATCGCCCGCGCCCTGGCCTTCGACCCCGGCGCCCGCTGGCGGCGGCTACTCACCGATGACGGCGGCCGGCTGGTCGACGTGTCCAGCCGCACCTACCGACCACCGGCGCCGCTGCAACGCTTCGTCGAGCTCCGCGATGCCACCTGCCAGTTCCCGGGCTGCCGACGCAAGGCCGTCTACTGCGAGCAGGACCACGTCATCCGATGGTCCGACGGTGGGCCGACCAGCGCCGCCAACCTGCACTGCCTGTGCAAACGCCACCACCTTTTGAAGCACCGAACCCGCTGGCGGCTACAACGACGAGCCGACGGCAGCACCGAGTGGACCGACCCCACCGGCCACGACTACGAGAGACCACCACCCGAACCGCCGCCCGGCTGAAGGTCGGCCGAGGGCGGGATCGGGGCGGACCGCGGCGCCGTAGGATGAACTACCGGCGAGCACAAGGAGTGTCGACTTGCCCGACGATCTCTCGTCCGATCCCGCGTCCGGCGCGCTGCCGGCCAAATTCGCTGCCGTGGGCCTCACCTACGACGACGTGCTGCTGCTGCCCGGGGAGACCGACGTCGTCCCCACGGAGGTGGACACCACCTCGCAGCTGACCCGCGAGATCTCCATCGCGGTGCCGTTGCTGTCGGCGGCCATGGACACCGTCACCGAGGCGCGCATGGCCATCGCGATGGCCCGCCAGGGCGGCATCGGGGTGCTGCACCGCAACCTGTCGATCGACGACCAGGCCTACCAGGTCGACCTCGTCAAGCGGACGCAGACCGGCCTGATCCCGAACCCGGTGACGATCGGCCCGGACGCCACGCTGGAAGAGCTCGACGAGGTGTGCGGGCGCTACCGCATCTCGGGCCTGCCGGTCGTCGACGCCGACCAGCGACTGCTGGGCATGATCACCAACCGCGACCTGCGCTTCGTCCCGGTGGCGGAGTGGTCCACGACGAAGGTCGACGAGGTGATGACGGCGATGCCGCTGATCACCGCGCCGGTGGGCATCGAGCACGACGACGCGTCGAAGATCCTGCGCCAGCACAAGCGCGAGCGGCTGCCGCTGGTCGACGACGCGGGCCGGCTGGCCGGCCTGATCACCGTCAAGGACTTCGTGAAATCCGAGCAGTACCCCAACGCCTCGAAGGACCCGCACGGCCGGCTGATGGTCGCCGCGGCGATCGGCTACTTCGGCGACGCCTGGCAACGGGCCACCCGCCTGGTCGACGCCGGGGTCGACGTCCTGGTCGCCGACACCGCGCACGGGCACGTCCGGCTGCTGCTCGACATGGTCCGCCGCCTCAAGAGCGACCCCGCCACCCGGCACGTCCAGGTCATCGGCGGCAACGTCGCCACCCGCGCCGGGGCCCAGGCCTTCGTTGACGCCGGCGCGGACGCGGTCAAGGTCGGCGTGGGGCCCGGCTCCATCTGCACGACGCGCGTCGTCACCGGCGTCGGCGCCCCCCAGGTCACGGCCGTGTACGAGGCGGCGCGGGCCTGCAAGCCGGCCGGCGTGCCCGTCATCGCCGACGGCGGCCTGCAGTACAGCGGCGACATCGCGAAGGCCATCGTCGCCGGCGCCGACACCGTGATGCTCGGCTCCCTGCTCGCCGGCTGCGACGAGTCGCCCGGCGACCTGATCTTCGTCAACGGCAAGCAGTACAAGTCCTACCGCGGCATGGGCTCGCTGGCGGCGATGAGCTCGCGGGGCAAGAAGTCCTACTCGAAGGACCGCTACTTCCAGGCCGAGGTCGACAGCGACGACAAGATCGTGCCCGAGGGCATCGAGGGCCGGGTGGCCTACCGCGGCCCGCTGGCCAACGTCGCGCACCAGCTGGTGGGCGGCCTGCGCCAGTCGATGTTCTACGTGGGGGCGCGCACCGTGCCCGAGCTGGCCGAGAAGGGCCAGTTCGTGCGGATCACGCAGGCGAGCCTGAAGGAGTCGCACCCGCACGACATCCAGATGACCGCCGAGGCCCCGAACTACGGCTGAGCGCCCCGGCGCGGCGGTGGTACGGCAGACTCGGGGCATGCCGGAGACAGTCGAGATCGGCCTCGGCCGCAGTGCGCGCCGCGGGTACCACCTGTCCGACGTCGCGCTCGTGCCCACGCGCCGCACCCGCGGGTCCGGCGTGGTGTCCACGGCCTGGCAGATCGACGCGCATCACTTCGACCTGCCGTTCGTGGCCGCGCCGTCCGACGCCGTCGTCTGCCCCGAGACCGTGGCCGCCGTGGAACGCCTCGGCGGCCTGGCCGTCCTCGACGGGGAAGGGCTGTGGACGCGCTACGACGCGCCGCAGGCCGAGCTGGCCGATCTCGCCGCGGCGCCGCCGGACACCGCGCGGCTGCAGCAGATCTACGCGCGCCCGGTCGTACCCGACCTCATCCGCGCCCGCATCAAGGAGCTGCGGGCCACCGGCGCGCGGGTCGCGGTGCGCCTGTCGCCGCAGAACACCGCCGAACTCGCCCCGCACGTGCTGGCCGAAGGCGTCGACCTGCTCGTCATCCAGGGCACGGTCATCTCCGCCGAGCACGTGGTGCGCGAGGACACCCCCGGGCTGAACCTCAAGACGTTCATCGCCGACCTCGACGTGCCGGTGCTCGTCGGCGGGGTCACGAACTACCAGACCGCCCTGCACCTGATGCGCACCGGCGCGGCCGGGGTGATCATCGGCTACGGCGCGCATCTCGGCTCGTCCACCCACTCCGTGCTCGGCATCGACGTGCCGATGGCCACGGCGCTGGCCGACGCGGCCGCAGCCCGCCGCGACTACCTCGACGAGACCGGTGGGCGGTACGTGCACCTCGTCGCCTACGGGGACCTGACCACCGGCGGGGACATCGCCAAGGCCCTGGCCTGCGGCGCGGACGCAGTGATGCTCGGCGAGCCCCTGGCGGTGGCGGTCGAGTCACCGGGCGGCGGGCGGTACTGGGACTCCACCGCCGCGCACCCCCGCGTCCCGCGCTCGGCGGTCACCGACTTCGGCGCCCCCGACGCCGGCGACGAGCGCCCCACCCTCGAGGAGGTGCTGGTCGGGCCCACCGCCGACCCCACCGGCGAGCGCAACCTGTTCGGGGCGGTGCGCCGGGTGATGGGCAAGTGCGGGTACTCCTCCGTCAAGGAGTTCCAGAAGGCCGAATTGATCGTCACCGGAGGTCGATAGATGTCGTTGCAGCTGGGCTACAAGGCGTCCAACGAGCAGTTCGCGCCGCAGGAACTGCTCGACTACGGCGTGCTGGCCGAGGAGTGCGGCTTCGACTCGGTGTTCGTCTCCGACCACCTGCAGCCGTGGCGCCACGACGGGGGCCACGCGCCCTTCGCGATGAGCTGGCTCGGCGCTCTCGGCGCGCGCACCGAGCGGGTCACGATCGGCACGTCGGTGCTCACGCCCACCTTCCGCTACCACCCGGCGATCGTGGCGCAGTCCTTCGCCACGCTCGGCTGCCTGTTCCCCGGCCGCGTCGTGCTCGGGATGGGCAGCGGCGAGTCGATGAACGAGGTGCCGCTGGGCGTCGAGTGGCCCGACGGCAAGGAGCGTTTCGCCCGCTTCCGGGAAGCGGTGAAGCTGATCCGCGAGCTGTGGTCGGGCGAGCGCGTCAGCTTCGACGGCGACTTCTACACCACCGACAAGGCGACGATCTACGACAAGCCCGAGCAGCCGGTACCCATCTGGCTGGCCTCGTCGGGGCCGGCCGCGACCCGCTTCGCCGGCCGGCAGGGCGACGGGTGGATCACGACGTCGGGCAAGGACGCGTCGCTGTACACCGACACGCTGATGCCGGCCATCGCCGAGGGCGCGGAGAAGGCGGGTCGGTCGACGAAGGACATCGAGATGATGATCGAGGTCAAGGTCTCCTTCGACCACGACCGCGCGGCCGCGATGGAGGCCACCCGCTTCTGGGGCGCGCTCGGGCTGACCCCGGAGCAGAAGTCCGGCGTCGAGGACCCGGTGGAGATGCAGCGCCTGGCCGACGGCCTGTCCGCCGAGCAGACGGCCAAGCGGTTCATCGTCTCGACCGACCCCGACGAGCACGTCGAGCAGATCAAGCGCTACGTCGACCTCGGCTTCACCCACCTGGTCTTCCACGCGCCGGGCCCGGACCAGGCCCGGTTCCTGCGCCTGTACGGCGAGGAGATCCTGCCCCGCCTGCGCGCACTCTGATCGGCGCCGCTAAAGCCACTCGCGGCGCTTGAACGAGCCGTAGAGCGCGATGCCGATGACGACGATGAGCACGATGCTGACCCAGAAGCCCCACTCGTGCCCGAAGCCGGGGTAGGGCACGTTCTGGCCGTAGAACCCGGTGACCGCCGTCGGCACGGCGATGATCGCGGCCCAGGACGTCAGCTTCTTCATGACCGTGTTCATCCGGTTGTCCGAGAGCGCCGTCGCCGTGTCGAACACCGACGAGATCGAGTCCCGCAGCATCTCGATCGTCTCCGACACGTGCATGACGTGGTCGACGAGGTCCTCGTAGAACGGGACGAGCTGGTCGGCGTGCGCGTCGCTGGTGACGCCGCGGCGCACCGACGTGATCACGTCGCGCATCGGCGTCATCGCGCGGCGCGCGTCGACCAGGGCACGGCGCAGGACGAAGGTCCGCTTGGAGACCTCGCGCGGGTTGCCCGGCTCCTCCTCGAAGAGCAGGTCCTCGACCTCGTCCACCTCGCCGTCGAAGTCGTCGAGCACGTCGAGGTAGCGGTCGACGATCTCGTCGAGGACGCCGTGCAGCAGCCCCCGGGGGCCGCACCTCGCCAGCTCGGCGTTGTCGGACCACCGCTCGAGCACCGCGTCGAGGTCGAGCGTGTCGTCCAGCCGGACGGTGACCATCGCCTGCTTCGTGCTGAACACCGAGACCCGGCCGGCCGACAGCTCGTCGGAGTCGGTGTCGAAGCGGACCGGGGATGCGGTCAGGAACAGGTGGCCGGCGTAGCGCATGGCCTTCGGCCGCTCGTCGGTGGAGCGCGCGTCCTCCACCGCGTGCGGATCGAGGTCGAGCTCCTCGGCCAGCGCGGCCAGGCACGCCTCGTCGGGATGCAGGATGTCGGCCCACACCAGGCAGTCGGGATCGGAGAGGTAGTCCGACACCAGCTCGAACGGGAAGTCCTCGGCCTCCAGCGTGCCGTTGCGCCACGCGCGGGTACGGATCACCGGGCCGGAATCGTCGTCGATCATTGGACAAGTGTGCCCGCGGACTAGTGGTGACCCTGCGTGCGCGCTAACTTCGCAGCGTGAGGTGGACCCCCGACGCCTTGCCCGACCTGACCGGTCGCACCGCCGTGGTCACCGGCGGCAACTCCGGCATCGGGTTCCAGGCGGCCCGACAGCTGGCGCGACACGGCGCCGACGTGGTGCTGGCCTGCCGCGACGCGCGGGGCGCCGAGCGCGCGGCGGCGCGCCTGCACGGGGCCGTCGAGGTGGCCGAGCTCGACCTCGCCGCGACGGCCTCGGTGCAGAAGTTCGCCGCCGACTGGGACCGCCCGCTGCACCTGCTCGTCAACAACGCGGGGGTCATGGCGCCGCCGAAGCGCTCCACCACGGCCGACGGGTTCGAGCTGCAGTTCGGCACGAACCACCTGGGCCACTTCGTGCTCACCGGGATGCTGCTGCCCCATCTCGTGGCCGCCGAGCGGGCACGGGTGGTCACCGTGGCCTCCCTGGCCCACCGCAGCGGAACCGGCGACGTGCTCGACGCCAACGCCGCCGAGCCGTACAACCCGCAGCGGGCCTACGCGCAGTCGAAGCTGGCCAACCTGCTCTTCGCCCGGCAGCTGCAGCGCGAGCTCGCGGCGCATGACCTGCCCGTCACCTCCACCGCCGCCCACCCGGGCCTGGCGAGCACCGGCCTGGTGCGCGACCCGCAGGGCATGGGCGCGAACCGGTTCATGCGGGTGGTCGCGACGCTGACGCTGACGCTGTTCACACAGTCGGCCGCCGCGGGGGCCCGATCGGTCCTCTACGCGGCTACCGAGGCCGGGCCCGGCTCCTACACCGGCCCCACCTGGCTGGGCGGGACGCGCGGACCGGTGGGGCCGTCCGCCCAGTCCCCGCAGGCCCAGGACGAGCGGCTGGGCCGGCGGCTGTGGCAGGTGAGCGAGGAGCTGACCGGCTTCCGGTACGAGTGGGACGCGCTCTCGCAGCCTCACTAGACTCTGCGCGTGGATACGGATGTCGTCCTCGTCGTCGACTACGGCGCCCAGTACGCGCAGCTGATCGCCCGGCGGGTGCGCGAAGCGCACGTCTACTCCGAGATCGTGCCCAGCTCGACGCCCGCGGCGCAGCTGCTGGCCCGCAACCCCAAGGCGATCATCCTGTCCGGCGGCCCGTCGTCGGTGTACGTCGAGGGCGCCCCGCGCACCGACCCCGAGCTGTTCGGCGGCGGGGTGCCGGTGTTCGGCATCTGCTACGGCTTCCAGTCGATGACGCTCGCCCTCGACGGCGAGGTGGCGCACACCGGCACCTCCGAGTTCGGCCGCACCGCCCTCACCGTCAGCGAGCCCGGCACGCTGCTGCGCGGCCTGCCGGCGATGCAGCAGGTGTGGATGAGCCACGGCGACGCCGTCACCACCCCGCCGCCCGGCTTCACCGTCACCGCCGGGTCGGCCGGCGCGCCGGTGGCCGCCTTCGAGGACCTCGACCGGGGCCTGGCCGGCGTGCAGTTCCACCCCGAGGTGATGCACACCGAGCACGGCCAGCAGATCCTGCGCAACTTCCTCTACGACGTCGCCGGCTGCGCGCCGTCGTGGACCGAGGCCAACATCATCGACGACCAGGTCGCCGCGATCCAGGCCCAGGTGGGCGGCAAGCAGGTGATCTGCGGGCTGTCCGGCGGCGTCGACTCCGCCGTGGCCGCCGCGCTCGTGCAGCGGGCCGTCGGCGACCAGCTCACCTGCGTCTTCGTCGACCACGGGTTGCTGCGTGCCGGCGAGGCCGAGCAGGTGGAGCGTGACTTCGTGGCCGCCACCGGCGTGCGGCTGAAGGTCGTCGACGCCGCCGGCCAGTTCCTCGACGCGCTGGCCGGGGTCAGCGACCCCGAGGAGAAGCGCAAGATCATCGGACGCGAGTTCATCCGCTGCTTCGAGCAGGCGGCCCGCGAGATCGTGGCCGAGGGCGAGGCGGTCGAGTTCCTCGTCCAGGGCACCCTCTACCCCGACGTCGTCGAGTCCGGCGGCGGCACCGGCGCCGCGAACATCAAGAGCCACCACAACGTGGGCGGGCTGCCCGACGACCTGCAGTTCGCGCTCGTCGAGCCGCTGCGCACGCTGTTCAAGGACGAGGTGCGCCGGGTGGGCGAGCAGCTGGGCCTGCCGCCGGAGATGGTGTGGCGCCAGCCGTTCCCGGGCCCGGGGCTGGGCATCCGCATCGTCGGCGCTGTCGACGCCGCGCGGCTGGACATCCTGCGCCGCGCCGACTCCATCGCCCGTTCCGAGCTGTCCGCCGCCGGCCTCGACCGCGACATCTGGCAGTGCCCGGTGGTCCTGCTCGCCGACGTCCGGTCCGTGGGCGTGCAGGGCGACGGGCGGACCTACGGCCACCCCATCGTCCTGCGGCCGGTCTCCTCCGAGGACGCGATGACCGCCGACTGGACCCGCGTCCCCTACGAGGTGCTCGAGCGCATCTCCACCCGCATCACCAACGAGGTGCGCGAGGTGAACCGCGTCGTCGTGGACATCACGTCCAAGCCGCCCGGCACCATCGAGTGGGAGTAGCTGCCCGTCGACGTTGACCGGCCACCGCGAGGTCGTTACGTTACGGCGTTGCGACAGGTGGAGGTGCGGGCATGGCGACCGACGGCGCGGAGATCGTGCAGCAGTGGGACGGCGCCGCGTGGTGCCTGGCCGCGCTGGCCGTCGCGAGCCGGGCCGAAGTGGATGACGCGCTCGCCGCGGCGGCCCGGGAGGTGCTTTCGGTGGCCGGGCTCGACGTTCGTGAGTTCCCCGGCTCGCCCGACCAACTCGCCGCGGTGGCCTCGGTGCCGCTGCAGCTCACGGCCACGCTCGCGGCCGGCGGGCGACCGAACTGGGCCGAGCACAGTGACGAGGCGCTGATCGCTCAAGGCCGGGCCAGCGGGATGGCCGGGCCGATGTTCGCGCGGCAGCTCGGCGCGTTCGGCGAGTTCGCGACGCGGTTCACCGCTCCCGGCGCGCGCATGCTGGACGTCGGCACCGGGACCGGCGCGCTCGCCCTCGGCTTCGCCGAGACGTTCCCCGAGCTGCGCGTCGTCGGTATCGACGTGCTGGACCGCGCGCTCGAACTGGCCCGGCTGACGGTTGCCGACCGCGCGGCCGGCGAGCGCATCACCTTCCGCAAGCAGGATGTCGCGACCCTGCGTGACGACGAGGGCTTCGACCTGGCGTGGCTGCCCGCGCCGTTCATCCCGCCGCCGGTGCTGTCCCCGGGCGTGGCCGCGGTCGTCGCCACCCTGCGTCCGGGTGGTTGGCTCATGGTCGGCCACGGCCGCTTCGGCGAGAGCCCGTTCGCCGACGCGCTCACCCGGCTCAAGACGATCGCGTACGGAGGCTCGCCGCTCGACGCCGACGCCGCCCGGGAACTGCTCGAGGCGCACGGGTTGGTCGACGTGCGCACGCTGCAGTCGCCGCCCGGCGCACCGGCATTGACGCTGGGTCGTGCGCCCGGCGACGACTCAGTGCCGTCGGGCTGAGCAGGTCGGGTCACGTCCCGGGCAACTCGAAGGTGCTCGGCTGCGGGAAGTAGCGGGCCAACCACTCGGCGGCGTAGCCGAGTTGTTCGACGGTGGCGTCAGGATGGTCGTTGACGCAGAAGGTGTCCCGATCGCGCAGGGTGAACAGCCGCTTGAGCCCGCGCTCGGTCTCCCGGTCGCCGATCTGGAAGTAGGAGTACCGGATCGGTCCCGGCATGGCGCGCCCGGTCAGGTAGCCGTAGTAGTGGTGCATCCAGGAGTTCGGCTCGATGTCGGAGGGCGCCCGGAACTGGTTGTTGCGGGTCCGCTCGAACTCGGCGGGGTAGCGCTGCTCGAGTTCGAACATGGTGCTGCGGCGCTGGGGTATCGGCGAGTGGTAGAAGACGTTGGTCGGCGTGCGCCCGAAGTCGCGGGCCAGCAGATCGGCCACGTTGCGCCGCGCCGCCTCGTGGGAGAAGCGGTGCTTCTCGTCGGAGAACCCGAGGCTGGTGCGCGACAGGAAGAACCGCGACATCCCGTTGCCGTCGAAGAACAGCGACGGTTCGACGTCCCGGCCCAGGAACACGTCGTCGTTGAAGTAGAGGTAGTGCTCGGCCAGGCCGTCGATGTGGTGCAGGCGCGCGCCGATGGCGTGCGAGTTGAACGTCGGCAGTGTCCCGGAGCCGCCGAAGATCTCCTGGTGGTCGACGAGCGTGAGACCCGGTGCCGTGGCGTCGAGCCAGCTGGGCACCTGCCGGTCGGTCACCAGGTACACGTGGCGCACCCACGGCGCGAACTGCTGCAGCGAGCGCAGCGAGTAGCGCAGCTCGCCCCCCTCGCGGAAGCGGGCCTCGGCGACCGCGTCCGGCTCGTGCCATGTGCCGCCCAGCGCCTCGAGCGCGGCCTTCTTCCGGGCCAGCCACGCAGGGTCGTTGCCGTCGACCCAGAGGTAGACGGCGTCGACCGGGAAGTCGACGTCGAAGACGTGGCGCCGGGTGAACAGGTCGATCGTCGGCAGCGTGCGCCCGGCCTGGGTCACCTCCGCCCCGGTGGTGACGAGGGACTCGGCCACGTACTCGGCCCGCGCGTTGCGAGTGGGTGCGCGCAGCCGCCCCTCGGCGTCGCGCGGCCAGCGTTCGGCGATGCAGGCCCATTCCCGGCCGAAGGGCGTCACCCCCCGGTTGGGGGTCACCGGCCGGTAGACCTCGAGCGACGTCTGGTCCGGCAGCGAGGTCGAGATGTGCGGGGTGACCGTCAGGTCGGCCCAGCGCTGGGGCAGCCCGCCGCGGGTCACGGCGTCGACGACGACGTACAGCGGCTCCTGCTCGCCCGCACGGCGCAGCGCCGCGACGAAGTCGGGCCAGCGTGCGTCGTCGATCGCGAGCCGGAACTGGAACGAACCCGGTTCGGGCACGGTCGCGACCGCGATCCCCAGTTCCGTGCAGATCGCCATGACGAGGTCGAGGTTGTCGGCCGCGGCCTGCCGCCCGGTGACGCCTGCCGAGACGTGCGCGAGCTCCAGCCACGGCCCGCGTCGCTGCAGGTCCCACTCGCGGGCGTCGAGGCGGAAGGGCAGGCGGCGCCGGAACCAGCGCTGCTCGGCCCGGTCGACGGCGGCGGCACCGGGCAGCCCAGCGACCCAGGCCGCCGGGGGGCGGGCCGACGCTCGGGGCAGCTGATGTCGCTGATCGGCCGGCCTGCGCTTCAGTGCGGCGCCGAGCGCGCGACGCCGTGCGGCGGCTGACATGGCTTCTGGAACCTCCGTCGACTGCGCCGCTACCTTACGGGACCTGTTCGTCCCCCCCAGAGCCCGCCGGGGAGGGCGCACCGTTTGGTCGTGGCGCAACGGCCCGATTACGGTCGCACGGGATGATCCGGTAGGGGCAAACCCGCCCGTCTGAATGCGCCAGCCCACGTCCAAGCAGGTGACAGCGATCAACGTCTCGTCCGGTCCACGACACGGTGTCGTGCCGGCGCACCGACGGTCCCATGGAACCCGGCAAGGCGTACGCAGCGACATCCAAGCCCTTCGGGCGTTGGCCGTGTCAACGGTGTTGATCTATCACCTGTGGCCCGCCTCGGTGCGCGGCGGCTTCGTCGGCGTGGACGTGTTCTTCGTCATCTCGGGATTCCTGATCACGTCCCACTTGCTCTCGAATCCGCCGACCGACCCTCGCGGGCTGCTGCAGTTCTGGTCGCGGCGCATCCGCCGCCTCCTCCCGGCGTCGCTGTTGGTCCTGGCCGTCACGCTGATCGCGTCGCGACTCGTGGCGCCCGAGACGCAGTGGCGCAACATCGCCGTGCAGGTCAAGGCGGCCGCGCTGTACGTCGTGAACTGGCGCCTGGCCGACGACTCGGTCGACTACCTGGCCGCGAAGAACGCCCCGACGCCGGTGCAGCATTTCTGGTCGTTGTCGGTCGAGGAGCAGTTCTACCTGGGTTGGCCCGTCCTGATCTTCCTCCTGGCCCTGGCGACGGGGCGCCTCGCCCTTCGGCGTCGCAGGGTGGCGATGACGACCGGCTTGGCCGCCGTGGTCGCGGCGTCGTTCGTGTACTCGATGGCGCTGACCGCCAGCGATCCCGCACGCGCCTACTTCGTGACCCCGACGCGGATCTGGGAGCTGGGCCTCGGTGGACTGCTGGCCGCGCTGGTCAGCCCACGCCTGCGCGGGTCCCCACCGCGGGTCGGCACGGTGTCACCCGGCGCGGTGTCACCCGGCGCGCGGTCGGCCCTCGCGTGGGCGGGGTTGGCGGGCATCGTCTGGTGTTGTCTCGCCTACAGTGGCGGCACCCCGTTCCCCGGTTGGCGTGCCCTGGCGCCGGTTGCCGGGGCCGTGGCGGTGATCGCCGCGTCCGCGCCGGCGGGCCGATGGTCGCCGTACGGCCTGTTCGCCCTGCGACCGGTCCGCTACCTCGGCGACATCTCGTATTCGCTGTACCTCTGGCACTGGCCGCTGATTGTCCTGGTGCCCGCCGCGACCGGCGGGCACCTGACCGTGGCCGACAAGCTGGCGATCTTGGTGGCCGCGGTGCTGCTGGCCGCCCTGACGAAGGAGTTGGTGGAGGACCGGTTCCGCGCGCCGTCCTGGGGCGTGCCGTTGCCCAAGCCCTACGCCCTCGCGGCGGTCGGCATGTGCGTCGTCGTGGCCGGCGCCCTGCTCCAGCTGCACGAGGTCGATCGACGCGAGTCGACGGCGCGACTGGCCCTGCACAAGGCGCAGGCGGGGCGCGGGCAGTGCTTCGGTGCCAGTGCCCTCCGGGGGCCCACTGACCGCTGCGTCCGCACCACGTCCGGGCGGTTGACGCCCGACCCACTCGCGGCGGCGAGCGACAAGTCGGACGCGTACGCGGCGGTGAGTCACAGTGCGGACTGCTGGTCGAATCCGCCGAACTACCCGGTGACGACCTGTGTCCGCGGCGAGGCCACCGGCACGACGTCCGTCGCGCTGGTCGGCAACTCGCACGCCGGGCAGTGGCTGCCTGCGCTCGAACGCATCGCCCGCGCCCGACACTGGAAGATCACCGCCTATCTCGCCTCGGAGTGTGCCGCGGCCGACGTCGAGCAGGCCTTCGACGAGCGCGGCGCGTCCGCACACTGCCGGGGCTGGGGGCGGGCGGTCGCCCGCACCGTCGCCGAGGGGCACTACGACCTCGTCGTCTACGCGAACCGGGAGTCGCGGCCCGCCGCGGGCGACTCCCTGGCCGCGAGCACGTCCGCCTATGCGGCCGGGTACCGCAGGACGCTGACGGCGCTGGCGGCCACAGGCACCCCGGTGGCGGTCATCCGGGACACCCCCGCGCCCGGCGGGAGCATCCCGGACTGCCTCAGCCGGCATCCCGAGGACTACGGCGCGTGCGACGGGACGCGGGCTCGATGGACCTCACCCGACGGCGCCGTCGCGGCGGTCCGGGCGCTGCGCCGCTCCACGGTGACCCTGGTCGACATGACGAAGTACCTGTGTCCCGGCCGGACATGCCCCGCCGTGATCGGCGACGTGCCGGTCTACTTCGACGGGTCGCACATGACGGCCACCTACGCGGCGACACTCTCCCCCTACCTGTCGGCACCCCTGCTGCGTGCGCTGCGCTGAGCGGCGGGCAGCGGCGAACGCCCTGCCCGGGGGCGACGACAACCCCCGCCGGGCACCCCCGTAGTCTCTGCAAACTTCGAGGCAACGGTTACGTGGCCGCAGTGAGCACCGTCGAAGGCCTGGACGGGAGGGCGGACGTGAATGGACCAGATGCGTGAGGCGAGCGCGGTTCCGGCAAGCGGGACAGACGTGACCCGGATCCGTTTTTCGATCGTCTCAGCCGTCTATAACGTTTCACGCTACTTGGCCGATTTCATCGCGTCGATCGAGGCGCAGACGTTTCCATTGCATCGGGTGCAAGTCATCATGGTCGACGACGGGTCGACAGACGACTCACTGCGTGTGCTCGAGGCGTGGCGAGCAGCCCGCCCGGACCTGGTCACCGTGCTGACCAAGAACAACGGGGGCCAGGGCTCGGCCCGCAACCTCGGGCTCGAGCGGGCCGTCGGCGAATGGGTGACCTTCGTCGACCCGGACGACACCATCGAGCCGGATTACCTGCAGACCGTCGATGCTTTCCTGGAACGAAATTCCGGCGCGGCGATGGTGGCCACGAAGCGGATGCTCTTTCTCGAGAACACGGGTGAGATCGTCGACGGCCATTGGCTGCGACAGATGTTCGCGGGTCGAGATCAGCTGGTCGATCTCGATCGGTTCCCCGAGTACTTCCACGGGCACGCACCGAGCTCGTTCCTGCGCACACAGGTCGTACGCGACACCGCACTGCGGTTCGATGACCGGATCCGGCCGAATTTCGAGGACGGACACTTTTGCGCCCGTTACCTGCTTGGCTGTGCTGCCCCGATCGTCGGATTCGTGGGTTCGGCGCGCTACATCTATCGGAAACGCGCCGACGGCTCGTCGACCCTTCAGGTTGGGCTGAGTGATCCGGGTCGCTTCGTAAACGTCCCGAGGTACGGCTACCTCGACCTCCTGCGCGCTACGTCACGCCCCGACAGGGCTGCGCCGGAATGGCTGCAGAACTTCATTTTGTACGAGCTATCGTTCTATTTCAGCGCCGACGTCGCGCCGAACGGTGGTCACACCGCGGCCCGCGGTGTTGTGGCCGAGCAATTCGTGGACACGTTGCGCAGTATCGCGGATCTGCTCGATCCGGACGTGGTCGATAGTTTTGCGATCAGGCCGTTCGACCGGGTGTGGCGGGACATCCTGCTGCACGGACTGCGCGAGTCCAATTGGCACACGCCCTACGCCATGATCAGGCAATACGACGAGGCCAAGGACCAGGTCCAGATCGTCTATCGGTACTCGGGCCGGCCGCCCCACGAGGTGGTGCTCCTGCGCGGCAAACCCTTCCAGCCGCGGCATGCGAAGACGCGAACACACATCTACTTCGAGCAACCGCTGATGTGCGAGCGCATTATCTGGGTGCCCGCGAGCGGTACCGTGCGAGTGCAACTCGATGGACGGCCCGTCGAACTACGCCGATCTTGGCCCTCCCGGAAGATCACCCAAGCGCGACCCGCCCAACTTGCCGCGAGGCCCGCGCCGTCCCCGGGCAAGGTGAGGCCGAGGCTCGCTGACCAAGTTCAGCGGGTGTTGCTGATCAGACTGGCGAGAACGGGCGTGGTGCGCCGACTGTTCGGTCGGGCATGGGTGCTCATCGATCGAACTCACAACGCGGACGACAGCGCCGAACGCCTGTTCCGCTATCTGCGCGAGCGTCGCCGAGGTGTGAACGCATGGTTCGTCGTCGAACGCGGAACCCCGGACTGGAAGCGGCTGAGGCGGGACGGATACCGCCGGGTCATCCCGCACGGTTCCACGCTGTGGAAGCTGCTGATGCTCAATTGCGAGCACCTCATTTCCTCGCACATCGACACTCCCGTCTACCGGCCGCCGGACATATTGAAATTGCGGAAGCCGACCTGGAAGTACACCTTCCTGCAACACGGAGTGATCAAAGACGATCTGTCGCGTTGGCTGAACAGCAAGCACATAGATCTGTTCGTGACGAGCACGCCCGGAGAACACCGGTCGATCGTCGCGGACGGTTCGCCCTACGCCGTCACGACCAGGGAGGTGAAGATGACGGGCCTACCTCGCTTCGACCGCCTCCTCGAGATCGGATCGACGATCGGTCCCAAAGATCGCGACCTCGTGCTCGTCTGCCCGACGTGGCGGCACTGGCTGAGTCCGTCGTTACCCCCGAATTCGCAGCGACGTGTCGTGACGGACGATTTCCTCACCAGCGAGTACGCGCAGCGATGGTTGGAGTTCTTGAGCGATGAGCGCCTGGCGGCCCTCGGCAAGGGATATGGTCTGCGTATCGGCTTCCTGCCGCATCCCAATATCCAGCCCGCGCTCGAGCGGATGACGCTGCCGGAGCACGTCGAGGCGCTCACCTTCGCCGGCCAGGACGTCCAACGTCTCGTGGCCCGGTCCGCGTTGATGGTGACCGACTACTCGTCCATGGCCTTCAACGCGGCCTACATCGACCGACCGGTCCTGTACTACCAGTTCGATGAGGACCGGGTGCTCGGCGGAGGGCACGTCGGCCGGGGCGGTTACTTCCGGTACGCAGTCGACGGCTTCGGCCCGGTCGCACGCGACCTCGACGAGGCCATGTCCGCCCTCAAGGCCATCATGGCCGCCGGCGGTAACGCCCCGGAGTACGAGGCGCGGATCAGCGCGGCCTTCCCCGTGCGCGACGGGAAATGCTGCTCCCGGGTGGTCAAGGCCATCGAGGACCTGACCCGGTAGCCACCCGGCTGGGCCGGGTCGACCGTCGCGCCGGCGCCCCCGGCGGGCACCGGGCGTCACCTATGATGCGGACGCATCCTGATCTCGACAGTGGAGGGCAAGCAACGTGGCACAGGGGCGATCGCCGCAACCTGTTACGCGCCGCCCTCCTCGCCCGCGGTTCTCGATCGTCTCGGCCGCCTACAACGTCGCGCGCTACCTCCCCGACTTCATCGGCTCCGTCGAGGGGCAAACGTTCCCGCTGGCGCGCGTCCAGGTCGTGGTCGTCGACGACGGGTCGACCGACGAATCGCTGGACCTGCTCCGGGCCTGGGAGTCGCGCCGACCGGACTTGGTCACCGTCGTGACCAAGCCGAACGGCGGCCAGGGCTCCGCGCGAAATCTCGGGATCGAGCACGCGACCGGCGAGTGGATCACCTTCACCGACCCCGACGACATGGTGGACGCCGCCTACCTGCGCACGGTGGACGAATTCCTCAACGCGCACCCCGAGACCGAGATGGTGGCCACCAATCGCATCCTCTACTTCGAAGATTCCGGCGAGCGGGCCGAGCGGCACCCGATGCGACGGATGTACGGCAGTGACCAGCTCGTCGACCTTCGCAGGTTCCCGGACTTCTTCCAGAACTCGGCGCCCGCCTCCTTCTTCCGCACCGAAGTCCTTCGCGACACGCACCTCCAGTTTGACGACCGGGTCCAGCCGATCTTCGAGGATGGGCACTTCTGCATCCGGTACATGCTGAGCCGACCCACCGCCTACATCGGCTTCCTGAAGTCGGCCGAGTACATCTACCGCAAACGCGCCGACGGCACGTCGACGCTGCAGAACGCGTTGCGCGACGTGCGTCGCTTCATCGCCGTCCCCCGCCACGGTTACCTCGCGGTCCTCGAGCTGGCGAAGGAGCGCTACGGCACCGTGCCGGAGTGGCTGCAGAACTTCATCCTCTACGACCTGTCCTGGTTCTTCAGCGCGGACATGAGCGCGTCCGGGGCCGAAACCGCATGTGTCGGCCCGGTCGCAGACGAGTTCCTCGCGATCCTGGGCGACATCGTCTCCCATCTCGAGCCGCACGTCGTCGAGTCGTTCTCGGTGCGCCGCTTCGACCCGGACTGGCGCGACATCCTCCTTCACGCACTGGGCGGCGGCGACTGGTCCACCCCGTATGCGGTACTGCTGGAGCACGATCGTCGTCGCAAATTGGTGCGCATCGCCTACCGGTACGTCGGCCGGCCGCCGGCCGAACGGGTACTGCACCGCGGCCGGGAGGTCGAGGTCGAGCACGGCAAAGTACGCGCGCTGCGCTACTTCTCGCACGACCTGCTCCATGAGCGAATCGTGTGGGTGCCTGCAAAAGGCGCGCTCCGCGTGTTCCTCGACGGCCGGCCTGTCGAACTCAGGGACGAGTGGCTGCCGCAGACCGTGACGACCGTGCGGCCGTCGGCCCTGGCAGCCCGGTTCCAGGGCCCCGCGCCGGTCCCGACCGAGCTGAAGATCCGCGACCTGATGGCGCTCCGGCTGGCACGCACGCCCGCGATCCGGAGACTATTCCGCAATGCGTGGGTCGTGATGGACCGGCTGCACGACGCCGACGACAACGGCGAGAGGCTGTTCGAGCATCTTCGCAAGCACAAGCGGCGGATCAACGCATGGTTCGTGCTGGAAAAGGGCACGCCCGATTGGCAGCGGATGAAGGCGGCGGGACACCGCCGGCTCGTACCGCACGGCGGTATCTGGTGGCAGATGTTGATGCTCAATGCTCGCCATCTCGTCTCATCCCACGCCGACGTCCAAGTCACGCAACCGACAGCGATCATGCGACTGACCGGCAACAAGCAACCGTGGTCGTTCTCGTTCCTGCAGCACGGCGTCATCAAGGACGACCTCTCGCTGTGGTTGAACCCCAAGAACATCGCACTGTTCGTCACCAGCACCCCGGACGAGCAACGTTCCATCGTCGGCGACGGAACGAACTACCGCTTCACCACGCTCGAAACGCGCATGACGGGTCTGCCGCGCTTCGACCGGCTGCGCGAGGTCGGCGCGCGCGTCCGGCCGGAGGAGCGCCGCCTGATCCTGGTCACGCCGACCTGGCGACACTGGTTGATCGCTCCGGGTGAGCTGAACACGCACCGCCGCAGTGTTCTCGACAACTTCCTGTCCACCGAGTACGCGCAGAACTGGTTGAGCTTCCTGTCCCACGCCACGCTGCGGTCGGTGGCCGCGGACAACGACCTGCAAGTGTGCTTCATGCCGCACCCGAACCTGCAGTCGGTGCTGGCCGAACTCCCGCTGCCGTCGAACGTACGGGCCGTCACCTTCTCCGGGGAGGACGTGCAGGACCTCATCGCGCACGCCGCCGTGCTGGTCACCGACTTCTCCTCGATGGTCTTCAACGCGGCGTACATCGATCGGCCGAGCGTCTATTTCCAGTTCGACGGCGATCGCGTGCTGAACGGGGCGCACGTGGGGCGACGCGGTTACTTCGACTACCGCCGCGACGGCTTCGGACCGGTCACCGAAACCGTCGAGGACGCCGTGCACGCCGTACGGGAGACCGTCGAGCACGGTCGCGAACCTGGAGAACCGTTCCGGTCGCGCATCGCCGCAACGTTCCCCGAGCGTGACGGGCGCTGCTGCGAACGCGTGGTGAATGCCATAGAAGCACTGCGCTGATCAGCCGACGCGGTGGCCGGCCGCGGCGGTGGACCGGGCGCCTGGCTCAAGGCCGCTCGAAGCGGCTGGCGTGCGGGTAGTAGCGGTCCAGGAACGCGCCGAGCATCTCCAGCTGTGCCGCCGTCTGGGGGGTCTCGCTGTCGGTGTCGTTGAGACAGAAGACGTCGACGTCGCGGCGGCGCAGCATCAGGTCGAGGCGGCGCTTCGTGTCCGGGTACCCCACGTCCTGGTAGCGGTAGGCGATGTCGGCCGGCACCGCCTTGCCCAGCCCGTAGGCGTAGTAGTGCACCAGGGCGGACGGGATGGACAGGTCGTCGGGGTGCCGGAAACGCGAACGCGCCACGGCCTCGAACGCGTCGGGATGCCGGCGCTCCATCTCCCGCACCACGCTGCGTATCTGGGGTTGCGGCGTGTGTTTGAGCTTCTGCGTGATGGTGACCCCGAACTCCTTCTCGATGAGGGCTCGGTTCTGTTTGGCCGCGCTGAGCACGGGCAGGTCGCGCCGGCTGGGCGGGTCGACGTCCAGCACGACGGCGGACAGGAAGAACTTGGCGATGCCGTTGGCGTGGAAGAACAGCTCGGGCTGCACCGGGCGGCCGAAGAAGAAGTCGTCGTTCAGGTACAGGTAGTGCTCGGACAGTCCCGGGATGTGGTGCAGCTGCGACTCGATGGCGTGCGAGTTGAAGACCGGCAGCACGCTCGGGTCGCGGAAGATCTCGCGGTGATCGACCACGGTCAGCTGGGGGTGTTCGACGTTGAGCCAGGGCGGCACCTGGCGGTCGGTGACCACGTAGACGTGGCGGACCCACGGGGCGTACATCGCGACCGAGCGCAGGGAGTAGCGCAGCTCGTCGCGGGACTGGAACCGGGCCGCGATCGCGGACGACTCGTTGACCGTCTCCAGATCCGCCTCGTGGGCGTAGTGCGCCTTGCGCGCCTGCCACTGCGGATCGTCACCGTCCACCCATGTGTAGACGATGTCGATCGGCTCGTCGAACTCGAAGATCGACCGGATCGTCTTGGGCCGCACCCAGTGGGTGGTCTCGGTGCACGCGTCCGACCACGCCTGCGGGGTGAGATAGGCGACGACGCCGTTGTCGGCCGGCGCCACGTAGGTGCCCGGCGCGTGCCGGCCGCCGTCCTTGCGCGGCGCACCGGCGGGCCCGGTGGGCTTCCAGAAGCCGATCTCGCAGCCCAGTTCGGGCCCGGCCGAGACCACGCCGGCCTCCGACGTGAGCAGCCGGTAGAGCACCGCCCCGGTGGCCTTCGCCGGCAGCCGGTGGCCGGGACGCACCCGCCGCCCGGTGCGCAGCCGCAGCTCGCCCGCGAGCACGTCGGCCGCCCATTCCGGCCCCGACAGCTCGCGCCCGAGCACCTGCCACGCTGCCTGCCGGTGCTCGTCGGAGATCGCGATCGTGCGGACGGTGTCGTGCGGGCCGGGCACCGCTACGTAGGGGATGTGGCTGCGGTCGAGGGCGGCGGCCACCTCGTCCGCCGCGGCCCGGGCCGTCGCGTCGGCGTCGAACTGGTGCACCGCGCAGCCCTCGGGAGCCCGCGCGATCCGGTCGCGGGCGCGCAGCGCCCGCTGCAGCACCGGGGTCTCGAGGTGCCGGACGCGCAACAACCACCGCAGGTAGCGCTCCGGCAGCCGCTCCGCCCACCGCCGCCGGGCGGCGCGCAGGCGATTCGGCTGGATCGGCACGCCGGCTTCCTCCACGGGGGTGACGGGACAGGTGTCCTCGAGGTGCCCGTAGATCATAAAGGTCGGCAGTCAGGATGTCGTCAGGATCCCGTCAGTAATCGCCGTCGGGCCCGTGCGCGGGGCGCCGCCGCGGTGTTCAGGCCTGATCGGCCGGAACAACTAACGCTCGCTTCACCTAGTTCGCTCGACCGAGCGACCCGCGTCAGCGGTGGTCGACGGCGATGTTGCCGTCGGCCAGGCGGACCACGACGGTGAGCGTGGTGCCGGTGGCGCCCCGGGGCGGCTCGATGGTGCGGTTGTAGTTGATGCCGTGCGAGTGCGCGCCCGCCCCGCCGTTGTACTCGTCGCCGTCGACGGTGACGTTGCCCAGGTGGACGTGTGCCTGCACGGTCAGGGCGAGCGCCGGGGGAGCGACGATCTTGACCTGGCCCGCGGCCATGGTGATGCGCACGGTGTGGTGGGTGGTCTGCGGGTCGAGGTGGCGCAGGTCCAGCACGCCCTGGCCGATCGCGAGCCGGTACGAGGCGGCCGGATGCGACGTGGGCCGCCACTCGGTCTGGCCGATGCCGTCGTGCAGGCTCGCGCTGGTGTGCCCGAACGCGAACTGGCCGGCGGCGGCGGGGATGAGCAGGAAGGCCACCGTCCACGGCGCGCGGCGCAGGACGAGGCCGACGATCAGCCCCAGCAGCACGATGCCGCCCGTCACCGCGAAGTAGAGCCAGATGGCGATGCCGTGCACCGCGTCGACGGTGCCCATCACGACCAGGGTGGCGGCGAGCGTGCCCAGCACCCCGATGCGGACGGGGAACGCGCGGCGGCGCCGCTCCCGCGCAGCGGCCCGCGCTTCCGCGAACCAGGCCCGCGCGGCGTCGCCGGAGCGGGCCGGGTCGGCCGGTGCCCCGGCGGCGTCGGTGGTGGCGGCGGCTGCGTCCATGGGCGCGGCGTCGGCCGCCTTGACGAGGTTCACAGTGGGTGACCCGTCGACCGTGCTCGCGCGGGCCGAGCGCCGCCCGAAGCCGACGACGAGCAGCGCGATGACGATCAGCGCCGGCAGGAACGGCGCGGGCGTCCACCAGCTGAAGGCGGCCAGCCACAGCACCAGACCGGCCACGACGGCCACCGCCCACGGCGACACCTTGCGCCGCCGCAACCCGGCGATCCAGTCGTCCACGACGGAGTGACCCGCACCTTCCTCGGGGATCGCGACCCAGGCCACGGCGTAGGCGATGACGCCGGCGCCGCCGAAGAAGGCCGACGTGGCGAACAGGACGCGGAACAGGACCGGATCGAGACCGAAGTAGTCGCCGAGACCGGCGGCGACGCCGGCGCCGACGCGGCCGGTGCGGCTGCGGCGCAGCGTGCGGGCGGTGCGCGGGGCTGCCGGTGCGGGCCCGGGAGTGGTGTCGGTGGTGCTCATGACAGCGACTGTGCCCGCGCCGGCGCTTCGGCACATCGGGGTCCGCCCCTGATTCGCACCCTGAGTCCCGATCTCGGGGCGGCGCCGGATGCGGCGACCCGTCGAGGCAGGCAATCATGAGCGGGTGACCACGGCCGCGACGACGACGCAGCGCTCCCGGCTGTACCGGCGGCCCGACCACGGCTACGCCGGCGGGGTGGCGGCGGGCATCGCCGAGCACGTGGGGGCGCGCCCAAGCGTCATCCGGCTCGCGTTCGCGGCCTTCACCGCCGCCGGCGGGCTCGGCCTGGCCCTGTACGGCGCGTACTGGATCGTGCTCCCGGCCGCCCCGGACGCCGCGCGGCGCCACGCCATCTCGCGGGCGGCCGAGTGGGTGCTGCTCGGGCTGGCCCTGTGCGCGGCGGTGGCGGCGACGGAATCGCGGTTGCCGTCCGGTGACCTGTTCGGGCCCGCGTTCGCGGCGTGCATCGGCGGTGCCCTGATCTGGCGGCAGGCGACGGAGACCCACCGTGACCGGCTGGGCCGCATGGCCCGCACCTCGCTGAGCGCGGGCGGCACCGACCGGGTGGGTCGCGCCCGCTTCGCCGCCGGGATCGTCCTCGTCGTCGCCGGCGCGGTGTTCGTGCTCGTGCGCGAGGACTTCACCGCGGTGCGCGACGGGATCCTGGCCGTGGGCGTCACCGTCATCGGCCTGGCCCTGGTCACCGGCCCGTGGTGGATGCGCGCGATGACGGCGCTGTCCGACGAGCGCACCGAGCGCATCCGCAGCCAGGAACGCGCCGACATCGCCGCGCACCTGCACGACTCGGTGCTGCAGACGCTCGCGCTGATCCAGCGCAACGCCGAGTCGCCGCGCGAGGTGGCCCGCCTCGCCCGCGGGCAGGAACGCGAGCTGCGCACGCTGCTCTACGACCAGCAGGTGGCGCAGGGCCAGTTCGGCGAGGCCCTGCGCACCGCGGCGGCCGAGATCGAGGACAGTTACGCGGTAACGGTGGACGTCGTCGTCGTGGGCGACACGGGGCTGGACGAGGACCTGGCCGCGGTGGTGGCCGCCGCTCGGGAAGCCCTCGTCAACGCGGCTAAGCATTCGGGAGTGACCAGCGTGTCGCTCTACGCGGAAGTGGAGGACGACGCGGTGAACGTGTTCGTACGCGACCGGGGCGCCGGCTTCGACACCGAGGCCGTCGCCGACGACCGGCAGGGCGTGCGCGGGTCGATCATCGCCCGCGTGGAGCGCCACGGCGGGACCGCGCGGGTGCGCAGCGGTGCGGCCGGCACCGAGGTACGCGTGGCCATGCCGCGGGAGCGCACGTGAGCGCGCGGGTCGTCCTGGTCGACGACCACGCGATGTTCCGGGCGGGGGTGCGCGCCGAGCTGGGCTCGCGCGTGCAGGTGGTGGGCGACGCCGGCTCGGTCGCGCAGGCCGTGGAGGTCATCGCCGCGCAGCGACCCGAGGTCGTGCTGCTGGACGTCCACATGCCCGACGGCGGGGGGCTGGCCGTGCTGGAGGCGGTGCGCGAACGGGTGCCCGACACCCGGTTCCTGGCGCTGTCGGTGTCCGACGCGGCGGAGGACGTGATCGCGCTGATCCGGGCCGGTGCCCGCGGCTACGTCACGAAGACCATCTCGGCCGACGAACTCGCCGACGCGGTCACCCGGGTGGCCGGCGGCGACGTGGTCTTCAGCCCGCGGCTGGCCGGGTTCGTGCTGGACGCGTTCCGCGACGCTCCGGTGGCCCCGTCGATCGACCCGGAGATCGACCAGCTGACGCCCCGCGAACGCGAGGTGCTGCGGCTGCTCGCCCGCGGCTACGCCTACAAGGAGATCGCGAGCGAGCTGTTCATCTCGATCAAGACGGTGGAGACCCACGCGTCGAACGTGCTGCGCAAGTTGCAACTGTCGAACCGCCACCAGCTCACGCGGTGGGCGGCCGACCGGCGGATGCTCTAGCTACCGCGCGCCGCGGCACACCTGCAGGATCGCGTCGGCCAGGGCCGGTCCGTTCGGGCCCAGGGCGGCGCGGTAGGCGTCGAGGATGACGCGTTCGCGACCGAGCTCGACGCGGGTGCCGCCGGCGTTGAGCCGGGCGGTCTGCACGCGGGCGGACAGCTTCGCGCGCTCGGCGACCAGGCGGCCGATCGCCTCGTCCATGGCGTCGATCTGGGTGCGCAGCAGCGCGATGGCCTCGGCGGCGGCGAGGCTCTCGGGCGGTGCGGTGGTGGTGGACATCGGTCTTCCTCTCGCGGGCGGCCCGGTCCTGACCCCCGGCACGCAAAACGCCCCGGGCGGCGGCCCGGGGCGTCGGTTGGTGGTCAGCGATCAGCCAGCAACAGGCACCGGGGTCCGGTACCCATAGGAAAATCGACGGCTGCGCACCCGGTCATGGTGGCACGAGCGCGGCCCGCCCGGCAACCGGACGGACCGCGTCGGCTGGTCCTACGGGGCCTTGCCGAGCTCCTTCTCCTCCTCCTGGACCTCGACCGTGGTCTCCTCGATGTACTCGTCGACCCGGTTGCCCGGCAGTCGCGTCTTCAGCGCCAGCACCCACACGCCGGCGGACAGCGCGAGCACCACCACGAAGTCCCAACCGAACGGGATGGTTCCGGTGTTGCCCATCCGCGGGCCTTCCGGGAACGTGCTCAGGAAGCTGATCAGGGCCAGCCCGGCGAACCAGGGAAGGGCCCACAGCCCGGCCCGCCACTCCATCGCCGACATGGAGCCCTTGTCGGTGACCTTGAAGATCCCGAGCACGACGAAGCCGAGGAGCACGGCGAGGAACAGCCGCCAGTTCTCGTCCCACCCGGCCCAGATGACGATCATGTTCGAGGCGAAGAACGCGACGAACGGGATGGCGTCGCCGAAGGGCAGCCTGAACGGCCGCTTGTGGTCCGGTATCTGACGCCGCATGGCGGCCAGCACGACCGGGCCGGACCCGAAGGACAGCACGGTGGCCGAGGTGATGAAGCCGACGAGCTTCTGCCAGCTCGGGAACGGCAGGAAGACGATCAGCCCGATGACGAAGGTGACGAACAGGCTGACCAGCGGCACACCCTTGCGCGTGGTCTTGGTCAGCGCCTTCGGGGCGTTGCCGTTCTTGCCCATCGCGTAGGAGATCCGGCCGGTGACGGTGGTGTAGATCAGGCCGGTGTCGGCCGGGGAGATCACGGCGTCGACGTAGAGCAACGTGGACAGCCAACCCAGCCCGATGATCGACGCGATCGACGCGAGGGGGGCGTTGGCGTCGGCGAGGTGGTCGGTGATCCCCGTCCAGCCACCCTTGAGGGCGGACGGGCTCACGGTCGCGATGAACGCGATCTGCAGGAGCACGTAGATCAACGCGGTGATGAGCACCGACCCGACGACGGCGATCGGCACGTTGCGGCGGGGGTTGTCGGTCTCCCCCGCGAGTTCCACCCCTTGGCGGAAGCCGAGGTAGGAGAACACGATCCCGCCGGTGGCGACCGCGGTGAAGATGGCGTGCGTACCGCCGACGGAGAAGCCGTGGTTCGAGAAGTTCGAGCTGTGGAACGTGGTGACGAGGAAGGCGATGACCACCAGCAGGATGACGCCCAGCTTCCACCACACGGCCACGTTGTTCACGCGGGCGAACCAGCGGATGCCGAAGTAGTTCACGACCACGAAGAAGGCCATGGCGAGCACGGCGACGACGTAGCCCAGCCCGGTCAGCGGATAAGTCTGGGTCGCCTTGTCCAGGCTGGTGAAGCCGGCGTACTTGGTCGCGTACTGCAGCGCGCCCTCGACCTCGATCGGGGCCACCGCCGCCGCGGCGATCCAGTTCACCCAGCCCATGGTGAAGCTGGAGAAACCGCCGAAGGACAGGTGCGGGAACCGCACCACGCCGCCCGAGATCGGGAACATCGTCCCCAGCTCCGCGTAGACGAGCCCGATCAGCAGGATGGCGAGCGCACCGATGACCCAGGAGAAGATGGCCGCCGGTCCGGCGATGGACGACGCCTTGGCCGCGCCGTAGAGCCACCCCGACCCGATGATCGATCCGACGCTGGCGAACAGCAGCCCGATGACCCCGATGTGCCGGCGCAGCGAGGTGCCCTGCTCACCCTCACCGGAACCCTCCGACCCGCCACCCGCCGGCTTGGCCAGCGTCGTCATGACGTCCCCTTCCGCTTGGTCTAGCCCTCGTACCCAAAGGTTCGTTGCCCCGAAACGGGCGATCCGGACGTTGACACCGGCCGGTCGTAGGCTGGCCCGGCGATGTCCCAGCCCGCCCTCTCGCCCGCCGCGCAGCCCCGTGCCGCCTCGACGCTGCTCGACGGGCTGAACCCGCAGCAGCGCGCAGCGGTGGTGCACGAGGGGGGCCCGCTGCTCATCGTGGCCGGGGCCGGGTCGGGGAAGACCCGGGTGCTCACCCACCGCGTCGCGTACCTGCTCGCCGAGCGCGGGGCCACGCCCGGCCAGATCCTCGCCATCACGTTCACCAACAAGGCGGCCGGCGAGATGAAGCAGCGCGTGTCGGCGCTCGTCGGCCCGCGCGCACGGTCGATGTGGGTGTCCACGTTCCACTCGATGTGCGTGCGGCTGCTGCGCGCGGAGTACAAGACCGTCGGGCTGAAGTCGTCGTTCTCGATCTACGACGCCGACGACTCGAGGCGGCTGATGACGCTGGTGGGCCGGGAGCTCGACCTCGACCCCAAGCGCTATCCCGCCCGCTCGCTGTCGGCCCAGGTCAGCAACCTCAAGAACGAGCTGGTGACGCCCGACGCGTGGGCCGAGAAGGCCTCGAACGCGGCCGAGAAGGTCGTCGCCGACGCCTACACCCGCTACCAGGCGCGGCTGCGCGACGCGCACGCCCTCGACTTCGACGACCTGATCATGACCAGCGTCCAGCTGCTCCAGAACCACCCCGATGTCGCCGACCACTACCGCCGCCGGTTCCGGCACGTGCTCGTCGACGAGTACCAGGACACCAACCACGCGCAGTACGTGCTGGTCCGCGAGCTGACGATCCCCGAGCCGAACGCGCCGTACCAGCCCGCCGAGCTCGCCGTCGTCGGCGACGCCGACCAGTCGATCTACGCCTTCCGCGGCGCGTCCATCCGCAACATCCTCGAGTTCGAGCGCGACTACCCGCAGGCCTCGACGATCCTGCTGGAGCAGAACTACCGCTCCACGCAGACGATCCTCAACGCCGCCAACGCCGTCATCTCCCGCAACGCCGACCGCAAGCCGAAGAACCTGTGGTCCGACGCCGGGCCGGGCGAGAAGATCACCGGTTACGTCGCGGAGAACGAGCACGACGAGGCGGCGTGGGTGGCGCAGCGCATCGACGAGCTCGCCGACAACGGGCAGGCCGTGTCCTCCGACGTCGCGGTGTTCTACCGGACCAACGCGCAGTCGCGTGTTTTCGAGGAGGTGTTCATCCGCGTCGGGTTGCCCTACAAGGTCGTCGGCGGGGTGCGCTTCTACGAGCGCAAGGAGATCCGCGACGCGCTGGCCTACCTGCGGGTGATCGCGAACTCCGACGACGTCGTGTCGCTGCGGCGCATCCTCAACACCCCGCGCCGCGGCATCGGCGACCGCGCCGAGGCCATGGTGTCGGGGTACGCCGAGCAGGAGCGCCTCTCCTTCGGCGCCGCGCTCGAGCGCGTCGACGTCATCGGCGGTCTCGCGCCGCGCTCGGCCAATGCCGTGCGCGACTTCACCGCACTGCTCACCGAACTGCGCGGGGTGGCGGCCGGGCCCGACGGCACCCCCGCCGCCGTGCTCGAGGCGGTGTTCGACCGCACCGGCTACCTGCGCGAGCTCGAGGCCTCGCACGACCCGCAGGACGAGTCGCGGGTCGACAACCTGCGCGAGCTCGTCAGCGTCGCGCAGGAGTTCGCGGAGCAGCGCGGGGGCCTCGGTGAGGAGGTCACCCTCGATGCCTTCCTCGAGCAGGTGTCGCTCGTGGCCGACGCCGACCAGGTGCCCGACGCGTCCGGCGGGGTCGTCACGCTGATGACGCTGCACACCGCGAAGGGCCTCGAGTTCCCGGTCGTGTTCCTCACCGGACTGGAGGACGGCGTGTTCCCGCACATGCGCACGCTGGGCGACCCGGCGGAGATGGCCGAGGAACGCCGCCTCGCCTACGTCGGCATCACCCGGGCGCGCTCGCGCCTGTACCTGTCCCGCGCGCTGTCGCGCTCGGCGTGGGGCGCGCCGTCGTGGAACCCGCCGTCCCGATTCCTCGACGAGGTGCCGCCGGAACTCGTCGGGTGGAGCGGCGCGGTCGAGCGGACGCCGTTCGTCAATCGCTACTCCGACGACGCGGCCGGCCCGCCGTCGCGGTACGGCGACCACGGGTACAAGGCCCGCGACGCGCGCCGGCCCTCGGCGCAGGAGCAGCTGGCGTCCTCGGGCCGGGTGCGCGGCGGCGTCGGCAACCGGGCGATCCCGTCGCTGGACATGGGCGACCGGGTCACGCACGACGCGTGGGGGATGGGCACAGTGGTGGCCACCCGCGGCACCGGCGACGGCGCGCAGGCCCAGGTCGACTTCGGCGGCGGCACCGGCGTGAAGTGGCTGATGCTGCGCTACGCCCCGCTGCAGAAACTCTGAGTGGGCCGGGCTGACCTTAAGGCCCGGCTCCAGCGATCGCCAGGGGCCCGGGCGGGTCGGCGAACGCAAAGTCGCGCAGCTGGTGCGCGATGTTGCGTACCGGCTGTTGGTCGGGATCGAACCACGGAGGCGGCAGCCACTCAGGCACGCCGTCGATGCTCATCCGGACCTGCCACCCCAGCTCGGCGAAATGGCGATGGTGATGGCGGCACAACAGGCACATGTTGTCGATGTCGGTGCTGCCGCCGTCCTGCCATTCGCGGATGTGGTGCACCTCCGCCCATGCGGCGGGAGCCGTGCAGCCAGGAAAAACGCATCCGCCGTCGCGGGCGATCAGGGCGAGCCGCTGCCCGTGCGACGCCAACCGCCGCGTGCGCCCGTAGGCGAGGATGCCGCCGGCCTCGTTGAGGACGACGGGAACGATCGCCGCCTCGCAGGTGGTCAGGAACACCTGCTGCGCCGACCACACGTCACCGTGACCGGTTTGCGCGAGCCCGGCAGACGGGTGACGCGGCACAGTCCTCGGGGTCGGCTGCGGAGCGCAAATCGTCCAGCGTGGTGCGAACGAGCACGGTGACCGGGACGCCGCCGGACGCCGGCAAGGTTGCGGAGCGCAGCAACCGCAGGCCCGCGTCGGCCAACGCGTCGTGCCGGCGCTGCCCGGCCGACCGGGTGTCGGGGTCATCCCCCGGTGCCGGCGCGGCGAGGCTGTCGAAGATCGTCTGCCACACAGCGGTGACCTCGGCGGTCAGCTCGCCCCGCGCGGTCGAGGTGCCGTCGGCCCGCACGTGAAGGTCGAAGCCGCGCCGTCGCTCAGCCTCACCCTCGCGCGGTGCGCGGCCGTCCGGGTCGAGGCGCAGCAGCAGCACCTCGGCGGTGCGAGCGAGCGCCTTCGGGTCTTCGTGGCGCGCGGCGTCGACGAGGAAGCGTTCGGCCACCGGCACGGCTTCGACCGAGATCGCCACCGGGATCCGCAACAGGCAGCGGCTGATCACCGAGGCGTGAGCCGGTCCGATCACGCCGTCGTGCACGGCAGCGGCCGCGACGGGCAGGACCGGCGACAGCGCCTGCCCGGTGACATCGCGCCGCGGTCCGAGCTCGGCGGCCCGCGCGACGCGTGACCTCGCCTCAACCGGGGACAACCGCAACAACCGACCGAGCAGGGCGCTCGGTGACGAGGTGCCGTAATCATGCGCCACGCCGCGTTCGGTCAGTTCGGCGATGTGCCGGTGATCGACGGCGACCAGGCGGCGCCGCTCCGTCTCGACCGCCGCGACAAGTTCGGCGAGATCGGTGCCGGTCAGCCGCGTCAGGTCGTTGGTCAATAGCTCACCGACCGCGGCCCGCTGCGGCGCGACCAGCGCCTCTACTGCGGTCCCGTTCATAAGTTCGATTCAATCAGTAAGGTACGACAACTTCCGGTGCGCACACGGCGCAATCGAGCACTCCGATAGGGATAACGCCCACGGACCTACGATCGGTGGATGCCCGACCCGACGTTGCTGGAATGGGCCGGCGGCCCGGCCCGCATCCGCGCGCTGATGGACGCGTTCTACGACCGGGTCGAGGGTGACGACCTGCTCTCCCCGTTCTTCCCTGGCGGCGTCCACGAGGCGCACCGCGCGCACGTCACCGTCAGGACCGAGGCGCCGGTGCCGCGATGGGGCTGGGGCGTCGCGCCGCCGTATCAGCCCTGAGCGCCGCCCCGCGGGGCCCGGCATAAGCTCCGGGCATGCCCGAGCGGATCCGCATCGTCATCGCCAAGCCCGGCCTCGACGGCCACGACCGCGGCGCGAAGATCATCGCGCGGGCCCTGCGCGACGCCGGCATGGAGGTCGTCTACACCGGCCTGCACCAGACCCCGGAGCAGATCGTGCAGACGGTCATCCAGGAGGACGCCGACGCGGTGGGTCTGTCGGTGCTGTCCGGGGCGCACATGACGCTGTTCAAGCGGATCGTCGAACTGCTCGACGAGGCGGATGCGCGCGACGTCGTGCTCTTCGGCGGCGGCATCATCCCCGACGCCGACATCCCCGAACTGGAGGCCGAGGGCGTGGCCAAGATCTTCACGCCGGGCGCCACGATGGACGAGATCGTGGCCTGGGTGCAGGGCCACGTCGGCGCCGACGCGTGAGACCAGTCTCAGCACCGGTTCCCGGTGAGGCGTGAATCGCTAGGGTCCCTAGGTTGGATTGACATCCAGAACTCCGCGAGAACGGACGAATCAGCGTGGATCTGTTCGAGTACCAGGCCAAGCAGCTGTTCAAGGAGCACGGCGTCCCGGTGAGTCTCGGTGAGGTGGCCACCACCGCCGAGGAGGCCGAGGCGATCGCCGGCCGGATCGGCGGCGTCACCGTGGTGAAGGCGCAGGTGAAGATCGGCGGCCGCGGCAAGGCGGGCGGCGTGAAGGTCGCCAAGACCCCGGCCGACGCGCGGGCCAACGCCGAGCAGATCCTCGGCATGGACATCAAAGGCCACACCGTGCACCGCGTGCTGGTCGACCCGGGCGCGGACATCAAGGAGGAGTACTACGTCTCCTACCTGCTCGACCGGTCCAACCGCACGTTCCTCGCCATGGCCTCCTACGAGGGCGGCATGGAGATCGAGCAGCTGGCCGTCGAGCGGCCCGAGGCGCTGGCGAAGGTGCCGGTCGACGCGGGCACCGGGGTCGACGCCGCCAAGGCGCGCGAGATCGCCGAGGCCGCGCGATTCCCGGCCGAGCTGGTCGAGCCGGTGGCCGACGTCCTGGTCAAGCTGTGGGCGGCCTTCGTCGCCGCGGACGCGACGCTGGTCGAGGTCAACCCGCTGGCCCGCGTCGGCGACGGCAGCGTGGTGGCCCTCGACGGCAAGGTCACCCTCGACGACAACGCCGACTTCCGCCAGCCGGGCAACGCCGGCCTCGTCGACACGCAGGCCGCCGACCCGCTGGAGCAGAAGGCCAAGGAGAAGCACCTCAACTACGTCAAGCTCGACGGCGAGGTCGGCATCATCGGCAACGGCGCCGGACTGGTCATGTCCACCCTCGACGTGGTCGCCTACGCCGGCGAGAAGCACGGCGGGGTGAAACCCGCGAACTTCCTCGACATCGGCGGCGGCGCGTCGGCCGAGGTGATGGCCAACGGCCTCGACGTCATCCTCGGCGACCCGTCGGTCAGGAGCGTGTTCGTCAACGTTTTCGGCGGCATCACCTCGTGCGACGCCGTCGCCAACGGCATCGTCACCGCTCTCGGCATCCTCGGCGACGAAGCGAACAAGCCGCTCGTGGTGCGCCTCGACGGCAACAACGTCGACGAGGGGCGGCGCATCCTCACCGAGGCCGCCCACCCCCTGGTGACGATGGTCGACACGATGGACGCCGCGGCCGACAAGGCCGCCGAGCTGGCAGGAGCTGCCAAGTGAGCATCTGGCTGGACGAGAACAGCGCCATCGTGGTGCAGGGCATGACCGGCTCCGAGGGCATGAAGCACACCCGTCGCATGCTCGCCTCGGGCGCCAAGGTCGTCGGCGGGGTGAACGCCCGCAAGGCCGGGCAGCAGATCGACGTCGACGGCACCACGCTGCCGGTGTTCGGCAGCGTCGCCGACGCGATGTCCGAGACCGGCGCCAACGTCACCGTCGGGTTCGTCCCGCCGGCGTTCACCAAGGACTCGGTGATCGAGGCGATCGACGCGCAGATCCCGCTGGCCGTGGTGATCACGGAGGGCGTGCCGGTGCACGACACGGCCACCTTCTGGGCTTACGCGCAAGGCAGGGGGACACGCATCGTCGGCCCGAACTGCCCGGGGGTCATCAGCCCCGGCCGGTCCAACGCCGGCATCATCCCCGCGGACATCACCAAGCCGGGTCGCATCGGGCTGGTGTCGAAGTCGGGCACGCTGACCTACCAGATGATGTACGAACTGCGCGACATCGGTTTCTCCACCTGCGTCGGCATCGGCGGCGACCCGATCATCGGCACCACGCACATCGACTGCCTCGAGGCGTTCCAGAACGACCCGGACACCGACGCCATCGTCATGATCGGCGAGATCGGCGGCGACGCCGAGGAGCGCGCGGCGGCCTATGTGCAGGAGAAGGTCACCAAGCCGGTCGTCGGCTACGTCGCCGGATTCACGGCGCCGGAGGGCAAGACGATGGGCCACGCCGGTGCCATCGTGTCCGGCTCGTCCGGCACGGCGCAGGCGAAGAAGGAGGCGCTCGAGGCGGCCGGGGTGCAGGTCGGCAAGACCCCGAGCGAGACGGCCGCGCTCATGCGCGACCTGCTGGGGTGATTCCCGCCTAGGAACTCTCGTAGAAAGCGGCCGCCGTCGAGCACTGCCCCTCGGGGCGGAATCGTCGGCGGTCGTCCGTTTTGCGGCGTATCAGGGCGCGCCGGAGCGCGTCCTGTTCATGACGCGCCGCGCGCCGAGCCCGCCGTCTTGGTTCACTTAGCGAGCACAACGGGCTAACTTGCTGTCTCAGAGTTCTGTCAGACATACGATCGAGGAGATCGCGATGACGTTCCAACCGCCACCTTCGCCGCCAGGCGGGACTCCTCCGCCGCCACCGCCCGGGCCCCAGCCCGGCGGGCAGTGGAACCCGCCCCCCGGCGGTCCCCCCGGACCCGGTGGCTACGGTCCCGGAGGGCCCGGCCGGCAGTCCTTCGACCCGAAGACCGTCAACCCCCTCGACTGGGGGATCGTGGCCGCGGGCGCGCTCGCGTTCATCTTTTCGCTGTTCGACTACTACTCGGCGAGCGCGTTCGGCTACTCGACCAGCGAGAGTGCATTCGGTGACGGGTTCTTAGGCTGGTTTGCGGCACTGCTGGCACTTGCCGCCACAGTCGTCATCGCGATGACCCTCTTCAAGCCACAGGTGAACATGCCCGCTGCGCCGCGACTGATCGCCCTAGGGCTGTTCGCGGTTGCGTTCCTGTGCTCGCTCATCACGCTCTTCCTCAACCCCACCGACGTCCCGGACAAATATTTCAGCCACGGGTTCGGGTACTGGGCCAGCCTTATCCTGATCATCGTCGCGACGGTGCTCACGCTGATGCGCTTCCAGCAGACCGGGGGCCAGCTGCCGGGCGGGATGAGCAACAAGGTGCCGAACATCGGGGGGCACCGCCCGCAGGGCGGCATGGGCGCAGGCCCGCAGGGCGGCATGGGCGCAGGCCCGCAGGGCGGCATGGGCGCAGGCTCGCAGGGCGGCATGGGCGCAGGCCCGCAGGGTGGCATGGCTCCCGGCCAGCCGCAGGGCGGCATGGGCGCAGGCCCGGGCGGCCCCGCGCAGCCGGGTCCCGGCTCGACGCCGCCGCCACCCCCGCCGCCGCCGGGGTACGGCCCCCCGCCGGGGCAGTAGCACCACCGACCAGATCGGGGCCGGGGCACGCATCGCGTGCCCCGGCCTTCGTCTTCCCTGCACCGTTTGCGACAGTCGTGCACGAGGAACGCTAAGGTCGTTCGAATCGATCATGTGGGACAGAAGTGTCCGAGAGGTTGGTGCACGATGACGTACGGCCCGCCCGGAGGCCCACCACCCGGCCAGTCCGGTGGTGGCTACGGCCCGCCGCCCGGCCAGCCCGGCGGCGGTTACGGTCAGCAGCCACCCAGCGGCCCGCCCGGCGGCTACGGCGCGCCGCAGGGCCAGCCCGGCGGCGGTTACGGTCAGCAGCCGCCGAGTAGTCCCCCCGGCGGTGGTTACGGTGCACCGCAGGGTCAGCCCGGCGGCGGGTACGGCGCGCCGCAGGGTCAGCCCGGTGGCGGGTACGGCGCGCCGCAGGGTCAGCCCGGTGGCGGGTACGGACCGCCGTCCGGTCCGGGCGGTTACGGGCAGTCCTCAGGTGGCTCCGGCCTCGACCTGAGCAAGGTCAGCCCGTTCGACTGGGGCGCGATGGGCGCCGCCGTCCTCGCGTTGATCTTCTCCTTCTTCAGCTTCTACACCGCCGGTGCCGACTTCTCCGGCAACTGCCCGTCCTCGGTGCAGAACTCGGTGAACAAGGCCCTCGACAGCAGCGACGCGTCGGTGTCGGCCTGGCACAACGGCTTCTTCGGCTGGTTCGGCGTGCTGCTCGCCCTGTTCGGGGCGATTGCCGTGGCCGTTGCGGTGTTCGCGCCGCAGGTCAAGCTGCCCGTCCCGATGCGGCTCGTCGGCTTCGGGCTGTTGGTGCTGGGCGTGATCTCCACGCTGCTCGCCCTGCTCATCGACCCGGTCGACGTCAGCAGCCAGAAGGAATCCCTCGGTGGTTGCACGGTGCAGGCCTCGGTCGGACACGGCTGGGCCTACTGGGTCACGTTGATCCTCGTCGTGGTCGCCGCTGTCCTCGCCTTCCTGGGCTTCCAGCAGACGGGCGGCAACCTCGCCACCGCGTTCTCGGGCGGCTCGCGCGGCCAGGGTGGGCAGGGTGGTCCCGGTGGGCAGGGTGGCTACGGCCAGCCCCAGGGTGGTTACGGCCAGCCCGGCCAGCCGCAGGGTGGCTACGGCCAGCCCGGCCAGCCCGCGCAGCCGGGTGGCTACGCGCAGCCGGGTGGCTACGGCCAGCCCGGCCCGTCGGCGCCGGCCCCGTCGCCGTCCCCGGGTGGGTACGGCCAGCCGGGTCAGTCCGGTCAGCCGGGTCAGCCGGGTCACTCGGGTCAGCCCGGCCAGTCCGGCCAGTCCGGCCAGTCGGATCAGGGCTTCGGCGCGCCGAGCTACAACCAGCCCTCCTCGGGTGGCGGTGCGCCGTCCAACCCGCCGCCCCCGCCCTCGGGTCCGCCGTCGGGCGGCTTCGGCGCGTCGAGCCCGTCGCAGCCCTACCAGCCGCCGTCCTACGGTTCGGCGCCCGCCGGCCCGCCGCCCTCCTACAGCCAGCCGCCGAGCCAGCCCCAGAGCCAGCCGGGGCAGTACCAGCCGCCGGCGCAGCCGGGGCAGTACCAGCCGCCGGCGCAGCCGGGGCAGTACCAGCCGCCGGCGCAGCCGGGGCAGTACCAGCCGCCGGCGCAGCCGGGGCAGTACCAGCCCGGGTCCACCGGCTCGGAGCAGGCCGACGAGCCGGGCCCGCCGTCGGGCTCGCACACCCAGTCCGACGAGCCCCGCGAGGACAGCTGAACGATCGCCGACCGGCCGGCCCCTGAGCGGGCCGGCCGGTTGATCCGCAGGCGGGCGACCCGGCGCGTCGGCACGTCAAGACGCACCGGGTTTGCCAGCCTGGAGCGATGTCCGTCACCGACCGTCGCGCGACCCCGCCCCGGGGCGGCGCCGACGCGGGACGGCGCCGTGTCGTCCCCCCTGCCGCGGGCCGCTCACCCTGGCTCGCGGCAGCCTGGACCGGGGCCGGCGCCGCCCTCGCCGGCCTGATCGTCTCGATCGTGGCCGTCGCCGTCTGCTGGCTGCCGGTGTCCGGCAACTCGGGCAGCGCAGGGTCGGTCGTGCGGGCCGGCACCCTCACCTTCCTCGCCGCCCTGCACGGCGGCATCACCGTCGACGGCATGGCCTCGGCGTTCGTGCCGCTGGGCATGACGCTGCTGGTGGCCGCCGCGGCGTGGCGGGCCGGCTGCGGGCTGGCCGACGCCACGGACGGTCTCGACGAGGATCGCCCGGGTCCGCTGCTGCAGGCCGCCGCCGTGCAGGCCGGCGCCTTCGCCGCGGTGTGCGGTGTGGCTGCCGGCCTGTCGCCGCTGGGCACCAGCGCGGCCCCGGTGGCCGGGGCGACGGTGGCCGGCTTCGTGCTCTTCGCGCTGTTCGGCGGCGCCGCGCTGGTGCGCTGGAGTGCGCTGGGCGTCCTGCTGGGCGCCCGGCTGCCGGCCTGGGCCGCGCGCGCAGCCCGCGCCGCCGTCGCCGCGGCCGTCACCTACCTCGCGGCCGGCGCGCTGCTGGCGGCGGGGGCGGTCGTGGTCAACCACGGCCGGGTCGAACTGCTGTCGCAGCAGGTGGGTGGGGGTTGGTCCGGCCTGCCGGTCCTGCTGCTCGGCCTGCTCGCGGCCCCGAACGCCGCCGTGGCCGGCGCCTCCTACCTGGCGGGCCCGGGTTTCGCGGTGGGTTCCGGCAGCCACGTCTCGGCCTTCACCACCGCGCACGGCCTGCTGCCGGCCTTCCCCGTGCTCGGCGCGGTCCCCACCGGGCACGGCGCGCCGTGGCCCGGATGGGTGCTGATGGCGCTGGTGCCGCTGGCCGCGGGGGCCGCCGTCGCCCGGATCGCGGGGCGGGCCGCCACGACGCGGGCGCGCCTGCGCGACGCCGGCGCGGCCGCGGCCGGGGTCACCGTGCTCGGCGTGGTCCTGGCCTGGCAGGGCGGCGGCGCGGTGGGCAGCGGCCGGCTCAACGCGCTCGGGGCCTCGCCGTGGCAATTCGGGCTCGCGCTCGGTGTGTCCGTCGGCGCGGTGTCGTGCACGATGCTGGCGCTGGCCCGGCTCGTCGGGCACGTGCAGGCCCGCACTGCCGGACCCGCTGCCGGCATTCCCGCCGGAACCGCGGACACCGACGTCGTCGAGGACGACGTCGCCGAAGACGCCGCGGCTGACACCGCCGAAGACCCCGCCGACGATGCCGCCGACGATGCCGCCGACGATGCCGTCGACGCTGCCGTCGACGACAGCGCCACCGTCGGCGCTGCCGTCGACGACACCGCCACCGCCGGCACCGGCATCGAGGCGCCGGGGGGCGGCGCCGGGCGGCGCGGGGGCAGGCTCGCGGGCTAGGTAGGGTCGGCCGCGTGGACCTCCCGTCCGCGGCCAGCCGCGTGGTCGTGCTCGCGTCGGGGAACGGCTCCACCCTCCAGGCGATCCTGGACGACCCGGGCGTCGGGCCCCGGGTGGTCGCCGTCGGCACCGATGTCCCCGGGTGCGCCGCCCTGCGCCGCGCGGCCGAGGCCGGCGTGGCGACGTTCGCCGTTCCGCTCGCCGAGCATCCCGACCGCGCCGCGTGGAACGCCGCCCTCGGCGATGCCGTGGCCGCGCATCGGCCCGACCTGCTGGTCCTGGCCGGCTTCATGCGCATCCTCGGCCCCGCCGTGGTGCACCGCTTCCGCATCGTCAACACCCACCCGGCCCTGCTGCCCGCCTTCCCCGGCGCGCACGCGGTCCGCGACGCGCTGGCCGCGGGCGTCGCCACGACCGGCGTCACCGTCCACTGGGTCGACGAAGGCGTCGACACCGGGCCGGTCATCGCGCAGGAGACCGTGCCCGTGGCCGCCGGTGACGACGAGGACCGCCTGCGGGCGCGCATCCAGGCCGTCGAGCGGCCCCTGTACGTGCGAGCCATCCGATCCCTACTCGTGGAGCATCGATGACCCAGATCCCCGTCCGCCGCGCGCTGATCAGCGTCTACGACAAGACCGGGCTCGACGAGCTCGCCCGCGGCCTGCACGCCGCCGGCGTCGAGATCGTGTCGACCGGCTCGACGGCGGCCCGCATCCGGGAGGCGGGCGTGCCGGTGACGTCGGTCGACGAGGTGACCGGTTTCCCGGAGATCATGGGCGGGCGGGTCAAGACCCTGCACCCGCACGTGCACGCGGGCCTGCTCGCCGATCAGAACAATCCCGAGCACGTCGAGACGATCGCCGGGCTCGGCATCGCGGCCTTCCAGCTGCTCGTCGTCAACCTGTACCCGTTCGCGGCCACGGTGGCCGGCGGCGCCTCCCCGCCGGAGGTCATCGAGCAGATCGACATCGGCGGGCCGGCCATGGTCCGGGCCAGCGCGAAGAACCACGGCTCGGTCGCGGTGGTCACCGATCCCGGCCGCTACGCCGAGGCGCTCGACGCGGTGCGCGGCGGCGGCTTCGACCTGCCCGCCCGGCAGCGTCTCGCGCTCGCCGCCTTCCGGCACACCGCCGCCTACGACCTCGGGGTCGCGTCGTGGCTCGGCAACGTCGTCGCGCCCGACGACGAGGTCGACGGCGCGGCCACCGGCTTCCCGGGCTGGGTCGGCGCCGAGTACGAGCGCGCGGCCGTGCTGCGCTACGGGGAGAACCCGCACCAGCGGGCGGCGCTGTACGTCGTCCCCGGCACCGAGGACGGCGTGGCCCACGCCGAGCAGCTCTCGGGCTCGGCGATGAGCTACAACAACTACGTCGACGCCGACGCGGCGTGGCGCGCCGCCTACGACTTCACCCGGCCGTGCGTGGCCATCATCAAGCACGCCAATCCGTGTGGCATCGCGGTCGGCAAGGACATCGCCGACGCGCACGCCAAGGCGCACGCCTGCGACCCGGTCAGCGCCTACGGCGGCGTGATCGCCACCAACGGCCCGGTCACGAATGAGTTCTGCGACCAGATCGCGAAGGTGCTCACCGAGGTGGTCGTCGCACCCGCCTACGAGCCCGATGCCCTCGAGCGGCTCAGCAAGCGCAAGAACACCCGCATCCTGCTGGCCCGGCCGCGCCCGACCACCCCCAGCGTCGAGCGCCGCCCGGTCTCCGGCGGCCTGCTGCTGCAGAGCGCCGACTCCATCGACGCGCCCGGCGACGACCCGACCAACTGGACGCAGCAGGCCGGCGATGCCGTCGACGAGGCCACGCTGGCCGATCTCGTGTTCGCGTGGCGGGCGGTGCGCGCGGTCAGGTCGAACGCGATCCTGCTGGCGAGCGGCAGCGCCACGGTGGGCATCGGCATGGGCCAGGTGAACCGCGTCGACTCGTGCCGGCTCGCCGTCTCGCGGGCCGGCGAGCGCGCCGCCGGCTCCGTCGCGGCGTCCGACGCGTTCTTCCCGTTCGCCGACGGCGCCCAGGTGCTCATCGACGCCGGCGTGCGGGCCATCGTCGAGCCCGGCGGGTCCATCCGCGACGACGACACGATCGCGGCCGCGAAGGCGGCCGGCGTCGCGCTGTACTTCACCGGCGCGCGGCACTTCGCACACTGACGCGTCGGCGGCGGAGGCCGACCCCACTGACGGACGGGCGACTGGCACACTTGCTCGACGTGAGCGCCACGATCCTCGACGGCACCGCCACGCTGGCCGCGATCAAGACCGAGCTCGCCGACCGCGTGGCCGCCCTGGCCGAACGTGGCGTGCGGCCCGGGCTCGGCACCGTCCTCGTCGGCGACGACCCGGCCAGCCACTGGTACGTCAACGCCAAGCACAAGGACTGCGCGGCGATCGGCATCACCAGCATCCGCCGCGACCTGCCCGCCGGCAGCACGCAGGCGCAGGTCGAGGCCGTCGTGGCCGAACTCAACGCCGACCCGGCGTGCACGGCCTTCCTGGTGCAGCAGCCGACGGGGCTCGACGAGTTCGCCATCCTCGCCGCCGTCGACCCGGGCAAGGACGTCGACGGGCTGCACCCCACCAACCTGGGCTGGCTGGTGCTCGGCAAGCCCGCGCCGCTGCCGTGCACCCCTACCGGCATCATCGAGCTGCTGCGCCGCTACGACGTGCCGATCGCCGGGGCCAAGGTGGTCGTCGTCGGCCGCGGCATCACCGTCGGCCGCCCGCTGGCGCTGATGCTGACCCGGCGCAGCGAGAACGCCACCGTCACGGTCTGCCACACCGGCACCCGCGACCTCGCCGAGCAGGTGCGCCAGGCCGACATCGTGGTGGCCGCCGCGGGCTCGCCGTCGCTGATCACCGCCGACATGGTCAAGCCCGGGGCCGCGGTGCTCGACGCCGGCGTCAGCCGGGTCGACGGCAAGATCGCCGGTGACGTCGCCCCCGACGTACGCGACGTGGCGGGCCACGTCAGCCCGAACCCCGGCGGCGTGGGGCCGATGACCCGCGCCATGCTGCTGCGCAACGTGGTCGACGCCGCCGAGCGCACCGCGAACCTGCACGCCTGAGCGCACGCGTCGCGAGGAGGAGGGGCGATGAGTGTCGTGGACCGCGTGCGGCTGTGGGTCCGGGAACAGGCCGCCTTCCTCGCCGCGCTCGTCGTCCTGTTGCTCGCGTTCGCCTACCTGGTGATCGAACCGGGCCGGTGGAGCCGGGCCACCGGGATCATCTCCCTGGCCATGTTGCTGGCCGGGGTGCTGCGCGGCGCGCTGGCCGAGCGCCGGGTGGGGCTGCTGGCGGTGCGCGGACGCGTCGTCGACACGCTCAGCTACCTCCTGCTGGGTGGCGCGCTGCTCGCCGTCGACATCCGCCTGCACGGCTGAGCCTGTGGTGGCCTAGCCTGCGAAGCAGACGTCCGACCGAGGAGGCAATACCCATGTCCGAGCCCACCCGTCGCGGCAAGGTGACCGTCGTAGGCGCCGGCTTCTACGGCTCGACCACCGCACAGCGCCTGGCGGAGTACGACGTGTTCGAGACCGTCGTGCTGACCGACATCGTCGAGGGCAAGCCCGAGGGCCTGGCGCTGGACATGAACCAGTCGCGGCCGGTCGAGGGTTTCGAGACCACGGTCGTGGGCGCCACCACCACCCCCGAGGGCGAAGGCTACGAGGCCACCGCCGGCTCGGATGTCGTCGTCATCACCGCGGGTCTGCCCCGCAAGCCGGGTATGAGCCGCATGGACCTGCTCGAGGTCAACGCGAAGATCGTGCGCGGCGTGGCCGAGAACATCGCGAAGCACTCGCCGAACGCGGTCATCATCGTCGTGTCCAACCCGCTGGACGAGATGACGGCGCTGGCCCAGCTGGCCTCGCAGTTCCCCAAGCAGCGCGTCTTCGGCCAGGCCGGCGTGCTCGACACCGCGCGGTTCACCAACAACGTGGCCACCGAGCTCGGCGTGCCGGTCGGCTCGGTGCAGACCCTGACCCTGGGCTCGCACGGTGACACGATGGTGCCGGTGCCGTCCGCCTGCTTCGTCGACGGCAAGCCGCTGGCCGACGTCATGGCCGCGGAGAAGATCGAGGAGCTGGTCACCCGCACCCGCAACGGCGGCGCCGAGGTCGTCGCGCTGCTCAAGACCGGCTCGGCGTACTACGCGCCGTCCGCGGCCGCCGCCCGGATGGCCCGCGCCGTGATCACCGACGCCGGACAGACCATCCCGGTCTGCGCGTGGGTCGACGGCCAGTACGGCATCGACGGCGTGTACCTCGGGGTCGAGGCCGAGATCGGCCAGGGCGGCGTGAAGAGGGTCGTCGAGCGCGACCTGACCGACTCCGAGCTCGCTGGGCTGAAGGAGGCCGCCGAGGCCGTGCGCGCCAAGCAGGCCGACATCGCCGACCTCTAGGTCCGGGCGGGCCGGTGACCGGCCAGCCGCAGCGCCGCGGCCACGTAGAGCTCGGCCAGTTCCGCCGCCGGGCGATCGGGCCGCGCGTGGTACCACTCGCTCGTCCGGCTGGACATGTCCAGCACCATGACCGCGAGGCGGGTGGCGCTGTCCGGGCCGGGCAGCGGGTCGATGTCGCCCGCGGCGGCGGCCTCCTCGATCAGGCCGGCGAGCTGCGCGCGCAGCGCCCGGCGGCGCCGGACCACGGCATCGCGGCGCGCAGGTGACAGGTGCAGGTACTCGCGGCGCACCAGCTGCGCGAGCTCCGGCTGCGTGACGTGGCCGGTGACATAGGCCCGGACGAAGGCGGCCAGGCGGGGCACCGGGCGGGGGCTCGCCGCGCCCAGGGCCGACGCGATACGGCTCTCCATCCGTTCGTGGCCGAGTGACACCACGGCTTGCAGCAGGTCGTCCTTCGACGCGAAGTGCCGGTAGAGCGCGCCCGGACTGAGCCCGCACCGGCCGGTGATGTCACGCACCGACGTGGCCGCTGCCCCGTCGCGCAGGAACAGGCCCGCGGCGACGGCGAGCACCCGCCGCGCGCTGTCGGAGTAAGCCACGAGTTCGGGCAGCTGCGCGAACGCGGTGGCGAACACCTCGACCTCATCGGCCGACCGGCCGGTACGAACGGTTGACATCGCGACTCCGGAGGGCTGAAGTAAACGATTGTTCACATCATGGCCCAGATCACACCGAGGTGACCCATGGCGACCGTGGCTACCCGACCGACGCGACGCACCGAACTCGACCGGTACCCGGGCGGCGGCCGACGGTACCTGTGCCTGGGCATCGTCGTGCTGGCCACGATCGTCCTGTACTACCAGTTCTACCTGGCCGGCGCGGTGGCGGCCGGGACCGACGGCCGCAACGGCATCCTTGTCGACACGCACATGTCGTTCGTCTACTACGTCAACATCGCGGTGGTCGGTTACGTGCTGGGCGCCGTCGCCTCGTTCGTCACCGGCATTGCCGACCGCGTCGGGCGGGTCAACATCATCACCGCCGGGCTGGTGATCGTCGCGCTGCTGTGCCTGCTCGGCATCCCGCTGGCCGACAGCAAGGTCGGCTTCGCCGTCGTGTTCGCGGCCATCGGGCTCGTCGAGGGCGTCATCCTCGTCGCCACGCCGGCGCTCATCCGCGACTTCAGCCCGCAGCTCGGCCGGGCGTCGGCGATGGGTTTCTGGACGCTCGGCCCGGTGCTGGGCAGCCTCGTCGTCTCGATCCAGATCAGCAGCACCAGCAACACCACCCCGTGGCACAACCAGTACGCCGCGGCCGGCATCGTCGGCCTCGTGGTCGCGGCCCTCTCGGCCGTGTTCCTGCGCGAGCTGACGCCGCAGCTGCGTGATCAGCTGATGGTGTCGGCCCGGGACCGCACGCTCATCGAGGCCCGGGCCAAGGGCGTGGACGTCTCCGCGTCGCTGCGCAGCCCGTTCCGCCAGATGCTCAAGCCCGACATCGTGCTGTCGGCGTTCGCGATCAGCGTCTTCCTGATCATCTACTACGTGGCCGTCGGCTTCTTCCCGGTCTACTTCCAGACCATCTTCGGCTTCAGCCAGACGAAGGCGAACGCGCTGGGCAACTGGATCTGGGCCTTCAACGCCGGCGCGCTGCTGGTCATCGGCTACCTGTCGGACAAGGTCCGCGTGCGCAAGCCGTTCATGGTCGTCGGCGCGCTCGGCGCCATCGTGATGACGGTGCTGTTCGCGCTGCGGACCACGCACCCCGCCACGAGTTACACGACGTTCGTGGTGCTGCTCAGCCTGCTCGCGGTGTTCCTCGGGATCGCCTACGCGCCGTGGATGGCCAGCTTCACCGAGACGGTCGAGAAGCGGAACCCGGCGCTCGCCGCGACCGGGCTCGCCGTCTGGGGCCTGGTGATCCGCATCGTCATCGCCGTGTCGGTGTTCATCGTCCCGCACGTGGTGAACACCGTGTCGACCCTCGTCGAGAAGGGACCGCAGGCGCAGGCCCTGGCGGCGAAGTACGCGCCGCAGCTCGCCACCGCCGCCAAGCTGGACCCGAAGACGTCCGCGGCGCTGGCCAAGAACCCCACCGACCCGGCCACGGGCATCAAGGCCGTCAGCGAGGTGAGCGGGGTACCCGTCGCCGGCGTCACCACCGTGGCGACCCTGAACGCCCAGCACGCGAAGGCGATCGCGGCCGCGCAGGTGATCGACCGCAAGACGATCACCACCCTGCTCCTGGACAAGACCAACACCGCGGCCCAGGCCACGGCGGTCCGCGAGATCAGCTCGAAGCTGGGCGTCCCGGTCGCCGATGCGACGGCGCGCCTGCAGGACCTGGCCGGCATCCCCACCGACCAGCCTGCTCACGCTGCAGAAGGACGGCCCGGCCGTCGTGGCCGGCCAGGCCAAGCTCGTCGCGCTGGGCAAGGTGCCGGCCGCCGACCTCGCCGTGCTCAAGGACGCCCAGAAGGCGTCGGCGGCCTCACCCAAGCAGTGGCGCAACTACTTCTGGATCGCGGTCGGCGGCGAGGTGGTGTTCATCCCGTTGATCTTCCTGCTCACCGGGTTCTGGAGCCCGAAGCGGGCGCGGCAGGAGGAGCGCGACCACGAGGCCTGGGTCGAGACCGAACTGGCGAAGCTGTCCGACGCCTAGGGCAGGGGGGTGCGGCGGCGCAGGTGGGCCGCGGCGGCGACGTCGCCGGGCCTGTCGCGCTCGCCCAGTCGTTGCACCACCGCGGACCGGTGGGCGTCGTCGACATTGCCGCCGTACTTGAACTTGGCGCGCACGTCACGCACGTCGAGCAGCAGGCCGCGGATGCCGCGCAGCGTCCGGCCGTGCTCGGCCGGGTCGACGGCGTCGCTGCCGGGCTCGGTGGTGGCCAGCTGCGTGCGCAGGATCTCGGCCTTCCCGCCCTCGTCGTCGATCACGCGGGCCGACGCGATGAGCTGCACCGCCGCGTAGTAGGTGGTGGGCACGCCGCGGCGCGGATCCTCGTCGCCGACGGCCTTCCAGGCCGCCGGGACGTAGGCCCAGTCGCCGGCCACGCTGAGCACCACCAACGGGTTCTCCTCGAGCGCCGCCCAGACCGGGTTGGGCCGGGCCAGGTGCAGCGCGACCTGCTGCGGTGAGCGCAGCGTGAACTGTGTGGGCACGACGACGGGGACGTCGCGGCCGCGGCCCGCGGCCACGAGATGTCCGAAGCCCTGCGCGCGGACGAAGTCGACCCACTCGCCCTCGTCGAGGCCGGCGTCCCAGGGATGGATGAGCACCCGCCCAGCCTAGGCAGCCGGGTCGCCTCAGGGGCTCCACCAGGGCCGCGCCTGCGCGGCGAAGACCTGCCCGGCCGGCTCGGCGAGGTCGCCGCGCACCCGGTCGACGTCGCCGAGGTACTGCCCCGACCACAGCAGCCGCTCGGCCCGGGCCGCGCGCTCGTCGTCGCCGCAGCCGGTGACGGCCGGGAGCACGACGTCCAGGAACGATTCACCCCGGTCGGCGTCGACGGCGGGCACCGGGCGGGTGCCGTGGGCGCCGAACGCATCGGCGAGCGCGGTGTACCACTCGGTCACCTGCTGCGCCCGGCGGTCGAGCACGGTCGCCGGGTCGGTCAGCCGGGGGTCGCCGGCCGGCACGACGGTGGCCGCCGGCGCCGCCGACCGCAGCGCGCCGATCGCGCGTCCCGCCAGGCGCAGGCGCCCGGCGCCGTTGGCCAGGGCGGCCACGCTCTCCAGCGGGACGCTCTTGGCGCCGCGCTCGGCCAGGTACTGGCGCAGGGCGTCGTCGAGCCGGCGGCCCGCGGCGCCGGCGACCGCGGCGCTGCCGTCGGGGCCCGCCGTGCGTCCGATGAGCCCGTCGACCTCGTCGCGCAGGTAGCGGGCCGCGCTGGCGAAGGCCTCGGAGTAGGCCGCGCCGAGCGCGGCCCCGGCACCGCGCGGCCAGAACAGCAGGCCGGCCACCAGGCTCGCGGCGCAGCCGAGCGCGACGTCCTCGACGCGCAGCACGCCGACCTGCCAGCCGATGGGCGCGACGATGTTGAACAGGACGATCGAGAACACGGTGAACGCCGCCTGCCCGGCCACGAAGGAGATTGCCGCCGGCGCGACCGCGGCGACGAACACGGCCACCGGCAGCACCGGCCACAGGATCCCCGGTGCCGTGCCGATCGCCGCGATCACCGCACCGCCGACGACCAGGCCGAGCAGCGTGCCGGCGATCGCGCGCAGCACCGTGGCGCCGGTCGACAGCGCGTTGGACCGCAGCACCGACAGCGCACCGAGCCCGATCCAAAAGGCGTTCTGGCTGCCGACGACCCGGGCCAGCAGCACGGCCACGGCCAGCCCGATCGCCCCGCGGACGCTGCTCTGCAGCCACACCGAGTGCCGGTCGAGGTGGCGCGCCGCGGCCTGCTGCGCGGCACCGGCGGTGCCGAGGTCGTCCAGGTCGACCCGTCGGCCGCGCAGCCGGGCCCACCACGAGCGGGCGTCGGCCTTCGCGATCCCCGCCACGGTCCGCCCGGCGAGGTCGACCACGTAACCGAGCTCGTGGGCGGCGTACAGGGGGCGCTCGAACTCGCCCGCGGCCACGTCGCCGCCGGCGGGCACGCGCCGGCGCAGCGCGTCCAGCGTGGACCCGGCGACGGTCTGCCGGGCGCGGGCGAGCTCGGCCAGGCAGGTGTCGAGATCGGCGCAGGCCGGCAACGACGGGCCGCCGCCGTCGTGATCGAGGGTGTCCGCGCAGGCGGCGAGCACCCGGGCGGTGGCCGCCCGCAGGCGGCGCCCGCTCTCCGGCCACCCGTCAGGCGCGTCGGCGCAGGCGTTGGTGACCGCGGTGGCCAGCCACTCGAGTTCGTCGACGAGCCGGGCCACCAGGCGTGCTCCGGTGGTCAGCGCGCTGGTGCGGGCCGTCGAGGCGCGAAACGTCGCCCGCAGGTCACGGGCCGCCCGCCGCACGGCGACCAGCCGGTCGGGTTCGCCGGGAACCGGTGGGTCGAGGCGCAACATGGTTGCGAGGGCCCGGCACAGCGCGGCGGTGCGCTCGCGCAGCAGGTCCTGGTCGCGCGGCGGCCAGACGAGCACCGCCACCGGGATCGCGACCGCACACGCGATCCCCCAGCCGGACAGCCGCTCGGGCAGGTCGCCGCGCACGCCGGGCAGCATCACGGCGAGGATGAACGCGAGCAGCGCCGCCGCCGTGCCGCCGTTGACCGTGGAGCTCACGACACCGGCGAACAGCACCGCGAACGCCACGAGGGCCATCGCCACCACGGCCAGCCAGTCCGGGGTCGCCAGCAGCGTCCCGAGGGTGATCAGGGCGGCGCCGGTGACGGCCAGCCCGAGGTAGGCGCCGGCGCGGGCGGCGCGGTTGCCGGGGAAGTTCGCGAACATCAGCAGCGCGAACGAGCCGAACGCGGCGAACGTCGCCAGCTGGGCGTTGCCGATCACCTGCGAGCCGAGCGCGAAGACGGCGGGCACCACCACCGCCACGCGCAGTGCGGCGCGCAGCGCGGTGCGGTCGAGGTGGGCGGCGGGCCGGCGCCGCACCGCTCAGCGGACCTTCGAACGCCAGTCGGCGGGCACCCGACCGGCGGGCCCCGGCACCGGCTGCTCGACGGGGTGGTGCTGCGGGTCGGGCAGGGCCGGCCCGTCGTAGTAGTCCGCGCTCGCGTAGTCCCAGAACCAGGACTCGTCCGGTTCGAAGCTGGTGACGATCGGGTGCCCGGCCTGCGCCGCATGGGCGCTCGCGTGCTGGGCGGGGGAGGAGTCGCAGCAGCCGATGTGCCCGCACTGCGCGCAGCGGCGCAGGTGGAACCACCAGCCGCCGGCGGCGTCGCACTCGACGCAACCGGACCCGCTGGGCCGGGCGGCCAGGTCGATCGCCTCGTCGGCCGACTCGCTCATGCCGGTTCCCCGATGACGCCGGCGGGGGCGTCGGCGGGGGCGGCGGCCGCCTCGGCCGCGCCGCCGTCGAGGGGCAGCCGCACCCGGAAGCGGGTGTCACCCGGCTTCGACTGCACGCTCAGGTCGCCGTGATGCTTCTTGACCACGATGCGCCACGAGATGTCCAGGCCGAGTCCGGTGCCCTTGCCGACGGGCTTGGTGGTGAAGAACGGCTCGTAGATGCGCCCGATCACGTCGGCGGGGATACCGGGGCCGGTGTCGCCGATCTCGACGTCGATGCAGCGGTCGTCGGGGACGCGACTGGTGCGGATCGTGAGGGTGCCGGTGCCGTCCATCGCCTGCAGCGCGTTGTCGATCAGGTTGGTCCACACCTGGTTCAGCTCGGCACCGTAGACCGGCACCTCCGGCAGCGAGCGGTCGTAGTCCTTCACCACCTTCACCCCGCTGTCGATCTTGCGGCTGAGCATGATCAGCGTGCTGTCGAGCAGCTCGTGCACGTCGAGCACCTGGTGCGGCGCGCGGTCCATCTGCGAGTACTGCTTGGCGGCGGAGACGAGCGTCGAGATGCGCGTCGTCGAGTCCTCGATCTCGTTCATCAACAGCTCGGTCTCGAGGGTGTAGTTCAGCCAGCGCACGGCGCTCTCGAGCATCTGGTCGTCGACGAGGTCGGCCACCTGCTCGAGCCAGTCGATGTCGATGCCCGACTGCACGAACGTGGGCGCGAGCGCGTAGCCGTCGCGGATGCCGTGGTCGTCGAACCAGTCCGCCAGCGCGTCCTCGCGGTCGGAGGCCTCCAGCGGCGAGAGGTCAGGGGCCTTGGCCACCTGCTCGGCCGCGCGCTGCTGCACCTCCATCAACGTCTCGAGCTGGTGGCGGTCCCAGGCGCCGCCCGCGATCGCCTTGAGCTTCGAGCGCATGTGCATCACGCGGTCGCGCAGCGACGACGTGGCGCGCACGGCGGCCGCGGCCGGATTGTTCAGCTCGTGCGTGAGCCCGGCCGACAGCGAGCCCAGCGCGAGCAGGCGTTCGCGCTGGCCGATGGCGCTCTGGGTGCGCTGGTTGCCGTAGAAGACGCCCTCGAGCAGGTGCAGTGCCATCGGGAAGTACTTCTGCATCAGGGCGGCGAAGTCGTCGGCCGGCAGCACGTAGAAGCGCGCCGGTGTCTGGGTGCGCATCGTGGCGTTGTAGACCTGCGACGTGCGCTCGCCGAGGTAGGCCGCCCACGCGCCGGCGTAGGCGCCCTTCTGGTCGGTGCGCGTGGTCTCCACGTCGTCCCCGCCCACCTGCCGCGACAGGCTGATGGTCCCGTCGAGCAGGACGAAGAAGCAGGTGGCGGGGTCGCCCTCGTTGAACACCACGCCGGGCTCGTAGGACTCGTAGCGGCCGCGCTCGCACAGGTACCTCAGCTGCTCGTCGTCGAGGCTCTCGAACAGGAACAGGGTGCGCAGCTCGTCGATGTCGCAGACGGTTGTCTCGCTCATGACAGCCCCTCGATGTAGCGGTGTACCAGCATGACGGCCATCGCGCCCTCACCCACCGCGGACGCGACCCGTTTGGCCGACTCGGCCCGCACGTCCCCGGCGGCGAACACGCCCGGCACGCTGGTCTCCAGATGCAACGGTTGCCGGTCGAGAATCCATCCCGGCGGCAGCGAGTCACGCCCCCCTAGGTCGGGGCCGGCCAGCACGAAACCGCGCCCGTCGCGCACCACGGTGCCGTCGAGCCAGTCGGTGCGCGGCTCGGCGCCGATGAACACGAACAGCCAGCCGGCCTCGACGGTCTCCTGCGTGCCGTCGGCACTGCTGCGCAGCGTCAGCTGCTCGAGGTGGCCGTCGCCCTGGGTCGCGACGACCTCGCTGCAGGTGCGGACGTGGATGTTCTCGACGGCTTCGATCTGCTGGATGAGGTAGTGCGACATCGACGCGACCAGCGACGTGCCCCGCACGACCAGCGTGACCGAGCGCGCCTGCCGGGCGAGGTAGATCGCGGCCTGGCCGGCGGAGTTCGCGCCGCCGACGATGTAGACGTCGCGGTCCTTGCACGCCGCGGCCTCGGTCAGCGCCGACCCGTAGAAGACCCCGCGGCCGGTCAGCTCCTCGCACCCGGGCGCGGTCAGCTGCCGATAGGCGACACCGGTGGCGAGGATGACGGTGTGCGCGTCGATCGACCCGCCGTCGGCGAAGCGGACGGTGCGGGCCGGCCCGTTGACCTCCAGGCCGACGACGTCGCGGGCGGTGATCAGCTCGGCGCCGAACTTGACCGCCTGCCGGCGGGCGCGGTCGGTGAGCTGCGCGCCGGTGACGCCGTCGGGGAAGCCGAGGTAGTTCTCGATGCGCGAGCTCTGGCCGGCCTGCCCACCCGTGGCCGTGCGCTCGACCAGCACCGTGCGCAGGCCCTCGGACGCGCCGTAGACCGCGGCGCCCAGCCCGGCCGGGCCCCCGCCGATGACCACGACGTCGTAGAAGTCCTTCTCCGGTGTGGTCGTCAGCCCGACGTGGTCGGCGATCTCGCTGTCGGTCGGGGCCACGAGGGCCGCGCCGTCGGCCGAGATCACCAGCGGCAGGGTCTGCCCGTCCTCCCCGGCAGCCTCGACGAGGCGCTGTCCCTCCGGGGAGTCGACGAGGTACCAGCGGTAGGGCACCTGGTTGCGGGCCAGGAACTCGCGCACGGCCGAGGAGCGGGCCGACCAGCGGTGCCCCACCACCTTCGTCTCGGGCACCGGCTTGTAGTCGCTGGCCGCCCACGCCTCGAGCTGCGCGTCGATGACGGGGTAGAGCTTCTCCTCCGGCGGGTCCCACGGCTTGAGCAGGTAGTAGTCGAGGTCGACGACGTTGATGGCGTCGATCGCCGCGGTGGTGTCGGCGTAGGCGGTGAGCAGGACGCGCCGCGCGCCGGGGTAGATGTCCATCGCGGCCTCGAGGAACTCCAGGCCACTCATGCCCGGCATCCGGTAGTCGGCCAGCAGCACGGCCACGGAGTCGCCGCGCAGCTTCATCTCGTGCAGTGCCTCGAGCGCCTGCGGGCCGGACTCGGCCCGCACGATGCGGTGCGCGTCGCCGTAGCGGCGGCGCAGGTCGCGGGCCACGGCGCGCGAGACCCCGGGGTCGTCGTCGATGGTCATGATCGAGGTGCGGGCGGCGTTCGCCGCGGTCATGCGGGACTCACGCCGGTCAGCCTACGGTCCGCCACCAAGCCCGACCGGCGCCGCGAAGATCAACTGTTGACGCTGATCCGTGCGACGGTCCCGTTGGTGCCGTCGAGCACCCAGAGGTCACCCAGCAGCGAGCGGACGGTGCTCGCGTCGCCGCCAACGTCGAACGTCGCCCGGACGGCACCGGACCCGGGGTCCAGCCCCTGCAGCACGCCGCCCGTGAAGTCCGCGCCGTCGCGGTCGACGGCGGTCCACAGCAGGTTCCGACGCACGGTCGCGGACTCGATCCCCCGCGTGCCGTAGGGCAACGCCGTGATCGCCCTGGTGGCCGGATCGAGCCGGTACAGGGAGTTGCTGCAGTGGTCGACGGACCACACGACGCCGGCGACCGGCACCAGCTCGCCGCAGAACTGGTCGGTCGGGGTCCGCCAGACCGATGACACCCGCGAGGTGACCGGGTCGACGGTGTACAGCGCCTGGTCGACGCTGACGCCGACGTAGAGCCGGTGACCGTCGTCGGCGAGGGTCTGCGGCCCGGCGCGGTAGGCGTGCCGGTTGCCGACCACCGGCTGCGCGACGACCCGGTCGGTCGCGGGGTCGATGCGGCTGACCCGCTGCCCGTGATGATCGCCCGACCACACGGACCCGAACGCGATGTGCAGGTCCTCGGGCTGCAGGCCGACCCGGATCCGGGCCTGGACGGCGCCGGTGGCCGGGTCGACGCGTACGACGTCGTTGGCGTCGTACTCCGAGACCCACACGCTGCCGAAGCCGACGGCCAGGCCGCCACCGTCGGTGCTGGGCAGCCGCCAGCGGGCGGTCACCGTGTTCGTGCGCGGGTCGACCCGGTTGAGGTAGCCGTAGGACTCCTGCTCGAAACCCGAGAGCACCCACAGCGCGCCGTAGCCGTAGGCGATGTTCACCGGTTGGTCCAGAGGGAGCACGGCGTCGACGTGGAGTCCGGCGGGTGCGGCCGAGGCGGCAGCGGGGCCGGCCGACAGGGCTGCGGCCAGCGCGACGATGGCGGTGAGACGGCGGGCGATGAGCATGGTGACCTCAGAAGCCGGCGACGTGGTACTCGGGTGCGGTGGCGGACGGCACGGCCCGCACGTCGCCGAACCAGAAGCCGTCCGGGACGGTCGTGAGGCTGCCCGTCGCCGGTGCGGAGCGTTGTGCCAGCAGGGCGCCGGTCGTCGGGTCGTACTCGGCGAGGCGGTCCTGCGCGCATTCGCCGGTGTGCGGGTTCTGCTTACGGGCGTAGGTGAGATAGAGCGCGCCGTGCCCGTACGTGATGGGGTACAGGCAGTGCGGGAGGTCGACCTCGGCGGTGATCGATCGGGTGGCGTCGTCGTAGTGGTAGACGCTGTTGCCGCACAACGAGCCGTCCAGCCAGAAACCGCCCGGGACGAACACGAGCGGGCCGCACGGCGGCGCGTCGCCGACGTCGACCGACGTCGCCGTATTCGTGGCCGGGTCGATGCGCACGACGGCACCGTCCTGGTTGTCGCCGACCCAGACCGCGCCCTCGCCCACGCTGGCCACGCCCAGGCCCGAGTAGTAGTCGGTGGTGTCGCCCGCCGTGATCCGGGCGAGCACCCGCAGCGTGGTGGCGTCGTAGCGCCACACCTGCGCGACGTGCTCGTGCGCCACCCACACCGACCCGTCGGCGACCGTGACGCCGGCCGGCGAGGTGCCGGTGGCGACGCGCCGGACCACCTTCGCGGTGGCCGGGTCGATCTCGATCAACTGGTTCTTGTTGTAGTCGATCACCCACACCGCGCCCGCCCCCGCGGCGAGGAACCCGGACGGGTAGTCGTTGGCCGCGACCGCGTCGTAGCCGAGGTTCACCGTCCCGACCACCGCCCCGGTGCGCTCGTCGATCTTCGTCAGCTCGGTGTAGTCGACCGGGGCGCCGAACCAGTCCGTCTCGCTGAGGGCCCAGATCGCGCCGTACCCCTCCACCTGCGTGAGCGGCGGCGCGGTGACGTCCACGGCGTCCAGCACCGTCACGGAGCGGGGTGCGGCCGCGGCGGTCCGGGCCGTGACCAGAACGCTCACCGCGACGGTCAGGGCCAGTGCGGCTCGCCACGTCCGAGGGGGCATCCCGTCCTCATCTCCGTTCGCCGGAGCAGGGAACGGTAGGCGCAAACCGAAGCGCCGGGCGATAGGGAAAACCCCAGTCAGGCGGCTCGGCCGAGGGCGAGGGCGAGCTGGAGGCGCGAGCGGACACCCAGCCGGCGGTAGATGCGGGTGAGGTGCTGCTCCACGGCCTTGACCGACACGCCGAGCCGCGCGGCGACCTCCCGGTTGCCCAGCCCGGCCGTCACCAGCTCCGCCACGCGGCGCTCGGCCACGGAGAGCCGCGCGGCCGCGTCGCCGCCGGCCGCGCGTTCCCGGACCTGCGCGGCCAGCCACAGGTCGCCGAGTGGTGTGCGCAGCCGCTCGAACAGGCGGTGCTCCCCATCGGTGAAGTCGCGGCGGCGGCGGCCGAGACCGATCACCACCAAGTGGTCCGCGGCGAAGTGGATCGGCGCGTAGTCGGCGAAGGCGAGCTCGCGGGGGCGGTAGAAGTCGGCGTAGAAGGGGGTGCGCCGCAGGTCGTGCTCGGTCGTGACGTCGCTGAGCCGCAACGGCGCGGTCGCGCCGCGGGCCCGGTAGGCGACGCACCACGGATGGTCGCCGAGCCGGGTGCGCAGGGTATGCAGCGCGAGCGGCACCTCATCGGGGCGGGTCGGGAAGGCGCTGACCCAGTAGGCGCGACGCATCGTGGGTGACACGTCGGCGAGCGAGATCTCGTCGCAGTGCAGCAGCCGGTGCAGTTTGGGGAGGGCGAGGTCGGCGAACTCGCGGCGCGAGCGCGCGCCCGCGCAGGCGTGCAGGACATCGAGGGCCCGCACCGCCGCGTCGGCCGCCTCGTCATCCATCAGCGGTCCCCCTTGCCCGCGCTCTGCGGCATTCTGACACCTCGGGCCACCGGCAGCGCCGGCCCCGGGCAGGTCGGCCTGTTGGGGCAGCGCCGTGCGGCTGATATCTTGACGTCAAGAGATTTGTCGACACGGAGGCAGCGAACCGATGACCAAGATCGTGTACACGCACACCGACGAGGCGCCGGCGCTCGCCACGCAGTCCCTGTTGCCGATCGTCGAGGCCTTCGCCGCGCCTGCCGGGGTCGAGTTCGAGCTGCGCGACATCTCCCTGGCCGGGCGCATCCTCGCCGCGTTCGGGCACCAGGACGATGCGCTGGCCGAGCTGGGCGCGCTGGCCAGGACGCCCGAGGCCAACATCATCAAGCTGCCGAACATCAGCGCCTCCGTGCCGCAGCTCAAGGCCGCCGTCGCCGAGCTGCAGCAGCAGGGCTATGACCTGCCGCCCTACCCGGAGAACCCGACGAGCGACGAGGACCGCGACGTCCGCGCGCGCTACGACAAGATCAAGGGCTCCGCGGTCAACCCGGTGCTGCGCGAGGGCAACTCCGACCGCCGCGCGCCGGCCTCGGTGAAGGCCTACGCCAGGAAGCACCCGCACTCGATGGGGGCCTGGTCGGGCGACTCGCAGTCCCATGTGTCGACGATGACCGACGGCGACTTCCGGCACTCGGAGAAGTCGGTGACCGTGGCCGAGGCGGGCTCGGTGCGCATCGAGCACGTCGCCACCGACGGCACCACCACCGTGCTCAAGGAATCGACGCCGGTACTCGCCGACGAGGTGCTCGACGCCGCCGTGATGCGCAAGTCGGCGCTGGACGCGTTCCTGCGCGCGCAGGTCGCCGAGGCCGAGCAGCAGGGCGTCCTGTTCTCCGTGCACCTCAAGGCCACGATGATGAAGATCTCCGACCCGATCATCTTCGGCCACGCCGTGCGCGCCGTCGTCGGCGACGTCTTCGACCCGTACCCGGACGTCGACCCCGACGACGGTCTGGGCACGCTGCTCAGCACCCACCCCGAGGCCAAGGACGCCGTCGACGCCGCCATCGCCGCCGGGCCGTCCATCGCGATGGTCGACTCCGACCGCGGCATCACCAACCTGCACGTGCCCAGCGACGTGATCATCGACGCGTCGATGCCGGCCGCGGTGCGGACGTCCGGGCAGATGTGGAACGCCGCCGGCGAGCTGCAGGACACCAAGTTCGTCATCCCCGACTCGTCCTACGCCGCGCTCTACGCCGAGACCGTCGAGCACTGCAAGCAGCACGGCGCGTTCGACCCGTCGACGATGGGCACCACGCCCAACGTCGGGCTGATGGCGCAGAAGGCCGAGGAGTACGGCTCGCACGACAAGACGTTCGAGATCGCGGCCGCGGGCACGGTGCGCGTCGTCGACCCGGCCGGCGCGGTGCTGCTCGAGCACGACGTCGACGCCGGTGACATCTGGCGCATGTGCCAGACGAAGGACGCACCCATCCGTAACTGGGTCGGCCTGGCCGTCGAGCGCGCCCGCGCCACCGGCACGCCCGCCGTGTTCTGGCTGGACGAGACCCGCGCGCACGACGCCGAGCTGCTCAAGAAGGTGCGCCCGGCCCTGGACGAGCTGGACACCGTCGGCCTGCAGATCGAGATCCTCGACGTCGCGGCGGCCACCCGGTTCACGCTGGAGCGGGCGCGCGCCGGGGACGACACGATCTCGGTCACCGGCAACGTCCTGCGTGACTACCTCACCGACCTGTTCCCCATCCTCGAACTCGGCACCAGCGCCAAGATGCTCTCGATCGTGCCGCTGATGGACGGGGGCGGGCTGTTCGAGACCGGCGCCGGTGGCTCGGCGCCCAAGCACGTGCAGCAGTTCGTCAAGGACGGCCACCTGCGCTGGGACTCCCTCGGCGAGTTCCTCGCCCTGGCCGTGTCGCTGGAGAAGCACGCCGAGGTCGACGGCAACCCGCGCGCCGCCGTCCTCGGCACCGCCCTCGACCGCGCCACCGGCGCCTTCCTCGAGGCGGACAAGTCGCCGTCGCGCAGGACCGGCGAGCTCGACAACCGCGGCAGCCACTTCTACCTCGCGCTCTACTGGGCCCGCGAGCTCGCGGCGCAGACCGACGACGCCGACCTCGCGGCCACCTTCGAGCCGATCGCGGCCGCGCTGGGCGAGGCCGAGGACGCGATCGTCGGCGAGCTCAACGGCGCCCAGGGTTCGCCCGTCGACATCGGCGGCTACTTCCACCCCGACCCGGCCAGGACTTCCGCCGCCATGCGCCCGAGCGAGACGTTCAACCGCATCCTGGCCGACCTCTGACCCGCCCGGCCACCAGCCCGGCCGCCCCCCTTCTCCGATCAGTGGTGCGGTTTCGCCTTCGGTGGCGCGATATTTCGCGCCACCGAAGGCGATAACGCACCACTCACCGAGCGCGCGCGGGGGCGGCTCAGGCGGTTGCGTCCTTCGACCCCGGCGTGTGCGCGATGCGCGATCCGCCGCGCATCATGCGGTGCGACACCGTGGGCGTGCGATCACGGCCGGTCCCGGCGTCGTAGGCACTGGGTTCCCGCCCGCCGTAGCGCTCGGCGCGCAGCAGATCGGCGCTGGACAGGACCACCGGGTGCAGCGGCTCGACCCTCCGCACTGCGCTCCGTCGCCACCACACGCCGACGGCGATCACGGCGCACAGGCTGAGGAACACGAGGGGCGCAATCATCGGCATTCCTTGGTCGTCACGGTCAATCCGATTGTCGGGCCCGGGCGCGCAGCAGACAACCCGCACCGCGCCCCGGGGCGGTGGTTGCGCTCATGCTCCTCGGTCCAGGGATGCGTAACCGAGCAGATCGAGCGCACACAGCCGGGAACGGCTTGGGCGCACCACTCAGCTGAGGTCGCCGCCCACGGGCCCGTAGCGCGACGCGGGTTCCCTTGTGTGGTAGGACTTTTTACTGTGACGCTGTGTCAGTTTGTGAAGCCCATCACGCGGGAATGCTGTGGCTGCTGGGTAACGTCCGGCTGACCGGTGGGTCAACGACGGGAGAAGTCCATGCTCGCCTACGAGCGGCACGGCTCTGGCGAGCCGCTGGTGCTGGTGCACGGCGTGACGCATCGGCGCCAGGCCTGGTACCCCGTGCTGGACCTGCTGACGCCGCACCGCGAGGTGATCCTGGTCGACCTCCCCGGCCACGGCGACTCGCCGCCGCTCGAGCTGCGCGGCCGCTCGGTGGAGGACGTGCTGCGCGAGCAGTTCAAGCAGTTCCTCGCCGAGCGCGAGCTCGACCGGCCGCACGTGGCCGGCAACTCCCTCGGCGGGCTCGTCGCGCTGGTCGCCGGTGCCGAGGGCGACGCGCGCAGCGTCACCGCCCTGTCCCCGGCCGGGTTCTGGGGCAACAACGCCGAGTTCGCCTACACCCGGCAGATCTTCCTGCGCTTCTGCGCGCTGTCCGAACGGCTGGGTCAGCGGGCCGAGCCCTTCGCGCGCACCCGCGCGGGGCGCAACGTGATGTACAGCCTGCTGTGTGCCCACCCGGCCCGGGTGTCGGCCGATCAGGCCATCGGCGACGCCCGCGCCTTCCGCTACGCCCGTCCCGCCCTGCGTCAGCTACTGGCCGCCGCCAAGCCCTTCGACGGCGAGATCGCCCCGGAGATCCCGGTGACGGTGGCCTGGGCCGCGCGCGATCTCGTACTGCCGCCGTGGCAGGCGGCCAGGGCCAAGCAGTTGATCCCGCACGGCGAGCACCTGATGATGCGCGGGGTCGGGCACGTGCCCATGACCGACGACCCGCGTTTCGTGGCCAAGGTGCTGCTGCGTGGCAGTGAGCCCGCCGCCACGGTGCGTCCGCTCGCCGCCGCGCGCCGCCGCGGGGTGACGCCGGCCGGAGCGGTCGCGGCCGCCCGTAAGCGCATCACCCGCGCCACCGCGTAGTCAGCAACCCCGCGCCAGGGCCCTAGGCTGGCGTGGTGGTCTGGCTGAACATCGGCATCGTCCTGGTGCTGATCCTCATCGAGGGTCTGTTCGTCGCCGCCGAGATCGCGCTGGTCTCCCTGCGCGAGAGCCAGGTTCGCGCGCTCGTCGAGGACGGCGTCACCGGCCTCGCGCTGCGCAAGCTGACCGACGATCCGAACCGCTTCCTGGCCACCGTGCAGATCGGCGTGACGTCGACGGCCCTGCTGTCGAGCGCGTTCGGCGCGGTCACGCTGTCCAACCAGGCCAAGGACTTCCTGACCGAGCACGGCTGGGGCGAGGGGCTGGCCAGCGTCACCGGCATCGTCGGCGTGACGCTGATCATCTCCTTCGTGACGCTCGTGCTCGGCGAACTCGCGCCCAAACGGCTGGGCCTGCAACGGGCCGAGCGCACGGCCTCGGTCTTCGCCGCGCCGCTCAACGTCGTGGCCGCGGTGTTCCGGCCGGTGATCTGGCTGCTGTCCCGATCGACCGATCTGGTCGTGCGTCTGCTGGGCGGCGACCCGTCGGCGGGGCGCGAGCCGATCACCGAGGAGGAGCTGCGCAGCCTGGTGGCGGCGCACGAATCCCTGGGCAACGACGAGCGGCGCCTGATCGACGACGTGTTCGCCGCGGGTCACCGCGCGATCGACGAGGTGATGATCCCGCGCACCGAGGTCACCTTCCTCGACGGGGCGATGACGATCAGCAAGGCCGCGAAGGTGGCCGCCGACTCGCCCCACTCGCGCTACCCGGTAGTCGGGCGCGGGCAGGACGACGTGCTCGGCTTCGTGCACATCCGCGACCTGATGCTGCCGGCGAACCGGCACGACCGCGACAGCACGGTGGCCAGTGTCGCCCGCGAGGTGAAGGCGCTGCCGGGCAGCGTGCACGTGCTCGCCGCGATGTCGGAGATGCGCGCCGACGGCAACCACCTCGCCATCGTCGTCGACGAGTACGGCGGCACCGACGGCATCGTGACGCTGGAGGACCTCATCGAGGAGGTCGTCGGCGACATCCGGGACGAGTACGACGTCGACGCGTCCGGCTCGCGCCGGCTGTCCGGCGGCGAGGTGGAGATCGACGGCAAGCTGAACCTGGACGAAGTGGCCGAGGTGTCGGGTCTGCAACTGCCGGAGGGCCCGTACTCGACGGTCGCGGGCTACGTGATGGCCGCGCTGGGCCGGCTGCCGAAGGCCGGCGACGTGGTGGAGCACGGCGGCGTGCGGCTCGCGGTGGTGCGTGTCGACGGCCGGCGGATCGCCCGCCTGCGGCTGACCAGCGCGGCGCCCGACGCCCCCGCCGCGACCCCTGAAGCCGAGGCCGGGACGAGTGGAACAATCGACGGATCATGACTGCTCCACGCGTGCTCTCCGGCATCCAACCCACCGCAGGGTCGTTCCATCTCGGCAACTTCCTCGGCGCGGTGAAGCAATGGGTGACGCTGCAGGACGACCATGACGCGTTCTACTGCGTCGTCGACCTGCACGCGCTCACCATGAACCCGCCGCCGCCGGCGGAGCTGCACGAGCGCACGCTGGTGTCCGCGGCCCAGCTGCTGGCCGCCGGACTCGACCCGCAGCGCTGCACGCTGTTCCTGCAGAGCCACGTGCCCGGCCACACGCAGCTGGCGTGGGTGATGGAGTGCCTGACCGGTTACGGCGAGGCCGGGCGCATGACGCAGTTCAAGGACAAGTCGCTGCGCTCGGGTGCCGACCGCGTCACCGTCGGGCTTTTCACCTACCCGATCCTGCAGGTGGCGGACATCCTCGTGTACCAGGCCAACTACGTGCCGGTCGGCGAGGACCAGCGCCAGCACCTCGAGCTCACCCGAAACCTCGCCCAGCGGTTCAACTCGCGCTACGGCGACACGTTCGTGGTGCCCGACCCGTACATCCTGAAGGCGACGGCGAAGATCCTCGACCTGCAGGACCCCACGTCGAAGATGAGCAAGTCGATCGGCGAGGCCGGCTGCGTCAACCTGCTCGACGACCCCGCGGTGAGCGCGAAGAAGATCAAGCGCGCCGTGACCGACACCGAGACCGAGATCCGCTTCGACCCCGAGACCAAGCCGGGGGTGTCGAACCTGTTGACCATCTACGCCGCCCTCACCGACCAGGACGTCGCCGGCGCCGAGGCCGAGTTCGCCGGCCAGGGGTACGGCCGGCTCAAGGTGGCGGTCGCCGATGCCGTGACTGCCTTCGCCGAGCCCTTCGCCAAGCGCACCAACGAGCTGTTGGCTGACCGGGCCGAGCTCGACCGCATCCTCGCCCTCGGCGCCGCACGAGCCAACGAGGTGGCGGCCGAGTCGGTGCGCATCGCCTACGAGAAGGTCGGGCTCGTCGCCCCGGGTCGCCCGTGACCGACGTGATGGTGGGGGTCGCGGTGGCGATCCCCGAGCCGCACGCGAGCGTGCTCGTGAAATGGCGCCAGATAGTCGGCGACCCCGCCGCCGACCTCGTCTTCCCGCACGTGACCCTGCTGCCGCCCACCGCCGTGGCCGCCGACGACCTGGAGAAGGTCGACGAGCACCTCGCCCAGACCGCTCGTGGCCACGCCGCGTTCGACATGCACCTGGCCGGCACCGGCACGTTCCGGCCGATCTCGCCGGTGGTGTTCGTGCAGGTCGCGGCCGGGGTGTCGGACTGCGAGGTGCTCGAACGCAACATCCGCAGCGGGCCACTCGGACGCGAGCTCGAGTTCCCCTACCACCCGCATGTCACCGTCGCCCACGAGCTGCCCGACGCGGCCCTGGACGAGGCTTACGACGGGCTGGCCGGCTTCGTGGCCCGCTTCCGCGTCGACCGGTTCGTGCTGTTCGACCGCGACACCGGGGGACGCTGGCGCTGGCGCTCGGAGTTCCCGCTGGGTGAGTGATCGGCCGCCCGGGTAAGACCCTCCGCATGGCGGACGAGGGCGAGTCGACGGCGGCCGGGGCCAAGGAGAAGGCCACCGGCGCCTGGGCCCGGCTGCAGGAGCGCTACACGTGGCTGCGGCACACCCTGCAGGCGTACGCGCTGCTCAACCGCAACCACGGGAGCCAATACGCCGGCGCGATCACCTACTTCAGCTTCGTCGCCCTGTTCCCCCTGCTGCTGCTGGGCGTGGCCGTGGCCGGCTTCGTGCTCAGCTCCCACCCGGCCGCGTTGCACGACCTGTTCGCGCACATCACCGACAAGGTGCCCGGCGAGTTCGGCAAGACGTTGAAGACGTCCTTGCAGACGGCGATCGACAAGCGCGCGGGCGTGGGCATCGTCGGGCTGGCCGGCGTGCTGCTGACCGGGCTGGGCTGGATCGGCAACCTGCGCGAGGCGATCGACGGTGTGTGGGGCCGGCCGCCGGCGAAGCGGAACTTCGTCATGGCGAAGCTGTCCAACCTCGTGGTGCTGGCCGGGCTCGGGCTCGGCATCGTCATCTCACTGGGTTTGACGATCGTGGGCACGTCGCTCACCGACCAGATCCTCAAGGCGCTCGCCCTCGACGACCTGCCCGGCTTCACGGTGCTGCTGAAGGTGCTCGGCATCGCGATCGCCGTGGCCGGCGACATGGTCATCTTCTGGTGGTTGCTGATCCGGTTGCCGCAGGCCGACGTCGACCGGAGGGTGGCGCTGCGCGGTGCGCTGCTCGCCTCCGTCGGCTTCGAGATCCTGAAGATCGTCGGGACGTACACGATCGCGAAATCGGCCGGCAGCCCCACCGCGGGCCCCTTCGTCGGCATCATCGCGGTGCTTGCCTGGATCTACCTGGTGGCCCGCTGGATGCTGTTCTGCTGCGCCTGGCTGGCCACGGTGAACGCCGCACACCGGGCCGCCAACCGGGTGCCGATCATCGAGCCGCCCGTGATGGTCGTCGAGGACGAGCGCGACCCGGTGGCCGCGGCGGTGACGCCGGCGCGGGTGGGCGCGACGCTGGTCGGGGCCGGCGCGGTGGCCGGGGCGGTGGCCACCTGGGCCGCCACCCGCTCGCGCGCCGGCTGACCCGTCTTACGGCTCGGGCGGCGGCGGCGGGTCCTCGCCACGGCGGTCGCCCCGGCGCCGCGGGCCGCGCACCCGGGTCACGAGGTAGAGCGAGCCGCCGAACAGGACGATGAGCAGCAGGACGCGCACGCCGTTGTTGTTGGAGTCCGATGTCGTGCCCGACGGGGACGCCGAGGGCGCGCGTGTGCCCGAGGCCGCGACCGGCGGGAGGGACGGGCGCGCCGCCGGCCGCACCGCCGGCGCGACGAGCCGCCCGACGGCCGGGGTGCTGGCCGGCAGCGAACTGGCCCATCCGACGAGCTTCGTGGCCTGCACCCACTGGTCGTCGGGGTAGCGCTGCGCGCGCATCAGCACCACGCCGTACCGGTGGCCGTGCCGTTCGATCGCGCCGGCGAAGGTGTGCTGCGCGGCGTCGGTGAATCCGGTCTTGGCCGCGAGCGCCCCGTGCACCGTCGACAGGAACTGCACGTTCTGGTTCCACATCGGCACCCGGCCGGCGTCGCCGACCCGCTGGGCCGGCAGCGTCGCCTTCGTGACGCGGTCGTAGTGCAGGAAACGCGGCTGGTCGAGCGCTGCACGCAGGAACAGCGTCATGTCGTAGGCACTGGTCAGCTGCTGCCATCCGTCGAGGCCAGAGGGTGTCTGCACGAGCGTGTCGTAGGCGCCGAGCCGGCGGGCGGTGGCGTTCATCAGCTGCACCGTCCTCGTCCGCCCGCCCGCGGCCTCGGCGAGCGCCTCGGCGCAGTCGTTGCCCGACACCAGCAGCAGGCCCTGGAACAGCTGGTCGACGGTGTAGCGGCCGCCGCCGACGAGCCCGGCGTGCGAGCCCTCCGTGTCGGCAGCCCGCCGGCTGACGGTCACGCCCCGGGTGCCCGGCAGCCGGGGCAGCAAGGTGACGGTGGTCAGCAGCTTCTGGATGCTCGCCGGCTGGTAGCGCCCGTGCGGGTCGCGCGCGGCGACGACCGCGCCGCTGTCGAGGTCGGCCACCACCCAGGCGCGCGCGCTCAGATCGCGCGGCGGCGCCGGTGCGCCCGGCGGCAGCACCTCCCCGCGAGAGGCGAGGCGCTTGCCGCCCACGTGCTCACCGTGCGGCCCGACGCCGCCGGCGGGCGGGTGCGGGTCGGGCAGCATCGGGGAGTTGCCGTGGTCGGTGGGCGCCGGCGCGGGTGGCGGCACGGCGTGCGTGCTCGCGCTCGTGCTCGCGCGCGGCGACGGTGCGGCCGGCGCGCCGGACGCTGCGGGTACGGCGACCAGCGCCGCGCACAGCGACGCGCTCAGGACACGAAGAACCCTCGACACCAGGTCGAGGGTAGGGGTCGGGCGGCGCGATCCGGGCACCCGGCGCGCGGGCCCGGATAACGATTCGGCGCGACGGCGGGTGGACTTGTCCGGGGCGGTTGCTAGACAGAGGGGGTGACCGGAACCGCCGCCCTCGACCGCACCGCCCTGCGCGAGCAGGCCGAGCAGCACCTGCGCGCGCTGGCCGGCGAGCAGGCGGCCCTGCGCCCCGACCAGTGGACGGCGATCGAGGCGCTCGTGGCCGACCGGCGGCGCGCGCTGGTCGTGCAGCGCACCGGCTGGGGCAAGTCGGCGGTCTACTTCGTCGCCACCGCCCTGCTGCGCACGGCCGGCGCAGGACCCACGGTCATCGTCTCGCCGCTGCTCGCGCTCATGCGCAACCAGATCGCCGCCGCGCAGCGCGCCGGCATCCGGGCGGTGACGATCAACTCCACCAACGTCGACGAGTGGCGGGCCACCTACGACGCGGTCGGCCGCGGTGAGGTCGACGTGCTCCTGCTCTCGCCCGAGCGGCTGAACAATCCCGACTTCCGCGACAACGTCATGCCCCAGCTGGCCGCCACCTGCGGGCTGCTCGTGGTCGACGAGGCGCACTGCATCAGCGACTGGGGCCACGACTTCCGGCCCGACTTCCGCCGGCTGCGCACCCTGCTGCCCGACCTGCCGCCCGGCATCCCGGTGCTGGCCACGACGGCCACCGCCAACAGCCGGGTGGTCGACGACGTCGCCGACGTGCTGGGGATGGGCGAGGGCGCCGGCGACGACGTCCTGGTGCTGCGCGGCAGCCTCGACCGCGAGTCGCTGCACCTCGGCGTGCTGCGCCTGCCCGACACGGCACACCGGCTGGCCTGGCTGGCCGACCACCTGGACCAGCTGCCCGGCTCGGGCATCATCTACACGCTCACCGTGGCCGCCTCGCAGGACGTCGCCGACTACCTGCGCTCGCGCGGACTCACCGTGACCGCCTACTCGGGGCAGACGGAGGCCGGTGAGCGGCTGGCCGCCGAGGACGACCTGCTGCACAACCGGGTCAAGGCGCTGGTGGCCACGTCGGCGCTCGGCATGGGCTTCGACAAGCCCGACCTCGGCTTCGTCGTCCACTTCGGCGCGCCCGCGTCGCCGATCGCCTACTACCAACAGGTCGGGCGCGCCGGACGCGGCGTGCGCAGCGCGCAGGTGATCCTGCTGCCGGGCCAGGAGGACCAGGCGATCTGGGACTACTTCGCCTCCGTCGGCTTCCCGGCCGAACGGCAGGTGCGCACCGCGCTGGGCGCGCTCAACGACCAGCCGATCAGCACGGCGGCGCTGGAGACCCAGGTCGACCTGTCCCGCTCGCGGCTGGAGCAGATGCTGAAGGTCCTCGACGTCGACGGCGCGGCCAAGCGGGTGGGCAAGGGCTGGATCGCCACCGGCCAGGAGTGGGTCTACGACGCCGAGCGCTACGCCCGGGTGGCCCAGGTGCGCCGCGACGAGCAGCAGGCGATGCGCGACTACCTCGACACCGACCGCTGCCGGCTGCGCTTCCTGCGCGAGCAGCTCGACGACCCGGAAGCGGCCGACTGCGGGCGTTGCGACAACTGCGGCGCCCTCGAGCTGCCGGCCGACATCTCCGCGCCGGCCGTCGAGGGTGCCACCGAACGGCTCGCGCGTCCCGGCGTGCCCCTCGACCCGCGGCGGATGTGGCCCACGGCCATGCCCAACCTGGGCATCGACATCCGCGGCCGGGTCAAGGCCGAGGAGCAGGCCGAGACCGGCCGGGCGATCGCGCGCTACACCGACCTCGGCCTCGGCCAGCGGGTGCGCGCCGTGCTGCGCGAGGACGCCCCCGACGAACCCGTGCCCACCGACCTCGTCGACGCGGCCGTCACGGTGCTCGCCGCATGGGACTGGGCGCAGCGGCCCGAGGCGGTCGTGCACGTCGGGTCGCACCGTCGGCCCCGGCTGGTGGCCAGCGTGGCCGCGAGCCTGGCCGGATTGGGCCGACTGCCCGATCTGGGCGCTCTGGAGCATCGTGCGGCGTCGGCCACCGGCCGGTCCAACAGCGCCCTGCGATTGCGCGACGTCTGGGGCTCGTACGCGCTGGACGACGAGCAGGCGGCCGCGGTCGCGGGCCGGCGGGTGCTGCTCGTCGACGACTTCACCGACACCGGCTGGACGCTCACCGTGACCGCCCGACTACTGCGCAGCGTCGGGGCGAGCGCGGTCTATCCTTTCGTCCTCGGCGTGGCGGCCTGAAGCGGGCAACGATCTGGTTGCGACCAACGGGTGCCGCCGTCCGAGGCTTGCGGCGGCGCGACGGGTGGCTAACGTGTCGCCATACAAATTTCACGGCTTCGGCCGTATTCGAAAGGATGTCCTATCGTGCATCATCTGCGTGCCGGCGCTGCTGTCGCCGGAGTCGCTGCCTTGGCCTTGGTCCTGTCCGCATGTGGCAGCAAGTCCAACGGCGGCAGCAAGTCTTCGGCCGCAAGCAAGTCCGGAGGGGCGCCCGCGAGCAGCAGTTCGTCGGCGACCAGCGGCGGCAAGGCGCTCAACGCGTGCATGGTGCTCGACACGGGTGGGGTCGACGACAAGTCGTTCAACCAGTCCTCCTATGCCGGGATGCAGGCCGCGCAGAAGGCCAACCCGAACATCAAGATCTCCTACGTGCCCTCGAACTCGGGTAACGACTACACGCCGAACCTGCGCGCCGAGGTCAACAAGAACTGCGGCTCCATCATCGCGGTCGGCGGCCTCATGTCGGCCAACGTCAAGGCCGTTGCCAAGGCCAACCCGAGCAAGCAGTTCGCCGAGGTCGACGCGCCGTCGAGCGGTCCGAACGTCTACGGCCTGCAGTTCAACACCGCGCAGGGCGGCTTCCTGGGTGGTTACCTCGCCGCGGGCATGACGAAGACCGGCAAGGTCGCCACCTGGGGCGGGCTCAACATCCCGCCGGTGACGATCTACATGGACGGCTTCTGGGAGGGCGTCCAGTACTTCAACAAGCAGAACCACAAGAACGTCAAGGTCCTCGGCTGGAACGAGAACAACCCGAAGTCGGGCACCTTCTCCCAGTCGTTCACCGACTCCAACAAGGGCAAGCAGATCAGCCAGACGTTCGTCCAGCAGGGCGCCGACATCATCTTCCCGGTCGCCGGCGGCGCCGGCCTGGGTGCGGGCGCGGCCGCGCAGGGTTCCAACGGCAAGGCCAACGTGATCTGGGTCGACACCGACGGTTGCGTCTCGGCCAGCCAGTACTGCAAGTACTTCCTCACCTCGGTGACGAAGAACCTGGCCGGCTCGGTGCAGGAGTACCTGGGCAAGGCGGCCAGCGGGAGCTTCCCGACCGGTTCCTACGTCGGTACGTTGGCCAACGGCGGTACCGGCCTCGCGCCGTACCACGACTTCGCGTCGAAGGTCCCGTCGTCGCTGCAGTCGCAGTTGGCGCAGGTGAAGTCCGACATCGGCAGCGGCAAGATCAAGATCACGTCGAAGGCGCAGCCGGCGTCGTAGGTCACTCGACGTAGCCACCGGCGGGTGGCCCGGACCGTAGGGTCCGGGCCACCCGCGCACGGTTGGAGAAGGGACACCCGGTCGGCGTGAGACTGTCCACGTGAAACTCGAACTGCGAAACATCACCAAGCGGTTCGGCGCGCTGACCGCGAACGACTCGATCGACCTGGTCGTCGAGCCGGGCGAGATCCATGCACTGCTCGGCGAGAACGGTGCCGGCAAGTCGACGCTGATGAACGTCCTCTACGGGCTGTACCAGCCCGACGAGGGCGAGATCCTCATCGACGACCAGCCGCAGACATTCCAGGGTCCGGGCGACGCGATGGCCGCGGGCATCGGCATGGTGCACCAGCACTTCATGCTCATCCCGGTCTTCACCGTGACCGAGAACGTGATGCTCGGGCACGAGCAGGTCACCGGCGCCACGTTCCTGGCCCGGCGCCGCGCGCGCCGCCAGGTGCGCGAGATCTCCCAGCGCTACAACCTCGAGGTGCCGCCCGATGCGCTGGTCGGCGACCTGCCGGTGGGCGTGCAGCAGCGGGTCGAGATCCTCAAGGCCCTGAGCCGCGACGCGCACCTGTTGGTGCTCGACGAGCCCACCGCGGTGCTGACCCCGCAGGAGACGGAGGAGCTGATCGCGGTCATGCGCTCGCTGCGCGAGGCCGGCACCTCCATCGTGTTCATCAGCCACAAGCTGCACGAGGTCCGCGAGATCGCCGACCGCATCACCGTCATCCGGCGCGGCAAGGTGGTGGGCACGGCCGAGCCGAGCACGTCGTCCGGCGAGCTGGCCGCCCTCATGGTGGGCCGCCCGGTGCAGCTGATGGTCGACAAGGAGCCGGCGAAGCCCCGCGACGTCGTGCTCGAGGTCGACCGGCTGCGCATCGTCGACGACCAGGGCGTGGTGCTCGTCGACGACGCGTCGCTCACCGTGCGCGGCGGGGAGATCTACGCGATCGCCGGCGTGCAGGGCAACGGGCAGACCGAGCTCACCGAGGCCCTGGTCGGGTTGCGCGATCCGGTGAGCGGCAGCATCAGCATCGGCGGGCGCCGGGTGAACACGCTGACCACCGACCAGATCCTCGAGCAGGGCGTCGGCTACGTGCCCGAGGACCGGCTGCACGACGGGCTGGTCGGATCGTTCTCGGTGGCCGAGAACCTGGTGCTGGACATGTACGACCGGCCGCCGTTCGCGCGGTTCGGCAACCTCGACCTCGCCGCCATCTCACGCAACGCCAAGGAGCGGGTCGCGGAATTCGACGTGCGCACACCGAGCGAGACCGCGTACGCGCAGACCCTGTCCGGCGGCAACCAGCAGAAGGTGGTGCTGGCCCGCGAGCTGTCGCGTCCGCTCAAGCTGCTGATCGTGGCCCAGCCGACCCGCGGCCTCGACGTCGGGTCCATGGAGTTCGTCCACCGCCGCATCGTCGAGGAGCGCGACAAGGGCACCGCCGTCGTGCTCATCTCGACCGAGCTGGACGAGATCCTCGGGCTGGCCGACCGCATCGCGGTGATGTACCGCGGCAAGATCGCGGGCGAGGTGCCCGGCGGCACCCCAGCCGAGCAGATCGGCATGCTCATGGCCGGAGCCAGTGCCGACGACGCCGCGACCGCCGCACCGCTGAGCGCCGCGGCGTCCGGCACCGTCGACGCTGGAGGTACCGGATGACCACCACGCTCGACAAGGGCGCGTCGGCGGGCGACCCGGGCGGCCCCGATGCGCCGGCACCGCCTGCGGGCAAGGGCCCGCTGTGGCGCCGCGCCGTCGACGCCTACCTGTACGGCAACCAGATCGTCGTCACGCTGCTCTCGCTGGTCGTGGCCCTGATCTTCGGTGCCGTGCTGATCGCGATCACCGACGAGCCCACCCGCTCGTCGCTCGCCTACTTCTTCCAGCACCCGACGGACACGTTGAGCCGGGCGTGGGACGCGATCTCCGCCGGCTACTCGGCGCTGTTCCGCGGGTCGATCTTCAACACCGACTCGTTCTACTCCAACGGCGGCGTCCCGGTCTTCCGGCCGCTGTCGGACACGCTGGTCAACGCCGCGCCGCTGATCCTCGGCGGTCTGGCCGTCGGGGTCGCGTTCCGCTCCGGGCTGTTCAACATCGGCGTCCAGGGTCAGCTGATCATCGGCGCGATCTTCGCCGGCTACGTCGGCTTCGCCTGGCACCTGCCGGTCGTCATCCACGTGATCGTCGCGATCCTCGCCGGCATGCTCGGCGGGGCCATCTGGGGCGGCATCGTCGGCGTGCTCAAGGCCAAGACCGGTGCGCACGAGGTCATCACCACGATCATGCTCAACTACGTGGCCTACTCGCTGCTGGGCTATCTGCTGACCCTCAACGGGTTCCAGGCCCCGAAGTCCACCGAGGCCACCACCAGCTACATCGACTCGAACGCCCACCTGCCGATGCTCTTCGAGGACCTGCACTCGGGGCTGATCATCGCGTTGATCGCCACCGCCGCGTGCTGGTGGCTGTTCTCCCGCTCGACGCTCGGCTTCGCGCTGCGGGCGGTGGGCGCCAATCCGGCGGCGGCCCGCACGGCGGGCGTCAACGTCGCGCGGGTGACGATCCTGGCCATGGTCATCTCCGGCGTGCTCGCCGGCCTGGTCGGCGCCTCGCAGGTGCTGGGCACCCGGCACGTGCTCACCCAGGACGTCGACGCCGGCCTCGGCTTCGACGCCATCACCGTCTCGCTGCTCGGCCGCGGCAATCCCGGCGGCACCGTGCTCGCCGGCCTGCTGTTCGGCGCGATGCGCGCGGGCGGCGTGGTGATGGCCGCCGACACGCACACGCCGTCGGCCGTGGTGTCGGTCATCGAACCGGTGATCGTGCTGTTCATCGCGGCACCGGCGCTGATCCGGGGGCTGTTCCGGCTGCGCGCGGCCCGGGCGGGTACCGGCGCCGGCACCCTGGCGAAGGGGTGGAACGGATGAGCGCCCCCACCGTCGCCCCGCCCGACGACGCACTCGTCGTCCACCTCGACGTCGTCGACCTGCGCCCCTCACTGCGCAAACGGCTGCTGACCGGGATCGCCCTGGTGGTCGCCGGCGCGGTGGTCATCATCGGCTGGGGGGTCGGCGCCAACAGCGGCGACGCGGTCTTCCAGGTCTCGCAGCTCGGCGACCGGTGGACGGTGCCCGCGCTGCGCTTCCCCGGCACCGCCTGGGCCGTCGTCATGGGGCTGGTCGTGGTGCTGCTCGGCGCCGTCCAGATCGCCCGCGGCTTCACCCGGCGGCAGATGCCGTGGGTGCTGACGGTCGCGGTGCTGCTGTTCGTGCTCGGGTTCCTCACCTGGGCCGGCACCGGCGACGCCAGCAACCCGATCAGCGTCACCGGCCTGGTGCAGCAGTCGACGAACGCCGCGGTGCCGCTGGTGCTCGGCGCGCTCGCCGGCATCGTCTGCGAACGGTCGGGCGTCATCAACGTGGCCATCGAGGGCCAGATGCTGCTGGGCGCGTTCGCGGGCGCGATGTTCGGCTCGTCGGCGAACCTCGGCGTCGGCGTCATCGCCGCGATCATCGCCGGTGCGCTGATCGGCCTGCTGCTGGCCGTCTTCGCCATCCGCTACCACGTCAACCAGGTGGTGCTCGGCGTGGTGCTCAACGCCTTTGCCCTCGGCCTGACCAACCTGGGTTACGAGTCCCTGATGTCGCAGGACTCGAACGACTACAACGCCGGCAACACGCTGCACGCCATCAAGATCCCGCTGCTCGGCGACCTCCCGGTCATCGGCCAGGCCCTGTTCAACGTGAACATCATCGTCTACGTCACCTACGGCCTGGCCGTGGCCGTGCAGGTCGGGCTGTTCCGCACCCGCTGGGGCCTGCGCACCCGGGCGGTGGGCGAGCACCCGAAGGCCGCCGACACCGTCGGCATCAAGGTCAACCGGATCCGCTACCGCAACGTGATCCTGGGTGGGCTGATCGCCGGGTTGGCCGGCGCGATGCTCACGATCGGCGGCTCCGGCCAGTTCACCGAGAACATCTCCTCCGGCAAGGGCTTCATCGCGCTCGCCGCGGTGATCTTCGGCCGGTGGAGCCCCCGCGGCGCCATCGCCGCGGCGCTGCTGTTCGGGTTCACCGACCAGCTGCAGACCACGCTGACGATCGTCGGCACCCCGGTCCAGATCCCGTCCAATTTCCTGGCCATGGCGCCGTACCTGGTCACCGTCATCGCGGTGGCCGGGTTCGTGGGCCGCGTCCAGGCCCCCGCCGCCGACGGCGAACCCTACGTGAAGAGTTGACGATGACGACGATCGACTGGCCCGCACTGCGCCGGGCCGCCCTCGAGGCGATGGGGCACGCGTACGCCCCCTACTCCCAGTTCCCGGTCGGCGCCGCCGCCCTTGTCGACGACGGGCGCATCGTCACCGGCTGCAACGTCGAGAACGCCTCCTACGGCGTCGGGCTGTGCGCGGAGTGCGGGCTGGTGTCCGCGCTGCACGGCTCCGGCGGCGGGAGCCTGGTGGCCTTCACCTGCGTCGACTCGCGCGGCGACCTGCTGATGCCGTGCGGGCGCTGCCGGCAGCTGCTGTGGGAACACGGCGGCCCCGACCTGCAGGTGGAGACGCCCGAGGGTGTGCAGTCCATGGCCGACGTGCTGCCGCAGGCGTTCGGGCGGGAGAACCTTGGCTGACTTCGACGTCGTCGACGTCATCCGCACCAAGCGCGACGGCGGAGCACTGTCCGACGCCGAGATCGACTGGACCATCGCCGCCTACACCCGCGGCGACGTCGCCGACGAGCAGATGTCGGCCCTGGCCATGGCCATCCTGCTCAACGGGATGACGGCGGACGAGATCGCGCGATGGACCGCGGCGATGATCGCGTCGGGGGAGCGGCTCGACCTGTCCGGGGTGCCGCGGCCGACCACCGACAAGCACTCCACCGGCGGTGTCGGCGACAAGATCACCCTGCCGTTGGCGCCGTTGGTGGCCGCCTGCGGTGCCGCGGTGCCGCAGCTGTCCGGCCGCGGCCTGGGGCACACCGGCGGCACGCTGGACAAGCTCGAGTCGATCCCCGGCTGGCGGGCGGCGCTGTCCAACGACGAGTTCCGCGCGCAGCTGGCCGACGTCGGCGCGGTGGTCTGCGCCGCCGGCGACCAGCTCGCCCCCGCCGACCGCAAGCTCTACGCGCTGCGCGACGTCACCGGCACCGTGGAGTCGATCCCGCTCATCGCGTCGTCGATCATGAGCAAGAAGATCGCCGAGGGCTCGTCGGCCCTGGTGCTCGACGTCAAAGTGGGCTCGGGCGCGTTCATGAAGTCCGTCGACGACGCCCGCGAGCTCGCCCGCACGATGGTCGGGCTCGGCGGCGCGCACGGCGTGCACACCGTTGCGCTGCTCACCGACATGAACACCCCGCTGGGCCGCACCGCCGGCAACGCGCTCGAGGTGCGCGAGTCGCTGGAGGTGCTCGCCGGCGGCGGCCCCACCGACGTCGTGACGCTGACCCTGGCCCTCGCGCGGGAGATGCTGGCCGGCGCCGGGCTCACCGACGTCGACCCGGCCGACGCGCTGCGCGACGGCCGGGCCATGGACGCGTGGCGGGCGATGATCTCGGCGCAGGGCGGCGACCCGGACGCCGAGCTGCCGACGGCGCGCGAGACGCACGTCGTCACCGCGCCCGCCTCGGGCACGCTCACCCGCCTCGACGCCCTGGCCGTGGGCGTGGCCGCGTGGCGGCTCGGCGCCGGGCGGGCCCGCAAGGAGGACCCGGTGTCGGCCGGCGCCGGTGTGGTGCTGCACGCCAAGCCCGGCGACGAGGTGCGCGAGGGCGAACCGCTGCTCGAGCTGCACGCCGACGACCCGGCCCGCTTCGACCGCGCGCTGGCGGCGCTCGAGGGCGGCTACGAGATCGGCGGGCACGCCCCCGACACGCCGCTGATCATCGACCGCATCGCCTGACCCACCCACCCCCTCTCTGGTCAGTGGTGCGTTCTGCCCTCAGTGGTGCGGAATTCCGCACCACTGAGGGGCGAACCGCACCACTGACCGGGGAGGGGGTGTCGGCGGCAGGTGCGACGATCGGGGCATGACCGTCCTCGGCGCCATCTTCTCGCCCGACCAACCGCCGGAGCACCTGAAGGCGGTGGCGCGGGCGGCCGACGCGGCCGGGCTCGAGCAGCTGTGGGTGTGGGAGGACTGCTTCAAGGAGAGCGGCATCGCCACCGCGGCCGCCGTGCTCGGCTGGACCGAACGGCTCGCGGTGGGCATCGGACTGCTGCCGGTGCCGCTGCGCAACGTCGCGCTCACCGCCATGGAGCTCGCGACCCTCGAGCGGCTGTTCCCCGGACGCGTGATGCCCGGTGTCGGGCACGGCGTGCTCGACTGGATGAGCCAGGTGGGGGCGCGGGCCGACTCACCGATGACCCTGCTGCGCGAGTACACGGCCGCCCTGCGGGCACTGCTGCACGGCGAGACCGTGACCACCGCCGGGCATTACGTGCACCTCGACGCCGTGGCCCTCGACTGGCCGCCGCAGGCGCCCCCGCCGCTGCTGGTGGGCGCGGTGCGGCCCAAGACGGTCGAGGTCGCGGGGCAGCTGGCCGACGGCGTGCTGCTGACCGGCGAGACCGGCGTCGAGCAGGTGCGGGTCGCGGTGCCGGCCTACACCGCCGCCCGCGAGGCGGCCGGGCACGAGGGGCCGGGCCTCGTGCAGCTCAACGTCACCGTCCCGGACGACGAGCCGGCCGAGCGCACGGCCGAGCGGATCGTCGAGCTGGCCGGCCTCGGCGTCACGCACGCCTCGCTCCTCCCGGTCGGCGACGGCCGTCCGCTGGTGCAGTTCGTCGCGCACGTCGCCGAGCGGATCCGCCCCCTGGTGCCCTGACGCCGCACCCGGCCCGGTCGCTACGGTGGGGCGATGCCCGCCCCGCTCGACGCCGAGTCCATCCGCCAGGCCCCCAAGGCACTGCTGCACGACCACCTCGACGGCGGCCTGCGGCCCGAGACGATCATCGACATCGGCGAGCGCATCGGCTACCAGGCGCTGCCCAGCCACGATCCGGTCGAGCTCGCGCAGTGGTTCCGCGAGGCCGCCGACTCCGGGTCGCTGGTGCGCTACCTCGAGACGTTCGCGCACACCGTGGCCGTCATGCAGACCACCGACGGCCTGGCGAGAGTGGCGCGCGAGTGCGTCGAGGACCTCGCCGCCGACGGTGTGGTCTACGCGGAGGTGCGCTGGGCCCCCGAACAGCACGTCGAGGGTGGCCTGAGCCTCGAGCAGGTCGTCGACGCCACGCTCGCCGGCTTCCGCGAGGGCATGCAGGCCGCGGCCGACGCCGGGACGCCGATCCGGGTGGGGGCACTGGTCACCGCGATGCGCCACGCCGCCCGATCCCGCGAGATCGCCGAGCTGGCCGTGCGCTACCGCGACCAGGGGGTCGTCGGCTTCGACATCGCCGGCGCCGAGGCCGGCTTCCCGCCCTCGCGGCACCTGGACGCCTTCGAGTACGTGCGCCGGGAGAACTTCCACTTCACCATCCACGCCGGCGAGGCGTTCGGGCTGCCGTCGATCTGGGAGGCGATCCAGTGGTGCGGCACCGACCGGCTCGGCCACGGGGTGCGGATCGTCGATGACATAACCGCCGGTGGTGATCTCGGGCTCCTGGCGCAGTACGTGCGCGACAAGCGGATCCCGCTGGAGATGTGCCCGTCGTCGAACGTGCAGACCGGCGCGGCCGAGTCCATCGCCGAGCACCCGATCGGGCTGCTGCGACGACTGAAGTTCCGGGTCACCGTCAACACCGACAACCGGCTGATGAGCGGCACGTCGATGACCCGCGAGATGACGCTGCTGGCGCAGGCGTTCGGCTACGACTGGGCCGACCTGCAGTGGTTCACCATCAACGCCATGAAGAGCGCGTTCATCGGCTTCGACGAGCGCTTGCAGATCATCAATGACGTGATCAAGCCCGGCTACGCGAAACTGGCACAGTGACCCAACCACCGCAGGGCTTCGATCCCACGCAGTACGGCGTCTCGCCCGAGGCGGTGGCGCGGCTGGCCCGCGGCGTCGGCCCGCAGGGCGTGTTCACCTCCGACCTGTCGGTCAAGGACTTCCTGCTCGTGCGCCAGGCGGGCTTCCGCCCGGTGGGCTTCGTGATGGGCACGTCGATCTATCACATCGGCTTCCAGGCGGGGAACTGGGGCCAGAACATGGAGCTGGGCACGCTGAGCCAGGCGATGTACCACGCCCGCGAGCTCGCCATGATGCGCATGGAGGCCGAGGCGCACGCGCTGGGCGCCGACGGCATCGTCGGGGTGGAGCTCGCGGTGCGCCTGCGCGCGTGGGGCGAGTCCATCGCCGAGTTCATCGCCATAGGCACCGCGGTGCGCGCCGAGCAGGCGCCGCCCACCGGCAGCTGGCACACCAACCGCAACCGCCCGTTCACGTCGGCGCTGCGGGCCAACGACTTCTGGACGCTGCTCAAGGCCGGCTACGCACCCGTCGGGCTGACGATGGGCACCTGCGTGTACCACGTGGCCCACCAGCGGCTGGGCCAGATGTTCCGCAACACCGGCAACAACGTCGAGATCCCGCAGTTCACCCAGGCCGTCTACGACGCACGCGAGATCGCGATGGCGCGCATGTACGCCGAGGCGCAGCAGCTCGGCGCCGAGGGCGTCGTCGGGTTCAGCCTCGACGAGTACTCCCACGCCTGGGGCCACCACGCCATCGAGTTCTTCGCGCTCGGCACGGCGGTGCGCCCGTTGCGCGCCGACCACACCATCCCCGAGCCCGACCTCACCGTCCTGCTCGGCTGATCATTCGCGGGTCTAGAGCAAGCCGCGGGCCTGCTTGGCCTGGAGCACGCGCAGGGCGGCGGCGTCGACGAGCTTGCGGAAGTCGGGGTCGGCCTTCGCCCTCGCGACCAGCGCCGACACCATGGCGTCGGCCTGCGTGGCGACGACGGTGAGGACCAGGTCGCCGCCGGCGGACACGAACCGCACCGCGCGCTCGCCGGGGGAGTAGGCCGCCACCTGCTTGGCGTGGCCGACGTCGTCGCTGACCACCACTCCGCGGAACCCGAGCGTGCCGCGCAGCAGCCCGCTGACGATCGGCCGCGAGAACGCGGCCGGGGTGCCCGGGTCGAGCCGGGCGTAGACGGCGGTGGACATCATCACGAACGGCGTCCCGGCCTGCACGGCGTCACGGAACGGCTGCAGGTAGCTGCTGCGCCCACCGGTGACGGTGTCGGTGACCCCGGAGGTGGTGTCGGTGTTGCCGGCCACCCGGCCGAGGCCGGGGAAGTGCTTGACGGTGGGGTCGACGCCGGCGTCGAGCAGGCCGCGCACCACGGCCACGCCGTGCGACGAGACCGCCGCCGGCGTGTGCCCGTACTCGCGGTCGAGGTCGCCGATCGGCGGGTTCGAGCCGCCGCCGGCGGGCACGGTGTCGAGCACGGGGGCGAGGTCGACGTTGACGCCGGCCGAGCGCAGCTGCCGGCCCCAGCGGGCCGTCTGCCGGCGCAGCGCGTCGGGTGACGTGCCGCCCTGCGTGACGGCCGAGGCGATCGGGTCGAAGCCGGGTCCGCGCAGCCGCTGCACCTGCCCGCCCTCCTGGTCGGTGGCGATGAACAGCCCGATCGCCCGGGGCGCGAGGTCCTGCAGCCGAGCCGTCACCTGCGCGATGCCGCTCACGCCGGAGCTGCTGTTGCCGTCGAGGATCACCGAGCCGACGCGGTCCTCGCGCAGCGCGTGCGTGGTGGCGTCGCCGACCGCGCCGCTGGGGCAGTCGATCATGATCAGCTGGCCGGCCCGTCCGCGCAGGTTCAGGCCGGCCAACGCGCGTTGCGCGGGTGAGCGTGGCGCCGAAGAGGTCCGCGGCGCCGCGGAGCCGGCCGGCGGCGTCGATGCCCGCGTCGCTGCCGACGTCGAGGTCGCCCGCGACGAGGTGGGCGGCGCGCTCGAGCGCGATCCGGAGGCCGAGGACGTGCAGGCGGCGGCCGCGAACGCCAGCGTCACCAGGGCCGCTGCGGCGAGGCTACGCATCCCGGATGCGGCGAACCGGCGGGACGCGTCCGGGGCGCAAGCGCGTCAGTCCTGCTCGACGAGGCAGGTCTCGACCTCGGTGAGCAGCTCGCGCCAGTCCTCGCGGTCGATCGTCGGGCCGTCGAGCACGTCGAGGTCCGCCTCCAGGCCGCAGAACTGCGCCAGCTGCCGGACCAGCTCGGCGCCCTCGGCCGAGGGCTTGCGCAGGTCGTAGGAGATCTCGGGCGTGAACGTGTCGTCGTCCTCGGCGTCGGCCAGTTCGCTCCACCACTCGAGCTTCACGAGCCGGTGGCCCTTGGCCGTGCGGCAGTAGTGTGCGAGGTCGCCGACCTCGGTGAACACGGCCACGGTGTCGTCGCCGCCGATGAACGCGATCTCGGTCTCGTCGCCCTGGACGTCGGCGAGCACCTGGCCGCGGACGGTGAAGTAGGTGGCGTCGCGCAGCACGATCTCGACCGGCTCGGCGCCGACGCGCTCCCACAGCGTCTGCTCCTCGTCGAACTCCACCTCGGTGAAGTCGCCCTGCCAGTTGAGCCACGACGACACCCGGGTGATCGCGCGTTCCCACGAGTCGGCGATCGTGTCGCCCAGCTCGTTCCAGCGCTTCTTGCCGTCGCGGCCCTGGTAGGTGATCTCCTCGTCGACCAGCTCGGCGTACGCGGGGGTGCCCTCGACGAGCCGGCGCAGCGCGCCGTCGTCGCAGCAGTCGGCGATCCTGGCCACCATGTCGACGACGTTGGCCAGGGCGGAGACGTGCACGGGATCGGGCTCGCCGCTGGCCCACTCGTAGACCTCGTCGAGGTCGTAGTGGTCCTCGCTGCCCGGCTTCAGCTCGTCCGGCGTCGACTTGAGGACCTGGCCCCAGCCGGGGTGGTCGGACAGGTCGTTCTCCTCGCCCGAGGCGATGAACGCGGCGAGGTCCTCGGCGTTGGGGTAGAGCAGGATCTTCGACCCGTCGCCCAGGAAGCCCTGCCACTCCTCGCCGTCCTCGTCCTCCCACGGCGGGGCGTAGAGCGTGAGGCCGGTGCGATCGTTGACCGTCAGGGTGATCGGGATGATCGCGGCGCTGGACCCGTCGCTGGCACTCGTCATACGCGCGAACCTACCGGGCGCACTCCGGGGTCGGAATTGTCGGTGGGCCGGTCCATGATTGATCTCATGAGCGCCCCCCGCAGCCCCTTCGCCGGCAGCCTGCGTCAGCTGTGGAATGACGCGAACGTGGTCGGCCCGCTCGACGCCACGACCGCCGTCACCGCCACCCTGGTGCTGCGCCGCCGCGCCGAGCCGGACGCGGCGGCGTTCGCCGGGCCGCCGCTGACGCGGGCGGAGCTCGCCGCCCGTTACGGCGCCGAGCCGACCGAACTCGCGGCGGTACAGGCCGCGATCGTCGAGGCGGGCGTCGAGGTCGTGTCGGCCGACGCGGTCACCCGTCAGGTCGTCGTGCGCGGCGCCGCGCAGGCGGTGGGTGCGCTGTTCGGCACCCAGCTGCGGGCGGTGCGGCTGGCCGACGGAGGCTCGGCCTACCAGCCCACCGGTGAGCTCACGCTCGCGAGCGGCCTCGCCGGCCCGCTGCTGGCGGTGGTGGGTCTCGACAACCGCCCGCAGGCCCAGGTCCGCTCGCGCGCCGCCCGGCCCTCGGCGTCGGCGGTCAGCTACACGCCGGTCCAGCTGGCTGCGGCCTACGCGCTGCCCGACGGCGACGGCACGGGCCAGGCGCTGGCGATCATCGAACTCGGCGGCGGTTTCGGGCCGGACGACCTCGACACCTACTTCCAGGGGCTGAAGCTCGACCCGCCGGCGGTCACCGCCGTCGGCGTGGACGGGGCGACGAACCAGCCGGGCCAGGATCCCGGCGGCGCCGACGGTGAGGTGCTGCTGGACATCGAGGTCGCCGGGGCCATCGCGCCCAAGGCCACGCAGTCGGTCTACTTCGCCCCCAACACCGACGACGGCTTCCTGCACGCGGTCACGCAGGCCGCGCACGCCGACCCCGCGCCCACCGCGATGAGCATCAGCTGGGGCCAGAGCGAGGACCAGTGGAGCGCGCAGGCCCGCTCGGCCATGGACGCGGCCTTCGCCGACGCGGTGCTGCTCGGCTGCACCGTCACCGCGGCCGCCGGCGACGACGGCAGCGCCGACCGGCAGACCGATCAGGCCGCACACGCCGACTTCCCGGCCGCCAGCCCGCACGTGCTCGGCTGCGGCGGCACCACGCTGCAGCTCGATTCGTCGGGCAGGGTCACCAGCGAGGTCGTGTGGAACGACGGCGGTCAGGGTGGTGCCACCGGCGGCGGTGTCAGCGATGCGTTCGCCCGGCCCGACTGGCAGCAGGACGCGGGTGTGCCCGCGCGCAGCGGCGGCGCCGCGTCCTCCGCCGGCGGGCGCGGCGTGCCCGACGTCTCGGCGGTGGCCGATCCGCAGACCGGTTATCAGGTCGTGGTCGACGGCCAGGCGGGCACGATCGGCGGCACCAGCGCGGTCGCGCCGCTGTGGGCCGGGTTGGTGTGCCGGCTCGCCCAGGCCACCGGCCGCAAGCTCGGCCTGCTGCAGCCCACCCTGTATGCCGGCGTCAGCGCCGGGAAATCGGTCAAGGGATTCCGCGACATCACCGAGGGTTCGAACGGCGCCTACGACGCCGCGCCCGGATGGGACCCGTGCACCGGCCTCGGCGTACCCGACGGCCCCGCGCTGCTCGACGTCGTCCGGGCCACCAGGGTGGCGCAGTAGTGCGCCGCACGTCCGTCGGGGTGGGCGCCGGGCTGCTCCTGCTCGCCCTGTCCGGGTGTTCGGGCTCCGGCGGAGGGTCGAGCGCCTCGCCGAGCGGTTCCGCGTCCCACCCGGGCACCGGTGCCGGCAGGTCGTCGGCCCCGCCGGCGGCCGGCGCGCCTTTCGACGACGTGTGCCGGGCCGCGCCGCAGATCCGCAGTGCCCGCGTCGACGCCAACACGCTCGCGGGTGGCCAGCTGTTCCGGGTGCGCGGCAGCGAGACGCTGTCGGCCGGCCGGTTGAGTGCCGCCGACCTCGACGTCGCCGTGTCCGGCGGCCACACCCGGGTGATCGTGTCCGGCGGCGCGCTGTACGCGCGCGGGCCGGCCGTCGGCAGCACCAGCAAGTACATCGTGGTCAGCGAGCACGAGAGCGAGCAGAAGGTGCACACCTTCGAGTTCGAGCTGGGCCTGACGCTGGAGTACACCCGGCCCGGCCTGTCGTGTGACCTGCGCACGGCGGCCACCGGCGTGCACGCGGCGGGCGCCCGGACCGTCGACGGCGTCCGGGCGAGCCGGTTCACCTTCTCGGCGGTCTCGGCCAAGCTGCCCGCCACGTCCGTGCTGCGCGCCGAGCAGTCGCAGAACGGGGTGAAGTCGGCGTCGACCACGCTCGACGTCGACGCGCAGGGCCGGCCGGTGCAGCTGAGCCAGCACTACAAGATCGGCGGTGCCGAACTGCGCAGCGGGGCGCTGCTGTCGCGGTTCGGGTCCGCCGTGCACGTCCAGGTGCCGGCCCCGGACCAGATCAGCCACTAGCCGCCGAGCTGATCAACCTGCGCCCGGATCCGCCGGGGCCATGAGTCAGCGGCCCGCTGCGCGCGACACGTGGACCTGCGCGTGCTACAAGAGCTTGTGCGTTCGTCCCGTGGATCACGTGTCGTCGTCGCCGTAGGCGTCGCTGCCGCCGGCGACCTGACGCTCGGCGGGCGGCGCACGAAGGACGACATGATCCAGTTCACCGACTTCGACCACAACAACGCGAACAACCTCGGCACCGCCGAACTCACCCCGCAGGATCCGCTCACCGCGCTGAAGGATCTCGCGACACAGGTACGGGCGAGCGGTATCAAGAAGGTCGACGGCAACGTAGTGGTCGACGACCGGCATCGCCTACGCGATCATCCTCAACGATCTCTCGCCGCTGAAGGGCTTCGACCAGATCGTCGGCGTGATGCAGGACCAGGCGGCCATCACCGACGTCCTCTACCGACCCTCGTGATGCCGCAGACGGACGCAGATTCGATCACGCCCCGACGCCCGTCCCGTCCCCTCAGGAGATACCGTGTCCCTCCTTTCAGCCAGTAAGCGCGTGCGCGTCGCGTCCGTCGTCGTGGCAGCGCTCGCGGCTACCTCCGCGTGCAGCGGGTCGTCCGGCGGGTCGTCCGCCGGTTCGACGCATCCCGCGTCGTCGACGGCCGTCCCGAAGAACATCCTCGCGGTGATGGACAAGGCGCGCTACGTCCACAGCCGCTGGGGACTGGCTGTCCGCGACCTGGGCACCGGCAAGACACTGATCGACCTCAACGCGAACCAGTACTTCCCGCCCGGCTCGACGACGAAGGTCTTCACCGGCATCTCCACGTGGGACGCGCTCAAGCCCGACCACCGTTTCGTCACGCCGGTGTACGCCACCGGCAAGCTTCAGGGCCACACCCTCGACGGCTCGCTCGTGCTCGTCGCCCAGGGCGACCTCGTCTTCGGCGGCCGCGCGAAGAAGGACGGGACGGTCGACTTCCGCGACTTCGACCACATGGAGGCCAACACCGTCCCGGGCATGGCGACACTCACGCCCGAGAACCCGCTCGCCGCGATCAACGCCCTCGCCGACCAGATCGCGAAGAGTGGGGTCAACCACGTCAACGGCAACGTCGTCATCGACGACCGGCTCTGGGCGCCGCACCAGGAGTTGTCGAGCATCCCGCTGGACCCGATGATGATCAATGAGAACGTGATCGACCTCAGCTTCACCGGACACACCACGGGCCAGCGCGCGCAGTTCAGCTACCGCCCCGCGATCTCGACGCAGAAGGTCACGTCGAAGGTCACCACCGGGAAAGCCGGCGATCCGCCCGACGTTACGGTTACGCCTGACGGCAAGGGCAATCTCGTGGTGACGGGCACCGTGCCGGCCAACGGCAAGCCAATAGTGCAGACCGCGGACATCAAGGACCCGTCGGCGTTCGCCCGGGTGGCGCTCATCGATGCGCTGGCCAAGCGCGGTGTCAGTGTTAACGCGGCCACGAACGGGTCGAACCCGGTGCAGCTGCTGCCGACCACGCAGAACTACACGGGCGACCGCCGGCTCGCGGCGTTCACGTCACCGCCGTGGCGTGAGTACGAGAAACTCATCCTCAAGGTCAGCCACAACAAGGGCGCCGACACCAACATGTGCCTGCTCGCACTGACCGCGCACCAGCGCGAGTGCGCTGCCGGGCTGTCGCTCGTCCACCAGTACCTGACCACGCACGGTGTTCCCGGCGACGGGTTCACCTTCTCCGACGGCCGCGGAGGTGAACCCGGTGACCTCACGACGCCGAACGCCGCGCTCGAGGTGCTCAAGACGATCTCCTCGCGACCGGATGCGGCCACCTTCAAGCAGTCGCTGCCGATCCTCGGACGGGACGGATCGATCGCTGCCGATGAGAAGAACAGTCCCGCCGCGGGCCACGTCTTCGCCAAGACAGGGACCGTCGCCTCCGGCGACATCGCCGGGCGGCAATTCGTGATCAACGCCGAGACGCTCATCGGCTACATCGACACCGCGTCCGGCCGGCACCTGGAGTTCGCGTTGTACGTCAACAATCTCACGCTCAAACAGGTCTCCGACCTCACCCAGGTCTTCGCGGACGAGGACCACATCGCGGCCCTGCTCTACGACAGGTACTGAGTCGGAGCCGGGTGCGGCGGCCGCGGTGATCGCAGCCGCCGCGCCCGCGCGGCGCGCCTAGTTGACGAGCGGGGCGAGACTGCGCGCGATGGTGTCGGCCGGGCCCTGGCCTCCGGGCGAGTTCTGCAGGTTCGTGCAGACGACGAGCGTCGTTTTGTTGGTGGGGTTGTAGGCGATGAACGACTGGTAGCCGGGCAACGAGCCGTTGTGGCCGATGAGGTTGCCGATCTGGAGCAGCGCGTACCCGTAGCGCCCGTGTTGCGGGTTGCTCGGGTCGACGACGCGCAGGCTATCGAGGCGCTTCTTCTGGTATTCGGCGTTGAGCAGCCCGCCGCCGACGAGGTGCTGCGCGTAGATCGCGAGGTCGCCGGCTGTCGAGATCACACCGCCCGCCGCCCATCCCCACGAAGGATTGGCGTTCGTCACGTCGTGCGGTTTCAGCGTGCCGGCCTCGGCCGCGGCCTGTTGCGCCTTCGGCAACGCGGCGGTTTTCAGCGTCGACACGTTCGTGCCGTACAGGTAGCCGCGCGAGTACGGCGTCGGGATGCTCGCGTCGGTCGCGGTCGGTAGCGACGTGTGGGTCATACCGAGTGGTGTGAAGATGCGCTGCTGGAACAACTGCTGCAGCGTCTCTCCGGTGAGCTTCTGAGCCACCAGACCGAGCAACACGGTGTTCGTGTTCGAGTAGTGGTAGCCCTTGTCGGGGGCGAAGTAGGGGTGCTCGGCCAGACCCAACTTGATCAGTTCCTGCGGTGTCCACGCCTTCCCGGGGTCGGTGTCCAGGGTGCGGTTGAACGACTCGAGTTCGGTGTAGCTGACGAGCCCGCTGCGCATGTCGAGCATTTCGGCAAGTGTGATGTGCGTGCCGTTGGGCACCGACGGTATGTACTTCGAGATCGGATCGGTCACCTTCAAGCGGCCCTCTTGCGCGAGCTGCATGATGACCGTGCCGGTCATCGTCTTGGTGACCGAGCCGATCCGGACGTGGTCGTCGGCGTTCATCGGCGTCTTCGTGGACAGTGCCGAGACGCCAAAGGTCTGCTCGTAGCGGCCGGACGGTGTCGACACCAGGACGACGGCACCGGGCACGACGAGCTGGCGCATGACCTTCTCGATGACGCCCGGCGCGCTGGCCCGCACCTTGGCCAGTACGGATCCGACAGCGGCGGAGGACGACGTGGCGGGCGCGCTCGACGGAGTCGTTCTGTTCGCAGAGCTGCTGTTCTTGGACGACGTGCCGCTCGTTCCGCTGCACGCGGCGAGCGCACAGGCCGCTGCGACGCCGGCGACAGCTCGGGCCCGACGCCGCGTGCTGCGTGCTCGATGGTCGGCTGACGTCCGGTTGCTTCGTGCGTGAGGTTGCGACACCCTTGTGCCTCCAGGTCGGCGCTCGCCGTCCTGGTGCGGCAGCTGCGATCCAATCTTGCACTACGGTTCGACCGTTGGCCGTGCCAACAGTCGCCTCACCCGACCTGCGTCGGGTGCGGGGGAGGCCGTCCGCGCGGCCCACCTGGAGGCCGGCCCCACGCCCGGGTACTGGTCGCACACCGACGGAGCGTGGTGGTGGGGCTGGGGGCGCATCGCGTGGAGCGAGCAGAATCCGGCCGTACCGGAGAAACCCTACTGGCGCCGGCGGCCGCTCTGGGCGTTGACCAGCCACCCGGACGACGTCGACAAGCTCGGCGTCTGGGACGACGCGACGTGACGGGCGCTCAGACGCCGATCGGGTGCCAGACCGTCTTGGTCTCGACGAACGCGTGCAGCCGCGACAGGCCGGGCTCGGCCGACCAGTCGGTGGTGCGCGGCACGTAGACCCGCTTGACGTTGTCGGCCGCGGCGATCTGCAGGTCGGCCCGCGTCGCCGGGTCGGCGCCGGTGAGGTCGATGGCGTTGACGTCGCGGTGCGCGGCCAGCCACGGCGCCAGCTCGGCGGTGAACCCGGTGAGCAGGTTGACCACGCCGCCGGGCAGGTCGGAGGTGGCGAGCACCTCGGCCAGCGAGGCGGCGGGCAACGGCCGGTCCTGCGACGACACGACGACAGTGGTGTTGCCCGTCGTCAGCACCGGCGCGAGCACCGACACCAGGCCGAGCAGCGACGACTCCTGCGGCGCCAGCACCGCGACGACACCGGTGGGCTCGGGCAGGGTGAAGTTGAAGTAGGACCCGACGACGGGGTTGGTGGCGCCCACCACCTGCGTGTACTTGTCGGCCCACCCGGCGTAGTGCACCCAGCGGTCGATCGCGGCGTCGACCTGCGCGCGGGCCTGCGCCACCGAACCGCCCTCGGCCGCGACCACCTCCTCGGCGAACTGCGCCCGGCGGCCCTCGAGCATCTCCGCGATGCGGTAGAGGATCTGGCCGCGGTTGTAGGCCGTCGCGCCCGACCACTTGGCGAACGCCGCACGGGCCGCGCGCACGGCGTCGCGCACGTCCTTGCGTGAGGCTTGCGCCGCGTGCGCGAGCAGCTCGCCCTGCGGGGTGGACACCGGGTAGGAACGGCCCGACTCCGAGCGCGGGAACGCGCCGCCGAGGTAGAGCTTGTACGTCTTGCGGACCCCGATCCGCTCGGCCCGCTCAGCCATCGTGGACCTCACACATCGAGGTAGCCCGCCAATCCGTGTCGTCCGCCCTCGCGACCGAAGCCGGACTCCTTGTAGCCGCCGAACGGCGACGTGGGGTCGAAGCGGTTGAAGGTGTTCGCCCACACCACGCCGGCCCGCAGGCGCGACGCCATGGACAGGATGCGCGAGCCCTTCTCGGTCCAGACCCCGGCCGACAGCCCGTACGGGGTGTTGTTGGCCTTGGCCACGGCTTCGTCGGGCGTGCGGAACGTGAGCACCGACAGCACCGGACCGAAGATCTCCTCCTGCGCGATGCGCGAGGCCTGCGTGACGCCGGTGAACACCGTGGGCGCGAACCAGAAACCGCGTTCGGGCAGGTCGCACGGCGGCGACCAGCGGGTGGCGCCCTCCGCCTCGCCGGCGTCGGTGAGCTCGCGGATGCGCGCCAGCTGCGCGGCCGAGTTGATGGCGCCCACGTCGGTGTTCTTGTCCAGCGGGTGGCCGACGCGCAACGTGCCCAGCCGCCGCTGCAGCGCCTCGATCAGCTCCTGCTCGATCGACTCCTGCACGAGCAGCCGCGAGCCGGCGCAGCACACCTGCCCCTGGTTGAAGAAGATGCCGTTGACGATGCCCTCGACGGCCTGGTCGAGCGGCGCGTCGTCGAAGACCACGTTGGCGGCCTTGCCGCCGAGCTCGAGGGTCAGCTTCTTCGACGTGCCGGCGACCGCGCGCTGGATCTGCTTGCCCACCTCGGTGGAGCCGGTGAACGCCACCTTGTCGATGCCCTCGTGCTCGACGATGGCCTGCCCGATCGACGGCCCGCCGGCGAGGATGTTGACGACGCCGGGCGGCAGGTCGGCCTCGGCGACGATCTCGGCCAGGACGAGCGCGGTCAGCGGCGTGGTCTCGGCCGGCTTGAGCACGATCGTGTTGCCGCAGGCCAGGGCCGGCGCGATCTTCCACGCCGCCATCAGCAACGGGAAGTTCCACGGGATCACCTGGCCGGCCACCCCGAGCGGGCGCGGGTCGGGCCCGAAGCCCGCGTGCGCGAGCTTGTCGGCCCAGCCGGCGTAGTAGAAGAAGTGGGCCGCGGCGGTGGGGATGTCGACGTCGCGCGACTCGCGGATCGGCTTGCCGTTGTCCAGCGACTCGAGCACCGCGAGCTCGCGGCCGCGTTCCTGGATCGCGCGCGCGATCCGGAACAGGTACTTGCCCCGCTCGGCGCCGGACATCTTCGACCACGGCCCGTCGTAGGCCCGCCGGGCCGCGCGCACCGCGTCGTCGACGTCGGACGGGCCGGCCTCGGCCACCTCGGCCAGCGGCTCCTCGTCGGCCGGGTTGATGGTCTTGATCGCCTCGCCGCTGCCGTCGCGGAACGCGCCGTCGACGAAGATCTGGTAGCTCGGCTTCAGCCGAGCGATGTCGCGCGACTCGGGCGCCGGTGCGTATGTGAATCGTGAATCGTTCATCGGTCTCCTCTGGGCCGCTCGCTGCGCTCGGGCCCGTCGTCGAGCCGATCCGCTCCTACGTCGCGGGCTGTGTCTCCTGGTCGTTCGCGCAAGCGCTCACTCCACCGTCACGTAGTCGGGGCCGTCGTAGTTGCCGGTCGTCAGCTTGTGCCGCTGCTGCAGCAGGTCGTTGAGCAGGCTGGAGGCGCCGAAGCGGAACAGCGTGGGCGTCAGCCAGTCGTCGCCGACCACCTCGTTGACCATGACGAGGTAACGCACCGCCTCCTTGGCCGAGCGGATGCCGCCGGCGAGCTTCACCCCGCGGCGCTCACCCGTCGCGGCCGCGAAATCGCGCACCGCCTCGAGCATCACCAGCGCCACCGGCGGGGTCGCGGCCGGCGACACCTTGCCCGTGGAGGTCTTGATGAAGTCGCCGCCGGCCAGCAGCGCCAGCCACGACGCGCGGCGGGCGTTGTCGAGGGTGGCGAGCTCGCCGGTCTCGAGGATGACCTTGAGGTGCGCCGGCCCGCACGCGGCCTTCGTCGCCACGATCTCCTCGAACACCTGCAGGTAGTGCCCGGCCAGGAACGCGCCGCGATCGATGACCATGTCGATCTCGGTGGCGCCGGCGGCCACGGCGTCGCGCACGTCGTGCAGCTTGGTCTCCAGCGCCGCCCGCCCGGACGGGAACGCGGTGGCCACCGAGGCCACTCCCACGCGGGTGCCGCGCAGCGCCTCGACCGCCGTGGCCACGAGATCGGGGTATACGCAGACGGCGGCCGCGGGGGGCGCCGTCGCGTCGGTCGGGTCGGGGCGGGCGGCCTTCGCGCACAGCGAGCGCACCTTGCCCGGCGTGTCCGCACCCTCGAGGGTGGTGAGGTCGACCATCGAGATGGCGGTGTCGATGGCCCACGCCTTGGCGGTGGTCTTGATGCTGCGGGTGGCGAGCGCGGCCGCGCGTCCTTCCGCCCCCACCTGGTCGACGCCGGGCATGCCGTGCAGGAACCGACGCAGCGTCGCGTTGTCGCGCGTCACGTCGGGCAGCGCCGCGCGTTCGGTGACCGTCACCCGCCCATCCTACGGAGAGCGGGGTAGGCCCGGCGTTCGTCGGCCGGGCCCACGATGGCCGGTTAGGGTCGCAGGCGTGAGCGCGCTGCAGGTCACCGTCGTCGACCATCCCATCGTCCAGTCGCGGCTGACGGTGATGCGCGACGAACGCACCACCAACTCCGACTTCCGCAGCGCGCTGCGCGAGCTGGCCACCCTGCTCGTCTACGAGGCCACCCGCGATCTGGAGCGGGCCGACCAGCCCATCGTCACGCCGGTGGCTCCGACCACCGGCACGGTCCTCGCCGACCCGCCGCTGCTCGTGCCGGTGCTGCGGGCCGGGCTCGGGATGGCCGAGGCGGCGTTCAACCTGCTGCCCGAGTCGCAGATGGGCTTCGTCGGCCTGGCCCGCGACGAGCGCACGCACGAGCCACACCCGTACATGGCCTCACTGCCCGACACGCTGGACGGCCGGCCGGTCATCGTCCTCGACCCGATGCTGGCCACCGGCGGCTCGCTGCTGCACTGTCTGCGCCTGCTGGCCGGGCGCGGGGCCACCGACCTCACGGTGATCTGTGCCCTCACCGCGCCGGAGGGACTGCGCACGCTCGAGGAGTCGGGCCTGGCGATCCGGCTGTTCACCGCGAGCGTCGACGACAAGCTCAACGAGAACGCCTACATCGTGCCCGGGCTCGGCGACGCCGGTGACCGGCAGTTCGGACCGCGGTAGCGGGTCCGAACGGGGGCGCTGCGGACCGCGGTGCGGGCTACCAGCCCCAGGTGCCGGGAGCGCCCTTGAACGGCCCGACGACGTCGTCGGTGATCCAGCCGCCGTAGAAACCGCCGTCCTGCGGGCGCACCCGCTCGCCGTCGACGAAGCAGGCGAAGCGCGACGGGTAGAACGTCAGGTGGCCGGTGACGACCCGGAACGCCGGGGTGGGGTCCTCGTAGGACCAGGCCGCGGCCTCGACGACCCGCGCGCCGTCCTGCACGTCCCAGTACGTCGCCGGGCCCTTCCACTCGCACCAGGTGGAGCGGGTCCGTGACCGGCGCAGCAACGTCGCGTCGACGTCACTGCGGGGCAGGTACCAGGTGGGTGGGTGGCTGGTCTCGAGCACCCGCAACGCCGCTCGACTGTCGGCCACCACCCGCTCGCCGAGGCGGACCACCACGTGCCGGTCGGAGGGCACGCACGCCGGCGGCCGGGGGTACGCCCACACCGACTCCTGACCCGGGCCGGGCACCTCGCGCTCGAACGTCACGACCCCAGTGTGACGGCGCCCGGCCGCCCGCGTGTGGCCCGGGTTACGCAACCTCGCCGGTAGGGTCGGCGTCTCCTGCTTGTGGCACTCTTGAGCCCGGTGACAGACGAGGGCGTGCGGGCGTTCCCTGGAACGAGCGTGCCGTCGACGACGCCGGACCCGGCCATCGACCTGCGCGGGCTCTACGACGCGCACTGGCGCTACCTGGTCCGCCTGGCGGCGCTGCTCGTCGACGATGTCGCCAGCGCCGAGGACGTCGTCCAGGACGCGTTCGTCGCGCTGCACCGGCGCGCGGGTTCGCTGCGCGACCCGGACGCGGCGCTGGCCTACCTGCGCACCAGCGTGCTGAACCTGTCACGGTCGGTGCTGCGCCGGCGCCAGACCGCCCGCAAGCACCTGCGGGTGGCCGAGCCCGAGGCCACCGCGCCCGCCGACCACGACGTACTGGTGCGAGACGAGCACCGCGCAGCGCTGCGGGCGGTGCGCGCCCTGCCCCGCCACCAGCGCGAGGTGCTGGTGCTGCGCTACTGGTCGGGGATGTCGGAGCGTGAGATCGCGCAGACGCTGGGCATCTCGCCCGGCTCGGTGAAGTCCGCGGCGAGCCGTGGGCTCGCGACGCTGCACAAGGTGCTGGGCGGTGGCGATGACTGACGACGAACTCGAGCAGTTGCTCGGCGACGCCTTCTCGGTCCGGGCCCGCTCGGCCGTGGGCGACTCCGCCGCCCCGCCGCCCCCGCGCTTCGCCGAGGAGGCGGCGACCGGCGAGGACACCCTGCGCAGCGAGCCGCGGCGCCGCCACCGGGCGCCCCGCCGATCGCGTCACGTGCTGGCCCCGCTGGCCGCCGCGGCCGCGGTGGTCGCCGTCGCCGGCGGCGCCCTGGCCGTGGTGAAGGCCGTCGAGGGAGACGGCTCCCGGCCGCATCAGCAGCAGGCAGCCAGCCGCCCGCAGCGCACCTCCGGCGCGGTGGCCCCGCTGCGCCCGAGCCACTCGCCGGTGACCTCGCCGTCGGCCAAGCCGGCGCAGGCGGTGCACGTCAAGCTGCTCAACAGCGACGGTGCGCACTACGGCGTCGGCATGCCGGTGATCGCGTATTTCTCGAAGAAGGTCACCGACGGCCGCGCCCTGCAGCGGGCCACCACGGTGGACGTCGACGGACACTCGCAGCCGGCGGCCTGGTACTTCGAGAGCTCGCAGTACCTCAAGGGCTACCCGATCGAGGCCCACCTGCGGTTGCAGACCTACTGGCCCGCGCACGCCACGGTGCGGGTGACCATGCCGATGCGCGGCAAGTCCGCCGGTGCCGGGCTGGCCTACGACAACGACCTGACCCTCGACTTCACCACCGGGTCCAGCACGGTGGCGGTGGTCAACGACGCCGACCACCGCATGACGGTCACCCGTGACGGCAAGAAGCTCGGCATCTTCCCGGTGTCGCTCGGCGCGAAGAACACGCCCACCTCCCACGGCACCAAGGTGATCATGGAGAAGGGCAAGAGCATCTGCATGAGCGGGCCGGGCTACCACGAGTGCGGGATCAAGTACACGCAGCGGCTCACCTACGGCGGTGAGTACCTGCACTCCGCGCCGTGGAACGTCGCCAACATCGACGGCGGTGTCGACTCGTCCAACGGATGCACCAACCTGCTCCCGGCCGACGCCGCGAAGCTCTACAACGTCTTCGAGGTCGGCGACGTGGTGCAGTACCCGAACGCCGACGGTCCCAAGATGTCGCTCGGCGCGGGCTACGGCGACTGGAACGTCGACTGGACGACCTGGCAGGGCGGCGGGCTCGTCCGCACGCACTGACCGGCGGGTGCGCGAGCGGGCGTTCAGCGCAGCTGCGCGGCCACCTCGTCGCGCAAGCGGCCGAGGCGCTGCGCGGCGGCGTCAGCCGAACCCGACCGTTCGACCACCTCGAGATAGGCCTTGAGCTTGGGCTCGGTGCCGGACGGGCGCACCACGACCCGCGCGCCCGGCACCCGCCAGCGCAGCACGTCGGCGTCGGGCAGCAGGTCCTCCACCGTCACCGTGCCGCCGAGCAGCTCACCCGGCGGGTCGGCGCGGACCCGGCGCATCGTGTCGGCGATGACGGACAGGTCCTCGACCCGGATCGACACCTGGTCGGTGGCGTAGCGGCCGTACTCGGCGGCCAGCTCGTCCAGCCGGTGCAGCAGCGAGGAACCGTCGGCCTCGAGGCGGGCGGCGAGGTCGGCCACCAGCAGAGCCGCGCTGATCCCGTCCTTGTCCCGGACCAGGTCGGGCGCCACGGCGTAGCCGAGTGCCTCCTCGTAGCCGTAGACGAGGTCGGGCGCCGCCCGCGAGATCCACTTGAAGCCGGTCAGGGTCTCGGCGTAGCCGACCCCGTGCGTGCGGGCCAGCGCCCCGAGCATCGACGACGACACGATGGTCGTGGCGTAGGTGCCGCGCACGCCGCGGTGCAGCAGCGCGTCGGCGAGCAGGACGCCCACCTCGTCGCCGCGCAGCATCCGCCACGCGCCGTCCGGGCCGGGCACGGCCACCGCGCAGCGATCGGCGTCGGGATCGTTGGCGATGACGATCGCGGCGTCGATGCTGCGGGCGAGGTCGAAGGCGAGGTCGAGCGCGCCGGGCTCCTCCGGATTGGGGAAGGCGACGGTGGGGAAGTCCGGGTCGGGCTGCTCCTGCTGCGGCACCGGCGTCACGTCGGTGAAGCCGGCGGCGGCGAATACCGCGGTGACCGTCTCGCTGCCGACGCCGTGCATCGAGGTGTGCACGATGCGCAGGCCGCGCGGCCCGTCGGGTACGAGCCCGACGACGGCCGCGACGTAGGCGGCGACGATGTCCTCGCCGAGGTGGTGCACGCTGCCGGCCGCGAGCGGGATGTCGCGGGTGGGGCCCTGGGCGTGGATGGCCGCCTCGATCTCGCGGTCGGCCGGCGGGACGAGTTGCGCGCCGTCGTCGAGATACACCTTGTAGCCGTTGTCGGCCGGCGGGTTGTGCGACGCCGTCACCATGACCCCCGCCGCTGCGCCCAGGCGCTGGACGGCGAACGCGAGCACCGGCGTGGGCAGGACCCGGGGCAGCAGGTGCGCCTCAAAACCGGCCGCGGCGAGCACCGCGGCCGAATCCTCGGCGAACACCGTCGAGCCGTGCCGGGCGTCGTAGCCGACGACCACCGGCTGCCCGCTGCGTCCCTGCGCGCTCAGCCACGTGGCCAGCCCGGCCGCCGCGCGGCGCACGACCGCGCGGTTCATGCCGTTGGGCCCGGCGCGCAGCGGCCCGCGCAGGCCGGCCGTGCCGAACTCCAGGTGCCCCGCGAAGCGCGCGGCGAGTTCGCTGCGGGCGCCCGCATCACCCCGGTCGGCGGCGTCGGCGAGCGCGCGCAGTTCGTCGGCCGCGGCGTCGTCCACGTCGTCGGCGATCCAGGCGTGGACGTCGTCGAGAAGGTCACTCACGACCGGGCCGCCACTTCGTCGATACCGAATCCGGGGGAGGTGAAGCCACCGCCGACCAGAGCGTCGGACGGGTCGGGGGCCGGGCGGTCGAGCCGGCCGGCGTAGATCTCGGCGTCGTCGACGGGGTCGTAGCCGAGCGCGCGGGCGCCGGCCAGGCTCCACGTCCGACGGGTGTTGTTCGAGACGCCCCAGACGACGGCGTAGTCGAGGTCGGGTGCGCGCAGGCACGCGTCGACCAGGCGGGCGCAGTCGCCGGGGGACAGCCAGGTGGACAGCGTGCGCCGGTCGCGCGGGACGTCGGCGAAGGTGCCGATGCGCAGGCAGGCCACCTGCAGGCCGTACCGGTCGGCGTAGTAGCGGCCCAGCGCCTCGCCGAAGACCTTGCTGACGCCGTAGAGCGTGTCCGGGCGCGGCGGCCGGTCGGTGGGCAGGTCGTCGGCCACCGGCGTGAACCCGGTGGCGTGGTTGGAGGAGGCGTAGACGACCCGGCGTACCCCGGCGCGCCGCGCGGCCTCGAGCAGGCGCACCAGCGCGTCGATGTTCGCGTCGCGGATCACCGGCCACGGCGCCTCGGTCGGCATGCCGGCCAGGTGCACGACGGCCTCCACGCCGTCGACGGCCGCGGCCAGCGCCTCGCTGTCGGCCTCGTCGGCGAGGTCGACCCGCAGCCCGTCCGTCAGCGGCTCACGGTCGAGGCAGCGCAGCGTCCAGCCGAGGGCGGGCAGCCGCTCGCGCAATGCGGTGCCGATGCGCCCGGCGGCTCCGGTGAGCAGGATCGTCATAGCCGGGGGATGAGCTGTGCGAGCAGCGAGCCCATCCGGGTGGCCGAGGCCTGGCCGACCGCGAGCACCTCCTCGTGGTCGAGCGGGTCGCCGAGCCCGGCCGCGAGGTTGGTGACCAGCGACAGGCCGAGCACCTCGGCGCCCTCGGCCCGCGCCGCGATCGTCTCGAACACCGTGGACATGCCGACGAGGTCGGCGCCGAGCACGCCGGCCATCCGCACCTCGGCCGGGGTCTCGTACTGGGGGCCGGGGAACATCGCGTAGACGCCCTCGGCCAAGCCGGGTTCGATCTCGTGGACCAGGGCGCGCAGCCGGGCGGAGTAGGCGTCGGACAGGTCGACGAACCGGGGGCCGACCAGCGGCGTGCGGCCGGTGAGATTGAGATGGTCGCTGATCAGCACCGGGTCGCCGACCGCGAGGTCGGGTCGCAGCCCGCCGCAGGCGTTGGTGAGGATCACGACGCGGCAACCGGTCGCGATCGCGGTGCGCACCCCGTGCACCACCGGCGGCACGCCGCGGCCCTCGTAGAGATGGGTGCGGCCGAGGAAGGCCAGTACCCGCCGGCCGGCCACGTCCAGCGACCGGATGCGGCCGGCGTGCCCCTCGACCGCCGGCGGCAGGAAGCCGGGCAGGTCGGTCACGGCAAGATCGGCGTCGGCGGCGCCGAGCACGTCGACGGCCGGCACCCAGCCGGAACCGAGCACGATGGCCACGTCGTGGTGCGGTGCTCCGGTGCGTTCGGCGAGGGCGCGAGCGGCGTCCTGCGCCGCTGCGGCGGGATCGGCCAGAGGGTCGGCGGCGCTCACGTCCGCCGACCCTACTAGCCGTCTACCGCCGCGGATCCGGCGCCGACTCGGCGTGCTGGCGACAGGTCGAGCAGGTGGCCGAGGCGGGCAGGATCTCCAGGCGGTGCACCTCGATCGGGTGCCCGCAGCCGGTGCAGCGCCCGTAGCACCCCTCGTCCATGCGCCAGAGCGCGGCCTGCACGTCGTGCAGCGCGGCGCGGGCACCGGCGGTGAGCGAACGGACGACTTCGGGGTCGGTGCTGCTCAGGGGCGAGCCGGGTTCGTGCAGTTGGCGTAGTTGATCGACGCGAAAGGTGCGCTGTTCCTCGAGCATGGTGCGCAGCATCGCGAGCTGGCCCGGGGTCAGCGCCGCCCGTTGCGGCGCCGGAAGCGTGCGGGTCATGCGGACTCCTCGAAGCTGCCGCTGCGTTCTCGCATGTCTGGTAGACGCGCGTCAGCCCGCGTCCGTTCCGTTCGTTGCGCGTGTCGGTGAATCTCTGTGTCCACGCACAGCCGGCCGCGCCGGGCTCAGGCGGGAACGGCCAGCTCTGCCCAGACGATCTTGCCCCCCGGCACGAGGCGCACGCCCCACGCAGCGCTGAGCGCGCTCACCAAAGGCAGCCCGCGCCCACCGGGGTCGGTGGCCGCCGACGAGCGTTCGTGCGGCCAGCCGACCGCGCGGTCGCTGACCCGCAGCACGACTCGGGTGCGCTCGTAGCTCAGGGCGAGGTGGATCGAGGGGCTGCCGGCCCGTACCGCGTTGGTGATCAGCTCGCTGACGATCAGTTCGACGTCGTCGTAGAGGGCTTGCGGGACCCGCCCGCCGATGAGCTCGGGCAGGGCGGCCTTCGCGAAACCGCGCGCCTGGGACGGGGTCCGGGAGTCGGCGTCGAAGGTCCGCTCCGTCTGGCCTGCCACTGTCCTGTGCCCGCCGGTCTCTCGTCGCCTCCTGCCCTGCCGAGGTGAGAATGCCCGGCCGGTGTGTTTCTCAAGCGCGATGATGCGATCTTTTCGCGCACCGGGCCCGCCGGTGCCGAGACGTCGGCCACCCGGCCAGGCCCGATAGCGTTCTCGGCCTCTACGATCCCGAGAATGCCCGCTGCGCCCGACATCGAGCCGCAAGCCGAGCCCGAGGCCCCGGATTCCCTGGCCCTGGCGGCGCCCTTCCCCACCGCGACCCGCGAGCAGTGGCGCAGGCTGGTGGCCGGTGCGCTCGCGAAGGGCGGCCGTCGCGACGACCCGGACGCGGTCGAGGATCTGCTGGCGCAGACCACGTACGACGGTGTCCGGATAGCACCGCTGTACACCGCCGACGACGCCCCGGATATCGATATCGGCTGGCCCGGACACCCGCCGTTCGTGCGCGGCGCGACCGAGGACGGCGCGAGCGCCACCGGCTGGGACGTGCGGACCAGGCACGCCGACGCGGACCCGGCCCGGGTCAACCGGGCCGTCCTGGCCGATCTCGAGCGCGGCGCGACCTCACTGTGGCTCGTGCTCGGCGACGGCGGCTTGGCCGTCCACGACCTGCCGGCGGCCCTGGACGGCGTCCACCTCGACCTCGCCCCGCTCGTCTTCGAGCTGACCCCCGGCGTTTCCGGCGAGCAAGCCGAGTTGGCTCTGCTGTCCCTGGGCCGGCAGCGCCACGTCGATCCCGCCGAGCTGCGCGGCTCGCTGGGCCTCGACCCCGTCGGCGGCCGCGCCCGCACCGGCGCCGACGCCGACCTCGCCCCGCTCGCCGCGGCCTGGGCCCGGCACGCCGAGCACCCGAACCTGCAGCTGGCCACCGTCGACGCCACCGTGTTCCACGACGCCGGCGCCTCGGATGCGCAGGAGGTCGGCATCGGCACCGCGGTCGGGGTCGCCTACCTGCGCGCGTTCACCGAGGCCGGCGCGACCGTCGACGAGGCCCTGGCCGCACTCGAGTTCCGCTGGGCCGTCACCGCCGAGCAGTTCCCCTCCGTCGCGAAGCTGCGCGCCGCCCGCCGCGTGTGGGACCGCGTCGCCGAACTGTCCGGCGCGGCCGATGACCGCCGCGGGCAGCGACAGCACGCCGTCACCTCGGCGGCGATGATGACGCGCCGCGACCCGTGGGTGAACCTGCTGCGCACCACGATCGCCTGCTTCGCCGCCGCGGTGGGCGGGGCCGAGGCGATCACCGTGGCGCCGTTCGACTCCGCCCTCGGGATCTCCGACGACTTCGCGCGGCGCATCGCCCGAAACACCCAGTCGGTGCTGCACGACGAGTCGTCCCTCGCGCGCGTGGTCGATCCAGCCGGCGGGTCGTGGTTCGTCGAGTCGCTCACCGACCGGCTGGCCGAGGCCGCGTGGACGGTCTTCACCGACATAGAGAAGAACGGCGGAGTGCTCGCCCGCCTCGACGACGGCACGGTCGAGTCGTTCCTCGCCGGCACCCGGGCGCGCCGCGACGACGACATCGCCCACCGCCGCAAACCGATCACCGGGGTCAGTGAGTTCGCCTTCGTGGACGAGGACCCGGTCGAGCGCCCGGCGGCGGCAGCACCGCCGGCGGGCCTGCTGCCGCGCCTGCGCTACGCCCGCGAGTTCGAGGCCCTGCGCGAGCGCAGCGACGCCGCCGCGACACGGCCCACGGTGTCGGTCGTGGCGATGGGCGCGACCGCGAACTCACCGCGGGTGGCGTTCGTGCGCAACCTGTTCCACGCCGGCGGGCTGCGGACCGAGGTGACGACGCTCGACGAGTTCACCGGCGGCGTCGTGTGCCTGGCCGGGGCCGACCGGCAGTACGCCGACGAAGGCTCGCACTACGTACGCGACCTGCGGGCCAAGGGCGCCACCCTCGTGTGGGTGGCGGGCGAGCACGCCGACGTCGATGCGGACGGACGTGTGTTCACCGACTGCGACGCCCTGGGCGTGCTGCGCCGCACGCTCGACGCCCTGGAGGTGGCCGGATGACTTCGATCCCGGACTTCACCGACGCCACCCTCGCCCGCTCCGGCGATCGGGCCGCGCCTACGGGCGGGCACACCAGTGACGTGACGCCGTGGCCGACACCCGAGGGCATCGACGTCCCGCCCCTGTACACCGCGGCCGACCTCGCCGACGTCGACTTCCTGCACACGTTCCCGGGCAGCAAGCCCTACCTGCGCGGGCCGTACCCGACGATGTACGTGAACCAGCCGTGGACCATCCGGCAGTACGCCGGCTTCTCCACCGCGGCCGAGTCGAACGCGTTCTACCGGCGCAACCTCGCGATGGGGCAGAAGGGCCTGTCGATCGCCTTCGACCTGCCGACGCACCGCGGCTACGACAGCGACAACCCGCGGGTCACCGGGGACGTCGGCATGGCCGGGGTGGCGATCGACTCGATCTACGACATGCGGCAGCTGTTCGACGGCATCCCGCTCGACCGCATGTCGGTGTCGATGACCATGAACGGCGCGGTGCTGCCCGTCCTCGCGCTCTACGTCGTGGCCGCCGAGGAACAGGGCGTCGAACCCGAACAGCTGACCGGGACCATCCAGAACGACATCCTCAAGGAGTTCATGGTCCGCAACACCTACATCTACCCGCCGCAGCCGTCGATGCGCATCATCAGCGACATCTTCGAGTTCACCTCCGAGCACATGCCGCGCTTCAACTCCATCTCGATCTCCGGCTACCACATCCAGGAGGCCGGCGCGACGGCCGACCTCGAACTCGCCTACACCCTGGCCGACGGCGTCGAGTACATCCGCGCGGGCCTGGGGGCCGGCATGAGCGTCGACACGTTCGCGCCACGGCTGTCGTTCTTCTGGGCCATCGGCATGAACTTCTTCATGGAGGTCGCGAAGCTGCGCGCGGCCCGCCTGCTGTGGGCCAAGCTCGTCAGCCGGTTCGAGCCGGAGAACGACAAGTCGCTGTCACTGCGCACGCACTGCCAGACCAGCGGCTGGTCACTCACCGCGCAGGACGTGTTCACCAACGTCATCCGCACCTGTGTCGAGGCGATGGCGGCCACGCAGGGGCACACGCAGTCGCTGCACACCAACGCTCTCGACGAGGCGCTGGCCCTGCCGTCGGACTTCAGCGCCCGCATCGCCCGCAACACCCAGCTGGTCCTGCAGCAGGAGTCGGGCACGACCCGTCCCGTCGACCCGTGGGGCGGCTCGTACTACGTCGAGAAGCTGACCTACGACCTGGCCCGCCGCGCCTGGGCGCACATCCAGGAGGTCGAGGACGCGGGCGGGATGGCCGCGGCCATCGACAAGGGGCTGCCCAAGCTGCGCATCGAGGAGGCCGCGGCCCGCACGCAGGCCCGCATCGACTCGGGCCGCCAGCCGGTGATCGGCGTCAACAAGTACCGCCAGGACGACGGCCTCGACGACGTCGAGATCCGCAAGATCGACAACGCCGGCGTGCGGCGCGAGCAGAAGGAGAAGCTCGACCGGCTGCGCGCGGAGCGCGACCCCGACGACGTGACCCGGGCCCTCGACACGCTCACGAAGGCGGCCGACGCGAAGGACGGCAACCTGCTGGCGCTCGCCGTCGACGCCGCCCGGGCCAAGGCCACGGTCGGCGAGATCTCCGACGCGTTGGAGAAGGTCTACGGTCGGCACTCGGCGACGATCCGGACGATCTCCGGCGTCTACCGCGAGGAGGCGGGAGCGGGCGTGGAGCTGATCGAGCGGGCGCGCGCGGCCACCGACGCCTTCGCCGAGGAGCAGGGTCGCCGCCCGCGCATCCTGATGGCCAAGATGGGCCAGGACGGGCACGACCGCGGGCAGAAGGTGCTGGCCACCGCGTTCGCCGACCTCGGCTTCGACGTCGACGTCGGCCCCTTGTTCCAGACGCCGGCCGAGGTCGCGCGGCAGGCGGTCGAGTCCGACGTGCACATCGTCGGCGTGAACTCCCTCGCCGCCGGGCACCTGACCCTGGTGCCCGAACTGCGTGACGCGCTGGCCGAGCAGGGCCGCGACGACATCATGATCGTCGTCGGCGGCGTGATCCCGCCGCAGGACTTCGACGCCCTGCGCGAGGCCGGGGCGGCCGCGATCTTCCCGCCCGGCACCGTCATCGCGCAGGCCGCGCTGGAGCTGCTCGACAAGCTCACCGACTCCCTCGCCGCCCCCGGTTGAGTGGGCCCGTTACGCGATGAGTGGGCGGCTATAGGTGGCCACTGAACGCGAAACCGCCCACTCAACGGTGGTGGGCGAGCTCGCCGAGGGCGTGCGGGCCGGGCGGCGGGCGGCGCTGGCGCGGGCGATCACGCTGGTCGAGTCGCGCCGCGCCGACCACGCCGAGCAGGCCCAGCAGCTGCTGGCCGCGCTGCTGCCGCACACCGGCGGTGCGCAACGCATCGGGATCAGCGGCGTGCCCGGGGTCGGCAAGTCCACCTTCATCGACCAGCTCGGCGTGAACCTGATCGCCGACGGCCACCGCGTCGCCGTGCTCGCCGTGGACCCGTCGTCGGGACGCACCGGCGGTTCGATCCTCGGGGACAAGACCCGCATGATCCGCCTGGCCGGCGACGAGCGCGCGTTCGTGCGGCCGTCGCCGAGCGCGGGCACGCTCGGCGGCGTGGCCAAGGCCACCCGCGAGACGATGCTGGTGATGGAGGCGGCCGGCTACGACGTCGTGCTGGTCGAGACGGTCGGCGTCGGGCAGTCGGAGTACGTCGTGGCCGACATGGTCGACACGTTCCTGTTCCTCACCCTCGCGCGCACCGGTGACCAGCTGCAGGGCATGAAGCGCGGCATCCTCGAACTCGCCGACGTCATCGCGGTGAACAAGGCCGACGAGACGCACGAGAAGGAGTCGGAGAAGGCTGGCCGCGAGCTCTCGGCGGCGCTGCGCTTCCTGCGGGGCCCGGCCGACGAGTGGCAGACGCCGGTCGTCACCTGCAGCGGCCTGCACGACCTCAACCTCGACCGGGTATGGCAGCACGTCGTGCGGCACCGCGACTGGCTCGACGCGCACGGCGGCCTCGCCCGCAAGCGTCGCGACCAGCTCGTCTCCTGGACCCGCGACCTCGTCCGCGAGCGGCTGCTGAGCCGCCTGCAGACCGGCGGGGTACGCGACGCGGTGCGCGCGGCCGAGGCCGAGGTGCGCGCGGAACGGTTGACGCCCGACCAGGCCGCCCGGCAGATCCTCGCCGCGCTCGACGACGAGGGCTGAGCGGTGCCCGGCCGGGCCCGGGTGGCCGCCGAGGTGCTCGATGCGATCGCGGCCGAGGCCGCGCGCACCTCCGGCGGGCTGCCGGCGGAGCTGCTCGGCGACTTCCTGCCCGCCCTGGTGACGGCGGTGGGCACCGGCGAGCCCATCCGCACGCGGCCCTACCGGGCGCTCGGCGAGCGGGCCGCCGGCCGCGGGGTGGCCCTGCGGGCCCTGCTCGACCTGTACCTGTCCGCGGCCCGGGCCCTGTGGCCGCACCTGCCCGCCGTCACCGGCGCCGCGCGGGCGCCGCAGCGCGTGGTCGTGGCCGGCGAGGTGATGCTGCAGGCCGCCGACGACGTGGTGGCCGCGCTCACCGAGGGATTCCAGCTCGCCCGCCGCTCGCTGGTGCGGGCCCAGGAGGCGGCCCGCCGCGAGTTCATCGACGACCTGCTCGGCGGCAGCGCCGACGTGGCCGGGCTGCTGCACCGTGCCACCGGGTTCGGCCTCGACCTCGCCGGCCCGCACGCCGTGGCCGTCGTCGACGCCGAGCGCGACTTCGACGACGGCGCCCCGCTGATCCGCACGCTGGAGCGGGCGATCCAGGGTCTGAAGGGCGACGCCCCGCCGCTGCTGGCCAGCAAGCAGGGCCGGCTGATCGTGGTGTTCGCCGCCCCCGACCGCGCCGCCGTCGACCACGTCGTCGAGCGGTTGGAGAGCACGCTGCGGGCCACCAGCGCTACCGGGGCCGCCCGCACGGCCGTGGGCCGGTGGCGCATCGGTCTCGGCCGCACCGCCGGCGGGGCCGCCGGCGTGCTGCAGTCCTACCGCGAGGCGCTCGACGCGCTGGACCTCGCCGAGCGCCTCGGCCTCGACCTGCCGACCGTCGACGGGCGCGACCTGCGGGTCTACCGGCTGTTGCTGCGCGACCGGGCCGCGCTGGCCGATCTGGTCGAGAGCGGCCTCGGGGCGCTGCGCGCGGCCCGCGGCGGCCCGCAACCACTGCTGGACACGCTCGCCGCCTGGTTCGCCTCCGGCGGCAACACCGCGGCCGCCGCGCGCGCCCTGCACCTGTCCGTGCGGGCCGTCACCTACCGCCTGGCCCGGGTGCGCGAGCTGACCGGTTTCGATCCCGACACCGCCGACGAGCGGTTCACCCTGCAGGTGGCCGTGCTCGGGGCCCGGTTGCTCGCCTGGCCCACAGCCGATACCGAAGATTAGCCCGGTGCTGCCGGAATCCGGCAACAAACCTTCGCCGAATCGGCCTCCTTCGCACTCGGACTGCGGGTAGTCCGCAAACCAGACTGGGTGGCACCAGCACATCGACCGGTGAGGAGCGACAGCCATGGACGTCCCCGTGTGGGCCTGGGCGGCATTCGGTGCCGTGGTGGTGGTGATGCTGGCCGTCGACCTGCTCGCGCACCGCGGTGCGCATGTCATCCGCATCAAGGAGGCGGCCGCCTGGAGCGCGGTGTGGGTCGGCGTCTCGCTCGTCTTCGCCCTGATCGTGACCCTCACCCTCGGCGGCACCGCCGGGGCGGAGTTCACCACTGCGTGGCTGCTCGAGAAGAGCCTGTCGGTCGACAACCTGTTCGTCTTCGCGCTGATCTTCGGCTACTTCCAGGTGCCGCGCGCGTACCAGCATCGGGTGCTGTTCTTCGGCGTCGTCGGCGCGCTGGCCTTCCGCGGCGTCTTCCTCGCCGCCGGCGTGGCCGTCATCAGCAAGTTCACCGCCGTGCTCTTCGTCTTCGCCGCCGTGCTGCTCTACAGCGCGTGGAAGCTGTTGAAGGGGGAGGACGAGACCTACGACCCGGGCCGCAGCGTCGCGGTCCGCCTGCTGCGCAAGGTGATCCCGGTCCGCGACGAGTACGCCGGCACCAGGTTCTTCGTCAAGGAGGTGGGCCGGCGCGTCGCCACGCCGTTGCTCGCGGTGGTCGTGGCCATCGAGGCCGCCGACCTGGTCTTCGCCGTCGACAGCGTGCCGGCGGTGCTTGCGGTCAGCGACGAGGCGTTCATCGTCTACACCAGCAACGCCTTCGCCATCCTGGGCCTGCGGGCGCTCTACTTCCTGCTCGCCGGCCTGCTCGAGCGCTTCCCTCTGCTGTCGAAGGGCCTGGCGATCATCCTCGCCTTCATCGGCCTGAAACTGCTCCTGCAGGCCGGCCACGAGGTGGTCAGCCACTCCGTCCCGGAGATCCCGTCGCCGGTCAGCCTGGCCGTGGTCGTCGTGGTGCTGGCAGGCTCGATGCTGTTGAGCCTGCGCCGGCCACCGGTCGGCACCACCGAGAACACCATCGAGAACACCGAATCACCCACCGAGGAAAGGACCATGTCATGAGCGTCAGCCTGAGCAAGGGCGGCAACGTCTCCCTGACTAAGGAGGCCCCCGGCATGACCAGCGTGCTGGTCGGCCTGGGCTGGGATGCCCGCACCACCACCGGCGACGACTTCGACCTCGACGCCTCGGCGATCATGGTCAAGGCGGACGGCAAGGTGCTGTCCGACCAGCACTTCGTCTTCTTCAACAACATGAGCTCGCCCGACGGTGCGGTGCAGCACACCGGTGACAACCTGACCGGCGAGGGCGAGGGCGACGACGAGGCGATCAAGGTCGACCTGACGAAGGTGCCGGGCGAGATCGACAAGATCGTGTTCCCGGTGACGATCTACGAGGGCGACGCGCGCGGGCAGGGGTTCGGCCAGGTCCGCAACGCGTTCATCCGCATCGTCGATCAGGGCTCGAACACCGAGGTGGCCCGCTACGACCTCACCGAGGACGCGTCCACCGAAACCGCGATGCTGTTCGGCGAGCTGTACCGCAACGGCGCGGAGTGGAAGTTCCGGGCCGTGGGGCAGGGTTACTCGTCCGGCCTGGCCGGGATCGCCCGCGACTTCGGCGTCGGCGTCTGACGCACCGTTAGGATTCGCCGCCGTGCACGATCTCGTCCACTTCGCCGTGGTCACACTGCTCGTGGCCCTGGCGTTGCTGGCGGCCGTGGCGTCGAACCGGGTGGGCGAGCTCCTGCACATCCCGGCTCCGGCGATCTTCCTCGTCGTGGCCGCGGTGGCCTCCGACCTCGCCCCGAGCCTCGGCGGTCTGTCGATCGTCGTCGACCAGCGCATCGTCACCGTCGCCCTGGTGGTGATCCTGTTCGACGGCGGCATGCACATCGGCTGGTCACGCATGCGCACCGCGGTCGGCGCGGTGGCGTGGCTCGGGGTCGCCGGCACGCTCGTGACGGCCGCCGCGCTGGCCGCCGCCGCGCACTACCTGTTCGGGTTCGGCTGGCTGCCCGCCCTGCTGGTCGGTACCGCCCTGGCCCCGACCGACCCCGCCGTCGTGTTCTCGGTCCTCGGCCGCCGCGAGATCTCCGGGCGGTCGGGGACCCTGCTCGAGGGCGAGTCCGGGGCCAACGACCCCGTCGGCATTGCGCTCATGGTCAGCGTGCTGGGGGCGAGCGGCGGCGGCTGGTCCGCCTTCGGCAGCGGCGTGGGCCATTTCGCCCTGCAGATGGGCGTCGGCGCGGTGGCCGGGGTGCTCGGCGGCTGGCTGCTGCTGCAGCTGATGCGCCGGGTGCCGCTACCCAACGAGGCGCTCTACCCGGTGCAGACCGTCGCCTTCGCGCTGCTGGTCTACGGCGGTACGACGGCGCTCGAGGGCTCGGGCTACCTCGCCGTGTTCCTCGCCGGCATCATCGTCGGCGACGCCCGCGCGCCCTACAAGCGCGAGATCGAACGCTTCGCCGGCGCGCTCGCCTCGCTGGCCGAGATCGTCGCCTTCGTGGTGCTGGGCCTGTCGGTCGACCTGTCGTCGATCATCGACCACGGCCGACTGTGGACCGGGCTCGGACTGGCCGCTCTGCTCATCGTCGTGGTGCGGCCGCTGTTCGGCGGCCTGGTGCTGTGGCCGGTCTCGCTGCTGCGCGGAGAGCGGCTGTTCGTGCTCTTCGCCGGCCTGAAGGGCGCGGTGCCGATCCTGCTCGGCACCTACGTGCTGGCCGAGCACGCCGACCACGCCCGGCAGGTCTACGACGTCATCTTCGTGGTCGTGCTCGTGTCCGTGGTGTTCCAGGGTGGTCTGGTGCCCACGGCCGCGAGGCTGCTGCGCGTGCCGATGCGGGTCACCGAGCCCGAGCCGTGGGCACTCGGTATGCGCTTTCGCGACGAGCCCGAGGGCCTGCACCGCTACGTCGTGGCGGCCGGTTCGCGGGCCGACGGGTGCACCATCGCCGACCTCGACGTGGGCGAGAACTTCTGGGTCAGCATGGTCAGCCGCGAAGGCCGGCTGGTGCAGGTGCGCGGGGCCACGGTGCTGCGGTCCGGCGACGAGGTGCTGGCCCTCGCCGACGACGACGAGGGATCGGGGCACGCGGCCCGCGTGTTTACGCAATAGGCTCGCGCTCGTGCGCATCGACTTCACCTCATCGGTTCGGACGAGCCTCGGCGTGGAATGGGAACTCGAGCTCGTCGACCTCGAGACCCGCCAGCTGACCGGCGCCTCCGACGCCATCCTCACCGCGATGTCCGAGAACGGCGACGGCGAGCATCCCAAGGCGAAGCACGAGCTGCTGCAGTCGTGCGTCGAGGTCATCACCGGCATCTGCCAGACGGTGCGGGAGGCTCGCGAGGACCTCGCGGGCACCGTGGCCGAGGTGGCGGCCGTGGCCGCCGAGTCGAATGTCGGCGTGCTGTGCAGCGGCACCCACCCGATCACCGACTGGTCGACGCAGCGCATCACCGACAACCCGCGCTACCTGCAGCTGATCGAGCGCAACCAGTGGATGGCCCGTCAGCTCCAGATCTTCGGCGTGCATGTGCACTGCGGAATCCGCGCGCCCGGGAAGGCCATCCCGATCGTCAACGCCCTCCTGGGTTACCTGCCGCACTTCCTGTCGCTGTCGGCGTCGTCGCCCTACTGGATCGGTTCGGACACCGGCCTCGCGTCGTACCGCTCGAAGGTCTTCGAGGCGCTGCCCACCGCCGGCCTGCCCTACCAGCTCAGCGGGTGGGACGAGTTCGAGAAGTACATGGACATCCTCATCCACTCGCACGCCATCGAGTCGATCCGCGAGGTGTGGTGGGACATCCGCCCGCACCCCAACTTCGGCACCGTCGAGCTGCGCATCTGCGACGGCCTGCCCTCGCTCGACGAGATCTCCTGCGTGGCCGCGCTGGCCCAGTGCCTGGTGGAGCGCTTCGACAAGCAGCTCGACAACGGCTACACGCTGCCCGAGCCGCGGCCGTGGCTGGTGCGCGAGAACAAGTGGCGGGCCGCGCGCTACGGGCTCGACGCCGAGATCGTCGTCGACAACACCGGCACGGTGCAGCCGGTGACCGAGTCCATCGTCAACCTGGTCGACGATCTGCTGCCGGTGGCGCGGCGCCTGGACTGCGCGGCCGAGCTCGAGTCCATCCCGCGGCTGATCGAGCGTGGGGCCAGCTACCAGCGCCAGCGCGCCGTCGCCGCCGCGCACGCCGGCGCGCTGGAGCCGGTCGTCGACTCGCTGCTGGCCGAGATGCGGGACGGTCTCGACCTGTGAGTGCCCCGCTCCAGGTGGCGGACTTCGACGTCGTCGCCGTCCGCCGTGACCTGCACGCCCACCCCGAGCTCGCCTACGCCGAACGCCGCACCACCGAGGTGATCCTCGGTTACCTGCGCGACTGGGGGCTGACCGCGAAAGTGCTGCCCCTGGGCACCGGCGTGGTGTGCGACATCGGCAACGGCGACGCGGGGCGCACCGTCGCCCTGCGCGCCGACATCGACGCCCTGCCGCTGTCCGACGAGAAGGCCGTGCCCTACCGCTCCACCGTCGACGGGATGTGTCACGGCTGCGGGCACGACGCGCACACCGCGATCCTGCTCGGCGCCGCCCGCGAACTGGCCATCGCGCCGCCGCCCGCCGGCCGGGTGCGGTTGGTGTTCCAGCCGGCGGAGGAGACGGTGCCGGGCGGGGCGCACGCCGCCGTGCGGGCGGGCGTGGTCGACGGCGTGACCCAGATCTACGCCCTGCACTGCGACCCGCGGCTGGAGACCGGTCAGGTGGGCGTGCGGGTCGGCGCGATCACCGCGGCGTGCGACCACGTCGAGGTGCGCCTGTTCGGGGCCGGCGGGCACACCGCACGCCCGCACCTGACCCAGGACGTCGTGTACGCCATGGGCCGGCTCATCACCGACCTGCCCGGCGTGCTGTCGCGCCGGGTCGACCCGCGCGCGGCCCTGGCCATGGTCTGGGGCGCGGCGGAGGCCGGCCGCGCGGCCAACGCCATCCCGACGTCGGGGCGGCTGCAGGGCACGCTGCGGGTGTTCGGCCGCGACGCGTGGGACGCCGCGGAGGGCCTGGTCCGCGAGCTCGTCGACGAGTTGGTGGCACCGCTGGGCGTGCGGGCCGAGACCGTCTACACCCGCGGCGTGCCACCGGTGGTCAACGCTGCCGGCGCGGTCGACACGCAGCGGACGGCGATCATCGCCAGCCTCGGCCGGGCGGCCCTGGTCAACACCGAGCAGAGCATGGGCGGCGAGGACTTCGCCTGGTACCTCGACGCGGTGTCCGGCGCGCTCGCCCGGCTCGGGGTGCGCCGTCCCGGCGGGGCCGTGTTCGACCTGCACCAGGGCACCTTCGACATCGACGAGGCCGCCCTCGACATCGGCGTGCGGTACACGACCGCGCTGGCCCACGCCGCCCTCGTCCGCGACCGCTGACCCGCTGCGCGGTACTCGCTACTCGCCCAGGGAGCGGCACTCGCGCCCGCGCACCTCGGCGACGTACTCGTCCGGCGCGCCGGCGGCCTGGGCCGCGTCCGCGATCAGGCCGATGGTGCGTGCGGAGGGCAGGCCGCCCTCGTACCCGTCGAGCAGGTAGACCCAGGCCAGCGCGTCCCCGTCCAGCGTGGACACCCGCAACCGGATCTTGTTGTAGACGCCGGTGTCGGCGCCCTCCCACCGGTCGAGGGCGGCGAGGTCGGGCGGCGACACCTCGTAGAGCGCGACGAACACCTGGCCGTCGACGTCGGGGACGATCATCGGCAGCGAGCCGTCCCAGCCGAGGTCCTCACCGCCGAAGGTGAGCCGCCAGCCGGTGAGCCAACCGGTCCCGGCCGCGGGCGAGTGGGGGCACCGCTCGAGCATCTGCTCGGGGTCCATGTTGGAGCCGTACGCCGCGTACAGCCCGCTCGCCGCGCTCATCGCAAGGCAGCGTACCTACCGGCCGGGCCGGCAGGGACAATGAAGGCATGGCCGGTCCCACACGCATCTGCATCGTCGGCGGGGGGCCGGCGGGCTACGAGTCGGCGCTGGTCGCCGCCCAGCTGGGGGCACAGGTCACCGTCGTCGACCGGGACGGGCTGGGCGGGGCCTGCGTACTCACCGACTGCGTGCCCAGCAAGACGCTGATCGCCACCAGCGACCGGGTCACCGCCTTCCGCGACGCGCCGCGCGTGGGGGTCGGGCACGCCGGCGTCGAGGCGGCCGTCGACCTCGCGGTCGTGAACCGGCGCATCCGCGACCTCGCGCAGCAGCAGTCCGACGACATCGCCGCGCGGCTGGGCAAGGAGGGCGTCACCGTTGTGCCGGGATCGGGCCGCTTCGCCGAGCGGCAGCCGGGCCGCACGCACCGCATCGACGTCGTGGACGGCGCGGGCGCGGTGGCCGACACCGTCGAGGCCGACGTCGTGCTGCTGGCCACCGGCGGCACCCCGCGGGTGCTGCCCACCGCCGTCCCCGACGGCGAGCGCATCCTGTCGTGGCGCGACGTGTACGCCCTCGACCAGTTGCCCGGGCACCTGATCGTCATCGGCTCGGGGGTCACCGGGGCCGAGTTCGCCAGCGGGTACAGCGAACTCGGCGTGCCCGTCACGCTCGTGTCGAGCCGCGACCGCGTGCTGCCCGGGGAGGACCCGGACGCCGCCGAGGTCATCGAGCAGGTCTTCACCAGCCGCGGCGGCACGCTCGCCCGGCGCGCCCGCGCGGCCGCCGTGCACCGCACCGCCGACGGCGTGCTGGTCGAGCTGGTCGACGGCCGCACCGTCGAGGGGTCGCACGCGCTCGTGTGCGTCGGGTCGGTGCCCAACGTCGAGGGTCTCGGCCTCCACCACGCGGGCGTGGAGCTGGACGACCGCGGCTACATCGCCGTCGACCGGGTCTCGCGCACCTCGGTGCCGGCGGTCTACGCGGCCGGCGACTGCACCGGGGTGCTGCTGCTCGCGTCGGTGGCCGGCATGCAGGGGCGCATCGCGATGTGGCACGCGCTGGGGGAGGCCGTCGCCCCGCTGCGGCTCAAGACGGTGGCCGCCAACGTGTTCACCCATCCGGAGATCGCGACGGTCGGTGTCGGCTACGCCGCGATCGAGTCCGGTGCGGTGCCCGCCCGGCAGGTCACGCTGCCGCTCGCCACCAACGCGCGGGCCAAGATGCAAGGGCTGGACGACGGCTTCGTCAAGATCTACTGCCGGCTCGCCACCGGAGCGGTCATCGGGGCGGTCGTGGTGGCCCCGGACGCCTCGGAGCTCGTGTACCCGCTCGCGCTCGCGGTGCACCGCGGCCTCACCGTCAACGACCTGGCCGCGACGATCGGGGTCTATCCCTCGCTGTCCGGGTCGGTGGCCGAGGCCGCCCGGCGCCTGATGTTCCACGACGATCTCGACTGACGAGGGGGTCACGATGACCAGCCACGGCGACTTCTCGCCCGAGGCGCGGGAGGCCGCGCACCGCAAGGCCCGCGCCGCCGGCGTGTTCGCCGACCACGCCGAGCACATCGTGGCCGCGCTGCCCGACCTGCCCGACGGCCACGTGCTCGTCGCGGTGGTCGACGACGGCCACGCCTTCACCGGCACGCATCACGTCGCGCAGGGTGAACTCGCGGCCCGCGTGCCCGAGCTCGAAGGCGCCGGCTGGGCCATGGTGTTCACGGTCGGCACCGACGCCGACGGCGTGCGCCGGCGCACCGACGAGATGGGCACGCTCGCCCGCCGCCGAGCTGAGATGATCACCCGCATCCTGACCCGCAGGCGTCCCGGCTGACTCGCCCACGCGCCCCCTCGATCGTTCAGTGGTGCGGTTCGGTCATCAGTGGTGCGAATTTCCGCACCACTGACGTCGAGAACGCACCACTGACCAGGGGGAGCGGGTCGGCGCGCAGCTGCGAGACCAGTGCGGCCAGCTGGTCGGGCCGGTGGAAGACCTGCACCGGTCCCACCGAGAGGCTGCGCCAGCCCGAGCCGATCACGTCGACGCCCCGGGTCATGTCGCTGCGCAGCCGGTCGACATCGGCGTGCTCGGCGCCGTTGTACTCGATGGCCAGCCGGACGTCGTCGTAGCTGAGGTCGGGCTCGGCGAGCCACCCGCCGAACCGGTCGCGGATGGCGACGTTCACCGCGGGTTGCGGCAGCCCACGGGTGACGAGGGCGACGCGCAGATGACTCTCGGGACGCGAGCGGGATCGCCGATCGAGCAGGGGCAGAGCCGCGCGGGCGCGAATCACGCCCGGCCGATGACCGGCACGCCGGACGATCCACTCCAGCTCGTCGGTCGTCGCCGTGCCGCGCAGGGCCGAATCGCCCAGGGCGACGAGGTCCGGCAGGGACAGGATCGAAGCGAGGTCGAACCAGGTACGGGCCTCGGTCGTGATGGCCAGGCCGTCGAGCGACACCGTCTCGCCCGGGTGCAAGCGCCGCCGCCGCGCCCGCAGCTCGGGACGCCGGCTCGCGCAGCGGGCCGCGGGAACGGGCACCTCGGCGTGGATGATCACCTCGATGCGCGACTCGATCCGCCCGGGAGGCAACCACAGCCCGTGCAGCCGGGCCGCCGTCAGGCCCGACACCACAGTCCCGGGCGGGCAGGCGCTGAGGATCGCGGCCGCCCGCGCGACGAGGTCCTCGACGGTTTCCGGGCGGCGCCACACGCCGTGCGTCACCTTGATCAGCTCGCTCACGCCGACACTGTGCGGCTTGCGCCGCACCGCCGGAAAGGGGCTGTGGACGAAGCCCGGCGTCGTCCACAGGCGCGCCCGTCCCCCCGCCCCTTCGTTCAGTGGTGCGTTACGGCAGTCGGTGGTGCGAAATACCGCACCACTGACGAGCGGATCGCACCACTGATCGAGGAATGGGGCGGGCCAGGGTGGGCGAGGAGGGGGCGGGGCCGGGCAGGTCGGGCTACTCCGCGTCCTTGATGTCACAGATGACGGTGCCGGCGGTGACGACGGCGCCGACCTCGGCCTTGAGGCCGGTGACGGTGCCCGCCTTGTGCGCGGTGAGCGGCTGCTCCATCTTCATGGCCTCGATGACGACGACGGTCTGCCCGGCCTCGACGGCGTCGCCCTCGGCGGCGGAGACCTTGACGATGGTGCCCTGCATGGGGGCGGTCAGCGAGTCGCCCGACGCGACGGCGCCGGCCTTCTTGCCCGCCGAGCGCTTCGGGGCCGCCTTGCGGGCACCGCCCCCCCACCGCCACCGCCGCCGCCGAAGCCCGCGGGCAGCGAGACCTCGAGCCGCTTGCCGCCGACCTCGACGACGATCGTCTCGCGCGCCGCGGGCTCCTCGGAACCGTCGCCAGCGCCGGCGAACGGCTCGATCGTGTTGTCGAACTCGGTCTCGATCCATCGGGTGAAGATGGTGAACGGGTCGGCGGTGAACGCCTCGTCGCGCACGACGGCGCGGTGGAAGGGCAGCGCGGTGGCCATGCCCTCGACCACGAACTCGTCCAGGGCGCGGCGGGCGCGCTCGAGAGCCTCGGTGCGCGTCTCGCCGGTGACGATCAGCTTGGCCAGCAGGGAGTCGAACGCGCCGCCGATCACCGACGTGCCGTCGATGCCGGAGTCGACGCGCACGCCGGGCCCGGCGGGCTCGACGTACTTCGTCACCGTGCCGGGCGCGGGCAGGAAGTTGCGGCCCGGGTCCTCGCCGTTGATGCGGAACTCGAAGGCGTGCCCGCGCGGGGACGGGTCGACGTCGAAGCGCAGCTGCTCGCCCTCGGCGATGCGGAACTGCTCGCGCACCAGGTCGATGCCGCTGGTCTCCTCGGTGACCGGGTGCTCGACCTGCAGGCGGGTGTTGACCTCGAGGAAGCTGATCACGCCGTCGGCGCCGACGAGGTACTCGATCGTGCCGGCGCCGTAGTAATTCGCCTCGCGGCAGATGGCCTTGGCCGAGTCGTGGATGCGCGCGCGCTGCTCGTCGGTCAGGAACGGTGCGGGCGCCTCCTCGACCAGCTTCTGGTTGCGCCGCTGCAGCGAGCAGTCCCGCGTGCCGACGACGATGACGTTGCCGTGCTGGTCGGCCAGCACCTGCGCCTCGACGTGGCGCGAGCGGTCGAGGTAGCGCTCGACGAAGCACTCGCCGCGGCCGAAGGCGGACGTAGCCTCGCGGACCGCGGAGTCGTAGAGGTCCTTGACCTCCTTCATCTCGCGGGCGATCTTCATGCCGCGCCCGCCGCCGCCGTAGACGGCCTTGATGGCGATGGGCAGGCCGTACTCCTCGGCGAAGGCGACGACCTCGTCGGCGTCCTTGACCGGATCCTTGGTGCCGGCGACGAGCGGGGCGCCGGCCGCCTCGGCGATGTGCCGGGCCACGGCCTTGTCGCCGAGGTCGGCGATCGACTTGGGCGACGGGCCGATCCAGGTCAGCCCCGCGTCGATGACGGCCTGCGCGAAGTCGGCGTTCTCGGACAGGAACCCGTAGCCGGGGTGCACGGCGTCGGCGCCGGACTGCCGGCAGGCCTCGATGAGTTTCTCGATCACCAGGTACGAATCGGCGGGCGTGCTGCCACCGAGCGAATACGCCTCGTCGGCCGTGCGCACGTGCAGCGCGTCGCGGTCGGGATCGGCGTAGACGGCGACCGAGGCGTACCCGGCGTCCCGGCAGGCCCGGGCGACCCGCACCGCGATCTCGCCCCGGTTGGCGATGAGCACCTTCTGCACCGTGCAAGCCTCCTGGATTCGGCCGACGACCCGGACGGCGGCGCGCGTGGGGCGGCGTCACGGGAACTGGCGGCAGACTACCGGCGCCCTGCACGGGCCGGAACCGCAGTGCTGCGGGCCGTGGCCACGGGCACTCGGCCCGATCCCGTTCTACCCTCGGCTCATGGGAAACATCGGCGAGGAACAGCCGGAGATCGAGATCATGCCGACGGCTCCGGCCGAGCCCGGCCGCGCGCCGGCCCCCGAGCGCGAGCCCGCGCCCGCGCCGGTCGAGCAGCCGGCAGAACCGGCGCCGGCGCGCTGACCGACCGGATGACCCCGCGCGATGACGTCGCCCCTGATCGTCGTGCTGTCCGGCGAGCGGTGAGCGTCGGGTGAGCACCGACTTCGACGGCCCCGACCTGTTCGCCGGCGAGATCCGCGCGGTGCGCACCTTCGACCTGCGCTCGGACGGTTCGCTGTGGCCCGTCGTGCACGCCGACCGGCCGTGGGCGCCAGGGGTGAACGAGGCGCAGTGCCGCATCCACCGCCCGGCGGGCGCGGCCGGCTGCCGGTGCGGCTACTGGGCCTACGGCACGCCGCGCGCGCTGCGCGACCAGTTCGCGGCCCGCAACGTGGCGGCGGTCATCTCCTGCTGGGGACGCGCCACGCCCGGCACCCGCGGCCTGCGCGCGCAGTTCGCGCGCATCGAGGCGCTGTGGCTGTCGCGGCGGGTGCCGGCCGGGCTGCGGCTGCGCGTGGCCGATGCCTACCCCGGCGTGCCGATCTTCGACGACCGCGACGCGATGCTGGCCACGTACCCACCGACCGTGCTGCCCTCCTACCGGCTGCCGGGCCGACCCCGCGCCACCGTCCGGCTCGCCCGCGGCCTGGTCCTGGCGATGATCGCCGCCACCCTGCTGCTCGGGGTGCTGCCCCGCGACGTGCTCACCGTCGGCTGGGTGGCGGCGGCGCGCGACGAGGTGCTGCGCATGGTCGTCTACACCGTGCTCTACGGCGTGGCCATGTGGGGCTACTGGCAGGTCGTGCACCGCCGGGCCTCGCCCTTCGGCCGCGTGGCGATGATCGGCGCGGTGCTGGGCGCCTGGGTGCTGGCGCCGTTGGAGACCTTCGGCTGGCAGGTGTTGCTGCGCGCGCCGCTGCTGCTCGGCCTGATCCCCTACGTCCTGCGGCGGGCCACGCGATTCGTGCCCACGCCGGCCGGCCCACCCGCCCGGCCGCCGGCGGGGTCGCCGCCGGGGGAACGGCCGGGGGAGCGCGCGTGACCGATGGCCGGGGCCCGCTGCGGGCCCTAAGGTCTCGCTGTGCGCATCGACATCCTCGGTGTCGACGGTACGAGTCGCCGGGACCGCATCGTCCTCACGGTGCTCGCGCAGGCGGTGGCCTTGTGCCCGGCGCTGCTCGCCGGCTCGGGTCAGTGAGCCACGCTCACGCCCGTACCGGGGCGAACACCACGTGCAGGTCGGTGGCCGACCGGCCGTAGACGTAAACCTCCACCTGCTGCCCGTCGTGGCGGTGGCTCCGGTCAGTCGGACGCCTCCTGGTCGGGGAGGCGGGCATGCGGGCGCGGTGCACCCGGTGCCGGTAACGCCGCGGTAATGACCGCCCGCTCAGTGCAGCTGGGCCAGCCGGATGCGGCACTGGCGGGCCACCTCGTCGACCTCGCCCAGCGTGCGGCGCAGGTCGGCCTGGCGGCGGCGCAGTTCGTCGGAGATCTCGTCGAGTCGCCCGAGCAGTGCGGTCAGCTGCCGGCGCTCCGACGACGTCGCGCCGTCGTACATGTCCACGATCTCGCGGCACTCGGCCAGCGTCATGCCGAAGCGTCGCCCGCGCAGGATCAGCCGCAGCCGCGCCCGGTCGCGGACCCCGTAGACGCGGTTGGCGCCCTGGCGCGCGGGGGAGACCAGCCCCTCCGCCTCGTAGTGGCGCAGGGTGCGGGCGGTGACGCCCAGCTCGTCGGCCAGCTCACCCACCGTCCAGGTGCGCTCCGGCGCCGCGGCGGCCGCGGGCCGCCCTTTCGATCCCGCGGTCACGGCGCTATGGTTGCCTGACCTTAACGTTAACGTCAAGTCACCGGTGGAGCCCGCATGACGTTCGAGCTGTCCGAGGACCACGAGATCTTCCGGAAGGTGGTCCGCGATTTCGCCGAGCGCGAGGTCGCGCCGCACGTGGCCGCGTGGGACAAGGCGCACCACTTCCCGGTGGACGTCGTGCGCGCGATGGGCGAGCTCGGCCTGTTCGGCCTCGTCGTGCCCGAGGCGTACGACGGCTCGGGCGCCGACTTCACCACGCTGTGCGTCGCCATCGAGGAACTCGGGCGCGTCGATCAGTCGATCGGCATCACGCTCGAGGCGGGGGTCGGGCTCGGCATCAACCCGATACTCACGTACGGCACCGACGCCCAGAAGGAGCGGTGGCTGCCCGACCTCGTCGCCGGCCGGGCGCTGGCCGGGTTCGGGCTGACCGAGCCCGAGGCGGGCTCGGACGCCGGCGCGACCCGCACCCGCGCGAGCCTCGACGGCGGGCAGTGGACGATCAACGGCGCCAAGGCGTTCATCACGAACTCGGGCACCGAGATCACCTCGCTGGTCACCGTCACGGCCCGTACCGGCGACGGCGAGATCTCGAGCATCATCGTCCCGGCCGGCACCGAGGGCTTCACCGTCGAACCGGCCTACGACAAGCTCGGCTGGCACATCTCCGACACGCACGGGCTGACCTTCGACGACTGCCGGGTGCCGGAGGAGAACCTGCTGGGCCGGCGCGGCGACGGGTTCCGGCAGTTCCTCGCCGTGCTCGACGACGGGCGTATCGCGATCGCCGCTCTGGCGGTCGGGCTCGCACAGGCCTGTCTCGATCTGTCCGTGCGCTACGCCGGCGAGCGGCACACGTTCGGCCAGCCCATCGGTTCGCGCCAGGCGGTGGCATTCTCGCTCAGCGACCTGGCCGTGTCGGTGGAGGCGGCCCGCCTGCTCACCTACAAGGCGGCCTGGCTGAAGGACGCCGGCCGGCCGGCCCCGGCCGTCAAGCAGGCGGCGGCCGTCGCGAAGCTCTACTCCACCGAGGCCGCGGTCAGCGCCACCCGGGTGGCCACCCAGGTGTTCGGCGGCAACGGCTTCATGGAGGAGTTCGCGGTCGCGCGCTTCTACCGCGACGCGAAGATCCTCGAGATCGGCGAGGGCACCTCCGAGGTGCAGCGCATGCTCATCGCCCGCGGCCTGGGCCTGCCCGTCCAGTGATGTATTACCGCGCCGTTACCGCCCTCCTCTTTGCTGACGACCGCCGGGATGCGGCCGCGGCACGGAGGGTGGGCGACGATGGGTTACCGAACACGCAGGCGCGACCACGACGTGCTGGCGCTGGTGCTCGCCCACGCCCAGCGCGATCCCGACGGTGGCCTGCCCTACGACTCGGTGCCCGAGGCGCGCGCGACCTTCCGCGACCGCCGCGAGCTGCTGCTGGCCCTGCAGCGGGAGTGGACGCACGCGCTGTGGACGCGTATCGAGGCGCACGCCGCCCGGCGCGGCCCGCGCCCGCTCGACCCGGCCCGGCTGGCCTGGAGCGAGTGCTGCGAGCGTCATCCGGTGCTGCGCCGGTTGCTCGACACCCACGGCCAGGAGCTCGGCCCGTCGCCCGGGCGGGCCGTGGCCTGAGCGCACCGGTCACCGGGGGGGCCCGGTGAGGGACAAGGATCTGCGCGCCGCGCGCGAGGCCACGCTGACGCCGCCGGAGAAGGCGGCGGCGAAGCTCGCGGCCCAGCACAAGCTCTACGTGCGCGACCGGCTGGCCCTGCTCTTCGACGACGGCTCCTTCGTCGAGGACGGCCAGCTCGCCAACGCCCTGGCCACCGGCCTGCCCGCCGACGGGGTGGTCACCGGCCAGGGGCTGGTCGACGGGCGCCCGGCGCTCGCCGTCGCCAACGATCCCACCGTCAAGGCCGGCTCCTGGGGCGCACGCACCGTCGAGAAGATCATCCGGGTCACCGAGCGGGCGCTGGCCGAGGAACTGCCGATCTTCTGGCTGATCGACTCCGCCGGCGCGCGGATCACCGACCAGGTCGCGCTGTTCCCGGGCCGGCGCGGCGCCGGCAGGATCTTCCACAACCAGGTGGCGCTGTCGGGCAAGGTGCCGCAGATCTGCTGCCTGTTCGGCCCGTCGGCCGCCGGCGGTGCGTACATCCCGGCATTCTGCGACATCGTGATCATGGTCGAGGGCAACGCGTCGATGTATCTCGGCTCGCCGCGGATGGCCGAGATGGTGGTCGGGGAGAAGGTGTCGCTGGAGGAGATGGGCGGCGCGCGCATGCACGCCAGCGTCTCCGGGTGCGGCGACAACCTCGCCGTCGACGATGAGGACGCTATCGAGCAGGCCCGGCTGTTCTTCTCCTACCTGCCGACGTGCTGGCGCGAGCCGGCACCCGAGGTGGAGGCGGAGCCACCGGCGACGGCGCTCGCGGACGACTGCGTGCCGGCCGAGGAGTCCGTGCCGTTCGACGTCCACGGGCTCATCGACGGGCTCATCGACGCCGACTCGTTCTTCGAGATCAAGCCGCTGTTCGCGCCGGAGGTGGTGGTCGGGTTCGGCCGCATCGACGGCCAGCCGGTCGGGGTGGTCGCGAACAACTCCGCCGTGAAGGGCGGCGTGCTGTTCGTCGACTCGGCCGACAAGTGCGCACGCTTCATCTGGCTGTGCGACGCCTTCAACGTCGCGCTGCTCTACCTCGCCGACGTCCCCGGTTTCATGATCGGCAGCGCCGTCGAGAAGCAGGGCATCATCCGGCACGGCGCGAAGATGATCACAGCGGTATCCGAGGCCACCGTGCCGCAGCTGTCGGTCATCGTCCGCAAGGCCTACGGTGCCGGCCTCTACGCCATGGCCGGTCCCGGGTTCATGCCCGACGCCTGCATCGCCCTGCCCACCGCCAAGATCGCGGTCATGGGCCCGCAGGCGGCCGTGAACGCCGTCTACGCGAACAAGATCGCCGAGATCGAGGACGAGGACGAGCGCGCCGGGTTCGTCGCGGTGAAGCGGGCCGAGTACGAGCAGGACGTCGACCTGCTGCGCCTGGCGGCCGACCTCGTGCTCGACGCGGTGATCGAGCCGTCCGAACTGCGGGCCGACCTCGTGCGCCGCTTCGCCGCCCTCGTCGGCAAGGAGCGGCACTTCGCCACCAAGCGGCACGGGGTACCACCGGTATGAGCCCGTCGGTGCGGGTGCGCGGCAACGCCACGTCGGCCGAGGTGGCGGCGGTGCTGTCCGCGCTGATCCGGCGCCCGGCGGCGCCCGCGCCCGACGCATACCGACGCTGGCGCGCCGTCCGGCGGGCGGCCCTGCGTGACCTGCGCCCCGCCGCGCGCCCCGTCGACGGGCCGAGTTCGATCAGGTAGGGGAGAATCGCGGCGTGGTCGACAACGCCGGCGCGCGCGCAACACCCCGCGATCCCGGCGAGCCGCTCGACGTGTCGCGGATCGCCGCGAACCTGCCGTTCGTGGTGCGCACGGTGCTCGGCATGGCGGGGCTGGCGGTCGGCGCGAGCATTGTGGGCGTCGGCGTCGTCATCCTGGTCAACGTCGCGACGACCCGCTACGCCACCCACCACCAGCTGACGGTGCTGCTGATCGTGACCCTGTGCTACGTCGCCTTCTCGGTACTGGTCGGGGTCACGCTGGGCGCGATGGCGCAGCGGCGCACGCTGCGCTGGCTGCTGCGCGGCGACCCGCCGTCGGCCGAGGACGCCCGCCGCGCGCTGCGCATGCCCTTCGACCTCGGCGTGCTGACGATCGCACTCTGGGCGCTGGGCGCGCTGGTCATGGGCAGCACCGCGGCCGCGGTCGGCGAGGACGCGTCGACGGTGGTGGGGCTCGCCGGCGGCACGGCGCTGGCCGGGCTGGCCGCGGCCGGGCTCACCTATCTGCTGACCGCGCGGGCCAACGAGCGGGTGGCGCTGTTGGCGCTGGCTGCGCAACCACCGCGCGACGCCCCGCCGTACGGGCTGCGCCAGCGGCTGTTGCTCAGCTGGGCGCTGACCACCGCCACGCCCATCGTCGGGTTGCTGCTCGTGCTGGCCGCGCCGCACGGGCGCGCGCACGTCGTGGGCACCAGCATCGTGGTGGCCGTGGTGGCGCTGGTCGTCAGTGGGCTGGCCACCGCGCTATTCTCCCGTGCCGTCGGGCAACCGCTGCGGGGCATGGTCGCCGCGTTGCGCCAGGTCGGCGAGGGCGATCTCGAGGCGAGCGTGACCGTCGACGACGCCGGCGAGATCGGGCTGTTGCAGAACGGTTTCAACGACATGGTCAGCGGCCTGCGGGAACGGGAACGCATCCAGGACCTGTTCGGTCGCCACGTCGGCACGGCCGTCGCGCAGGAGGCGATCACCGGCGGCGTCACGATGGCCGGCGAGCAGCGCGAGGTCGTCGCCCTCTTCGTCGACATCACCGGCTCCACCCGGCTCACCCGCGAGACCGAGCCCAAGCAGTTCGTGAAGATGCTCAACCGGTTCTTCGAGATCGTCGTGGACGAGGTGGAGAGCAGCGGCGGGTTGCTGAACAAGTTCGAGGGCGACGCCGCGCTGTGCGTGTTCGGCGCCCCGGTGGAGCTGGCCGACCCGGCGACCGACGCGCTGCAGGTGGCCCGGACGATCCGGGACCGGGTGGCCGAGATGGCCGAGTTCGAGATCGGCATCGGCGTCGCGTCCGGCCCGGTGATCGCGGGCCAGATCGGGGCGGCGAGCCGGCTGGAGTACACCGTCATCGGCGATGCGGTGAACGAGGCGGCGCGGCTGACCGAGCAGGCCAAGCGGGTGCCGGGGCGCATCCTGGCCAGTGCGGCGACGTTCGACGCCGCCGCCGAGGAGGAGCGCGAGCACTGGGTGCCCGGGCGCACGGTGCGCTTGCGCGGGCGTGAGCGGCCGACGAGCTGCTACCGCACCGTCGACGACCCGTACGAGATCCGGCGTGACCGCCCCGCGCTCGCGCGGCGGCTCAGCGACGTGGCCCGGGTCGTGGCCGACCTGCCCGGCGACCGCTGAGCGGTCAGCCGGCGACGGGCCAGCCGAGGTCGGCCAGCGAGCGGTCGAGCTCGTGCAGCATCGCGCGTACCGCGGGCAGCGAGACGCCGACGACGTTGTGGTGGTCGCCGTCGACGGACTCGACGAACCAGCCGCCGAGCCCGTCGACGGTGAAAGCGCCGGCCACCACGCTCGGCTCGCCCGTCGCGCAGTAGGCCTCGATCTCCTCGTCGCGGACGTCGGCGAAGCGCACGGTGGTGCCGGCCTCGCGGGTGGCGGTGCGGCCGGTGGCCGTGTCGATCAGGTGGTGGCCGGTCCACAGCGTGCCCGTGCGCCCGCGCAGGGCCCGCCAGCGCTGCGCCGCGGCCCCGGGGGAACCGGGCTTGCCCAGCGCCGCGCCGTCGAGGTCGAGCATCGAGTCGCAACCCAGCACCAGCGCCGTCGGGTCGCCCAGCGCGGCGGCCACCGTCCGGGCCTTGGCCGCCGCCAGCAGCGCCACCAGCTCCTGGGTCGTCGGCGCGGTGACCCCGTCCTCGTCGACGCCGCTGACGACCACCTCGGGCCGCGCCCCGGCGGCGCGCAGCTCCGCCAGCCGCGCCGGCGACTGGGACGCGAGGACGAACCTCACAGGCCGTAGGACCTGGAGATCACCGATTTCATGATCTCGCTGGTGCCGCCGTAGATGCGCGTGATGCGCGCGTCGGCGTAGCGCCGCGAGATCATGTACTCGCTCATGTAGCCGTACCCGCCGTGCAGCTGCAGGCACCGGTCGATGACGCGGCCCTGCAGTTCGGTGCAGAAGTACTTCGCCTTCGAGGCGTCGGCCGCGGTGAGCTCGCCGTTGATCAACCGGTTCACGCACCGGTCGATGTAGGCCTGGGCGACGTCGATCTCGGTCCCGATCTCGGCGAGGACGAACTTGGTGTTCTGGAACGAGTCGATGCTCTTGCCGAAGGCCTTGCGGTCCTTGACGTACTGCAGGGTCTCCTGGAACGCGGCGTCGGCCTCGGCCACCCCGGCGATGGCGATGGACATGCGCTCCTGCGGGAGCTTCTCGGTGAGGTAGGCGAAGCCCTCGCCCTCCTCGCCGAGCAGGTTCTCCACCGGGACGCGCACGTCGGTGAACGACAGCTCAGCGGTGTCCTGGCTGTGCATGCCGAGCTTCTCGAGGTTGCGGCCGCGCTCGAAGCCGGGCATGCCGCGCTCGATGACGAGCAGGCTCATGCCCCCCCGCCGGTCCTGCTGGTCGGCGCCGGTCTTCACGGCGGTGATCACCAGGTCGGCGTTGATGCCGTTGGTGATGAACATCTTCGTGCCGTTGACGACGTAGTGGTCGCCGTCGCGCTTGGCCGTGGAGCGGATGCCGGCGAGGTCGGAACCCGCGCCCGGCTCGGTCATCGCCACCGCAGTGATCAGCTCGCCGGACGCGACCCCGGGCAGCCAACGCTGCTTCTGCTCGTCGGTGGTGTAGCCGAGGAAGTAGGGCAGGCAGATGTCGTTGTGCAGGGACATGCCCAGACCGGTGCCACCGATGCCCGCGGCGGCGATCTGCTCGTCCATCGCCTGGTTGAACCGGAAGTCGTCGACCCCGCCGCCGCCGTACTGCTCGGGGATGGCCATGCCCAGGAAGCCGCCCTTGCCGGCCTCGACGAACACCTCCCGCGGGGTGATGCCGGCCCGCTCGTAGTCGAGGTAGTTCGGCACCACCGTCTTGTCGGCGAAGGCGCGGAAGGCCTCGGCGAAGGCGCGGTGCTCGTCGTCGTAGTGCTTGCGGTCCATGCTCGGATGATAGGACGTCCTATCTTCTACGGTATGGCGAACGAACCGATCGGCGTGATCGGCGGATCCGGCTTCTACTCCCTGCTCGACGAGCCCACCGAGCTCGGCCTCGACACGCCGTACGGCGCGCCCAGCGCCGTGTTCACCCGCGGCGCGCTGGCCGGGCGCGAGGTGGTCTTCGTGCCGCGGCACGGCCCCGACCACCGGTTCGCACCGCACCTGGTGCCCTACCGGGCCAACCTCTGGGCGTTGCGCTCGCTGGGCGTGCGGCAGGTGGTGTCGCTGTCGGCGGTGGGCTCGCTCACCCCGGCGCTGCCGACCGGCACGCTCGTGGTGCCCGACCAGGTGGTCGATCGCACCCACGGGCGGCCGCACACGTTCTTCGACGCCGGCGCGGGCGTGGGCCACGCCACGTTCGCCGACCCGTACTGCCCCCGCGGGCGCACCGCCGCCCTGGCCCGCGGCACGGCGCACGACGGCGGCGCGCTGGTCGTCGTCAACGGGCCGCGGTTCTCCTCGCGGGCCGAGTCGCTGGAGTTCCAGGCCCACGGGTGGTCGATCATCGGGATGACGGCGATGCCGGAGGCGGGCCTGGCCCGCGAACTCGCGCTCTGCTACACCACGCTCGCCCTCGTGACCGATCTCGACGCCGGGGTGGCGGCGGGCGGCGGGGTCACGCACGCCCAGGTGCTCGAGCAGTTCGCGGCCAACCTGCCCCGGCTGCGCGCGCTGCTGGTGGCCACCCTGGAGCAATTGCCGGCGGCGCAGGGCGACTGCCCGTGCGGCGACACCTCGGGCTTCCCCGCCTCGTTCGTGCTCCCCGGATGAGGCTGTTGCTCACCGGCGGCGCCGGTTTCATCGGCACGCACGTGCTGGCCGCGGCGCGCGCGGCCGGGCACGACGTGACGGTGCTCGATTCGCTGCGGCCCGACGTGCACGGCGGGCCGGTCACCGTCGACGGCCTGCAGGTGGGTGACGTGCGGGTGGCGGGCGATGTCGACCGCGCGCTGGACGGGGTGGACGCCGTGCTGCACCTGGCCGCGAAGGTCGGGCTCGGCGTCGACGTGGCCGACCTGCCCGACTACGCCGATTCCAACGTGCACGGCACGGCGGCGTTGCTGGCGGGCATGACGCGCGCCGGGGTGCGGCGGCTGGTGCTGGCCAGCTCGATGGTGGTCTACGGCGAGGGGTTGGGCCGGTGCCCCGAGCACGGCGCGGTGACACCCGGCCCGCGGCGCCCGGCCGACCTCGACGCCGGCCGCTTCGAGCCGCCCTGCCCGGTGTGCGGGGCGGCGTTGGCGCCGGCGCTGGTGGGGGAGGACGCGCCCCTCGACCCCCGCAACGCCTACGCCGCGTCGAAAGTGGGGCAGGAGCAGTTCGCGGCCTCGTGGGCGCGGGCGACGGGCGGCTCGGTGGCCGCGCTGCGCTATCACAACGTCTACGGCCCGGGGCTGCCGATGGACACCCCCTACGCCGGGGTGGCCGCGATCTTCCTGTCGGCCCTGCGGCGCGGCGAGGCGCCGCGGGTCAACGAGGACGGCGGGATGCGCCGCGACTTCGTGCACGTGCGCGACGTCGCCGACGCCACCGTGGCCGCCCTCCGGCACGAGGCCGGGGTGCGCGCGTACAACGTGGGGTCGGGCCGCCCCCGCACGGTGGGCGAGATGGCCGCCGCGCTGGCCGGTGCCCTCGGCGGCCCGGCGCCGGTGATCACCGGCGCCTACCGGCTGGGCGACGTCCGGCACGTCACGGCCGACTCGGCGCGGCTGCGCGCGGAGTTGGGCTGGGCGCCCCGGGTCGGCTTCGCCGACGGGATGGCCGAGCTCGCCCGGGCCTGAGCGGATCCCGCGTCAGGCGGCCGAGCTGACGGGCAGCCGTACCCGGAACCGGCAGCCGTCGACGGTGTTCTCGACGTCCACGGTGCCGTCGTGCGCCTCGACGATGCCACGCGTGATCGCGAGGCCGAGCCCGGCGCCGGGGTGCGCCCCCGGCACGTCGCGCGGGGTGCGGGCGGACTCGCCCCGGAAGCCCACCTCGAACACCTGCTCGAGGTGGTCGGTGGGGATGCCGCCGCACTCGTCGCTGACGGTCAGCTCGGCCAGCTGGGCCTCGACGGCGATGCGCACGTCGACGTTGCCCTGCGCGCGGGTGTGCCGGATGGCGTTGGCGACGAGGTTGGTCAGCGCGCGGTTCAGCTCGGGGCCGCTGCCGACCACGGTGGCGGTGCCGGCCACCGACCCGGTGAGCCGCACCCCCTGGGCGGTGGCCAGGGGTTCGAGCGCGGCCAGGCAGTCGGAGACGAGGTCGTCGAGGGCGATCGTCTCGCTGTCGTGCGTGCTGCCCCCGGCCTGGATGCGGGACAGGTCGAACAGGTCCTCCACCATCTGGTTCAGCCGCTCGACCGACGCGCCCATCTGCTTGTAGTAGACGTCGGGCTGGTCGACCACGCCGTCCTCGAGCGCCTCGGCCATGGCCCGCAGCCCGGCCAGCGGGGTGCGCAGGTCGTGCGAGACCCAGGACACCAGGTCGCGGCGCGCCGTCTCGAGCGAGCGCTCCCGCTCGCGGGTGGCGGCGAGCGCGGCTGCGGTGGCGCTGAGCTCGCGGCGCATCTGCTCGATCTCGGCCGTCAGCCGCGGGCCGGCCTCGGACGGCACCCGGCCGGCGCCGAGCTCGGCCACGGCCGCGCGCAGCCCGGCCCGGTCCCGCGCCAGCCGGCGGCCGGCGGCGTAGGCGGCCACGGCCATGACGATGCCGGAGAACGCGGTCAGCGCGATGACCGTGCCCCACCCCAGCCGGGGCACGAGCATCGAGTGCACGGCTCCCCACAGCGCGCCGGTGGAGGCAGCGGCGCCGACCAGCACCAGGCTGCCGAGCAAGCCCGCGGTCGAGCGGCGCCGGACCGGGAGCAGCACCAGCCACGCCACCGCAGCGGCGATCACCGACCACAACAAAGCCTCGCCGAGGTTCTGCCAGGTGAGGTTCATGCGACGACTCCGGCCGGGATCTCGAGCCGGTAGCCGATGCCCCACACGGTCTGGATGAGCGTGGGCTCGGTCGGGTCGTCCTCGACCTTCTCGCGCAGCCGGCGCACGTGCACGGTGACGGTGGACTGGTCGCCGAACGTCCACCCCCACACCTCGCGCATCAACTGCTCGCGGTTGAAGGCCTGGCCCGGATGGCTGATCAGGAAGGTGAGCAGGTCGAGCTCGCGGACGGTGAGGGCGAGTTCGGTGCCGCCGCGGGTGGCGCGCCGGGCGGCGGCGTCGACGGTGATGGAGCCGGCGGTGAAGACCCGCTGCTCGACCGGATTGCCCATCGACGAGACGCGGCGCAGCACCGAGTCGACGCGCAGCACCAGTTCGCGCGGCGAGAACGGTTTGGTCAGGTAGTCGTCGGCGCCGACCTCGAGGCCGGCGATGCGGTCGTCGGGTTCGGCCAGCGCCGTCAGCATGATCACCGGAAGGTGCGGGCGCTCGGCCCGCACCCGGCGGCACACCTCGAGGCCGTCGAGGCCGGGGAGCATGAGGTCGAGGACGAGCAGGTCGGGAGCCTGGGCCTGCACCGACTGCAGCGCCGCCAGCCCGTCGCCGACGTGGCGGGCCTCGTGGCCGGCGCGGCGCAGGTAGGTGAGCACGACGGAGGCCACCATCTCGTCGTCGTCGACGACCAGGACGCGGGCCACCGGGTCAGCGTAATGAGATCACCGGCCTCCGGGGGGCGCCGTCACCGTCCTGTAAGGGTCGAGCGGCCCGTCCGCTCGTTAGATTGAACGTGATGAACATCGTCCTGGACGTCGTCCTGCCCTGTCTGGACGAGGAGCAAGCGATGCGCTGGGTCCTCGACCGCATTCCCGCCGGCGCGCACGCGATCGTCGTCGACAACGGGTCGACCGACGCGTCGACGAAGATCGCGGCGGACTACGGCGCGACCGTGGTCGACTGCCCGCAGCGCGGCTACGGCGCCGCCTGCCACGCCGGCCTGCAGGTGGCCGAGTCGCCGTTCGTGGCCTTCTGCGACTGCGACGCCTCCGTCGACCCGGCTCTGGCGCTGGACTGGGTCGACACGCTGCGCGCGGGCGCCGACCTGGTCGTGGGCCGGCGGGTGCCGACGGCCCGCAACGCCTGGCCGCTGCACGCGCGGCTGGCCAACCGCGAACTCGCGCGCCGCGTGCGCCGGCGCACCGGGCTGCCCCTGCGTGACGTCGGCCCGCTGCGGGTGGCGCGCACCGGGCCGCTGCAGGCGCTGCCCATCGCCGACCGCCGCAGCGGCTATCCGGTCGAGACGGTCCTGCGCGCGATGGAGGCGGGCTGGCGGGTCGTCAACGCCGACCTGCCGTACGCGCCGCGGGCGGGCCGCTCGAAGGTGACGGGCACGGTGCGCGGCACCCTGCAGGCCGTGCACGACATGAGTGCGGCGCTGCGCTCGTGACCGCGCTCGTGAACACCGTGGTCGTCATCGCCAAGGAACCGCTGGCCGGGCGGGTGAAGACCCGGCTCGCGCCGCCGCTGACCGCCGACACGGCGGCCGATGTCGCCGCCGCGGCGCTGCGCGACACGCTCGCGTGTGTCGAGCGCGCGCCGGCCCGCGAGCGGGTGCTGTGCTTCGCCGGCGATCCCACCGGCTGGGCGCCGCCGGGGTGGCGGGTCGTCGCCCAGCCGACGTCCGGCGGCCTCGACGTCCGGCTGGTGGCGGCGTTCGCCGCCGTACGTGGGCCTGCCGTACTGGTGGGTATGGACACGCCGCAGCTGCGCCCGGAACACCTCGCCAGGTTCGATCCGGCGCGCTACGACGCCTGCCTGGGGCCGGCCACCGACGGCGGGTTCTGGGCCATCGGCTTCGCCGACCCCACGAACGCCGCCGGCATCCTGGGGGTCCCGATGTCCACGGCCCGCACCGGCGCCGTGCAGCTGGGCCGGCTACGTGATCTCGGGCTGCGCGTGCAGCTGCTCGACGAGCTGACCGACGTCGACGACATCGCCTCGGCGGCCGTGGTGGCCGGGCTGGCCCCGCGCAGCCGGTTCGCCGCGCACCTGCTCGCGGCGCTGGACGAGGACGTGGCCTGATGGAGGCCGGCGCACTCGCCCCCTACGAGCAGGCCCTGCGCACGGCCGCGCCGCTCGGGGTGCGTGACCGGGCCGGCCGGTTCGTGGCGCTGGACGTGGCCCGTTGGCTGCGCGGGACCGACGACGCCGACGCCACGGTGCTCGCCCGCTGCACCGGCCCCGTCCTCGACATCGGCTGCGGCCCGGGCCGCTTCGTGTCCACCCTCAACGCCCAGGGCGTGGCCGCACTCGGCGTGGACATCGCCCGCACCGCCGTGGCGCTCACCCGGGCACAGGGGCTGCCGGCCCTGCTGCGCGACGTGTTCGCGGCGGTGCCGGGCGAGGGCCGCTGGCCCACGGTGCTGCTCATGGACGGCAACGTCGGCATCGGCGGCGACCCGGGGCGCCTGCTGGACCGGATCCGTGAGCTGCTGGGCCCGGCCGGCCGGTTGCTGGTGGAGACCCATCCCGACGACGCCGTGCATGACCTGCTCGACGTGCGGTTCAGCGTCGACGGCCGCGACGAGGGGCCGCAGTTCGCGTGGTCGCAGTTGGGGGCCGACGCCCTGGCGTGCTACGCCGACGCGGCCGGCTACGTCGTGGACGAGTCGTGGTCGGCCGACGGGCGGCGCTTCCTCGGGCTGGCCGACCGCCGGTCGCGCAGCAGCCGGGCGGCGTAGAGCACGACGGCACCGACGGCCACGATCGCCAGCAGGGTGGCCAGGTTGGCCCCGAAGTCTTGCTGCAGGATCGCCTTGACCTTCGGCTGGCTGTCCCGCCGGTAGATCATCGGCAGGGCGATCACGGCGATCACCGCTCCGGCGACCAGCGCGCCCTGCACGTAGGTGCGGGCCCGGGGCGGGAGCACCTTCGCCAGCAGGGCGCCGACGCCGACGGTCAGGGGCGCGAGGACCCCGTCGTGGATGACCAGCGCGCCGACCAGCCAGCACAGCAGCACGAACAGGTCGTAGGAGTCGATCTGGGTCAGCAGCCGGAACACGCCGAACAGCCCGAGCAGCACGCCGGCCGCGGCCAGGCCGATGCGCCACGCCTTCATCGTGTCGCGGCCCTCACCGGCGGCCATCACAGCACCTCCATGCCGTCGAGCCACTTGGTCTGCAGCACCCCGGCCCGGTCGGGCGCGATCAACCGCAGCGGGTAGCCGTGCTCGACGTCCAGGCGCTCGTGGTTGAGGTGCGTGGCGAGCAGCGCCGTCTCGAGCTGCGGGCCGGAGACGAAGGAGAAGTTGTAGGAACCCTTCGGCTCGAGCGAGGTCAGCCTGACCTTCGAGCCGGCGTCGCCGCCCGCGCGCCGCACGAGCGACAGCAGCCGCAGCCCCTGCCAGAAGGCGCCCACGCTCCAGCCCTCGACGCAGCTGATCGGGAAGCTCTCGGCCGCCAGGTTCCCGGCCGCCACCTCCTTGTTCAACTCGTCGAGCGAGATGACGAACGGGTGCGGTCCCTTCACCTGCAGTCGCCACGACGGTGACACGGCGAGGTCGCGGACGGCAGCCTGGTCGGCGGTGCGGTTGACCGGCACCCGCTGCGGGCCCTTGCTGGGCTGGCGGATCGCCAGCAGTCCCACGGGCTCGAGCGGGGTGACGGTCTGCCCGATGCTGGTGACCACGACGATGCCGACGCCGGTGCCGGCGGCGACCAGCACTCCCCGTCGGCTGATCGCCGGGGTCTCGGGCGGGGGCTGATGCGTGTTGTCGTTGTTGGAGTACGCGTGCGGGTTCTGCCACCACGCCTTCTCGGTGAGCACGTCGCCCTGCTTCAGCTTCGTCTGCAGGCCGTACTTGATGTCGGGCAGCTTGATGCCGATGTGCAGCAGGATCGAGCCGATGACCACGTAACCGAGGAAGCGGTGCACGGGCACGAAGTCCCACGACCAGGGGTACCAGTTCAGGGCGTTGAAGAACCCGGTGCTCAGTTCCACCAGAGAGGAGGACACGAGCAGCGCCACCGAGAACCGTTCCAGCGCGTTCTTGCCCGACGACAGCGGGGGCCAGCGGAACAGGTTCGGGTAGACCGACCACAGCTTGACGAACAGCAGCGGGATGGCCGCCGTGCCGGTCGCGACGTGCACGCCCTGCGTGATGCGGTAGCCCCACTTCGGTGCCGCCGGCTCGGGCAACCACGTCCACGGTTGGTACTGGTAGTGGCTGAGCAGGCCGGTGACGAAGCAGATCCCGAAACAGATGCCCAGCAGCCGGCCGACTCGCGCGGTCAGCGCGGTGGAGCGCAGCGGGCTGGTGAAGCGCGGCCAGATCTTCGGCGGATGCTCCGGGAGCTGTATGCGCAAGGCCACGCCTTTCGATTCTGCTGCATCCCGGGAAGAAAGACTCTTACGTCAAGGGAAACTTCGGCGCGCAGGCCCCGTCCGGTTCCCCTTTTTGACAGGCTCATCCCATGCCGCCCGCTCGTCCGCGTGTCCTGTGGGCCGCGCTGGCGGTCGCGCTGGCGCTCGAGGCCGGCCTGCTGGCGTGGCTGTTGCGCTACGACCAGCGCTTCGCCTACGGCCACGCGCAGCTGCTGGCGGCGCTGTCCGCGCCGGTGTGGGTGCTGGCCGTCGCGCTGCTGTGGCGACTCGCGCCCGGGCGCAAGGCGGCCCTCTGGCTGGTCCTGGGCGTCGCGACGCTGTTGCAGGTGATCGCGCTGACGCACGCCCCGACGACCTCCGACGACGACTATCGCTACGCGTGGGACGCGAAGGTGCAGCTGTCCGGCACCGACCCCTACCGCTACCCCCCGGCGTCAGCGGCGCTGCGCGGCCAGCGCGACGGGTTCGACTTCGGCGCGGGTGGCCCGTGCCGCTACGCCGTGCCGGGAGGGTGCACGTCGATCAACCGGCCCACGGTGCGCACCGTCTACCCGCCCGTGGCGCAGGTGGCCTTCGACGCCATGCGCGCCGCCTCGTTCGGCGGGCACGGCGGCCACCTGCCGCTGCAGGTGTTCGGTGCCCTCGGCTCGCTGCTCGTCGCCGTCCTGCTGCTGCGGCGGGCACCGCCGTGGCTGGCGGCGGTCTGGGCCTGGTGCCCGGTGGTGGTGATCGAGTACGGCAACAACGCGCACGTGGACTGGCTCGCGGTGCTGCTCGCGTTGCTGGCCCTCTCCTCGCGCCGGGTGTGGGCGGCCGGCGTGCTCGTCGGCGCGGCGATCGCGGTCAAGATCTACCCGGTGCTCGTGCTGCCGTCGTTGCTGCGGCGCTCGTGGTGGACGGGGACGATCGCGGTGGCCTTCGTCGCCCTGGTCTACCTGCCGCACGTGCTGGCCGTCGGCACCGCCGTGATCGGCTACCTCCCCGGCTACCTGCAGGAGGAGAAGTACGGCAGCGGGGGCCGCCTCCTGCTGCTCGGCGAGGTGCTGCCGCATCCGGTCGACACCGTCGTGGGGGCGGTGCTGGTGGCCGGGGTCGGCGTGTGGGCGATGTCTAGAAGGCGGCGCGGGCCGGCCGACGCGCCGCAACGCTCGGCGGTGGTGGTCGTCGGGGTCACCTTCCTGGTCTTCACCCCGACCTACGGGTGGTACGCCGGGCTGCTGCTGGCCCTCGTGGCCTGGACCGGTGCGCTGGAATGGGTGCCGGTCGTCTACGCGGCCACGTTCACCTACCTCATCCACTCCGACCTCGACCCGCTCGTCTACCTGGTGGCGGCGTTGCTCACGGCTGCCGTCGCCGCCGCCCGGCACGCGGATAGCCTGCGGGGATGGCTGCTCCCGTTGACCTCGCGTGGGACGGACCGCTCGCGGTCATCACCCTCGACGCCCCGCCGCTGAACCTCTTCGACGCCACGCTCATCGACGCCCTGCGCGCAGCCGTCGACGCGGTGGCCGCGTCGCCCGGCACGCGCGGACTGCTGATCAGGGCGAACGGGCGCGCGGTGTCCGGCGGCGTGGACGTGCACCTGTTCGACGGCCTGTCGCCCGCGGCCGCCGAGGCGATGTGGCGCGACCTGTTCCGGATGGTGCACGCCATCGAGGCGATGCCCTTCCCCACCGTGTTCGCGGCGCACGCCCTGTGCCTGACCGCGGCCTTCGAGATCTCACTGGCCTGCGACCTGCTCGTGGCCGCGGAGTCGGCCCGCTTCGGGCTGGTGGAGATCGTGGTCGGGCTGACGCCGTCGATGGGCGGCCCGCAGCGGCTGGCCGAGCGCGCCGGGCCGGCGCGGGCCCGGGAACTGATCTACACCGGCGAGCTGTACGGCGCCGCCACCCTGTCCACCTGGAACGTCGTCAACCGGGTGCTGCCCGATGCGGGTTTCGCCGACGCCGCCCTCGCCTTCGCGCGCCAACTGGCCGGGGGGCCGACCCGCGCGCACGCCGCCACGAAGTCGATCATTCGCGCCCAGCTGGCCGGCGGCACGCACGCGGCCGACGAGGTGACGCCGGGGCTGTCCGGGCCGCTGTTCGCCACCGCGGACCTGCAGGGCGCCGTGGCCTCGTTCCTGCGCGACGGACCGGGCCACGCGACGTACGCCGGCCGGTGAGGCCTACCGCGCCTCGCGCAGGATGCGGCGCTGCGTGGGCCGCGCCGCCTCGTACAACGCCCGGCCCTTCGCGGTGATGGTCAGGTAGACCGAGCGACGGTCGTCGGCGCAGGCGGCGCGGTTGAGCAGGCCGTCGGACTCGAGCCGGGAGACCAGGCGCGAGAGTGCGCTCTGCGACAGGTGCACGCGATGGGCCAGGTCCTGCATGCGCAGCGAGCACTCGTCGTTGGCCGAGTGCAGTTCCTGCAAGACCTCGAAGTCGCTGCTGGAGATGCCGTGCTCGGCTTCGAGCCCGCGGTCGAGCTGGCAGGTGACACGGTGGTAGCGGCCCATCAGGTCGTGCCAGTCCCGCGCGAGTCTGTCCTCGGTGCGGGTCGGCATGCCGGCGAGGATATCACATGCACACGCACTATATGTTGATGCAAATAATGCTTGTGCATTCAATGCGTCTGCATAAGACTCGGTGGCATGACTTCTCTGGACACGGCCGCGGTCCGGCCGTCCATCCATCCCGTTCCCGCGCCGCTCACCGTCCTCGACACCCGCTGGACCCCCCGCATCTGGGGCCTGCTCGTGGTGCTGTGCGGCGCACTGTTCCTCGATGGCCTCGACATCTCGATGATCGGTGTGGCGCTGCCGTCGATCGGCCACGACCTGCACATGACCCCCGGGGCCCTGCAATGGATCGTCAGCGGCTATGTCCTCGGTTACGGCGGCCTGCTGCTGCTCGGGGGGCGCGCGTCCGACCTGCTCGGCCGGCGCCGCGTCTTCCTGTCGGCGGTGGCCGTCTTCGGGGTCGCCTCGGTGGCCTCGGCCTTCCTGAGCTCGCCCGAGGCGCTGATCACGCTGCGCTTCGTCAAGGGCGCGGCGGCCGCGTTCACGGTGCCCGCCGGCCTGTCGATCATCACCACGACCTTCGCCGAGGGCCCGGCCCGCAGCCGCGCGTTCAGCGTCTACACCGTCTGTGGGGCGAGCGGATTCTCTATGGGCCTGGTGTTCGGCGGCGCGCTCACCGAGCTCGGCTGGCGGGTCACCCTCCTGCTGCCCGGCCCGGTGGCGCTCGCCCTGCTGTTCGTGGGGCTGCGCGTGGTGCCGCGCGCCGTCATCGAACGCGTGCGGCTGGCTCATTTCGACCTGCTCGGCGCGCTGACCTCCACCGCCGCCCTGCTGTTGCTCGTGTTCGCCGTGGTGAAGGCGCCCGACGCGGGCTGGGGCAGCGCGACCACGCTGGTCAGCCTGGCGCTGGCCGTCGCGCTCGGCGTGACGTTCGTCGTGGGCGAGCGGCGGCACCCGCGGCCGCTGCTGCGCCTGGGCATCCTGCGCTCGCGCATGCTGGTGCACGCCAACCTCGCCGGCGCGGCGATGTTCGGCAGCTACGTGTCGTTCCAGTTCGTGGTGACGATCTACCTGCAGGACGTGCTCGGCTGGTCGCCCCTGACCATGGCGCTGGCCTTCCTGCCCGCCGGGCTGCTCGTGGTGGCCAGCGCCACCGGCATGGGCCGGGTGCTCGAGCGGGTGGACACGAGGTACCTGATGCTCGGCGGGTTCGTGGCCTTCCTCGGCGGCTACGCGCTGTTCCTGCGGGTGGCCCCGGGCATGGCCTACTGGAACTTCCTGCTGCCCACCATGATCCTGCTCGGCGTCGGCTTCGCGCTCTGCTTCCCGGCGATCAACGCCCAGGCCACCAAGGGGGTGGCCGACCACGAGCAGGGGCTGGCCTCGGGCCTGGTGAACACCAGCATCCAGATCGGCGGCGCGATCGTGCTCGCGGTGGTGTCCGCGGTGCTCGGCACCGGCAGCAGCGCCGACGGGTCGTTGCCCGGGATGACCACCGCGATCGCGGTGTCGGCGGGGGTGTCGGTGTCGGCCGTGCTGCTCACGGCGGCCATGGTCTTCGGGATGCGTCGCCCGGCGCGCGTGGCGCAGCCGACGCCGCCCGACACGACTGCCCTCGACGCCGAGGCGAAGGAGTTGTGCGTCACCTGCTGAGGGTCAGCGCAGCGACGACGCCCACCCGTTGGGGCCCGGTACCGGCATCCGCCGGTGCTGGGCCCCGGGGTCGTTCCAGCCGCCGCGGCGCACCCGCGGCCGCGGCGCCTCGCCGCCGGCCGTCGCGGCGGTGATGACGGCGGTCAGCACGGCGAGCTCGTCCGTGGTGGGCGAGCCGCTGACCACGCGTAGCCGCGAAGGGGGCGCGGGCGCGCCGCGGTCCTGCGGGTCGCCCGTCACAGCGGGATGTTCCCGTGCTTCTTCGGCGGCAGCGTCTCGCGCTTGTTGCGCAGCATCCGCAGCGAGCGGATCACGTAGGCGCGGGTCTGCGACGGCGGGATGACCGAGTCGACGTAACCGCGCTCGGCCGCGGTGTACGGGTTGAGCAGGGTGTCCTCGTACTCCCGGGTCAGCTCGGCGCGGGTCTGCTCGGGGTCGTCGGCCTTCGCGAGCTTCTTGCGGTGCAGGATGTTCACGGCACCCTGTGCCCCCATGACCGCGATCTGCGCGGTGGGCCAGGCGACGTTCACGTCGGCACCGAGGTGCTTGGAGCCCATGACGTCGTAGGCGCCGCCGAAGGCCTTGCGGGTGATGACCGTGACCTTGGGGACGGTGGCCTCGGAGTAGGCGTAGATCAGCTTGGCGCCGCGCCGGATGATGCCGGCGTGCTCCTGGTCGACACCGGGCAGGAAGCCGGGCACGTCGACGAGGGTGAGCACCGGGACGTTGAACGCGTCGCAGGTGCGCACGAACCGGGCCGCCTTCTCCGAGGCATCGATGTCCAGGCAACCCGCGAACTGCGTGGGCTGGTTGGCCACGACCCCGACCGGATAACCCTCGATGCGCCCGAAGCCGACGATGATGTTCGTCGCGAACAGCTCGTGCACCTCGAGGAAATCGCCGTCGTCGAGCAGGTGCCCGATGATCTCGTGCATGTCGTACGGGGTGTTGGCCGAGTCGGGGATGAACGTGTCGAGGAACGCGTCGTCCTCGTCGGCCACGACCGGGTCGCCGGCGACGTCGGTGTCGAAGACCGGCAGCGGGTCGAGGTTGTTCGACGGCAGGTAGGACAGCAGCGCCTTGACGTAGCCGATGGCGTCGTCCTCGTCGGAGCCGAGGTAGTGGGCGTTGCCGCTCTTGGTGTTGTGCGTGCGTGCGCCGCCGAGTTCCTCGAGGGTCACGTCCTCGCCGGTGACCGTCTTCACGACGTCGGGGCCGGTGATGAACATCTGCGAGGTCTGGTCGACCATCACGATGAAGTCGGTGAGCGCGGGGGAGTAGACGTGCCCGCCCGCGGCCGCGCCCATGATCAGTGAGATCTGCGGGATGACGCCGGACGCGCGCACCGTGCGGTGGAAGATGTCGCCGTACAGGCCGAGGGAGACCACGCCCTCCTGGATGCGCGCGCCGCCGCCCTCGTTGATGCCGACCACGGGGCAGCCGGTCTTCATGGCGAAGTCGAGCACCTTGACGATCTTCTCGCCGTAAACCTGGCCCAACGCGCCGCCGAAGACCGTGACGTCCTGGCTGAACACGGCCACCGGCCGGCCGTCGACGGTGCCGCAACCGGTGATGACGCCGTCGCCGAACGGCCGGTTCTTCTCCATCCCGAAGTTGGTGGAGCGATGCCGGGCCAGCTCGTCGAACTCCATGAACGAGCCCTCGTCGAGCAGGGCGAGGATGCGCTCGCGAGCGGTCATCTTGCCCTTGGCGTGCTGCTTCTCGACCGCCCGCTCGGAACCGGCGTGCACCGCCTCGTCGTAGCGCCGCTCCAGGTCGGCCAGCTTGCCGGCCGTGGTGTGCGGGTCGAGGTCGGGACCTACGGCGTCTGCTGCCATGGTCGGGAGCCTAAACCGCGCCCGCGGCCCGTACCTTCTGTGGCATGGCGGATGCGGGCAGGACCACACCGGCTTTGGACCTCGACCGGCTGCACGCCGCCCTCGACCGCCGGTGGAACCGCATCGACGTCGTCGCCGAGACCGGTTCCACGAACCTCGACCTGGTGCGCGACACCGCGGCCCCCGACCGCTCGGTCCTGGCCGCCGAGTACCAGACCGCCGGCCGCGGACGGCTCGCGCGCAGTTGGGTCTGCCCGCCGGGCGCGGGCCTCATCGTCTCGGTCCTCTTCCGGCCGCCGGTGACCCTGGCCCGGTGGGGCTGGCTGCCGCTGCTGGCCGGCGTGGCCGTGCACGACGCGATCACCGCGGCCGCCGACGTCGAGATCTCGCTGAAATGGCCCAACGACGTGCTCGACGCCGCGGGCGAGCGCAAGCTCGCCGGCATCCTGGCGCAGACGGCCGACGACGCGGTGGTCATCGGCATCGGCGCGAACGTCACGGTCACGGCCGAGGAACTGCCGGTGCCCGGAGCCACCTCCCTGGCGCTGCTCGGCGCCCTTGACGTCGACCGCACCGATCTGCTGATCGAGGTGCTGGGCCGGCTCGACACGCTGTTCGCGCGGTGGGCCGACGTGGACGGTGACGCCGAGGCATGCGGCCTGGCCGAGGCCTATCGGCGGCGCTGCGTCACGCTCGGGCGGCGGGTCCGGGCCACGTTCACCGACGAGGGGGACTGCGCCGCGGTGGAGGGGGAGGCCGCCGCTCTGGACGAGATGGGCCGCCTCGTGCTGCGCACCGCGGACGGTCTGCGGACGGTCGGCGCGGGCGACGTCCAGCATCTTCGCTCGCTCTGAGCGCCGGCGGTTTCCGCTAATCTGCGGGCGTGGCGTATCCCGAGAAGGTCCTCGCGGACGACGAGGAGGTCGTCGAGCGGCTGCATCCGCACTGGATCACGCTCGTGCCGGCGACCCTCTGGTTCCTGCTGATCTGCGGCGCGGCCGGCGCCGGCATCGCGTTCGCGCCCGACAAGGGCACCGGGCGCACCGTGGTGATCATCGCCGTCATCGTCGTGGGCTTCCTGCTGCTGTGCTGGCTCACCTTCGCCCCGTGGATCCGCTGGCGTACCACCCACTACGTCTTCACCACCCACCGCGTCCTGATCCGCCGCGGCGTGTTCACCCACTCCGGGCGCGACATCTCCCTGCAGCGCATCAACGACGTCGGCTTCGAGCAGTCGCTGTGGGACCGGATGGTGCGCGCCGGCACGCTGATGATCGAGTCGGCCGGCGAGCACGGCCAGGAGACGCTGGCCAACATCCCGCGTTCGGACCAGCAGCAGCAGACGCTGAACCGGCTGATCGAGCAGGACGGGGAGCGGCGGGCCCGGCTGTCCCACGGCGGCGGCTACCAGCCTCCACCGGGCTACCCGCCCGGCCCGGGCCAGCCGTACCAGCAGACCCGGCAGGAACCGCCGTACCCGCCGACGCGCGAGTACCCCCAGTAGCCCGCGCGTGCCGAGGAGCAGCGAATGACCAGCGACGCCACCGTCCCCGGCGGCGGTCCCACCCGGCGCGACCTGCTGCGGGGTGGCGGCGCGCTGGCGCTCGGGCTGGGCCTGGCCGCGTGCTCCGGCAAGGGGACACCGCAGAAGTCGTCGGCGACCACCGAGCAGCGCAAGGCCAAGCGGGGCGGCCGGCTGTCGGTGGCCGTGGCCGGCAACGGCCTCAAGGACATCATGGACGCCCAGAACGACCTGGCGAAGATCGACCAGGCGCGGGCGGTCACGGGGTGGGAGCCGCTGCTCGAGTTCGACCGGGACTTCAAGCTCACCACCACCGGGCTGGCCGAGTCGGTCGAGGCCGAGGGCCGGCTCGCCTACGTCGTGAAGATCCGCGACGGCGTCGAGTTCCACAACGGCAAGACGATGACCGCCGACGACGTCGTCTACTCGTTGCTTCGGCTCACCGACCCGAAGCTCGCGCTCGACGGCGGCACCGGCCTGCTGTCGGTCGACCGCAAGAGCATCAAGAAGGTGGACGGCAGCACCGTGCGCATCGGGCTCGCCCGGCCCGACGTCACCATCCCACTGGGCCTCGCGTCCTACACGGCCACGATCGTGCCCGAGGGCTACAAGAACACCGGCCGGTCGTACCGGGACGGGCAGGTCGGCACCGGCCCGTTCAAGCTCGAGTCGTTCTCGCCCGGTCACCGCTCGGTGCACTCGCGCTTCGACAACTACCGGCTCAGCGGTAAGCCCTATCTCGACCAGGTGACCATCGTCGACATCGACGACCCCAACGCGCGGATGAACGCCCTGATCTCCGGGCAGGTGCAGGCCATCGCCGACGTGCCCTACGCGCAGACGAAGCTCGTCACCGGGCACCCGGAACTCGTGTTGTTCAACAACGCCGGCGGCGGGTGGCTCACGCTGTGCATGCGCATCGACCAGGAGCCGTTCACCGACGTGCGGGTGCGGCAGGCCTTCCGGTTGATCGTCGACCGCCAGCAGATGCTCGACAACGCCATCTCCGGATTCGGCCGGGTGGCCAACGACCTGTACGCGCCGTTCGACCCGGCCTACCTGCACGAGACGCAGCGCGCGCAGGACCTCGACCAGGCGCGTTCGCTGCTCAAGGCCGCCGGGCACGAGAAGCTGTCCATCGACCTGCAGACGAGCGAGGTCGCCACCGGTCTCAACGCGATGTGCCAGGTGTTCGCGCAGCAGGCCAAGGGCGCGGGGGTCACCGTCAACGTCAAGCAGATGGACTCGACCACCTTCAACAACGGCTTCCAGAAGTGGACGTTCTCGCCCGACTTCTGGGGCACCCGCAACTACCTGCCGCAGGTGGCGCAGGGCTCGTTGAAGAGCGCCCCGTACAACGAGACCTACTGGCCGCCGAAGAACTCGAACTTCGCCTCGCTGTACGCGCAGGCGCTCGCCGAGCAGAACGAGGGCAAGCGCACCGACATCATCCACTCGATGATGAAGGAGGAGTTCGAGACCGGCGGCTACATCATTCCCTTCTTCGACAACCTCGTGGACGCCTACTCGAACAAGGTTGGCGGCTTCCAGAAGAACCGCGGCACCTTGAACCTCGACTACTACGGACGGCACTTCGCCGACGTCTTCATCGCCTGACCGTGGCGGCGACGTCGCGGCTGGACCGCACGAGCATGCGGGCGAGCCTGCGCTTTCGACCGCGGGGCATCAAGGCCTTCGTGCTGGTGCGCACCCTGCTCGCCGTCGCGACCCTCGTCGTCATCTCGGTGATCGTGTTCGCGGCCACGCAGCTGCTGCCCGGCAACGCCGCCCGGGCCAAGCTCGGCAAGCAGGCCACCAAGGCCTCGGTGGCCGCCCTGGAGAAGCAGCTCGGCCTGGATCGCTCGGGGTGGTCGCAGTACTGGCACTTCGTCACGGGCCTGCTGCGCGGCGACCCGGGCACGTCGCTCACCTCCGGCCAGCCGATCATGTCCGACCTCGGCCCGCGACTGGGCAACTCCGGCTTCCTGGTGCTGATCGCCGCCGGCATCTCGATCCCGCTGTCGCTGCTGATCGGCTCGTTGGCCGCCACGCGCCGCGACGGGCTGTTCGACGAGATCTCGACGTTCGTGCAGCGGCTGATCGCGTCGATCCCCGAGTTCGTCATCGGCCTGGCCCTGGTCGCGCTGTTCGCCACCAGCGTGTTCACCTGGCTGCCGGCGGTGTCGATCGTCGCGCCGGGTGACGCGCCGTGGGACCACCTCAGCGGCATCTGGCTGCCGGTGATCACGCTGGTGCTGGTGGTGACGCCGAACATCTCGCTGATCATGCGCGCGGCGATGATCGAGGTGCTCGAGTCGGAGTACGTCGAGATGGCCCGTCTCACCGGCGTGCCCGAACGGCAGATCGTGTGGCGGCACGCGCTGCCCAATGCGCTGGGGCCGGCCTTCCAGGTCATCGCGCTCAACCTCGCCTACCTGGCCGGCGGCGTGATCGTCGTGGAATCGGTGTTCCAGTACAGCGGCGTCGGCGTGGCCATGCGCGACGCCGTGCTCAACCGCGACTTCCCGACCGCGCAGGTCATCACCATGATCCTCACGGCCGTCTACGTCGTCACCAACCTCGCCGCCGACATCGCGACCATCCTCGTCACGCCGCGGCTGCGCACCCGGATCCGGGCGGGGGAGCGATGACCGAGAACCTGGCCCAGGCGCTCGCCGAGCCGGCGGCCGCGGGTGATCCCGCCGCGGCCGGCACCGCCCGCGCCCGCGGCGTCACGCGGCGGGCGCTGCGGCTGTGGCGCACCCGGATCGGGCTGGCGATCACCCTGCTGCTGGTGCTGCTGGCCCTGCTCGGCCCGCTGTTCGCGGCGCACGGCGCCGCCGACCTGGTCGGCAAGCCGTTCCAGAACCCGGGCCCCGGCCTGCCGCTCGGCGCCGACGTCTACGGGCAGGACGTGCTGTCCCGCTTCCTCGACGGCGGCCGCTCGATCCTCGCCGTGTCGCTGATCGCCACCGTGCTCGGCGTCGGCTCCGGAACCTTGATCGGGCTGTGGGCTGCGCTGTCCGGCGGCCGGCTCGACAACGTGCTGCTGCGCCTCACCGACGTGCTGCTGGCCTTCCCGCAGATCCTGCTCGCGCTCATCGTCGTCACCACCGTCGGCACGAAGACCTGGCTGGTCGTGCTCACCGTGGCCCTCACGACGATGCCGCGCACGGTGCGGGTGATCCGCGGCGCGGCCGCGGGGGTGGTCGAGCGCGAGTTCGTCGCCGCCGCCCGCTCGATCGGCGACAGCCCGCTGCGCATCGTCACCGTGGAGATCCTGCCCAACGTCGTCGGCAGTCTGGTCGTCGAGGCCACGTTCCGGCTCACCTACGCCATCCAGCTCATCGCCGCGCTGGCCTTCCTCGGCTTCTCCGGCAACGCCAACGCACCCAACTGGGGCACGATGGTGTCGCAGAACGCCAACGCGCTGACTTTGCAGCCCAACGCGGCGCTCGTGCCGGCCGGCGCCATCGCGCTGCTGACCGTGGGGGTCGGGCTGATCGGCGACGGATTCGCCCGGGCCTCGGCCGGGCTGGACCGGCGCTCGTGACCGACCTGGTGAAACGCCCGGCCGGCGCGCGACCGGTGGCGGTGACCGTGCGCGATCTGCGGGTCGAGGTGATCGCCGGTGGCGACGACATCGTGGCCGACGTCGCGCTCACGATCCGCTCGGGCGAGGTGCTCGCGCTCGTCGGCGAGTCGGGGTCGGGCAAGACCACGGTGGCGCTCGCCCTGCTGGCCCACGCCCGCCTCGGTGCGCGCATCGCCGGTGGCACCGTCACCGTCGGCGAGCACGACATCCTCTCCCTGCCGCCGGCCCGGCGGCGTGCGGCCCGTGGCCGGGTCGTGGCCTACGTGCCGCAGGATCCGGGCGCCGCGCTGAACCCGGCCCGGCGTATCGGCGCGCACCTGATGGAGGCGCTGGCCGTGCACGACTGGGGCGGCAGCGACGACGCGCGCCGCGTACGCATCGCCGAGACCATGCGCGAGGTGTCGCTGCCCGACGACCCCGCCTTCCTGCGCCGCTACCCGCACGAGCTGTCCGGCGGCCAGCAGCAGCGCGTGGCCATCGCGATGGCCTTCGCCGGCAAGCCCGCCGTCGTCGTGCTCGACGAGCCCACCACCGGCCTCGACGTGACCACGCAGGCCCACGTGTTGCGCACGATCCGGCGCGTGACCCGGATCGAGGGGGCCGCCGCGCTGTACGTCTCGCACGACCTGTCGGTGGTCGGCAGCTTCGCCGACCGGGCGGCGGTGATGTACGGCGGCCGCCTGGTGGAGGAGGGCCCGGCCGCGCAGGTCTTCGCGCACGCCGGGCACCCGTACACCCGGATGCTGCTGGCCGCGGTGCCGCGCCTCGAGTCGGCCCGCGCGCTCACCGCCATCCCCGGCCGCGCGCCCGCGCCGGGCACCCGTCCCCCGGGGTGCCCGTTCGCGGCCCGCTGCCGGTTGCACGTGCCCGAGTGCGACGCCGGCTTGCCGCCGGCCGTGGCCGTCGACGCGACGACGCCGGGTGCGGGGCCGGCCGGGCACACCGCCCGGTGCCTGCGCGTGGACGACGCCCGCGCCACCATCGAGATCTCCACCCGCGAGCTCGACGACACGGCGTCCGCTGCGGCCGCGCCGGTGCTGGCCGTCACCGACCTCGTCGCCGACTACGGCGGCGCGCCGGTGGTGCACGGCGTCGGGTTCGCGGTGCACGAGCGCGAGTGCCTGGCCCTCGTCGGCGAATCGGGCAGCGGCAAGACCACGGTGGCCCGCTCGCTGGTCGGCCTGCACACCCGCTGGAGCGGGGAGGTGACCCTCGACGGGGCACCGCTCGAACACGCCACCCGGCGCCGCTCGCGCGAGCGCAAGCGCGCCGTGCAGTACGTCTTCCAGAACCCGTACGGCTCGCTCAACCCGCGGCGCACGATCGGCCAGTCGGTGGCCCGCCCGCTCGGCCTGCTCGACGAGAGGGGCGATGCCCGCACCCGGGTGGCCGAGATGCTCGAACGGGTCTCGCTGCCGCCGTCCTACGCCACGAAGTACCCCGACGAGCTGTCCGGCGGCGAACGGCAGCGCGCGGCCATCGCCCGGGCGCTGATCTGCCGGCCCCGAGTGCTGCTGTGCGACGAGGTGACCAGCGCGCTCGACGTGTCGGTGCAGGCCTCGATCGTCACCCTGCTGCGCAGCCTGCAGGACGACTTCGGGCTCGCCATCCTGTTCGTCACGCACAACCTGCCGCTCGTGCGCTCGATCGCGCAGCGGGTGGTGGTGATGCAGTACGGCCGGGTGGTCGAAGCCGGCGACGTGGCCGAGGTGCTGGCCCGGCCGAGCGCCGAGTACACCGCACGGCTGCTCGCCGACGCGCCGCGGCTGGCGCCGCTCGAGTCGATCGAGGGCGGCCGGTGAGCGGCGGGCTGGTCTGCGCGCACCGCGGCGCGAGCCTGCACCTGCCCGACAACTCGGTCGAGGCGTTCGCCGCGGCCATCGCCGGTGGGTGCGACGTGATCGAGACCGACGTGCGGATGGCGCCGGACGGCCGCCTCGTGCTGGCCCACGACACGTGGGACGTCGAGCATCCCGACGTCGTCGAGTTGGGCACGCTGCTCGAACTGGCCGGCGGGCGCGTCGGCCTCGATCTCGAGATCGTCGAGCTGGGCCTGGAGCGCGCGCTGCTCGACGCGGTGGACGGCTTCGACGGCTGGTTGATCGTCACCTCGATCTACCAGGAGGTGCTGAACGAGGTGAACCGGCACACCCGCGGCATCGAGACCGGGCTGGTGGTGGAGGCGGCGGCGGACGGCGGCCCCTTCGCGGCCGACCCGTTCCGCTACGCCGACGAGTGCGGCGCCGCGATCGTGCTGGTCGACGACGCCGTGGCCACGCCGCAGCTGATCGCCGACGCCGGGGCCGCCGGTCGGCCGCTGTGGGTGTGGACGGTCAACGACGCCGCGCGGATCACCGAGCTGTTCGCCGAGCCGGCCGTCGGCGGCGTGATCACCGACGACCCGGAACTGGCGTGCGCGCTGCGCACGGCGCACCCCGCGTGGCCCGGTCAGCCGGAGATGTACTGCTCCAGCTGACCGCGGTCGTGCTCGAGCTGACGGATGCGGCTGGACACGACGTCACCGATGGACACGATGCCGATGAGCGTGTCGCCGTCGAGCACGGGCATGTGCCGGATGCGCCGCTCGGTCATGGTCTGCGCGATCTGGTCGACCGAGTCCGAGCCCGCGCAACTGACCACGTCGCTGGTCATGATCTGCTCCACCGGCGTCTCGAGCACGGCGGCGCCGTCGGCGGCGATGCGGCGCACCACGTCACGCTCGCTGACGATGCCGATCACCGCGCCCTGCTCGCCCACCACGACCAGCGCACCGACGTTGTGCTGCGCCAGGGCGGACACGAGCGTGGTGACGCTGTCGCCGGGCGTGATGGTGACGACCTGTGCCGCGGCCGAGGAATGCTTGTGGCCGATGACGTCCGAGATGTTCACGGGTGCACCTCTCGCGTTCGTGGGTGCTGTCGAGCCTGCCGCAACCGCCCGGGTGACGCCAGTCGTGCGGGCTAAGCGGGCGCGGCGACGAGCCCGCTGATCTCCTGCGCGAGCCGCTCCGGCTCGTCCCACGGGATGAAGGTCCGGCCGCCCTCGACCGGGCTCAGCCGGGCCTGCGGGAAGGTGTCGGCGAGCCGCTGCGCGAGCGAGATCTTGAAGAACCGGTCGGCGTCGCCCCACACGAGCAGGACCGGCTTGTCGAACGACGCCAGCCGGGTGGAGACGTCGAGCAGGTCGCGCTTGTCGATGCCGCGCATGAACCGGGCGGTGTCGCGGCGGATGGCGGGCTGCTCGAGCGGCGCGGCCCAACCCCACGTCACATCGGCGTCGAGCGGGGTGCGCACGAGGGGCCCGAACCCGAGCGCGCCGTTGCGCAGCCGCGCCGAGCGCATCGGTGGCAGCAGCAGGCGGATGCGGCCCGGGCGGCGCGCGAGCGCGGTGAGCAGGCCGAACGGCGCCGGCGGGAACTTGTCGAAGGCGTCGCAGTTGGTCAGCACGAGCCGGCCGATGCGCTCGGCGTCGGTGTCGAGCACGAACTGGCACAGCGCGCCGCCGGTGTCGTTGCCGACCAGGGTCAGGTCGCGCAGGTCGAGGGCGGCGGCGAAGTCCAGCAGCAGCCGGGCCACGCCCCGGGGCGTGAGGTCGGCATCGTCGCGCAGCGCTTCGGGGTGCCCGCCCAGCGGCAGGTCGGGCGCGTAGCTGCGGATGCCCAGCTCGGCCAGCCGATCGGCGGCCTTCGTCCACAGCGTGTGGTTCACGAGGATGCCGTGCACGAACAGCACCGGCGGGTGCGGGCTGTCGGCCGGGCCGGCCACCCGGTAGTGCATCCGGCCCTGGGGCAGGTCGACGGCGTGCTGCTGGGCGGGTGTGGCGGGCATGGGGGCCTCCGGCGCTACTGTCAGGACGTGACCCCACAAACATACATACAGTCTGTATGACTAGCAATCGCCGTTCGCAGTCCGACCGGACCGCCGCCACCCGCGACGCGCTGCTGCGGGCCGCGCGGCCGCTGTTCGCCGGGCGCGGGTTCGCCGACGTCGGCACCGAGGAGATCGTGCGCGCGGCCGGGGTCACCCGCGGCGCCCTGTACCACCAGTTCGCCGACAAGACGGAGCTGTTCGCGGCGGTGTTCGAGACCGTCGAGGCCGAGCTGATGGACCGCCTCGACGCCCAGGTGAGCGCGGTGGGCGAGCGCACCCCGCCGGAGCTGATGCGCTTCGGGGCCGGCGCCTGGCTCGACGCCTGCGCCGAGCCCGAGGTGCAGCGCATCGTGCTGCTCGACGCGCCGGCGGTGCTGGGCTGGAACCGGTGGCGCGAGATCGGCCTGCGCTACGGCCTGGGGCTGGTGCAGCAGCTGCTGGAGCTGGCCATCCAGTTCGGTCACCTGCGGGCGCAGCCGACCGCCCCGCTCGCGCACATCCTGCTCGGCGCGCTCGACGAGGCGGCGCTGTACGTGGCGCAGGCCGCCGCCCCGGCGCAGGCGCGGGCCGAGGTCGAGAACGTGCTCGACCAGCTCATGGCCGGCCTCTTCGTCCTCTCGCCCGGGTGACCCCGGCCCGCTCGTAGAGCTGGTCGAGGTAGCGCTGCGGGGCGTAGTCGCTCGTGGCGTAGCGGCGCAGGTAGTCGCGGTGCAGCGCCGGATCGTGCTCGGCCAGCCAGCCGAGGAAGTGCTCGCGGGTGCCCGGGCGCAGGTGCAACGGCCCGATGCCCAGCAGCCGCCCGCCCGCGCCGTCGACGGCCGCGATCACCTCACGGAGCTGGTCGGCGCGGTCGTTGATGCCGGGCAGCACGGGAGCCACCAGCGCCCCGGTGCGGATGCCGGCCTCGGCCAGCCGGCGCATCGCGTCGATCCGCCGGCGCGGGTCCGGGGCGCCGGGCTCGGTGACCCGCCACGCCCGGCGGTCGAGGGTGCCGACGGAGAAGTTGACCGACAGGTCGAGGCCGCTGGCCGCCGCCGCCACGAGCACGTCGAGATCACGCGTGACCAGCGGCGACTTCGTGAGGATGGAGAACGGCGTGCCGTGCTCGGCCAGCGCCTGCAGCACGCCGCGGGTGAGCCGGTACTTCGCCTCCGCACGCTGGTACGGGTCGGTGTTGGTGCCCATCGCCACCGGTTCGCCCCTCCATCTCGGGTCGGCCAGCTCGGCCCGCAGCTTCTCGACCGCGTTGATCTTCACCACGATCTTGGTGTCGAAGTCGCTGCCGATGTTCAGGCCGAGGTACTCGTGCGTGGGCCGGGCAAAGCAGTAGCGGCAGGCATGGCTGCAGCCGCGGTAGACGTTGATCGTCCAGTTGGTCGGGGCGCGCGAGGCGCTCGGGACGTGGTTGAGGATGCGCTTCGCGGTGACGTGCAGGAACTCGAGGTCGGACATCCGGCCGGTGCCGAGGTCGGGCAGGAACAGCTCGTCGGTGCCGAACAGTGCCGGCTCCCCTTCCTCGGGAAATTTCCAGCGGAAGGTCACGGGCTGTGTTTCTGATTCGCTCCGCCAGCGTCGCTCACCGGAAGTCCCGGGAGGTCGTGTGCAGGCCGAGGTGCAGGCGCTCGATGCGCTCGGCGAGCACGTTGACCACGCCGTCGCGGGTGTGTTCGAGCATGCCGCGGATGACCAGGCCGCCGGACTCGCGGGCGACGCGGCGGTGCCGCTGCCACACCGCCTCCTCGACGATGATGTTGACCATGCCCGTCTCGTCCTCGAGGTTGAGGAAGGTGACGCCGCGGGCGGTGGCCGGGCGCTGCCGGTGGGTGACCACCCCACCGACCGTCACCCGTGTGCGGTCCTCGATCGCGTGCAGGCCGCGGGCGGTGACGATGCCGAGCGCGTCCATGCGGTGACGGATCAGCGCGGTGGGGTAGAGGTCGGGGGTCATGGTCGTGGCCCACATGTCGGCGATCAACTGCTCGGGCCCGGTCATGTCCGGCAGCTGCGGGGGGACCGTCTCGTCGAAGGTGACGACGTCGAGCTGGCCGGGTCGCGCGGTGGCCGCCGCGCCCGCCGCCCACAGCGCCTCGCGCCGGGTGCCGCCGAAGGAGTCGAAGGCGCCCGCCGTGGCCAGCGCCTCCACCTGGTCGGCCGACAGCCCGACCCGGCGCGCGAGGTCGGCCATCGAGGTATACGGCCCGCCGCTCGCGCGCACCGCCACGATCGTGCCGGCCAGCTCGGTGCCGATGGTGCGCACCGACGCGAGGCCGAGGCGCACCGCCGGCTGCGGGGCGTCGAGGCAGGCGCACTGCGAGGGGCCGGTGACCTCCTCCAGCGACGCCGTGGCCAGCGAGGCCGCCAGCGACGGCTTGCGGATCTCGACGCCGTGCCGCTTGGCGTCGTGGATCAACGACTGTGGCGAGTAGAAGCCCATCGGCTGGGCGTTGAGCAGCGCGGCGCAGAACGCGGCCGGGTAGTGCCGCTTGAGCCACGACGACGCGTAGACCAGCAGCGCGAAGGAGATCGAGTGCGACTCGGCGAACCCGAACGCGGCGAACGCCTTGATCTTCTCGTAGATCTGGTCGGCCACGGGGGCGGCGATGCCCTGCGCGGCCATGCCCTCGAAGAGCCGCTCGCGCATGGCGTCGATGCGCTCGACGCCGCGCTTGGAGCCCATCGCCCGGCGCAGCTTGTCGGCCTCGGCCGGGGTGAAGCCCGCGGCGTCGACGGCGATCTGCATCAGCTGTTCCTGGAACAGCGGGATGCCCATCGTCCTCCGCAACGCCCGCTCGAGCGTGGGGTGCGGGTAGGTGATCGCTTCCTCGCCGTTCTTGCGCCGGATGAACGGGTGCACCGAGTCGCCCTGGATGGGGCCGGGGCGGATCAGCGCCACCTCGCAGGCGAGGTCGTAGAACGTGCGCGGCTTGAGCCGGGGGAGCGTGGCCATCTGCGCGCGCGACTCCACCTGGAACACGCCCACCGAGTCGGCGGCGCAGAGCATGTCGTAGACGCACGGCTGCTCCGGGGGGATCGTCGCCAGCTCGTACGTCACCCCGTGGTGCTCGGTGATCATGTCCAGGCAGTACTTGATGGCCGAGAGCATGCCGAGGCCGAGCAGGTCGAACTTGACCAGCCCGACGTCGGCGCAGTCGTCCTTGTCCCACTGCAGCACGGTGCGGTCGGCCATCCGGCCCCACTCCACCGGGCAGACCTCGATCACCGGCCGGTCACACATCACCATTCCGCCGGAATGGATGCCCAGATGCCGCGGCGCGTTCTGCAGTTCCTCCGCGAGCCGGACGACCTGCTCCGGTACGTCGGAGAGCTGGTCGGCGGTGGACCGGTCGAGCTCGCCGTTGGTGGGCGTGTAACTCCAGTAGTAGCCGCGCTCGATCTCCTTGCTCCACGCGTCCTGCTGGCCCTGCGAGTAGCCGAGGGCCTTCGCGACGTCGCGCACCGCCGACTTGGGCCGGTAACTGATGACGTTGGCCACCTGGGCCGCATGCTCGCGCCCGTGCATCGCGTAGACGTGCTGGATGACCTCCTCGCGACGGTCGGACTCGATGTCGATGTCGATGTCCGGTGGCTCGCCGCGCTCGGGGGCGAGGAAGCGCTCGAACATCAGGTCGTAGTAGACGGGGTCGACGGCGGTGATGCGCAGGGCGTAACAGACGGCCGAGTTGGCCGCCGATCCCCTGCCCTGGCAGAGGATCCCGCTCTCGCGGCAGAACTTCGCGATCTCCCAGACGACGAGGAAGTAGCCGGGGAAGTGGAGCTCCTCGATGATCTCCAGCTCGTGCTCGATCATCGCGCGCGCCTTCGCCTCGTGCTCCTTGCCGCCGAAGCGCTCCGCCGCGCCGGCGTCGGTGAGCCGGCGCAGGTAGGACATCTCGTCGAGACCGTCCGCGCAGGGGAAGGGTGGCAGGTCGGGCGCGATCAACGACAGCGGGAACGCGATCTCCTTGGCCAGCCGTGCGGCGTTGGCCACCGCCTGCGGCCAGCGCGCGAATCGGGCGGCCATCTCCTCGCCGCTGCGCAGGTGCTGGCCGGACCAGCTCGGCAGCCAGCCGTCGACGTCGTCGAGGGTGCTGCGGGCGCGGACCGCGGCCAGCGCCGTGGCCAGCGGGCGGCGCGGCGGCCCGTGGTAGTGCGCGGCGGTCGTGGCGACGAGGTCGAGGTGCAGGTCGCTGGCGAGTGAGCCCAGCACCTCGTACCGCTCGTCGGCCAGCGGGTCGAGTTCGTGGATGAGCTCGACGACCACGTTGTCGCGGCCGAACAGCCCGACCAGCCGCTGCAGGGCCCGCCGGGCGCCCGGGGCGCCGCCGCGGTCGAGCGCGCGGCGCACCAGGCCCTTGCGGCAGCCGGTGAGCACCAGCCAGTGCCCGTCGGCCTCGGCGGCGAGCTCGTCGAGCGGCGCGTACACCGGGCGGCCCTTCGCGCCGCCGCGCAGGTGCGCCCGGCCGATCACCCGCGACAGCCGGGCATAACCATCGGGGTCGCGGGCGAGCGCGAGCAGGTGGGTGCCGGGCGGGTCGGGCACACCCACGCGCGCGGCGATGTCGCGCTCGGCCTGCGTGCTCGGCCGGGCGACGTCCAGCGACAGCTCGGCGCCGTACCCGACGTCCAGCCCGTAGCGCAGCGCCGCCTCGGCGAAGCGGACGATCCCGTACACGCCGTCGTGGTCGGTGAGGGTCAGCGCCGACAGACCGAGGCGCACCGCCTCCTCGACCAGCTCCTCCGGGGCGGAGGCGCCGTCGAGGAAGCTGAACGAGGAGTGCGTGTGCAGCTCGCCGTAGGGCACGACGATCTCGGGACGGGGCAGGTCGGCCGGCTCGTAGGCCTCCCGCTTGCGCGACCAGGCCGGCGAGTCGCCGCCGTCGCCGTAGACCTCGCGGCGGGTCTGCTCGAACGGCGCCTGCGGCCGCCCGGACAGCCGCCGCTCCAGCTCCCGCCACGGGATCTCCGGGTTCTCCCAGCCCATTCCCCGACAATAGAACTATTGTTCGGATCCGGCCAGTTCCGGTCTGAGTCCGAGCGACCCTGCAGACCCATGTCGGGCGCGTCCTGGCCAACGTTTGGGCTGCTCGATCGCGTCCGCGTCGTGATCCTCGCCTACGACCACGGTCTGGTCCGTCCGGCGTAGGGATCATCCCGCGGTCGGACGAGGACCATCCTGCGCTCCGACGCGCTACCGCGACTTCGCGAGCACGCTGGGGACACCAGCAAGCTCCTACCGGCAAAGGGAAAGTGATGAGTGCAGTGGTGTCCGACAAGCCTCGCAGAGCGGCACGAGTCCTGCGCGCTCTGGCCTGCACCGCCTGCGTGCCGTATCTCGCGCTCAAGATCGCATGGGCGTCGGGCAGCCACGTCGGCATTCCCGACGGCAGCACGCTGTTCGAGCAGCACGCCACGCTGACCGTCGGCAGCATCGAGAGCGTCCTGCTCGATTCGATGGTGGTCGTGCTCGCCCTGCTGCTCACCCAGCCATGGGGTCGGCGGGCGCCGGCCTGGCTCCTCGTTGTTCCGGCCTGGGGTGCCACCGGTCTGCTCAGCCCGATCATGGTCGGCTATCCGCTGCAGCTCGGCGCTCGGCTGCTGGGTGGGAGCGCGACGCCCTCCGGCCGGCCGGCCGCCCGCCCGTTCCTGCACGAGTGGGTGTTCACCGTCGTCTACACCGGCTTCATCGTCCAGGCTCTCGCGCTGGGTGCGCTATTCGTCCTGTATGCACGCGCACGCTGGGGACATCTCTGGCGAGGCCGCATCTCGGGGCTGGCGGAGCAGGGTCCGGCGCGTGGCGTGCAGCGAGCAACGGCTCTGGTGGTTTCGGCAGTGCTGCTTGAGCCGTTGACGACCCATCTGCTGTGGGCCACCGGTTCGACGACCGGCCTCACCCCCGCCAAGATCGCCGACCGGACGAATGACTTCTACGCAGTCGAGGTGGCCTACGTCGTGTTCGCGGTGATGACGGTGACGGGGCTGCTGCTGGTCGCCTTCCCGCGCGCTGGCGCCCTGCCGCTGCGGCTCCCGCTGTCCCTGGCCTTCGTCGGCTCGGCGGCGCTCGCCTGCTGGGGCGGCTACCTGATGCTCACCGCGCTGGAGAATCGCGACCCGTCGCGGCGCATCAGCGAGCTGATGAACGTCACGTACTCGATGCAGCTGCTCACCGGGCTGCTGGTCTTCACCATAGGGGGCTACTTCTTCGCCGAGCGCGCCGCGCAGCGCGGCCGTGGTCAGGAGTGCACGGCCGGATCGGAGTCAGAACTCGCCACGGCCTGATGCAGGAGTCGGAACCCGAACGGCCATCCCTTCGGCCGAGCGTCGTGCGCAGGGCTCGCGCCCGGACTTGACCATGACACGGGGTCAGGCAGGAGCGACGGGGATCGCCCGTCCGGCGTCCGGTCGTGGCGAGCACCAAGGTGTGCACGCCGTTCGACTCGTGCCCCTCGGTGCCGGCCGGGCGTCAGGACAGCAGTTCGATGTAACCGGCCGTGCCGTTCACCCGGATCCGCTGCCCGTCGCGGATGAGCCGGGTGGCGCCCTCGACCCCCACGACGCCGGGCAGACCGTACTCCCGGGCGACCACCGCGCCGTGCGTCATGAGCCCACCCACCTCGGTCACCAGGCCGGCGGCGCTGAGGAACAGCGGCGTCCAACTGGGATCGGTGTACGGGGTGACCAGGATGTCACCGACCGCCAGATCGGCCCGGGCCATGTCCGTGACGACCCGCGCCCGGCCCTCGACGGTGCCGGCGGAGACCGGCAGGCCGACCAGCGCGCCGGCCGGCAGGTCGTCGCGCCGGTACGCCCCGGTGATGACCTCGCCGTCCGACGTGAGCACCCGGGGTGCCGTGAGCGCCGCGTAGGACCGGAACGCGTCCTTGCGCCGGCCGATGAGTTGGTCGTCCACGCGCTTCGTGCGCACGACCTCGTCCAGCTCCTGGAAGCTGAGGTACCAGATGTCGTCCGGCTCGTGCAGGACGCCGGCCCGCACGAGCCGTGTGGCCTCGGACGTCAACGCCTGCTTGTAGACGAAGTAGCGGCTGATCATCCCGTACTTCGGGTACTCGCGGTACCCGATGAAGGTCCGGACCCGGTCGATCATCCGTTTCGTCTCCTCGACCTTGGCCCCGCCGTCGGGCAGGGCCCGCAAGCGGTCCAGCAGCTCCCGCTCCTTCTCCGCCGCCTCCTGCCGTCCCTGTTCGAAGCGCCGCGCACCGGCTCCGGGCTCGAAGTTCTTGATGTTGCCGAGGATCGTGGGCACGAGGGTGGCCGGGCGTTCGCGCCACCGCGGGCGGGAGATGTCGATCTCGCCGGCGCAACGCATGCCGTACCGGGCGAGCCAGGCCTCGATGGCGTCGCGCGCCTCCTGACCGCCTGCGAGTTCGGGCAGCTCGTCGAGGAAACCGTCGTCCTCCACGTGGGTCAGGAAGGCCACCACGTCCGGATGCGGGCGGATCACATCGGCGACGTCGAGCAGCGCCAGCCCCATCTCCGAGGTGACGTTGTGCGGCACGGACTGCGCGAGCGTGTCCGCCGCGTTCCGCTCGCCCAGCCACTGCTCGAGGCGCTCGTTGAGCCACCACGTGGCCTCCATCGCCGACATGAACACCTGATGGCTGTGCGGATCGAACAACACCCGCTTCAGCTCCTGCAGATCCGTGCGGATGAAGTCGAGCAGCGCCGGTCCGGACAGCGTCCGGATCTCGCGCGCGCAGGCGGCGACCGAGGCCTCGCTGCCCGCGATCAACTCGGTGACGACGGCGGGGTCGGTCCCGATCGGCTCCGTCGGGGCGGCGGGCAGCGGTCCGGGGGAGTCCTCGTCGGGCCGCGGCCGGATGAACCCGTCACGTTCCAGGACGGTCCGCAGCGCGTCCCCCGTCAGCGGGTCGGCTTTCGCCACGAGGTCCAGCAGGCCGGCGCGGCTCTTCGGCGAGGCCAGTCGCCGGGTGACGTCGACGAACAGGCGACCGCCGGCCTCGGCCACGGGCGCGGGGGTCGTCATCCGCCAGAACGAGAGGCCCAGGGGCTTCATCGGGTCGGTCATCATCTGCTGGTGCCCGACCGAGAGGTAGACGTGGTTGTCCCCGTCGTCGCTCTCCGGGACGGGGAACAGCGTGGTGATCGGTCGGCTCTGGACGAACTCGACGTCGCCGCCTGACCGGCACCACTCGATGTCCTGCGGCTGACCGAAGTGCGCCTCGATCCGCCGTCCCAGTTGGACGAGTCGGACGGCCTGCGCCTCGGTGAGGGTCGGGCGCGTCCCCTGCTCGAGCGTCGCCTCGACGACCACGCCGTCGCGCACCCGGTAGACGTCGCCGCGCACGAGCCCGGAGACCAGCGCCTCGCCCAGCCCCCTGGTGGCCTCCACGGTGGCCACGCGCCGGTTCGACGTCACGGGGTCCGCGGTGAACATCACTCCGGCCTGCTCGGCCGCGACCATCTCCTGCACGACGACGGCCATGCGCACGTTGCGGTCGTCGAAGCCGGCACGCCGCCGGTACGTCACGGCCCGTTCGCTGAACAGCGACGCCCAGCACCGCCGGACGTGGTGCAGGACCGCCGAGCGGCCGACGACGTTCAGGTAGGAGTCGTGCTGGCCGGCGAAGGACGCGCCCGGCAGGTCCTCCGCGGTCGCGCTCGAGCGCACCGCGAACTCGGCCCGCTCACCGAACCGGCGATGTGACCCGGCGATCGCGCGGGCCACGTCCTCCGGGATCGCGGCCTGTTCGATCGCCGCGCGGATGTCCGCGGTGCGGCTGCCGATCGCCGCGCGGTCGTCCGGGTCGAGGCGCGACAGCTGATCCAGGTGCGCCGCGATCGACGGCTCCCCGGCCACGGCCCGCTCGAAAGCGCCGGTCGTCACGCAGAAGCCGCGGGGCACGCGAATGCCGTCGATGCGCATCAGCTCGCCCAGGTGCGCTCCCTTCGCGCCGACGTCGTCGACGTCGCTGCGGCCGATCCGGTCAAGATCCATCACGTAGGTCACTGCGGTGCTCCGCCTCTGCTCGGTGGGTTGCGCCGCGAGTATGGGTGAGGATCCGGCGCCTCATGAGGCCGGCGGATCTGGTAGAAACTGAGAGTGGCGGGAGGGTGCCCCTCAGCCGTCGAACACCGACCAGCAGATGTCGTTGCGCCGTCGCTGGTCGTCGAGCACGAGTTCGCGGATCTCCGGCGCGAGCTGGTCGCGCTGCCACCGGCACTCCCGCCGCCCCGCGGCCGTCCGCTCGCCCTCCGGCGCCGCCGCCCGGACGGCTTTGATCGCGTAGGCGGCCGCGCCGAGATCGTGGGCGGCGACGTGCGCGACGACCCCGGCCTGACCCGCGGCGTAGGCGGCGTACCGCGCGGCACCGCGCAGCTCCCTGGCCGCCCCCATGGCGTGACCGCCGGCCGCGCGCGCCTGCGTCATCGTGACCTCGCCACGCGCCCAGGCGCGGGCCTGCTCGATCGCGTGCCGCGGCCGCGGGTCGTGCGGCCGCGCCGACTCGAACAGGTGGAGGACGTGCTCCGCGCAGGCCGCTGCCCACAGCGCGAGCAGGTGGTGAGCGGCATCGGTGAGCATCCCGCCGCGGCGGATGGTCACGAGGCGCGGGTCGCGCGCCTTCGGCAGGATCACGACGCGCGGGCCGGCTCAGACCGCGTCGTAGGCGACGGCCAGGCGCTCCAGGACGCTCGGGCCGTCGCGGCGCGGCGCGCGTGCCCCGAGGTGGATCGCACGTAGGTCGGCCATGAACTCCTCCCACAGCTGCGGGCCGCCGTCGGCGAGCAGTTCCGCGCGCACGCGCAGCCGCTTCGTCGTCCGGCGGTGGTGCAGGCCCCACTCGCCGAGCTGGGCGAACACGGGGACGAGCTGGATCGACGCCTCGGTCAGGCTGTACGCGGCGCGCCGGCCGGGCCCCGCGTCCTCGCGGGTCAGCAGGCCGCCGTAGACCAGCCGCTTGAGCCGGTCGGCCAGGATGTTGGAGGCGATGCCCTCCTCCGAGCCGGCGAGCAGCTCCCGGAAGTAGCGCCGGTTCCCGAACATCACATCGCGCAGGACGAGCAGGCTCCAGCTGTCGCCGAACGCCTCGACCGCGGCGTTGATCGGACAGCCCGAGCGCGCCGGTTCCGCCACGTCGCTTCCTCTCGTCAAGTAGTTGCAATCTACCACCGGATGTCCTAGCGTGCCGACTACCGATTGCAGGTTGCAAGCAGAGGAGACAGTGATGAGCGATCCGGCGGCGCAGACCGCGGGCGGCAAGGTGCTCCTGCACTTCCTGATGTCCCTTGACGGCTTCGTGGCCGGCCCGGAGCACGACATGGCCTGGATGACCGGGACGTCCATCCGGCCCGGCCTGATCGGCGAGTACGTCAGCACCACCGGGGCGGTGCTGGCCGGGCGCGACGGCTTCGACAGCGCCATCGGCGATTCCCGGCCGTACGGCGGTCAGTGGCAGGGGCCGATCTTCGTGCTCACGCACCACCCCGAGGACGCGCGGGAGGCCGAGTGGATCACGTTCCTCGACTGCCCCGTCGACGAAGCGGTGCGGATCGCGCTGGCGGCGGCCGGTGGGAAGAACCTCGAGGTGTTCTCCCCCACCATCGGCCGCCAGGTGCTCGAACTCGGGCTGGTCGACGAGATCGACCTGCACATCGCGCCGGTCCTGCTCGGCCAGGGCATCCGGTTCTACGACAACCCCGGCGGCGCGCCCATCCGCCTGCACCGCGTGGGGGCCGACGACCCGTCGGCGACGGTGAACGTGCGCTACCGACCCGACGGCCGGTCCGGATCCACCGCGGTCGGTCAGGGACGCCGGCGGGCGCGCAGGACGAGGTCCTCGGCGTGATGCGCGCCGGCGCCGCTCGCGGGCGTGACGCGGGGACGCCGCTCGTAGGCCTGCGTGGTCCAGCCGTCGTCGAGGCGGGCTGCGACCATTTCGGGCCAGACGTAGTCGGCCGGGTCGAACTCGGTGTCGTGGGAGTGCTCGGAAGCCATGTTCGCGTGGTGCACGAGCAGCAGCACGCCACCCGGGGCGACGGCTGAGAGCAGCGCCTGCTCGGCCACCGCGTCGGGCGTGCGCAGCAGCGCCGGGTACAGCGCGCAGACGAGGTCGAAACGGCCCGGCTGCAGCTGCGCCTCTACCAGTCCGGCGTGCTGCCAGTCGATCCGCGCACCGGCCGCCTGCGCGTGTCCGGCCGCCCGGTGCAGCGCCAGGGCCGAGACGTCGAGCGCGGTCACTTCCCAGCCGCGACCGGCCAGCCAGATGGCGTCCGCCCCCTCGCCGCAGCCCACGTCGAGTGCCCGGCCCGGCTCGAGCCCGGCGGCCTCGGCCACGAGCGCGCCGTTGGGCTGCCCGCTCCACAGCTGTTCCCGCTCGGCGTAGCGCCGTTCCCACCGCTCCTGCACCGCCGGATCGCCACGGTGGTCGGCGAGGGCGAAGGCGGGTGCGGGCTCGGCGGCGGGCGGTCGCGGCCCGAGGTCGTCGGTCATGCGTCCACGGTCGGCGATTGCGGCCCCGCGCGCCAATGTCGTTGCCGATCCGGCAAAGGGGGTCACCTCCTTGTGCAGCACCGTGACCGCGAGCAGGCCGGGCAGGCACGGGAGGCCGCGGGCGGGTACCCCGGCCGGTCGCTGTGGCGCTCATGCCTGCGCCCCGACCGGGCTCGGCGTGGCGACCCGATCGCGCGCGGGAGGGGCGGGAACGGCCCGGCGCAGTACGGCCAGCGCGACGAAGGCGGCCGCGACCAGCAGCGCGGCGCTGACGGTGAAGGCCAGCGCGTAACCGTCGGTGAGCGACGTGGCGGTGTCGCCGCTGCCGCTGCGGTCGTGGGCGACGGTGCCGAGCGCGGCCAGGCCGAGCGACGCGCCGATCTGGCGCGAGCTGTTGAGCAGGCCCGATGCGGTGCCCGCCTCGTGCGGCGCGACCCCGGCGGTGGCCACCGAGACGACCGGGCCGAGGCACAGCCCGAAGCCGACGCTGGCCACGATCGAGGGCCCGAGCACGTCGGTGGTGAACGCGCCGTGCGGGCTGACCAGGCCGAACCAGGCGAAGCCGGCCGCGGTGACCAGCCCACCCCCGGCGAGCAGGGTGCGCGCGGCGACGCGGTAGCCGAGCTTGACCGCGAGCACGGAGCCGACGATCACGCCGAACGCGAAGGGCAGGAACTCCACGCCGGTCAGCGCCGGCTCGGTCCCGAGCACCCGCTGCAGATACAGGGATGCGAAGTAGAACGCCGACGCCATCGCGGCCCCGACCAGCAGGTTGACGGCGTTCGCACCGGCCACGGCCCGGTTGGCGAACAGGCCGAGGCGGACGAGGGGCTCGCGCGAGGTGCCGCGTTCGACCAGCACGAAGGCGCCCAGCAGCGCGCCGGCGACGGCCAGCGTGGTCACCGTGCTCGCCGACGTCCAGGCCAGCCGGTCGGTGCGCACGACGCCGAAGACCAGCAGGGCCAGGCCCGCGGTGACCAGGGCGGCGCCGAGCACGTCCGGGCGCCCGGTGCGCGCCCGTGACCCGTCGGCGGCCACGCCCTGCCAGGTCAGGGCCAGCGCGCCGGCGGCGTTGGTCGCGCTCCACACACCGAAGGCCTTGACGCGGGCCCGGCCGGCCGGGAAGGCGGCGGTCAACAGGGCGAGCGCGGCCGGCGCCGACAGCGCGGCCCCGACGCCCTGCACGGCCCGGGCGGTGACGAGTTGGCCCGGATCCTGCGCCAGGCCACCGGCGACGGAGGCGAGGCCGAACACCGCGAGGCCCACCAGCAGGACCGCCTTGCGCCCGTAGCGGTCGGCGGCCTTGCCGCCCAGCAGCAGCAACCCGCCGAAGGTGAGCGCGTAGGCGTGGATCACCCAGGTCAGGCCCACGTCGCTGAAACCGAGGCCGGCGGCGATGCGCGGCAGCCCGACGTTCACGACTGAGAGGTCCAGCGACACCATGAATTGAACGACGCTCACGGCGGCGAGGGTGGCTCCCGGGGCCGAGTGTGTTGACTTTAGGAACATGTTCGTGAAATATCAGGGGCGTCGATCTCGAGCGGGCAGCATGATGGGGCGGTGCCCTCGACCGACACCCCGCGCGGCCGGACCGGCCGCCCGCCCGTCACCTCCCGCGCGCAGATCCTGACCGCAGCCCGCGGCCTGATCGACCGCGACGGCTGGGCGAAGCTGACCATCCGGCGGCTGGCCGGGGACATGGGCATCGGCCCGACGACGCTCTACCACCACGTGCGCGACAAGGAGGACCTGCTGCTCCTGCTGCTCAACGAGTACGCGGACCAGGTCGCGCGCCCCGAGCTGCCGGCCGCGCCGCGCGAGCGCATCGTGGCCGCGGCCGCCGCCATGCACGACGCCCTCGCCGCGTGGCCGTGGGCCGCGGAGGTGTTCACCGCCGACGGGTTCGCCGGGCGGCTGCGCGGCTCCGCCCTGTGGCTGGTCGAATCGATCGTGGCCGGCGCCGTCGACCACGGGTGCACCCCCGCGCAGGCGGTCGACGTCTTTCGCTGCGTCTGGTACTACACCGCCGGCGAGATCCTGATCCGCTCGCACTCGGCCCGCCGGCCGGCCAGCGAGCGCTGGACGCCCGAGAGTGGCGCGTTCTTCGGGGGCACCGACGCCGACGCGACGCCCACCCTGGTCGCCATCGGTGACGACTGGCCGAAGCTGGCGGCCCGCGACATCTACGTCGAGGGGCTGCGCGCGCTCGTCGACGGCCTGCTCGCGCGCACCGCGCCGGCCGCCGGGTGAGAGCGGCCGGCCGCAGCGCCGCTACGCCGTGAGTGCGGCGAAGCGCTGCAGGTACAGCGGCCAGCCCTGGTCGCTGTCGATGCCGCCGCGCACCGACTCCCATCCGGGGCCGTGCCGGTCGAGGTGGCGGTGCTCGAGCTCTACGCGCGTACCGCCGTCGACGGCGACGAAGCGCACCTCGACCTCGCTGGTGCGCTCGGGGTCGCTCTCGATCTGCCACGTCGGCCCGATGTCCCAGCTGAAGACGAGCCGTGCCGGCGGGTCGAAGGCCAGCACGCGCGCCCACCGGCATTCGCTGCCGTCGGTGCCCCGGTCGACGATCCCGCCGCCGACGCGCGGCTCGAGGACGGTCTCGGCGATGGGGACCGACAGCAGGTTGTGCTCGGCCGGCTTGAACTCGCCCAGCCGCTCGGTGAACACGGCGAAGGCGGCGTCGGCCGGGATCGGCACGAACACAGAACGGACGACGGTGGTGGCGTCGGTGTCGGTCATGGCTTGTCCTCGGGGTCGGGGGACTCGCCGGGAGGCGAGGCGGTGGCGACGTCGTGGAAGCCGGCGAGGGTGCGCCGCCAGAAGGTGTCCAACTGGTCCTTGACCGCCGCCATCGCCACGGGGTCGAGCCGGTAGACCCGCCGTGTGCCCTGCACGTCGTCGACGACCAGGCCGGCGGCCTTGAGCACCTGCAGGTGCTGCGACACGGCGGGACGGCTGATCGGCAACTGCTCGGCCAGTTCGCCCACGGCGCGCGGCTGCTCGGCGAGCACGGACACGATGTGGCGACGGGACCGGTCGGCGAGCACGTCCCACGCGTCCCCGTCTTGGTCAGTCACCACGAACCGTAAGTTACGACTTACCGAAAGCGGCGTCAAGAGCGCGGGCGTGCGGGCGCCAGCCTCAGTCGATGCCGAACAGCGTCTTCAGCGGGTCGATGGCGAAGTAGACGGCGAACACGACCGACACCACCCACAACAGCGGGTGGATGCTGCGCCCTTTGCCGGTGCACACCCGGATGACGACCCAGCTGATGAAGCCCGCGCCCACGCCGTTGGTGATCGAGTAGGTGAACGGCATCAGCACGATGGTCAGGAACGCGGGCACGGCGACGTCGAGTTCGCGGAAGTCGATGTGGCGCACCTGGCCCATCAGGAGCACGCCGACGACCACGAGCGCCGGTGCGGCCGCCTCCGACGGCACGATCTGCGCGATCGGCGAGAGGAAGACCGTCAGCACGAACAGCACGCCGGTGGTGATGCTCGCGAGCCCGGTGCGGGCGCCGTCGCCGATGCCCGAGGCCGACTCGACGTAGGTGGTGGCCGACGACGCACCGGCCGCGCCCCCGCCCACCGCGGCCAGGCCGTCCACGAGCAGCACCGGGCCGATGCCCGGCAGGCTGCCCTGCTCGTCGAGCAGGTTGGCCTCGCTGCCCAGTCCGATGGTGGTGCCCATGACGTCGAAGAAGTCCGACAGCACCAGTGAGAAGACGATCACGATGCCGGAGATGACGCCGACGGCGGAGAAGCCGGCGCCGAGGGAGAAGTTCCCGATCAGGTGCAGGTCGGGGGCGCCGAAGCTCTTGCCGTGGAAGCTCGGCACATTCAGCTGCCACCCGGACGGATTCGTCTTGGCGTCGAACGCACCGACATGGGCCACCGCCTCGATGATCACCGCGAGCACGGTGGCCGCGACGATGCCGATGAGGATGGCGCCCTTCACCTTGCGGGCCATGAGCACGGCGATCACCAGCACGCCCAGGACGAACACCAGCGTGGGCCAGCCGCGCAGGCTACCGGTGGCCCCGAGCTGCACCGGCGTGCCCGAGCCGGCGCGCACGAAGCCGGCGTCGACGAAGCCGATGAGCGCGATGAACAGGCCGATGCCGACCGCGATCGCGCTCTTGAGCTCGCGGGGGATCGCATGGAAGACCGCGGTCCGGAAACCGGTGAGCACGAGGGCGGTGATGACCAGGCCCTCGATGACCACCATGCCCATGGCCGCGGGCCACGACATGCGCGTGGCGACCTGGAAGGCGACGAACGCGTTGAGCCCGAGGCCGGTGGCGAGCGCGAACGGGTAGCGGCCGACCACACCCATGAGCAGGGTGAACACCGCGGCCACCAGTGCGGTCGCTCCGGCGACCGCCGACAGGTCGGGCGCGTGGCCGCCGCCGAGGAACGTGCCGTCGGCGTCCTTGGCGGTACCGATGATGATCGGGTTCAGCACCACGATGTAGACCATCGTCACGAACGTGACCAGCCCGCCGCGCAGCTCGCGGGTGACGGTGCTGCCCCGCTCGCTGATCGAGAAGAACCGGTCGAGGGCGTTGCGCGGGGCGCCGTGGTGCGCGCCGGCGGGGTCCTTGGTGAGGCTCACGGGGCCGCATCCTGCCGTATCGGGCGGCTCCGGGGAACGATCAGATCGAGATGACCTCGAACGTCACGGCGTAGCGGGTGCCCATGCGCGTCCCGGCCTGCCGGGCGAACGACTCCAGGAACTCGCTGGGGTCGGACATCGGGCCGCCGCCGAGGCCGCGCAGGTACTCCGCGTGCGCCTCCAGCGAGGCGATCCCGGCGGCGAAGAAGTCGGTGACATCGACGCCGTGCCGTCCGTCGGGCACGCCGCTGACCAGCAGCGACGCCGTCTTGTGCGGCTCCAGCCCCTCGTCGAGCAGCTCGCGGAAGACCCACCGGTTGCCGGCGTCGCGCACCCCGTCGACCACCGCCCGGCCGAGCGCGATGTGGTCGGCCTGGTTGACCGTGCCCGGCCCCCAGGACTCGTGGTAGTTGGCGGTGATCACGACGTCGGGCCGGTGCCGGCGCACGGCCCGGGCGATGTCGCGGCGCAGCGGCAGGCCGTACTCGAGCACGCCGTCGGGGTGGCCGAGGAACTCCACGATCTCGACGCCGACCTTGGCCGCACCGTCGCGCTCCTCCTGCTCGCGCAGCGGGCCGCACCGCTCCGGGTCGAGGCCGTCGATGCCGGCCTCACCGCTGGTGGCCAGCACGTACGCGACGCTCTTGCCCTGCGCCGTCCAGCGCGCCACCGCCGCCGCGGTGCCGTACTCGAGGTCGTCCGGGTGCGCGACGATCGCCAGGGCGCTCGTCCAGGACTCGTCGATCGGCTCCAGCGGCGGCGGTGCGTCGGTCATGAACCGACCCTAGTGTTCGTCAGTGCCCACCCTTGTGGCACAGGTCTTGTATCCCGGGACGGTCGTCGGCGGCGCGCAACTGCACCGTGATGTTCCGCTCGGTCGTCCGCTTGTACTCGAACCGGCTCTCCAGCCGGTGGAAGTTCCGCGGGTCGAAGTACAGGACGGTGGTCGAGTCAGCTCCGTCGACGGTGAACCGCAGCGCCGCACGGCCGAGATCGTCCACCGCGGTCCAGTCCGTCTTGACATGCGGTTGCCGGCTGAGAACGGCGAGCAGAGCGGCCCGCAGCCGAACGCTCGCCAGCCCGTCCGACCGACCGAAGAGCCCTTCGATGACCGTGGAGACCTTCATCGGGGGCGTGGTGTGCTTGATCAGGTAGCGGCTCAGCGCGCGGTAGTCGGTCGGCAGCGTCAGCAGATAGCTACGGGTGGCGTTCGTGAGGGACGCGGCGCTGCCCCCGCTCCCAGCGCACACGGTGGGACGCCCCTTGCTGTCCAGACCCACCCACGACAGGTCGGGATAGGTCGCGGTCCGACTGGTCCCCGGAACACCGTGCACCGAGGCGCCGGTCCGGTCGTCGAGGAAGGAGTGGCGCGTGACCGCGTAGGCGTACTGATCGGTACCGAGCGGCTTGCCCGACAGGCCGGGCGGCGGTGTGAAGTACCGGCCGTGCTGTTGCCCGAGTGCGGTGCGGCTCGGGCCGCCTGGCGACGCGAGGGCGAATACGAGCGCGCCGGCGGCGACGATCAGGGCCGCGATGCTGGCGGCCGCGGGCAGCCGGAGCAACCGGTGTCCACGGGGTCGGCCGCGCGGCGCCAGCGCCACGAGGGCGATGGCCTCGTCCTCGGCGACGGCGCGCTCGACCAGGTGGGCCGGGCGCACGTCGTCCCACTCCGCGGAGAGCCTCGCCTGCGTGGGGGCGTAGCGGGTCAAGAGCGCGAGCGGATCGAGATCGTCGGACATGGTGATCACCTGATTCGGGAGACGGTGGCAGTGGCCTGGTCGATGGCGCGCGACAGCCGGGCCCGGGCGCGGGACAGCCGCACCTCGAACGCGCGGACCGAGCATTCGGCGACCCGCGCGGCTTCGCGATTGGTGAGCCCGTCCCACGCGACGAGCAGCAGCGCCTCACGTTCGAGGTCGCTGAGCTCGGCCAGGGCGCGCAGCATCGTCTCGCGCTCGACGACGTCCCGGTCGGCCGACGCCGCCGGGGCGGCCACCCGGTCGAGGTGCCCCAGGGTCTCGGTCAGCCGGTCCTGACGCCGCTCGTGGCGGTGCCGGTTGGCGATGGTGTTGCGCGCGACCACCAGCAGCCAGGGCAGCGGTGGTTCCGGGATGTCGTCGCGTCGGCGCCAGGCCACCAGGAAGGTGTCCGACACGACGTCCTGCGCGGTGGCGGCATCGCATTGCCGCCGGGCGTAGCCGTAGACCCGGGGCGCCAGTTCGTCGAACACGTTGGCGAACCACTGCTGGTCACGGTGGGGTGTTCTCACATGCAGAGATGTCCGCCGCGCGCCGGTTCTCACACGAGCGCGCACGAATTCCCCGCCCGGTTCAGCACACCTGGCAGGTGCCGCACGCCGCCGGCCGGTCGGGGCAGCCGGTCAGCGGGTTGCGCCGTCTGACCGTTGACGCCGGCGGCGGAGCGCCGCAGCCGTACGGGGGCGTGTACGAGGCGGTCGTCGGTGAACTCGACGTCGCCCGGGGCGAGCCGGAGGCCGAGCAGTGCGTCGTCCCGGTGTTGCGGACCTGCGCCGGCGTGAGCCCGGTGGCCAGGACCAGGTTCCAGGCGCCCACGGCGAGGTCGGCGTGCAGACGGCATGCCGAACATCGCCGCACGATATCCGGGTCCAGCTGTTCGTGCCGGACCTCACGCTGCCCGGCCTCGGGCGTAACGCGATGTCCGGACTGTCGTTTGACGTAGTGATTGAACTGGTGTGTTCGAAGAGACCGGTTCGGGTGGGGTAGCGCCCGGCGCCCGGGCGTTCTCGGACCGCTCCTCTTCGCGGCCGTCGATTGCGGGTAGGCAGTACAGGACTGCGACCTAAACGCACGTCGACGGCCCGAGGAGGAGCCCATGCCCGACAACACCTACCGCGTCACCGAGATCGTCGGCACGTCCGAGACCGGGGTGGACGACGCGATCAAGGGCGCGGTCGGCCGCGCCGCCCGGACGCTGCGCGGACTCGACTGGTTCGAGGTCACCGAGATCCGCGGGCACATCGAGGACGGCGCGGTCGCGCACGTGCAGGTCGGGTTGAAGGTGGGCTTCAAGCTCGAGGACTGATCAGCGGGTGGTTACCGTCGGAGCATGCCGACGCTGCTCGTCGTCCACCACACCGCGTCGCCGTCGATGCAGGAACTGCTCGAGGCGGTGCTCGACGGCACGCACGCCGAAGGCATCGAGGGCGTGGACGTGCGCGTGCGCGCGGCGCTCACCGCCTCGCCCGTCGATGTGCTCGAGTGCGACGGGTTCGTGCTCGGCTCGCCGGTGAACATCGGCTACCTGTCCGGTGCCCTGAAGCACTTCTTCGACGGCATCTACTACCCGACGTTGACCGCGAAGCCGAACGCGCCGTACGGGTTGTACCTGCACGGCAATCTGGACGCCACCGGGGCCCTGCGGGCGGCCGAGTCGATCACCAAGGGCCTGGGCTGGGCGCAGGCCCACCAGCCCGTGGTCGTCGTCGGTGCGCCGGACAAGGCCGACATCGAGGCCGCGTGGGACCTCGGCGCCACCCTCGCCGCCTCCCTCCTGCCCGCCTGACGACAGGTGCCGTTCAGGGGGGCCAGTGGGAGGGGCGGGAGAAGCGGTCGTCGAGGCGGGTGGTCGAGTCGCCGCGGGCGACGTCGAGCTGGGCCTGGACGAGGTAGAGCGCGCCGCGCAGGTCGGTGCCGCGCAGGTCGGCGTCGCGCAGGTCGGCCCCGATGAGGTCGGCCTCGCGCAGGTCGGCGCCGGACAGGTCGGCCGCGATGAGCAGGCAGCCACGCAGATCGGCGCGGCTCAGCGACGCGCCGGCCAGGTCGGCGCCGAGCAGGTCGGCGCCCGCGTGGTCGGCACCGCCGCGCCCGCGCACCAGCCGGCTCGCCTGCCGCAGCAGCGCCGCCACCGAGGCGCGGTGCGCGGCGAGGTCGAGGCGGCGCAGCTGGTCGGGGGCGGCGTCGGCCAGCGCGTCGGTGCGCCGGGCGGTGTCGCGCAGGGCCGGGTACAGGTCGCCCGCGCCCGGGCGGCTCCGGGCGTCGGCGAGGTAGGCCAGCAGCTCGTGCAGCTGGCGCACCACCGGGAACACCGCGAACATCGACGCGGCCAGCATCGGCTCGGTGTGCCAGTCGCGGCCGCTGAAGGTCAGCTGCGTCACCCGCTGCCCCGCACCGAAGCAGTCGTAGGAAGCGCAGCCGCGAAAGCCCGACTCCCGCAGCCGGTCGTGGATCGAGCAGCCGGAGTCCGAGCGCAGGTTGGGGCACGGGATGCCGGCCGGCTTGTCGATCGCGAAGTCGGTCGACGCCGCGAAGGGCAGCGCGGCGCAACACAGCCCGACGCAGCGCGAGCAGTCCGCCCGCAGGTCCGCGGCGTCCTCGGCCATGGGACGAATCGTCGCATGGGGCAGCAGGGGGGCGCCTATTCGTCGGGGTTGCCGACACGGAAGACGTTGTCCTCGGGGTCGGTCATGACGGTCCACGTCAGGCCCGGGACGGTGTGCGTCTCGTGCTCCCTCGCGGCGGCCCAGAAGGTCGCCAGGCGCGCCGGGTCCGCGCAGTCGATGGTGATCATGCGAATGGCGAAGGACGGGACGGTCACGAGCCGGAAAGCTAGTCGTAGACCGCCTCCACCTGCCAGCGCGGCGGGTCGGCCGGGCCGGGCGGCATCGTGCCGGTGACGAGGTAGGCCCGCCCGTGCCCGTCGACCACCTGGCAGCGCACCACCCGGCGGCCGGAATCGGGGCTCCACCAGCGCTCGTCCACCGGCCACGGCCCGGCCCACGCCTGGACGGCCTGCACCGCCCCCGCCCCCATCGCGAACAGCGCCGGCGGGGCCGGCATCGCGCCGCGCTCGGTGACCACGACGGGACGGCGGGCGGCGTCGAGCAGCTGTGCCGGCTGCGGCGGGTCGAGCAGCACCGACGGCGCGGGGGCCGGCAACCGGCCGGGCCACGGCTGCTCGGGGGAGTGCAGCGCCGCCGGCTCGTCGCCCCACGGCACCAGGCGGGTGCGCTGCCCGGGGTCGCGGCCGCCGTCGAGCACCGGGGTGAGCACCGAGCCGTGCCCGAGCAGCGTCTGCACCCGGGCCAGGCCCCGCGCCGCCCGCTCGTCGTGCGCACCGGACCCACCCCACAGCGCCTGCTGGTGCGCGCCGGTGGGCACCGCCTCCATCGGTACCAGCCGTAGCCGCACGATCCCCGCGGTGGGCCGGTGCGGGCCGGCGAGCCAGCCCTCGAGCTGCCAGCGGACCCGGTCGAGGACGTCGACGGTGGACAGCACCCCGAAGTGCCGCCAGCGCCGCACCGTCTCCTCGCCGTTCTCGCTGAGCGCCTGCACCTCCAGACAGGTGCAGGCCAGCCCGTGCGCGGCGAGGTCACCCACGAACTGCTCGGCGGTGCCGCGGGCCGAGAACGCCACCGTGTCGACGCGGTCCACCGGCGGTTCGAGGTCGAGGGTGACCTCGAACTCGACGGGCGGGCGGCGGCCGGACACCGGGCGCTCGTCCCGCCCGCCCGCCTGCCGGTGCGCCCAGGCGCCGTCGGGCCCGAAGCGGGCGAGCACGTCGCGCGGCGGCAGCGCGGCGAACGCGCCCAGCGTGCGGAGGCCGAGGCGGCGCAGCAGGTCGATCAGCCCCGACGTGCCGGACGGGTCGAGCGTGTCGACGGGCAGGTGGTGCAGGAACGCCGGCGAGCCGCCGGGCTCGACGACGACCCCGCGGCGGGCGGCCTGCTCGGCGGCGAACGCGCCGTCGGCGATCCCGATCAGCAGGTCGGCACCGGCCCCGCCGCCGGCCCGGGCCACCGGCAGGTCGGCCACCGCGCGCGAGAGCGCCGCCAGCACGCCGGTCTCGCCGCCGAAGTACCGGGTGGGCCCGCGCACGTCGATCGACGCCAGCCCGGGCCGGGTGATCTCCACCCCGGGGGCGATGGCCTCGAGCGTCGCGACCACCGGCTCGAACACCCGCGCCTCGGCCGCCTCGTCGCGGACCAGCACCACCAGCTGCGGGCAATGGCCTTGTGCCTCGCGCCGGCGCAGCCCGCGCCGCACCCCCTGGTCGCGGGCGGCCTGCGAGCACGCCACCACCCGGTTGGCGGTGACGATCGCGATCGGCGCGTCGTCACCCAGCCCCGCCTCCACCCGGGCCGTGGTCACCGGCCAGTCGGGCAGGAAGACCGTGATCTGCCGGCCGCTCACGGATGGGACCTCAGCCGGCGAGGTCGATGACGGGGGCGAGCGGGGCGGTCTCGGTGATCCCGCCGCCCTCGGCCGGCAGCCAGAGGCTGGCCGTGCGCGGCCGGGCGGCCGTCCCGCGTCCGCCGACGGCCACCTCGACCTGCCGCGCGCGCAGCCGCCCCGACCCCGCGCCGATGCCCGACCACGTCTGCTCGCGCGCCTGCAGCCGGACGTCGGCGCCGGGCCAGTTCTCGGCGAGATAGGGCATGAGCACCGCGTCCTTGCTGCGGGCCCGGGCCATCAGCCGGCGCACGTCGGCCGGCGGCAGCGCGACACCCCGTGGGCCGCGCGGCGGCCGGGCGGCCACGACGTCGACGGCGTCGAGCAGCGCCCCGATGGCTGTGGTCCACCCGGCGCCCGTCCACCCGGCGGGCGGGGTGGGGACGAGGGCGAGCCGGCGCAGGTCGACCCCGTACTCGATGGCCGCCTCGGCGCTGACCCGCCCGAAACCGACGAGCGCGCACCAGGCGCCGTCGGCCGACGCCGCCCCGAGCAGGGCCAGCAGCAGCGACACCGACCCGCTCACGCTCACCGTGCTGCCGCGGCGCAGGCCGCCGGGCAGCACGGACTCCAAGGCGGGCGCGACGGGCAGCGGTGGGGCGGAGCGGACGCCCACGTGCTGCCAGTCGACGGTGGTACTACCGTCGGCCCGGCGGATGGCGACGTCCAGCATGAGACCATCATCGAACACATGTTCGAACGCGTCAACCTCGGGGTGCGTCGGACCGCCGACAGATCAATTCCGTCCGAGAAGGCGCAGCAGACGGCTCCAAGCGTCGTCGGCCGCTTCGGGACGGAAGGTGGCGCGCCGGTCGCACAGGAAGCCGTGTCCCACTCCCGGATAGACGATCAGGCGGTGTTCGACACCGGCGGCAACGAGGGCGTCGGCGATGCGTCGTCGATGTTCGGCGGGAACGACGGGGTCCTGCGCACCGACGTACATCTCGATGCGTCCGGTGATCCGGGCGGTCGCCGCGATGGTGGGCTCCGGCCGGCTGATGCTGATGTCGGTGGTGGGTATCCAACCGCCGTAGAACACCGCGGTCGCGGGTAGCTCGAAGTGGGCGGCGGCGAGGTAGGCGAGGTGACCGCCGAGGCTGAGACCGACCATGCCCGCAACCGGCGCCGGTTGGCGGGTCAGCCAGTCGATCGTGGCGCCCAGATCGTGCAGGGCTTGCGGTCGGGTGAGTTGCCGCAGCAGCGTGAAGCCGCGTTCGCGCCCCCTGTCGTCGGCCGGCAGCTCGGTGCCGGGTTCGGTGCGGTGGTAGAAGTCGGGGGCGACGGCGGCGTAGCCGTGGGCGGCCAGCCGGTCGCAGATGTCCCGCACGTGCGCGGTGACGCCGAACAGCTCCATCCCGACTATCACCGATCCGCGGACCGCGCCGTGTTCGGGTCGCGTGTAGTACGCGGACATCGACCCGGATCCGGGGACGGCCATGGTGACGGTCTCGCTCAGGCTGTACCTACTCGGTGGCGGCTGCTCCATGATCTTCAGCATCGACGCGCCTCATTGATCTGTCCAAGACCGCCTTGTGCTGACACTGAGCACGGAACACGATGAATACGTGGAACTGCGACAGCTGCGCTACTTCGAATCCGTGGCCCGTCTCGGCGGCTTCACGCGCGCAGCCGAGCAGCTGCACATCGCCCAACCCGCCATCTCCGCCCAGATCCGCAACCTCGAACGTGAACTCGGCACCACGTTGTTCGACCGGACCACCCGACGCGTCCACCTCACCCACGCGGGGCGCCTGCTGCTCGTGCGCGCCCGAGCGGTGATCGCCGAGCTCGACGGCGCCCGCGCCGACCTCGACGACCTCGACGACCTCCTGCGCGGGACGCTGCGTCTCGGCGCCACGCAGGTACTCGGCCCGATCGATCTGCCCGGCCTGCTCGCCGGTTTCCACCGCAGCTACCCAGAGGTCGAGCTGGCCGTCCACAGCGGACTCGTCACCGAACTGTTGACCCGACTCGACGCCGGCTCGGTCGACGCCGTCATCGCGCCCATCCACGACGACCTGCCCGATCGGTACGCCACCCGACCCGTCGGCCGGGAGAACCTCGTCCTGGCCACCCCGCCGGGACACCTGCGACCCGGCACCGCAACCGTGGCGCTCACCGCGGTACGTGACGAGCCGTTCGTCTGCCTACCCGCGCACAGCGGGCTACGCGCGATCCTCGACTCGGCCGCGGCCGAGCAAGGATTTCAACCGAACATCCAGTTCGAGGCTCCCGACCCCGCCGCCATCCGTGGCTTCGTCGCCGCCGGCCTCGGCGTCGCGTTACTCGCGGAGTCGGCCACACAGGGCGCCGGGCCGACGATCGACACCCACCACCTCGAGAACGCGCCGACCCATCCGCCGATCGGCGTCATCCACCGGCGACGCCACGCCTCGCGCACTCTGCAGGCATGGACCCAGCACCTGCTGACCGCGCATCCGCCGCACGGCCCTGCGAGGTCTTGACGCGAGTCAGGACGCCGGCAGCACGACCTCGTACCGGTGCGTACCCGACCCGGCCCCGCGGTCACGCTGACCCGGCAGCCGGACGGTCGCCGTCGCGCCGACCGGCACGCTCACCTCGAGGGTCAGCCGACGCCCGGACCGGCGCCATTCGCTGCGCACCGTCCCGTACGGGGTCTCGTAGCGGCCGGACACGTGGGTCAGGTCGCCGACGACGGCCGGGGCGATCACCAGTTCCCGGAAGGCCGCGGAGCCGGAGGCCTGCCCGATGCCGGTCAATCCGGCGGTGAACCACTTGTCGATCGCGCCGAGCATGAAGTGGTTCTGCGAGCCCGAGCCGTCCCAGAACTCGGTGAGCGAGGTTGCGCCGCGGGCGAGCATCGCCCCGTAGCTCGGCTGCGTCGTCCGGGTCGCGACCTGGTAGATGACGTCGTCGCGCCCGGCGGCGGACAGGACGTCGAACAGCGAGGGCAGCCCGATCTCGCCGAGGTTGAGGTGGTAGCCGTTGTCGCGCAGGTTGGCCACGAGATGGTCGAGGACCGCCGCCCGCACGTCAGCCGGCACGACGCCCATGTCGAGGGCCAGCGCGTCGCTGCACTGCGAACCGGTGGCGTAGGTGTTGTGCGCGGCGTCGAAGTACGTCGCGTGGAAGGCCGCGCCGATGGCGGCCGCCTGGGCGGCGTAGCGGGCTTCGTCGTCGGCCCGGCCGAGGGCGCCGGCGATCTGGCGCAGGCCGTCCACGGCGCGGAAGTAGCCGAAGGTGGCGGTGACGCCGGTCGGCGTCGTCGCGTTGATCGTCGCCCAGTCGCCGAGGCCGTAGTCGAGCAGATTGCCGCTCGCCCGGCTCGCGAGGTAGTCGACGTAGCGCGCCATGTTCGGGTAGTAGGTGTCGAGCAGGTCGAGCTCGCCGTACGCGCGGTAGAGCGACAGGGGGACCAGCACCATCGCGTTGCCCCAGTTGGGGTCGTCGCGGAAGCCGCCGCCGAAGACGGTGTACTCCGGCGCGATGTCCGGGACCAGGCCGTTGTCCAACTGCGCGTCGGCCATCGCCTGGACGATGTCGTAACCGTAGGCGGCGATGTCGTAGTTGCGGGTCACCGTGTCGAAGACGAGGTGATCCTCCTCGAGCCAGCCCAGCTTCTCGCGCGTCGGGCAGTCGGTGAGGACGGAGAACATGTTGCCCTGCGTGGCCCGGTCGATGATCCGGTGGATGTCGTTGAGCAGCCCGTTCGAGCAGTCGAAGGACCCGGCCTTGTCGTTCGCGGTGCGCAGGACGATGCCGCTCAGCGCGTCGCGACGAGGGGCGGACGGCAACCCTTCGACCTGCAGGTAGCGGAAACCGTGATAGATGAACTCCGGATGCCACGTCTCGTCGCCGTCGCCGCGCAGCGTGTACCGGTCGTAGATCGGGTTGCCGGTGCTCGCGTAGTCGATCGTGCCGTCGGCCTTGCGCAACTCGGCCGGCCGCATCGTGACGACGGTGCCCGCCGGGGCGCGCACGGTCAGCTCCGGCCAGCCGGCGATGTTGGTGCCGAGGTCGAACACGTACACGCCGGGTGTGGGTTCGGTGACGGTCTCGGCCGGCATCCGGTCGACGGCCTCGATCGCCGGGCCTGAGCGGGCCCGCAGCACGGTGGTGGCCGACGGGGGCTGCGACGCTCCGGCAGCGCTCCAGCCGGACAGGTCGGCGCCGGGCTCGTCCCAGCCCAGGGGCAACCGCCGGGCGTCGTAGTCCTCGCCGCCGTACCAGTTCGAGAACGTCGTCGGCCCGTCGGTCGTGCGCCAACCCGTGTCCGTGCCGACCGTGTGCCGCGAGCCGTCGGCGTAGCTGATCTCCAGCTGCGCCAGCAGCTTCGGTGGTCCGATCCGCGCGTTGAACTTCGCGTAGCGGGCGTTGTAGGTCAGCGTGTCGTAGATGCCGGTTCCGAGGCTCACGCCCATCGCGTTCGCGCCGTCGTGGAGCAGGTCGGTGACGTCGAGGGTCGCGTAGTCGAGATGCTTCACGTAGTCGGTGTTGCCGGGCTCGAGGACGGCGTTGCTGACCGCGCGGCCGTTCACCGTCGCCGACCAGATGCCCAGGCCCGTGATGTACAGGCGCGCATGGTCCACCTTCCCGGAGGTCTCGAAGGGCAGGGCGAAGACGGGCAGGGCGGTCGGTGTCGGCGCCGGTTCGGGCGGCGACTGGTCGGTCACCGTCGCCGCCACCGTGAACGGGCCGTCCGCGCTGTCGGCCACCTGCACGGTGAAGTCGACGGGGAAGTTCGGCGTCTGCCCGTCGGCGGTGCGGACGTCGGTGCGCGGGTAGAGCAGCACCCGGTCGAACGTGCGCGCCGCGCCGAGGTCGAGCGTCACCAGGATGGGTGTGGCCGACACGTCCTGCCCGTGGTGCTCGAGGCTGGTGAAGCCGAGCGGTGCGGTGTCGCCGCTGGTCTTGCCGTCGGTGAGGTACTCCGGCAGCCACGATCCCGGCGCCGGGTAGACGTCGGTGGCGCTCACTCCGGCGTGCAGCGCGAGGTCGGTGTCCGGCTGCGCCGAGTCGACGACCTCGATCTCGGCCAGTTGCAGCCGCGACACGGGATCGGGCCAGCCCTCCTTCAGGGGCAGGCCGAGCTTGGTGACCGACAGCCTCAGGTACCGGGCCTCCTGGGCGGGCAGCGACAGCGTCACCGGCGGGGTCGGCTTGTCGACGGCGTCCCACCCGGGGTTGCCGATCCACTGCGCCGTCCAGTCGGCGGGCTCCAGCAGGCCGACCTCGAAGGTGGCGATCCCGCTCCACGCCGAGGCGCGGTGGCGCTCGTCCCAGACCTGCACCTTCCAGTACGCGCGATCGCGTGAGTGCAGCGCCGCGCCCGCGTACCGCACGCCGGTCGCGGCGTGGGCCGGCACCCGTCCCGAGTCCCAGAGATCCGGCCGGCCGGTCCGCAGGCGGGCCCGGCTGCTGGCCACGAGGATGCGGTAGGCGGTCTGCCGGGCGCCGGGTCGATCCGAGGTGACCTGCCACGACAGCTGGGGTTGCGCGGTCCCGATCCCCAGCGGGTTGCGCATCGAGCCGGTGCGCAACCGGCCGACCCGTACCGCGACGTCGTCGCCGCGCGCCCAGACCGGCGCGATCACCCCGGCCACGGCCGCACCCCCGCCGGCGAGCGTGCCCGTCACCAGGAAGTTGCGCCGGCTCGGCCCGCGCGGCCTGCGGTCGGGTGTGTTCATCGTGCGGACTCCGATCGGGTGACGACACCCCGGCTGCTGCGGGATCGAATCGTTTCAATCGGCAGTGTTCCCCGGGGCGGCGCGACGGGGCTAGGGTCGCCCGGGAGTTGGCCGAATCCGGACACAGCGGACTCGCGGGACGGCCGGCGCGTCGACCGGGAGGTTCTGCCGTGGCCAGCAAGTTCACCGAGTTGGCGATCGACTGTGCCGACCCCCACGGCCTCGCCCGCTTCTGGTGCTCGGTCCTGGACTACGAGGTGCAGGGCGAGGAGGACGGCGACGGCGCCGTCACCATCGCCTCGCCCCTGCTGCCCGACGGCAAGCACCACCCCGGCCCGGTGCCGCCGACGTTGACCTTCGCGCCGGTGCCCGAGGCGAAGGCCGGCAAGAACCGGCTGCACATCGACGTCAATCCGACCGACCGGGAGCAGAGCGAGGAGGTCCGTCGCCTGCTCGACCTGGGCGCCCGCCACGTCGACGTCGGCCAGGGCGAGCAGAGCTGGGTCGTGCTCGCCGACCCCGAGGGCAACGAGTTCTGCGTCCTCGCCGGCCGCTGCCCCTAGTCTCGCGCCGTGGAGTTCAGCCGGGAGTTGCGGGCGGACGTGCTGTCCGGCGACATCACGGTGACCTTCCGGCTGTGGCGCCGGCCCCAGGTCAAGGCCGGTGGCCGCTACCGCGTCGGGCCCGGCCAGATCGAGGTCGACTCGGTCGAACTGGTGCCGTTCGCCGCGATCGACGACGACGACCTGCGCCGCGCCGGCGAGGCCGATCGCGAGTCGCTGCGCCGCCGGGCGGCGCACGCCGGCCCGATCGAGGACGACACGCTGGTCCACCGCATCGAGTTCCACGCCGTCGACGAGCCGCGGTAAGGGGGCCACCGGACGCACACAATGCGGTTGCCGCCGCAGCCCACCGGTCCTTAGCATCGAACCGTGCGTACCCGTTCCATCAGCTGGTGGCCGTCCTGACGGACGGCTGTCCCTACGCACCCCACTCAAGCCGCCCGTCCGGGCGGCTTCGGTGTCTCCGGGGCGCCCGGCGGGCCTGACCTGCCGGAGAATCCCCGATGCCTGCGTTCCCCCCCGTCGCCACCCGCGAGCTGTCCGGCATCACGCCGTCCGGACCGCTCACGCTCGGCAACTACCTCGGCGCCCTGCGCCGTTTCCGGGCGCATCAGGACGACGGCTTCTACTTCGTCGCCAACCTGCACGCCCTGACCACCGACCACGACCCGGCGCGGCTGCGCGATCTCACGCTGTCGACGGCCGCGCTGTTCCTCGCCGCCGGGCTCGACCCGGACCGCGCCACCGTGTTCGTGCAGTCGGACGTCCCGGCCCACGTCGAGCTCGGCTACCTGCTCGAGTCGACCGCCCACGTCGGCGAACTCGGCCGCATGATCCAGTTCAAGGAGAAGGGCGCCCGGCCCGGAGCCCGGGCCTCGCTGTTCACCTATCCCTGCCTGATGGCGGCCGACATCCTGCTCTACGACACCGACCTCGTCCCCGTCGGCGGCGACCAGTCCCAGCACGTCGAGCTGGCCCGCGACCTCGCCCAGCGCTTCAACGCCGGGTACGGCCCGACGTTCACCGTCCCGGCACTCGTCCCGGACGCGCTCACCGCCCGGGTGCGCGACCTGGCCGATCCGGCCCGGAAGATGAGCAAGTCCGCGGCCGCCGACGCGCCGGGCGTGATCCGCGTGCTCGACGGCGCCGACGTCATCCGGCGCAAGATCCGGCGTGCGGTCACCGACAGCGACGGGCGCCTGGAGTACGACCCGGTCGCCAAGCCGGGCCTGGCCAACCTCGCGGAGATCACCGCGGCGTTCACCGGCGACACCCCGCAGCGGGTGCTCGCCGCCGCGAGCACCTACGGCGGTCTCAAGACCACCTGCGCCGACGTCGTCGACGCCGAGCTGGCGCCGGTCCGGCAACGGCACGACGAGCTGCTGCGCGACGCCGAGGAACTGCGCCGGCTGCTCGACATCGGCGCGCAGCGCGCGAGTGAAGTCGCCGGGCGGGTGCTGCGGCGCGCCCGCCGGGCCATGGGCGTCGGGCCGTGAGCCGGCGCCCCGCCGATCCGGTGCGACACCGCGGCCCCGCGCGGGAACACTCGGGCCATGCGGATCGCCGTCGTCTCCGACACGCACGCGCCGCGGCACTGGAAGTCCTGCCCGCCCGGGTTGGCTCGCCACCTCGACGGCGCCGACGCGATCCTGCACGCCGGTGACGTCTGCACGGCCGAGACCCTGGACGAGCTGGCGGGCTTCGCGCCCGTGCACGCCGTCCTCGGCAACAACGACGGCCCGGACGTCGCCGAGTGGGGCGCGCCCGAGACGCTGGAGCTCGATCTCGGCGGTCTCGCCGTCGCGATGATCCACGACAGCGGGGCCAGGCAGGGCCGGCCCGCGCGGCTGCGCCGGCGCTTCCCCGACGCCTCACTCGTCGTCTTCGGGCACTCGCACATCCCATGGGACAGCTGTACGGATCATCAGCGTTTGGTCAATCCCGGCTCGCCCACGGACAGGCGACGCCAGCCGGTGGGCACGATGGCCGAGGTAATGATCGACGCCGGCGCCCTGGTGTCGGTCCGGATCGTGGAGGTCGGTTGAGCACGTCCGAGCAGGTACGCCCGCGCCCGTCGCCGCTGCGCAACCGCGTGCGCGGGCGGGTGCTCGGCCTGCTGTGCGTGCTCTACGCGATCCTCTACTTCGACCGGGTCAACATCTCCACGGCCGGGCCGAACGGGCTCGTCAGCGACCTGCACCTGACGTCGTTCCAGTTCGGCGTGACCGCATCGGCCTTCGCGTTGCCCTACGGCCTCTTGCAGGTCTTCGGCGGGCTGGCCGGCGACCGGTTCGGGGCGCGGCGGGCGCTCGGTCTGATCGCGGCGCTGTGCGCGGTCTTCACCCTGGCCACCGGATTCGTCACCGGCCTGGTCACCCTGCTGATCGTCCGTTTCGCCCTCGGCCTGTCCGAGGGCGCGGCGTTCGCCACGGCCACGCACGCGATGTCGGCCTGGCTGCCGAAGGACCGCCGTGGTTTCGGGCAGGGTGTCGTGCACGCCTCGTCGCGGCTGTCGAACGCGTTGGCCCCGGTGATCGTGGCCGGGCTGATCTCGCTGCCGCACGTGGGGTGGCGCGGATCGTTCCTCGTCGCCGGTGCCGCCGGCGTCGTGTGGGCCCTCGTGTGGTTCCGCTACTACCGCGACCGGCCCCGTGACCACGAGGCGGTCGGCCGGCAGGAGCTGCGGGAGTTGAGCGACACGGCCGACGGCGGCCCCGTGCGCCGCCGCCCGCCCTGGCGCAAACTGATCCGCCGCATGGCGCCGGTGACGCTCACCGACTTCTGCTACGGCTGGGTGCTCTGGGTCTACCTCACCTGGATGCCGTCGTTCTTCGCCGACCACTACCACCTCAAGCTGGGCGCGTCGTCGATCTACTCGGCCATCGTGCTGCTCGGCGGCGTGGTCGGTGACTGGCTCGGCGGCTCGCTCTCCGACACGTTGCTGCGCCGGACGAACCGGGTCGGCCGCGCCCGCAAGACCGGGCTGCTCATCGGTCTCGGCGGCTCGGCCGCGTTCCTCGTCCCGGTGCTGTTCGTGCATTCGCTGACCGGCGTGACGGTGTGCCTGACCCTCGCGTTCCTCTGCCTCGAGTTGTGCAACTCCCCGCTGTGGACGATCCCGATGGACGTCGCGCCCGAGCACAGCGGCGTGGCCAGCGGGTTGGTCAACACCGGGTTCGGGCTCGCCGGCGTGCTCGCCGCGCCGGTGTTCGGGCTGCTGGCCGATCACCTCGGTTATCCCGTCGCGCTCGCGTTCTCGGCCGTGCTACTTGTCATCGGCATCATCAGCGTCAAGTTCATCAACGCCAGCCAGCTGATCGATCTGCCCGACGAACCGCCGTCCGAACGTGCCGGCACGCTGTCGGGCCTGCCCGACGGGAGCCCCGCCTGATGGCCACGTTCGTCCTGATCCCCGGCGCCGGCGGCAACGCCAGCTACTGGTCACAGCTGGTGCCGCAGCTGGAGTCCCGAGGCCATGAGGCCATCCCGGTCGACATCCAGGAGGACGACCCGGCCCTCGGCCTGCCCGAGTACGCCGACATCGCCCTGGCCGCCGTCGGCGCGCGCACCGACACCGTTCTCGTCGCCCAGTCGATGGGCGCGTTCACCGCGCCGATGGTCGCGGCCCGCACACCGGTGCGCGCGATCGTCCTGCTCAACCCGATGATCCCGCGGCCCGGTGAGACGCCGGGGCAGTGGTGGGACGCGGTCGGCTGGGGGCCGGCCCGCGAGGCGGCCGCGCGGCGCGGCGGCTACCGGACGGAGTTCGACCTCGACACGTACTTCCTGCACGACGTCCCCGCGGAGGTGCTGGCCCAGCAGCCGGGCGACGAGCGGTCGCCGTCCGACACGCCCTTCGGCCAGCCGTGCACGTTCGAGCGCTGGCCCGATGCGGCGCTGCACGTGCTCGTCGGCACCGACGACCGCTTCTTCCCCCTCGACCTGCAACGCCGGGTCGCGCGCGAACGCCTCGACATCGATGTCGACGTCCTGCCCGGCGGTCACCTGCTCGCGCTGAGCCGCCCGGCCGAGCTCGCCGACCGGCTCGCCGCCTACGTGACGGGCTGACCTGCCCCCGATTGTCGGTCGCCGAGGAGACGATGTGCCGGTGACCCGCTGGCCCACCTCCCTCGCCCCGCACTGGTGGGCGGCGCTCAACTACGTCGGTGGTGCCGGCGTCATCGTCCTCGGTGCGCTCGGCGGTGCGAACCACGGTGCGGTCCGCGTCGTGCTGTTCACCGGCGCCGCCGTCGTCGGCATCGTGCAGCTGTTCGCGCAGCAGCGGCGCACGCAGTCGGCGAAGGACATCGCGGAGGAGACCCGGACGGTCACCAACAACGCGATCTCCTACGCCTTCACGCCGCTGCTGGCGACCCTCGCCGACTTCGTCGACGCCACCGACCCGCTCACGCGGGCCAGGATCAAGAGCGAGCTGCGCACGTCGACGGTCTACGCCGCCTCGCTCGCCATCGGTCCCGACCAGGGCGTGCGGGCCTGCCTGTACGAGGTCGATGACCCGGACGCCCCGCGGCAACTCGTCTGGGCGCACGTCTACGCCGGGCGCGGCGACGAGCCGAAGTCGACGTTCACCGCCGACACCGTCAGGGGTGACGCCGCGCTGGCCATGCTGCGCGACAACACGCACGCCTTCTGCGCCGATACCGAGTCCGACCCGCCCCCGGGTTGGCAGGAGCATCCGCACGTCTACCGCACCTTCCTCGCCGTCCCCGTCCTCGCGCAGGGCCGCCCGCTCGGCATGCTCACCGTCGACTCGCTGACGGCGGGTGACCTGAGACCTGAGCGGGACCGGCCGATCCTCGAGGTGCTGGCGCGCATCCTCGCCGCCGCCGCGGCCGAGGAGTCGTCGTGACCGGCGGATCCGGCGGTGTCGGCGTGCGGCGAGGTACGCTCGACCTGACGGGATTGGGGGACTCGATGGCGGCCGAACCGAACGGCAGGACCGACCGTGCCCCGCACGACCGGGCTCCCCTGGCCGACCTGGACGCCGAGGAACGCGCGCGGCTCATGGTCGCCGACCCGCTCGGCTACTTCACCCGCGCCCGTGCCGAGTCCAGGGTCGAGGCCAAGCAGTACGTCGCCAAGCGGCTCGGCCGCGCCAAGACCGCCTGACGCCGCCCGCGCCCGCGGGCGGACGTATCGTCGGAGCAGTGTCGGCCGGTGACCTGCGCGAGCGTCTCGACGCGGTGTCGCTGCGCGACGCCGCCCGGCTGCGCCGGCAGCTGGATCGCCTGCGCGGTAAGGCGAACGGCCGCCTGCTCGGCCAGCTGACGGCGGCCGAGCACCGGGTGGCCGTCCGGCGCGCCGCCCTCCCGACGATCACCTACCCCGACCTGCCGGTCAGCGCCAGGCGCGCGGACATCGCCGCCGCCATCGAGGCCAACCAGGTGGTGGTCGTGGCCGGTGAGACCGGCTCGGGCAAGACGACGCAGCTGCCCAAGATCTGCCTCGAGCTCGGCCGCGGCGTGCGTGGCACCATCGGGCACACCCAGCCGCGCCGGCTGGCCGCCCGCACCGTCGCGCAGCGCATCGCCGACGAACTGCAGACCCCGCTCGGCGACGCCGTCGGGTACACGGTGCGCTTCACCGACCAGGCGAGTGACCGCACCCTGGTCAAGCTGATGACCGACGGCATCCTGCTGGCCGAGATCCAGCGCGACGCGTTGCTGCTCGCCTACGACACCCTGATCCTCGACGAGGCGCACGAGCGCAGCCTGAACATCGACTTCCTGCTCGGTTACCTGCACCGGCTGCTGCCCCGGCGCCCCGATCTCAAGGTGGTCGTCACCAGCGCCACCATCGAACCCGGACGCTTCAGCGCGCACTTCGGAAATGCCCCGATCGTCGAGGTGTCGGGGCGCACCTACCCCGTCGAGATCCGCTACCGGCCGCTGGAACAACCGGTGCCCGCCGACGACGGCGACGACCCGGACGACCCCGATCACGACGTCGTCCGCACCGAGACGCGCGACCAGACGGAGGCGATCGTCGACGCGGTCCGTGAGCTGGAACGCGAGCCGCCGGGCGACGTGCTGGTGTTCCTGTCCGGCGAGCGCGAGATCCGCGACACCGCCGACGCGCTCAGCGACCTGCGCGATACAGAGGTGCTGCCGCTGTACGCGCGGCTGTCCACCGCCGAGCAGCAACGCGTGTTCGAGCCACGCCCCCAGGCCGTAACCCGGCGCGTGGTCCTGGCCACCAACGTCGCCGAGACGTCGCTGACGGTGCCCGGCATCCGCTACGTCGTCGATCCCGGCACCGCGCGCATCTCCCGCTACAGCCGGCGGACCAAGGTGCAACGGCTGCCCATCGAGGCGATCTCGCAGGCCTCGGCCGCGCAGCGGGCCGGGCGGTGCGGACGGGTCGCCGACGGAGTCTGCATCCGGCTCTACAGCGAGCAGGACTTCGACGCGCGCCCGCGCTACACCGATCCGGAGATCCTGCGCACCAACCTCGCGTCGGTGATCCTGCAGATGACGGCCCTCGGGCTGGGCCAGGTCGCCGACTTCCCGTTTCTCGACCCGCCGGACCGGCGCAGCGTGCGCGACGGTGTCGCGCTGCTGCAGGAGCTCGGCGCGTTCGACCGGGACGGCACGCTCACCGACCTGGGGCGCCGGCTCGCGCGGCTGCCCGTCGACCCGCGCATCGGGCGGATGATCCTCGCGGCCGAGCAGGAGAACTGCGTGCGCGAGGTGCTCGTGGTCGCTGCCGCGCTGTCCATCCCCGATCCGCGCGAGCGGCCGGCCGACCGCGAGGAGGCCGCACGCCAGAAGCACGCGCGCTTCGCCGACGAGCGCTCGGACTTCGTCTCCTACCTCAACCTCTGGAACTACCTGCGCGAGCAGCGCCGGGAGCGCTCGGGCAACCAGTTCCGCCGCCTGTGCCGCGAGGAGTTCCTGCACTACCTGCGGGTGCGCGAGTGGCAGGACCTGCGCGGCCAGCTGCGCGCCATCGCCCGCGAGCTCGGGATCACCGAGAACAACGAGCCCGCACCGGCCGAGCGCGTGCACGCCGCGCTGCTGGCCGGCCTGCTCAGCCATGTGGGGCTGCGGGAGGGCGACGGCCGTGAGTACGCAGGCGCGCGCAACTCCCGCTTCGTCCTCGCGCCCGGGTCGGTGCTCACCCGCCGGCCGCCGCGGTGGATCGTCGTCGCCGACCTCGTCGAGACCTCGCGGCTGTACGGTCGGATCGCTGCGCGCATCGAACCCGAGCCGCTGGAACGCATCGCCGGTGACCTCGTGCAGCGCACCTACAGCGAGCCGCACTGGGACGCGCAACGCGGGGCGGCGATGGCGTACGAACGGGTGACGCTGTACGGGCTGCCCATCGTGGCCCGGCGCCGCATCGGGTACGCGCAGGTCGAGCCGGCTCAGGCGCGCGAGCTGTTCCTGCGCCACGCCCTGGTGGAGGGCGACTGGCAGACCCGTCACCACTTCTTCCGCGACAACCAGGCGTTGCGCGCCGAGCTCACCGAGTTGGAGGAACGCGCGCGCCGGCGCGACCTGCTCGCCGACGACGACGAGGTCTACGCGTGGTACGACGCGCGGGTGCCGGCCTCGGCCGTGAGCCAGCGCCACTTCGACGGCTGGTGGAAGAAGCAGCGGCACACCACGCCGGACCTGCTGACCATGACCCGCGACGACCTGCTGCGCGCCGACGAGCACGCCGCCGACCAACCGGACCACTGGCAGGCCGGCGACCTCGCGCTGCCGGTCACCTACCGCTTCGAGCCCGGGGCCAGGGACGACGGGGTGACCGTGCACGTGCCCGTCGACGTGCTGTCGCGGTTGGGCGGCGACGCCTTCGCCTGGCAGGTGCCGGCGTTGCGCGAGGAACTGGTGACGGCGCTGATCCGCGCGCTGCCGAAGGACCTGCGGCGCTCGTTCGTGCCGGTGCCGGACACGGCCCGCGCCGTCCTGGCCGACATCGAACCGGGGCAGGAACCGCTGCTCGCCGGGCTCCAGCGGGCCCTGCACCGGCGCACCGGCGTGCTCGTCCCGCTCGACGCGTTCGACCTGGACCGGCTGCCCGCCCACCTGCGGGTCACGTTCGCGGTCGAGCGGCCCGACGGCACCGAGGTGGCGCGTGGCAAGGACCTCGCGTCGCTGCAGGAGCGACTGGCCGCACCGGTGCGCGCCGCCGTCGCCGCGGCCGTCGCCGGCGAGCTCGAACGCAGCGGCCTGCGCGATTGGCCGGCCGACCTCGCCGAGCTGCCACGCCGGGTCGAGCGGCGCCGGGGCGAGCACACGGTGCGCGGGCACCCTGCCCTCGTCGCCGAGCCCGGCGGCACGGTGGGCGTGCGGGTGTTCGCCGGCCCGGCCGAGCAGCAGGCGGCGATGCGGCACGGCACCCGGCGGTTGCTGCGCCTGACGTTGCCGTCGCCGGTGAAAGCGGTCGAGCGGTCGCTGGACACCCGGGCGCGGCTGGTGCTCGGCACCAATCCCGACGGCTCGCTCGCCGCGCTGCTCGACGACTGCGCGGACGCGGCGGTCGACGCGCTGGTCGTCGAGCCCGCGTGGACGGCGTCCGAGTGGTCCGGGCTTCGCTCGCAGGTGGCCGAGCACCTGGTGGCCGACACCCTGGCCACGACGGCCGACGTGCAGCGCGTGCTCGCGGTGGCGCACGAGGTGCGGCTGGCCCTGCCCGCCGACCTGCCCCGCGCGCACCGCGAGTCGGTCGAGGACGTGCGCGGGCAGTTCCGGGCGCTGCTGCCCGCCGGCTTCGTCGCCGCCGCCGGCCGCGCGCGCCTGCGCGACCTCGCGCGGTACCTCACCGCGATCGCCCGGCGCCTCGAGTTGCTGCCCCGTGACGTCGAGCTCGACCACGCGCGCATGGCGCGGGTGCACGCGGTGGCGCGCGCCTACGACGAGCTGGTGCGGGCGCTGCCGCCCGCCCGGGCGGCCGCGGCCGACGTGCGCGACATCGGCTGGTCGATCGAGGAACTGCGGGTGAGCGTGTGGGCCCAGCAGCTGGGTACGCCGCGTCCGGTCAGCGAGCAGCGCATCTACCGCGCGCTCGACGCGATCAGCCCGTAGTCAGCCGGGCGGCCCGCTGACAGGCAGTCGCGCCGTGGCAGTGCTGCAGGGCGCGCATCGTGCGCACCAGGTCACGCGGCACGCCGCGCGCGGCGAGGTTGTCCAGCTCGTACGGGTCCCGGCTCGTGTCGTAGTACTCCTGCTCGCCGTCGTGGTAGCGCACGTACAGCGCATCGGCGGTGCGCACCGCGGCGTAGCTCGGCGGGGCGCCGTGCCGCGGCGATTGGCGGTCGGGGTCTCCCGGCACGTTGTTCGGGCCGTGGTGCTCGACGAGCACCGCTCGTTGCCACTCGGGGGGCCGGTCGCCGTGCCAGAGCGGGGCCAGGCTCACCCCGTCCGCGGCCCGCATCGGTCCCGTCCCGGTGATCCCCGTGAAGGTGGGGCCGAGGTCGATGTTCGTCGCCAGCTGGCCGGACACGTGCCCGGCCGGCACCCCCGGCCCGGTGACCACGAGGGGCACATGGATGTCGGTGTCGTACGCGGTCTGCTTGCCCGGCAGCAGCTCGTACTCGCCCTGGTGGTAGCCGTTGTCCGAGCTGAAGACGACGTAGGTGTCGCGGGCGACGCCGTCGGCCTGCAGCCGTTGCTGCAGGTGACCGATCATCTGGTCGATCGCAAGGACGGAGCGCACCCGCTGCCGGTACACCCGCTCGATGAGGCGGTTGTCCGCCGCCGACAGCCGCGGCAGGGCCCGCAACCACGACGGGGCGTTCGTCGGCTGCTTGGCGTAGCCCGGCGTGCGCGGGTAGCGCACCGTCGGGTCGGCGTGGGCGTCGCGCGGCGCGGGGATGTACGGGCTGTGCGGCGCGAAGGTGGCGACCTCGAGCATGAACGGCTGCCGGCGCTGCGCGGCGGAGTCGATGAACCGGCCGGCCTTGGCCGACACGACGTCGGTGAGGTAGTCCTTCGGCCGATGGCCGTAATGGTGCTGCGTGCCGTTCTCGTCGAGGGAGTAGTCGAACTCGTGGTAGCCGTTGCCGGCCGCGTCCCACTCGTCCCAGCCCGGCGGCTGCGGCAGGTTCGGCTGGTACCCGTTGAGGTACTTGCCCATGAACCCGGTTCGGTAGCCGGCCGCGTGCAGGGGCAGCACGAAGGCCTTCTGCTGGTCGCGGTGGCGGGTGTAGGCGCTGAGGCCGCCGTCGCTGCCGTGGTTGTCGAACACGCCGTCGTCGTGCGGGTATTGCCCGGTGAAGATCGCCGCGCGCGACGGGCAGCACAGCGAGTCGACCACGTAGTAGCGCGACAGGCTGGTCCCGTCGCGCATCATCGCCTGCACGTGCGGCATGTGGCTGACGAGGTTCATGGCCAGGTCGTCGGCCAGTACGAACACGATGTTCGGACGCGGCTTCGCGGCCTGCACGCGGGTCCCGGCGTGCACGCTGATGGAGGTCCGCGGGTGACCGTGGGTCGTCGTCGGCAGGCACGCGGTCAGCACGAGGGCCGCCACGCCCGCCACCGCCAGGACCGCCTCGGCCGCGTGGTAACGGGTGAACCTCACCCTGAGGAGGTTGCCATGCCCGCCGGGGCGACGGTCCCACCGGGCGCTCCACGCCCCGGCGTGTTCACAGGTGATCGACACCGGCGCCGCAGAGATCTCTGGGAGGATGTCGATTCCGCGACGGCCCGCTCGACGCACGGGTGAACCGGGCCGCCGGACACGGGTCCGCGGCCGGTGCGACGAAGGGGAACGACGATGCGCGTGATGGTGCTGGTGAAGGCCGACGAGCGGTCGGAGTCGGGCGTGCTGCCCACCACCGAGGAACTGGCCGAGATGGGCCGGTTCAACGACCAGCTCGTGAAGGCCGGGGTGATGCTGGCCGGCGACGGCCTCGAGGACAGCTCACGCGGCAAGCGGGTTCGTTTCGACGCGGCGAGCTCCACGGTGCTCGACGGCCCGTTCACCGAGACCAAGGAACTCGTTGCCGGCTTCTGGATCTGGCAGGTGTCCTCGATGGAGGAAGCCGTCGAGTGGCTGCGCCGGGCGCCCTTCCGCGACACCGAGGTCGAGATCCGCCGGGTGTTCGAGGCCGAAGACTTCGGCGACAACCTCACCCCGGAGCAGCGGGCGGCCGAGCAGCGCATGCGCGACGAGGTCGCGTCCCGCCAGCAGTGAGTTCGCCGCGCCCCGACCCGGGCCGTGCCGATCCCCAATCCGCCCGGCGGGCCGTCGAGGCCGTGTGGCGGATCGAGGCGGCGCGGGTGATCGCCGGGCTGGCCCGCGTGGTGCGCGACGTCGGTCTGGCCGAGGACCTGGCCCAGGACGCCCTCGTCGCCGCACTGGAGCAGTGGCCGGCGTCCGGCGTGCCGGACAACCCGGGCGCCTGGCTGATGTCGGTGGCCCGGCGGCGCGGCGTGGACACGATCCGCCGCCGGGTCACCCTCGAACGCAAGGTCACCGAGTTGGGGCGCGACCTCACCGAATCGCTGGACGATCCGATGGATGACATAGAGATCGAGACGACGGTGCACGACGACGTGCTGCGGCTCATGTTCACCGCCTGCCACCCCGTGCTGTCGTCGGAGGCCCGGGTGGCGCTGACCCTGCGGATGATCGGCGGGTTGAGCACCGAAGAGGTCTCGCGCTCGTTCCTGGTGCCCGTGCCCACGATGGCCGCGCGGATCACCCGGGCGAAGAAGGCGCTGGCCGCCGCCGGCGTCCCGTTCGAGATCCCCATGGGCGCGGAGCTCGCCGCGCGGCTGGCGTCGGTGCTCGAGGTCGTGTACCTCGTCTTCAACGAGGGTTACGCGGCCACCGGCGGCTCCTCGTGGACGCGGCCGGCGCTGTGCGAGGAAGCGATGCGCCTCGGCCGGATCCTGTGCGGCCTCGCCCCGGAGGAACCCGAGGCTTTCGGGCTGGTGGCGTTGATGGAGATCCAGGCGTCGCGGCTGCGGGCCCGGGTCTCGGCCTCGGGCGCGCCGGTGCTGCTGGCCGACCAGGACCGCACCCGGTGGGACCGCACGCTGATCACCCACGCCCTCGCCGCGCTGGCCCGGGCCGCCGCGCTCGGCGGCACCGGGCCGTACGTCCTGCAGGCGTCGATCGCGGCCTGCCACGCCCGGGCCGCGTCGCTCGAGGCGACGGACTGGGCAACCATCGCCTCGCTGTACGCCTCGCTCGCCGCCGTCACCGGCTCCCCGGTCGTCGAGCTGAACCGGGCCGTGGCCGTGGCCATGGCCGACGGTCCCGAGGCGGGCCTGGAGATCGTCGACGGCCTGCGCGAGTCCGGGGTGCTGGATCGCTACCACCTGTTGGCCGCCACCCGCGGCGACCTGCTGGCCCGGCTCGGCCGCGACGACGAGGCCCGCGCCGAGTTCCGCGCGGCCGCGCAGCTGACCGGCAACGACACCGAGCGGGCCCTGCTGCTCGAGCGCGCCGGCGACGGGCCGCAGGCTTGAGGGTGCCACCGTCGCCGGCAACCCCGGATCGGTCGGACCGCTACGCCCCGGGTGGTGCGCGGTAGGCGTGCCCGGTCGGCGTGATCCAGGTCAACTCGTCCTCGGGCTCGCCGAGCACCTGCCAGCCCGCTTCGTGCTTGAGGTGGTGATGGCGCGGGCAGAGGCACTCGCAGTTGTCGCGTGAGGTCGGGCCGCCGTCCTCCCAGGCCAGCAGATGGTCGATCTCGCAGCTGCGGGCGCGGCGGGTGCAGCCGGGGAAGCGGCAGGTGCGGTCGCGGGCCCTGACGTAGTCGGCCAGGGCGGCGGGCGGGCGGTAGGTGGTGCGACCGTAGTCGAGCAACCGGCCGCTGACCGGGTCGGTGAGCAGCCGGTGCCAGGTGGCCCGCGGATCCACGCGAGCGCGCGGGCCGTCGGTGCCGGCAGCGTTCCCAGCCCTCGAGCTCGGCCGGGGCGTCGTCGAGGCCGAGCAGCGTGGTCGCGGCCGCCGTCACCTGGACCGCCGGTCCGCCGGCGCCAACCGGGGCCTTGCCCTCGACCCGGCCCAGCAGGAGGTCGACGAGCGCGTCGGCGCGGCGCTGGTCGATCAGCCGGGTGTCGGGTGAGGAGCCCGGTGTGCGGCGGGCGAGGGCGTTCACCCGGTCCATCACCTCGCGAGCTCCGGCAGCGGGAGCAGGGCCCACAACTCGCCCATGCCGTCGCCGGCATCGCGGGCCAGCACCCGACGGTCGGTCATCGCGTTCTCGTGCCGTTCCCGGACCGCACGGTGTCGGTCAAACGCGACGTCAGCTCGCGGGCCACGCCACCCGCCAGCGCACCGATGTCGGCGACTCGCCCAGAGCGCAGCCGACCTCGTCGAGCACGAACTCCTTGTCCAGCTCGGAGGTCGGCGCCGGGGCCATGGCCGCGAGCAGGCGCAGCATCTGCGCCTCGGTCTGCGCGCGCAGGCGGGCGAGCGCAACGAGCGCGTCCACGCGCCCGTCGTCGGACAGCGATTCCGGCGCGTGTGCGCCCGGTACCGGTACCAGCGCGTCGAGCGCCGGATCGAACGGCGGCGGCGCGTCGGCCACCCACGGCAGGTCGGGGAAGTCGTCGACAGTGACGACACCGCCCCCCGATTCGCTCATGCGTTCACGATAGGCCGGGGGTCCGACAAGAAGCGCGCATGATCGGCAGCTGCGCCAGAATCGGCTGTCCGCACAACGTTGCCCGGCCGGCGGGAGTCCTTTAGACGTGACCGACTCCGACTACGAGGACTTCGTGCGGGAGCGCCTGCCCCACCTGCTGCGCTACGCAGTGATGCTGACGGGCGAGCGCGAGCTCGCGGCCGACCTGGTGCAGGACGTCCTGGTGAAGGCGTTCGGCCAGTGGCCGCGGATCGCGCGCACCGACCGTCCCGACCGCTACGTCCTGCGCATGGTCACCAACCAGCACCTGTCGTGGCGCCGCCGCTGGGCGGTGCGCTCCATCGTGCCGATGCGGGACCTGCCCGACCGTCCCTCAGGTGACGACATCGGCACCACCCATGCCGCCCGCGACGACATGTGGCAACGCCTCGCCGAGCTGCCGAAACGGCAGCGAGCGGTCCTGGTGCTGCGCTACTACGAGCAACTCGCCGACGCCGACATCGCCGACATCCTCGGCTGCTCGGCCGGCACGGTCCGCGGCTACGCCCACCGGGCGCTCGCCACCCTGCGCGCCGATCTCGGCGCCGAACTGAGCCTTTCGGCCGAGGAGTACTGATGGACATCGAACAGCTGGTGAAGGACACCTTCGCCGACCACGAACACCTCGCCCCCCACCAGCACGCCGTGCTGGCCGACGTGCGGGCCCGCACCGTCGCGCACACCCGTCACCACCGCCCGTCGGGGCGCAACCGCTACCTCGCCGTGGCCGCCAGCGTCGCGGTGGTGGCCGGCGCCGCCACCGGCGCGGCGCTGCTGGCCGGGCGCGACGACCCCGCCCCAGCGGCGCAGCCCGCGCACCGCACGGCCACCGCCTCGGCGCCGCACCCGGCGGCGAGCCGCCGTCACGCGCCGGCCGCGCCGGCCATCGCGGCGCTGACCATGCCCTACGACCTGGGCTGGCTGCCGGGGGGCAAGATCGACTACACGGCCCGGCGGATCAACGTCGGCGGCATGAACGAGCACAGCAAACCCTCGTTCGACGGGGAGTACATGCTCACCGCGCACGTGGCCGGCCAGAGCGTCGACATCGACGTGCAGGAGTTCCCCGGAGGTCTGGGCCGCCCGATGTCCAAGTGCAGCGCGATGACGGCGACCCGCATCGCCGGCCGGCCGGCCTACCAGACGGCCGACGCCTCCGGGGCCTGCGGCTACGAGCTGTACTTCCGCGACGCCGGCGCCCGGACGATGTACGTCAACGTCATGCGCTCGAAGGGTCAGGCCAACCCGGCCGCGCGGATGCGCGCGATCGGCCGGCGCGTGGCCGAGAACGTGCGCTACCCGGGCACGGCCAACGTCCGGCCGGGATTCGGCGTCGGGTACGTGCCGAAGGGTGCGCACGTGCGCGCCTTCGACGTGGAGCACACCGGCTCGCCGCTCGGCGGACCCGGAGAGACCACGTCTTACGACCTCGGCACGACCGCGGCCCAGGACCCGGTGGCCACCGTCGGCACCAACTCCGTCGTCAGCAAGGGCGCGCCGGGGCGGGCCGTGCAGGGCCACCCCACCCGCTACGTCGACGACCACGGGTACCGGCAACTCGCGGTGGACGGCGCAGTGGGCAAGGAGACCGTCGTGATCGCGAGCAATCACCTGCCGAAGGCGCAGCTGTACAAGATCGCCGACGGGTTGGTGCTGCCGCACTGAGCAGGCCTGCGGCGTCCAGGCGTTCGTGACGAAGCGTCGCGTGCGTCTGGACGCCGACGGCGTGACGGGTCACGATGGGAGGCCCTCGCCACGGGAGGTGCCCCGATGGACCCGATCGTCACGACCCCGAGCGGGCTCGACGCCGTCCGGGCGCGCCGCGCGGAACTGCGCGGGACGCTCGACGCGCTCGAGCGGGCGCTGGCCAAACCCACGGCCGGCCGCGACGTCGTGTGGGGCGAGGCCGTGCACGCCGCCCTGCGCGCCCTCGCCGGCGACTTCGCCGCGCACGTCGAGGTCACGGAGGGCCCGGTCGGGCTGCACCAGGCCATCCTGGCCGGCGACCTGCGGCTGGCGAACGCCGTGGCGGCGCTCACGGCCGAGCACGGGCAGATCGCCGCGGAGATCGAGCGCCTCGTCGCCGACACCGAGCCACCGGTCATCGACGCGCTGCGGGTGCGCGAGGACGCCACCCGCACCCTCGGCGCGCTGATCCGGCACCGGCAGCGCGGGGCGGACCTGATCTACGAGGCGTACCAGACCGACATCGGCGGCGACGGGTAACCGGTCACCGCGCCGCCTTCACTCCGCCAGTTCGACGTCGAGGTCCGGCGCTCCCGGCCGCACCCGGTCCGGGTGCAGGAAGACGAACCGCTTGTAGGCCCAGAACCGGAACAGGGTGCCCAGGCCTATCGTCACGAGGTTGACGACGAACACCACCGTGCTCTGGTGCCCGAACCCGAACGCGTAGATGAACAGCGCGAGCGCGGCCTCCGAGAAGACCAGCGTCACGAAGTTGATGCCGAAGAAGTACGCGGTCTCGCGCCCGATGCTCGTGCGCGCGCGGTGCGAGAACGACAGGTGCCGATTGCCGAAGTAGGCGAAGGTGGTCGACACGACGGTCGAGACCGCCTTCGACTTCAGCGCGCCCAGGTCGAGGCTGTGCGTGAGCCAGGTGAACAGGCCGATGTCGATGGCGAACGCCAACGCCCCGACCACCCCGAACGCCGCGATCTCCTTGGCCAGGATGCGCCACGAGCCGCGCAGTTGATCACGCAGCACGGACGGGCGCAGGGTGGTCATGATGCCTGTGGACGTTACTCGCCGCGCCTGATGGTTCGGTACGAGACCGGCGACGTCGAGCGCCGCGCCGAGCCGCATTATCGCTACTGCTTTGCAGCAGCAATCCTTACTGCACTGCGAATTGCACGCTGGTCATTTCCGCTCGGCTCTATTAGAAAAAGAGGGACGCGCGAAATCGGCGAAAAGAGTTCTCGTACGGAGGGAACCGCAAACGGCCGTCAGCGCGAACGACGTATCAACACCCACTTGTCCGGAAACGGCAGAGAGGCCGCCCATGTCCTCGCACAAGGAAGCACCCGGAATCGTCAACGACGGGGCGGCGGACAACACCGACGTCTACGCGTTCGTGAGCCCGGACGACCCCGACTTCGTCACGCTGATCGCCAACTACGTGCCCCTGCAGATCCCGTCGGGCGGCCCGAACTTCGCGCAGTTCGGCGACGACGTCCGCTACGAGATCCACATCGACAACGACGGCGACGCGAAGCAGAACATCACGTACCGGTTCCGGTTCAAGACCGAGAACTTCACCCCGAACACGTTCCTGTACAACACCGGGCCCATCCAGTCCCTGGACAGCCCCAACTGGAACCGGCGCCAGTTCTTCTCCGTCACCAAGATCGTCGGCGGCACCCACACGAAGCTGGGCACCGAGCTGGCCTGCCCGCCGGTGAACATCGGCCCGCACTCGACGCCCGACTACGCCGACCTCGCCGCCGCGGCCGTGCACGACCTGCCCAACGGCGGGAGGGTGTTCGCCGGTCAGCGGGCCGAAGGCTTCTACGTCGACCTCGGCTCGATCTTCGACCTCGGTGCGCTGCGGCCGCTGGAGAGCGCGCACTTCGACCACATGCCGAGTTCCGGCGGGGTCAACGCCACCAAGGCGCTCAACATCCACACCATCGCGATCAAGGTGCCGAAGACCGAGCTCGCCCGGGGCGGCTACGACGCCGGCGACCCGACCGATCCGCGCTCGACCATCGGCGTATGGGCCACCGGCAGCCGTCAGCGGTCGCGCGTCTACGACGACAACGGCACGGTGCACAACTCGGGTCCCTGGGTGCAGATCTCGCGGCTGGGCAACCCGCTGGTCAACGAGGTGCTCAACCCGATGCACCAGAAGGACGCGTGGAACGCGTACCCGCCGTCCAACGACAGCATGTACGCCGGCAACGTGTACAAGCCCGAACTGGCCAAGCTGCTGCCGGTGCTCTACCCGGGCGCCTTCCCGCACCTCGCGAAGTACAAGAAGAAGCGGGCCGACCTCGCCGCCATCCTGCTCACCGGCATCCCCGCCGGCGTCGTGCCCGGTTTCCAGAACTTCACCGGCACGACCCTGGCCGACATGCTGCGGCTGAACATGGGGGTGGCGCCGACGACCGACAGTCCGAGCAACCTGGGCCTGATCGGCGGCGACGCGGCCGGCTATCCGAACGGCCGGCGGGTGTTCGACGATGTCACCACCATCGAGCTGCGGGCCATCGCCGGCGCCACGCTGCCGCTGGTCGACCCGTCGTACACCCCGGACGGTGCGGCGGGCGCCATCACGCAGGGGCTCACGTCGAGCAACACCGACATGACGGCGGACAACACCGTCCACTACATGAGCACGTTCCCCTACCTCGGGACACCGCACAGCGGCTACTACAACCCCGACAACAACGATCCCGCCCACGACTGAGACAGAGGCGAACCACGATGTCCGACACGTCCCGCCGTCACTTCATCCGCAATTCCTCCGTCGCGGCCGCCGCGGTCGGCGCCGCGACCGTCATCCCGGCCACGTCCGCCCAGGCCGCCGAGCGCGAGGAGACCGGTGCCCAGCACGACGGGCACTTCACCGTCTGGGTGCGTAACGCCAAGTCGGGCGAGATCATCGTCCAGGCCGGCGAGAAGGAGATCGTGCACCGCGACCCGGCGCTGGCCCGCAAGCTCGCGCGCATCGCCGCGAAGGCATGACCGCGCTCGACCACCCGCACGGGCACGACCACCCGCACGGGCACGACCACCCGCACGGGCACGACCACCCGCACGGGCACGACCACCCGCACGGGCACGACCACCCGCAGCCGCTCGACCCGGAACAGGCCCAGCTCGGGCCCAGTTACGACGGCACCGTCGTCCTCGACATCGGCGGCGACGTCGGCGCGCTGATCCTGCACACCCGGCCCGAACTCCATCTCGCCGAGATCGAGATCAGCCCGGCCGACGACGCCGAGGCGCGCCGGCAACACGTCGCGGTGCGCGAGCGCCGCGGCCCGGTGGGCACCCGCTACGCCGCGATCTACCCCGGACTGCACGAGGGGCAGTACACGGTGTGGGGCCTCGACGGCGAGGCGGCCGACTCGGTGCGGGTGGTCGGCGGCCGGGTCGCCGAGCTCGACTGGCGGTAGGGCCTCAGCCGCTGCGCCGCTCGCCGGACACGGCGACCGGCGCGGCGGCCAGGTCGACGCAGAGCACGCTGTCCTCGACGTAGGCGGGCCACCGGCGGGTGGCCGACACGTCGATGCCGTAGAACTTCGTGAACGCCATCGCCGAGATGACCCACGGCCCGGTGGGCGAACGGGAGGCGCGGCGCACCTGGTACGCGCTGTCGCTGTGCGGGTCCACCGCGCGCAGGCCCACGATGGCCGCGGCCCGGTCATAAAGCAGCTCGACCGCCTCCGGACCGCCGAGCGCCTGCAACGCCGACTGGTTCAGCGACATGCTGCCGCGGCGCTGGATGGTCACGTGCGGCTGCGCCTGGAGGGACAGCAGACGACGACTGAACGTCTCGAAATCGGGCACTCTCGCCACTCCATCCCCGTGCGCACAGCGGTCCTGTCGGTGAGTTCGCGGCCGACGCGGCGCCCGGTTCCCGTTCCCTTAGGCTTCGGCACGTGGATGCGCGCACCGGACTGCCGGTGGTCGGCATGATCGGGGCGGGCCAGCTGGCCCGCATGACCCACCAGGCGGCCATCCCGCTCGGGCAGTCGCTGCGTCTGCTCGCCGGTTCCCCCGATGACGGCGCCGCCCTGGTGGCCGCCGACGTGCAGGTGGGTGACTACCGCGACCTCGCCGACCTGCGCGCGTTCGCCCGCGGATGCGACGTCGTCACCTTCGATCATGAACACGTCCCGAACGAGCATGTCGCGGCCCTCGCCGCCGACGGCGTGAGCGTGCACCCCGGCGCCGCGGCGCTGCGCTTCGCCCAGGACAAGCAGGCCATGCGCGAGCGGCTCGGCGAGCTCGGCGTGCCCTGCCCCCGCTGGGCGCCCGTCGGTGGGGCCGACGAGCTGCGGGTCTTCGGTGACGCGGTGGGTTGGCCGGTCGTGGTCAAGGCGGCCACCGGCGGCTACGACGGCAGGGGTGTGTGGCTCGTCGACGACATCGCGGCCGCGGCCGACGTGCTGGCGTCCGGGACGCGGCTGATCGCCGAGGAGCGGGTGCCGATCGAGCGGGAACTGGCCGCGGTCGTGGCCCGCTCGCCGTTCGGGCAGGGCGCGGCCTGGCCGGTGGTCGAGACGGTGCAGCGCGACGGCATCTGCGTGGAGGTCCTGGCGCCCGCACCCGGCCTCGACGAGGAGCGGGCGGAACAGGCGCAAGCGCTGGCGTTGCGCATCGCCGCCGAGCTCGGCGTCACCGGCGTGCTCGCGGTCGAGCTGTTCCAGACGGCGCACGGCCTGCTCGTCAACGAACTGGCGATGCGCCCGCACAACTCGGCGCACTGGACCATCGAGGGAGCACGCACGTCGCAGTTCGAGCAGCACCTGCGCGCGGTGCTCGACTACCCGCTCGGCGCCACCGACCTCGCCGCCCCGGCCGTCGTCATGGCCAACCTGCTCGGCGGGTCGGACGACGTACGGCCCAAGAGCATCGACGAACGCGTCCACCACTGCATGGCCCACTGGCCCGACGTGAAGATCCACCTGTACGGCAAGCAGTTCCGACCCGGACGCAAGGTCGGACACGTCACCGCGCTGGGCCCCGAACTGGAGGCGGTACGGACCCGCGCCCGGGCCGCCGCGGACTACCTCATGAAGGGCGACTGCGCATGACCGACGTGGGCGTGATCATGGGCTCGGACTCCGACTTCGCCGTGATGGGCGCGGCGGTCGAGGCGCTCGAGGAGTTCGAGGTCGAGTACGAGGTGCGGGTCGTCTCGGCGCACCGCACCCCGCTGGGTTCATTTGTTTGCCGCTATTTATTAAATTTAAATTTAAATTAATTAAATTATAATTTATAATATTATATTATAATAAAAAGGATAATATAATAGCAGCACACAAAAATAAATAATAAAAAGGTAATGTAAAACTTGGGGTACATTATATAATGTACCATAGCATTTACACCAGAATATAAATATGATTTCAGTACCAACAATAATGCATCACTGGATAAAAACCCCACTTTTCGGCAGGGTAAAAATAATGAAAAGTAACTTTTGAGGCACAAGTTTCACCATGTCTCTGATGTTGGACATGTAAACAGCTTAGTCATTGCATGCCATTGAGGTGTCAAGCCCAGGGAGAAATAACCATCATATAAAAGCAGCACAGTGAGAAAAATCGAAAACACTAATTTCACTTTTCCCACAATCCATCAGCCTCTTCTGTACTAGTTCATCGTGTTCATCAGCTCAAGAACAACAGAAATCGACCAATATCATAAAACCAGCCAGCCAAAACCCAAAATGGTAACCTAGCAAGATCAAGACGCAGGAGCAGCCCCTGATCCAGGAGGAGCAGGCAGCTGGGAGGAGCAGGGCATCAAGATCTACACAAGATTCACCACTTAGCTGACTACAAAGGTTGTTATTCAGCTAAAGTTATTGCTTTGCATCATTTGGAGTGGAGGAGATACCCTCAGATTTCTCTAGCTGAGCTAGGAATCTCATCACAGGGTGATTTTTGATCAAGGCAGCACTGTTCTTAAATCTTTAGATCATTATTAGCCTCAAAATAAATTATCACAGGCTTATTTTCCTTTCCAATCCATTTCCTGAAGTGGATCTACTGGATCTACTCCTGGCATGCCTATCACAGGCACACCTAGGAGGAGATCAAGCTCACAAGCTATTAGCAATAGCTTTTCCCACTTAAATCCCAAGCTTAAGTTAATTAAAAATCATTAGTTGGTTATCACAGCCAACTAACAAATTAATTAACTTGTGAATCTTCAATTTTAAATCATTTCTTCTAGCTAAAGAGCTAGAGATCATTTTAATTAATCTTTCTGTCAAAAGAAGTTTGACAGACATGTTATCACTAAATAAAATTCAGTTAAGCAACACTGAAGCTATAGAACTAATTCCAGATGGAATTGTTCTGGCAATTAATTACTGTCACCCAGCTCACAAGAGGAAGCAAACCTTAGCTTATCACAGGCTAGAGATACACTTCCTAGAATCCCACAAGTTAGCCAAGTCTGTTACTAATCCTAAGTTGCTTATTACAGGCAACTTAGAGAGGGGATAAATATCCACAGGAATTTAACAGCAGCAGCACATTAAGCAGCCATTAATTTTGCTATCAAGTCATCACTGCAGTAGTAAGTAGAACACTGACAAATTCAGTTAACTGAAAAGTTCAGTTAACTGAACTTTGTCACACCTGAGGAGTATAGAGAGTATTTCAGTGAAACATCTCACTGAGATCGAGTCAGTAGATTACCCTAACAAAATTGCTTGCATTCAGAGTTGAGGAGGATGGATTCAACCCCAAGAACACAAACCCTAAAAACACACTCTGCACCTTGTTCTTCTCGGGAGAAATCAACCGAGGAGAAGCATCTTAGGGCAGAGAGCACAGCATGATCAGGAGCAGAGAGAGAGGAGAGGAGGCATGTACCTGGCGCCCGGGAGCCAGAGCTAGAGCATGGTGAGGCAGTGCCCACGCGGCTCGAGCAACGGCGAGCCCGAGGACGTCTTCGAACCAAACCACCGCACCACCGGCAGTCGCCGTGGTTGCGCAGAAGCGCCATCCACCGGCGAGAACTCGAGGAGGAGCAGAAGCACAAGGATGAGCACCAGGAACCCTAGATCGGGTAGGGTTCAGAGAGGAGAGAGAGGTCGAGGAAAAACAGATCGACGCGGATAGAAATGGAGAGCGTCGAGCGGCGCGTCGTCTGGTGCTCACGGCGGCGGCCGAGGCGGCCGGAGCCGGCCGTGGCAGGCCGTCAACGCCGGCGGCGATTTAGGGTTTGTCGCGAGAGCGAGAGGAGAGCGAGAGCGAGCGAGCGAGCGAGTGAGGAGAGTGGCTCGGTCGGTCGTGTCGACCCGGCCGGGTGGACCACGGTCCGACCTAACCCTAAGGGGTTGGTCTGACTGGTGGGGCCCACCTGTCTGATTTAATTTTAATTAATAAATGTGTGTTATTTCCAGGAATTAAATAAAAAGATTTATAAGTCCAAAAATTAAAATAAAAATATATTTGTGAATAACTTTTTATCTAGTATTTAATAAAAATAATAACTTTGATATTCCATAAACTTCAAAAATCAATGTTTTTCTTATGATTAATCAATTAAATTAATAATAGGGCAATATTTAAATAAAATGGAATTCAATTAAATTAAACATAACAAATGTTTATAATTACATAAAGGGTATAACTTAAAATTATTAATGAATTAAAATTTAATATTCATACTTTTAATTAATATTTTTTCCTTTATTATAGATAATTAATTAAATGAATTTTAGTCTTTAAATAAAACTAAATAAGGGGGTAAAATATTATAACCACTTAAAATCAACTGCATTGCATCTATATGCATAAAAACATCATTGCTTCTTTAAACATTGTCCTTACCGGACGATGATGCTTATTTCAGACACCGAAGTTCCGATCTCAAACCCAGAGGTCCGACTGCAATACCTCGCAGTCTCAAGGCAAGTTCACTCTTGCTCATATCCTATTGATGTATTTTTAGCAAAGTAATTACAAAGTACTATTGTGTATCACCTGCATTTCAAAAAGATGAAAACCCTATTTTCACAATACACCTGACTAATACTCGGTCACCGACCCAGGGTGGTTGGTTACCTTAGTATGGTGGGCAATGGAACCATGGTATGTGTTGATGGTGGAGGTTCCATTGCAAAGGAAAGTATCACCTAGGATTAATTACAAATGCCTTCAGTGATTCTTGTGCCGTATATTACGAGTCAACCATGAGATCTGGAATGGGACGGAGAAGTCAGCTGTACCTTTTCCCTTTCGTATGCCTCGGACAGCTTACCGGTGCCTCATCCTACATTGGTTAGGAGTGAGCCTCATGGGTGGGATCCCTTAATTCCCCCGGCGTGGTTGTCTATGATGGGTTGGGGTATGGCAGCGTAATTCGGGATCGTAGCTGCGTACACACAACATTGGGTGGTATACGGGGTCGCGGGAAGGGGCAGTGTTGGACTTGGATCATATGACTGGGCCCCACACACAAGGTGCGTGGACGGGAACTTGAGCCCGGTTGTGCAGCAAGGCGTTGAATCTCTCATGGGTAAAGTGACCACCTCTGCAGAGTGTATTGAATGTGACATGTTACTCCCTGTTCCGGGAAGGAGCTACGAACACGGCGGGAAAGGAGCTCCATGAAGTTCTAGTCAACCCGTGAAGACTGTCGGGCATAGTTTTTGACATAAAAGAAATCCTTTGAAGAAATGTTTATGAAAACCTTGCATAAGTCTTCGACCTTCGGTCTTAGACTGTAGCTAGTGCATGATACACTTAAGCCTGTTAAAATGAACTTGCTGAGTAACGCTGTTACTCACCCTTGCCTTAAAAACCCTTTGCTTAGATTATGAGGAAACCGAAGAGGAGGCCCTCTATGCATGCATGAACCAGGAGGACATCGCCTACGAGGAACCCGACCTGACGGGAGGAGTCGAAGGCGAGGACTACTACATAGCCTACGGAGCGGCAGAAGATGGCGGGGAGGAGTAATTCCTCCAGAGTAGTGTAGTGTAGCCGAGTGGCATGAACTTTAGCAATAAGCCACTGAGCTGCGTTGGTGCCGAGCTGTCGTGCACCAAGTTATCTTTAGTAGTTCGTAAACGTTGGATCTTTCGAATTTGGAGTTTTGTAACATTTGGTCTGTAATAATGTAATGAGTATCGTTGGTGGACCCGCAATGCTTTCTATGTGCCATTCTGAGGGATGTATTGTTCATAGAGGGGTTCTATGAGCTTTATGTCAACGACTTGTATACTACAACATGCAGTGGTATGCTGGGTCACCGCAGCTGGTATCAGAGCAATTGCTTTGACCTTAGGTTGGAAACCTAGTAAGTCGATAAAACCTGTAGGTATGGACTAGCAACGGTAAAGAGTTCTCTAAACATATGGTAGTTATTCAATTGGGAATAATATGCCTATCTTTAGTGCGACAATTCTTTATTATGATGCATCATTATTCAAATCTTTACTACGTAATGTTGAAATTATCACAATGTCACTAATTAAGTTCTTATATATGTTTTCACAGCAATGGAATTTTCATATCCGGCGCGAGTTCCTTTTTCTGAGCACCGATATCTAGGGGATTTCTCAGGCACGCTGACAACACTGCTGGAGTCTATGCTGTTTGACTTGGACTGTGATCCAAATATTCCAGTCCGGGTGTATACCTTCTATGATGGCAACTTGTTTGTCAAGTACCGCATAGTTTTAAGGTTGCCTAGGCAATTAGGCTACGAGACTGTCATGCCAGCCGGTGAAGCCAGGACAGAGATAGCTGCCTATCGCATAGCTGTGATTAAGGCGATCACTACTATACGTGAAGACAAAGCCTTAGAGCTGGTGGATACCAACTACAACCACATTCCCCATGACTCGATGGATAGGGAGCCAAGAGTTGATTATCATGCCTATGTGAAGAACAAGCCGGAGGAAGCAGCTGAGGAGTTGAAGAGGTATCATAAACTTATGAGATCCTTCTTCACTACACATCAGGTCTTGGCACGTGACCTTCAGGAGATGTTAGAGGAATTCACTGATCCTGATTAGGGTTAGCGACCGGAGGCACAGGCTAGATGAGGAAGCCAAGAGAGAAATAGAAAACCCACCTACTCCTATATACACAGGCCACATCAGAGATGATAGTCTTCCACCTACTCCTGTGTATCGTCCTCGTTCCCCAGCTGTTGAGCGTCAGTACCGTGCTACAGAGGCAGATCCTTGGGAGGTTGCAAGCCAGGAATCTCCCATTGGTAACTCATCAGGATGGCGTTGGGGATCTGGGTCTGGTTATCAGGCGGATGGAGATCAGGGAGATGAAGGTAGTAGTGTTAACCCAGGGCAGGTCTTAACCAGTTATCATGTGGGTGAATGTAGTAAGGTGAATGACGTTGGTGAGGGTTGTGATGAATCAACCAGAGTGATAGAGGGTAATCAGCTTGGAGAGCCGTACAACCCTAATGAGATGGAAGAAGATCCATATGAGACTGAGGATTCCGAGGAGGAGTGCAACCCCACAGAGGTGTATGAATCCTTGGAGCATTACTTCTCGGCGACGGATTTCACACTGGGTACTTCGGATTCGGATTACACTCCAACCGTAAGGCCTTATGTGCCCACGACACTGCGCAGGACTGCACGATTTACCGGGTGGACTCCTGGTATGTATCGTGAGGAGACCGACGATGAGTGAGACCTACGAGAGCGTAGGGTGAGAGTCGCCGTTGAGGAAAGCTCCCGCGTGTAACTTAAATAATGCAGATAGAAGAGTAAGGCGTATGGTAGTTTGTAGCTGTATCTCATAAGTGAGTATGCTCACTTGAACCCTAGTGGTTGTAATGGTTTGAGATGTAATATTAATGTATATTATTTGGTTTTTCTTCGCATTTGGTTCTTGATTTACATTGTGTGAACTAGCACTGTGCACGAAGTTAAGCTCAGAAAAACATGTGCATGGTGTGATTTTGAGTCTTGCTTTATGCAACAGGGCTAGCGGGGAAATGGCCGGAGTAGAGGGTGCGGAGACTGAAGCTCAGAGGTTAGAGCGAGTGCAAAAGGAACATGAAGAGGCGGAAGCAGCCGCAAGGGAGCCAGTGTTACCACCACCACCGGGATTTGTTCAGTTTATGCAATTCATGGAGGAAAACAGATGGAAGGATCAAGAGAGTCAGAATACATCTTATGCAGGAACTAGTTAACATAGTAGCTGGAGGACGGGATCCAGGAAATGGAGGAGTCCGTTTGTCAGAGTTTCAAGATACTAGGCCAGTGCCATTTGCATGAGCAGTTGCAGCCATGGATGCGGAGGATTGGTTGCAAGACACTGAGAGGAAGCTACGCACCGTAGGGTGTAATGATGAAGAAAAGATCAGATATGCAACCCATCTGCTGTCAGGACCAGCGGCGTCGTGGTGGGAGAACTTGGTGGCAATCCAGCCACCTGGAAGAGTATTCACTTGGGAAGAGTTCAAGAAGAAGTTTCGGGAGCATCATGTACCCGAGAGTATCGTAGAGCTCAAAAGACGGGAGTTTGAAACTCTCAAGCAGGATAACTCGCCGGTATTACACTACATCCGGCAGTTTACTATGTTATCTCGTTATGCTATGGACGAGGTAGACACTGAAGAAAAGAGGAAAAGAAGGTTCTTGAAGGGATTACATCCCTATGTCAAGATGCAGTTACGACTGACCAGAGTGCAGGAGTTCCAGGAACTGATCGATACAGCGATCACGTTCGAAGATGATTACAAGCAAGTCCAAGAGGAGCGCAAAAAGAGAGCTAAGATGGAGCCTAAGAAGTTTCCAGTCAACAGGCCAGCACCACCCAATCGGAATTTTCAGCCCCGATTCAGACCTTCAAACAATCCACCCAACAGAGGGAATCCCAATCCCAAAAGCAATATCATCTGCGGAAACTGCGGAGTTCGAGGCCACGTCCGAAGTGAGTGTCAGAGGCCCCGAATTGTGTGCTATGGCTGTGGCAAGGATGGACATATCAAGCCTGATTGTCCAAATAAACCACCGGGAGGTTGGCCAAGGAATGGAGGCAATAAGGCTGGAGGAGGATCGGCACCAGTTCGGAAGGGAAACAATAATGGATGGAAGGGAGGAAAGCCATTCGGAAGGCTGAATTGCACCACACTGGAAGAGGTGGGCAACTGCGATCAAGCGGTCATAGGTACGCTTCAACTTCTTTCCCATCCTGGCAAAGTTTTATTTGACACTGGAGCAACTACTTCCTTCATTTCCAAGCAATTCATTGATCGTTTTGGAATCATGTGCTCACCCATATCGCATAGTTTGATAGTTCATTCTGCGGGGGGTACGTTAGCAGCAACGCATATTCGCATGGAACAAGTCATAATGATCTGTGGTCAAGTGTACTATGCAGATTTGTTTGTTATTCCTCTTAAAGGTATATCAGCAATTCTGGGGATGGATTGGTTATCAAATCATGGAGCCCAGATTGACTGTGAGTTGAAAACGGTATCCATAAGGAGTCCTACTGGTGGAAGAATAGTATACCAAGGGGATAAGTACACTCAGATTGAGGTGGAGTTGCAATTGAATGCTATGAAGGATGTCAAGATAGAAGATATACCCATAGTGAAAGAGTTTAAAGATGTATTTCCAGCAGAATTGCCAGGAATGCCACCGGATCGAGAGATAGAGTTCACCATTGACTTAATACCTGGCACATCACCGATAGCTCATCCACCTTACAAGATGGGTCCAAAGGAGTTAGTAGAGCTGAAAGCTCAGATTGATGAGTTGGAACAGAAAGGATTCATCAGAGAGAGTGTATCTCCATGGGGAACACCAGTAATTTTTGTGGATAAGAGAGACGGAGGTCGTAGAATGTGTGGAGATTACAGAAATCTCAATAATGTGACTATAAAGAACAAGTACCCATTGCCAAGAATTCAAGATTTATTTGATCAGATCCGTGGAGCTGGAGTATTTTCCAAGATAGATTTGAGATCCGGGTATCATCAGATTAAGATCAAGGAGGAAGATATTCCAAAAACAGCGTTTGTCTCAAGGTACGGACATCATGAGTACTTAGTAGTGCCCTTTGGATTGACCAATGCACCAGCAATTTTCATGAATTTGATGAACAAGATATTTATGCCCTACCTGGACAAGTTCGTGATAGTGTTCATTGATGATATTCTGATATATTCTAAGGACAAGGCTGAACATGCGAAGCATTTGAAGATAGTTTTGCAGATATTGAGAGAACATCAGCTCTATGCTAAGTTCAGCAAGTGTGAATTTTGGTTGGATCAAGTAGAGTTTCTTGGACATGTGATCAGCAAGGATGGAATTGCAGTAAATCCCAGCAAGATTCAAGCAATACTGGAGTGGAAAGCACCTATCAATGCCAAGGAGATCAGAGGATTTCTAGGAATGGCCGGTTACTACCGAAGGTTTATAGAAGGGTTCTCGAAGATAGCGGGACCAATGACCAAGTTGTTACGAAAGAATACACCTTTTGAGTGGACTGAGAAGTGTGAAGAGAGTTTCCAGACTCTGAAGGAGAAGTTAACAACAGCACCTGTGCTAGCAGTTCCAGAAACTGGTAAAGATTACACAGTATATTGCGATGCTTCCAAGAATGGAATTGGATGTGTCCTAATGCAAGATCGGAAGGTGATAGCATATGGATCGAGACAGTTGAAACCACACGAGATAAACTACCCAACACATGATTTGGAATTGGCTGCTGTAGTCTATGCTCTGAAGAGTTGGAGGCATTTTCTCTATGGAGCCAAGTGTGAGCTATATACGGATCATAAAAGTCTAAAGTATTTCTTCACTCAGAAGGAATTGAATATGAGGCAACGAAGATGGTTGGAGTTGATCAAGGATTATGACTTAACAATCAATTATACTCCAGGAAAAGCCAATGTCGTAGCAGATGCTCTAAGTCGAAAGAGTACGGATCAACAAGTTGTAGAGTGGGAGCTATCTAAGGAATTAAAGAAGGAGTTGGAAAGAGCAGATATCCTCATGTTGTTAAGTGAAGATCTGGGAAGATTGGAGCTGAAAGTCAATTTGAGAGAGGAAATCATCAATCGTCAAGGAGAAGATCCTTTCATAGTTGAAGAGTTACATCGGATTTCGGAAGGAAGACAATCAGAATTCAACATTAAGGAGTACGGTTCTCTTTGGTTTCAAGATAGAATCTGTGTTCCTGACATACCGGAAGTCAAACAATTGATCCTTAAGGAAGCACATGAGACACCGTATTCAATACACCCAGGAAGCACCAAGATGTATATGGATTTGAAAGAGTTATTCTGGTGGAACAACATGAAGAGGGAGATTGCAAAGTATGTTTCTGAATGTCATACCTGTCAAAGAGTCAAGGCAGAACATCAAAGCCCAGCAGGGAAGTTGCAACCATTGGAAGTACCGGAATGGAAATGGGATGAAATAGGGATGGATTTTGTCACTGGTTTACCAATGACCAAGCGGAACAAGGATATGATTTGGGTAATTGTGGACAGATTTACAAAAAGTGCACATTTTATCCCAGTTAATCAGAAGGACAAAGGTGAGAAGTTGATAGAAATCTATGTGAAGGAGATTGTTAGTAAGCATGGGGTACCCAAGAAGATCGTGTCTGATCGAGGGTCCATATTTACTTCAGCATTTTGGAAGCAATTACAAGAAGCTTTAGGAAGTCAGTTGGATTTCAGCACGGCATATCATCCTCAAACTGGAGGTCAAACTGAACGAACAAATCAAATTCTAGAAGACATGCTCAGAGCTTGTGCTTTGAATTTTGGAGGCTCATGGGATGAACATTTACCATTAGCAGAATTTTCCTATAACAACAGTTATCAAAGTAGCATCAAAGCAGCACCTTATGAAGTGTTATATGGAAGAAAGTGTAGATCACCTATCTGTTGGTATGAAGTAGGTGGAAACAAGGAGTTTGCACCTGATTACATCAAGGAAAGACAAGGAATCGTTGATATTATCCGAGACCGACTGAAGATAGCTCAGAGTCGACAGAAGAGTTATGCCGACCAGAAAAGAAGGACATGGGAACCTGCAATAGGAGATTTGGTCTATTTGAAAGTTAGTCCTATGAAAGGAGTTAAGAGGTTTGGAGTAATCGGAAAGTTAAGTCCTAGGTATATTGGACCTTTCAAGGTACTCAGCGGTAATCGAGGAGTGTCTTTTGAGTTGGATTTACCGGAGAGACTTTCTCAAGTACACAATGTGTTTCATGTATCTCAACTCCGGAAGTGTTTAAAAGCACCTGATGAAACCATATCACATGAGGAGGTGGAATTGCAAGCAGATTTGACTTATGTGGAAAGACCATCGAAGATTCTAGAGGAAAATTGGAAAAGGTTAAGAAATAGAGCGATAAAATACTGCAAGGTACAATGGAAACATCATCCTGTACGGGAAGCCACTTGGGAGAAAGAAGAAGATCTAAGGAAGTCATATCCAGAGCTGTTCAGGTAATCAACACCGGAACTTCGGGACGAAGTTCTCGTTAAGGAGGGAAGGCTGTAACACCCCAGCATTTTAGGACACGGGAACTAAAGGGATGTGCATTGCATTCATGCATCAGCAAAACCTGAATAAATTTTTCGCAAAATAAAAGAATATTAGAAGGGGATCGAGGTCTCTCTCGTTCTGATGATGTCAGGATGAGTGTGATGGATCTCGAGAGGAATCTTCTTATGATTTTGAATTGGGGGTAGATTCAAATTGAATTGAATTCAAACTTAAGTTTAGTTCCAAATGTTGAATGTTAAATTTTGATTAAGTTATGGAAATTGATTTCATTCTTGATACATTGAAATGATAGCAATAGTAATTAGACTCATTGAAATAATGAATTCAATAAAAACATATAAAGAGAATTAAGGAAAGGATGTTTCATTTAAACATTAAAACAAAAGAAATCATAGCTTTATTATTTGTCACATAGATTACAATGTCATTACAACATTTGCTTCACTATTACATTTGATTCTAAGTCCAAGGACTTAAGATTACATAGTGTAAAATAAAAAGAAAACCTAACTAAACTAAATAGGTCTTGATTGAATCTTGAGAAGATCATCTTCTATCTTCTTGCCTGCAAAACAATAACAATAACAAAAGAAATTGTGGGGTTATGTTAAAATGTTTGCCCCCACAAGGTGGAGGCAGATTAATATTTGAGTTTGGCAATTGATCTTAGAAACAGTTCTAAGATCATAGGCTAGGAGCATAACATATGAAAATAAGGCATCAAATCCAACAAGTTGAGTTCCTGTATTGGAACTATATGACAATAGGAAAAGCTACAGTATGCATAGAAGATCAAATAGAAAACAGCAACATTGATCAAGCCTTTCAAACAACAGCCACAAGTTAAATCTGTTCATGCCTATTTTCCAAATAGTACGCGCAGCGGGCCGCCGGTCGCGGGCTCAAGGTGATCATCGCCGGCGCAGGGGGAGCGGCCCACCTGCCGGGTATGGTCGCCGCCCTCACGCCGCTGCCGGTCATCGGCGTGCCGGTGCCGCTGAAGTACCTCGACGGGATGGACTCCCTGCTCTCGATCGTGCAGATGCCCGCCGGCGTGCCGGTGGCCACGGTATCCATCGGGGGCGCGCGCAACGCCGGCCTGCTGGCCGTGCGCATCCTCGCCGCCGGAGCGCCGGCGCTGGCCGAACGCATGGTGCGCTTCCAGGCCGAACTCGCCGAGACCGCCCGGGCCAAGGACGCGGCGCTGCAACAACGCCTCGCGGAGTAACCGCACCGGATCCGGCCGGGACGCGGTAGACAGAGCCATGGTGACGCCCGGGTGGCGGCCCTCGGCGCGGGATGCCGCCGACGACCGCGACGCCTTCGCCGCCTTCGTGGCTCCGTGGTGGGACCTGATGGCCGACCACGCCCGCGCGCTGTGCCCCGGCGGTGGCTGGCCGGACCTGCTCCAGGACGCGCTGGGCGAGGCCTGGCGCCACCGCGGCCGCTTCGACGAGGAATGCGACGCCGACCGCGACTGGCTGCTGGCGATCGTCACCGAGCAGGCGGCCAGGCGGCACGCGGGCCCCGCCGGTCGCGACGGCGCTGCGCCGCCGCTCGGCGTCGCCCTGGACGCGGTGCTGGCCCGGTCACGGGCACGCCGGCGATGGGGCGTCGCCGGCGCCGCGGTGGTGCTGGTCCTGGCCGGCGTGGGCTACCTGGCGTCGCGCCCGGCCGGCCCGGCGCGCCACGTGGCCCAGCACCACACTCCGAGCCGGAGCCCGACCGCGACACCGACGCGCGGCCGCACGATCGACGGCCTGCCCCTGCGCCGCCCCGGAGAGACCCTGCGCCACGTGGCCGACTACGGCGTCGACACCGTCTACCGCGTGCCGGGCCGGCCGCGGCTGCTGCGGGCGGTGCTGCCCTACAGCCGCCGCCCGGGCACCTGCAGCCTGTTCCGCCCCGTCGTGGTCGCGACCCGGCAGGACGCGGCGCAGGTCCGCCTGCGCGCGTCAGGCCTGGCCTACGTGAGCGACGAGCCGCGGGTGCACGACGACCCCGGCATCAGCTGCGACCGCGGCGCCAGCCGGCCCGTCGAGGTGCGCCTGACCGCGCCGCTGGGCGCCCGCGCCGTGCACGGCGACGCGGCGGGCGTGACGACGGCACGCGTGCTGACCCCGGACCTGACTCCCCGGCCGGCGTACCTGCCGCCCGGCTTCCGGAGGGGACCGTCCCATCTGCCCGACGCGACCGTGGGCCGCACGACCTCCGAGCGCGACTACGTACATGGTGACGCAGTCGTCACGGTGGCCGGTGGTGCGCCCGCCGACCTGCCGATCCCGATCGGGCCGGCCCGCACCCGCACGGTGATCCAGCACACCGTCGAGGCCGACGTGTACGAGAACACGGACGAAAATTGCATCGCCTGGACCACGCCGGACGGGCGCGGGCGGCTGGTCTGCGCGTCGGGTGATCCGGTGCTGGGTGTCGACCGGCTCCGCGCGGTGGCCGAGAGCGTGGACTGAGCCCGAGTTCAGGGTCATCCCTGACGGCAGCACCTCTGCCGCGTCCGTACGCTGGCAAAATGACGCTGGCGGCGGTGCGTAACCGCTTCACCGACCGCTTCGCCTCCCGGCGTTCGCGGATCGCGCTCCTGCTCGTCCTCGTCCTCGTCGCCGCGGGTGTGATCGGCGGCGTGGTCGCTGCGTCGTCCGGCGGTGTGCGGGTCACCCAGCACATGGTGACGGGCACTCCGGAGGGCCACGCCACGGTGCAGCTCGACACGTCCCTCTACGTGCCCGACGACACGCCGGCCCCGGCCATCCTGCTCAGCCAGGGATTCGGCGGCAGCAAGCGGTCGCTGGACGCCACCGCGCGCACCTACGCCGACGCCGGCTACGTGGTGCTCACGTACAGCGCCCGTGGCTTCGGCGCGTCCGGCGGCCTGATCCACTTCGCGTCGCCGGCCTACGAGGTGCACGACGGCACACTGCTGCTCGACTACCTGGCCGGGTTGAAGCAGGTCCGCAAGAAGGACGGCAAGGCGCAGCTCGCCGTGGCCGGTTCGTCCTACGGCGGTGGGTTGTCGCTGCTGATCGCCGCCGCCGACCACCGCGTGGGCGCCGTCGCCGCCGACATCACCTGGAACGACTTGTCGCACGCGCTGTTCCCCAACTTCGGCGCCACCCGACCCGGCGTGTTCAAGAAGCTCTGGTCCGGCTTCCTGTTCGACAACGCCTTCCCGTCCAGCGCGGCCGACGTCTTCGCCCAGCTCTCCGGCGCGGGCCGCGGCGGCACCGACGCGAACGAGGGCACCATCGCCTGCGGCCGGTTCGCGCCCGGCGTGTGCGCCGCGTACCAGGCCTCGGCGGCCGCCGGCACCCCGAACGCGGCGATGCGCACGCTGATGCGCCAGGCCAGCCCCGCGTCGGTGCTCGACCGCATCGCCGCACCGACGTTGCTGACGCAGGGCGTGCGCGACTCGCTGTTCCCGTTGAGCGAGGCCGACGCCAACGCGAGGGGCATCGCCGCGCACGGCACCCCGGTGCAGGTGGTGTGGCGCCCGGGCGGGCACGACGCGTCGTCGGTCGGGACGGCCCGCACGACCGGGGCCGCGACGAGCTGGTTCGGCAAGGTGTTCGGCGCCGGTGTGCACGGCGCGCAGCCGTTCGAGTTCACCGAGGAGGCCGGCGTGGTGTCGGCGGCCACCGGTGACGCGTCGTCGCAGACGCTGCGCGCCAACGGTTACCCGGGCGTGGCCGGCGTCGCGCGCCGGACGAACACGACGACGCTGAACGGGCCGGCGCAGACGATCGCCTCACCGGCCGGCGGCTCACCGTCGGTGATCACCAGCATCCCGGGCCTGGGCGGCATCTCCCAGCGCTTCGACCAGGCGCTGGCCGTGCTGCCCGGCGCGCCCGGGCAGACCGCCACCTTCCGGTCCCCACCGCTGCACCACGCGGTCACGGTGGCCGGACAGTCGACGGTGCGCCTGATCGTCACCGCGAGGTCGACGCGCGACGTCGTCCTGTTCGCCGGGTTGCACGATGTCGCCAGCGACGGCTCGAACGTGCTGCCCTCACAGCTGGTCAACCCGATCCGGCTCAGCGGCATGCGACCCGGCGTGCCGCGCACTGTCACCGTGCGGCTGCCGTCGTTCGTCCGCCAGATCCAGTCCGGTCACCGGCTGCAGCTCACCGTCAGCAGCACCGACTTCGCCTACGACGGCCCGGACGACCCGCGGCTGTACACCATCGGCCTCGCCGCCGGAGGTGCCGCGCTCGCGCTGCCCACCGTCACCGGCACGGCCATCAGTGCTGGGCATCCGTTCGCGTGGCTCATCGTGGCCGGCGCCGTGTGCCTGCTCATCGGCGGGGCGGTGGCGTTCGCGATCATCCGGCGCCGCCGCGTGCTCAAGCCACGGCCCGACCTGGCCGACTTCCCGGTCAGCATCGAGGCACTGACCAAGGAGTACGCCGGCGGCTACCGCGCCGTGGACGATGTGTCCTTCCGGGTCGAACGCGGTCAGGTGGTCGGTCTGCTCGGCCCGAACGGCGCGGGCAAGACCACCGTGCTGCGCGTGCTGGTCGGGCTGATCAAGCCGACCCACGGGCAGGTGTACGTGTTCGGCGACCCGGTCCTGCCCGGGTCGGCGGTGCTCGCGCGGCTCGGCTCGTTCATCGAGGGGCCCGGGTTCCTGCCGCACCTCACCGGCCGGGAGAACCTGCGCCTGTACTGGGCGGCCACCGGCCGCGACCCCGCCGACGCCGAATTCGCGACGGCCATGGACATCGCCGGGCTCGGCGCTTCCATCGACCGGCGGGTGCGCACCTACAGCCAGGGCATGCGCCAGCGGCTCGGCATCGCCCAGGCCATGCTCGGCCTGCCCGAGGTGCTGGTGCTCGACGAACCGACCAACGGCCTCGACCCGCCGCAGATCGCCGAGATGCGCGAGGTGCTGCACGACTACGCCACCACCGGGCGCACGGTGCTGGTGTCCAGCCACCTGCTGGCCGAGGTCGAGCAGACGTGCACGCACGTGGTCGTCATGCACAAGGGCCGGTTGGTGGCCGCGGGCTCGGTGTCCGACATCGCCGGCGCGGCCGGCACGCAGTTGTCCGTGCCCGACCCCGACGAGGCCGCGAAGGTGCTGGCCGCCGCCGGCATCGGCGTGCAGCTCGTGCCGGCGCGCCGCGCGCTGGAAGACGTGTTCCTCGGCCTGATCGGAGACGAAGATGCCTGACCGCGGGATCGCGAACCGGCAGGGCTACCGCGCGCGGCGGGAACGGGAGCTGTCCGGGGTGGCGGCCACGCGCCGCGGCATCCACGAGAAGCTGCGCACGCTCGACCCGGGGCACGCGCCGGCGTTCAACCCGCACCGCACGTTGAACCTGCGGGTGGAGTTCGAGCGTCAGCTGCGCCGTCGCCGCACCCAGATCGCCTTCGGCCTGATCGTGGCGCTGCCGATCATCATCGCAATCGCCTTCCAGCTCGGTGGCGCGGCGAGCGGCGATGCGCCGGAGCTCGTCGGGCTCGCCACGGTGGGCGGGATCAACTTCGCGTTGTTCACCGAGTTCGCCGCCGTCGGCTTCCTGCTCGTGGTCGTGGTCGCGCTGTTCTGCGGCGACACCGTGGCCAGCGAGGCGAGCTGGTCGTCGCTGCGCTACCTGCTCGCGCAACCCGTCCCCCGCTCGCGCCTGCTGCGGCAGAAGCTCATCGTGGCCGGCTCGCTGTGCGTGGCCGCGAACCTGCTGCTGCCGGTGTGGGCCTTCGTCGTCGGCGGCCTGTTCTTCGGCTGGCACCCGGCGCGCTCGCCGGTGGGCGGCACCCTCGGCGGCGGTGGTTCGACATGGCGGCTGCTGATCATCGTCGCCTACATCTGCTTGGCCCTGTTGAAGTTCGCGTCGCTGGCGTTCCTGCTCAGCGTGAGCGTCGACAACCCGCTGGGCGCGGTCGGCGGCGCGGTGATGTTCGCGGTGGTCTCCTCGATCCTCGACCAGATCACCGCCCTGGGCAGCCTGCTCTCCTACCTGCCCACGCACTTCGACTACGCGTGGGTCGACACGCTGAGCTCACCCATCAGGTGGGACGACATGATCCGCGGCGCCGGGGTGTCGTTGGTCTACTCCGCCGTGTTCCTCGGCTGGGCGTGGTTGCGCTTCGACCGCAAGGACGTCACCTCGTGATCGGCTCGCGGCTGCGCGACCAACTGGCCACCACGGTGTTCTCGCGGGTGGCCGGTCCCGACGGGCCCGCGCACCGCCAACGCATCCACGCCTCGGAGGGCCCGCGCTGGTTCGGCCCGGACCGCCCGATCCGCCAGGTGCACGGCGACGCGTCGATGTTCGTCGGCGGGCTGTCGGCGCTGCTGCTGCAGTCGTTGCACCCGCTGGCCATGGCCGGCGTGGCCGGGCACTCGGACTTCAAGCACGACCCGTGGGGCCGGCTGCAGCGCACGTCCTATTTCCTCGCCGCCACCACCTACGGGCCGGCCGAGGAGGCCGAGCGCGCGGTGGCGCGGGTGCGCGGCATCCACGTGCGCGTCCAGGGACAGGCGCCGGACGGGCGGCCGTACTCCGCCAGCGACCCGCACCTGCTCGAGTGGGTGCACATCACCGAGGCGGTGACCTTCCTCGACGCCCACTCGCGCTACGGCGCGAAGGCGCTGTCGGCGGCCGGGCGCGACGGGTACGTCGCCGACCTCGCCGTCGTCGGCGCGGCCCTGGGCGTGATCGACCCGCCGAGGACCGAGGCCGCGCTGCGCGAGCGCCTCGAGGCGTACCGCCCCGAACTCGCGCTGACCCCGGCGGCGCGCGATGCGGCCCGGTTCCTGCTCGTGCGCCCGCCGCTGCCCCTCATCGCCCGCCCGGCCTACGCCGTCCTCGGCGGCGCGGCGCTGGAGTTGCTGCCGCGGTGGGCGCGCCGGCTCTACCGGCTGCCGCCGCTGCCGATCGCCGAGGCCGCGGTGGTGCGCCCGGCCGGTCAGGTGCTGGTCAACGCCATCCGCTGGGCCCTCCCGCCGCCGGCCGCCCGCGCCGCTGCCTCCTGATCAACCGGTCAGGCGCTTGCGGGCCCGGTAGGCCGCCACGTTCGCACGGTTGCCGCAGCCGGCCTCGCAGAAGCGCCGGGACCGGTTCTTCGACAGGTCGACGAGCACGTCGCGACAGTCATCCGCGGCGCACGTGCGCAGCCGGTCGAGTTCGCCGGTGCGCACCACGTCCACGAAGGCCATCGCGGCCTCGACCGCCATCCGGTCGGCCAAAGGTTGGCGGGCCGACGTCGCGTGCAGGTGGTACGGCCACTCGTCGTGGCGTACCAGCTGCGGCAGGGCCTGCGCCTCGCGCAGCAGCGCGTTGACGATGGCCACCACCTCGTCCTCGTCGGCGGCCCAGATCTCGCGCAGCCGTGGCCGCAGCGCGCGCACGGCGTCGAGTTCGGCGCGGGTGTGTTCGCGCGAGCCCGTCCAGCCCCAGCCGTCGACGAACGCATCGAACTCGGCGACAGTGTCCAGGCCGCCGTTGTCCTCGGTGTTCACCAAGGCTGCGGCGGCCTGCAACGCCACTTCGGTGTCATGAGCAAAAAGCAACTTGACCCCTGTCAGGCGGACCCATAACCTGTCAGGAGCATAACGCGTTTCACTCATTACGGCGCGGGAGGGCGGTCCGACGTGGCGCGCAGCAGTTCCGTGGGGCTCATCCTCGCCGTGACCTCCGCCGTCACCTTCGGCACCGCCGGCACCTTCGCCACGTCGCTGATCGACACCGGCTGGACGCCGGGCGCGGCGGTGATCGCGCGGATCACGGTCGCCGCCGTCGTGCTGATGGTGCCGGCCCTGGTGCAGTTGCGTGGCCGATGGGGCCTGATCCGGCGCGGGTTGCCCACCTTGCTGCCGTTCGGGCTGCTCGCCGTGGCCGGCGCCCAGCTGTTCTTCTTCAACGCCGTCGAGCACCTGTCGGTGGGCGTCGCGCTCCTGCTCGAGTACTCCGGCACGCTGCTCGTGGTGCTGTGGATGTGGCTGCGGCACCACCAGCGGCCGAGCCGGCTGGCCGTCGCCGGAGGAGTGCTCGCGCTCGCCGGCATGGTGCTCGTGCTCGACCTCACCGGCGCGCAGCGGGTCGACCTCGTCGGCGTCCTCTGGGGTCTGGGGGCCGCGGTCGGGCTGGCCACCTACTTCGTCACCTCCGCCCGCACCGACGACCCGCTGCCGCCGCTGGTCACCGCCTGGGGCGGCATGGTGGTGGCCGGGCTCGCGCTCGGCCTGGCCGCGGTGTGCCGGCTGCTGCCGTTCCGCGCCACAGCCGCCGACACGCGGCTGGCCGGGCACGAGGTGAGCTGGGTCGTGCCCGTGCTCGGGGTCTCCCTCGTCGCCGCGGTGACCGCGTACGTCACCGGCGTGGCGGCGACCCGGCGGCTCGGCGCGCGCCTCGCGTCGTTCGTCGGGCTGGCCGAGGTCCTCTCGGCCGTGCTCATCGCCTGGGCGGCGCTCGGGCAGCGGCCCGGGCTGCTGCAGGCCGTCGGCGGCATCATCGTGCTCGGCGGCATCGCGCTGGTGCGCGCGGGGGAGCCGACGCCCGGCGAGGCGCTCGCGTCGCCCGAGGCGGTCGAACTGCCGCCCGTTCCCGCGTAACCCCGCGTCGCCGCTGCTTCCGACGAGGGACGAGGGTCGCGCTCCTCGCCCCCACCGCAACGTCGGACCCGCGGCGGATACTCGTTGCATGAGCGCCTCCGCTCCGTTGGCCAACCTCATCACCCTTGGTGCGCGTGACCTCCCGATGTTGCGCGACTTCTACCGCGCGCTGGGCTGGCCGCAGATCATGGACGACGGCGAGTTCGTCGCCTTCGAACTGCGCGGCATCGTCTTGGCCCTGTTTCCCCTCGAACAGCTTGCTCGCGACGGGAACTGCGATCCCGACCCGGGCACCGGAGGCATCCGGTTCACCATCGGCGTGATGGTCGACAGTGCGGACGAGGTCGACCGGTTGACCGAGCGGATGCGAGCCGCCGGCGCGCGGGTCACCAAGGAACCCGTCGACGCGGAGTACTTCACCGGCCGGTCGGCCTACCTCTGCGACCCGGAGGGCCACTACTTCGAGATCGCCTGGGCCGACATGCCGACCAATCCCGTGCTCATCGCCACCCGCCGAGCTGCCGGCGGCTGAGCACCAGGCCTTGGCCGAACTCGCAGGACCGGCCGCGGCCTAGGGTCGGGGGCGTGGACGCAGCACCGGGCGGGGCGCGCACGGTCAGCGTCGCCGTCGACCGGCTGGCGCGCTGGGTCGAGGGCTTCACGCAGCGCCACGGCGCCGTGCTCACCGACTCCGGCGACGAGGTCGTCCTGCTCACCGGGGCCGACGGTGCCCGGGCGTGGCTCGACGTCCCGTTCCCGCCGTTGCGTGGCGACCTCGTCGAGCACGCCACGCGCGAGCGCCGGGTCGGAGTGCTGCTGGTGCGCCGAGGCGGGTACGCGGCCGGATTGTTCCGCGGCGACGAACTGGTCGCGTCCAAGGTCGGCTCGAGCTACGTGCAGGGCGGCACCAAGGCCGGCGGCTGGTCGCAGCAGCGCTACGCGCGCCGGCGCGCGAATCAGGCCGGCGCCGCCTTCGCCGACGCCGCCGACGCTGCCGCCAGGATCCTGGGCGCGGCCGAGCTCGACGCCGTGGTGGCCGGGGGCGACCGCGAGGCGGTCCGCGCGGTGCTCGCCGACCGTCGCCTCGCCCACCTGCATCCCTCGGGGCCCTGGCTGCAGGTGAAGGACCCGCGCCTGCGGGTGCTGGCGGCCACGCCCGAGCAGTTCCGCGCCGTGCGCGTGCACCTCGACCCCTGAGCACGGAGGGGAAGCGCCAGAAGGGATCCGTAGGCTGCACGGGTGCCCGGCGTCCACCCCCAGTTCACCTTCCGGGAGGGCAACACCGCCGGGCTGCGACGGCTGCCGCGCTACCTGCTGGGCATGATCGCCACCTTCGTGGTGCCGCGGTCGCGGCGGCTGTGGGTGTTCGGCTGTGGCATCGGCCCGGGCGAGGGCGCCCTGCCGCTGCTGCGCCTGGCCGCCGAGCGCTTCGGCGCGGGCGTGCGCCTCGTCTGGCTCACGACCAGCGCCGTCGAGCACGAGCGCGCGCTGGCGCTCGGATTGGACGCGGTGCCCAAGGAGACCGGGCGCGGCTTCTGGCTCACGCTGCGCGCGCGGGTGGCGGTGGTGACGCACGGGCTCGGGGACGTGAACCGCTACGCCGTGCGCGGTGCGTTCGTCGTGCAGCTGTGGCACGGGGTGCCGCTCAAGCGACTGCACCTCGACGCCCCGGTGGCGCAGGCGTCGCGGCTGCCGTTCGGCCGTCGGCTCATCCGGGCCGGGTACCGCGCCGTCGGGCGCCAGATAGACCTGTTCCCGGTCGCCGGTGCGCCGGTGGCCGCCCGCGTCACCAGTGCGTTCGGGGTGGCGGCCGACGCCGTGGCGGTCACCGGCGACCCGCGCGACGATGTGTTGCTGCGCGGCGAGCAGGCGCAGCGCCGCGGCACCGCCCGCGAGTTGCTGGCCGCCGCGGTGGGCACGCTGCCGGGCGGCCCCGTCGTGCTCTACGCCCCCACGTGGCGCGACGGCGACGTCGACCCCGCGGCGCCGACCGCGGCGCAGTGGCGGGCGATCGGCGCGTGGCTCGAGCGCGTCGACGGAGTGCTCGTGGTGCGCAGCCACCCGCTCGGCCAGGCCGACTACGGCGCCGGCCCGCGCACGTCACCACGCATCCGCACCCTCGACGCCGGCACCCTGCCCGATCTCACCCCGGCGCTGCCCGCCGTCGACCACCTCGTCACCGACTACTCCTCGACCGCCTTCGACTTCGCTCTCACCGGCGGCACGATGGTCTTCCTGGCCGCCGACATCGCCACCTACCTCGACTCCCGCGGCCTGTACGAGCCGTACCGCGCGTTCTCCGGCGGCCGGCACGTCACCACCTGGGAGCACGCACTGGCGCAGCTGGACGCGCTCGTGCACGGCGACACCGCCGCCGCCGACGCACACACCGCCCGCCTGCGCGACGAGCACTTCGACTTCCTCGACGGCCGGGCCACGGAGCGGGTGCTCGCCGAGATCACCCGCCGGGTCGACGGCGGCGGCTCACCGGCGCGCCCGGCGCCGGCCCACCCGGCGCGGCCGCGGCCCACGGTCAGCGCCGTGCACGTGCACCCCGACCACCTCGAGGTCACCTTCGCCGAGCCCGCCGACCGGTTCGCCGACGACATCGCCCTCGACGGTCCGCGCCGGCTGGTGCCCGGCGAGATGGCCGGGCACACCGCCCGCATCCCGCTGCTGGTGTCACGCTGGGGCGCGACGGGGCTGGCCCTGCCCTCGGGTCGCTACCGACTGCGGGTCGGCGGGTCGCACCGGGTCACCGTGCCGGGCCCGCTGCCCGCCCCCGTGGTGCACGAGCTGTTCCGGGCGACGGTCACCGCCGACGACGGCGGGCTGACCCTGCGCGTCGCGGCGCCGCTGCGCGACGACGAACTCGGGGCACGCAACCAGCGACGGCTCCGGCTGGACAGCGTGCGCCCGCGCCGGCGCCTCGAGGACGCGGTCTACTTCGAGAGCTTCTACAGCCGCACGAGCGGCGACAACCCGGCCGGCATCGACCGGGTGCTGGCCCGCCGGCGGCCCGACGTGCGCCGGTACTGGAGCGTCACCGACCGCTCGGTGCCGGTGCCCGACGGCGCGGTCCCGCTCGTCGAGTACAGCCGCGCGTGGTGGCGGGTGCGGGCCGAGGCCCGCGTCTACGTCATCAACGACTGGCTGCGCTGGACCTTCCGTCCCCGCCGCGGCCAGCACGTGCTGCAGACCTGGCACGGCACCATGCTCAAGCGGCTGGCACTCGATCGCCCCGAGCACACCCCGCGGCAGCGCTTCGCCGCCGTCCGGCAGGGTCGCCGCTGGAACGCGATGATCGCGCAGAACGACTACAGCGCGCGGATCTTCCGGTCCTGCTACGCGTTCCGCGGCCCGATCTGGCAGAGCGGCTACCCGCGCAACGACGTGTTCGCCGACCCCGACCGCGCCCAGACGGTCCGCGAGCTCATCGGCCTGCCCGACGGAGCGCAGGCCGTGCTCTACGCCCCCACCTGGCGCGACGACCGCACCGAACTCGTCGACTACCTCGACCTCGTCGAGTTCTCCGACGCGCTGCCGGACGGGCATGTCCTGCTGGTGCGCGGGCATTCCCGCACCCTCGGCCACGGGCGCGACCTGCGCGGGGCCCGGCTGATCGACGTCACCAGCTACCCCGACGTCGCCGACCTGATGCTGGTGGCCGACCTGCTCGTCACCGACTACTCGTCGGTGATGTTCGACTTCGCCGCCACCGGCAAGCCGATGATCTTCTACACGCCCGACCTCGAGCACTACGGCGACGCGCTGCGCGGGTTCTACTTCGACCTGCTCGCCGACGCGCCGGGCCCGGTCGTCGAGACCCGCGACGACCTGCTCGCGCAGATCGCTGGCCTCGACCGGACGGTGTACGCGCAGCGCTACGCCGCGTGGCAGGCGAAGTTCGCCCCGTACGACGACGGCCACGCCGGCGAGCGCGTCGTGGCCCGGATGCTCGACGAGGGCTGGCTCGGGTGAGGGCACCACTCACCGGAATCGCGATGAGCCGATCGGCTCACGCCCGGGAGCGGTCGACGGCGCCACCCGCGCCGCGCAGGGTGCCGAGCAGGAAGCCGGTGCCCCACGCGTAGTGCATGACGGCCAGCACGCCGCTGTAGCGCAGCCGATCGCGCAGCGAGCCGCCGTCGCCGGCGCGGGCGGCCACGGCGGCGAGCAGCGCGGTGTAGGCCGCCGGCCCGAGCGCCGCGCCCGCGGCCAGCCAGGCCGGCGCGGTGCCGGCCACGGCCAGGGGCACGAGCACCACGGTGGCGCCGGTGGCCACGACCAGCACCGGCGGGGCGAAGAAGCGCGGCGAGTTGCGCCGGTGCAGCCGGCGCACCAGCTCACCGCGCCAGATGCCCGTGGCGAAGAACTGGCGCAGCAACGCGGGCCACGTCGAGCGCGGCCAGTAGTTCACCTGCAGCGACGGGTCGAGCCACACGACGTACCCGGCCTCGCGGAAGCGGTGGTTCAGCTCCCAGTCCTCGCCGCGGCGCAGGGTCTCGTCGAAGCCGCCGATCGCCCGTAACGCCTCGGCTCGCATGACCCCGAGGTAGGCCGATTCCGCGGGCCCGGCCGGCTCGTCGACCGCGTGGTACGCCCCGCCCCCCAGGCCCAGCGGGCTGTTGTAGGCCCGCGCCACCGCGGCCTGCAGGCCCGGGCGGCCGACGGCGCGCATGATCCCGCCCACGTTCGCCGCGCCCTGCTCGAGCAGCGTGGCGACGGCGCGACGGGTGTAGCCCGCCGGCAGCTCGGTGTGCGCATCGACGCGCACGATCACCGGGTGCCGCGAGGCGCGGATGGCCGCGTTCAGACCGATGGGGATGTCGGTGCCGGGGTTCTGGACGGTCTGGATGCGCGGCTCGCTGCGCTGCATCCGGGCCACGATCTTGTCCGTCTCGTCGGTGGACGGGCCGAGGGCCAGCACGATCTCGGTGTCGGCCGGGTAGTCCTGCGCGAGGATGCTGGCCACGGCCGATTCGACGTAGGCGGCCTCGTTGAGCACCGGCATCACGTACGACACCGCGGGGAGGTCGGGCACGGCGTCGAGGCTATCCGCAGCCGATCGCGCCGGTGCGGCCGGTGAGGGCGTCTGGTAGGCATCTGAATATGGGGAGAACATCCACGTGACCGAACCGACCACCACCGCCCCCCTGACCGAGCGGCCCGCCTGGGCCGCGCTGCAGGCCCACCACGCCGGGATCGCCGCCCGGCACCTGCGCGAGCTGTTCGCCGCCGATACCGAGCGCGGCCACCGCCTCACCGCCGAGGCCTGCGGCATCTACCTCGACTACTCCAAGAACCGCATCGACGACGAGACCCTGCGGCTGCTCCTGCAGCTGGCCGCGCAGTCGGGCCTGCGCGAGCGCATCGACGCGATGTTCGCCGGCGAGAAGATCAACGTGACCGAGGGACGGGCGGTGCTGCACGTCGCGCTGCGCGCCCCGCAGGGCGAGACGATCAAGGCGGACGGCATCGACGTCGTGCCCGCCGTCCAGGAGGTCCTCGGTCGGATGGCGGAGTTCGTGGACCGGGTGCGTACCGGCCGCTGGCTCGGCCACACCGGCGAGCCGATCACCAACATCGTCAACATCGGCATCGGCGGGTCCGACCTCGGCCCGGTGATGGCCTACGAGGCATTGCGGCACTACAGCCAGCGCGACCTCACGTTCCGCTTCGTGTCCAACGTCGACGGCACCGACTTCGCCGAGGCCACCCGCGACCTCGACCCCGCCAGGACCCTGTTCATCGTGTCGTCCAAGACGTTCACCACGCTCGAGACGATGACCAACGCCGACACGGCCCGCGACTGGATCGTGGCCGCCCTCGGCGACAAGACAGCCATCGCGAAGCACTTCGTCGCCGTCTCGACGAACTCCGAGGCGGTCGAGGCGTTCGGCATCGACGTGATGAACATGTTCGGCTTCTGGGACTGGGTCGGCGGCCGGTACTCCATGGACTCCGCCATCGGGTTGTCCACGATGATCGCGATCGGCACCGACGCGTTCCACGAGCTGCTGGCCGGCTTCCACGCGATGGACGAGCACTTCCGCACCGCGCCGTTCGAGGCGAACCTGCCGGTGCTGCTCGGCCTGCTCACCGTGTGGTACGCCGACTTCTTCGACGCCCAGACGCAGGCCGTGCTGCCCTACGACCAGTACCTGAAGCGGTTCCCGGCCTACCTGCAGCAGCTGACCATGGAGTCCAACGGCAAGCACGTGACGCTTACCGGGGAGACCGTCGACTACGCCACCGGACCGGTCTACTGGGGCGAGCCGGGCACCAACGGTCAGCACAGCTTCTACCAACTGATCCACCAGGGCACCGAGCTCATCCCGGCCGACTTCATCGGCTTCCTGCACTCGCTCAACCCGCTGAACACCTCCGCGGGGGCCAACCATCACGACCTGCTCACCGCGAACGTGTTCGCGCAGGGCGAGGCGCTGGCCTTCGGCAAGACTCCCGAGCAGGTGAAGGAGGAGGGCACCGACGACTGGCTGGTGCCGCACCGCGTGTTCGAGGGCAACCGCCCGTCGAACACGCTGCTCGTCGACCGGCTCACGCCGCATTCGCTCGGCACGCTGATCGCGCTGTACGAGCACAGCGTGTTCACCCAGGGGACGATCTGGTCGATCAACTCCTTCGACCAGTGGGGCGTCGAGCTGGGCAAGGTGCTGGCCAAGAAGGTGGCCGGGGAGCTGTCCGCGGACGCCGACCCCGACCTGCAGCACGACAGCTCGACCAACGCACTGATCCACCGCTACCGCGCCGCGCGTAAGGAGTCATGACATGCAGCTGGGCATGATCGGTCTGGGGCGCATGGGCGCCAACATCGTCCGGCGCATCATGCGCGACGGCCACACCGCCGTCGCCTTCGACACCAACCCCGACACCGTCGACGAGCTGGCCGGCGAGGGCGCGGTCGGCGCCAAGACCCTCGAGGAGTTCGTGCAGAAGCTGGACAAGCCGCGCGTGGCCTGGGTGATGATCCCGGCCGGCATCACCGACAAGGTGGTCGAGCAGCTGTCCGGGCTGATGGACGAGGGCGACATCATCATCAACGGCGGCAACTCCAACTACCGCGAGGACTACGACCGCGCCAAGGCCCTCAAGGAGAACCAGAACATCGATTACCTCGACGTCGGCACCAGCGGCGGGGTGTGGGGTCTCGATCGCGGGTACTGCCTGATGATCGGCGGCGACGAGCAGGCCTACCGGCACTGCGAGCCCCTGTTCGCCAGCATCGCGCCGGGCCTGGGCGACATCGAGCGAACGCCGGGCCGAAGCGGCGATCCGACCCCCGAGGAGCAGGGCTACCTGCTGTGCGGGCCGGCCGGCGCCGGCCACTTCGTCAAGATGGTCCACAACGGCATCGAGTACGGGATGATGGCCGCCTACGCCGAGGGCCTGAACGTGCTGCACAAGGCCAACGCGGGCAAGACCGAGAAGACGCACTCCGCCGAGGAGACGCCCCTCGACCAGCCGCAGTACTTCCAGTACGACCTCGATCTGCCGAAGGTCGCCGAGGTGTGGCGTCGCGGCTCGGTCATCGCGTCGTGGTTGCTCGACCTCACCGCCGGCGCCCTGCACGGCGACGCCGACCTCGAGTCGGTGGCCGGGCGGGTGTCCGACTCCGGGGAGGGCCGTTGGACGATCAAGGCCGGCATCGACGAGGGCGTGCCCACCCCGGTGCTGGCCGCGGCGTTGTTCGCCCGGTTCTCCAGCCGCGGCGAGGCCGTGTTCGCCGACAAGCTGCTCTCGGCCATGCGCAAGGCCTTCGGTGGCCACGCGGAGCTGCCCACCGGCGAGTGATCAGCAGGCGGAGCCCTCGACGTCGCGCGTGTCGACGGCTGCGTCGCGGCCACGTTCGGTCCGCGGCGCCGGGGTGCCGATCACGGGCACGAGGCGGGCGACGGCGTTGATGGCCGGCCCGAGCAGGGCGATGACGACCAGCGTGCCGGGCCCGACCGCGGCCCCCATCGCCCAGCCGCCGAGCGCGCCGACACCCTGCACCACGCCGTAGCTGACCCGGAAGGGCACCGGCGGGTCGAAGGCGAGGGCGGCGGCCTCGGTGGGTCCCGCGCCGGTCCGGCTGCCGAGATACCCGGCCACGCCCACGGCGAGGATCACGAACGCCCCGGCCAACAGGCCGATCCGGGCGGGCAGGGCGGTCGGGGCGCTGATGACGTCCATCGTCGCGGTGACCACGAAGCCGACCACGACCGGCTGGACCACCGTGCCCACGCCGGGGGTGAGCCCGCGCCACCACGCGAGGGCGACGAGCACGACGCCGAGCACCAGGTTGACGACCGCGAAAGGCAGGTGCAGCGCCAGCGAGGCACCGTTGACGAAGGTCGAGTACCCGTCGGAGCCGAGCGCGGCGCGCAACAGCAGCGCGACGCCGACGCCGAGCACGACGCATGACAGCACCAGCTGGGGGATCCGGGGCAGGCGGCGCACATGGGCCCAACCGCCGCGCGGGGGCGGGTTGTTCCGCGTCGTCAGGAACGCAGCGGCGAGCCCTTGACGTGGGTCGGGAGCGAAGCGGCGCCCAGCCGGGCGAGAATGCCGTCGATCCCGGGCGGCGGTTGCCACGAGTAGCGCAGCGCGGTGCCGTTGGTGACCTGGTTCTGGCAGGCAGGGTGGCCGACGGTCACGGTGACCGCACGCAGCGTGCTGCCGCCGGAGGAGCGGGCGAGCAGGGCGTACCGGCGCCGGCCCTCATCGAGCTGCTGGGTGCAGGTGACCCGGGCCGTGGCCGCGTGTTCGAGGCTGCTGACCAGTTGTTGCGCCGGCGCACCGTGCAGCACGATCCGGCTCGCCCGCGTGACCGGCGACCCGACGGTGCCGTACCCGCAGACGGTGACCGAGGCGACCGGCCGCGCGAACAGCGGCCCGGCGGAGCCGAACTGACCGGTGCCGCCGCCGCCGGGGGTGGCCTGGCGCGGGAAGCCGTCCGGGCAGGCCGGGCCGGCGCTGCCACCAGCACCGCCGGGCGCCGAACTCGACGGGGTCCCGGCCGGGGCAGGCCGGCCGTCGGCCCCGCCGTCGGGGCGCCCGCCCCGGCCCGGGCGTTGTCGCGCGCCCCGCCCCCCGAGCCACCGCTCGACCCCGAGCCAGCAGTGATCAGCAGGCCGGCGGTGGCGGCCACGACCACGAAGCCGGCCGCGGCCGCGCCGGACAGGAGCCGCACCCGGCGCTGGGCGCGGCGGGTCTCGCCCGCGGCGACGAGGGCCTCGACGTCGAGCCCGCCGGTGCCGCCGCTCTCCCCGGCGTGCAGGGCGTTGCGCAGCTCGTGCTCGGTAGGGCTCACGGCGTGCCCCCGGCGACGCTGGTGGCCTCGACCCGCAGCCGGGCCAGCGCCCGCGAGCAGCTGCTCTTGACGGTGCCGAGCGGGATGCCGAGGGTGGCGGCAGTGTCCTGCTCGGACAGGTCGCAGTAGTAGCGCAGGACGATGACGGCCCGCTCCCGGGGCTCGAGGCCGGCCAGGATGCGACGCAGCTCGTCGCGGGCGTCGGAGGCCCCGAGCGCCGCGCCGGCCGCCGTGTCGGTGGGCTCCGGCAGCGTCTCGGTGGGCCGCTCGCCCCACCAGCGCCGCCGGGTGGAGTCGATGTATGCGGTGAGCAGGGCCTTGCGCGCGTAGGCGAGCGGCGTGTCGATGCGGCCCCACCTCGGATACATCTTCATCAACACCGTCTGCACCAGATCCTCACCGCGGTGGTGGTCGCCGGTCAGCAGTCGTGCGGCATGCACGAGGGCCGCGCCGTTCATCTCGACGAACGCGCGGAAGCCGGCCTCGTCACGCACCTGCGGACCTCCTCGAGAAGGAGGACGAGGTGGGCTGCGGCGGGAGTTCCCGCCACATGCGCAGGTGCGGGATCGGATGCCCGGCGTCGGTGAACACCTCGCCGTGCCCGCGGAACCCGAGCCGGGCGTAGAAGCCGACCGCCGTCTCGCGGGCGTTGCACCACAGCAACCGCGCGCCCGCCTGCCCCACGAAGGCGAGGGCGGCCGTCACCACCGCGGCGCCCAGGCCGGTGCCCCGGCGCTCGGGCAGCGTGGCCATCTGCCGCAGGTGCCACGCCGGCTGGTCGCCCGGCCGCCAAGGGCATGGGTCGGGATAGACGAAGCAGGTGCAGGTGACGGTGCCGTCGTCGTCCACGGTGCCGAGGTGTACGGCCCCGGCCAGGTCGTCGCCGGGCAACGGCTGCCCGGGAGCCAGCTGCGGGCGCAGGACCGCGCGGCGCAGTTCGCGGCCGGCGCCGGCGTCGATGATCCCGGCCGTCGGCACGGATCGAGACTAGAGCGGCGAGCAGGCGCGGCCCGGGCAGGTAGGCCCGGGCCGCGCCGTCGCTGATCCGATCAGGTGCCGGGTGCGCTCAGACGTACTGCAGCCGGACGGTGGTGCGGGCCTTGCCGACCTGCTCGCCCTCGGTGAACGGACCGGTCGTGGTGCCGGTCACGAGCTGGTTGAACTCGTCCACACCGTCCGAGCCGAGCAGCACGTTGGCCGAGCGGACCTTCACCGCGCCGTGGTCGGTTATCGTCAGGTTCGCGTTCGACAGGTCGATCGTGAAGACCTCTGTCCGGTCGGTTCCGTCGTCGGTCTGCGTCTTGGCCGAGACGTCCATGGTCATGAACTGGTTGGCGTCGCCGAAGTTCTGGATGTAGATGTTCGTCAGCCGGATGTCGTAGCAGCTGTTGGACAGCTCGACGCCGCTGCCGGAATGCTCGATGCGCAGCGCGAAGCTGTCTTCGCTGACCGCGACGCCGGTGACCGGCAGGGTGACCTTGGCCTTGCCCGCATTGGTCGAGCTGAGGGTGGCGTTGCCGGTCGGCATCGCAGACAGGGGGCCGCACCCATTGTTCTGCAGGGCCTTGACGAACTGGGCGTTGAACTGGAAGACCGTGTTGCCGGTGGCCCCGATCGGCTGGCGTTCCGCTCCGGCCGCGCCGGCGCCGGCGGTGAGCGCTACGGCCGTCGCCCCGGTCGCCAGCAGCGCCGCGAACTTACGTCGATGCTTGATGGTGAACATTGCGAACTCCCCCATGTGAGTCCGCCCGCAGGTTGCGGACGTTGGACGGGAGTATCGCGGGCCCGGTCCGGAACAGGTATGTCCTCGTCCGGGCTGCGCCGGACGAGTCGCGCCAAACCGGGAGCTATGCCAGCCGACGTCGACGAAATCTGTCGTTCAGGCGTCGGGTCGTACACCAGGAGGAACACAGAGGCCGACTGACCCTGCCTTTCCTATAAGGAAGGTAACACAATTGGAGTCAGCACCTTTAGGCCGAGCAGGATCTTGACAACACGGGCGGGGCTATCCAGCCTGTTCGTCGATGCGACCCTGCAGGCGCGGTGACCACCATCCCGCGTAGCGCTTCTGCAGCTGGGGGATGCGCCAGTCGGTGCCCTCGATGACCTGCCGGCACCGATAGGTCTCGCAGTGGCACCACAGGGCCAGGTCAGGGTCGTCCATGACGGTGGCGTAGTCCACGGTCAGCTCCGCACCCGCGGCGACGTCGCGCATCGTGACGAGTGTGTGCTCGTCGCGCCAGCCCAGGTTCGGCTCGCAGCTGTGGTTGAGCGGTCCGAGGTCGGCGACGGCGACGGGCGCCGTGGCGAAGCGGGCGACCGCCTCGCCGGACGCGATCGCTTCGGTGGCCTGCAGGCCGCGCCCGGCGATCAGCGAAGGCACCGGCGTGGCCCGGGCCAGCACCTCACCCTGGATCTCAGCCGGCACGGCGCCCGCCCGAGTGACGCTGGCGGCTGGACAGGTAGTCGGCCACCACGAACTCCCCGAGCGCGCCGCGCTTGGGTTGGAAGACGCGCCCGCCGTTGCGCCGGCCGAGCTCCTGCATGAACGAGACCAGGCGCGGATCGTCGTCGAGCATGAACACGTTGATGGTGGCCCCGCGACGGGTGCACCGTTCCACCTCGGCCAGGGTCGCCGCGAGCGTCTCGCGGGTGGGCGGCCAGGCGAAGTCGGCGAAGCCGTCGGCCGCCAGGTGTGCGGTGGGCTCACCGTCGGTGATCACCAGGATGACCGGCTCGGCACCGCGATGCTTGTCCAGGTGGCGGCGGGCCAGCATGAGCCCGTGCTGCAGGTTGGTGCCCTGCACCCGGTCCCAGTCGTGGTCGACGAGCGCGCTCGGTGACATCACCCGCGCGTAGTCGCTGAAGCCGATGATCTCGATGGCGTCCTGCGGGTACTTGGTGGTGACCAGGGAATGCAGGGCCAACGCAGTGGTCTTCGCCTCGCCCCACGTGCCGCGCAGCTCCATCGAGTACGACATGTCGACCAGCAGGGCGACGGCGGCCGACGAGCGCCGTTCGGTCTCGACGACCTCGAAGTCCTCGGCGGCCAGGCGCACCGACGCGCCGCCCGCGCGCTGCACGGCGTTGCGCACGGTGCGCACGACGTCGAGCGGCTGCTCGTCGCCGAACTGCCACTCGCGGCTCGCGCCCGTGACCTCGCCGGCCGAGCCGGCGTCACGCACGTCGTGGGCACCGCGCCCGCGCGACTCGACGACGTCGAAGACGCGCCGCAGGGCGGTGCCCCCGAGGCGGCGCAGGGCGCGCGGGGTCAACCGCAGCCCGTCGCCGCCACGCTGCACGTAGCCCTGCTCGCGCAGTTCCCGCTCGATGCGGCGCAGCTGCGCGACGTCGTCGACGGCGGGGCGGCCCAGCGCACGCTCGACGAGTTCCTCGTCGATGTCGTCGAGGCTCGCTCCGGGATAGTCCTGGCCGAGCAGCTCCTCGAGCTGGTCGAGGTCGGCGAGCTCGGCCAGCGCGCCGGTGGCGTCGGAGAAGCCCATGCCGGGCGCATCGGGGTCGCCGTCCATCCGCTGCCGGGCGCCCCACTGCAGGTCCGGCCGCGCCGAGCGCAGCCCGGCCTGCAGTCGCGCCATCTCGTCGGCGAGGCCGGCCTGCCCGAGGGCACCGGCCATCAGGTTGGCCAGTTCGTCGCGCTGCTGCGGGGTGAGTGAGTTCATCAGTTGCGCCGCGGCCGCCGCGCGGCGCGCGAGGGCGTCGATCAACTCGTTCAGATCGGCCGGGTTCTCCGGGAAGAAGTCGCCGTAGCGCTCCATGAAGCGGGCGAAGTCCTCGGCGGTGTGCTCGCCCCGGGCGTCGGCGTCGAGCATCTCGTTGAGCCCCTGCATCATCTCGCGGATGCGCTCCAGGTCCTGGGGCGTGGCGCGCTCGAGCGCGTCCTTCATGCCCGCGAACTGCGCGTCGAGCACCTCGCTGCGCAACAGGTCCTGGATCTGCTCGTAGGCCTGGCGCGCCTCGGGGGAGCGCCACTGGTAGTCGCTCAGGGCGCGGACCGCGCGGGCGGTGTCCTTCGGCAGCGTGTCCAGCTCGGCCTCGGCCATGCGGGCCGCGTCGTCCGGGATCGGGAACAGTGCGCGCTTCTCCTCCTCGACCGCGTGGTCGAGCAGCTCGCGCACCTGGTCGAGCGTGCCGTCGAGGCGCTGGCCGCGACGCAGCTCCCGGGAGCGTTCGCGGGCCCGGCGCCGCAGCGAGTCGAGGCCGTCCCGGTCGGCGGTCCCTCGCCGCAACAGGCGATTGAGGGCTGACCGCGGCGACATGCCGGCCAGTACGTCGTCGCCGATCTCGTCCAGCGCGTCGCGGATGTCGAACGGCGGCTCGAGCGGGTCGGGCCCGCCGGCCCAGGGGCCGTACCGAAAACTCACCCTTTCGACGGTAGTCCGCTTCGTCACCCGGCGGTGCCGCGCACGCGACCCGTCGTTGTGGTGCCGCCGATCACACCATCCGTGCACCGTCGCGGGAACCAAGACGTCGCAAGCGGACACAACCGGCTTCCGGACGTTGACCCGCACTCCTTGTCACGGCTACAAGACACATGAACTTAGGTGTCAGCCAGGAGCAGGGGAGAGAATCATGTCAGTTCTCAAACGGGTAGGACGGGCTTCACGACGGGCTCGACCACTCGTCGCGGCCGTAGGCGTCGCAGTGCTGGGCCTCGGCCTCGCCGCGTCGATCGCCACCTCGGGCGCGGGCGCCTCTGCCGCAGCGTCCGTGCCACACAGTGCCCTGATCAACGGCGACTCGGTCACCACGGTCGACGGCATCACCGACAGCGGCGGGAACCCGATCAGCCTCGAGCAGTACGCGGCGCAGCAGGCCGGGTTCACCGTCACCGTCGTCGACGGCGCCACCTGGGACGCCATGAGCGCCGCCGACTTCGCCAAGTACCAGGTGCTGATCATCGGTGACCCGGTCTGCAACTACACGCCCGATTCCGCCGTGAGCAACGCCAGCACCTGGGCGCCGGTGGTCATGGGCACCAGTGGCGGCGCGACCACCGTGGGCAACCGCACCCTCGTGGGCACCGACCCGGAGTACCACTACATCTATGGAGGCGGTGGCGCGCCGCCGCAGACCGGCGGTGACCCGTCGAGCGCCGGTGCGGAGCACCTGGTGCAGGACGGCATCGCCTACGCGGGCGGTGTGAGCGGAGCCACCGGGGTCTACTTCGACACCAGCTGCGCCGACCCGGGCAGCGACCTCGCCGTGCTCAACTCGCTCAGTTCGGCCGGCTCCGGCTTCTCCGAGGACACCACCCCGCCGTGCGGCGGCAGCGTGCAGCTCATCGCCTCGAACTCGGTGTTCGCGACTCTGTCCGACAGCGACATCCAGGGCTGGTCGTGCTCGGATCACCTGACGTTCCCGACCTACCCGACCGACTGGCAGCCGCTGGCCGTGGCTACGGACACCTCGTCCACGCCGACGTGCGGCACCGACCCGGACGCGGGCACCACGGCGTGCGGCGAGTCGTACGTGCTGGTGGCCGGTCGAGGCATCGTGGTCAGCGCGCCCGACCTCTCGCTCACCCCGGCGACGTCGATGGACCCGGCCGGCGGCGACCACACGGTGACCGCCACCGTCACCCAGGACGGCAGTCCGGTCGTGGGCCAGAGCGTCTCCTTCGAGGTGACGGGTCAGAACGCCGGCGTGACCGGTACGTGTGCACCGGCCGACTGCAAGACCGACGGCAGCGGCAAGGTGACGTTCACCTACCACGACGCCAACGGCGCCGGTGACGACACCATCAACGCATCGGTGACGCTCGGCTCGACGACCGAGCACGCGACCGCGTCCGAGACCTGGACGGCGGGCAGTGGCAACCAGCCACCGATGGTGGACGCGGGACCGGCGGTGTCCGGTCTGGTGAACACGCCGATCGCCCTGTCCGGATCGGCGTCCGACCCGGACAGCGACCCGCTGACGATCCTGTGGACCGGTCCGGCGGCGTGCACCTTCGCCGATCCGACCGACCCGGCCACGTCGGTGACCTGCACGGGGACGGGGCACTTCACGCTCACGCTGACCGCCTCCGACGGCGTGAACGCGCCGGTGTCGGACACCACCGAGGCCGTGGTGACGCGGGCGAGCGGCAGCCCGTCGTGTGACGGCCTGAGCCCGACGAGCGGCGTGACGTCCACCTACGACGCCTCGACCGGTGTCACGACGATCACCGGGACCCGGGGCAACGACGTCATCATCGGCACGAGCGGGCCGGACATGATCAAGGGCGGCAACGGCAACGACGTGATCTGCGCCGGCGCCGGCAACGACGTCATCCAGGGCCAGACGGGTGACGACACCGTCTTCGGTCAGGGCGGCGATGACAGCCTCATCGGCGGGCAGGGCAACGACCACCTGATCGGTGGCGCCGGGCGTGACAGCCTCAAGGGCCAGGCCGGCGACGACACGCTCTACGGCGACGAGGGCAACGACCACGAGCACGGCGGCAACGGTGACGACGCGCTGTACGGCGGTGCCGGCAACGACCGCCTGCTCGGCGGCCCGGGTACCAACAAGCTCGTGGGCGGCGGCGGGAACGACGTCTGCGGTGCCGAGGACGACGGTCCGGACACCTACAAGGGTTGCGAGACGAAGGTCGGCGACCTGTAGGCGGTTCCCAGCGGGAATGCGGGGCCCGGCCGGTTCGTCCGGCCGGGCCTTCGCATGCGGGCGCGCCTCGGGTCGGGATGGCGCCGTAGCCGGCGGCGCAGGTCGGGTAGGACCTGGGCATGACGACGGCAGGAAGGCGGGCGGGGCGCAAGTCCGAGCCGGCTCCCGGACGGGAAGAGCCGGAGATCGAGGAGGCGTTCGACCGGCTGGTCGCCGAGGGCAACGACCGGTTGCAGCGGCCGCTGGTCGCCCTGTGCGCCACCGGGTTCCTCGGCGGTGTCGACGTCGCCGTCGGTGTGCTGGCCTACCTCGTCGTCGAGCAGCAGACCGGCTCGAAGCTGATGGCCGCGCTGGCCTTCTCGATCGGTTTCATCGCGCTGCTGCTGGCGCGAAGTGAGCTGTTCACCGAGAACTTCCTGGTGCCGGTCATCGCCGCCGTGTCCACGCCCGGCTCATGGCTCAGCCTCGCCCGGTTGTGGGTCGTCACCCTGGCCGTCAATCTGCTCGGGGGCCTGGCCGTCGCGGCGATCGCCATGGTGGCGTTGCCCGAGCTGCACGAGGTCGCCATCACCAGTGGCTCGCACTTCGCCCACCTCGGGGCGTCCTGGCGCTCGTTCTGCCTGGCCGTCCTGGCCGGCGCGGTGCTGACGTTGATGACCCGCATGCAGCACGCGACCGAAAGCCTCGGCGTCAAGCTCGTACCGGCCGTCGCCATGCCGTTCCTGCTCGTGGCCGGCCAGCTGTTCCACTCCGTGCTCGACTCGATCCTGATGTTCGCCGGCCTGGTCACCGGAAAGGCAACCTACGGCTGGCTCGACTGGCTCGGTGCGCTGGGCTGGTCGTCGCTCGGCAACCTGATCGGCGGTATCGGTCTCGTGACGTCCATCCGGCTGCTGCGCGTCACCCACCGCGTCGCGCAGGAGCGCGAGGAACACAGCTGAGCGCCGGCGAGCGGCCGGCGTGCCGGGCGGCTCAGGACCCGTAGACGGTGCGGATGCCGTCACTGTCCTTCGCCAGGCGACGGTTCAGGTAGAGGCCCTCGAGGGCGAACTCGAGCACGGCGGCCGCGACGCCCACCGCGCCCGGGCCCTCGCCGACCCCGGCCGGCTCGAGGCGGTCGAGCAGCGCCGACAGCACCGGTACGGCCCCGAGCTGGTCGAGCAGCTCCTGCGCCGGCGTGGCTTCGCCGGTGGTGACGGTGTGCCCGCCATCGAAGCGCTCCTGCAGCGGGCGCAGGTCGAGCCCGGCGACCCGCGCCCGGAACGTCTCGACGACGGCGCGGCGCAGCAGGTGGTCGAGGACCTCGAACTCGCGGCCCTCGTCGGCGTCGTCGAACTCGACCTTGCCGCGGGAGGCCGGCACGATCGCCGGCAGGTCGCAGACCCGGACCACGGCCGCGCCCTCGTGCGTCATCGCCGCGCGACGCACGGCCGAGGCGGCCATCGTCTCCACGGCGGCGATCGCGAAGCGTGCCGACACCCCGGAGCGCTGGTCGACCTGGGGCGCGTCGCGCACGGCCCGCGCGAAGCGGCCGACCACCTCGAGCAGGTGGGTGGGGATCAGGGGTGCCGCGAAGTCGCCGGCCTCGGTGCCGTCCCACAGCACCGCCGCCTCCTGCGCGATGAGCGTCAGCTCGTCGGTCAGCTCGAGCGGGTAGTGCGTGCGCACCTCGGCCCCGAACCGGTCCTTCAGCGGCGTGATGATGCGCCCGCGGTTCGTGTAGTCCTCGGGGTTGGCGCTCGCGACGACGAGCAGGTCCAGCGGCAACCGCAGCTGGTAGCCGCGCACCTGGATGTCGCGCTCCTCGAGCACGTTGAGCAGGGCCACCTGGATGCGCTCGGCGAGGTCGGGCAGTTCGTTGATCGCGAAGATGCCGTGGTTGGTGCGCGGGACCAGGCCGTAATGGACGGTCTCCGGATCGCCCAGCGTGCGGCCCTCGGCCACCTTGATCGGGTCGATGTCGCCGATGAGGTCGCCGACGCTCGTGTCGGGGGTGGCCAGCTTCTCGCCGAAGCGCTCGGTGCGGTGCTTCCAGGTGACCGGCGTCAGCTCGCCATCGGCCTCGACCAGCGCCCGGCAACGGTTGCACACGGGGGAGAAGGGGTGGTCGTTGATCTCGCAGCCCTCGATCACCGGCGACCACTCGTCGAGCAGGCCGAGCAGCGTGCGGATGAGCCGGGTCTTGCCCTGCCCGCGCTCGCCGAGCAGCACCAGGTCGTGCCCGGCCAGCAGGGCGCGCTCGACCTCCGGCACGACGGTGTCCTCGAAGCCGACGATGCCGGGCAGCGACGGCTGCCCCGCCGCGAGCCGGGCGATGAGATTGCGCCGGATCTCGGACTTCACCGAGCGCTGGACGTGGCCGGAGGAGCGCAGCTCACCGAGGGTGGTGGGGGAGGGTGGTGTCACCTTCTCGACGCTACGTCGCGCCCGCAACCGGCCGCCACCTGGCGGGCGCCGGTCAGGACGAGAGCGCCTCGACGAGCTCGCTCAGGCCGGGGTCGCCGGCCGAGCGTCGGGCCGGCAGGTACCACGCGTCGACGGCCGTGACCTGTGCGCCGTCGTTGCGGGCGTTGGACACCAGACTGGCCGGCAGCCGGGCCGGGCCGTTCGGCAGCCGCCGGCCGGTGCGGAACAGGTCCTCGATCCGGCCGTTGGCCGGGTCACCCAGCAGCGCGCCGAGCCCGGCGGCCGACTGCGCGCCCGACGCCGCCGCACCGGCGAAGGTGACGGTGGTGACGCTGAGGCCCACCTGCTTGCCGCCGACGGGGGTGGTGGCGAGGTAGCGGTCGAGCCTCGTGCACGGGTGCGCGCGCAGGAACGCGGCCACCTTGCCGCCCAGGGCGTACCGCGCGCAGGCCGGGGCGATGAGTTCGGCCCAGATCCGGACGACGTAGGTGCTGTGCGCCCCCTGGACGGTGACCGCCCGGATGGGCTTGCGCGGCACCGTCACCGTGCCCGTGTCCTCCCGGGTGGCCTCGCCGCTCGTGGTCGTGGTGCCGCCCACCACCGAGGTGGTGCCGCCGGTCGGCGCGGGCCGGCCGGCGGACGCTGCGGTGCCGGAGGCCGGCCCGCTCGGCCCGGGGCCGCCCGACGACCCGGTGCAGGCGCTCAGCGCCGCCGCAGCGGTGAGCACGGCCAGGACGGCGATGACGCAGCGGGCGCGGTGCACTGTGCCAGGCTAAGGCCGTGCCGCGATCGGATCTTGGCGAGCTGGACGAACTCGACGCCCGGCTGCTGCGCGAGCTGGACGAGTCGCCACGCGTGGGCGTGCTCGAGCTGTCCCGGCGCCTGGCCGTCGCCCGCGGCACCGTGCAGGCGCGGCTGGACCGGCTGGTGGCCCGCGGCGTGATCGCCACCTTCGCGCCCACGCTCGACCCGGTGGCGCTCGGGTACACGGTGACGGCGTTCGCCACCCTGGAGATCCGCCAGGGCCGCGGCCAGCAGGTGCTCGAACACCTGCGCGCCATCCCCCAGGTGCTCGAGGTGCACACCATCACCGGCCCGGGCGACATGCTGTGCCGGGTCGTCGCCCGCTCCAACGACGACCTCCAGCAGGTGCTCGACCAGGTCACCCGCTATCCGGAGATCGTGCGCACGTCCACGGTGATCGCGCTGTCCAATCCGGTGTCGCACCGCGTGCTGCCCCTGGTGTGAGCCTTCACCGCTCGCTAATCTTTGCCGGTTATGTCGAGATCGCGGGCGGCCGCCTCACTGGCGGTGGCCGCGTGCGCGGTGGCCGCGTGTTCGGGCGGCCAGGCCGGCCCGGCCGGCCACGTCACCACGGTGTCGGTCTCGGTGAGTGCGTGCGGCCGGGGCTGGTCGTCCGGCCCGGCCGGTGCCCAGTCGTTCCGCCTGCGCAACACCGACGTGCGCGCCGGTGAGGTCGACCTGGTCGACGCGCGGACCGGCGCGGTGTACGCGGAGGTCGACCCGCTCGGGCCGGGCACGTCGACGGCCCTGCACGCCCGGCTCGGTGCCGGGCGCTACGCGTTCCGCTGTGCGATGGAGGACGAACCCGCGATCACCGGCCCCGCGGTTCGCCTGACCGGCCCGGCGCACGGTGACACCCCGGCCGTGCCCGCGGTGAGCCAGGGCGACCTGATCACTGCGGCGAAGGCCTACCAGGGCTACGTGACCCGCAAGCTGCCCGGCCTGCTGGCCGCGACCACCCGGCTGCGCGCCGACATCGACGCCGGCCGGCCGGCCGCGGCCCGGCGCGACTGGTTGCCCGCCCACGTCGCCTACCTGGGCCTGGGGGCGGCCTACGACGCGTTCGGTGATCTCGACACCGCGATCGACGCGCGGGCCGACGACCTGCCCCGCGGCGTGCACGACCGGTCGTGGCGCGGCCTGCACCGGCTCGAGTACGGCCTGTGGCACGGCCAGTCCGCCGCGCAGCTGCGGGCGCCGGCCGCCGCGCTCGTCGGCGCCGTACGGCAGTTGATCAAGGCCTTTCCCGGGGCGCAGATCGACCCGTTGACCATCTCCCTGCGCGCCCACGAGATCACCGAGGACGCCGTCGAGTTCGCCCTCACCGGTCGCGACGACTACGGCAGTCACACCGGGCTGGCCGCCGTGGCCGCAGACCTCGACGGCACCCGGGTCGTGCTCGGCCTCGTGCGCGCCCTGCTCGCGCCGCGCTACCCGGGCCTGCGCCACCTGAGCGCGCAGCTCGACCGCGCCGCGGCCGACGTCGCCGCCCTGCGCCGGCCCGACGGCAGCTGGCCGGCGCTGTCCGCGTTGCGGACCGCCGACCGCGAGCGCGTCGACGGCGACGTCGGCCAGCTGGCCGAGCTGCTCGCGCCGGTGGCCGCCATCCTGCAGCCGCGGAGGACGTCGTGACGGTCGGGCGCCGACGGTTCCTGCAGAGCGTGGCCGTGGCCGGCGGCGCGGTCCTGACGGGGTCGGCCGCCGCCGAGCCGGGCCGGGCGGCCGCGCCGGCGCACACCCCGGCCCGCGTCGCTTTCTACGGCGCGCACCAGGCCGGCATCGTCGACGAGCGCCAGGCCGCGAGCGCGTTCGTCGCCTTCGACACCACGGCGCGCTCGCGCGCGGAGCTGGCCGACCTGCTGCGCGTGCTCACCGAGCGGGCGCGGCTGCTGACGGCCGGCGGCCGCCCGCCGCAGCTCGGCATCGCCGCACCACCGGCCGACTCCGGCGTGCTCGGCGACCCGGTACCCGCCGGGCGGCTCACCGTCACCGTTTCCGTGGGGGCGTCGCTGTTCGACGAGCGCTACGGCCTGGCCCACGTCAAGCCGCTGCGGCTGCGCGCGATGGACACCTTTCCCCACGACGACCTCGACCGGGCGCGCTGCGACGGCGACCTGCTCCTCCAGCTGTGCGCCGACGACGCGGACACCGTCATCCACGCGCTGCGCGACCTCACCCGGCACACCCGCGGCGCCATGCAGGTGCGCTGGCGCACGAGCGGATTCGTACCGCCGCCGCGCCCGGACGGCGCACCGCGCAACCTGCTCGGGTTCAAGGACGGCACGGCCAACCCGTCGGTCACCGACACCGCGCAGCTGGACCGGCTGGTCTGGGTGCAGCCCGGCGGTGGCGAGCCGGGCTGGGCCGCCGGCGGCAGCTACCAGGTGGTGCGGGTGATCAGGATGTTCACCGAGTTCTGGGACCGGGTCACGCAGGACGAGCAGGAGAAGATGATCGGCCGGCGCCGCGACTCGGGCGCGCCGCTGTCCGGCTCGAAGGAGAGCGACGCGCCCGACTACGACAACGACCCGAAGGGCGCGACGACCCCGCTCGACGCGCACATCCGGCTGGCCAACCCGCGTACCCACGCCACCGACTCCAGCCGCATCCTGCGCCGCGCCTACAACTACGACGCCGGCCTCGACGCCAACGGCAACCTCGACATGGGGCTGATCTTCACCTGCTTCCAGCGGGACCTCGACCGGCAGTTCGTCGCCGTGCAGAAGCGCCTGGCCGACGAACCACTGGTCGACTACATCTCGCCCGTCGGCGGCGGCTACTTCTTCGCCCTCCCCGGCGTGCGCGACGCCCGCGACCACTACGGCCGGGCCCTGTTGACCTGAACCGCTCACCCGACCCGCCGGGCCCCGGCGGCACCACCCACCGAGAGGACGCGCCATGCAGATCCGAACCAGTCGCCTGAGGACGACCGTCTGGGCGGCCGGCGGCGTCGCCGTGCTCGCGGTGGCCGGCGTGGTGGCCGCCACCGCCGGGTCGTCCTCGGCCGGGACACCCCGGGCCGTGCCGGATCGCTCGGCGCACACGGCGAGCCCGGTCAAGCACGTCGTCGTGATCTTCGACGAGAACGTCTCGTTCGACCACTACTTCGGCACCTACCCGCAGGCGGCCAACACCGACGGCACGAAGTTCGTGGCCACGACCGGCACGCGGCGCCCGGACAACCTGGTCACCTCGGGGAAGCTGACGCACAACCCGAACTTGTACGACCCGAGCCGGCTCACGCCGTCGCAGGCGCTCACCTGCGACCAGAACCACGCCTACACGCCGGAGCAGGAGGCGGCGAACAGCGGGGCGATGGACCAGTTCGTGCAGAAGGTGTCCGTCGACCGGTGCACGGGCGAGTTCGGTGCCCCCGGGCTGTCCATGGACTATTTCGACGGCAACACCGTCACCGGGCTGTGGAACTACGCGCAGCAGTACAGCCTCTCGGACCGCTTCTTCGGCTCCACCTACGGGCCGTCGACGCCGGGCGCGGTCAACCTCGCGGCCGGCAACACGCACGGCATCCGGGCGGTCGACCCCGTGACGCACGCCCAGGTCACCGACCCGTCGGTGGTGGCGGCCCCCGACGCGAACGGCGTCGGCACGATGATCAACGACCCGGAGCCGGCCTACGACGACTGCTCGGACACCAACCACACCGCGTCGAACAACCTGGGTGAGATGACCGGGCGCAACGTCGGTGACCTGCTCAACGCCCGCGGCGTGACCTGGGGCTGGTTCCAGGGAGGCTTCCGGCCCACGACGAAGTATCAGGGCGAGGGCACCTACGCGGTGTGCGGGTCGAGGCACGCCAACATCGGCGGGGCGTCGCAGGTCGACTACAGCCCGCACCACGAGCCGTTCCAGTACTACGCGAGCACGGCCAACCCGCACCACGTGCCGCCGTCGTCGGAGGCACGGATCGGCTCGACCGACCGGGCCAACCACCAGTACGACCTCACCGACTTCGCGGCCACGCTGCGGCACGGCAACCTGCCCGCCGTCAGCTTCCTCAAGGCCGCCTCCTACCAGGACGGGCACGCCGGCTACTCCGACCCCATCGACGAGCAGCACTTCCTGGTCAAGGAGATCAACGCGATCCAGCAGTCGCCGCAGTGGAAGAGCACCGCGGTGGTCGTCGCCTACGACGACTCCGACGGCTGGTACGACCACGTGTTCGCGCCGATCTCCAACTCCTCGCACACGGCCGACGACGCCGCGACCTGCACGTCGTCGACGGCCCCGGTCCGCAAGGGCTACCAGGACCGCTGCGGCCCCGGCCCGCGGCTGCCGCTGCTGGTCATCTCGCCGTGGGCGAAGACGAACAGCATCGACCACCGGCGCCTCGAGCAGGCCTCGATCATCCACTTCATCGAGGACAACTGGTCCACCGGCCGGATCGGTGACGGATCCTTCGACGCCCGCGCGGCCAGCATGGCGTCGATGTTCGACTTCACGCGGTCGAACAACAAGCAGGTGATCCTGAAGTCGAACGGTGCGGTCAAGTCGATCACGCCGATCAACGGCAGGCGAGCGGTGCACTGACCGCCCCGCCGGTCACCGCCCGAGACGGCGGTACCGGCGGGTGCACAGCAGGCCGAACACGACGCCGATGCCGATCGTCCAAGCGATCGACTGCAGCACCAGCGACCCGGTGGCCGTGTGGCCGAGCAGCAGGTCGCGCTGCTGCTCGGTGGTGGAGTCGCCCAGGATCAGCGAGCGGGCGGCGTTGATCACGACGCTCACCGGCTGGTGGGTGGCGAAGCCCTGCAGCCAGCTCGGCATCGTCTGCACCGGCACGAAGGCCGACGACGCGAAGGTCAGCGGGAAGATGATCGGGAAGGTGGCGGCGTTGACCGCCTCCGGCGTGCGCACCGAAAGGCCGATCAGCGCGTAGCCGAGGCTGACGGCGAGGGCGAACAGCAACAGCAGCAGCGCGGCGAGGATCAACCCGAGCGCGCTGGCCGGTCGGAAACCGACGGCGAACCCGGTGGCCAGCAGCACGATCAGGCCGAAAGCGTTGTTCAGGGTGTCGGAGGTGACCCGCCCGCCGAAGACGGCGCTGCGCGCCATCGGCAGCGAGCGCAGCCGGTCGATGAACCCTTTCTGCATGTCGTCGGCGAGGGCGAAACCGGTGACCCCGGCGCTGAACAGCACCGTCTGCACGGCGATGCCGGGGATGAGGTAGTTGACGTAGTTCAGGCCCTGCAGGCCGTTGATGGCGCCGCCGAACACGTAGCGGAACAGCAGCACGAACATGATCGGCGACACCAGGTTGAACATGACCATCTCGGGCTGGCGCATGAGCCGGCGCAGATTGCGCCCGGCCATGGCTCCGGTGTCGCGCAGGACCCAGGACAGGCCGGTGGCCGGTGTGGCCTGCGTCCCGGCCGCGGTCGTTGCGCTCATGCTCATGCCTGGCTCCCCTTGGTGTCGGCGGTCGCCGGCTTGTCCTCGGCCGCGTGCCCGGTGAGGGCCAGGAACACGTCGTCGAGGCTGGGCTCGCGCGACTGCAGCGAGCGGGCGGTGACGTCGTTGGCGTCGAGCGCGCGCACCACGGCGGCGAGGGTGGCCGTGCCTCTGGTGGCCGGCACCCGCACGACGTCGCCGTCGATGCTCGCCTCGCCGTCGCCGACGTCCGACACCAGGCCGGCGACCCGTTTCGCCTCGTCGTCGTCGGCCAGCCGGATCTCCACGACCGCACCGCCGAGCTGGGCCTTCAGCTCGTCGGAGGTGCCCTCGGCGATCACCCGACCGTGGTCGATGACCGAGATGCGGTCGGCGAGCCGATCGGCCTCCTCCAGGTACTGCGTCGTGAGCAGCAGGCTGGTGCCCTCGCGCACGAGATCCTCGATGACCCCCCACAGCCCTATGCGGCTGCGCGGGTCGAGGCCGGTGGTCGGCTCGTCGAGGAACAGCACCGGCGGGCGGGCCACCAGGGCGGCGGCGAGGTCGAGGCGACGCCGCATGCCGCCCGAGTAGGTCTTGGCCGGGCGGTCCCGGGCGTCGCTGAGGTCGAAGCGCTCGAGCAGGTCACTCGCCCGGGCCCGGGCGTCGGCGCCGCGCAGGTGGTTGAGCCGGCCGACCAGCGTGAGGTTCTCGGCGCCGGTGAGGTTGTCGTCGACGGCGGCGTACTGCCCGGCCAGGCCGATCGAGCGGCGCACCGCCTCGGGGTGCGCCGCGACGTCGATGCCCATCACCTCGGCCCGCCCGGCGTCCGGGCGCAGCAAGGTGGTGAGGATGTTCACCGCGGTCGTCTTGCCCGCGCCGTTGGGGCCCAACAGACCCAGCACGGTTCCGTGCGCGACGGACAGCGACACCCCGTCGAGTGCCTTCACGTCCGCGCCGAAGGTCTTGACGAGCCCGTCAGCAAATATGGCAGCGTCGCTCATGCGACCTCCTTTGGGCCGCTCGCAAGCTCGGGCCCGGCGTCGACCGCATACGCGCTGACGCGCGCGTCACTCTTCCGATTCGCTCCGCAAGCGTCGCTCATGCGACCGGACCCTACTGGGACCCGATGACACCTTTTGCGGGAACGAAGTCAGCCGGTGAACGGCTTGGCCGACACCAGGCGCACCTTGATGGTCTTGCCGGTGGGTGTCTCGTACTCGACGGTGCTGCCCTCGTGGGCGCCGGTGAGCGCCTTGCCCAGCGGCGACCCGGCCGAGTACACCTCGACGCCCGCGGTCTCGGCCTCCTCACGGGAGCCGATGAGGAACGTCTCGTCGCTGTCATCGCCGTCGAAGCGGACGGTGACGAGCATGCCCGGACCGGCCACGCCCTCGCTCACCGGGGCCTCGCCGACCTTCGCCTCGCGCAGCAGGGCCTGCAGCTGGGCGATGCGGCCCTCCTGCTTGCCCTGCTCCTCACGGGCCGCGTGGTAGCCGCCGTTCTCGCGCAGGTCGCCCTCTTCGCGGCGGTCGTTGATCTCCTTCGCCATCACCGGGCGGTGGGCGATGAGGTCTTCCAGCTCCGAGGACAGGCGGTCGTAGGCGTCCTGGGTCAGAAACGTGACGGGTGCGTCGTCGGCCTGGGACACGGCGACCTCCTGAAGGCTGTGGCTGGCGTCGATCGGATCGGGGCGAAGCTACGAACGTAACACCGAGGCCGTGGTGTCGGCCAAGTCCACCGCTTGTCGGAGCCGTCAGGAACAATGGGTGGCGTGAGTGACGACAGGCTCCGGCTGATGGCCGTACACGCCCACCCCGACGACGAATCGAGCAAGGGTGCGGCAACGATGGCGCGTTACGTGGACGAGGGCGTCGACGTCCTCGTGGTGACGTGCACCGGTGGGGAACGGGGCAGCATCCTCAACCCTGCTCTGAAGGACCGGGCGGACATCGAGGAGAACATCTCCGAGATCCGTCGCGACGAGATGAACCGGGCCCGCGAGATCCTCGGGATCCGCCAGGACTGGCTCGGGTTCGTCGACTCCGGGCTGCCGGAGGGTGATCCGCTGCCCCCGCTGCCCGAGGGCTGTTTCGCCCTCGCTCCCCTCGACGAAGCGGTCGGGCGGCTGGTGCGCGAGATACGTCTGCAACGACCTCACGTGATCACCACCTACGACGAGTTCGGCGGGTACCCGCACCCGGACCACATCCGCTGCCACGAGGTGAGCGTCGCGGCGTTCGACGCCGCGGCCGATCCCGACCGCTATCCCGACGCGGGCGAGCCGTGGCAGCCGCTCAAGCTCTACTACGACGTCGGTTTCAACCTCGACCGGATGAACGCCATCCACGAGGCGATGATCGCCAAGGGGCTCGAGTCGCCGTTCGAGGAGTGGATGAAGCGGCGCGCCGACTGGGCCGACAAGCGCCGCCCGCCGGTCGTCACCACCCGTGTGCCGGTGGGCAACTGGTTCGAGCGGCGCGACGCGGCGCTGCTCGCGCACGCCACCCAGGTCGACCCGAACGGCTGGTTCTTCAAGGTGCCGCTCGACCTGCAGCGGGCGGTCTGGCCCACCGAGGACTTCGAGCTCGCCCGGTCCCTCGTCGACTCCACGATCCCCGAGGACGACCTGTTCGCGGGGGTACGCGAGCGGGTGGGCACGTCGTGACCGCGCTCGCGCTGGTCGCCCCGCTCGCACCGCTGGCCAAGTCCGGCGAGGCGGCGAAGTCCGGTCCCATCGGGCTCGCGATCATCCTCGTGCTGTGCATCGCCTGCTACTTCCTGTTCAAGTCGATGTCCAAGCACCTGCGCACGGTGCGCGAGCAGTTCCCGGGGCAGATCTCCGGCGCCGACCGCCCGGCCGCGCGTGTCGCGCCGCCGCTCGACGGGCGCCCCGGCGCGGCGGCAGCGGTCGATCTCGTCAAGCACGAGGAGCCGCCGCCGGCCGAACCGGGCTGATCCGAGATCGCCCGCGCCGGCTCAAGCCAGCGCGTCGCGGGCCAGCCGGCGGGCCAGCTGCTCCCCGGGACACTGGTGCGGGCCGCGGCCGAAGTGGGCGTCGGTGAGATCGACCTCCACCGTCTCGCCCTCCGGCGTGCGACGCCGGGTGGCCGGCACCGGCGGCGCGTCGGAACCAGCCCGCTGCAGCTCCACGAACGTCGCCATGGCCGCGTGCGCCTGCACGAGGATGCCGGCCCGCGCCGCCGCCTGCTCGGTGAAGCCGCCGCATGCGTGCAGCAGTCGATCGGCGGCGGCGTCGGCGGCCGCGCTCTGGGTGCCGTGCGGCTGATAGGCCGCGGCGACCAGGTCGAGGTCGGCCTCGAGCGCGGCCGGCAGGTTGAGCGCGGCCAGCAGGGTGCGCGCGGGGGTGCCGGCGAAGGGCGCATCTCGCACGCTGTCGATCACGGCGATCGCCTGCGCCCGCCGTCGCTCATGGTCCGGGCCCTCACTGAAGCGGGCGACGTGGGCGCGCAGCCAGGCCAGCCCCCTGCCGGGCGGCTCGGCCGCGACGTCCGGCATCGCGAACCGCGGGTCCTGCAGCACCTCGCTCGGCAACCGTCGCATCCGACCAGCGTGGACCGCGGACCCTTCCACCTGCGTGAAAGTGTGCTCGCTCAGTCGTACCGCGTCGCCAGCGCGCGGGCGGCCTCGGCGAAGGCGTCGCGCAACTCGGGCGGGTCGAGCACCTCCAGGTGCGGGCCGAGTTGCAGCAGCGCGTGCAAGGCGTGGCGGTGCGACTCGATGGGTACGCGCGTCGTGGCCCACCCGTCGGCGTCCGGCTCGCCCAACGCGGCCCGGGCGCGGCGAGCCGGTGCGGTGCCGAGCAGGAACAGCAGCGCCCGGCCCTGCTCGTCCAGGCGGACGAGCGCGCTCTCGCGGTAGACCCGGCTCTCGTAGTCGCGCTGGTAGTCGGCCCAGAACCTCTCGAGCACGAAGCCGGCCGGGGTGGTGAAGCCGTCCTCGCGCAGCGCGGCCGCGTGCAGCCGCGACACCCGGTAGGTACGCGGGCCGCGCCCGTCGCCCGGGTACGGCTGGGCCACGACGTACCAGGTGCCGGCCTTGAGCACGAGCCCGAGCGGCTCGAGGACCCGGTCGCCCACCACGCGGTTGGCCCGCTCGTATCGCACGTCGACGCGACGGCCCGTCCACGCCGCCTCGGCCACAGTGGCCAGGAACGGCGGTGCCTCGGTCTCGCGCAGCCACCCCGGTGCGTCGAGGTAGAACCGGTCGCGGATGCGTGCGGCCCGCTCGCGCAGCTCGACCGGCAGGGCGGCCAGCAGTTTGAGCTGGGTGGCGGCGAGCACGCTGCCCAGCCCGAGGTCGGCGGCGGCCGCGGGCAGCCCCGACAGGAACAGCGCGTCGGCCTCGTCGCCGGTCATGCCGGTGAGCCGGGTGCGGTAGCCGTCGAGCAGCTGGAAGCCGCCGCTGCGCCCGCGGGTGGCGTAGATCGGCACGCCGGCACCGTTGAGCTCCTCCACGTCCCGGTAGACGGTGCGGGTCGAAACCTCCAGTTCCGCGGCGAGGTCGGCCGCGCTCACCCGCCCGCGGACGGACAGCGCGAGCAGGATCTGCAACAACCGGCTGGCCCGCACGCCGTCGATGATGGCAGGAAAACATGACGTCAGATGTCAGGTTTGGCTGGCAGGGTCGGGGCCGCACGCAACCGGAAAGGATGGACGTCATGACGTTGGGACGACTGTGGTCGGTGACCCTGGACTGTTCGGACCCCGCGCCGCTGGCCGACTTCTGGGCCACGGCGCTGGGCGGCGAGGTGGCTTACACCTCGGACGACTTCGTGGGGGTCGAGCTGCCCGGCGGGATGTGGCTGGGCGCGTATCGCGTGCCCGACCACGCGCCACCGGTGTGGCCGGACGGCGAGGGGCCGAAGCAGTTCCACCTCGACGTCGCGGTCGAGGATCTCGACGCCGGCGAGCGACAGGCGGTCGAGCTGGGGGCGGTCAAGGCCGATCACCAGCCGCAGCCGGACAGGTGGCGGGTGCTGCTCGACCCCGCCGGCCATCCGTTCTGCATCACCGTCCAGGCGTGATGAGCGCTCGCGCGAAGAACCGAGAGACGCAGCCCGCGACGTAGGAGCGGGATCGGACGACGACGGGCCCGAGCTTGCGAGTGGCCCAGAGGAGATCGATGAGCGATATGGATCCGCTCGAATTCAGCCGCCAGCAGGTGCTGGGCTACCGCGTCGCGGCGCAGGGGCTGCACCGTGCGGCCGGCTCGGTGGACGACCTCGCCGTGCTCGACATCGGCGTGCAGGAGGCCATGGGGCAGCCCGCGGCCCTGGCCTGGGCCGCGCGCCTGGACGCCGACGTGACGCCGGACAGCGTGGCCGTGGGGCCGGGGCACCGGCTCGCGCTGGCGTGGTCGTTTCGCGGCGCGCCGAACGTGCACCGCCGCGCCGATCTCGACGCCCTGGCCCGGGCGCTGTACCCGCTGTCCGAGCAGGACGCGCAGGCGCGGCTGAACGAGAACGGCGCGAGCGTGGCCCGGCAGGGCATCGAGGCGCTGGAGCAGTTGGCCACGGCCACCGCCGACCTGCGCGCGGTGGTCACCCGGCCGACCGACAAGGGCACCGTGAGCACCGCGGTGAGCAAGAGGCTGCCGGCGGCGATGCTGCGCGACTGCCGCCCGTGCCGGGCCCGGCACATCTCCGACAGCGCGATGCGGGCCGCCTCGCTCGCGGCGGCCCTGGAGTTGGAGCCGGGCACGTCGCCACCGGTGTTGCTGCGCCGCAAGGGCGGCAAGGTGGCGAAGTCCCCCGACCGCGCCCGGCTGACCGAGCTCGCCCGCGCCTACCTGACCGTGCTCGGCCCGGCCACCGTCGCCGACTTCGCGGGCTACCTCGACGGGCGGCGCGCCGACATCGCCGAGGCGTGGCCGCACGACCTCGTCGACGTGTCGGTGGGCGGCCGGGCGGCGCAGCTGCCCGCCGACCTCGTCGACGCCGTCCGCGACGCGCCGAAGGCCGAGCTCGTGCGCCTGCTCGGCCCGTTCGACCCCTATATGCAGGCCCGCGACCGCGGCGTGCTCGTGCCGGACAAGACCCGGCACAAGGTGCTGTGGCCGGTGCTCGGGCGCCCCGGCGTCGTGCTCGTCGACGGCGAGGTCGCGGCGACATGGCGGGTCAAGACCTCGGGCAAGAAGATCACCATCACCGTCGAACCCTTCGACCGGCTGCGCAAGGCCGATTGGGCCCAGGTGGAGGCCGAGGCCGAGCGCGTCGCCCGCGCCCGCGGCGCCGACCGCGTCGACGTCAACCGCAAGGAGTAGCGCCGCCCTCGCCGCTCACCCGATCAGTGGTGCGTTCGGACCGTCAGTGGCGCGATATTTCGCACCACTGAGCCCCGAAACGCACCACTGACCGACGGGAGAAGCAGCGGGAGGCCCGGCAAGCCGACACCGCCCGGCAGCTAGTACGGCTTGCGGACCAGCAGTTCGACGTTGCGGTCGGCGGCGGTGCCGCGGCGGCCGTCCTTGGTGGCGGTCTCGGCCGGGCGCTGCGGGTCGTTGACCGCGAGCTCGCGCGAGAGCGCCGCGAGCCCGACCACCGAGTGCGGGTCGGCCGGCCAGGCCACCGGGGCCGAGTGGTCAATGATGGTGGTGAAGATCGACAGCGTGCCGTCGCCGTTGTCGACGAGCTCGAGCACGCGTGACTGCTGGGGCCAGTCGACGTGCGAGGCGGTGTTGACCTCCCAGAACCCGCCGCCGACGGCCGGGCCGGTGGCCCGGGCGTGCGTGCCGATCGAGTTCACGTGCGTGTGCCCGTTCACCCAGGCGACGACGTTCGGGTAGCGCAGCAGCAGGTCGCGCACCGTCGTCCCGTTGACCCGATCGACGCCGAGGATGTTCTCCATCGTGGCGACGGTGTGATGGCTGAAGATCACGATCAGCTTGTCCGAGCCGGTGCCGGTGGCCCAGTTGCCGCTCTCGTCGAGGTGGCGCGAGCTGTTCGCGTCGAGTTCGGCGTTGAGCCAGGCGAGCTGCGCGGTGGTGATCGAGCCGTCGTCGTAGCCGTTGCGGTTGCAGGTATCGAGGGAGACGAAGTGGACGTCACCCTTCGTGAAGCTGTAGTAGGCGGTGCCTTCGTCGAGATTCTGCTGGGTGTAGCCGTGACCGACAGGGCTGCCGCTGGTGGTGAAGTGCTCGGCCACCGTCTGCCGGGTGTCGAGCATGCGCCGGTTCGGGTCGGCGGTGACGACCTTGACCGGGGCGAGGGCGAGCAGCGCGCTCAGCGCGGCGAAGTCGCCCGCGGCCAGCTGGCCGAGCAGCGTGGCGATGTCGACGCCGAGCGGCAACCCGGTGGGCTTGACCGGGCCCACCGCGATGGCGGCGAAGGCCGCGGTCTGCGGCACGGTGCCCTGCACCAGTCCGTCGTGGTTGCCGAACACGCTGTACCACGGCGTGCGCAGCCCGGTGGCGCGGAACGGCTTGCGGCAGGCGTCGAGCAGGCCCGGGACGGTCGGGTAGCCGTAGCGGGCGGTGTAGTTGTCCGGCGTGCCGTCCGTGGGCGTGCCGCCGGGGTGCCAGTAGGCGGTGTCGAGGTCGTCGGGGCCGCCGACGCCCTCCCACTTGTCGTAGCGGCCGGAGTCGGGGCGCACGGTCGTGTGCCCGTCCATCACGTCGATCTGCCAGCGCAGCTCGTTGTACTGGGTGTTGTCGGCGTTGTCGCCGGTGCTGATCGTGAAGTCGAGGGGACGGCCGGTGACGGGGCCGCCGGCCAGGTCGTTCATCCGGCGCACCATCGCGTCGGCGACGTGGGCGGTGAGCATCTCCCACGGCCGGTACGCGGAGCTGAAGGGGGCGATGCTGGCGACGGGGCTGCCGGGGTCGTTGAACCGGTCGAGGAACTCGACGCGGGCCGGTGACTGCGCATCGATGATGTGCATGTCGGTGAACTGCGCGAACGCGGCCAGCGGGGTGCGGGTGCCGGAGCCGCGGGTCACGCCGGCGAGCAGGTCGCCGCGCACCAGGGTCGGCTCGCCCGCCGCCGGCTTGATGTGGCGGTAACCGAGCGGGCCCGGCTTGCCGTGCACCAGGGTGCGGGCAAGGGTCGTGCTCCCGGGGGCGGCGGGGTACGCGGCGTCGGCAACGGTGCGCGGCGCGGCCTGCGCGGCGGCCGGCCCGAAGGCGGTGCCGGCGGCGACGGCACCGGCGGCGGCGGCCCCGAGGCCGAGCAGGTTGCGGCGGGTGATCCCGCCCGTCCGCGACGGGTGGTCGGTGCTGTCGGCCTTGGCCCTGTCGGCGGCGGTGCCGTTGGCTGCGTCGTCGTGCGAGTCGGTCATGCCTGCCCCAGGAGTGTCGTCGGTCAGGCAGGCAGCTTGGCACGGAGGTGGCCGCCGCCGCTATCTGACTCCGCGGTCAATTTTCCTCGCCGGGGCGGCGCCGGGTGCCCTTGAGCCGTCCGCGCTGGACCTTGGCGTCCACCCGCCGGGCGCGGGCGGCCCGCGAGGGCCGGGTGGCGCGCCGCGGCGGCCCGGGCGGTTCCAGCGCCTCGGCCACCAGGTGCGCCAGGCGGCCCCTGGCGGCGGTGCGGTTCTGGCGCTGCGAGCGGTGTTCGCTGGCCACCAGCGTCAGCACGCCGTCGGTCATCCGCGCGCCGAGCCGCTCGGCGATGCGGTCGCGCTGGAGGTCGGAGAGCACGCGCGAGGCCCCGACGTCCCAGTGCAGCTCGACCCGGCTGTCGGTGGTGTTGACGCCCTGCCCGCCCGGGCCGGACGAGCGGGAGAACCGTTCGACCAGCTCGGCGTCGGGGATGGTCAGGCCGTGGGGCAGGCCGCGCCGCGGGCCCAGCACGATGTCACCCACCGCGCTGTCGCTCACCGCCGCGTCACCGATCGCTCGTGGTCTACGGCGCAGCGGGCGTGCTCTGCACCTCGCGCATCCACGCGATCACCTCGTCGGGGTCACGCGGCAGCATCTCGGACAGGTTGAGCGCCGCGTCGCGGGTGACGGCGACATCGTCCTCGATGCGCACGCCGATGCCGCGCAGCTCCGCGGGCACCGTGCGGTCGTTGACCTGGAAGTACAGGCCGGGTTCGACGGTCAGCACGTGGCCCGCCTCGAGGGTGCCCTCGCGGTAGGTCTCGTCACGGGCCTGCGCGCAGTCGTGCACGTCGATGCCGAGCATGTGCGACGTGCCGTGCAGCGTGTACCGGCGGTGCAGGCCGGCGCCGGGCTGCTCCGGGTCCGCGGCGCAGGAGACGTCGGCGGTCACGGGCAGGATGCCCCACGAGTGCAGGTGGTCGGCGATGACGTACATCGCCGCGTGGTGCGCGGCCAGGAAGTCGGCGCCGGCGCGCACCTCGGCGATGCCGGCGGCCTGCGCCTCTTGCACCGCGCGGTAGACCTTCAGCTGCGCGGGGGTCCACCGGCCGTCCACCGGCAGGGTGCGCGTGATGTCGGCGGTGTACAGCTCGTCGGTCTCGATGCCCATGTCGGCCAGCAGCAGGCTGCCCGGCGCGACGGACGAGTGGTTGCGCCACCAGTGCAGCGTCGTGGCGTTCCGGCTGGAGGCGAGGATCGAGGTGTAGCCGACGTCGTTGCCCTCGAGCCGGGCCCGCCGCCAGAACGTCCCCTCGAGCCAGCGCTCGCCGCGCACGTCGTCGCGGCCGACGAGCAGGGGCAGCTCGCGGGCCACGTCGGCGAAGCCGCGGGCGGTGGCTTCGCAGGCGTAGCGCAGCCGGCCCAGCTCCCACTCGTCCTTGACCAGGCGCAGCTCGTCGACGACGCGGCCGAGGGACGCGGTCTCCGCGTCCGGGAGCAGGGCGTCGACGGCCGGGTCGACCCCGGCGAGCAGCGCCACCTCGATGCCGCCGTGGGCCTGCAGGTCGGCGGCGAGGCGGGCGAGCGGGCGGACGTCGAGGCCCAGCACCTCGGCCGTGTCGGCGAGGCTGGGGACGTTGCCCACCCAGACCGCGCCGTGCACCCGGTTGGTGAAGTACTCGGCCTCACCGGGCTGCGCGTACTCGCGGATGTAGAGCGTGCTGTCGTGCGTGCCGGCGGTCGGCACCATCACCAGCACGGCGTCGGCCACCGTCTCGCCGGTGAGCCAGGTGAACAGGCTGTCGGCGCGGAAGGTGTAGTCGGTGTCGTTGGCGCGCACCTTCAACGGGCCCGCCGGCACGACCACGACCCGGCCGGCGAACGGCTCGGACACCGCGGAGCGCCGCTTGGCCGCGTGCGCGGCCACCGAGCGGGGCGCGGGGTGCGGCATGGGCGGGGCCGGGTCCCAGTCCAGCGAGATCGCCCGGCGCAGGTGCTCCGGGAAGGGGATGTCGTGTGATCCGGTGCCCTCGGCGGCCTGGTCAGCCGCTTCGACGTCCTCGCGTTCGCTCATGGCAGCCCAGTCTAGGACCGTCCGGCACGCGCGGCGCAGCCCGGCGCACGCGCCCGCATGGCTTAGGTTTGCTGCCATGCAGCCTGGTAGCGAGCAGCGCGACCGCGGTCCGGACACCGGCGAGTTCGCCGGGTTCGGCCAACACGGTGACGGCCCCGGCGGCCACGGTAGCCACGGCGCCCCCGGCGCTGGCGGCCCGGGTGGTCCCGAGGGGCCGGGTGATCAGGGCCCGTGGGGTGGTCCGCGGCCGATGGGCCCGCCGCCCGCGGCGGCGATGCCGAAGGCGCGTACGGGCCTGGTGCTCCTGCTGGCCCTGCTGGTCGAACTGGTCGTCATCGCCGGTATCGGCAACCAGTGGGTGTCGGACAAGCTCGTGCGCCACGACAACGGCTCGCTGGGCGAGCGCGGCGCCGTCAACGTCGCCCTCGTCTACTCGTGGCGCTTCTCGCCGCGGGGCGGTCACGACCCCGGGCACTTCTTCCTGGCCCAGATGATCGGGCTCGCCGTGGCGATCATCGTGTCGCTGTTGCTGATCCTCGCCGTCGTGCGCGGGCCCATCTCCTTCGGCCGCGCCTTCTTCGGGGCCTGGATGTCGGTGACGGTCGCGGCCATGGTCGGCGGCTACGTGCGCGGGCTGATCGTCGACCCGGGCTTCGGCGGCACCGGCCAGGGCAACGTCCTCGTGCGCTCGCTGTTCGGCATCACCGCACCGGGCTCGGTCGTGTTCGTGGCCGGCGTGGTTCTGGGCTTCATCGTGGCCCTCGTGGTCGGCATCGTCGCTCCGCTGACCCGACGCAAGCCCCAGCCCGGGTGGGCGCCCATGGGAACGGCGCCGATGGGCCCGATGGGCCCCGGCGCCCCCGAGCCGCAAGCCGGCCGCGACGACGAGGCCCGCGGTCAGGAGGGCGTCGCCCCGGTCGGGCCGCCCTGGCAGGACCGCTACTACGGGCCGCCGCAGCGCAGCGAAGGCACCGGCTCGAGCGCCTACCGCCCGGGCGAGCACGGCGCCGACGACCAGCGCACGACCGCGCTGCCCTCCCTGTCGAAGGACGACGACGCCGGGTCGACGTCGCGGCTGCCGGCGCAGGGCGACGAGGCCGGCGACCGCACCCAGCACCTGGAGCCGTCGGGACCGCGGGAGCAGCAGCGGGCCGAGCCACCGGCCGAGCAGCAGGCGGCGCACCCGCCGCAGCAGCAGACGACGGGGCAGCAGCCGGAGCAGCAGCCGGAGCAGCAGACGACGCAGCTGCCGCGCGGGCCCGAGGGTGAGCAGCCGCCGACCCAGTGGTCCGCCGGCGCTCCGGGCGCCCCCGGCTCGGCCCCGGGCGGCCCGTCCACGCCCGGCGAGTCGCCCGGCAGCCACCCGACCGCCCAGTTCCCGCGTCCGCCCGACGACGAGGACATGGACCCCGAGCGCCGGTAGGGGTCGCGATGCCGGTACCGGGAGCCGCACCCGATCCCGTTCCCGCCTCGGCGGCGACGGAGCTGTTCAGCACCGACGCGTTCGTGCGCGAGTTCGGCGCGCGGGTGGTGGCGGTCGACCGAGCAACGCGCCGGGTCGCCCTCGACCGCACGGCCTTCTACCCGGGCGGCGGCGGTCAGCCGCACGACGTCGGCACGGTCGAGTGGGGCGCCGCGTCGGCGCCGGTGACGGCGGTGCGGCGCGAGGGTGGGCACATCTGGCACGTGCTCGACGACGGCGGCAACGCCGACGCCGACCTCCCGGCCGAAGGGGGCGAGGTGTTCGGGCGCCTCGACTGGACGCGCCGGCACCTGCTCATGCGCACGCACACCGCGTTGCACATCCTGTGCGGCGTGATCTACGCCGAGTACGAGATCCCGGTGACCGGCGGCAACATGGAGCCGGGGGAGGGACGCCTGGACTTCCCGCTCGAGTCGATGTCGGTCGACCTCGGCCGCCGGGTCGAGGCGCGCATCAACGACGAGATCGCGCGGGCCCGCGACATCATGGTGCGCTTCGTCGGCCGGGCCGAGGCCGACGGCGACCCGGCGCTGATCCGCACCCGCGCCGGCATGATCCCGCGCGAGATCGACCCGCTGCGCGTGATCGACATCGTGGGCCTGGACAAGCAGGCCGACGGCGGCACCCACGTGGCGAGCACCGCCGACGTGGGGTCGGTGCAGGTCATCGGCACGTCGTCGAAGGGCAAGGGCAACAAGCGCATCCGCATCGCCGTGCGCGACGAACGCGCGAGCTGATCACCCGACGACGTCGAAGCCGATCCCGGCCTTGCGCAGCCGGTCGATGAGCGCGTCGCCGAAGGCGTGGGCCGTGGTCACCTGGCCCGACGTCGCGGGCAGGTCGTCGTACACCAGCGACAGCGCCGCCTCCGCGAGCATCTTCGCCGTCTCGTCGTAGCCCGGGTCGCCGCCGCTGACCCGGGTGACCACCCGCTGCCCGCCGCCCTCGCCGACGAAGGTCACGGTGAACCAGCTCTTCGCCCGCCGCTCGGCCGACGGGCCGTCGCCGGCCTTGATGCGCTTCATCAACGCGCGGCGCGCCGGGCCGATCTGCGCCGCCCCGGCGAGGGCGGCCAGGCCGGCGACACCGGCGACCGCCGTGCGCAGCGTCGGGATCGACGCGAAGTGCGAGTACCGGAAGTCGGGGCCGTAGCGCGGCACCGCGCGCGCCGAGCGGGCGATGATCTGCGGGTCGACGGTCGGCAGCGGCATCGCCCAGCCGTGCTGGGTGGGGTCGCGGTGCGGTCGACCGGCGACGGAGCGGGCCGAGCGGGCGCCGTCGCGGACCTCGAGCGACTTGCGCTCCCGCGCGGCGGCGATGTTCTCCCGCGGGCGCGACAGCGCGGTGAGCGCCGAGTGGAACGTGCCGCCGGAGAACATGCCCGATGCGCGCAGGTACCCCGACACGGTGATCGGCACGTCCGCCGGCAGCTGTTCCACGGTGAACAGCGCGCCCAGGTCGTGGGGCACGGAGTCGAAGCCGGCGGCGTGGATGAGGCGGGCGCCGGTGTCGAGGGCGGTGCGGTGATGGCGGACGTAGCTGGTGTCGACGAACTCCGGTTCGCCGGTGAGGTCGAGGTAGTCGGTGCCGGCGGCGGCGCACGCGGCCACCACGGCGTCGCCGTAGAGCACGTACGGGCCGACGGTGGTGATCACGACACGGGCGCTCTCGGCCACGCGACGCACCGAACCCTCGTCGGTGACGTCGGCGGACAGCAGCGCGGTGTCGGCGAAGCGGGCGTCGATGCCGGCGAGGGCGTCGCGGACCTTCGCGAGCTTGTCCCGGTTGCGCCCGGCCAGGGCGAGCCGGCAGCTCCCCGCCGCGTTGCGGGCCAGGTATTCGGCGGTCAGGCGTCCGGCGAAACCGGTCGCCCCGAACACCACGATGTCGTACTCGCGCTCAGCCATGGACCCAACCTAACGGTCATGTTGAACGACGGCCAATAGAGTCGTCAGTCGGCCTGGATGCCCGGCCACAGCAGGTCGCGGGCGGAGCGGCGCAGGCGCGGCGGGTCGGGCCGCGCTCCGCTCGCCTCGCCGCCGTAGCCGCCGGGCTCGGCCGGCCGCCCGAAGGCGGTCATGGTCGCCGCCTCCCAGTGGTCGGGCAGCGCGAACTCGCGCGAGAGGGCGCTCCGGTCGAACGCGCGGAACTGGCGCGACTGCAGGCCCATCGCCCGCGCCTGCACCGTCATGTGGGCCACGGCCTGACCGAGGTCGTAGCCGGAGAACTCCGAGTACTCCCAGTCGGTGTCCGCCACGAAGCGGTGCCGCAGGTTGACGAACAGGACGGACGCCGACGGGGCCCACGCGAGGCTCGAGCGCGCGAGCTGGCTGACCAGGCGCTCGTGCACCGCGTCGCCGCGCCGCGCCGCGATGAAGGCCCAGGGCTGGGAGTTGCCGGCGGACGGGGCCCAGCGCGCGGCCTCGATCAGCTGCTCCACCTGCCCGTCCGTCGCCTCGTGCGCGGTGTCGAAGCGGGCCGGGCTCCAGCGCCCGGCGAGCAGCGGGTGCAGCCCGGCGGGTTCGGCCGCCGCCTCCACGTCGTCGCCCTCGTGCGTCTGCATCATGCTGCCTCTCGCGTCTCGGCTCCCCGGCGTTCAGCGATGCCCCGGGGAGAGGTATTCCGGTCCCGATGCCGATCGGTGATTGCGGGACAATGGCCGTACGGCCCGCGACCCCTACCCGGAACGGTGGCACGTGACGAACCGGCTGATCGACTCCACCAGTCCCTACCTGCGCCAGCACGCCGAGAACCCGGTCGACTGGCGCGAGTGGGGCGACGAGGCCTTCGCCGAGGCCCGCCGGCGGGACGTGCCGATCCTGCTGTCGGTCGGCTACGCGGCCTGCCACTGGTGCCACGTGATGGCGCACGAGTCGTTCGAGGACGAGTCGGTGGCCGCGCTCATGAACGACAACTTCGTCAACGTCAAGGTCGACCGCGAGGAGCGGCCGGACGTCGACGCCGTGTACATGGACGCCACCGCAGCGCTCACCGGGCACGGCGGCTGGCCGATGACCTGCCTGCTCACCGCCGACGGCGCGCCGTTCTACGCCGGCACCTACTTCCCGCGGGCGCAGTTCGTCGCGTTGCTGACGGCCATCGGCACCGCGTGGCGCGACGACCGCGCCGAGGTGCTCGAGGCCGGTCAGCGCGTGGTCGACGCCCTGGCCGGTCACCAGCTGCCGAGCGCCGCCGGCTCGCCGCTGCCCACGGAGGTGGACCTCGCCGGCGCGGTGGAGCAGCTGGCCCGCTCGTTCGACACCGAGCACGCCGGCTTCGGGCAGGCGCCGAAGTTCCCACCGTCGATGGTGGTGGAGTGGCTGCTGCGCCATCACGAGCGCACCGGCGACACGCAGGCCCTGAGCATGGCCGAGCAGACCCTCGAGGCGATGGCGCGCGGCGGCCTGTACGACCAGCTGGCCGGCGGGTTCGCGCGCTACTCCGTCGACCGGGCGTGGGTGGTGCCGCACTTCGAGAAGATGCTCTACGACAACGCGTTGTTGCTGCGCGTCTACCTGCACTGGGCGCGGCTCACCGGATCGCCTCTGGCGCAACGGATCGCGCGGGAGACGGCCGACTTCCTGGTGCGCGACCTGCGCACGCCCGAGGGCGGGTTCGCGTCGGCCCTCGATGCGGACACCGACGGCGTCGAGGGCCTGACGTACGTATGGACGCCCGCGCAGTTGGCCGAGGTGCTCGGTCCGGACGCGCCGGTGGCCGCCGACCTGTTCTCGGTGACGGCCGACGGCACCTTCGAGCACGGTGCGTCGACGCTGCAGCTGTTGCGCGAGCCACCGGACGCCAGCGTATGGAACGACCTGCGCACCCGGTTGTGGGCCGCGCGTTCACTCCGTCCGCAGCCGGCGCGCGACGACAAGGTGGTCACCGCGTGGAACGGTCTGGCCGTGGCCGCGCTGGCCGAGGCCGGGGTGCAGCTCGACGCGAGCTACCTCGAGGCCGCCCGCGACTGCGCGACGTTGCTGCTGGAGCGGCACGTCGTGGACGGCCGGCTGCGGCGCACCTCGCGCGACGGCGCGGTGGGCACGGCCGCGGGCGTGGCCGAGGATCACGGCGACCTCGCCGAGGGACTGCTCGCCCTGCACCAGGCCACCGGTGCGCCCGCCTGGCTGGCGGCCGCGGGGGAGATCCTCGATGTCGCCCTCGCGCACTTCGCCGACCCCGACGGCGGGTTCTTCGACACCGCCGACGACGCCGAGCAGCTGATGCGCCGCCCGCGCGACCCCACCGACAACGCCACGCCCTCCGGCGCGAGCGCGCTCGCGGGAGCGTTGCTGACCTACTCCGCGCTGGTCGGGTCGGTCGAGCACCGCGCGGCGGCCGAGGGCGTGCTGCGCGCGGTGCCGCAGTTCGGCCGCGCGCAACCCCGCTTCCTCGGCTGGGCGCTGGCGGTGGCGCAGGCGTGGGTGGACGGGCCGGTGCAGGTGGCGGTCGTCGGCGAGCCCGACGGAGGACCGCTCACCGACACGGCGCGGCGGCTGCGCCCGCCCGGCGCGGTCGTGGTCGGGGGGGAGCCGGACGCGCCCGGGCAACCCCTGCTGGCCGAGCGCCCCTTGATCGGCGGCGCGCCGGCGGCCTACGTCTGCCGCGGCATGGTCTGCGACCTGCCGGTGACCGACCCCGACGCCCTCGCCCGCCAGCTGCGCCGGCGCTGACCGGCACACCTGACGGGCCGCACGCTCAGAGGTCGGGGCCCTCCGCGCGCAGCTTGTCGACGGCGGTCATCGCCTCGCGCAGGCCCTGCAGCCATTCGTCGGTGTGCTCGCCGACCAGGCGGACGCACCAGGCCAGCGCGTCGGAGCGCGATCGGGCAACCCCGGCGTCGACGAGCGTGTCGAGCACCCGGCGCTCGTCGTGGCGCAGCCGGGTCATCGCCGGCACCGCCAGGTGCGTGAACAGCACCCGGGTGTCGCCGATGGTCGCGCCCCAGGCCACCTTGCGCCCGTAGCGGGCCTCGGCCTCGTCGGCGATGGTCATCCGCGTCTCGCGGGTGTCCTCGCGGAAGCGGCTGATCCGCCCCTCGGCGGCGGCGGTGCCGGTCTCGGCCGAGGCCGTGCCGCCCTCGGCCGAGGCCGTGCCGCTCTCGGGCGGGGGGAGTTCGCCGAGGACGACGATCTCCTCGCGGTCGACGCTGACCGTGGGCTCGCCGACGTACCAGTCGTCGGGCAGCCGGCCGATGAGCCAGGCGACGGCGTCGTCGGCGGGTGGCAGGTCGGCCTGTTGCCAGCCGCCGGGCCCGCGGAAACCGCGGCCGTGGTGGCGGCGGCGCTCACCGCGTCCGTGTTGGGTGTCGTTGTGCATTCGATGCTCCTTACCGTGCATAAGTGATTACATCATTACACACAACCTGGCGCCGGGGACGGCGATTCCCGGCGGACGGGAGTCGGAGCAGGGTGGCGGCGGGCGCGGATCAGGCGAAGACGACGAGCCATACGGCCACGTAGTGGCAGATCGCCGCGACCAACGTGCAGAGGTGGAAGACCTCGTGGAAACCGAAGGTGCCGGGATAGGGATTCGGTCGCTTGAGCGCGTAGACCACGCCGCCGACGGTGTAGACGACGCCGCCGGCGATGATCAAGGTGAAGGCCGCCACGCCGGCGTTGTGCAGCAGGTCGGGCATGACGAACGCCGCCACCCAGCCGAGGGCGATGTAGCAGGGCGTGGACAGCCAGCGCGGCGCCGAGCGCCATGTCGTCTGCAGGGCCACCCCGAACGCGGCGCCCGTCCACACCGCGACGAGCACGGCGATCGCAGCGTTGCGCGGCAGGCTGAGCACCGCGATCGGCGTGTACGTCCCGGCGATGAACACGAAGATCATCGAGTGGTCGAGACGCTTCATGAGCGCCCGTGCGCGATCACTCCACCCGAGCCGGTGGTAGAGCGCGGAGACCCCGAACAGCAGCGTCACCGTCGCGCTGTAGATCGACGTCGTGGTGGCCGCCGGGGCACCGCGCTGCGCCGCGGCCACCGAGATGAGCGCCGCGCCGGTCACGACGGAGATGACCGCGGCGTAGGCGTGCAGCCAGCCCCGCAGGCGGGGCTTCAGTTCGGCGACGACGCCGGCCATGGCCTCGACCGCGGACGGCGGCGAGGAGGCGGGTGTCGTCACCCCCGCGACGCTACGGGAGCGCAGGTGACCGTTGGCTGTGGGCGTGACCCACGTCGGATGATCCTGTGGCGCGGCGCAAGCGATAGGTTGCGGACGTGAGTGTGCGCGACGCGGTCTACGCGCTGTACGAGCGGCGGCTGCGCAGTCACCTCGAGGGGATGCCGGTTCCGCGGCACGTCGCCATCATGATCGACGGCAACCGGCGTTGGGCCCGCGCCGCCGGCTTCGACGACGTGAGCCACGGGCACGTCGTGGGCGCTCGGCACATCGCCAGCCTGCTCGAGTGGTGCGCCGAGGCCGGCGTCGCGCACGTCACCATCTGGATGCTGTCGACGGACAACCTGCGCCGCCCGGAGGAAGAACTCGGCCCCCTGCTGCAGATCATCGCCGGGGTGGCCCAGGAACTGTCGGCCGACGGCACCCCGTGGCGGGTGAACGCCGTCGGGGCCCTCGACCTGCTGCCGGCCGAGATCGTCGCCGCGCTGCGCGACGCCGAGCAGCGCACGGCCGGGCGCGACGGCCTCACCGTCAACGTCGCGGTCGGCTACGGCGGACGGCGCGAGATCACCGACGCGGTCCGTTCGCTGCTGCGCGAGCACGCCGCGCAGGGCGGGACGATCGAGGAACTCGCCGAGATCATCGACGTCGACCACATCGCCGAGCACCTCTACACGAAGGGTCAACCCGATCCCGACCTGGTGATCCGTACGTCGGGCGAGCAGCGGCTGGGCGGATTCCTGCTCTGGCAGTCGGTGCACTCGGAGTTCTACTTCTGCGACGCGCTGTGGCCGGACTTCCGGCGCATCGACTTCCTGCGCGCCCTGCGTGACTTCGGCGCCCGCCAGCGGCGGTTCGGCAAGTGAGCCCGTTCGGCCCGCTGGTCTCCGGGCCGTGGCTGCACGAGCATGCGGCCGAGGTACGGATCGTCGACGTGCGCTGGTACCTCGATCCGGCCCGGTCGGGCGAGCAGGAGTACCGCGACGGGCACCTGCCGGGCGCGGTGTGGCTCGACATCGACACCGACCTTTCCGACCCGCCGTCGACGGGCGCCGGCCGGCACCCGCTGCCGACTCCGGAACGGTTCGCCGCGGCGCTGGGCCGGGTGGGCCTCGCCGCCGGCACGCCCGTGGTGGCCTACGACGACGCGGGCGGGTCGACCGCCGCGCGGCTGTGGTGGCTGCTGCACGTGCTCGGCGAGCCGGTGGCCGTGCTCGACGGCGGGCTCGCCGCGTGGCCGGGCGACCTGATCACCGACGAGCCGGCGCCGGTGCCGGTGCAGCGCGCGCCGAAGCCCTGGCCGGCGGACCGCTTCGCCGACCCGCTGTCGGTGACGGCGACGGTGTTCGACGCCCGCAGCGCCGAGCGGTACGCCGACGGCGACCCGGCGATCGACCCGCGGCCCGGCCACGTACCCGGGGCCCGCAGCGCGCCGTGGCCGGGCAACCTCGACGAGTCGGGCCGCTTCCGCCCGCCCGGCGAGCTGCGCGAGCGCTTCGCCGCAGCCGGCGACGGGCCGGTGGTCGCCTACTGCGGGTCGGGGGTCACCGCGTGCCACGACCTGCTGGCGATGGAGCTGGCCGGACTGGCCGGCACCGCCCTGTACCCCGGCTCGTGGTCGCAGTGGGGCGCCGACCCGTCCCGCCCGGCCGAGACCGGCTCGCCCTGACCCGCCTTCCCCCATGCGGTGGTCGTGATTTCGGCCGAAATCACGACCACCGCATGGGGGAAGCGGGAGAGGGGAGCGGGACTGTTCACCGCGACGTAACGCGTTGCCTGGCGCGCCTTCCGGGACGGCGGCACGCCCGGACGTAGCGTCCGACTCGGCGGACCGGCCAACCCGGCCCGCTCGGGAGGTCCCGACACGTGCTGATCATCAGCGAGTGGGGCCGGCCGGTCCCGCACGGGACCGGACCGACACCCAGTTGCGCGGCACGCACCCGTGCGCCGTCGCGCCGACTCCCTGTCTGGAGCGTCACGTGACCTCTGCCCGCACACCATCGAGCCCGGCCGGTCTGCGCACCTTCGTCCTGGACACCTCGGTCCTGCTGTCCGACCCGGGCGCGCTGGGCCGCTTCGCCGAGCACGAGGTCGTCGTACCGCTCGTCGTGATCAGCGAGCTGGAGGGCAAGCGGCACCACCCGGAGCTCGGCTGGTTCGCCCGGCAGACGCTGCGCCTGCTCGACGAGCTGCGCATCACGCACGGCCGCCTCGACGCCCCCATCCCGATCGGCACCAAGGCCGAGGACGGGACGACCGGCACGCTGCACGTGGAGCTGAACCACTCGGACATGTCGCGGCTGCCGGCCGGCTTCCGCATCGACACCAACGACTCGCGCATCCTGGCCGTGGCCCTGAACCTCGCGGCCGAGGGCAAGCAGGTCACGCTCGTCACGAAGGACATGCCGCTGCGGGTCAAGGCGGCCTCGGTCGGGCTGGTCGCCGACGAGTACCGCATGCACCCCCTGGCCGACTCCACCGGCTGGACGGGCATGACCGAGCTGGACGTCTCGCCCGGCACCGTCGACGCGCTCTACGAGGGCGAGCCCATCGAGCTGGCCGCTGCCCCCGACTTCGCCGAGGTCGCCGACTCGCCCTGCCACACCGGCCTGGTGCTGCACTCGATCAAGGGATCGGCGCTGGCGCGCGTCACCGCCGACAAGCAGGTCAGGCTCGTCCGCGGTGATCGCGAGGCGTTCGGCCTTCGCGGGCGCAGCGCCGAGCAGCGCATCGCCCTCGACCTGCTGCTCGACCCCGACGTCGGCATCGTGTCCCTGGGCGGGCGTGCGGGCACCGGCAAGTCGGCGCTGGCCCTGTGCGCCGGCCTCGAAGCGGTGCTCGAACGCCGCGCCCACAAGCGCGTCGTCGTCTTCCGCCCGCTCTACGCCGTCGGCGGCCAGGAGCTCGGCTACCTGCCCGGCAGCGAGAACGAGAAGATGGCGCCCTGGGCGCAGGCGGTGTTCGACACGCTCGGGGCGCTGGTCTCCGCCGACGTCATGGACGAGGTCCTGGACCGCGGCATGCTCGAGGTGCTGCCGCTCACGCACATCCGGGGCCGCTCGCTGCACGACTCCTTCGTCATCGTCGACGAGGCGCAGTCGCTCGAGCGCAACGTGCTGCTCACGGTGCTCTCGCGCATCGGTGCGGGCTCGCGCGTGGTGCTCACCCACGACGTCGCGCAGCGCGACAACCTGCGTGTGGGCCGCCACGACGGCGTGGCCGCGGTGATCGAGGCGTTGCGCGGTCACCCGCTGTTCGCGCACGTCACGCTGACCCGCTCCGAGCGCTCGCCCATCGCCGCGCTGGTCACCGAGATGCTGGAGGACCTGCCGCTGTAGGCGCGACGGCGCGGGAGGATGCTGGAGCGGTGACCGACGACCCCGACCTCGACCTCGTCCTCGACGCCTACGAGGCCTTCGCCCGCGGGGACATCGACGCCGCCGTGGCCGACCTGCACCCCGAGGTCGAGTGGATCGAGCCGGCGGAGTTCCACAACGGCGGCCACCACCACGGGCCCGCCGCCGTGGCGGAGTACCTGCGTCAGTCGCACGCGGGCTGGCGCGAGCTGCGTTCGATGCCATTGGCCCGCCGCCACGGCGACCGCATCGTCGTCGAGCACCACGTGGAGGGGGTGCTGGTCGACGGCACGGCGACGCAGAACACCGTGGTCGACGTTTTCCTGGTCCGCGGCGGCAAGGTCGTGTCCATGCACGCGTACGCGGACCCGGCCGAGTTCCCCGGGTGATCCCCGAGCTGCCCGACGACCTGCCGGTCGTCGAACGCGACGTCGTGCGCGTGGTCGTACAGGACGCGCGCGGCGATGTGCTGCTGTTGCGGGCTCTCGACAGCACCGACCCGGCCGTGGGCACCTGGTGGGAACTGCCCGGCGGCGGCATCGAGGCCGGCGAGACGCCGGCTCTGACCGCGGTGCGCGAGCTGGCCGAGGAGACCGGCATCGCCGTCGGACCGGACGAGGTCGGGCGGCCCACGTGGCGCCGCGACGCGACCTTCCGCTACCGCGGCCGGCGCCACCTGCAGCACGAGGTCGTCGTGCTCGTCCGCCTGGCGTCGACGGCCCCGGCCCTCGACGTGCGCGGGCGCACCGACCACGAGGCCGAGGACTACCCCGAGCACCGGTGGTGGCCGGTGGCCGAGATCGTCGTCGGGGACGGCCGGTTCTACCCGACCCGGCTGCCGCAGCTGCTGCCCGACCTGCTGGCCGGCCGCCCGGTCGACGAGCCCTTCGAGCTGTTCAACTGACCCGCTTGACGAGGCGCGGCTTTAATTAGAACATGTGTTCGTGATCCTGCATGCGGATCTCGACTCGTTCTACGCCTCGGTCGAGCAGCGCGACGACCCGGGACTGCGCGGCCGGCCGGTGATCGTCGGCGCCGGTGTCGTGCTGGCCGCGAGCTACGAGGCGAAGGCGTTCGGCGTGCGCTCGGCGATGGGCGGCCGGCAGGCGCGCGCCCTGTGCCCGCACGCCGTGGTCGTGCCGCCGCGCTTCGACGCCTACGTCGCGGCGAGCAGGGCCGTGTTCGAGATCTTCGAGGACACCACGCCGCTGGTCGAGGGCATCTCCGTCGACGAGGCGTTCCTCGACGTCGGCGGCCTGGCGCGGGTGAGCGGGTCGCCGGTGGAGATCGGGGTGCGGTTGCGCGCGGCGGTGCGCGAGCGGGTGGGCCTGGCCATCACCGTCGGTGCGGCCCGCACCAAGTTCCTGGCCAAGGTGGCCAGCGGGGTGGCCAAGCCCGACGGGCTGCTCTACGTCCCGCCGGAGGGTGAACTGCACTTCCTGCACCCGCTGCCGGTGCGCAAGCTGTGGGGCGTCGGGGAGAAGACGGCGGCGAGGCTGCACGCGCGCGGTGTGTTCACCGTGGGCGAGGTGGCCGCGCTCGACCGGGGCGCCCTCGTCTCGATCCTCGGCCCGGCCGGCGGGCGACAGGTGTTCGGCCTCGCCCACAACCAGGACCCGCGACGGGTGACGGTCGGCCGGCGCCGCCGCTCGATCGGCGCGCAGCGCTCACTCGGCCTGCGCCGCCGGCCGATGGCCGACCTCGCCGCGGAGATCGACACCGCGCTCGTCGGCCTCGTCGAGCGGGTGTGCGTGCGGCTGCGCCGCGCCGACCGGATCTGCCGCACGGTGGTGGTGCGCCTGCGCTTCGACGACTTCACCCGCGCCACCCGTTCGCACACGTTGCTGCGGGCCACCTGGGAGACCGCGCCCGTGCTCGCCACGGCCCGGGCGCTGCTCGCCTCGGTGGGGCCGCTGATCCGCGAGGCCGGGTTGACGCTGGTGGGCATCTCGCTGACGAATCTCGAGGATGCGGACGCGGTGCAGCTGGAACTGCCGTTCGCCGCCCGCGACGTCGGTCGCCTCGACCCCACCCTCGACGGCATCCGCGAGCGGTTCGGCCGCGACGCCGTGCAGCGGGCCGTGCTGTTGGGCCGCGACCGGGGGTTGGAGGTGCCGTTGCTGCCCGACTGAAGCCGGCCCGCTCAGTACCGGGCGGCCTGCTCCAGCACGTGCCGCCGGAAGGTCTCGGCTGCCGGGAGCAGGCGCCGCTCGCCCGACCACACCAGCCCGACCTCGCGAACCGCCCCGCGATCGAGCAGTTCCACGTACCGCACCCCGGCCGGGGTGCTGCGGCGCGGCGCCGGTACGACGGCCACGCCGAGGCCGGCGGCCACGAAGCCGACCACCGTGGGCAGGTCGTCACCCTCGAAGGCCACCGCCGGCTCGAAGCCCGCGGCCGCGCACAGCGACTCGCTCAGCCCGCGCAGCGCGTAGCTGCGACGCAGCATCACGAAGGGCTCCCCGGCCGCCTCGGCGAGCTCGACGGCGTCGCACCCGGCCAGCGAGTGGGCCGCGGGCACGGCCAGGCGCAACGGTTCGGCCAGCAGCGGCCGCCACCGCACCGTGCCGGCCGGCGGACGCACGGTGGTCAGCTCCAGGTCGGCCGCGCCGCCGGCCAGCGGTGCGGCGTCGAGTTCGTCGCGCTCCGGCGACAGCTCGAAGCGGACCTCCGGGTGCGTCGCCCGGAACCCGGCCACGAGCTCGGGCACCAGCCAGGTGCCCAGCGACTGCTGGAAGGCGATCGCCACCGTCCCGGTGTCCGGGGCGGTCAGCTCGGACAGCGCGGCCAGGCCGTCGTCGAGGTCGTGCAGCACCTTGTCCACATGCCGCTTGAAGGTGGCCCCGGCCCGGGTCAGCTTGAGGATGCGCCCGGAGCGGCGCAGCAGCGGCGTACCGATTTCGGCCTCCAGGCGGGCCAGCGCGCGTGACACCCCGGGCTGGCTCACCATCTCCAGTTCGGCGAGCTCGGTCAGGGTCGTGCCGTCGGCCACCTGCTGGAACCAGCGTAGCGCCGTCGTGTCCACATCCATGACGCTAGTGCATGGATGGTGGGCGATTACGGTATTGGACGCATCGACCTCCGCTGCGGAGACTGGTCTCATGACCAACCACACCGCCCGCACCGGCCTGGCCGGGATCCGCTGCCGGCACGCCGAGCGCGGCCGGTCGCGGGCCGCTCGCCGCGCCCTCGCCGCCGACCTCGCCGGCTACACCTCACCCGCCGACCTCATCGAGCTGTCGGCCGTGCTGGCCCGCCACGCCGACGCCGACGCCGACACCGTGCGCGAGCTCGTCGACTGGACCCGCGCCGCCTGACGCGACGGGCGACGGCCCCGGCACCGGCCCGTAACGACGTACCGTCGTAGCGTGCCGACGCCGCCCCCGCCCGCCCTGGCCGGCCGCCGGGTCGGCGTCACCGCGGCCCGGCGCCGGGAGGAACTGGGGACCGCGCTCGAACGGCACGGCGCGCAGGTCGAGTACGGGCCGGCCGTTCGGATCGTGGCGTTGGCCGACGACGACCGCCTGCTGTCGGCCACCCGCCACTGCCTGGCCGAACCACCCGACATCGTCGTCGGCACCACCGGCGTCGGCTTCCGCGGCTGGCTCGAGGTCGCCGAGCAGTGGGGACTGGGCGGGCAACTCGTCGACACCCTGCGCCGCGCCACCATCCTCGCGCGCGGGCCGAAGGTGCGCGGCGCCGTCCGAGCCGCCGGTCTGCGTGAGGCGTGGTCCCCGCCGTCCGAGTCGTCGGGCGAGGTGCTCGCCCACCTGCTGGCCGAGCACGAACTCGCCGGTGCCCGCATCGTCGTGCAGTTGCACGGCGACCCGCTGCACGAACTGGTCGACATGCTGCGTGCGCACGGCGCCGAGGTCGTCGAGGTGCCGGTGTACCGCTGGGAACCGCCGGCGGACGAGAGGCCGCTGCGCCGGGTCCTCGAGCTGACCGGGGCGGGCGCGCTGGACGCGCTCACCTTCACCAGCGCGCCGGCAGCCACCAACTTCCTGCGCACCGCCGCCGGCCTGGGCGTCGACGTCGCGGCGGCGGCGCGCGCCGGGATGCTGTGTGCCGCCGTCGGCCCCACCACCGCCGGTCCGCTGCAGGCCGCCGGGATCGACGTGGCCGTCCCTGACCGGCATCGGCTGGGCGCGCTCGTGCGCACCGTGGTGTCGCAGTTGCAACGCCTGCCCGACCAGGCGTCGAGCGGACCTGTGGCCGGGCCGGAACGCACGGGTCGCTAGGGTTTGCGCGAAGGCCCGACGGCGACGCCGCCGTCGTGGCCGTGCCCGTCCACCCTGAGCAGGGGAGTGCCCATGTCGAACGCCGCCGTCCTGTCCCGCCGCATCGTCCTGGCCGACCTGCTGCCCGGCGCGCTCGTGCGCGATGCCGCCCTGGTCGTGGGCGGTGCCGGACTGGTCGGCCTGGCCGCGCAGGTGTCGATCCACACGTCGCTCTCGCCGGTGCCGTTCACGCTGCAGACCCTCGCCGTGCTCGTCACCGGCGCCGCGCTCGGCACCGTGCGGGGGTTGCTGGCCCTCACCGGTTACCTGCTCGCCGGGCTGGCCGGGGTGCCCTGGTTCTCCGGGCACACCAGCGGCGCGACGCCGTCGTTCGGCTACGTCATCGGCTTCGTCCTCGCCGCCGGGCTCGTCGGTGCGCTGGCCAGGCGCGGCGCCGACCGGCACGTCGTGTCCACGGTCGGCCTCATGGTCGCGGGCTCGCTGGTGATCTACCTGGTCGGCACCGTGTGGCTGGCCGTCGACCTGAACATCGGCGCGGGCGAGGCCTTCCGGCTCGGGGTGCGCCCGTTCCTCGCCTCCGACGCGGTCAAGGTGGCGCTGGCCGCGCTGGCCTTCCCCGCCGCGTGGCGGCTGGCCCGCCGCGGCGAGCGGAGCTGACACCCGGACAGCCGGCTGGAGGGCGAACCGTAGAGCTCAGCCTTCCAGCGCCGGCAGCCCGTCGATGCTGCGCCCGTTGCGGTGCGTCGCGTAGTCGGCGAAGTAGTCCTCGTCGCGGCGCAGCTGCGCCCGGTCGAGCACGTCGCGATCGCCGCTGTAGTCGAGCAGCGGCACCGAGTAGCCGCAGGAGTCGGCGATCCGGTCGACGTCGACGACCACGATCGAGCGCAACCCGAGATCGCGTTCCTTGCCGAACTCGCGGCGCAACGAGGGGTACCCGTCGTCCCCGTCGCGCACGACGTGACCGCGCCCGTGCAGCCGGACGACCTTCGGTGGCCCGGCGAACGCACAGCACATGATCACGATGCGGCCGTTCTCGCGCAGGTGCGCGATCGTCTCGGCACCGCTGCCGAAGTAGTCGAGGTAGCCGACCCGGCGCGGGCCGAGCACGGCGAACGTGCCGGCCATGCCCTTCGGCGAGACGTTCACGTGGCCGTCGGGCGACAGCGGGGCCGTGGCCACGAAGAACACCGGCTGCGCGAGCAGCCAGGACCGCAGCCGGTCGTCGATCTCGTCGAACACGGTGGCCACGAGCCGATTAGACCCCCGCGCGTACGGAGCCCGCGAGCGGTTGGGGCTCAGGTCACGAAGGGACCGGTCGGGCGAGGTCCAGAACCTCGGGCAACGCGCCGACGCTCTCGCCGTCCCAGCCCGCGTGCCGGCCGTAGACGACTCCGCCGGACTCCTCGGGTACGGCCAGGTGCACGGGGCGCATGCCCACGGCGCGGGCCCCGGCCAGTTCGTTGCTGCCGCCGTCGCCGACGTACAGGCATTCGTCGGGGGCGACGCCCAGCGCCGCACAACAGGCGAGGTAATTGTGCGGTTCGGGTTTGCGGTGGCCGGTGACGAAGGAGAACACCGGGGCGTCGATGAGCGGCGCGATGGGGAGGTCGGGGAAGTAGCGGGGCAGCTCGGCGCTGCAGTCGCTGATCAGCCCGATGCGCAACCCGCGCTCGCGCAGCCGGCGCAGCACGGGCACGGCGTCCGGCCGGGGCTCGCCGAACTGGCGTTCGCGCGCCAGCCGCTCGCCGGCCGCCGCGGCCAGCTGCTCGGGCGTGACCGCGGCGCCCATGCGCTCGACCACCCAGGCCAGCGATCCCTCCACACTGCCGCCGGCGCCGCAGAAACGCTCGTGGACGGTGGCCGTCAGCTCGGCGTCGAAGGCGGCGCCGTCCACGCCGAGGGCCCGGGCCTGCGCGTCGCGCGCGGCCGCCTGCTCCGTCTCCGACCGGCCGGGCGCCAGCGTCCCGTAGAAGTCGAAGACGACCGCGCGCAAACTCACGCCGAGCCGTGCGGGCGGGCCATCGACAGCACGTCGAGCACCTCGTCCAGCTGCTCCTCGCTGATCCGGTCCGGCACGTGCCCGCGTTCGATCACGACCTCCCGGATGGTCCTGCGCTCGGCCAGAGCCTGCTTGGCGATCTTGGCGGCCTCGTCGTAACCGACGTAATGGTTCAGCGGCGTGACGATCGACGGCGACGACTCCGCGTACTCGCGGCAGCGTTCCTCGTTGGCCTGGATGCCGGCGACGCAGCGATCGGCGAACACCCGCGACACGTTGGCCAGCAGCCGGATCGACTCGAGCAGGTTGCGCGCGATCACCGGCAGCATCACGTTGAGCTCGAAGTTGCCGGCGGCGCCGCCGAAGGCGACGGCGGCGTCGTTGCCGACCACCTGCGCGACGACCTGGCACACCGCCTCGCACAGCACCGGGTTCACCTTGCCCGGCATGATCGACGAGCCCGGCTGCAGGTCGGGCAGGAAGATCTCGGTGAGCCCGGTGCGCGGACCCGAGCCCATCCACCGGATGTCGTTGCTGATCTTGTTCAGGCTCACGGCCACTGTGCGCAGCACGCCGCTGGCCTCGACCAGCGCGTCGCGCGAGCCCTGCGCCTCGAAGTGGTCGCGCGCCTCGGTCAGGGGCAGGTCCAGCTCGCCGGCCAGCGCCTCGATGACCTCGGCGGCCAGGCCGGCGGGCGCGTTGATGCCGGTGCCCACCGCGGTGCCGCCGAGCGGCAGCTCACCCACCCGCGACAGCACGCCGTGCAGTCGCTCGACGCCGTAACTCACCGCCGCGGCGTAGCCACCGAACTCCTGGCCGAGCGTCACCGGCGTGGCGTCCATCAGGTGCGTGCGGCCGGACTTCACGACGTCGGCGAACGCTTCGGCGCGCTCCTGCAGCGCTTCGGCCAGGTGCGTCAGCGCGGGAATCAGGTCGACGGCGATCGCGCGGGCGGCCGCGATGTGCATGGCCGCCGGGAACTGGTCGTTGGACGAGAACGGGTCGTTCACGTCGTCGTTCGGGTGCACCGGGCGACCCAGCCGCTCGGCCGCCAGCGTGGCCAGTACCTCGTTGGCGTTCATGTTCGACGACGTGCCCGAGCCGGTCTGGAAGACGTCGATCGGGAACTGCGCGTCCCACTCGCCGTGCGCGACCTCGGTGGCCGCGGCGGCGATGGCATCGGCCTTCGTGGCGTCCAGCAGGCCCTGCTTGCCCCGGATGGCGGCCGAGGCGCCCTTGATCGAGGCCAGCGCGGCGATCAGCTCACGCTCGATGGGCCGTCCGGAGATCGGGAAGTTCTCGACCGCGCGCTGGGTCTGCGCGCGCCACTTCGCGTCCAAGGGCACGCGCACCTCGCCCATCGAATCCTGCTCCGTGCGGTACTGGGGTTCGGACAACGCTGAGCTCCTTGGCGGTGGGTCGGTTCAGTTGCGGTCGAAGTCGACCGCGGAGTACGCACGTAGCTTGCCCAGCTGGTGCAGCGAGTCGATGATGCGGATCGTCCCCGACTTGGAGCGCATGACGATCGACTCGGTCTGCACCGAGTCGGCGAGATAACGCACGCCGCGCAGCAGGTCGCCGTCGGTGACTCCGGTGGCGCAGAAGAAGATGTCCTCGCCGCGCACGAGGTCCTCGGTGGTGAGCACCCGGTCGAGGTCGTGCCCGGCGTCGAGAGCCTTGCGTCGCTCCTCGTCGTCGCGCGGCCACAGCTTGGCCTGCATCACGCCGCCCATGCAACGCAGCGCCGCCGCGGCGATGATCCCCTCCGGGGTGCCGCCGATGCCCATGAGCAGGTCGACGCCCGTCCCGGGCCGCGCGGCGGAGATCGCGCCGGCCACGTCACCGTCGCTGATGAAACGGATCCGCGCGCCGGCCGCGCGCACCTCGCGCACCAGGTCGTCGTGGCGGGGCCGGTCGAGGATGCACACGGTGACGTCGGTGTTGCGCTCGTGCTTGGCCTTGGCCACGTTCGCGATGTTCTCGGCCACGGAGGCGTTGATGTCGATGACGTCGGCGCAGTCGGGGCCGGCGGCGATCTTGTCCATGTAGAACACGGCCGACGGGTCGAACATCGCCCCGCGCTCGGCCAGCGCGATCACGGCCACGGAGTTCGGCATGCCCTTGCTCATCAGCGTGGTGCCGTCGACCGGGTCGACGGCGACGTCGCAGAGGGGGCCGGTGCCGTCGCCCACCTCCTCGCCGTTGTAGAGCATCGGCGCCTCGTCCTTCTCACCCTCGCCGATGACCACCACCCCACGCATGCTGACCGTGCCGATCAGCGCGCGCATCGCGTCGACCGCGGCACCGTCGCCGCCGTTCTTGTCGCCGCGGCCCACCCAGCGGCCGGCGGCCATCGCGGCGGCCTCGGTGACCCGGACGAGTTCCAGCGCGAGGTTGCGGTCGGGGGCCCGCCGATCGACGGCCAGGGCCGGCGGGACGGCGGGCGGGACGTTGGCGCTCGGCCCCTCGGGCACGGTGCGGCTCCTTGCTGACGGTGGAGAGCGGCGGTCCCGCCATCTTCGCAGGGCCGCTCACGCCTTCCCACCTGGTGTGGTGGAAATATCGCTGGAAATGCCACCACTGCGGGTGGGAAGGCGTCAGTCGGGGGCGTCGTGGTCGGCGATCGCGCGGTCGAGCTTGTCGCTCGCTCCGTCGAGCCAGCGTTGGCAGATGTCGGCGAGCTGCTCGCCGCGCTCCCACAGGGCCAGCGATTCCTCGAGCGGCTGCCCACCCGTCTCCAGCCTCGCGACGATCTCGCGCAGCTCGGCGCGGGCGTCCTCGTAGCTCGGCCCGTCGGCCAGCTCGTCGGCCCGCCCGTCGGCGGGCGCGGCGGCCTCGGTGGGCGCGGCGGCCTGGTCGGCGCTCTTCCTGGGCATCAGCGCGACGATACCGACCGGTCGGGTCCGTCGGCCGGCACCGCCGCGAACTCGCCCCCGGCCACGCGCACGCGCAACGTGCCCACCGCGTCGTCCGGGGCGCGCACCACGGCGCCGTCGGCCGTGCGGACCACCGCGTAGCCGCGCTCGAGCGTGGCCTGCGGCGAGAGCGCGCCGACCCGGGCCCGCACGTGCTCGAGGTCGCTGCGCGCGTTGTGCACCAGCCCCGCGGTGCGGTTGCGGGCCCGCTCGCGCAGCCGGTCGGCCTCGTCGCGCTCGCGGTCGAGGCGCTGACGCACGGTGCGGCGCAGCCGTTCGGGCAGCCCGGCCATCAGCTCGCGCTCGCGCTCGACCCGCGCGTGGATGCGGCTACGGGCGCGCGCCCGCAGCTCGGCGACGCCGTGCACCTCGGCGGCGAGGTCGGGCACCACGTGCTTGGCGGCGTCGGTGGGGGTGGAGGCCGCGAGGTCGGCGACGAGGTCGAGCAGCGGGCGGTCGCTCTCGTGTCCGATCGCGCTCACCACCGGCGTGCGCGCAGCGGACACGGCCCGCAGGAGTGATTCGTTGCTGAACGGCAGGAGGTCCTCGACGCCGCCCCCGCCGCGGGCGATCACGATGACGTCGACCTCGGGGTCGCCGTCGAGCACGCCGAGCGCGTCGACCACCTCGTTCACGGCCGAGGCGCCCTGCATGGCCACATTCGCCAACCGGAAGCGGGCGCCGGGCAGGCGGCGCCGGGTGTTCTCCACGACGTCCCGCTCGGCGGCGCTGGCCCGCCCGGTGATCAGCCCGATGCGCCGGGGGAGGAAGGGCAACGGCCGCTTGCGCTCCGCCGCGAACAGGCCCTCGGCGGCGAGCAGCTTGCGCAGCGCCTCCAGGCGGGCCAGCAACTCCCCGAGACCGACCTGACGGACCTGCGTGGCGCGCAGGCTGAGCGAGCCGCGCTCGAGATAGAAGTCCGGCCGGGCCCGCAACACCAGCCGCGATCCCTCGGCCACGCTGTCGGGCAGCACCCCGCGCGGGCAGGTGACCGACAGCGAGATGTTCGCGTCGGGGTCGCGCAGGGTCAGGAACTGGGTGGCCATGCCGGGGCGGCGCACCAGCTGCGCCACCTGACCGTCGACCCAGATCTCGCCCAGCCGGCCGATCCACTCACCGATACGCAGGGCGACGACGCGCACGGGCACCGGCGACTCGGCAGAGGTCTCCAGCCGGGCCACGGCTGCTCAGCCGCTGCGCGGCGGGTCGTCAGGCACCTCGACGGTGTCGAAGCGCGACGGCGCGGTGTGCCGCGGGGCGTTGACCGTCTTGTCCTTGGCCGCCGCCGTCTTCGTCGCCGCTGCGGTCTTCTTGGCCGTTGCCGGCTTCCTCGCCGGCGCCGTCTTCTTCGCCGCCGTCTTCTTCGCCGCGGACTTTTTGGCTGCGGCCTTCGTGGCCACTGCTTTCCTGGCCGGGCCACCCTGCTTCGCCGCCGCGGCCTGGTTCGCCGCGTTCTGCGCGGGACCGGTGCGCGCGGCGCCGGCCCGCTCGGCCGCGGTCTTCTTCGCGGCGGCGGTCTTGCGCGCGGCCGCCGCCTGCTTCGCGGGCGCTTCGGACCCCCCGTCCTCACCGAAGAGCTGGTCGAGGAGCTCGCCGGCGTTGCGCGCGACCTGCTCGGACATCGTGGCCCCGGGGGCCTGCCGCTCGTCGGTGGGCACGGGTTCGTCGAAAGTCGCCCACGCCGGCGGGTCGTCGCCGGCCGGGCGGCGGGAGAGAGCTTGGTCACCCCGCGCGGCCAGCCGGGCGTAGCGCTGCTGCGCCCGCAGCGACACCTGCAGCGCCGTGCTCACCGCCAGCATCGGCAGCTCGATGGCGCGATCGGGCAGGTGCCGGGCCTCGTCGGCGGCACTGGCCACGAGACCGACGGCGACGCGCAGCGGACCGGGCAGGTGCATGCGTACAGCCTGCCGCACGCGACGGGTCCGTACCATCGCGGGTATGGCAGCACCGTCGGCAGCCCCGCCCCGCAAGCGCATCCTGCTCGCGAAGCCGCGCGGCTACTGCGCCGGCGTCGACCGCGCGGTGCAGACGGTCGAGCGGGCGCTGGAGCACTACGGACCGCCGGTGTACGTGCGCAAGCAGATCGTGCACAACCTGCACGTGGTGCGGACGCTCGAGGCCAAGGGCGCCGTCTTCGTCGAGGAGACCGACGAGGTGCCCGAGAACTCCGTCGTGGTGTTCTCCGCACACGGGGTCTCCCCGGAGGTGCACCGCGAGGCCGCCGAGCGCAACCTGCGCGCCATCGACGCCACCTGCCCGCTCGTCACGAAGGTCCACCACGAGGCCAAGCGCTTCGCCCGCGACGGCTACCAGATCCTGCTCATCGGCCACGAGGGCCACGAGGAGGTGATCGGCACCAGCGGCGAGGCGCCCGAACACATCACGCTCGTCGACGGTCCCGAGGCGGTCGACGACCTCGAGATCCGCGATCCCGAGAAGGTGGTGTGGCTGTCGCAGACCACGCTGTCGGTCGACGAGACGCTGGAGACCGTCGACGCGCTGCGCGGTCGGCTGCCGCTGCTGCAGTCACCGCCGTCCGACGACATCTGCTACGCGACGCAGAACCGGCAGGCCGCGGTGAAGGCCATCGCCGACGACGTCGACCTGTTCCTCGTCGTCGGGTCGAGCAACTCCTCGAACTCGGTGCGCATGGTCGAGGTGGCGCTGGCCGCCGGTGCTCCCGCCGCGCACCTCGTCGAGAACGCCGAGGCGCTCGACGTTTCGTGGCTGGACGGCGTCACCACGATCGGGCTGTCCTCCGGGGCTTCGGTGCCGGACGTGCTCGTCGAGGACGTCGCCCGCCGGTTGGCCGAGCACGGCTGGGTCGACGTCGAGGAGGTCAACCACACCGAGGAGCGGCTGACCTTCGCGTTGCCGCAGGAACTGCGCCGCGACCTGCGCGGTCGGGACGCGGCCACCTCGGGGTGATCCCCCCGCGGAACTACTTCCGGGTGATCAGGCGGATGCCGGCGATGATGAGGACGGCCGCGGTGGCCACGGCGATCGCCGGGAACCCGTACACCAGGTAGTTCGCCGCCGCGTCGAAGACGACCTTCTTGTCGTGCAGGCCGCTGGAGCGGATGTAGAGCTGGAACACCGCCGCCAGCGAGTAGACGATCGGCGGCGCGATCACGATCGGGAACATGTGCGAGCGCTTGACGATGAGGATCGCGAGCACCGAGGCGACGACGATCCCGATGTTGAAGCCGCCCTTGACGTCGATCGAGCCGACGGTGTCGATGATCCCGCCGACGACGGCGATGACGATGAGCACCAGCAGCGCCGCCCACCAGGGCAATCCCCGCTCACGGGCCTTCGGGACGGCCACGGCGGTATCGCGCGGGCGACGCATGCGACCGATCTGCTGCTCGATGCGCTGGTCGGCCCGGCGCGTGGCGCGCTGATCGCGCGCCGACAGCGGCCCCGCGCTGCTCCACCCGTCCTCGGCCGGGCGGGCGGGCCGCTCGGGCGCGTCGCGGGTGGCCGAACGCTGCGGGACGGACTCACCGGACCGCACGCTGGTGGCCGGGCCCCAGCCCTCGTCGCTGTTGCGCGGGGTCGACCAGCCGCCGCGTGAAGACGCGGACGAGGGTGGCACGGCGACTCCCGGGACGCGGCGGGGCCGGTGCGGCCACCCCACCTGGCGGTCTTCGAACGGGTCGATCGGTGATTCGGCCTCACGTTACCCAACTGTGCTGAGACACAGCCGACAGGCGCGCAGCGCGATTCCGGCTTTTCCGCGCCGGAGCGCTGGTCGTGAACCCGCGCCCATGCCTGCGACGTACCGTGAAGCATGAGCGCAGCCAGGGCGCACGAGCGGCGCGGATGAGGCGGCGTTGGCGCTGGTCCGTGGTCGGCGCCGTGGTGGCGGTCCTGGTGGCGTTGCCGTTCGTCGTCTCCGCCCTGCCCGTGGCCCGCAGCGCGGTCGACGCCCGCACCCTGCTCGCCCGCATCCGCGCGTCGGTGTCGGTGCCGTGGTCGGGTTACGCGCAGTCCACGGGCGGGCTGGCCCTGCCGGTGAGTACCGGAGCGTTCTCCGTGAACGACCTGCTCGGGGGCACGTCGCGGCTGCGGGTCTGGTGGCGCGGTGGTGAGGACTTCCGGGTCGACTCGATCGGCGCCACCGGGGAGACCGATCTGCACCGCACGCCGGCCGGCACCTGGACGTGGGACTACGAGGCCGACACGGCGCAGTGGGTGAGGGGCGGGGCGCAGGTGCGGCTGCCGCGCAGCGACGACCTCGTGCCGGCCGCGCTGGCGCGCCGGCTGCTCGGCGAGGCCGACCCGGGCGACGTCACCCGGTTGCCGGCGATGCGGATCGCCGGCCACGTCGCCGCCGGCTTGCGCCTGCACATCGCCGACGTCCGCTCGACCGTGCGGCACGTCGACGTGTGGGCCCTGCCGGGCGACGGGCTGCCGGTGCGGGTGGCGGTCTTCGGCGCCGGCCGCACGCCCGTCGTCACGACCACGCTGTACGACCTCGACCTCACCCCGCCGGCGCGCACCGACACCGCGTTCCGTCCGCCCGTGGGCTCGATGCTGCGCGAGGGCGGCCCGAGCGACATCGTCTCGGCCATCGACCAGTTCGGCCGCAGCACGCCCCCGCGCACGCTGGTCGGGTTGCCGTGGCGCCGGGACCTGCACCTTGGCGCCGTCGGCGTCTACGGCCGTGGCGTCACGCTGCTGGTGGCCGTCCCGTTGTCCCCTCGGCTGGCCGGCCAGGTGGTTCCGCAGTTGCGGCACGTCCCCGGCGTGGTCGAGGACAGCGCCGGCATCGGCGTGGGCGTCGGGCCGATCGGCGTGCACCTGTCCGCACCCACCGGCTACGGGTCGCGCTGGCTGCTGGTCGGCACCCTCACCCGTTCGGCGTTGCGCCAGGCGGCCACGGCGTTGCCACCGGCCCAGGGCTTCGGGTTCTTCCGGTGATCCGGACGTGATCCGCACCCGCGCCCTGACCAAGCGCTACGGCAACGTGCTGGCCGTCGCCGCCGTCGATCTCGACGTGCACGAGGGTGATGTCTACGGCTTCCTGGGCGCCAACGGGTCGGGCAAGACGACGACGGTGCGTGCCCTGCTCGGGTTGGTGCTCGCGACGTCCGGGGAGATCGAGTTGCTGGGCGAGCCCATGCCGCGCGCCGCCCGCAGCGTGCTGCCGCAGGTGGGCACCCTGGTGGAGGGCCCGGCCGCTTACGGTCACCTGTCGGCGCGGGCGAACCTCGACCTCCTCGACGCCGCGGGTCCCGCGGCCGGCCCGCGCGCCGCGCGCCGGCTGCGGGTCGACGAGGCCCTCGAGCGGGTCGGCTTGGCCGGGGTAGGGCGCCGGCCGGTGAAGGCGTTCTCGCTCGGCATGCGCCAGCGGCTCGGCCTGGCCGCCGCCCTGCTGCGCGAGCCGCGGCTGCTCGTGCTCGACGAGCCGACCAACGGCCTCGACCCGCAGGGCATCCGCGAGGTGCGCGACCTGCTGCTGGCCCTCAACGCCGCGGGCACGACCGTGTTCCTGTCCAGCCACCTGCTGGCCGAGATCGAGCAGATGTGCACCCGCGTCGGGGTGCTCGACCGCGGTCGGCTGGTGCTGCAGGACTCGCTGGCCACCCTGCAGGCGCCCACCGGGCGCACCGTGGTGCGCACCCCCGACCCCGCGGCTGCCGCCGGCCTCCTCGGTGGCCGGGTCGAGGCCCGCGACGGCACCCGGCTCGTGGTGCGCGGCGACGAGCCCGCCGAGGTGAACGAGACGCTGGTGCGCGCCGGGTTGCGGGTCCACGAACTGGCCGCCGAGCGACGCACGCTGGAGGAGATCGTGCTCGAGCGCACGTCGGCGAGCAGCGACCGCGTCGACGGCGTCCGGGCCGGTGCCGGTGCCGGTACTGGTGACAAGGACCTGCCCGAGCTCACCGAGGTGGAGCCGTGATCCGGGTCGAGCTGCGCAAGCTGGCGCGCCGCCCGCGCACCTGGTTGACCCTGATTCTGCTCAACCTGCTGCCCACCGTGGTGGCCGTCTTCCTGTCGGTCACCGACATCGCGCCGCGGCCGGGTGAGGGGCCCGCCTTCCTGTCGGCGGTGCTCGCCGACGGCTCGCTGTTCGCGGTGGCCGCGCTCGCCATCGTCCTGCCGCTGTTCCTGCCGCTCGCGGTGGCTGTGGTCGCCGGTGACTCGGTGGCCGGCGAGGCGCAGGCGGGCACCCTGCGCTACCTGCTCGTCCGTCCGGTCGGGCGCACCCGGTTGCTGGTGGCCAAGCTGGTCACGGTGCTGGCGTTCACCGTGGTCGCGGTGGTGCTGGTGGCCGGCGTCGGGTACCTCGTCGGGCGCCTGCTGCTCGGCGGCGCATCGGCGAGCGCCCTCAACTCCGTGACCAGCGTGTCCGGCACGCCGCTGTCGGCGCTGCAGCTCGGCGAGCGCACGTTGCTCGCGATGGGCTACGTGACGCTGTCGATGCTCGGCGTGGCCGCGATGGCCCTGCTGCTGTCCACGATCACCGACTCCCCGCTGGCGGCCACCCTGGGCGCGATGGCCTTCCTCATCGGCTCGTCCCTGCTGCTCACCCTCGGCGCCGCCCGCTCGTTGCAGCCCTACCTGCCCACGCGGTACTGGCTGTCGTTCGTCGACCTGTTCCGCGACCCGATCCTGTGGCGCGACGTCGAGCGCGGGGTGCTGCTGCAGGTCGTCTACGTCGCCGTGTTCCTGCTCGCGGCCTGGGCCAACTTCCAGACCAAGGACGTCACGAGCTGACGGTGGCGCAGCGCGCCGGTCGCGCCGGGGCGCCCGAGCCGAGCACGGCGAGCACGATCGCCTGCACCTTCGGGTCGGTCGGCAGGCCGCTGTGCCGCACCGTCTCGCCGGGGCACACGCTCTGCACGGTGAGGTCGAGCGCCCCGGCCAGCGACGCTGAGTCGGCGGGCAGCACCACGTCGTCACGGGTCGTCCAGATCGACACCCACGTCGGGCCGGCCGGGGTCTCGTCACCCGCGTTGAGCGTGGCGAGCAGATCGCTGTTCACGGCTAGCTGCCGGCACGCGGTGGGGCAGGCGCCGGGCAGGGCCGAGCCGGCCAGCGTGGCCACGTCGGTGCCGTGCTGCGGCGAGCCGAGGGTGACGACGCGTCGGGCCTGCGCGGCCCCGCCGTGATCGCGGGCCCACAGCCGGGCCACCACCCCGCCGGCCGAGTACCCGACCACGTCGACGGTCTTCGCCCCTGACCGGGAGCGCACGCCGTCGACGGTGCCGGCCAGCGCCGCGGCCTGGTCGTCGAGGTCTCCGGTGCCGTTGCCCGGCAGCCGGAACACCGTGGCCGTCCGGCCGTGCGCGCGCAGCACCGTGGCCAGCTGCTCCAGCCCGCCGGTCGAGCCGCCGTAGCCGGGCACCAGCACCACCGGGCCCGGCCTCGACTGGTCGCTCGGCGGCCGGTGCGTCTCGTCGCGACCCACGACCACGGCGATCACGGCGGCGACGGCGGCGGCCGACACCAGCGCCAGCATCCCGAGCACGAGCCGGCGACGGGCGGGGGCGAGGGACGACAGCACGCCGCCCATGGTGCCGCCGTGCCCCTGAGGACACCTGCCTAGAGTTCGAGCCCATGGGCGAGCTGCTGGCGGGGAGGGGCATCGCCGACGTCACGGGCGAGGCCGCCGACTGCGGGATGATGGGCTACGGCAAGGCCGACCAGCGCAGCGCCGGCGTCCACCTGCGGCTGCGGGCCCGGGCCTTCGTGTTCTGCGCCGACTACGCCCGGCTGCTGCTCGTGGTGGCCGAACTGCCGTTGATCTTCGACAGCGTGCGGCAGGAGGTGCTGCGCCGACTCGCCGCCGCGTACGGCGACACCTACACCGACGTCAACACCATGCTCACCTGCACGCACACGCACTGCGGGCCGGGCGGTTACTCGCACCACGCGCTCTACAACGCCACCACCAACGGCTTCCACCCGGCGACGTTCGCCGCGATCGTCGACGGCATCGTCGAGGCGGTCGGCCACGCCCACGCCGACGTCGCCCCGGCGTCGCTGTCGCTGGCCGTCGGCGAACTGCACGACGCCAGCACCAACCGCTCGCCCACGTCGTTCGACCTCAACCCGGCCGGTGACCGCGCACCGTTCCCGGACCGCATCGACCCGCAGACCACCGTGCTGTCGATCAGGCGCGGCGACCTGCTCGTCGGCGCGATCAACTGGTTCGCCACGCACGGCACCTCGATGACGAACCGCAACCGGCTGATCAGCAGTGACAACAAGGGTTACGCCGCCTACCGGTGGGAGCGCCTCGACCGCGGCGTCGACCACCTCGCCGGGTCGCCGCCGGAGTTCATCGGCGCGTTCGCCCAGACCAACGCCGGTGACATGTCGCCGAACCTGAACCGCCGCCCGGGCAGCGGGCCCACCGAGGACGAGTTCGACAACACCCGCATCATCGGCACCCGGCAGGCCGAGGCGGCCTCGGCCCTGCTCGGCACCGGCGAGCCGGTCACCGGCCCGCTGGACGCGCGGCTGACCTACCTCGACCTGTCCGACTGCGAGGTGGCGGCCGAGTTCTGCGGCGAACCGGGCGGCGGACGGGCGCACCGCACGTCGGGGCCCTACGGGGGTGCGGCGGCCACCGCGGGCACCGAGGAGGGGCCGGGCTTCGTCGGCTTCCACCAGGGCCGCAACCCGCTGTTCGACGCGCTGTCGGCGCAGGTGGCCTACCGGTTGTCCGCTCGGCTGCGCGATGCGCAGGCCCCGAAGGGGATCCTGGTGCCGCGCAGCGTGAACCGGGTGGTGCCGCTGATCCAGGAGCGCGTCCCCGTGCAGTTGTGGCGGATCGGGCCGCTCTACCTGATCGGTCTGCCGGCCGAGATCACCATCGTGTCCGGGCTGCGGCTGCGCCACGCCGTGGCCGCGGTGGTCGGGGCAGCGCTGGAGCACGTGCTCGTCGCCGGCTACAGCAACGGCTACATCCACTACGTGACCACGCCCGAGGAGTACGTCGGCCAGCGCTACGAGGCGGGCTCGACGATGTTCGGCCGGTGGGAGCTGCCGGCGCTCGTGCAGACGGCGACCGGTCTGGCACGGGCGATGCGCGACGGCCGCCCGGGCGCACCGGGCGACGACCCGCCGCCGGACCTGTCGGCCCGCGCCGGGGCGGGCCGGAGGAAGCGGCCGGACCGCGCCGTGGGCGGCGAGTTCGGCACCGTGCTGGTGGCGCCGCGCCCGCATCATCGCCCGGGCGACACGGTGAGCGTGGAGATCGTCGGCGCGTGCCCGAACAACAACCTGCGCCGCGGCGACACGTTCGTCGAGGTGCAGCGCGCGGACGGGCCGGCGTGGCGGCGCATCGCCGACGACAGCGACTGGGCCACCCGCTTCGGCTGGCGCCGGGCCGGGCGGCGCGGCTCGCGGGTCACGCTGCGGTGGGACGTCCCGGCCGACACGCAGCCCGGCCGCTACCGGCTGGTCTACCGTGGCGACGTGCTCGAACCCGCGGGCACGCTGCGCCCGCTGATCGTCGAGACCGATCCCTTCGAGGTGGGCTGAGCCAGGGTGGCCGGTGCTACGACCCGGAGCCGGACGCGGTGGGCAGCTCGCCCTGTCCGGGCACGACGGCGCCCTTCTTGGGCAACGCCACCAGGCGCTGCTCGACCAGCTCCGGTGCCTGCGCGGAGCGGGGCACCTCGATCACCTGTCGCGGCGCCTCGAGCTGCTCGCTGGCGTCGACGACCTTGAGTTCGGCCATCTTGCGGGCGGTGACCAGCACCCGCCCCTCGATCGACGAGACGGTCTTGTTGTAGTCGCCCACGGCGGTATTCAGCGACCGGCCCAGCTTGTCGATGTGCCCGCCCATCGTGGACAGCCGCTGGTAGAGCTCACGGCCGAGCTTGTGCACCTCGGCCGCGTTGGCCGCCAGCGCCTCCTGGCGCCAGGTGTAGGCCACCGTGCGCAGCAGCGCGACGAGCGTGGACGGGGTCGCGAGCACCACGTTCTGCTCGAACGCGCGCTCCATCAGGCTCGGGTCCTCCCGCAGCGCCGCGTCGAGGAACGCGTCGGCGGGCACGAAGCACACGACGAACTCCGGTGACGGCGCGAAGTGCTCGTGGTAGGCCTTCGCGCCCAGCTGGTCGATGTGGGTGCGCAGGTGCCGGGCGTGGGCCTTGAGCCGCGCGGCCCGGGTGGCGTCGTCCTTCGCCTCCATGGCCTCGAGGTAGCCGGCGAAGGCCACCTTCGAGTCGACCACCACGCTCTTGCCGCCCACCAGCCGCACCACGAGATCGGGGCGCACCCGCCCGTCGTCGCCGGTGACCGACTCCTGCGTGACGTAGTCGATGTGCTCGGTCATGCCCGCCGCCTCGACGGCCCGCTCGAGCTGCAGCTCGCCCCAGCGGCCGCGGATCTGCGGGGCCCGCAGCGCGGTGACCAGCTGGGCGGTCTCGGTGCGCAGCTGCTCGGAGGTCTGGCGCATCGTGCCGATCTGGGTCAGCAACTCGGAGTAGGACCCGGCCCGCTCCTTCTCCACCGTGCGCAGCTGCTGCTGCACCCGCTCGAGCGACTCGCGCAGCGGGTTCACCATGCCTTCGATGGCCTGCTGGCGCTGGCTGAGATCGCCCTCGGCGTTGGCCTTCGCGGCCGCCAACCGGGCGTCGGCCAGCTCGGCGAACGCCTCGTTGTTGCGCCGCAGCGCCTCGCCGGCCAGCGAGCCGAACGCCTCGCGCAGCCGCGCCTCGGCCTGTGCCTCGGCCTGCTTGCGCTCGTGCGCCGCGGCCGCGGCCGACACCCGCTCGGCCTCGAGGGTGGCGTCGAGGCGGACGGCCTCCTCCTGCGCCTGGTGCAACCGGGCCTGCACGGCGGCGACGGCGTCGCGGCCCTCGGCCTCGGCGCGGGCGGCGGCCTGCCGGACGGCGTCCTCGCGGCGCCGGCGGCCGACCAGCAGCCCGATGGCCAGGCCGGCGGCCAGCGTCAGCAGCGCGACGAGCAGGGCGGTGGTGTTCATGTGTTCGATGCTCACACCGGGGTCCGACAGTTTCCGGTTCCGACGCGCGGAGGGCCGCCGGCGACGTCCGTAGACTGGGCACCCGTGTCCCTCACCATCGGCATCGTCGGCCTGCCCAACGTCGGCAAGTCCACGCTGTTCAACGCCCTGACCAAGAACGACGTGCTGGCCGCGAACTACCCGTTCGCCACCATCGACCCCAACGTCGGCGTGGTCGGGGTGCCCGATGCCCGCCTCGCCGTCCTCGGCCGGCTGTTCGACTCGGCCAAGCTCGTGCCGGCCACCGTGAGCTTCGTCGACATCGCGGGCATCGTGCGCGGGGCCAGCACCGGTGAGGGCCTGGGCAACAAGTTCCTGGCCAACATCCGCGAGGCCGACGCCATCTGCCAGGTGATCCGGGCCTTCGAGGACCCCAACGTCGTGCACGTCGACGGCAAGGTGTCACCCGAGGCCGACATCGACACCATCAACACCGAGCTGATCCTCGCCGACCTGCAGACGATCGAGAACGCGATCCCGCGCCTGCAGAAGGACGCGCGGCTGCACAAGGACCGGGCGTCGGTGCTCGCCACCGCCGAGCAGGCGCGGGAGATTTTGCAGACCGGCCGCACGCTCTACGGTTCGGGCCTGGACCACACCGAGCTGCGCGAGCTCACGCTGATGACGACCAAGCCCTTCCTCTACGTCTTCAACGTCGACCCGGACGAGATCGCCAACCAGGCGTACACCGACGAGCTGCGCGCCCTCGTCGCCCCGGCCGAGGCGATCTTCCTCGACGCGAAGACCGAGGCCGAGCTCATCGAGCTGCCCGACGACGAGGCCCTCGAGCTGCTGCAGTCGATGGGTCAGCAGGAGTCGGGCATCGACCAGCTGGCCCGCGTCGGCTTCGCCACCCTCGGCCTGCAGACCTTCCTCACCGCCGGCCCGAAGGAATCCCGCGCCTGGACGATCAAGAAGGGTGCCACCGCGCCCCAGGCCGCCGGCGTGATCCACACCGACTTCGAGCGCGGGTTCATCAAGGCCGAGGTGGTGTCCTACGACGAGCTGGTCGACGCGGGCTCCATGGCCGAGGCCAAGTCCCGCGGCAAGGTACGCATCGAGGGCAAGGACTACCTGATGGCCGACGGCGACGTCGTCGAGTTCCGCTTCAACGTCTAGGGCCCGGCCGGGTCCATCGACGTCCGCACTTCCGAGGCCTGCCGGGCTGTCGGGCGGGGGTTCGGGGACCCGTGTCGGTACGTGGGTACGACATCACGCCTCGCACTCTGCGGCGCGCCGGTGCAGCAGCGCCTGCTCGCTCTCGTTCTGCGTCATCGACGCCGCGCGGCGGAAGGCAGCGGCCGCCTCGGCGGGCTGACCGGCGCGGGCGAGCAGATCGGCCCGCACACTGAGCAGCAGGTGGGAGCCGGCAAGTGCGCCCTCGGGCAGCTGGTCGAGTACGGCCAGGCCGGCACGCGGGCCGGACGCACGCCCGTGCGCGACCGCGCGGTTCAGTTCGACGACCGGGCCGGGCGCGACCCCGGCGAGCACGTCGTACCAGGTCGCGATGGAGGGCCAGTCCGTCGCCTCCGGCGTGGTGGCCCGGGCGTGCACCGACGCGATCGCGGCCTGCAGGTAGTACCGACCGACGGGCCTGCCACGCGAGTGGAGCAGCTCGGCGTGCTCGAGCGCGGCCAGGCCGCGGCGGATGAGGAGTTCGTCCCAGAGACTTCGATCCTGGTCATCGAGCAGGACCGGGCGGCCGTCGGCGTCGACGCGGGCCGCACTGCGCGAGGCCTGTAGCTCCAGCAGTGCCTGGAGCCCGTGCACCTCCGCTTCGTCCGGCATGAGGTCAGCGAGCATTCTGGCCAGCCGGATCGCCTCGGTCGTCAGTTCGGAGCGCATCCAGTCGCTGCCCGCCGTCGCGGTGTAGCCCTCGTTGAAGATCAGGTAGACGACGGTCATCACGTCATCGAGTCGAGCGACGCGCTCATCGCCGACGGGGAGGTCGAACTCCGCGTGGACCTCGTTGAGCACCTTCTTGGCCCGCGAGATTCGTTGCCCCATGGCGGATTCGGTGGCCAGGAAGCCTCGTGCGATCTCGGCGGTCGTCAGTCCGCCGACGAGGCGAAGCGTCAGCGCAGCGCGTGACTCCGGGGTCAGCTTCGGATGGCAGGCCATGAAGATCAGGCGGAGCACGTCGTCCTCGATGGCATCGACCTGCGCGGTGAGGTCGGGCATTTCCTCCCCCTCGCGCAGGCGAAGACCGATCTCCTCGGTCTTGCGGCGCAGGTTGTCGGCCCGGCGGAACGTGTCGATGGCGCGTTGTCTGGCCGTGTGCATCAACCAGGCCCCAGGATTGTCGGGAATCCCGCTGCTCGGCCACCGCTCGAGCGCGCTCACCAACGCGTCCTGCGCCAGGTCTTCCGCGAGGTCGAGGTCGCGCGTCATACGGGTGAGTGCGCCGACCAGACGCCCGGACTCCGCACGCCAGGTGGCGGTGATGGTGTCCACCGCGGTCTCGGCCATGCGGCCAGCCTAAAGCTGACCGCACGGCCGCGGCCGCGGGACGACTCAGGCGTCAGACGCCTCCGGCGCCTCGTCGGCAATCTGGCGCAGCGTGGCCACCATCGTGACCTCGGGCCAGTACTTGACGTGCAACTCGGCGAATTCCTGCTGACCGGCGATGGCCTCCTCGAGCGTGTCGTACTGCATGAGCGCCCATCCGCCGACAACCTCTTTGGCCTCGGCGTACGGGCCGTCCACCCGCGTGACCTCACCCTCGCGCACGATGAAGTTCACGGCGTCCTTGACGGCGAACAGGCCTCCGCCGTCGAGGAAGTGGCCGGCGCCTGCCTGCTCGCCGATGTACTTGTCCATCGCGTCGAACAGCGCTTGCGGCGGCGCTCCGACGCCTTCTTCCATCTTCACGAATCCCATGAACCGCGGCATTTGCTTCCTCCTCGACATCAGGCTCACCGCTGCTCGGTGGCCGACTCACCCGTACGCCGAACCGCGCCGAACGCTTTCGACATCCCGGGCCAGGAGAATTCTCGTGGTTCTGCCGAGCGTCCGTCGCGCACCGGCGGGGCAGCCCCGCGCAGATGGCCGCGTCGGGCGAGCCGCGGGCCGAGAATCAGCAGATCAGGCTCGAGTCGGTGGCCGACGATCCTCAGCGCCGCATCCGGTAGACCGGGTAGTTCTCGACCAGGGCGACGCCGCCGTCCTTGGCGAGCTCGGCGCGCAGCGCTGGGGTGGCGCCGCTCCCGGCGCCGCGAACGAGAATGATCGCCTGGCCGCGGCGCAGATAGGCGAGAAACGCGCGCTGCCAGCGGGGGTTGTGGCCGCGAGACGCGACCGAGCGGTATTTCCCGTAGGTGGGCCCGGTGACGTCCACCCAGTTGGGGCAGCCGTCCGCGAGGCCGCGCGTGAGTGCGTCGAGGCGGATCTGGACGGCAGGGGAGTCGGTCATCACACAGCGCGCGGAGGCGACCGCCCGAGTCAGCGCCGGGCCGGCCGGGAACGGCGCCGCGGCCACCGCACCCGTTCCCAACGCGGTGGCGGTGATCGTGGCGGCCGTGGCGACGAGCGTTGCCGCACCGCCGATCCGCAGGCGGCGCAGCAGGCGTCGATCGCCCGGTGCATGGACGATGGTCGCGCCGGCCACGATCGAGACACCGACCGCCAGGAAGTCGGTGTAGTAGGGAAACCACGAAGGGGCGGCCAGCACGATCAGCACCTGTACGGCCAGCAGCACCACAGCGGCGCGCGCCGCCCGGACGCGGCACGCGCTGACGACGGCGAGCACCGCCCCGAGGGCGATCACCACGAAAACCGCGCGGGACGTGGCGGGGTGCAGGTGCAGGAAGGTGACGCCGGCGAGATTCTGCAGCCGCACGCTCGTCGTAGCCACTCCCGAGCGCGGTCGCGCCAATTGGTCGAGAACGACCATCGACCACATCTGCCGCGGGGCGGCGGCGAAGAACGGCAGGTCCAGCGCGACCGCGGACAACACCGCTCCGATCGCCATGACCCCACTGCGATGTACGGAACGCGTACGGGCACCGTGCCAGACGATGATCGCGAGCACCGGCACGATCCACCAGATCTTGACACTCACCGCGAGGCCGAGCGGCAGGCCGGCGACGAGCGTCATGCGTCGTCGCTCCGGGAACCGCTCGGCGCGCAGGGCGAGGAGGAGGGCGCACAGGATGAGCAGGTTGGCCAGCGGTTCGAGCTTGATCAGGAATTCGGCGTCGACCGATCCCAGCCACAGCGCGTATACCAAGCCGCCGACGACGGCACCCGTGTTGCCCAGCCCGAGGCGACGGCAGACCCGCATCACCAGGACCGCGTTGACGGCGCCCAGGAGGGTGAACGCCAGGATCGCGATCGTGAACGCCGCGCCGTCGCTCATGACATGGGTCAGCAGCGCGAACGGTGCCACGGCCACCGTGATCGCCGGCGGGTGCAACTGGACGTAGTCGAGGTAGGGCAGCCGGCCGTGGACGAGCGAGTCGGCGCCGGCGAAGTAGACGCCGGCGTCGTAACCGAACAATCCGTGGAGACCGCCGTGCCGGAATATCACCGTCAGGCGAGGTGCCAGCGCCGCCGCGACGACCAGCCATTCCGGCCGCCACGCCAGCGACCGCAGGCGGCGCCGCGGCGACGAGCCGGTGTCGTCGACGCGGGCCACGGCTGCCGGCGTGCCGACGCCAACGGCCGGTGCGGTGGTGGTCATCGCGACCCTGCGCCGGAGAACAGGACGCGCGGTTCCGCCTCGGACTCCGCGGCCTGCCGGCGCAGCCGCCACGGGACGATCGCTGCCTCCAGTTGCACGCCGAGCGACATCTTCGACGTGCCGTGGCTGCGGTCGGTGAAGTGGATCGGTACCTCGGTGATCGGGACACCGGCCCGATGGGCGCGGAAGGTCGCCTCGATCTGGAACGCGTAGCCCCGGCTCACCATCGACGGCAGGTCGATCGCCGCGAGCGCGTCGGCCCGCCAGGCCTTGAAGCCGGCGGTGGCGTCGTGGACGCCGAGATGCAACACGCTGTTGACGTACGCGTTGGCACCGCGGGACAGTGCCCGACGGGTCCACGGCCAGTCGGCGTCGATCGAGCCGCCCACGGCGTAACGGGATCCGACCGCGACGCCGGCGCCGGCGTCGAGCGCGGCGAGGAGCCGCGGGATCGCAGCGACGGGATGCGAGAGGTCGGCGTCCATCTGGATGATGATCTCCGCGTCGTCGGCGAGCGCTCGGCGCATGCCGGCCACGTACGCGCGGCCCAAGCCGTCCTTCGTTGTGCGGTGAATGACGTGCAGCGGCCAGCCGCCGGCGGCGAGGTCGTCGGCCAGGTCGCCGGTACCGTCCGGCGAGGCATCGTCGACGACGAGGACCCGAAGGCCGGGCCGGCGCAGGTCCGCCAGCGCGGCCAGCAGCGACGGCAGCGTGTCGATCTCGTTGTACGTCGGAACCACGACCGTCACCGACGGCTCGATTAGGTTCATGACCGGCCCCTTCCGACCGCGTGTACGCGCTGCTCGAGACGACGCTAGGTCGATCACGGCCGAGACCGGGGCTGCTGGAGCGCGCCGGTCATACACCGTTCAGCGACTTGGCGACCGGCTGAGTCGGCGGGCCGGTCAGGCTTCGTTCAGGCCTGCGGAACAGGCTGGTCGGATGGATTCCGCCGAGGTGATCCGGACCGCGATCGGTCTGCTCATCATGGTGCTGGCGGCCTGGGCGGTCCTCGGCGTCGCCGGGGTGCAACAGCGGCGTGCGCTCGTCGTCGCCGCCGTGCGTGCGTGCGCCCAACTCGCGCTCGTCGCGGCCGCGCTGCGAGGGGTGTTCGCAGCGCCGCTCGCCGTCATCGCCGTGCTTTCGGTCATGTTCGGCGTCGCCGTCTGGACGGCGGCTCACCGCCTGCGCACACACGAGCGCGCGCTGCGTGCCGTCACGCTGTCCTGCGGGGCAGGGGCCACGACCGCCATAGCGGTGATCGTCGGCCTACCCACGCTGGACCGGAACACGCGCACGCTCGTCGCGGTGTCCGGCATCGTCATCGGCGGCACCATGACCGCGGCAACGCTCGCGGGCCGGCGCCTCGCCGACAGCCTTCGCCGCCGCCGCGACGAGGTGGAGGCCTGGCTGTCCCTCGGCGCCACGCCGCGACAAGCTGTGCGGGCGCTCGCCCGCGACGCGGCGTTCGAGGCGCTCGTCCCAGCCCTTGATCAGACGCGGACGGTGGGTCTGGTCACGTTGCCGGGCGCCTTCGTCGGGGCGCTGCTCGGCGGCGCGAGCGCGGTCGGGGCGGCTCGGTTCCAGCTCGTCGTGCTCGTGGGGCTGCTGTGCGCCGAGTCGATCACCGTCGTCACCTTGACGTGGCTGCTGGGCGCACCGCGGACACTGCCGGCCGACTGAGCGCGGCGGTCAGCGGCGCGAGCTCGTCAGGCCCCGCCGGCGGTCACCACGGCGTCGGTGACGAACCCGGCGATCAAGCCGAGCAGCAGACCGTACGCGACCAGGTCTGCCCTCTTGGCGCGCGCAGCGACGCCGAGCAGTTGGGCGACGACGTAGACGATCGAGCCCGCTGCGAGAGTCAGGAAGACCACGCTCACCGCTTCGGAAGTGAAGTTGCGTCCCACTGCGGTGCCGATGAAGGTGGGACCGCCGCCGATGGCTGCCATCGCGAGCAGGAAGCCCCAGCTCGGACGGGTGTCGGCGCCGTCGGGTTCGCCGGCGGAGGTCCGGTCAGCGGCCAGCGGCGCGACGATTCCGAAGCCTTCGGTTGCGTTGTGCAGCGCGAAGCCGATCACCAGAACCGTCGCCAACGCGATCTCGTTGCTCGCTGCTGCCTGCCCGATGGCCAGTCCCTCTGCGAAGTTGTGCAGACCGATGCCGACCGCGATCAACAGGGCGAGCCGACGGCCGGCGGACCAGGTCGCCACCCCGCGGCCGGGCGTCGGTCGCTCGGTCACCTCCATCGCGCCCGGCCCACCGGTGCTGCGTGCGGCTCGGGCCATGTAGCGGTCGTAAGCGACCAGGCCGAGCAGTCCGACGGCCAGCCCGCCGGCGAACAGCGCGCCGTAGCCGAACACCGGCCCCAGCGAGCCGGTGTGCTCGTGCACGTTGCCCAGCGCAACGTCGATCGGCTCCCAGGCCGCGGCCAGCACGTCCCAGAACAGGAACATCAGGACGCCGACGGCAGTGGCGTTCAGGAACACCCGCACACCGGGCGCCGGGCGACGCAGCCGGCCGACCGGCAGCCCGAAGACAATCGTGACGCCGGCCAGGAAGCCGAGCAGCAGGGTCTCGGACAAGCTCACGGCAGCTCCTCACGTCGCATTGAAGTTAGGCTTGCCTAATTCCGCGGCAAATTCAAGTGAGGTCGCGTGATGTTCGACTCGCTCACCGCGGTCGGCACCGGGCCGTGTCCTTCGCAACGTCCCCCGCCCGATCCGGGCGCCACTCGCGGCGATCCTCGGCAACGTGGGCGGGGACTTCATCGGCTACCGCGCCGGGCCGATCGTGTTCGACCGGCCGAACTCCCGCTGGTTCCGCCCCGAACATGTCGGCCGGCCGCAAGCGTTCTTCGCCCCGATTCGGTTCGTGGACGATTCTGCTCGGCCGGTTGGTGCCGATCGTGCGCACCGTCGCGACCGTGATGTCCGGCGTCACGCCGACCTGAGTAGGGCCGGAACAGCCGGCGCCCACCGCCCGCAAGTCAGGAGCGATTCAGAATTCGCGGGTGAAGGTCGTGCGCATGTTCACCTCCACGACCACCACCACCCTGACCTCAAGGACGACGCTGAACCGAGTCCCTGAAGTCACCGTCTACTTCTGGATCATCAAGATCCTCTGCACCACTGTCGGGGAGAGCTTCGCCGATTACATCAACGAGACCCTCGGCTTCGGGCTGACCGACACGACGCTGGCGTTCGCCGCCGCACTGATCGTCGCGTTGGTCGCACAGTTCCGGATGCGCCGCTACGTCCCGGCCGTCTACTGGCTCGTCGTCGTGCTGATCAGTGTCGTCGGCACGCTGCTCACCGACAACCTCACCGACGCCCACAACGTGGCGCTGTGGATCAGCTCGCTGGTCTTCGCGATCGCGCTCGCCACCGTGTTCGTGATCTGGTACGCCCGGGAGCGCACCCTGTCGATCCATTCCATCGTCACGGCACGCCGCGAGGCCTTCTACTGGCTCGTCGTCCTGGTGACCTTCGCGCTCGGCACCGCGACAGGTGACTGGACACTGGAACTGACCGGGTGGACGCCGGGCACGGCCGTGCTGCTGCCCGCCGGGCTGATCCTTGCCGTTCTGGCCGCCTGGCGGCTGGGCATGGGCCCGGTGCTCGCGTTCTGGATCGCCTACATCCTGACCCGGCCGCTGGGCGCGAACATCGGCGACTACCTCGCCGCACCGAAGACCGACGGCGGGCGCGGGCTGGGCACGCTCGGCACCAGCCTGCTCTTCCTCGGCACCATCGCCGCCGTCGTCGTCTATCTGAGCGTCACCAAGCGTGACCGCACCGAGGTCGTCACGCACCGTCCGGCCAAAATCACGGAGTAAGCCACGTGACGACCGCCGCGCGCGGCCTGCGGCCGGCGCGCGACACCGGGACCGCGACGATCGGCGTAGCGCTGATCGTCGCGGCCGTGGTCGTCGCCTGGGGCATGCGGTGGGGTCCCGACTGGCCCGCCCAGGAATTCCGCGCCTGGTCGGCGGCCCACGACGGGCTGACGCTATGGACCAATCGCTGGTACTCCGGCACCGCACTGACCGGGTACTCGCTGCTGTACCCGGTCCTGGGCCTGCTGCTCGGCGCTCCCGCTGTCGGCGTCCTCGCCGTCGGTGCAGCGTGGCTCGGTGCCTCGGACTTCGCCGCCACCCGGCCCCGGCCTGATCGCGCTGCCTACCAGGCCGCGGTGGCCTTCGTGCTGCTCTGCGCGCTGCTGATCGGTCAAGTCCCGTTCCTGCTCGGCGTCGCCTTCGGCGTGTGGGCAGTACGGGCGGCGGCTCGCGGCCACCCGTGGTGGAGCGCGTCCGCCGCGCTCGGCTGCTCAGCGGCGAGCCCGCTCGCCGGCGCGCTGCTGCTGCTCGCCGTCCCGGGGCTGGCCGCGTCTGTCGGAGTGCGCCGCGCGGCCACGTTGGCCACGGCCTCCATAGGCGTCCTGTTCGCCCCGCTGCTCGGCGGCGCCGGCGGCCCGTTCCCGTTTCTGGCCAAGACGCTGGTCTGGGTTCTCCTGTTCGGCGTCGGCCTGATCCTGCTGTCGCGGCCCGCGTCAAGTCGGTGGTTCGGGTGGACCTATGCGCTGGCGGGCGTGACGTGCTTCCTCGTCGCCAACCCGGTGGCGGCCAATATCGCCAGGCTGGGACAACTGACCGCGCTCCCGCTGCTGTGTCTGTTGCACCGGCAGTTGCGGGTGCGCTCGCGAGCCCTCGTGGTGGCCCTGGCCGCTCTCGCAGCATTGTGGACGGCGTGGCCGTCGGTGTCGGCGGCGCTGCGGGGCGCCGATGACCCGACCCAGTCGCGGGCCTACTACACGAAACTGCTGCAGCACCTGCCGACCGGTGGCCGGCTCGAGGTGGCCTTCACCCGTGAGCACTGGGAGTCCTTCTACGTCGCCCGCGCCTACCCGCTGGCGCGAGGCTGGGAACGGCAGACCGACCTCGCCGCGAACGCGACCCTGTACCACCGCCTCGACCCCGCGACCTACCGGCGCTGGCTCGACGACAACGCGGTCTCCCTCGTCGCCCTGCCTCGTGCACCGATCGACTACGGCGGTCGCGCCGAGGCCAACCTGCTCCGGCACCCGCCGGCGTACTTGGTGCCCCTGTGGCACGACCGGGAGTGGCGCCTGTGGCGGGTCCGCGATCCAGAACCGCTCGCCAGCGGCCCGGCGACAATCCTGTCGCTGGGCCCCGACTCGCTGCGGGTGCGAGTCAGCACTGCCGGAAGCTCGATCGTCCGCGTCCGGGCAAGCCGATTCTGGACCGTCACCAGTGGCCGCGCCCGCCTCGGCGCCACCCGCGACGGCTGGCTGACGTTGACGGCCGAGCATGCCGGGCTCATCCGGGTCCAGGCTCGGCTCAAGTATTAGCCCCGCCGCCGCCGAGGTCGGCCGAAAGACCGACGGGCGCGGCGGTCAGAAGCTGACGGCTGCGGCCCGCGCGTCGGCGAGTGCCGCAGCACGCGCGGTGTCGGTGTCGCCGGTGAGTGTCGGGTGGAAGCGGATCTCGCTGATGTCGTCGATGCCGGTCCAGCGCAGCCAGTCGGTGACGTAGGTCGACTGGAAGTCACGTCCGAACTCGGGTCCGAGCGGTGGTCCCCAGACGGCACTCGTGTACACGACCGCGACCTTCTTGCCACGCCCGGCCAGCAGGTGCTGGTAGCCGGTGTGTGGGTCGACGCCGAAGACCGTGCCGGGCTGTGACACGACGTCGATGAACTGCTTGAGGATGTACGGGACGCCGGCGTTCCACATCGGGACGCTGAACAGCACCCGGTCGGCGGCGTCGAAGCGGTGGAAGGTGTCCAGCGCGGCCTGCCATGCGGTGGCCTGGTCGCCCTGCGGCACGCCGCCCCCGAAGATCGTCATCTTCGCGGCGGCCGCAGCGGGACCGAACTCCGGGAGGCTGCCGTCCCACAGGTCCCACGCCTCGACCGAGGCGTCCGGATGGGTGTCCCGGTACCCGTCGAGGAACGCATCGGCGATCCGGATCGACTCCGACGCCGGGCCGCGGGGGCTGGCGGAGATGTGCAGCAGGCTGGTCATGGCTCTCCTCGAGCAAGAAACGGACTATGGTCCGGTTGGCGCCTCCGACCATAACCGGACTACAGTCCGGTCGCAACCGCGATGCGGCCCGCTGGGAGGTGTGCGATGGCTCGGGGACCCGCAACCGAACGTGCGCTGTTACCGCTGGCGAACGCGCCGCGACCGGTCCTTCGCGCCGACGCGGCGCGCAACCGGGACCGGATCCTCGAGGCCGCCGCCGGGTTGTTCACCACGCGCGAGCTCGAGACGGTGTCGCTGGACGATGTGGTCGCCGCCGCCGGGGTGGGCAAGGGCACGCTGTTCCGGATCTTCGGTGACAAGGGCGGCCTGGCCGCGGCGCTGCTCGACGAGCGGGAGCGCGAGCTGCAGCAGCAGATCCTCGACGGACCGCCGGCTCTCGGTCCCGGCGCCGATCCGGAGGCCCGGCTCAGCGCCTTCGTCCATGCCTACGTCCGCTATGTCGCCACCCACGCGGCGCTCGTCCGGATGAGCCAGACGTCGCGCCCCGGCGCGCGATTCGAGATCGGATCGCACTACTTCTGGCGCACGCACCTGACCAACCTGTTCACCCTGTCGCGAACGCCGACACCGCGTCTGGCCGCCGACCTGCTGCTGGCTGCGCTCACCGCGGAACAGATCCTCGAGTGGACGAAGCGGGACGGCCGCGACGCCGCCTGGATCGCGCGTCACGTCACAACACTGGCCCGCCGCCTGATGCGGTGACCGCACTGACCGGCACCCACGACAGCCAACACAGGACATGCGTCACACGGGGTTTCCGCTCGAGTTCAGGGGGCGTCCGGCACGAGTTGCGCGAACTGCCGCTCCAGGATCTTGTCGGCGCCGGCAGCCCATGGTCCGGCCAGGGGCGTGGTCGCGTCATCGGGGAAGATGTCTTCGATCCCGTTCTCGACCGCGTCGAAGATGGCTCGTGCGGCTGCTTCGGGAGAGGTTTTCGGGATGTCGAGGCTGCGGGTCATGTCGGTGTCGATCGGGCCGGCCAGGACAGCGTGAAACCTGACGCCCCGCGAGGCATGAGCGGCGCGCAGAGTCTTCGTCAAGGAGAAGGCTGCCGCTTTCGAGGCCGCGTAGGACGCGAACATGGGCAGCGGGGCGAGCGCGACGCAGGACAAGAGGTTCACGACCGAGCCGCGCGAGGTGATCAGCGCGGGCAGAAACGCCTGGGTCACGGCGTTGGTGCCGTAGACGTTGATGGCCAGGTGCCGCTCCAAGATCGCGGGTTCGAAAGGGTTGTCGGGCAGCATGACCCCGGCGTTGTTGATCAGAATGTCCAGTGGACCGACCTCGCCGGCGGCGGCCTGCACCTGGTCGGGGTCGGTGACGTCGAGCGTTACCGGCGTCAACCGTGCGTCGCGACGGCTCAGGGGCCGGCGCGTGCCCGCATAGACACGCCTCGCGCCGCGGGCCAGGGCCTCGTCGGCGAGTGCTCTACCGATCCCACGGTTCGCCCCGGTCACCAGGACGGTCTTGTCCTCGATCGTGCTGCTCATGTGTGGAAGCTCCGGCATGTCTGTCCGTTCCTATTTGTTTGGTGACTGACAAACAAACCTTGGCATGGCGGCGCCCGCGGGTCAACGTAAACTGGATCGGTCGACAAAGAATTACGGAGGCTCTGACATGGCTCCTCGCGGCCGGCCGCGCACCTTCGAGCCGGATGTTGCCTTGCAGCAGGCGACACACGTGTTCTGGGAGCGGGGTTACGAGGGCACCACCATGAGTGAGCTGGGCGACGCGATGGGCATCGCCTCGGCGAGCATCTATGCCTGCTTCGGCAGCAAGGCCGACCTGTTTCGTCAGGTCATGCTGCAGTACGGCACCACCTACGGCGGTCCGCCCAGGCAGGCTCTGGACGAGCATCGGACGGCCCGTGACGCGGTCCATGCCATGCTGCGCGCCACCGCGGATCAGGTCACCCGCCCCGACGCGCCGCACTACTGCATGCTGATCCTCGCCGCGCCCACCGGCGCCGCCGAGAACCACGACGTCCGGGAGTTTCTCGCCGACATCCGACGGTCGCAGTTCACCGCCATCAAGGAGCGCCTCGACCGCGGTGTCGCCGACGGTGACCTCGCCGTGACCGACCACGACATCGACGCTGTCGCCCGTTTCTACGCGACGGTGGTCCAGGGCCTGTCCGTGCAGGCCCGCGACGGTGCGACCCGCCGGGACCTCGAGGCCGTCGTCTCGTGCGCCATCGCGGCGTGGGGCACCCTCACCGGCCCACCGTCAAGCATCGACACCTGAGCCGCGCAGGTGTTGCGTCGTGTCGGGCTGCCGGGCGGCCGGGTCCGGCACGCGCGCGGGCCGCAGAGCGACAGCGGCCACGACCACCGCCAGGCCAAGGGCGACGGCGCCGGCGGCCCAGCCCGCGTGGTAGCCGGAGATCGTCGCCGCGGCGGGGGAGCGACCGGAGTGGCTCGTCACCGCGACGGCGATGCTCGAGAGAGCGGCGATGCCGAGGGCGGCGCCGACCTGATTCGACGTGCTCAACAGTCCGGACGACATACCGGCGGCCTCGGGGACGGTCGCCGACATCGCCGCGGCGAAGACGGCGGGGACGGCGAGGCCACCGCCGATCGCGAACAGCAGCATGCTCGGCAGCACGTCGCTCGCGTAGTGGCCGTCCGCGGGCGCCGTGACCATGAGCGCCATGCCCAGCGTGGCGAGCAGCAGGCCTGACACGATGATCATCCTCGGGCCGACGTGACGGGCCAGGCGCGGGTAGCCCACGAGGGAGAGCACCGCGATGCCTCCGGCGATCGGCAGGATCGCGAGGCCGGCCTCGGCCGGGGTGTAGCGCAGTGACCGCTGGAAGTAGAGGGTGATCAGGAACTGGAAGCCGAGCATCGAGGCCGCCAACAACGCCAGCAGGACGTTGGCGGTGACGACGGTGCGCGAGCGCAGCGCAGCCGGCGGTAGCAGTGGGTTCGCGGCGCGGGTCTGCCGCAGCGCGAAGCCGGCCAGCACCACGACGGCGAAGAGCGCGACGGGTCGGCGCTGCGGATCGACGACGGCCAGGATGGTCGCGGCGACGCCGAGAACAAGCAGGATCGCGCTCGGCACGTCGGGTCGGGTAGCGCTCGGCCGGCGCGGGTCACGCTCGAGGACCCGGACGCCGACCGCGAGCATGACGATGCCGATCGGCACGTTGAGGAAGAACGCCCAGCGCCAGCCGGCGAGGCCGGTCACCACGCCCCCGAGGGCTAACCCGACCGCCGCCCCGGCCGACATCATGAACGAGTAGATGCCGATGGCGCGGGAACGGGCGGCGGGGTCGTCGAACAGTGACACGACCATGCCCAACGCCACCGAGGTGGCGAGGGCCGCGCCGGTGCCCTGCGTGAACCGGGCCGCGACGAGCCCTGCTGCACCCGGCGCAAGACCGCACGCGAACGAGGCGGTGGTGAACAGGGCCAACCCGCTGAGCAGCACTCGGCGTCGCCCGATCAGGTCGCCGACGCGTCCGGCAAGAAGCAGCAGGCTGCCGAACGCCACCAGGTAGGCGTTCACGACCCAGGACAGGTCGCCGGCGCCGAAGGCGAGGTCGCGCTGGATGGACGGGATAGCCACATTGACCACGGTCTCGTCGAGGACGGTCATCATCGCGGCGGCGCACAAAACCGCCAGGCCGACGAGCCGCCTGCCGGACCTGCCGGAATCGGTCTCCATAGGTCGGAGACTAACAGATCGTCTATCAAAAGACGATCTAACGGCAGACTGTCACCGGGGTCGGCGGGCCGACCGGGCGAGTGACTCCTCCATGTGGAACGGGCTTGCCAGTGGGCCTTCCACCAGGCGGACGAGGGCAGCGACGAAAGCGGTGCGTTGTGCAGCGGGCAGCGTGCCCAACACGCTCTCGTACGTGGCCTGCACCACCGCGTCGGCTCGCGCGAGCCGCGCTCGCCCCTTGGCGGTGACGGAGACCAGTCGCACGCGCCGGTCGGCCGGGGACAGGCGCCGGGACGCCAGGCCTTCGCGTTCCATCTCGTCGAGGACGTTCACGATCGTGCTCTTGTCCATCCAGGCGAGCTCGCTCAGTTGGGACTGCGTGTAGTCGCCGTCGACCGCCTTCTTGAGCACGCAGTAGATCTTCACGGAGATGCCGACCTCGTCCAATGCGCCGGCCAGCATGTTCGTCACCGCGTAACCGGCCTGGTTGAACAACATCGACAGGTCGACATCGGTGCCGACAGCCTGGGTGGTCACGGGGCCGATGGTAATCCGCTGCCGCCGTATCGTCTGCGAACAGACGGCATGGGTGGCTCACCCGCCGGCCGGGGTGATGTCCGGGACGGCGAAACGCGGGTTCGCGCCGGCTGCGACGACGCGCATGACGAAGCCCGCGGCCTCCTCGGCTTGACGCGCAGCCGCCAGCCCGCCGAGGACCGCCGTGCGGGCACCCAGGTCGCCGATCAGTGCTGCCGCCCGGGCGACGGCATCGGGATCGTCGCCGCAGATGCTCACGACGGGCGACGCGTCGCGATCACCCGCGAACGGCCAGGTGGCGCCGGCGAACAGGTGCAACGCCTTGACGACGTGCGCACCGGTCGCGAGCCGTGCGACCAGCTCAGCCGCCGAGCCGGTGGTCGGCAGGAGGCGGCCGGTCGCGTAGTCGACAGCGTTGGTGCAATCAAGGACGGTCCGGCCGGCCAGCTTGCCCTTCGGACCACCGGCAAGAGTCAGCGCCTGCTGCAGTCCGGTCCAGGCGACGGCGACCACGAGCACGTCCGCCCGTGCACCGACGTCGATAGGGTCGACCGGCTCCGCAGCGGCACCGATCCGTCCGGCCGTGGCCCGTGCCCGCTCGGCGTGGCGGCCCGAGACGAGGATCGCGTGGCCCGCGGCGGCCCACGCCGTCCCGAGACTCGTCGCAAGGTTTCCGGTTCCGAGCAGTCCGATCTTCACGTCGTACTCCCGTGTTGAGTGAGGTGGTCGCGACGACGCTATGCAGCGCGTTCCTACCGTTCGGTAGGAAGGCAGAGGGAAGACTGGTGGCATGAATGACGCACACTGCGCGCTGTTCGTGTCCGACTGCCACGTGCGGGCCGGCGTCGAGCTCGTCAGCCACAGGTGGGACGCGGTCGTGGTGTCCGCCCTGCGACCGGGTGCAGTCCGCCGCAGCCTTCTGCTCGAGCGCATCGCCGGTATCAGCGACAAGGCATTGACCGAGTCGCTGCGACGCCTGCTGGCCCGCGGGCTCGTCACCCGGAGGAGCGACGGCACGCGACGGGTTGGCGCCGACTACGAACTGACCGAGCTCGGCGAGTCCTTCGCGAACGGTCCTCTGATGCAGCTGGCCGTCTGGGCGATGGACAACTCCCCCGACCTAGACACCGGGTCGATGCGCGCGACCGGGTGATCGCGCCTGGACCGCCGGGGCTGCATCTCCTGCCACGGGCCCGGTTATGTTGGTGACGTGAGCGCCGACGAGACCTGGGTGCCGGCGGCGTGCACGTTGCCGACCGCAGAGCAGCCGTGGCGGGTGCGGGAGTTCGACGAGCTGTTCGCGCAGGCGTTGATCCGGGTGGATCGGGTCGTCCCGACGCGGCTGCTGCTGGTGTTGGCCGGTGGGGAAGCGGTGGCTGCCCGGGCACGCGATCTGACGGCGCGGGAGAGTAAGTGCTGCTCGTTCTTCTCGTTCTCGGTCAGCGCGGCCGAAGACGAGGTGATGATCGACGTCGGCGTCCCGGCCGCGCACGTGGAGGTACTGGCGGCGCTGGCGGCACGGGCCTCGCACCGGATCAAGGCTTCAGCACGACCTTGCCGTTGAGGCCGCCCTGCTCGGCGAGTTGGTGTCCGCGTGCGGCCGCCGCCAGCGGCAGTGTCAGCGCGACGCGCGGGGTGAGCAGGCCGGCGTCGGCCATGGCGGAGAGTTCGGCCAGGCGGGCACCGTCCGCGAACACCTCCTGCACGAACACACGAGTGGCGCGGATGGGCGGCGGCGCGAACGGTGCCACAAGAGCTACGAAGACGCCCTCGCCGCGTAACGCCTCGTGCGCAGCGATACCCAGTGTGGCCGCGTCGATGACCGCGTCCACGCCGCCCGGAACCATCTCCCGGACGACCGCGCCGACCGCACCCCCGGCCGTGATCACCTCCCGTGCGCCGGCGGCGCGCACCGCCGCAGCGCGCGCGGGCCGCGCCTGCGCGATGACCTGAATCCCCCGAGCGGCGGCAAGTTCGACGGCGAAGCCGCCTACCGCACCGGCGGCGCCGGTGATCAGCAGCGTGTCCCCGCGCCGGAGGCCGGTGAGATCGAGAGCCCGATCGGCGCTCAGCGCGTTGAGCGGCAGGGTGGCGGCCTGTTCGTCGCTCAACGACGACGGCGCCGGGGCGATCGCCGACTCGTGCACAACGACGTGTTCTGCGTGCGCGCCACCGTCGAAGAGCAGGTCGCGCAGGCCGATGACGCGCTGACCGACCCGGGCACGGGACACTCCGGCGCCGATAGCGTCGACGACACCGCAGAGGTCCCACCCCAGGCCGACGACCGCTTGCGGCGCCATCAGGCCGGCGTCGGTGAGCCGACCTGCCCGCGTCGACAGGTCGATCGGGTTGACGCACGACGCGAGCACTTGCACCCGCACGCAGTTCGCCCGGGGCTCGGGCCGGGAAAGATCCTGCAGCTCGACGACCTCCGGGCCGCCGAAACGGCGGACGACAGCTGACTTCATGTCGTAATGGTCGCTACTGTTGACCCCGCCCGGCAGGCGGCACTTCGAGGTGCCCTAGGAACCCCCGAGAGCGTGCATGTCAACACGAACGGCCCAGGTGCGGCGCGAGGAAGAACGGCGCGCCTACAACGCGAACCTTCGCGAGTGTCCCGGTCACGAGGTGCTCGCGACCTTGAGCGACAAGTGGGTCACGCTGGTGCTCGCCGCGCTGGGGGACGGCCCGCTCCGACGAGCCGAACTGTCGCGCGTCGTGGCGGGGGCGACGCCGAAGATGCTCACCCAGACGCTGCGCAAGCTGGAGCGCGACGGGCTGGTCGACCGCAGTGTGGTGGCGGACGTCCCCCCGCAGGTGACGTACAGCCTTACCCAGCTCGGCGTCGTCCTCCTGCCCGTCCAGCGGGCGATCAAGGATTGGGCCGAGACCCATATTGCCGAGATCACCTCGGCGCGCCGCAGCTACGACTCGCGCTCGGTCAAGGTCGGCGCCGACGGTGGTCGGAACTCCGACATCATCAGCACGTGATGACGGAGTGGTTCGACTGGCGAGGTAGACGAATCGCGTGGACGCGACGCGGTGCCGGCCCGGCGGTGGTGTTCTGTCATGGCACTCCGTGGTCGTCCGCGCTGTGGTCGCCCTTCGCTGACGCGCTGGCCGCGGACTTCGCCGTCTACCTGTGGGACATGCCCGGCTACGGCGCGTCGTCCAAGCTGCCTGCGCACGACGTCGACCTGGGCGTGCAGAGTGCCGCGTTCACCGCGCTGCTCGCGCACTGGCAGCTCGACGGGCCCCACGTCATCGCCCACGATTACGGCGGTGCGGTGTCACTTCGCACCCACCTGCTGGACGGCGTCGCCTATTCGTCGCTGTGTCTGGTCGATGTCGTCGCGCTCCGGCCCTGGGGGTCACCGTTCTTCACCCTGGTCAGAGAGCACGCGGGCGTGTTCGCGCAGCTACCCGCTGCGATCCATCGGGGCGTGGTGGAGGCCTACATCGCCGGCGCCAGCCATCGCGGACTGCGCCCGGACGACCTCGCGATGCTCGCCGACCCGTGGCTCGACGCCCGGGGCCAGGCCGCCTTCTACCGGCAGATCGCCCAGGCCGACGAGCGGTTCACCGACGAGATCGAGACCTTGCTGGGGCAGATCGCTGCGCCCACGCACATCGTGTGGGGCGCGGAGGACACCTGGATACCTGTCGATCGCGCCGCCCGCCTGCACGACTCCGTGCCCGGCAGCACCCGGACGGTGGTGCCCGGGGCCGGTCATCTCATCCAGCTCGACCAGCCGGCGGCGCTCGCCACCGAACTACGGGCGTGGCTCGGAACCTGAGGGCAGGCCGTGACCGTGCGCCGGCAGGGTGCCGCTGCTGCGCCGGCGCCGGCCGAATGCGTATCGCGCCGCAAGAGCGAGTGCTGCGACCACGAGCGGGATCGCGACGTGACGCGCCGCGGCCGGCGCGACCACCAGGGTGAGCGCGATCGTCATCACCGCACATGACCGTGCGACGCCGGCGAGCAGCCGCACCCCGGCCGCGGCCGCCAGCAGATAGACCGCGACCACCAGGGTGGAAGGGACCACGACCAGCGTTTCGGTGCCCCAACCGAGGACGAACCCGACCACCAAACCGCTGTAGGCGACCGCGGCGACGGCGAGCACCCCGCCGGCGGGGATCGACCTGGCGTTGATCCGGGCCGCGATCTCAGGCAACCAACCGTCGCGCGCGAGGCTGTAGCCGAGCCGGGACACGCCGGCCACGAAGGCGTTGGTCGTGCCCAGGCTGATGACCACAGCGATGACGGCCGCCACGACGTTGGCCGCCTGACCGAACGCTCCCTGCAGCAGCGATTCGATCGCCACATGATCGACAGTGTTGCTGCCGTACGTTCCGGTCAGGACCACCGCGGCGGCGACGCCCACGTACAGCACGGTCACCACCGCGATCGTGGCGGCCACGGCCCGGGGGACGTCACGGTCGGGGTCGGTGAACTCGCCGACCAGGTGGGCGACCGCCTCCCACCCGGCGAAGGCGAAGAACAACACGATCACCCCGGCCCCGACCGGCTCGAAACCGTGCGGGGCGAACGGCGTGAGGCGGTGCGTGGTCATCCGGGGTACGGCGGCGGCGACCGTGACGACGAGCGCCAGCGCCACACCCCCGGCCAGGGTCAGCTGCGTCCGGCTCCCCACGCGCAGCCCGGCCAGGTTGGCGAGGACGGCCAGGGTCAGAATCGCGACAGCGATCGCGAACGCCCAGCCGCGGCCGAGATGCGCGGCCTCGGCGACGTAGTACCCGCCGGTGAGCGGAACGATGGTCTGACCCACCGAACCGGCCACGAAGTACATCCAACCGGTCACGCCGCCCAGCGTCGGGCCGAAGGCGTGCCTGACGTAGCTCGCCACCCCGCCCGCATCGGGATAGCGGCGGGCCAGCGCCGCGAACATGCTGGCCAGCGGCACGCCCATCGCGCACGCGAAAGCCCAGGACAACAACGACGCGGGCCCGGCCAGCGTGGCGACCTGGCCGGGCAACACGAGCACGCCGGCGCCGAGGATCGCACTGACGTACAGGGCGATGCCGTGACCCAGCCCGATGTGTCGCACGAGGTGGCCCGCGGCTCTGTCAGTGCTCATCGCGGTCCAGCCTCGGGGTCGACGCGGTCCGACGGTGAGTGGCATGCTCGCCAGCATGCGCAACGAATCGGACAGCGGGCCACGGCACCGCGTCGTGCTGGTGGCGAGCTCGGCCGTCCCGCTGTTCGAACTCGCCATCCCGGCCGAGGTGTTCGGTGTCGACCGCCGCGAGATCGCTCCGGACTGGTACGACTTCACGCTCGTCGCGGCCGACGGACCGGGCACGGCGGTCGCCCACGGGTTCACCGTCCCGGAGGGGCACGGGCTCGCGGCGTTGCGGGACGCGGACACGGTCATCGTCCCGGCCTGCGCCAGCGTGCACACCGGTGCGTCGCCCGCGTTGCTGGACGCGCTGCGCCAGGCACATGCGCGCGGCGCGCGCATCGCCGCGATCTGTTCCGGTGCGTTCGTCCTCGCCGAGGCCGGGCTGTTGGACGGTCGGCGGGCGACCACGCACTGGATGCACGCTCGCGAGCTCGCCGAGCGCTATCCCGCCGTTGCCGTCGACCCGGCCGTGCTCTACGTCCACGACGACGTATGGACGTCCGCCGGCAGTGCGGCCGGGCTGGACATGTGCCTGCACCTGGTCCGCTGCGATTTCGGGGCTGCGGTCGCCAACGAGGTCGCGCGCCGGATGGTCGTGCCACCGCATCGCGACGGCGGACAGGCGCAATACATCCGCCTCGTGCGCCCGGCGCGCTCGAGACCGGACACGGACCTGCAGGCCGTCCAGTCCTGGGCCCGCCGGCGCCTGGCCGATGTCAGCGTCGCGGGTATGGCCGTCCGAGCCGGACTGAGCACCCGCACGCTCAACCGCCGCTTCACCGAGTCCACCGGCCAACCGCCGCAGGTCTGGCTGCAGCGGGTGCGGCTGGACGCGGCGGCCGAGCTGCTGGAGACGACCGACGCGTCCATCGATTCCATCGCTCGCTGGGTCGGGCTCGGAACGGCGAGCAATCTGCGCGAGCGGTTCACGACGGCCTTCGGCGTACCTCCGAGCGCCTACCGCCGAACCTTCGGGCCCCTCGGATCCACGGGATGAGTCCCTACATTCCGCCGTCGGTGACCGCGGCCAGGTAGTCGGTGAGAGCATCGCGATTGCGGGTCAGGGTTGCGATGCGGTCGGTCATCACGTCCCGTTCGCGGACCAGGGCCTCGACGACGTCGGCGGAGGCGTCGTCCGCGCACACGAGCACGCCTGGGACGTCCAAACAGGGCAGGATCATGGCGATGACACGAGTCGGCATCCCGGCGTCGAGCAGCCCGCGGATCTGCGCGACGCGGTCGACCAGGCGCGGGTCGTAGTCCCGGTAGCCGTTGTCCGACCGGTTCGGCTGAATCAGGTTCTGGGCCTCGTAATAGCGCAGCAACCGGCGCGAGACACCGGTGCGCTCCGACAACTCGCCGATGCGCATCACATCACTCCTCCCGGCTCTCGGGTTGACCTTAACACCAGTGTGAAGGTCGACGATTGGCAGGTCCACGTCGCCGTACCTCGGGGAGCCACCGTGACCGACACCTCCGCGCGCGTCCCATTCACCTACTCACCGATCGCCGGGCGATCGCCGATCGTCTGGCCGGGAGGCGCGAAGGTCGCCGTGTACGTCGGGCTCAACATCGAGCACTTCCATGTCGACAAGCCCTCGACCAGCCTCGTCGAGGCCACTGCGGGCCTGATCCCTGACGCGTTGAACTACGGCTGGCGGGACTACGGGTCGCGCGTCGGCATCTGGCGAATCATGTCGATCCTCGATCGGCACAGTGTCCGCGCGAGCGCGCTGGTCAACTCGGAGGTGACCGCGCACTACCCGCAGATCGTGGAGGCCGGGCTCGAACGAGGCTGGGCCTGGGTGGCGCACGGCCGAACGAACTCGATCGTGCATACCGGCTTCGACGAGGAAGTCGAGCGCCGCGAGCTCGCCGAGACGGTCGCGACCATCGAGCGCGCGACCGGCAGGAGGCCACTCGGGTGGATGGGACCGGCGCTGAGCGAGACGTTTGCGACACCGCAACTGCTGGCCGAACTGGGCCTGAGCTACACCCTTGACTGGACCAACGATGATCAGCCGTACTGGCTGACGCAGCCGGGCATGATGAGCGTGCCGTACAGCGTCGAGATCAACGACCTCGGCATCTTTACGATGCACGGAATGTCGGGCCCGCAGTTCGAGCAAATGCTGGCTGATCACCTGGACCAGTTGCTGGCCGATGAACCCGTCGGGCGGGTCATGGGCATCGCGCTGCACCCCTTCGTCATCGGACAGCCGTCGCGGGCGAAGTATCTCGACCGCGCGTTGGAGCGCATCGCCGCTCGCGACGACGTGTGGCTGACCACCTCCGACGAGATCGCGGACCACTTCGCGTCGACGCACGTCGAGGCGCTCGGGCACGACACCGTCGGTCGGTGACGAGCGGAGACCTGCTCGGCGAAGGTGATCGACGTTGATTCAGCCGGACGCGGTCCCCAGACTGGACCGGTGAGCTCCGATCCCGACGAACGGCTGGGCCCGGTCTGGTCCGCGCTGGGCGGCGATCCGGAACTGCTCGAGCGAGTCGTCGTCTCCGGCCCGCGAACGGTCCTGCCCTCGGTGTTCGACGTGACCGGCCTGGCGACGGCCGCGGTGGCTGCGGCGACCCTCGCGGCAGCGGAACTGCGGGCCGCCCGGAGCGGTGGCGAGGTGCCCCGGGTGGGGGTCGAGCGTCGCCGAGCCGCCGCCGCGTTCGCGTCGGAGGGATTGTTCACCCCGATCGGCTGGTCACGGGCCGCGGCCTGGGACCCGATCGCGGGCAACTACCGAAGCCGCACGGGATGGATCCGCCTGCACACCAACTACCGGCACCACCGGGTGGCCGTGGCCCGGACGCTGGGGGCCGACACCCGCGCCGCCGTCGCCGCGGCTGTCGCCGAATGGGACGCAGCCGCCCTCGAAAACGCGATCACCGAGGCCGGCGGTTGCGCCGCGGTCATGCACGACCGGCGCGGTTGGCTGTCGACTCCGGCCGGCCGCGCGACGCGGACCGAGCCGCTCGCGCGGATCACGCCGACCTCCGTGGCCGACCCGCTGACGGCGCTGACCGCGGACCCGGCCCGTCCCTTCTCGGGCCTGCGCGTGCTGGACCTGACCCGGGTGATCGCGGGCCCGGTGTGCACCAGGTTCCTGGCCGCGTACGGCGCTGACGTCCTGCGTGTCGACCCACCCGGCTTCGAGGAGGTCCCGGCACTGGTGCCGGACACGACCGTCGGGAAGCGGACGGCGGCGCTGGATCTGTCCACGGCGCCAGGGCGCCAGGTGTTCGAAGGCCTGATCCGCCGCGCGGACGTGCTCGTGTGCGGTCTGCGGCCGCAAGCGCTGACCCGACTCGGCTACGACCCGGCCGCATTGAGCGCGCTCAACCCGACCCTGATCACGGCCTCGCTGAACGCGTACGGGTGGAGCGGGCCGTGGCGCGACCGGCGCGGCTTCGACAGCCTCGTGCAGATGAGCTGCGGCATCGCCGCGGCGGGCGCGGCCGCGCTCGAGCAGGACGAACCGGCACCGCTACCCGTCCAGGCGCTCGATCACGGCACCGGTTACCTGTTGGCCGCAGCGATCGGGCGAGCGCTCACCGAGCGGCTCACCCAGGGCACGGTGAGCGACCTCCGCACGTCTCTCGTCGGCACCGCGAATGCCCTGATGGGCTGGACGTCGCCGGCCGACGCAGGCTCGGAGGCAGCCCGACCGGACGTCGAGCTGGAGGCCACGTCGACCTTCTGGGGCCCGGCCCGGCGGGTGCCGCTGCCCGGCTCGATCGACGGGATGGCGCACGACTGGACGGTCGAGGCCGGCCCGATCGGGCGGCACGAGCCGTCGTGGCGGCACCGTGCGCAGGCCGGCAGTCGATCATGACCGCTCGTAACCGGGTGACGCCCACCGGCGAGATCGTCGCCATCGCCCTGCGCGGGGCGTGGACCGGCAACCGCGGGGTCCTGCATCGCGACCGCGACATCGTGCGGTTCCACGCGGGGAATCTCTGGATCACGTGCGCGCTGACCTTCCGCGGACGCTGGCGACCGCAATGGCGGCCCGGCCGGTACACCTCGCTGTTCTTCCACGACGAGGCGGTTTCCCTCGCTGCGGGGCACCGGCCGTGTGCCGAGTGCCGGCGGCCGGCCTATCGCGCGTACCGCGACGCGTGGGCCGCCGGGCTGGGCGAGCCGGTGCCGTCGGCCGATCGGATGAACCGGCAGTTGCACGCGGAGCGCATCGTGCCCGGCACGCACCGTCGCCGCCTGCACCGCGTTCCCTGGCAGGAGCTTCCGACCGGTGCGTTCGCGCTGCTCGACGCCGGGCCGGCACTGGTGCTCGAGGGGTCGGTGGTGCCGTGGACGCACGCCGGTTACGGCGCGGCCGGGCGACGGCCGGCGAGCGGGTTCGCCGACGTGTTGACGCCGCCGGCGACGCTGGCCGTCCTGCGCGCGGGCTACGGAGTGCAGATCGACGAGTCAGCCGGTCGCTGACGCTGTCGAACGTCATGTCCTCATCGACCGGCAGCGAGGACCAGGTCGGCGATCATTGTGCGGGCGTAGAGCACGCCGCGGCCGGCCCGGTGGTTCGCACCGCGCTCCACACATGTGCTGGCCATGGGCCGCCGGGCCCGGTAGAGCACCTATGCCCGTAACGGGCACCCGCACACCCTCACGACGGCGACCAGGGCTGAACGATCCAGCGGCCGCGGACCCCGCTGGCGAAGGCGGCCCGCAGCGCGTCGTCGGCGCGGTCGAGAGGCACGGTGCCGGCGATTCGGGGGGTCAGCTCCCGCGCCGCGGCGCGCTGCAGCAGTGAGGTGAGAGCCGCACCGTCGGGCTCGACCTCGACCGCGAACGCGGTGGCGCCGGGAACGTCGGGGAGGGGGAAGAGGGCCAACACGCTGCAGAACGTGCCGCCGGGAGCCACGGAGGGCAACAGGGCAGCGTTGAGCGATCGGTCGTCGAATTGCAGCGGGGCGGCATCGAACACGGCGTCGTAGGTCGTGCCGTCCAGTTCGGTGACCAGCCGGGTCTTGCGGGACTCGACGAACTCCTGGTCGCTCGCGCGGGCCAGGCCGGTCACCGTCCAACCCGCCGCCACCGCCGCTTCGATCGCGAGGCCGCCCACGCCGCCGGCGGCCCCGGTGACCAGCAGGGTGCGCCCGGCCGCGTCACCGAACTCAGCGAGAGCCTGGGCGACGGTCACGGCGTTCATGCCGATCGATGCGGCCTCAGTCGAGGTGAGCGAGTCAGGCACGAGCGCGACGTCGGTCTCGGGCAGCACGACGTACTCGGCGATGGCTCCGTAGACGCTGTCGTCGGCCACCCGTACACCCGCGACGCGGTCACCGAAGGACACCGTGCGCACGTCGGGTCCGACCGATTCGACGCGGCCGACGGCGTCCCATCCGAGCCCGACCGGACCGTCGTGCGTGATCAAACCCAGTTCGTGGGTGGCTCCGGATGTAACGAACCGGTCGACGTAGTTGATGGTCGCGGCCTCGACCCGTACCAGCACCTCACTGGGCCCGGGCTCCGGCATCGCTGCTTCGACGGGGGCGGCGGTCCCGTCGCCGAAGGTGGCCAGAACGCGCATGTGTTCCTCCAGAACGCTGTGCTGCGGGGCTGTTCGTCCACTAGGACGTCTCGCGCCGCCCGTCTGTGACGTGACCGCCCCGCGTCGGCCGATCGAAGATCAACCGATCGGCACGGCCGGCCCGGAGACCGAGATCCCGGTGCCGGCTGCGGCCGGGATGTCCACGGTGAGCACGCCGGGGCGCCCGGCGTCCGCTCCCTGGTACACCGTGATCCGGGCGGGTACGGCGACCTGATCGAGCTCGCGCAGGTAGCCGCCGAGCGCCGCGGCGGCGGCACCGGTGGCCGGGTCCTCGACGACTCCACCCGGCGGGAACGCGTTGCGGGCGTGGAAGACCGAGTCGCTCTCGCGCCAGATCAGGTCAACGGTCGTCCAGTCGTTGGCGGCCATGAGGGCGCCCAGGCGCTCGAAGTCGTAGTGCAGATCGCCGAGCCGCTGCCGGGTCGCGGCGGCGACGATCGGGTGGTATGCGCCGGCGTAGGCGACCCGGGCGGGCAACCGGGGATCGAGGTCGGCGGGCGTCCAGTCGAGAGCGGCCAGCAGCTCCGCGCGCAGCGCGTCGGGCAGCTCGGCCACGCTGGGCGCCACGCTCGTGAGCGTGGCGGTGAACCGACCCTGCGACTCGTGGGTGTCGACGTCGATGGGGCCGGCCGGCGTGTCGAACCGCAGCCGCCCGCTGCCGTGTCGCTCGGCGTGGGCGACAGCGGCGGCGATGGTCGCGTGTCCGCAGAACGACACCTCGGCCAGCGGGCTGAAGTAGCGAACGTCGAAGGTGCTCGGCGCCCGTGGCACCAGGAACGCGGTCTCGGAGTAGCCGACGTCGGCGGCCACGGCCAGCATCTCGGCCGCGACAGCACCAGTCGCGTCGAGAACGACACCGGCCGGGTTCCCGCCGGCGGGGTCGGAACTGAAGGCGGTGTAACGCAAGATCTCCATGCGAGCGACGGTAGAGCCCGGCAGCGGCGCAGCCTCGGTCCATTGCCCGACGTCTGGCCGGCTGCGGGCGCTGTCGTCGCCGGGCAGCACGCCGGACAACCAGCCATGTCACGTTCGGGACCGCCAGCTCGTCTCAGTAACCGAAGCCAGACGAACGGCGCCGTCCGCGGTGCAAGGATCGGACGACACGTGGACCGGATCAGATGCCAGCCAGTCGGGCGACGCGCGAGGACACCGTGTTCATCGAGCTGACGTTGCACGCTCGCGTGGGCCATGAGAGCAGTGCTCCCGGAAGATCCGGCGGCGTTCGTCGCCCGCGCCGAACGAGCCACGAACACCGCGGACACCGAGTGGCCGATGACGATCTACCTCGCCGCGCGCACGCGCCACCGGGCTCGCAGGTCCGACCTCGGGTCACCGAGCGTGGATGTCACAAATAACGCTCCGAGGCCGTCATAAGGAGGTGAGTGCGCAGCCGCGATCGAGGGGACAGGTATGCGACCGGGTCAGGTGACGACGGGCCAGACCGGCCGCCGGAGCGGACCGCGGACCCGGTTGGGGCGCGCGGGCGCGTTCCTCGATGACCGGTACAAACTCGCCCGGGCCAGTCGCCCCTTCCTGAACAAGGTCTTCCCGGACCAATGGACGTTCATGATGGGCGAGATCGCGCTCTACTCGTTCATCGTCCTGCTGCTCACCGGCACGTACCTGACCTTCTTCTTCGACCCCTCCAATGTCGACGTCGTCTACCACGGCCGGTACCTGCCGATGCGCGGGCTGACCATGTCCCGGGCGTACGAGTCGACGCTGAACATCTCCTTCGACGTGCGCGGTGGACTGATCATCCGCCAGATCCACCATTGGGCGGCGCTGCTGTTCCTCGCGGCGATGCTGGTGCACATGTCCCGGGTCTTCTTCACAGGGGCGTTCCGCAAGCCACGTGAGCTCACCTGGCTGGTCGGACTGTCGATGCTCGGGCTGGGCCTGCTCGAAGGCTTCGTCGGCTACTCGTTGCCGGACGACCTGCTGTCCGGCACCGGGCTGCGGATCGCCGATGCGATCATCCTGTCGGTGCCCGTGGTCGGGACCTGGCTGTCCTTCCTGATCTTCGGTGGCGCGTTCCCTGGCGACATGTGGATCGGACGGTTCTACATCACGCATGTGCTGTTGCTGCCGGCGCTGCTCGTCGTCCTGATCAGCGTCCATCTCACTCTGGTGGTGCGGCAGAAACACACCCAGTTCCCGGCGCACGGGCGCACCGAACAGACCGTGACCGGCGAGCGCGTCTACCCGATCTACGCGGCCAAGGCCGGCGGGTTCTTCTTCATCGTCTTCGGCGTCCTGGCCGCACTCGGCGGCTTGGCGCAGATCAATCCGATCTGGCTCTACGGGCCGTACGACCCGGCCCAGGTGTCAGCCGGATCGCAGCCGGACTGGTACCTGATGTTCCTGGACGGCTCGACGCGCCTGATGCCGTCGTGGGAGATCCGACTCGCGGGACACACCGTCCCGGCGCTGTTCTGGCCCACCGTCGTGCTGCCGACGATCTTGTTCCTCCTCGCCGGCCTGTACCCGTTCATCGAGGCGCGGATGACGGACGATCGCGCCCGCCACCACCTTCTGCAACGACCCCGGGACGTCCCCGTCCGCACCTCACTGGGCGCGACGGCGATCGTGTTCTACCTGGTGCTGTTCCTGTCCGGTGCCAACGACCTCATCGCGCACGCCTTCGACATCTCGCTGAATGCGATGACCTGGAGCGGCCGCATCCTGCTGCTGATCCTGCCGCCGATCGCGTACACCCTCACGTACCGCATCTGCCTCGGCCTGCAGCGACATGACCGCGAAGTGCTCGAACACGGCGTCGAGACCGGCCTCATCACCGTGCTGCCCAACGGCGCCTTCATCGAGGTGCACCAACCGCTCGGCTCCGTCGACGAGCACGGCCGCGGTCAGCTCACCTACGCCGGCACACCGGTACCCAAGCGGATGGGTCAACTCGGCGCCGCCTCGCCGCTCAAGCACGTCCGCGGGTTCTTCTACCCCGTCACCGAGAAGCCGCAGATCCAGGCCGAACTCGACGAACTCGAGGCCGCGTCGCGCGCCGACCGTGCCCGCGCCGCGGTCGCCGGCCGCGACACCGGGGGCGGCGCCGAGCAGGACGATGTCCGCGTCTAGTGCGATGTCCCGATCGGCCGGTCGCCGCACCGGGCCGGTGGTCGCCGCGATCGGCACCCAGGCCGACCTGCCGCTGGTGCTCGTCGCGGCCGCCCAGGCCGAGCGCCGCGGCGCGGCCCTGGTGCTGGTCCATGTGACCGTGCCCCGACCCCGCCGGAGCATCGCCTCGGGCGCGACTCACCCACCGGTCCCGCACGCCGCGGAGACGGCGAGCGGGCGCGACCCCGGCATCGCGCTGCGCGACCGCGCACTCACGCTCGCGCAGTTGGCCGGCGACGGCGCCACCTGGCTGTCGGCGATCGGCCGCCCGGACGACGTCGTCGCGCGGTTCAGTCGCGACCATCGCGCGGCCCTCATCGTGGTGGGCGCCTCCCGCCGCCAGCTCGTGACCTGGCGCCGTCACCGGGTGCTGGCCGCGGCTCGCCGCCTGCAGCGCCGCGCCCACGCGCCGATCAACATCATCACGACGTGATCCCGCCGGCCCTAGCGGGCCGTCATGTCACGGCCGGCCGGCGCGATCCGTCTGAGAGGGCATGACGAACTCGGAACCGACCTCGGTGCTGATCACCGGAGGCAACAAGGGACTCGGCCTGGAAGCGGCCCGCCGCCTTGCCGTACAGGGCTGGACCATCTTCCTCGGCTCGCGTGACGAAGCGCGGGGACGCGCAGCCGCGGCCACACTCACGGACAGTGGCGCGGACGTCGTCCTCGTCCCGCTGGACGTGACCTCGGACGAATCCGTGGCCGATGCGGTCCGGCGTGTTCGGCAGCACACCGACCGCCTGGATGTCTTGATCAACAATGCCGGCACGCCCGGTCACGGCACCACCCCGGCGGAGGCGACGGCGGAGGAGATCCACGCCGTCTTCGACACCAATGTCTACGGACCGATCAGGGTCACGCACGCGTTCCTTCCCCTGCTGCAGGCGGCGGAGCATCCGCGAGTGGTGATGGTGTCCAGCGGCGGAGGTTCGTTCGCGGTCGTGACCGATCCGGAGCAGCCGTTCTCGAGGATCCACGAGCTCGGCTACAGCTCCTCGAAGGCGGCGCTGAACATGGTCACCGTGCGGTACGCGCAGGCGCTCCCCAACATCAAGTTCAATGTCGCCACACCGGGGGAGACCGCCAACCGCAAGTTCGCCGCCACCGACATGAACAATCACACCGGTCAGCTGACGGTCACCGAGGGCACCGACTCGATCCTCGCCCTCGCCACGATGCCCGCCGACGGGCCTACCGGGTCCTTCATCGACCGGCTCGGACCCATTGCCTGGTAACCCGCTCGCAGCGCTAGCGGCCCGGCGACCGGCCGGCAAGGTCAGGCCGGTTTGAGGCGTCTCCGGACGCGCGTGCGCAGCTCGGCGATCAAGGCCACATCGGCCGCCGTCTCCGGCAGGTAGACGACCATCCGGCAGTCCCGCGTCGCCGGGACCGGGAACCCGGTCGAGCGCACGCGGATCGTGCCCAGGCCGAAGCAGCTGAACGCCTTGGTGATCGGGTGGTGGGCCGACGCGTTGATGGGGTGGTCGGCCCACAGCCGCGCGAACTCCGCGTTGGCCGCGCAGAGGGCGTCGATCAGCTCGGTCCACTCGGGCTCGCCGACGTGGCTGGCGTAGTTGGACCGCAGCGTCGCGATCATCGAGGCGCACACGTCGACGTCGGTGACCGGTGACTGGCCCGGGCGCGCGTAGATCTGCCACAACGCATTGCGCTCGATCCCGGTGGCCTCGACCAGATAAGGGAACAGGGCCGCGTACGACTCGTTGCAGGCCAGCAGGTCGTACTTGCCGTTGTAGACGGCGGCCGGGGACGGGTCGAGCGCGTCCATGACCGCGAGCAGCTCCTCCGGCAGCGTCTCCGTGGACGGTGGGTTCGGGATGCCGGGGAGCTCGGCGAGGCGGTACAGGTGCCAGCGCTCGGTCGTCCCGAGCCGGAGCACGCCGGCGATCGCGTCGAGTACCTGCACGCTCACGTTGATCGGCCGGCCCTGCTCGAGCCACGTGTACCAGGTGACGCCGACCCCGGCCAGCTGCGCGACCTCCTCGCGTCGCAGCCCGGGAGTGCGGCGGCGCAGGCCCGGGGCGATGCCGACGTCGGCGGGGGTCACCCGCGCGCGCCGGTTGCGCAGGAACTGGGCCAGTTCCGCGCGGCGCTGCTTGCTGTAACTGCCGGCGAGCACGCTCACCAGTACAGCGTCCCGCACCGACAACGCGCGTAACAGGTGTTGGCAGTACCGGGATGACGGGGCACTCACCACCAGGACCTGACCCGGGCGAGCCTCGAGGGCATGAGCACTGAGCTGATCTCACGTTCGGACGACCACGATCGTGTGCCTGGCGTGACCCGAACGCCGGCCCGCACCGCTTCCGGTGTCGTCCCGCCCGCCCGACGCCCGGGGGCGATCCTCGCCGTTCTGTTGCTCGGCCAGTTCATGGCCATTCTCGACGTGTCCATCGTCAACGTCGCCGTCCCCACGATCCGCGGTGACCTGCACACGTCGGGGGCCGGGCTGCAACTGATCGTGGCCGGTTACACGATCACTTACGCGGTCCTGCTCATCACCGGGGCTCGCCTCGGTGCCCGCCTCGGGCACGGGCGGGTGTTCCGCGGCGGCCTGGCCCTGTTCACGCTGTCCTCGCTGGCCTGTGGGCTGGCGCCGGGGGCAGGGACCCTGATCGTGTTCCGGTTCGTCCAGGGCATCGGCGCCGCCGCGATGATGCCGCAGGTGATGTCGCTGATCCAGCGGACCTTCACCGGCGCGGCGCGCGCCCGCGCGCTGAGCCTGTACTCGGCCGTGATCGCGTGCGGCGCCGTCGTCGGGCAGGTCCTCGGCGGTGTCCTGGTGAGCGCCGACGTCGCCGGGACGGGCTGGCGTCCGGTGTTCCTGGTCAACGTGCCGGTCGGGCTGTTGTTGCTGTGGCTCGCGTCGTCGCGGCTGCCCGCGGACCGCGGCGAGTCCGGCCGCCGGATGGACCCGGCCGGCGTGGCGACACTGTCGACGGCCGTGCTCCTGCTCGTCGTCCCGCTCGTCCTCGGTCACGAGGAGCACTGGCCGCTGTGGGGCTGGGCCAGCCTGGGGCTGAGCGCCGTCACCTTCGTCACGTTCGCGGCGGTGGAACGGCGAGGTTCCGTGCGTGGTGGCTCGCCGCTGGTGCCGGGCCGCCTGTTGCGAACGCCGGGCCTGATGTCGGCGATCGCGGTGCTGTCGCTGCTCATGGCCGGTTACGCAGGTTTCCTGTTCGCGTTCGCGCTCCACCTGCAGACCGGGCTGGGCTACGGCGCCGCGCGGGCCGGGCTGATGTTCGCGCCGATGGCGATCGGATTCGCCGCGTCCGGGCTGACCTGGCAACGGCTGCCCGGACGCTGGCACGAACGGATCATCCCGCTCGGTATGGGGGTGGCTGCGCTCAGCTACCTGGCCCTCGCCCGTTGCCTTGACGACGCCACGTCGGGCGGGGTCGGCACCGAGGCCATGCTGCTCGTTCTCGGCGTTGCCCTCGGGGCCGCTTTCAGCCCGATCGTGAACGTCGCTCTGGCCCGCGTCCCGCAGGCCGAGGCGGCCGACGCGAGCGGGGTCCTCGTCACCGTCTTCCAGCTCGGCCAGGTCATCGGGGTCGCTGCCCTCGGGACGTTGTTCCTGTCGGTGATCGCCGTCCCGGGGTCGCGCGGGTCGGCCGACGCGATCGTCGTGACCTTCGAGGTGCTGGCCGCCATGTCGGCCGTCGCCGCGCTCGCCGCGATCGCCCTAGTCCGCCGCCGCGCCTGAGGCCCGCAACGGCGCGGTCTGCCCGCGCGCGACCTGCGTGACGAGGTCCTGCAGCCCGCGGCGCCGCATCTCGTCGAGGAAGTCGGACAGCGGTGACTTGAAGACCCCGTAGTCGTCGTAGTGCACCGGTATCGCCGCCTGCGGGCGGACGAGTTCGACGAGATCGGCACCCTGCCGCGCGTCCATGGTGACGACGAGGCCACCGGGCAGGGTGGTGCCGCCGAGATGGAGGACGGCGGCGTGGATCGTCGGGTAGCGCCGGGGGATGTCGCGCAAGTCGTCGACGAACAGCGTGTCTCCGGTGATGTACAGCCGCAGGGCCACCTCGGCCGGGCGCGGCTCGTACTCGAGCATCGTGCCCATGACGGGGGGCAGCAGGTGCCGGGCGACACCCCGGGCGTGCCGGCCGGGCAACGCGGTGACGCGCAACTGCTGACCGTCCTTGCGCAGCTCGCGCTGTTGCCAGGTGTCGAGTCCCTCACCGCCGGTGAAGCGTTGCCGGCGCAGCGCGCGGGCCGCCTTCGGCGTGGTGAGGATCGGCACGGCGTGATCGAGTTCCCGCTTGGCGATCCGGTCCCAGTGATCACCGTGCATGTGGGAGAGCACGATCGCGTCCAGGGCCGGCAGGTCGGCGATGCCGACGGCCGGGTCCACCAGCCGCTTCGAGGTCAGGCCGTGGCCCAGATAAGCCCGCTGCCCGCGATGCAGGAAGTTCGGGTCGGTGAGCAGGGTGAAGGGGCCGAGCCGCAGCAGGGCGGTCGCGTTGCCGATGAACCGGAACGAGCAGCGGTCTGGCTGCGCCGACGACACCGAAGGCTCCTGACGGCCGGAACGCGGCTGGCGGTTCAACCGGATGGCACCGTCCTACCCGCGGCGCCCGGACACGTCACCGCGCGGCGACGTCGCCATTCCGGCTCTTCGTCCGTCATAGGTGTGCGGCCCGGTGTCATCCGGCGAAAGGGGCGCGAGTCGGAGAGGGTGTCGAGGGAACGTCCGGGGGTGATGGCCACCCTGAACCGGTGAACCGCCCGGTTCGCATGGATATCGAGGAGATCGTCGTCATGGGACAGAACGTGGAACCAAGGCCGCTGAGCGCGTCGATCGAGGTGGCCGCCCCGCCGGGCGCCGTCTGGCGCGTCGTTTCCGATGTCCGCAGGACGCGCGAGTGGTCCCCGGAGTGTGTGCGCGTCGTGCCGCTGGGTGCCGTTCGGGCCGGCCGCTTCCTGATCGGTCTCAACCGGCGCGAACGTGCCCGGTGGGCCACGCTCTCGCGGGTGACCAGGTTCGTTCCCGGCCGGGAGATCGGCTGGACCGTGCTGACGAATCGTTCCGAGTGGCGATACGAGCTGCGGGCCGAGGGTGCGGGCACGCTGGTGACCCAGACCCGGCGCACGCCGCGCGGCGAGGGTCGGTTCGCGTTGTGGTTCACCGGTGCGTTCCTCGGCGGTCAGGCGGGCCACGACGACGAACTCGAACGCGGCATGGGGCAGGGCCTGCTCACCATCAAGAACCTCGCCGAGGCGCTCGACGAACCGGCGCCGCTCTGACGGACTGAGTAGCAGTACGCAGCTGGGTCGAGTACCTGTGCCGATCCGCGGCGGCGCCGTCCTGACCACGGTGGATCCATGACCACCACCGCCCCCGCCGGCACCGGCTTGTACCGCCTCAAGCCCTGGTTCGCCGGCCGCCTCGTCCCCGTCCTCGACCTCCTCGACCGGCACCGCGTGCGTCCCGACACGGTCAGCGCCGCCGGTGTCCTTGCCGCCCTCGCCGGCGGCACCCTGCTCGCCCTCACTGCCCCCGGCCCGCTCACCGCGGGCGCCGTGGCGCTGGCCGCCGTCGCCCGCCTCGGCTGTGCCAACCTCGACGGCAACCTGGCCCGCCGGCAGCGTCCCTCGCGCCGCGGGGCCGTGATCAACGAACTCGGCGACCGGCTCGCCGACCTCGCCCTGCTGACCGGGCTCGCCGTCCACGTCGCCGGCCCCCTCGGCGCCCTCGTGCTCCTCGCCTCCTGCCTGCCCTCCTGGATCGCCCTGTGCGCCGCCTCCGCCGGCGCGGTGCGGCGCAACGGCGGCCCCGTCGGCAAGACCGAGCGGGCCGCGTTGTGCGTCGTCGCGGCCGCCACGGGTGCGTGGGTCGCCGTCGCCGTGGTGATCGCCGCCGGCAGCGCGGTCACCGCCGGCCTGCGGCTGCGGGGCGCCCTGCGCGAGCTCGGTGACCGGGCGGTGGCCCGATGAACGCCGCCGTCGTCCTGCCCGTCGCGCTGCTCGGCGTCGGCGGCGTCCTCGTCGCGGCCAGTGGTCAGCGCGAGCTGCGCCGGCGCTGGTGCGTGTGGGTCGGCGCCGCGGCCGTCCTGTTCACCGCCACCCACGTGCCGGACGGAATGGCGGCGCTCGCTCTGGTCCTGGCCGCCGTCGCCGGTGCCGAGCTGGCCCGCCTCATCGCCCCCGCGGGCCCGGCCCGGATCGCCTGCGCCCTGGCCGCGGTGACGGCCACCGCAGCCGGGTCGCTCGCCCCGACGGCCGTGCTCGTGCCCGCCGTGTGCGCCGCGTTCCTCGCCTTCCGCCCGCTCGTCGCCCGCACGGCGACGCCGGCCCGGCTGGCGCTGTCCGCCACTCTGGTCGGGTTGCCGCTCGCCGCGCTGGCGGCCCTCCCGGTGGCCTGGACCCTGCCGGCGCTGATGGCCGTCTCGATCGGTGACGTCGCGGCCTGGGTCGGGGGACGCACCCTGGGTCGCAGCGGCCCGCTGGCGCGCGGGCTGTCGCCGTGGTCACCCAACAAGACCTGGGCCGGCGCGCTCGCGTCGGTGGTCGCCGGCGGCGTCGTGCTGAGTGTGCTGGGGCCGTGGTGGCTCGTGCCGGTGGTGCCGGCCGCCGGCATCGTCGGCGACCTGCGCGAGTCGCAGGTCAAGCGCCGGGCCGGGGTGAAGGACGCGGGCAGCTGGCTGCCGGGGTTCGGCGGCCTGCTCGACCGCGTCGACTCGGCGCTGGGCGCGCTGGCCGGCGTCTGCGGCTCGGCCCTCGCCGCGACCGCCGCCGACCTCCTCGGTTGGTGGGTCCTCGGCGTGATCGCGGCCGTCATGCTTATCGCGCTGCCGGCGGCGGTGCTGCGGGCGCTGCTGTGGCGTTCGGTCCTCGCGGCCGGGGGCGGGCTGACGGTGCGCGGCGCCCTGCCGGCGGGTGGCTGTGTGGTCGTGGCGCCGCACGTCTCGCACGCCGATTCGGTGGCCCTCGTGGCCGCGCTCGACGCCGGCCACGCCCCGCGCATCGCCGCGGCCGCCGACTACTGGTTCCGCTCGCCGCTGCGGGCCTTGGTCTGCCGGGCGCTGGTCGGGGGCTTCGCCGTACGCCGCAGCGGGGGCGGCACCGCCGACCTGCTGGGCGCCGGGCGGTTCCTGCGGCAGGGCCGCGCCGTGGTCGTCTACCCCTCGGGCAGCCGGGACGCCCCGCCCGGCACCTGGCACCGGGGCGCGTTCCGGCTGGCGGCCGAGTTCGGCGTGCCCGTCGTGCCCGCCCGCATCACCGGCACCGACGCCCTGCTGCCGAAGGCCGGCCCGCTGCGCCGGCACCCGGTGACGGTCACGCTCGGCGCGCCCGTCCCGGTGCTGGACGTCGCCGTGGCCGCGGAGCTGGCCCAGGAGTGGATCGCCGGCCCGGGACGGGCGTCGGCGGCGGCTGCGCCACGTCGCGGAATCGGCCCGGCGCGCCGCGCGTTGGTCCCGCCGTGGGCGAGGCGACCTTCGACTACCCGAACCTGACCGGCCGGGCGCCGGGACGGGTCATCGGCATCGCGGGCCGGGTGCTGCCCGGCGTCGCCGCGGTGCAGCGCCAGACCGGGCCGTTCGCCGCCGCGTGGCGCGCGGCCAACCTGCGCACCCTCGCCGGCACCGCCCGTCGCTGGGTCGTGCTGGGCGACTCGATGTCGCTGGGCCTCGGGGCCGGTGGGCCGTTCGACGGGTGGGTCGGCCAGCTGCACCGGCGCCTGGACGGCGCCGGCGGGCCGCTGGACGTGCTGAACCTGGCGGCGAGCGGGGCTCGCGTCGCCGACCTGATCGAGACCCAGATACCGGTCTGGCGCGCCCTGCCCGGGGCGCCGGCGGGAGAGATCGTCACCGTTCTCGTCGGCTCGAACGACCTGCTCAACGCCGGGCACCGGGCCGCGCTGCCGGAAGCGTTCGCGACGCTGCTGGCCATGCTGCCGCCGGACGCGGTCGTGGCCAGCCTGCCCCAGCCGCGGCGCGCGGCCCGCGCGGCGAACGCGCGGATCGAGGCGGCCCGCGCGGAGCGGGGGATCCGTGTCGTCGACCTGCGGGCGAGCGGCCCGCGCTCGTGGCGGGGTCGACTCGCCGCCGATCACTTCCACCCCAACGACGCGGGCTACGCCGCGCTGGCGGACGCGTTCGAGCCGCCGCTTCGGGCGGCGCTGCGCTGAGCTCGCCGGGCCGACGCTGACCGGCGCCCCGCCGCTCAGATCGGCCGCGCCCGCCAGCGTTCCCGGCCCTCGCGCGCGGCGGCCAGCACCACGTCGTCGGTGCAGCCGCGGGCGTAGCCGGCGATGCGCCGCTCGATGTCGCGGCCGAGCAGCCAGCGCCCGATGCGGTCGGCCACCGGGGCGAGCCAGGCCGGCCGGACCTGGAAGTTGTAGCGCCACACGGCCTCGGTGCTGCCCGGGCGCGGGCCCGGGCGGAACTGCCACCCGCCGCCGAACCGGGCGAAGAACCAGGGCCCGTGCACCATCCGCATACCGACGTTCGTGGGCGGCTGGAACGACACGTACTCGCTGATCATCGTGAGCCGGTGCCGGGAGACGGTGCGGGTGTGCACGCCGCGGTCGGGAACGCTGGCGCCGTCCATCAGTTGCTGGTCGTGCACGAACGGGTCCCAGCGGTAGCGCACCGGCGCGGTCGTCTGCGACACCCAGAACGCCGTCTCGGCGTCGACGGGGACGACGACGCGGCTCTCCACCACTGGCATTCGCGCCATTGTGCCCGGCCGCTGTCGGAGGGCCGGGTGACACTGGTGGCATGAGCGTCGATGTCCTCACCGGCCCCGCGGCCTCCGCCGCCGTCGACCATCTCGGCTGGCGCCTCGTCCTCGGGTACCTGGGGGCCACGGTGCCGGTCGGCTCGCTGGCCCAGGCCCTCGAGGTGGCGGCGGCGGGGGTGGCAGCGTGCGGCGACCACGCCGACGCGCACCTGCGCGCCGACCTGCGCGCCGACCGCGTCGAGTTCGCGCTGCGGACCCGGGCGGGCGTGGGCGTCACCGCCCAGGACGTCCGGCTGGCCAACGAGGTGGCCGGCGCCGTGCGGGGGCTCGGCCACGCCTTCGCCCCGCCCACCGGGCCCGCGCGGCCGGTGCAGATGCTCGAGATCGCGGTCGACGCGCTCGACATCGCGGCCGTGCGCCCTTTCTGGAAGGCGATGCTCGGCTACACCGACGAGCGGCCGGGCGACGACGACCCCGGCGGCGGGCTGGCCGACCCCGCGGGCCAGCTGCCCACCGTCTGGTTCCAGCAGATGGACGAGCCGCGCCCGCAGCGCAACCGCATCCACTTCGACCTCCACGTCGCCCACGAGGAGGCGCCGGCGCGCGTGCAGGCCGCGCTCGACGCGGGCGGCGTGCTGGTCAGCGACGCCGCGGCCCGCTCGTTCTGGATCCTTGCCGACCGTGAGGGCAACGAGGTGTGCGTGTGCACCTGGCAGGACCGTGACGGCGCGTGAGCCTCACCGCTCGGCGCGCTCCCGGTACCGGCTCGCGGTGCGCCGTCGGCCCGGGATCTCGTAGGGCGCGGCGTCGCGCAGCTCGGCCACCAGTCGGTCGGCGAATACCTGCGCCGACTCGTCGGGACGGCGTTGACCGCCGGCCGGCCGGAAGAACTCGACGCTGACCGACGGCCGGCGGGGGAAGCGGACCACGTCCACCGACCCGGTGGTGCGGGCGCACACGACGACGGCCTCGGGAACGGCCCGGGCGAGCCGGCCCACGCCGCTGCGCGCGCGCAACGGCCGGCCCAGCGAGCGCGTGCCCTCAGGGAACACGCCGATGCAGGTGCCCTTGCGCAGTTCCTCCTCGGCGGTGGCCATGGCCTCGAGGTTGCTGGCACCGCGGTGCACGGGGATGTGACCCATCCCGTCCATGAAGGCGGCGACCACCTTGTTCTTCCACAGGCTCGACTTCGCCAGCGCCCGGATGGGGCGGACCTCGCGCGCGGCGACGGCGATCGCGATCGGGTCCCAGTAGCTGTCGTGGTCGCCGACGACCAGCACCGGCCCCTCGGCGGGCAGCGCGTCGAGGCCGCTCACCCGCAGGCGCGACCAACGCATGATCGGCCCGCCCACCGCCAGCACGACGCGATACGCCGGCGGCATCGAGGGACGGGCGCTCATGCGCCGATGATGGCGCACCGGACCCGCGGGCGTCGATAAACTGGACCTGCTCAATGTCCGCCGCACCACCGCTGTCGGGCCGAACACCGAACCGACGGAGGAATCCAGTGGGCCAGCGCGCCGACCTGCGCAACGTCGCCATCGTGGCGCACGTCGACCACGGCAAGACCACGCTCGTCGACGCCATGCTCTGGCAGTCCGGGGCGTTCACCGCGCACCAGGCCGACACCGGCGACGTCAACGAGCGGGTGATGGACTCCAACGACCTCGAACGGGAGAAGGGCATCACGATCCTGGCCAAGAACACGGCCGTGGACCACGTGACGCCGGCCGGCGAACGGGTCACCATCAACATCATCGACACGCCCGGTCACGCCGACTTCGGCGGCGAGGTGGAGCGCGGCCTGTCCATGGTCGACGGGGTGCTGCTGCTGGTCGACGCGTCGGAGGGACCGCTGCCGCAGACCCGTTTCGTGCTGCGCAAGGCCCTCGAGGCCAAGATGCCGGTGGTGCTGGTCATCAACAAGGTCGACCGGCCCGACGCGCGCATCGCCGAGGTTGTCGACGAGGCCTACGAGCTGTTCCTGGACCTCGACGCCGACGAGCACCAGATCGAGTTCCCCATCGTCTACGCCTCGGCGAAGGTGGGTCGGGCCTCGCTCAAGCGTCCCGAGGACGGTGGCCTGCCGGAGGAGGAGAACCTCCTGCCGCTGTTCGACACGATCCTGGGCTCCATCCCGGCGCCGGTCTTCGACGACGACGCGCCCCTGCAGGCCCACGTCACCAACCTCGACGCGTCGCCCTATCTCGGGCGGCTCGCGCTGTGCCGGGTGCACAACGGCACGATCCGCAAGGGTCAGCAGGCCGCCTGGTGCCGCGCCGACGGCCGGATCGAGCGCGTCAAGATCACCGAGCTGCTCGTCACCCGTGCCCTTGACAGGTTCCCGGCCGAGTCGGCCGGTCCTGGGGACATCATCGCCATCGCCGGCATCCCGGAGATCACCATCGGCGAGACACTGGCCGACCCCGACGACCCGCGACCGCTTCCTGTCATCACCATCGACGAACCGTCCATCTCGATGACGATCGGCATCAACACCTCACCGTTGGCCGGTGCGTCCGGTAAGAAACTGACAGCTCGACAGGTCATCAACCGGCTGGAGGCCGAACTGGTCGGCAACGTGTCGATCCGGGTGCTGCCCACCGAGCGGCCGGACACCTGGGAGGTGCAGGGTCGCGGTGAGCTGCAGCTGGCCATCCTCGTCGAGATCATGCGGCGCGAGGGTTTCGAGATCACGGTCGGCAAGCCCCAGGTCGTCACCCGCACCGTCGACGGCACGCTGCACGAGCCGATGGAGCGGATGACCATCGACATCCCGTCCGAGTACCAGGGCGTCGTCATCCAGCTGCTGGCGCTGCGCAAGGGCCGCCTGGAGCAGATGGTCGACCACGGCACGGGGTGGATCCGGATGGAGTACATCGTGCCCGCCCGCGGGCTGATCGGGTTCCGGACGGAGTTCCTCACCGAGACCCGCGGCACCGGCCTGCTGCACCACATCCACGAGGGGTACGAGCCATGGGCCGGCGACATCCGTACCCGGCCCAGCGGCTCGCTGGTCGCCGACCGGCGCGGCGCCACCACCGGCTTCGCGCTCGCCAACCTGCAGGAACGCGGCATCATGTTCGTCGGGCCGGGCACCGAGGTGTACGAGGGCATGATCGTCGGCGAGAACTCCCGTTCGGATGACATGGACGTGAATCCGACGAAGGAGAAGAAGCTCACCAACATGCGCCAGTCGTCCGGTGACGTGTTGGTGCCGCTCATCCCGCACCGCGTCCTGTCACTGGAGCAGGCCCTGGAGTTCTGCCGCGACGATGAGTGCGTCGAAGTCACCCCGGCCACGGTGCGCCTGCGCAAGGTCGCGCTCATCGGCCAGCAACGCGAGAAGCTGCGCGCCCGCAACCGCTCCTGACCGCCGGCGGTGGTTACCCTGGCTCGCGTGAGCGACCGCGAACCACTCGTCGCGCGCCTGCGCGGGTTCGGCACCACGATCTTCGCCGAGATGTCCGCGCTGGCGGCGAGCACGGGGGCCATCAACCTCGGGCAGGGTTTCCCGGACACCGACGGGCCCGCCGAACTGCTCGCCGACGCCGCGGCGGCCATCCACGACGGGCGCAACCAGTACCCGCCGGGCCCCGGCATCCCCGAACTGCGCCGCGCCGTCGCCGCCCACCAGGCCCGCTGCTACGGCCTCGAGCACGACCCGGACGCGGAGGTGCTCGTCACCGCCGGCGCCACCGAGGCCGTCGCGGCGTCCCTGCTGGCGCTCGTCGAGCCCGGCGACGAGGTCGTGCTCTTCGAGCCCTACTACGACTCCTACGCCGCGGGGGTGGCGCTGGCCGGGGCGCGCCGGCGCAGCGTGACCCTCGAGCGCAGCGGCAGCACCTGGGGTTTCGATCCCGCGGTCCTGGAACGGGCGGTCACTTCGGCCACCAAGGTGTTGCTGCTCAACACCCCGCACAACCCCACCGGCACGGTGTTCGGCCCGGCCGAGCTCGCCGCGGTGGCCGACGTCGCCATCCGACACGACCTCGTGGTGGTCAGCGACGAGGTGTACGAGCACCTGATCTTCGACGGGCGCCTGCACGTCCCCATCGCCACGTTGCCCGGCATGCGGGAGCGCACCATCACCATCGGCAGCGCCGGCAAGACCTTCAGCGTCACGGGCTGGAAGATCGGCTGGGCCTGCGCCCCGCCCGCCCTCATCGCGGCCGTGCGCACGGTGAAGCAGTTCCTCACCTACGTCAACGGCGCGCCGTTCCAGCCGGCGGTGGCCCGGGCGCTCGGCCAGGCCGAGAAACTCGCCCCGCGCGACGCCCTGCAGGCCCAGCGCGACCTGCTGTGCGACGGGCTGGCCGAGGCCGGGTACGACGTCGTGCGCCCCCAGGCCACCTACTTCGCCACCGTCGACCTCGGCGCGGCCGGCGCCGACGCGGTGCAGTTCTGCCGGGAACTGCCCCACCGGGCCGGGGTGGTCGCGATCCCGACCAGCGCCTTCTACGACTCCACCGCCGGCGACCGGTATGTCCGGCTCGCGTTCTGCAAGCGACCCGAGGTGCTCGCCGAGGCCGTGCGGCGGATGGCGGGCGCGCGATGAGCGCGGTCCGGGTGGCGGCGATCCAGCACGACATCGCCTGGGAAGACCCAGCGGGCACGCGCGCGCTGGTCGGCCCGCAGATCGCGCAAGCCGCCGCCGCCGGGGCCGGGCTGATCGTGCTCAGCGAGATGTACGCGACCGGCTTCTCCATGCGCCCCGAGCGCATCGCCGAGGACGAGGGCGGCCCGAACGAGCGGTTCCTGCTCGACCGGGCCGCCGAGCACGGGGCCACGCTCATCGCGTCGGTCGCGCAGCGCGGCGCCGATGGCGCCTACCGCAACAATGCCGTCGTCGCGCGCCCGGACGGGTCGGTGGACAGGTACGCCAAGATCCACCCGTTCAGTTACGCGGGGGAGCACGAGCAGTACGCGGCCGGTGACAGGTTCCTGACCGTCGACGTCGAGGGTCTGCAGGTCAGCGTGTTCGTCTGTTACGACCTGCGTTTCGCCGACGAGTTCTGGGCCCTCGCCCCGCACACCGACGCGTACGTGGTCGTGGCCAACTGGCCGAAGCCCCGGCACGAGCACTGGCGGGCGCTGCTGCGGGCGCGCGCGATCGAGAACCAGTGCTTCGTCGTCGGGGTGAACCGGGTCGGGGCGGCGGGGCGCCGCAAGGATCTGCCCCACGCCGGCGGGTCGGTGGTGCTCAGCCCGCTCGGCGACGTCGTCGTGGAGGGCGGGGCCGAGCCCGCGGTGCTGCTCGCGGACGTGGACCGGGCCACGGTGGCTACCGTGCGTGAGCGGTTTCCGTTCCTCGCCGACCGCCGCGCGAGCGATGTCACGGCCGCAGACCGGTAATGGTCACGATCTGGCTTCGAAAGCCCTTGACGGTGACAACCGCCGTCCACGCGTAATACCGTTCCTCGCGGCCACAAGCTGACCCGTCTTCATCGATTTCGCCCGCCCACCTGAGCGGGCACGAGCGAGGAGTCCCATCTACTCATGACCGTGCCCCTCGGCGAAACCGACCTGGTCTCGGGTTCCCAGGACTCGCTCGACGTCTCGCAGGATGTCGCGGGCGAGAAGGCGATCGCGGGGCGGTCACCGTGGCAGATCGCCTGGCACCGGCTGAGGAAGGACAAGGCCGCCCTGATCGGCGGCGTCGTGGCCGCGCTGCTGGTGTTGCTGGCCATCTTCTCCCAGTTGATCGAGAAAATTTTCGGCCTCGACCCGGACGAGACGCACAACGGCGTGAAGTCCCTGATCGACCCCTCGACGCAGGTCCCGTTCGGCTCGCTGGGCGGCGTCACCTCACACCACCTGCTGGGCGTGGAGCCGGGCAACGGCCAGGGCCGCGACGTGCTCGCGCGCATCATCGACGGCTCGTGGGTCTCCCTGCTCGTCGCTTCGGCGGCCACGGTCGTCTCGGTCGTCATCGGTGTGGTCGTGGGTGTCATCGCCGGCTACTACGGCAAGTGGGTCGACGCGGTGCTCAGCCGCATCATGGACATCGTCCTGGCCTTCCCGCTGCTGCTGTTCGCGATCGCGATCTCCGCCTCGCTGCAGACCAAGGCCTTCGGCCTGACCGGCAACACGCTGCACATCTCCGTGATCGTGTTCGTCATCGGCTTCTTCAGCTGGCCCTACATGGGCCGCATCATCCGCGGCCAGACGCTGTCGCTGCGCGAGCGCGAGTTCGTCGACGCCGCTCGCAGCCTGGGGGCCCGCGGCCCCTACATCCTGTTCAAGGAACTGCTGCCGAACCTCATCGCCCCGATCGTCGTGTACGCCACCCTGCTGATCCCGACGAACATCCTGTTCGAGGCCGCGCTCGACTTCCTCGGCGTGGGCATCCAGGAGCCGCAGGCGTCGTGGGGCGGCATGCTGTCGAACTCGGTGAAGTACTACCAGAACGACCCGATGTACATGCTCATCCCCGGCGTGGCGATCTTCATCACCGTGCTCGCCTTCAACCTGCTCGGCGACGGCCTGCGTGACGCGCTCGACCCCAGGTCGAATCGATGACCGGACATCCAGACCTCGGCGCGGCGCGCCGAAGCGGCCGACCCGTCGGCCGGAAACAGCACAACCGGATCACTGAAGGAGTGGATCACAGCTGATGCGATATCAGAGAAGGACTGCCGCGCTCGTGGGCGTGGTTGCGGCCGCGTCGATGGCGCTGGCCGCCTGCGGCGGCTCAAGCGGCGGCGGAAGCAGCAGCGCCGGCAAGAGCGGTGGCGGCCCGAGCAAGGGCAAGCCGAGCTACAACGCGGCGAACGCCAGCATCGTCAACCCCTCGACGAAGACCGGCGGTGTGGTCAAGTACGCCGACTCGGACGCGCCGGACTCCTTCGACCCGGGCAACACCTACTACGCCTTCGTGTGGGACGCGAGCCGGCTCTGGGCCCGCGCGCTGACCACGTTCAAGCCGCTGCCGGGCAAGCCCGGTCTGCAGCTGGTGCCGGACATGGCGACGTCGCTGGGCAAGGTCAGCGACGGCGGCAAGACCTACACGTACACGATCCACTCGGGGCTGAAGTACAGCGACGGTTCGGCGATCACGACCGCGGACATCAAGTACGCGGTGGAGCGCAGCAACTACGCGCCGGACGTGCTGTCCAACGGGCCGACGTACTTCAACGCGATCCTGGCGAACAACCCGGGCAAGGGCTACCAGGGTCCGTACAAGGACAAGACCGGTGACCTGAAGTCGATCGAGACGCCGAACGCGACGACGATCGTGTTCCATCTGGTCAAGCCGTTCGCGGACTTCGACTACCTGGTGTCCAACCCGCAGACGGCCCCGGTGCCGAAGGCCAAGGACACCGGTGCGGACTACGTGAAGAAGATCGTGTCCTCGGGTTCGTACACGTTCAAGAGCTATGACCCGAACAAGGGCGCGGTGCTGGTCAAGAACCCGAACTGGGACCCGAAGTCGGACTCGATCCGCAAGCAGTACGCGAACGAGATCGACATCGCCTTCAAGCAGGAGGCCACCGGGATCGACCAGGACCTGTTCGCCGGCAACCTGACCGCTGACATCGCCGGGGCCGGCGTGCAGCCCTCCAGCCAGGCCGCCATCGTGGGCGACCCGGCGAAGAAGGCCAACGCCGACGACGCGCTGTCCGGTGCACTGGCCTACATGGCCATGTCGACCAAGGTCAAGCCGCTGGACAACCTCAACTGCCGCAAGGCCGTGGAGTACGCGGTGAACAAGGCCGCGGTGCAGAACTCGCTCGGTGGCCCGCTGCGCGGCAAGATCGCTTCGACGGTGCTGCCGCCGAACGTCGTGGGTTACACCAAGTACGACCTGTACCCGACCAGCAACAACGGCGGTGACACCGCCAAGGCCAAGTCCTACCTCAAGGCCTGCGGTCACCCGAACGGGTTCAGCATCGGCCTGTCGGCCCGTAGCGACCGTGACGCCGAGGTGGCGGCCGCGGTGTCGATCCAGGCTTCGCTGAAGAAGGTCGGCATCAACGTCAACATCCAGAAGTACCCGTCGGGCAAGTACTTCTCCGACAACGCCGGCGCCCCGGCCTTCGTGCACTCGCACAACCTGGGCCTGATGATGATGGCGTGGGGTGCCGACTGGCCGACCGGCTACGGCTTCCTGTCCCAGATCATCGACGGCAAGGCGATCAAGGCCTCGGGTAACTCCAACCTCTCGGAGCTGAACGACCCGAAGGTCAACTCCATGCTGGACTCGGCGATTCAGAACACCGACAACGCCGCCCGGACCCAGGCATGGGGCGCCATCGACAAGCAGGTCATGACCGACGCGGCGATCGTGCCGCTGGTCTACCGCCTCGACCTGCTCTACCGCCCGCCGACGGCGACCAACGTCACGGTCACCCCGGCGTACGGCATGTACGACTACCTCAACATCGGGACGACCAAGTAATCCGTCTCGTCAACGGTGGTTGATAGAGAAAGGTGAGAGCGGCGATGGCCGCCCGCCCCTACAGGGCGGGCGGCCGTCGCCGCCGAGCAGAACATGATCGCTTACCTCATCAGGCGAGTCATCACCTCGGTGATCCTGCTGTTCGTCGTCGCGGCGGCGACCTTCACGGTCTTCTTCGAGGTGCCGAAGTTCGCCGGCGAAAGCAGCAGGCAGCTGGCGGCGCAGTACGTGGGCCGCAACCCGAGTGCCGAGGCCATCCGCGCCGTCGAGCGCAACCTCGGCCTGGACCAGCCGCTGTACACGCAGTTCTGGACCTTCGTGAAGCAGATCTTCGCCGGCCGGGACTTCAAGTACGGCCCGGACGCGGCCCACTGTGCCGCGCCGTGCTTCGGCTACTCGTTCAAGAACCACCTGCCGGTGTGGCCGGACATCACCTCGCGGGTGACCGTGACGCTGTCGCTGGCTATCGGCGCGGCCATCATCTGGCTGGTGGCGGGCGTGACCGTCGGCGTGATCTCCGCGCTGCGCCGGGGATCGGCCGTCGACCGCATCTCGATGATCATCGCGCTGGCGGGGGTGTCGCTGCCCATCTTCTTCACCGGTCTGCTGGCCAAGGCGATCTTCGTGTACGGCCCGGACTGGCTGCATCTGTTCAACGACATCGTCTACGTGAACTTCAGCGACAACCCGTTGCTCTGGGCGCAGAACCTGGTCCTGCCGTGGATCACGCTGGCGTTCCTCTACGCGGCCCTGTATGCGCGGCTGACCCGTGCGGGCATGCTGGAGACCATGAGTGAGGACTACATCCGCACGGCCCGGGCCAAGGGCCTGACCGAGCGGCGGGTCATCTTCCGACACGGGTTGCGCTCCGCGCTGACCCCGATCGTCACCATCTTCGGCCTCGACTTCGGGCTCCTGCTCGGCGGTGCGCTGCTGACCGAGACCGTGTTCAACCTGCCCGGCATCGGGGCCTACGCGTTCAACGCCATCCAGCAGAACGACCTGCCGCAGATCCTCGGCGTCACCCTCGTGGCGGCGTTCTTCGTGGTGTTCGCCAACCTGGTCGTCGACGTCGTCTACGCAGTGGTGGACCCGAGAGTGAGGTATTCGTGAGTCACGCGGCGGTCCAGGTCGACCCGAGCGAGCAGAAGGCGCCCGACAACTTCCTGGCCGTCCGCGACCTGCGCATCCACTTCCCGACCGACGACGGCGTGGTCAAGGCCGTCGACGGCCTGACGTTCACCGTCGAACGGGGTCGCACGCTCGGCATCGTGGGGGAGTCCGGGTCGGGCAAGTCGGTGACGTCGCTCGGCATCATGGGGCTGAACGGCAAGGGCGCCCGGACCACCGGTGAGATCTGGCTCGACGGCCAGGAACTCGTCGGCGCGAGCCGGGAGGAGGTCCGGGCGCTGCGCGGCGAGAAGATGGCGATGATCTTCCAGGACCCGCTGTCGTCGATGCACCCCTTCTACACGATCGGGACGCAGCTGATCGAGGCGTTCCGCGTGCACAACAAGGTCAGCAAGTCGGTGGCCAAGAAGCGCGCCATCGAAATGCTCGAACTCGTCGGCATCCCGCAGCCGGACCGGCGGGTCGACGACTACCCGCACCAGTTCTCCGGCGGCATGCGCCAGCGGGCCATGATCGCGATGGCCCTGATCTGCAACCCGTCCATGCTCATCGCCGACGAACCGACCACGGCCCTCGACGTCACCGTGCAGGCGCAGATCCTGGAACTGATGAAGGAACTGCAGCGCGAGTTCAACTCCGCCATCATCCTCATCACCCACGACCTCGGGGTCGTCGCCGAGGCCTGTGACGACGTGGTGGTGATGTACGGCGGGCAGTGCGTCGAGCGCGGCTCGGTCGACGACGTGTTCTACCGTCCGGACATGCCCTACACCTGGGGCCTGCTCGCGTCGATGCCGCGCATGGACCGTACCCGCCAGGAACGTCTGCAGCCGATCGCCGGCCAGCCGCCGTCGCTGATCCAGGTACCGAAGGGCTGCGTGTTCAACCCCCGCTGCCGCTACCAGGACCGCGTCGAGGGCGACCGGTGCACCACCGTGCACCCCGACCTGGTCGACGAGCCCGACGGGCACGCCGCGCGCTGCCACATCCCGCACGAGAAGCGCCAGCACATCTGGTCCGACACGATTGCGCCGACCCTGTGACGAGTCTCCAGAAGAAGCCCGAAGCCGCCGAGCCGGAGGACACGGGACAGACGCTGCTGTCGGTGCGCAACGTGCGCAAGCACTTCCCCATCCGCAAGGGCGTGCTGCAGCGTCAGGTGGGCGCGGTGAAGGCCGTCGACGGCATCAGCTTCGACGTCATGCCGGGTGAGACGCTGGGCCTGGTCGGCGAGTCCGGCTGCGGCAAGTCGACCGCCGGCCGCGTCGTCACGAAGCTGCTCGAGCCGACCGACGGCGAGATCGTGCTCGAGGGCCGCCGGATCACCGACCTGTCCCGCGGGGCCATGCGCCCGCTGCGCCGCCAGGTGCAGATGATCTTCCAGGATCCCTACTCGTCGCTGAATCCCCGCCACACCATCGGCACCATCGTCGGCGCGCCGTACCGGATCCAGGGGCAGAAGACCGAGATGGGCGTCAAGGCCCAGGTCCAGCAGCTGCTCGAGCGGGTGGGGCTGAACCCCGAGCACTACAACCGCTACCCGCACGAGTTCTCCGGCGGGCAGCGGCAGCGCATCGGCATCGCCCGCGCGATCGCGCTGCAGCCGAGGCTGGTGGTGTGCGACGAGCCGGTGTCCGCGCTCGACGTGTCGATCCAGGCCCAGGTGGTCAACCTGCTCGAGGACCTGCAGAACGAGTTCAAGCTCGGCTACGTGTTCATCGCGCACGACCTGTCCGTGGTCCGGCACATCGCCGACCGGGTCGCCGTGATGTACCTCGGCAAGATCATGGAGCTGACCGACCGCGACAAGCTCTACAGCTCGCCGCTGCACCCGTACACCCACGCGCTGATGTCGGCCGTGCCGGTGCCGGACCCGCGCAAGGAGCAGGCGCGCCAGCGCATCCTGCTCACCGGTGATCTGCCCAGCCCGATCAACCCGCCGTCCGGCTGCGTGTTCCACACCCGGTGCCCGCTGTACCGCGAGGTGCTCGGTGACGACCAGAAGGAGCGCTGCCGCACGCAGGTGCCCGACCTCGAGGAGAAGGAGCCCGGGCACTTCGCGCACTGCCACTTCCCGATCGCCCGCAAGGATGTCGCGGCCGCCGAGGACGAGGGCGTGATCACCGTCGTCGACGAGTCGCTGCACGCCGGCGCGCTCAACTTCGACGAGTCCGGTTCGCACGCCACCGCCATGTCCGAGGCCGAGGAACCGGCCGCCGAGCCTGTCGACGGCAAGACCACCGCCACCGCCACCGCCGATGCCGACGCCGGCACCACGTCGGGGCTGACCGTCGGGGAGGGCAGCTCCGTGCGCCCAGACGACGTCACCGGCGAGTCGACACCGGACGCCGACGCGGCGGGCCCGCAGGGCTGACCCGCCCGCACCGGCCGGCCGGGGCCGCCGGCCAGCGGTGACCGTCGGCTAGCGTGGCCGTCGTGCCCGACCAGCCCGAACGCCGCCTACTGCTCGTCCACGCCCACCCGGACGACGAGTCGATCACCAGCGGCGCCACCATGGCCTACTACGCCGCGCACGGCGTGGGGGTCACGCTGCTGACCTGCACGCTCGGCGAGGAGGGCGAGGTCCTCGTCCCCTACTACGCCCAGCTGGCGGCCGCGCAGGCCGACCAGCTCGGCGGCCTGCGCATCGGCGAGCTCGACGCCGCGATGGCCGCCCTCGGCGTGCGTGACCACCGTTTCCTGGGCGGCCCCGGCCGCTTCCGCGACAGCGGCATGATGGGCACGCCGGCCAACGAGCACCCCCGCGCCTTCTGGCGTGCCGACCGCGAACCGGCCGTCTTCGACGCGGCGGTCGCCGCGGCCGTCGAGGTGGTGCGGGAGGTGCGTCCGCAGGTCGTGGTCACCTACGACGACAATGGCGACTACGGCCATCCCGACCACATCATGGCCCACCGGGTGGCCACCGCCGCCGTGGACCGCGCGGCCGACCCCGGGTACGGCACCGGCGAGGCGTGGGCGGTGACCAAGCTGTACTGGACGGCCACGCCCAAGTCGGTGCTGCGGCGCGGCTTCGAGGCGATCAGCGGGCAGGCCGACCTGCCGTTCGGCGTGGCCAGCATCGACGACCTGCCCTTCGGCGTCGAGGACGACGTGGTGACCACCGCGGTCGACGCCACCGGCTTCGGCGAGGCGAAGATGACGGCGCTGGCCGCGCACCGCACGCAGATCACCGTCGAGAGCCCGTTCTTCGCGCTGTCGAACATGCTCGGCCGGGAGGCGCTGGCCGTGGAGTACTTCCGCCTCGTGCGCGGCGAGCCGGGCGGTGAGCGCGACGCCGACGGGCGCGAGCGCGATCTGTTCGGCGGGATGGCCTAGTTGCCGGCCGGGGCGGCGCCCGAGCCGCCGGTCGACGACCTGCCCGCCGGCCTGGCCTGGACCGGCCTGGCGGTGCTCTGCCTGGCCGGTGGCCTGTCGGGCCTGCTCGAGTGCCTGCTCGTGCCGCTCTACGCCGGCTCGGTGCCGCTGCCGGTGGCGGTGCCGGCCGCGCTCCTCGGCAACGCCGTGCTGCCCCGCCTCGGGCGTCGGCTCGTCCCCAGCACCCTTGGTGCGGCGCTCCCGCTGCTGGTGTGGTTGGCCGTCGTGGTCGTCTTCGGCGTGCTCACGCGCCCCGAGGGCGACGTGATCCTGCCCGGCGGCAGCCTGCAATGGGTCACCTACGCCATGGTGCTCGGCGGCGTGCTGGTGGGCACGGCCACGGTGGCCATGAACGCACCGCTGCCCGGGTCGCGCCCGCCGGGCTAGCGTTCGGTCCGCGGCTCGCGGCGGTAGTGGTACTCGTGGTGGAGCCAGAAGCCCAGCCCGGTGTACAGGGCCAGTGCGGCGGTGTTCTCGCGTTCCACCTGCAGGTAGCCGCGGCGGGCGCCGAGCCCCGTCGCCCAGCCGGCGAGGGCGGCGCTCAACCGGGTGGCGTGGCCGCGACGGCGCTGGGACTGCTCGACCACCACCGCGCTGAGCGCCAGCCAGCCGCCGTCGACACAGCCGCGCGCCGCGGCGACCACCCGAGCACCGTCGCGCACCGACGCGAAAGCCACGGTGTCGTGGCGGGTGAGCAACGCGCGGTCGCCACCGGTCGCCGCCAGCCACGCGTCGTCGGGCGCGTCGTCGATGCGCACGGCCGGCGCTTCGGGCCGGGCGAGCCGGTCCAGGCCGGCGACCAGCACCTGCGACGGGGCTTCGTACGTCCAGCCCCGCTCGTCCAGCGCGGCGTCCAGCAACCGGCGCGCGGGGTAGGGCACCTGCACCAGCACCGGCTTGCCGAGCGCGGCGTACCAGTCGTGGGCGCGGCTGAGCGCCTCGTCGAGCGGCAGGCGCAATTGGGCTCTGGGCAGGACCGAGTTGGCCCGCCGCGGCCGGCCGGGGTCGGCGCGCAGCAGCCAGCCGTCGAGCTCGGCGCTGTGCTGCGCGCGCAGGGCCCGGGCCGCGATGCCCTGCAGCTCGAGGTCGTCGCGGGTGGACGGCGCCACGAGCCGCGCCGCGGTCACCAGCGCCAGCGGCACCTCGACCAGCCCGCCGGCCGTCTCGACGACCGCGGTCTGGGCGTCCACCGACACCAGCTCGCCGACCACGTCTCCTTGCAGGAGGCGCCCGTCGGGGGCACGCTCGACCACCCGGCGGACGCTGACGCGCCGCCCCGTCCAGTTAGGCTCCACCACGACCGGCATACTAGGAACCAGCTCGTGCACCGCCGCGCCCCGGAGGACTTTCAGTGACGTACGTGATCGCCGAACCATGTGTCGATCTGCTGGACAAGGCCTGCATCGAGGAGTGTCCGGTCGACTGCATCTACGAGGGCGCGCGGATGCTCTACATCCACCCCGACGAGTGCGTCGACTGCGGTGCCTGCGAGCCGGTGTGCCCGGTCGAGGCCATCTTCTACGAGGACGACCTGCCGTCCCAGTGGAACGACTACACCCAGGCGAACGTCGACTTCTTCGACACGCTCGGCTCGCCGGGCGGCGCGGCCAAGGTCGGCCGCACCGAGCACGACCCGCCGTTCATCAAGGAACTGCCGCCGCAGGAGCACGACGAGTAGCCGCTCACTTCTTGCGGTACATGGTCGCGACGACCGCGGCCGAACTCACCTTCCCGGCGCTCTTCCAGCCGTCGCCGCGCCGCCAGCTGCGTCCGGCGTAGTCGACCTGCTGGATGCCGAGGCGGTCGGCGTTCGCGACGAACCAGCCGGCCGTCTGCCAGTGTGCGCCCGGCACCCGCACGCCGTCGCCGGTCGGGGCGGGGGTGTCGATGCCGAGCTGGCTGCGGGCCTGGGCCGCGACCACCGTCGGCCTCGCGACCTGCGCGGGGGTGCCGAAGTCACAGGTGATGCCGGCCGGCCGCACGCCGCTCAGGGCGTCGGCCAGCGCCTGCGCCTCGGGCTCGTGCTGGGCGTACGCGGCGCCGTCGGCGGAGATCTGCACGGCCTGCACGGCCTGGGCGAGGGGCAGCTTCTGCCAGCCGTCCACCTTGACCAGCGCGTCGAGGAATTCGCGGGTGGCCTCGCCGACATCGCGCAGGCGGCGGGTGCGGTCGGCGATCGTGTCCGGCGCGCCCTTCACCTTGCCCCAGCCCTGCGAGGGGCGCTGTTGGAGTACGCCCACCGAGTCGCGGTCACCCGACCCGGGAGGGATGTTGGTCAGCTTGCTCTCCTGCAGCGCGGCGGCGAGCACCAGTACGGTGGCCCGCTCGGACAGCGCGACCCGGTACTTCGTCACCGCCCCGACCATGGTGGAGGCGACGGCGGCCTGGTCGGTCTCCACCTGGTACCCGGCCACGGTGCAGTTCTGCGCCGCGAAGTGCGTCTTCGCCGTCGTCCACAGCGCCCGCCACCCGACGACGCCGGCGGTCACCAACACCGCCACCGCGACAGCGGTGACGGTCAGGCGGGTAGCGCGCGGTGCCATCGCCCTCAGATGTTCGCGTGCAGCGCGTCGTTCAGGGCGATGCCGCTGCCGGTGCGCGGCCGGGCCTCCAGCGCACCGGTGACGCTGTTGGTCCACAGCAGCAGCCCGGGCCGACCGGACAGCTCGAGGGCCTTGACCACGCCGCCGTCGGGCAGGGTCACCTTCGCGCCGGCCGTGACGTAGGTGCCGGCGGCCACGACGCAGTCGTCGCCCAGCGAGATGCCGATGCCGGCGTTGGCGCCGATGAGGCAGCGCTCGCCGACGGTGATCTGCTCCCGGCCGCCGCCGGACAGGGTGCCCATGATCGACGCGCCGCCGCCGACGTCGGAGCCGTCGCCGACCACCACGCCGGCCGAGATGCGGCCCTCGATCATCGAGGCTCCGAGGGTGCCCGCGTTGTAGTTGACGAAGCCCTCGTGCATGACGGTGGTGCCCTCGGCGAGGTGCGCGCCGAGCCGCACCCGGTCGGCGTCGGCGATGCGCACGCCGGTGGGCAGCACGTAGTCGGTCATCCGGGGGAACTTGTCGACCCCGAACACCTGCACCGGGCCCTTGCGGCGCAGCGCCAGGCGGGTGCGCTCGAAGTCCTCCACCGCGCACGGCCCGACGCTGGTCCACACCACGTTGGCCAGGACGCCGAACACACCGTCGAGGTTGACCTCCCGCGGGCGGACCAGCCGGTGGGAGAGCAGGTGCAGGCGCAGGTAGGCGTCGGTGGCGTCGACCGGCGGCGCGGCGAGGTCGATGTCGCACACCGCGACGTCGAGGCGCACGTTGCGGTCGCCGGCGAGTTCCTGCGCACCGGTGAGGGCGGCGAGCTCGGTGGGCGCGGCGGCGGCGGCCGGCAGCGCCCCGAGGGCCGGCTCCGGGAACCAGGCGTCGAGGATGCGACCGGTGGCCGGTCCGGAGGCCACCGTGGTCGTGAGGCCGTAGCCCCATGCTCTGCGCTCGCTCACCCGGCCAGCGTAGACAAGGCGCCTCGCTCGCTCCGGACGCCGCTCAGCCGCCGGTCACACCGGGTGGGTGCCGCCGACTAGCCTCGGCGGCGTGCTGGACCTGACCTGCGACGCCGCCGAGCTCACCGCCGCGCTGGTGGACGTCGCGTCGGTGTCCGGCGAGGAGGCCGGCCTGGCCGACCTGGTCGAGGCCGCGCTGCGCGAGCTGCCGGCGCTGGCGGTGGAGCGCGACGGGAACGTGGTGCTGGCCCGCACCGACCTCGGTCGCGGGCAGCGGGTCGTGCTGGCCGGGCACCTCGACACCGTGCCGGTCGCCGACAACCTGCCCTCGCGCCTCGTCGACGGCGTGCTGCACGGGTGCGGCACCGCGGACATGAAGTCGGGGGTCGCGGTGCTGCTGCGCCTCGCGCAGCTGGTGGGCAGCGGCGCCCTCGACCCGCACACCGACCTGACCTGGGTCTGTTACGACTGCGAGGAGATCGAAGCGGCGCGCAACGGTCTGGGCCGCCTCGCCCGTACCCGACCGGACGTGCTGCACGGCGACCTCGCGGTGCTGCTGGAGCCCACCGACGGCCTGGTCGAGGGGGGCTGCCAGGGCACGTTGCGGGTGCGGGTGCGCATCCCGGGCGTCCGGGCCCACAGCGCCCGGTCGTGGCTGGGCGCCAACGCCATCCATCGGGCCGCGCCCGTACTCGCGCGGCTCGCCGCGTACGAGGCGCGCAGTGCGGACGTCGACGGCCTCACCTACCGGGAGGGTCTCAACGCGGTGCGCATCGAGGGCGGCGTGGCCGGCAACGTGGTGCCCGACGAGTGCCTGGTCACCGTCAACTTCCGCTTCGCCCCCGACCGCGCCCCCGACGACGCCCTCGCCCACGTGCGGGAAGTGCTCGCCGGCTTCGACTGCGAGCTCACCGACAGCGCACCGGCGGCACGGCCCGGGCTGGACACGGACGTGGCCGCCGGGTTCGTGGCCGCCGTCGGCGGGGAACCGCGGGCCAAGCTGGGGTGGACCGACGTGGCGCGCTTCGGCGAGCTGGGCGTACCGGCGCTGAACTTCGGCCCCGGCGACCCGAACCTGGCGCACAAGCCGGAGGAACACGTCGCGGTGTCGGCCGTGCTCGACGCCGAAGCCGCGCTCGTGCGGTTCCTGACGTGAGGGTCCAGGCGGTGCACCGCGACGACGAGCACCGGTTCAGCAAGCCCGGCGTCGAGGCGATCACCCTGCTGGCCGGGCTCGGCGTCGAGGGCGACGCGCACTGCGGGCGGACGGTCCAGCACCTGTCGCGGGTGCGCCGCGATCCCACCGCCCCCAACCTGCGTCAGGTGCACCTGCTGCCGGGCGAGCTGTTCGAGGAGCTGGCCGGTCGCGGCTTCGACATCGCTCCCGGTGCGGTGGGCGAAAACGTCACCACCCGAGGGCTCGCCCTGCTCGCCCTGCCGACCGGCACCCGCCTGCACCTCGGCCCGGACGCCGTGATCGAGGTGACCGGCCTGCGCAATCCCTGCGTGCAGCTCGACCGCTACCGGCGCGGCCTGCAGAAGGCCGTCCTCGGCCGCGACGACGCGGGCAACCTCGTCCGTCGCGCGGGGGTCATGGCGGTCGTCCTGACCGGCGGCGTCGTGCGGCCCGGGGACGAGATCGTGGTGCACGAACCGTCGCCGCCGCACCGTCCGCTCGAACCGGTGTGAGGCTGGGTCGCGGGGCCGTCCCGGCCACGCGTTACGGTCCGGGCATGGACAAGCGACGCGAGCACCAGCGCGGGCCGGTCGTGTTGCGTCGCGCCCAGATCGGCGCCGGCACCACCGACCAGCGGTTGCTCGACTCCCGCAGCCCGGCCGACTGGGTGCACACCGATCCGTGGCGCGTGCTGCGGATCCAGAGCGAGTTCGTGGAAGGCTTCGGCCTGCTGGCCGAGCTGCCGCGCGCCGTGGCCGTGTTCGGCTCGGCGCGCACCGCACCCGATCACCCCGAGTACGAGACCGCGCGGACGCTGGCGGCCTCGCTGGCGCGGGCCGGCTACGCGGTGATCACCGGCGGCGGCCCCGGCGCGATGGAGGCGGCCAACCGCGGCGCCTCCGAGGCCGGGGGCGTGTCGGTCGGGCTGGGCATCGAGCTGCCCTTCGAGCAGCGACTCAACGACTGGGTCGACATCGGCATCAACTTCCGCTACTTCTTCGCCCGCAAGACCATGTTCGTCAAGTACGCGCAAGCCTTCGTGATCATGCCCGGCGGTTTCGGCACGCTGGATGAGATGTTCGAGGCCCTCACGCTGGTGCAGACGCAGAAGGTCACCCGGTTCCCGGTGATCCTGTTCGGCACGCAGTACTGGTCCGGGTTGTTCAGCTGGCTGCGCGAGTCCGTGCTGCCCGGCGGCAAGATCAAATCGGCCGACCTCGATCTCCTCCACGTCACCGACGACGTCGAGGACGCCGTGTCGCGCATCGTCGCGTCGGCCGCTGTCGACCCGGCGCCGGACGGCCAAGTCCACGACGGCCAGTAAGCCATGCGGATCTGCGTCTACTGCTCGTCGTCGGAGTCGATAGACCCCCGGTACGTCGAGCTCGCCCTCGCCGTCGGTGCCCGGCTCGCCGCCGACGGCCACGCCCTCGTCTCCGGCGGCGGCCGGGTGTCGATGATGGGCGCCGTGGCCCGCGCCGCCCGCGCCGGCGGCGCGCACACCACCGGCGTGATCCCGCAGCACCTGGTGCCGCTGGAGGTCGCCGACACCGACGCCGACGAACTCGTCGTGGTCGACACCATGCGCGAGCGCAAGCGCGAGATGGACCAGCGCTGCGACGCCTTCCTGGCGCTGCCCGGCGGCATCGGCACGCTGGAGGAGCTGTTCGAGGTCTGGACGGCGCACACGCTCGGCATGCACGCCAAGCCGGTGGTGGTGCTGGATCCCCACGGCTTCTACGCGCCGCTGTGGACGTACCTGGAATCCTTGCTGGGACAGGGTTTCCTGCGCGCGACGGCGCTCGCCGCGCTGCACCGGGTCGACACGGTCGACGCGGCAATGGCCGCCCTGACGGGCGTCAGCCAAGGGCGCGCGGCAGACCCGCCCCGTGCTGCTGGAAGTGCATGAGCGCGACGTTCTCGTGCGCGACCCGCGCGGCGGTGCCGTCGAGTTCGCGGAACATCGCCTTGAGGACCCGGATGCCGCCGGCGGACTGCGCCGCGACGCCTCGGGCGAGTTCGAGGGCGGCGGTCTCGGCGTCCCCAGGCGGCACCACCTGGTGCAGGAGCCCGATCGCCAGCCCTTCGGCTGCGCCGACGACGCGGCCGGTGTAGACCAGGTCCTTCGCCCGCGAGACCCCGATCAGCGGGGCGAGGCGGGCCGGGCCTACGGGCACGCCCAGCCGGGCGCCGGCCCAGGCGAGCTTGAGGTTGTCGCCGCCCACGCGCAGATCGCTACCGGCCACGATCTCCGCGCCGGCACCGACGCAGTTGCCCACGCACACGGCGATCACCGGAACCGGGAACTCGTCCAACGCGCGGTAAAGGCGGGTGAAGGCGGCCATCCGCGCCACCCCGCCGTCGTGGTCGAGTTGCTCGGCCACGTCGGCGCCCGCGCACAGGGCGGTGGTGTCGGTGGTCGAGAGCACGACCGCCCTGAGCGAGTCCTCGGCGGCGAGCGTGTCGAGGGTGTCCCCGAGCAGGGCGAGGGCGGCGGAGTCGAGGGCGTTGCGCCGCGCCGGGCGGTTCAGCCGCACGACGGCCACGCCGTCGTCGACCCGCTCGACGAGCACCGGAGCGTCGGTCATGCCGCGCAGTCCACCACACGGCAGGCTTCGTACGCTGTGGTCATGGCGACACCCATGACCGACGACCAGCGCCGCGCCTTCCTCGCCGAGGGCGCACGCACCGCGGTGCTCGCGACCACCCGCAAGGACGGCCGCCCGCACGCCGCGCCCATCTGGTTCGTGCTTGACGGCGACACCGTCGTGTTCACGACCGGCACCGACACGGTGAAGGGCCGCAACCTGCGCCGGACCGGGTACGCGACCCTCGTGGTCGACGAGGAGCGCCCGCCCTTCGACTTCGTCACGCTCAGCGGACCCGTCGAGATCTCCGAGGACCTCGAGGAGATGCTGCCCTGGGCCGTCGCGCTGGGTGGCCGGTACATGGGCGCCGACCAGGCCGAGGAGTTCGGCCGGCGCAACGCGGTGCGCGGCGAGCTGCTCGTGCGCCTGACGCCGGAGAAGACGGTGGCCCTCGCCGCCATCGCGGACTGAGCGGGGCGCCCCGCGGCCGTCGGCGGGGCGTGGCACCCTGGTCGGGTGCTGTCGCTGCTGCTGTACGGCCTGCTCGCGGTCGTCGCCGCCGTCGGGCTGTTCGCCCTGGCCGTGCGCTTCCTGCCGGCCGGCGAGCAGATCGCGCCGCCCTTGCGCGACGAGCCGCCGTGGGAGTTGCCGGCCGGGCGCAGCCTGAGCCACGAGGACATCGACGCCGTGCGCCTGCCGGTCGCGCTGCGCGGCTACCGCTTCGCCGAGACCGACATCCTGCTCGACCGGCTCGCCGGGGAGCTGCGGGCCCGCGACGACGAGATCGCGCGGCTGCGCGGCCGGGCCACCGCCCCGGCGGAGCCGCCCGCCCCGGCGGAGCCGACAACACCGGCGGGGCCGGAGGAGCCGGCGGAGCCGGTCGAGCCGGCGCCGGCCGAGCCGCTCGCGGCCGACCCGGATCAGGTGTGGGCGCCCCCGGCCCGGCGTCCGAGCGATGACTGCTGAGCCTGCGCCGGCGGCGCCGGTCGACGACCGGCCGCGCTGCGCCTGGGCCGTCTCGGCGCCCGAGTACGTGGCCTACCACGACGACGAATGGGGCCGCGAGCTGCACGGCGAGACGGTGCTGTTCGAGCGCCTCTCCCTCGAGGCCTTCCAGTCGGGGCTGTCCTGGCTGGTGATCCTGCGCAAGCGTCCCGCCTTCCGCGCGGCCTTCGCCGGCTTCGACGTGGACCGCGTCGCCGGTTTCGGCGCGGGCGACGTCGAGCGGCTGCTGGCCGACGCCGGCATCGTCCGCAACCGCGCCAAGATCGACGCCGCGATCGGCAACGCCCGCGCGATCCGCGACGCCGTTCCCGAGGGTCTTGACGCGTTGCTGTGGTCGTTCGCGCCGGCGGCGCGGCCGCGGCCGGCCACGCTCGCCGACGTGCCGGCCACCTCGCCCGAGTCGGTGGCGATGGCCAAGGAGCTCAAGCGGCGCGGGTTGCGGTTCGTCGGCCCGACCACCGCCTACGCGCTCATGCAGGCCACCGGCATGGTCGATGACCACGTGGCCACCTGCTGGCGGGCCACGCCGGCCTGAGCGGGGTCAGTGGCCGGTGAACGTGGGCCGCTCCTTGGCCACGAACGCGGCGGTGGCGTTGCGGTGGTCGTCGGTGGCGCCCATCGCCGCCTGCAGCTCACCCTCCATGGCCAGCGCCGACTCGAGGTCGGCGGTGGCGGCGTAGTTGATCGACTGCTTGATCGCCGCGTAGGCGGCCGTCGGGCCCGCGGCCAGCCGGGCCGCGAGTTCCTGCGCCGCGGGCAGCACCCGGTCGGGCTCGACCACGGCGTTGACCAGGCCCATCTCCAGCGCGGCCTCGGCGGTGATCGGCTCGGCCAGCAGGGCCAGGGCCGTGGCGCGAGCGCTGCCGATCAGCCGCGGCAGCGTCCAGGACACGCCGCTGTCCAGCGACAGGCCCACGTTGGCGAAGGCGATCAGGAAACCCGCGGTCTTGGCCGCGATGCGGAAATCGCACGCGAAGCTCAGCCCGGCCCCCGCGCCGGCGGCCATCCCGTTCACCGCCGCGATCACCGGTTTGGGCATCCGGGCCAGCGCCAGCAGCAGCGGGTTGTAGTGCTCGGTCACGGTGGACAGGGGCGCCGGGTCGCCCGAGTCGATCATGGCCACGTGCTCGCGCAGGTCCTGGCCGACGCAGAAGCCACGGCCGCTGCCGGCCAGCACCACCGCCCGCACCGCGGAGTCGGCGGCCACGTCGCGCGCGGCCTCCAGCAGGGCCTCCTTGAGCGCCACCGACAGCGAGTTCATCGACTCGGGCCGGTTCAGGATGAGCGTCGCCACCCCCCCGTCACGCTCGACCAGCAACACGTCCGCCACGCCAGTGACCTCTCTCGTCGGGGAGCCGGGTTCGCGGCCGACGCTACCGCCCGGCGGCGGCCGGGAGGCGGCTGCGCAACCCCTGGCTTGGGGTCGGGGCGGTGCATGCGGGAGAATGGCGGTCCCGGCGTTCGCGTTGCGTTCGCCGGACTCGTGTCTGGAACGTGAGCACAGGCTCACCAAGGAGGTAGGCATGGCGGCCATGAAGCCGCGGACGGGCGACGGTCCGCTCGAGGTCACCAAGGAAGGGCGCGGCATCGTCATGCGCGTTCCGCTCGAAGGCGGTGGCCGTCTTGTCGTCGAGCTCAACGCCGACGAGGCCAGCGCACTCGGTGACGCGCTGAAGTCGGTCGTCAGCTAACCGTCCTGCCGCCGGCCCCGGTCACCCGAGCCAGTCGGGTGCCGGGGCCGACTGCTGCACCGTCCCGGAGGAGGAGCGCCGCGTGCTCGACGTGCGGATCACGGCTGCGGACGCCGACGCGCACCTCCTCGACCTGCCCGCCGACCCGAACGGCGTGCGGTCCGCGGCCGGCGCCTGGGCCCGCGGCCTGACCGAGGCGGACGCCGCGCTCGACGCCGCCGACCTCGCCGGTGCGCGCCTCACGGCGCTGGTCGAGGGCCTGGTGCTCGGCGCCTACCGGTTCAGCCGCGCCACCGAGCCGCCCGTCGCGCCCACCCGCATCGACCTGTGCGGCGCCACCGACACCGCCGCCGTCGAGGCCGGCCGGCGCCGCGCCGCCGCGGTGTGCTGGGCCCGCGACCTCGCCAACACCCGCACCCTGGTGAAGACCCCGGCCTGGCTCGGCGCCCGGGCCGACGACCGGCTCACCCCGCTCGGCGTCCGGGTCGACGTCCGCGACGAGGCCTGGCTCGCCGAGCACGGCTTCGGCGGCGTGCTCGCCGTCGGCGGCGGGGCCGGCGCCCCGCCCCGGCTGATCGAGGCCTCCTGGCGCCCGCGCGGCGCGGCCGGTGAGCCGCACGTCGTCCTCGTCGGCAAGGGCATCACCTTCGACACCGGCGGGCTCAACCGCAAGACCGGCACGAACATGAACACGATGTTCACCGACATGTCCGGCGGGGCCGTGGTGCTCGGCGCGCTGCACGCCACCGCGGCCGCGCGGGTGCCGGTGCGGGTCACCGTGCTCGTGCCCACCGCGGAGAACGCGTTCTCCGGGGCGGCCTACCGGCCCGGTGACGTCGTGCGGCATGTCGGTGGGCGGACCAGCGAGATCACCAACACCGACGCCGAGGGGCGCATCGTGCTCGCCGACGCCCTCGCCTGGGCCCTGGCCCGGCTGCGGCCCACCGCCCTCGTCGACGTCGCCACCCTCACCGGCGCGGCGAAGGTGGCCCTGGGCACCCGCACCGCCGCCCTGTTCGCCACGGACGACGACCTGGCCGCGCAGGTGCAGGCCGCGGGCGAGCGCGTCGACGAGCCGCTGTGGCGGCTGCCGCTCGTCGGCGACTACGCCGCGTTGCTGCACTCCGAGGTGGCCGACGCGGTGAATTCGCCGGGCAACCCGGGCGCGATCACCGCGGCGCTGTTCCTGCGCGAGTTCGTCGGCGAGGTCCCCTGGGCCCACCTCGACATCGCCGGGCCCGGCCGGGCGGCCAAGGACGACGGGGTGCTGGCGCGCGGCGCCACCGCCTTCGGCGTCCGGCTGCTGGCGGACTGGATCGCCGCGCTCGCGCCATGACCGGCAGCGAGCTGGCCCTGCCGTTCGTGGTGCGCATCGAACGCGACGACCCGCCGGCGCGCACCGATGCCCTCGAGGCCGCGGCCCGCGGGGTGCTGCTGCTGCTCACCGCCGAGCGGCCCGAGTGGGAACCGACGGTGCGTGCATGGGACGGCCAGCGCATCCGCAAGGTCGTGCGCCGGGCGCGCGGCGCCGAGTGGCGCCGGGCGCTGGCCGTCGACGGGCTCGACGTCGCGCACGGCAGCGCCCGGTTGCGCGTTTACCCGCCGGTGCCCGTCGACGACTGGCCGCCGGAGCTGCGCAAGCTGCAGGTGGGTGGCACCAACCTCGTCGACGACGCGCCGCCGCCCGCGCCCGCGCCGGGCACACCCCTCGTCCTGCTCTCACCGCACGCCGAGATGACCACCGGCAAGGCCATGGCCCAGGCCGCGCACGCCGCCCAGCTGGGCTGGCGCACCCTCTCCCGCCGCGACCGCCGCCGCTGGATCGAGGCCGGATTCCGCCTCGCCGTGCGCGACGCGACACCGCCGCAGTGGCAGGCCGCCGTCGCCGCCGGCCGGCCCGTCGTGCACGACGGAGGGTTCACCGAGGTCGAGCCGGGCACCGCGACGGCCCTGTTCACCGTCACAAACAGCTCAGCGGTCCAGTGATTCGTACAGCTCGACGGTGCGGCGGGCGATGGTGTCCCAGCCGAAATCATGGATGGCGCGCTCGCGGCCGGCCAGGCCCATGGTGGTGGCGCGCACCGGGTCGGCGCACAGCTCGTTCACGGCGGTGGCCAGTCCCTGCTCGAACTCGTCGGTGGGCACCGCGTGGAAGGGCACGAGCAGGCCGGTGAGCCCGTCGGCCACCACCTCGGGGATGCCGCCCACGGCGCTGGCCACGACCGCGGTCTCGCAGGCCATGGCCTCGAGGTTGACGATGCCCAGCGGCTCGTACACCGACGGGCAGACGAAGACGGTGGCGTGGGTGAGCAGCTGAGCGAGGTCGTCACGCGGCAGCATCTCGCGCACCCACACGACGCCCGAGCGCAACTGGGCCAGCCGGGCCACCGCCGCCTCGGTCTCCGTCGCGATCTGCGGCGTGTCCGGCGCGCCGGCGCACAGCACGAGCTGCACCTCGGGGGCGAAGTGCTCGGCCGCGCGCAGCAGGTGGGCCACGCCCTTCTGGCGGGTGATGCGCCCGACGAACACCGCCGACGGGCGGTCGGGGTCCACGCCGTGGCGCAGCAGCACGTCGTCGGCGTGCGCCGGCGCGTACAGCGACGTGTCGATGCCGTTGTGGATGACGTGCACCTTGGCCGGGTCGACGAACGGGTAGGCGTCGAGGACGTCGGCGCGCATGCCGTAGGAGACGGCCACGATGGCGTCGGCGCTCTCGTAGGCCTGCCGCTCGGCCCAGGACGAGATGCGGTAGCCGCCGCCGAGCTGCTCGGCCTTCCAGGGCCGCTGCGGCTCCAGCGAGTGGGCGCTCAGCACGTGCGGGATGCCGTGCAGCTGCCCGCCCAGGACACCGGCCAGGTTGGCGTACCAGGTGTGCGAGTGCAGCACGTCGGCGCCGCCCACGGCCGCGGCGATCTCGAGGTCGACGCCCAGGGTGCGCAGCGCGCTGTTGGCCTCGGCCAGCCCGGGGGGCGTGGCGTAGGCGTACGTGCCCGCCTCGGCCCGCGGGGCGCCGAAACAGTGCACGTCGACGTCGATGAGCTTGCGCAGCTCGCGGACCAGGAACTCGACGTGCACGCCCGCCCCGCCGTAGACCTCGGGCGGGTACTCACGGCTGAGGACGGCAACTCGCATAGTCTCGAAACTAACGGGGTTGTCCACACCCCGCGGCGATCGTGATTAGGGTGTGTCCATGGCGCGTGAGCCGCGGGTTCTGGGGATCGTCCTCGCGGGCGGTGAGGGCAAGAGGCTGTGGCCGCTGACCGCCGACCGCGCGAAACCGGCGGTGCCCTTCGGCGGCCCGTACCGGTTGATCGACTTCGTGCTCTCCAACCTCGTCAACGCCGGCTACCTGCGCATCTGCGTCCTCACGCAGTACAAGTCGCACTCACTGGACCGCCACATCACCCAGACCTGGCGGATGTCCTCGGTGCTGGGCAACTACGTCACCCCGGTGCCGGCGCAGCAACGGCTGGGCCCCCGGTGGTACACCGGCTCGGCCGACGCGATCCTGCAGTCGGCCAACCTGATCTACGACGACAAGCCCGACTACATCATCGTGTTCGGGGCCGACCACGTGTACCGCATGGACCCGCGGCAGATGGTCGCCCAGCACATCGACTCCGGGGCCGGGGCCACGGTGGCGGGCATCCGGGTGCCGCGCGGCGAGGCCAGCGGGTTCGGCATCATCGACTCCGACGCCGAGCACCGCGTCGTCGACTTCCTGGAGAAGCCGGCGGACCCGCCCGGGCTGCCCGGCAGCCCTGACGAGAGCTACGCGTCGATGGGCAACTACGTCTTCACCACCGACGCGCTGCTCGAGGCGTTGCGCGAGGACGCCGAGGACGAGCAATCGGTGCACGACATGGGCACCAACGTCATGCCGATGATGGTGAAGAAGGACGCGGCCTACGTCTACGACTTCGCCGACAACGACGTGCCCGGTGCCGAGGAGCGCGACAAGGGTTACTGGCGCGACGTCGGCACGATGGACACCTACTACGACGCGCACATGGACCTCGTCGCCGTCCACCCGATCTTCAACCTCTACAACCGGCAGTGGCCCATCTACACCCACCACCCACAGCTGCCGCCGGCGAAGTTCGTGGAGGGCGGCATCGCCCAGGAGTCGGTGGTCGGCGCGGGCACCATCGTGGCCGGCGCGACGGTGCGGCACAGCGTCATCTCCCCCGACGTCCGCCTCGGCGCCGGCGCGTACGTCGAGGGGTCGGTCCTCATGCCGGGCGTGCGCATCGGCCGGGGGGCGGTGGTGCGCAAGGCGATCCTGGACAAGGACGTCGTGGTGCCCGAGGGCGCGCACATCGGCCTGGAGCCCGATCTCGACCGCGAGCGCTACCACGTGTCGGCCGGCGGGGTCACCGTGCTGGGCAAGTCGGCGCACGCCCTGCCGTAGCGAGGCACGCCCCCTCCTGTCGGGGAACAGCCGGCGTGGCTAGGGTGACGCCAAGCCGTACCACCCTCGGAGGTCACCTTGTCCCGTGCGTCCCGTGTGCGCCTGCTCGGCACCGCCGTATCCCTCACCGCCGCCGCTGCCCTCGCCCTGAGCGGCTGCGGCTCGGGCAAGAAGGTGAACGACAAGGCCAAGAGCGCGAGCGTCAGCGTGACCAAGGCCGCGAGCCTGCACGACCAGCTGCCGGCCGCCGTCAGGTCGAAGGGCCAGCTCGTCATGGCCACCGACCCCAGCTACGCGCCGATCGAGTTCACGAAGTCCGGCGGGGGCTTCCAGGGCTTCGACGTCGACCTCGCCAACGCCCTCGGCACCCTGCTGGGCATCAAGGTCGTCATCCGCAAGGCGCAGTTCGACGGCATCCTCGCCGGCATCAACGCCGGCCGTTTCGACTTCGCGATGTCGGCGTTCACCGACAACAGCGACCGCGAGAAGGGCAACGACTTCGTCACCTACTTCACGGCGGGCACGTCCATCGGCGTGAAGAAGGGCAACCCGAAGAAGATCCAGTCGCAGTCCGACCTGTGCGGGCTGAAGGTGGGCGCCGAGAAGGGCACCACCCAGGCGACGGCGCTGACCAAGAACACCGCGGAAGGTGCGATCACGCTGCGCGGGCAGTGCCTGAAGGACAAGAAGAAGGCGCCGATCCCGGTGCTGCTGCCCGACCAGGCCGGCGTCAACTCCGCCGTGGTCGGCGGCCGGGCCGACGCGTTCACCGGTGACACGCCGATCGTCATCTACCAGGGCACGCTCGAGGGCGGCCAGATCGAGCTCGCCGGGAAGACCACCGACGAGGCCCCGTACGGCATCGCCTTCAAGAAGGGCAGCCCGCTGGTGCCGGTGTTCCACAAGGCGGTGCAGCAGCTGATCCAGAACGGCACCTACGCGAAGATCATCGCCGCCTGGAAGCTGCAGGCCGGCGCGGTCAAGTCGTCCCAGATCAACGGGGCCGGCTGACCGGTAATGACGCACGGGGGTCACACGCGCACGCAGGAGGCCGTACCGGCCGCGGAGGAACTCACCGTCGTGTCGGTGCGCCATCCCCTGCGGTGGGTGGCCGTCGTCGTGCTCGGCGTGCTGGGCGCGATGTTCATCCACTCGCTGGTGGTCAACCCGGCCTGGCGGTGGAGCTACGTCCAGGGCTACTTCGACGACGCGCAGATCGTCAGCGGAATCTGGGTCACTCTGCAGCTGACGGCGCTGGCCATGCTCCTCGGCATCGTGCTCGGCGTGGTGCTCGCGGTGATGCGCATGTCGGCCAACCCGGTGCTGTCCACCTCCGCATGGCTCTACACCTGGTTCTTCCGGGGCACGCCGGTGCTGGTGCAGCTGCTGTTCTGGTACTCCTTCGCCTACCTGTTCTCCAACCTGTCCATCGGCGTGCCCTTCGGGCCGACGTTCCACACCTGGGACACCAACTCGCTGATCACCCCGTTCATCGCCGGCGTGCTCGGGCTGGGCCTGAACGAGGCCGCCTACATGTCCGAGATCGCGCGGGCCGGGTTGTTGTCGGTGAACCAGGGGCAGAGTGAGGCCGCGGCCGCGCTGGGCATGTCGCGCGGGCTGGCTCTGCGGCGCATCATCCTGCCGCAGGCCATGCGGGTGATCATCCCGCCCACCGGCAACGAGACGATCTCGATGCTCAAGACCACCTCGCTGGTCATCGTCATCTCGCTCAACGACCTGACCGGGGCCGCGCAGAACATCTACAACCAGGCGACGTTCCTGCAGGTGCCGCTGCTGGTCACCGCCAGCATCTGGTACCTGATCATGACCAGCATCCTGTCGGTGGGCCAGTACTTCCTGGAACGGCGCTTCGGCCGGGGCACCAGCCGCAACGTGCCCAAGCGGCCGATGATGCGGATGGTCGGGCGGCTGCGGGCCATGCGCCGCGACCAGAGCGGGGCGGTGTCGCCGTGAGCGCGGCGACCGAGCCGGTGGTGCAGGCCGAGCAGGTGCGCAAGTCGTTCGGGCCGGTGGAGGTGCTGCGCGGTATCTCGCTGACCGTCGACCCCGGCCAGGTGCTGTGCGTGATCGGGCCGTCGGGCTCGGGCAAGTCGACGTTCATCCGCTGCATCAACCACCTGGAGAAGATCGACGGCGGCCGGCTGCTGGTCGGTGGTCACCTGGTGGGTTACCGACGCGTCGGCACGAAGCTGCACGAACTGCGCGAGTCCGAGGTCGCCAAGCGGCGCGAGGACGTCGGCATGGTCTTCCAGCACTTCAACCTGTTCCCGCACATGACGGTGCTGCAGAACCTGATCGAGGCGCCGACCCGGGTGAAGCGGGTCGGCAAGAGCGAGGCGGTGAAGCGCGCGCGGGCGCTGCTGGAGCAGGTGGGCCTCGAGGACAAGGAGAAGGCGTACCCGGCGCAGCTGTCCGGCGGCCAGCAGCAGCGGGTGGCCATCGCGCGGGCACTGGCCATGCAGCCGAAGCTGATGCTCTTCGACGAGCCCACGTCGGCCCTCGACCCGGAACTGGTCGGAGAGGTGCTCGACGTGATGAAGCAACTCGCCCGCGGGGGCATGACCATGATCGTCGTGACGCACGAGATGGGCTTCGCCCGCGAGGTGGCCGACCAGCTCGTGTTCATGGACGACGGCCTCGTCGTCGAGACCGGCGTGCCGCGCGAGGTGCTGAGCAACCCGCAGCACGAGCGCACCAGGGCCTTCCTGTCCAAGGTCCTGTGACGGTCGGCTGGGACGACGACCCCGCGGTCGCCGCGTGGCCGGGGCTGCCGCCGCTGCCGGGCGACCGCGGCGCCGACGCGTGCGTGGTGGGCCTGGGCGCCTCCGGCCTGGCGGCGGTCGAGGCGCTGGCCGACCGGGGGCTGCGGGTGGTCGGCGTCGACGCGGGCCGGGTGGCCGGCCAGGCCGCCGGGCGCAACGGCGGGTTCCTCATCGCCGGGCCGGAGCCGGCGCTGCACGAGGCGATCGCCCGCTGGGGCGAGTGTGCGGTCGACCTCTACCGCGCCACCCTGGCCGAGCTCGACCGGCTGACCCTGCTGCTGGGGCCCGGCGTCGTGCGGCGCACCGGGTCGATCCGCCTCGCCGGGCTGCCCGGCGCGACCGCGTCCGACGCGGAGGCCGTCGACCGCGCCGCCGAGCTCGCCGACTGCCGGGCCCAGGCCGACGCGCTGCGCGCGCACGGCCTGCCGGTCGAGGAGTATGCGGGCGGGCTCGGGGAGGGGCTGTTCCTGCCCGCCGACGCCGCCACCAATCCCGCCGTCCGCGCGATCGCGCTGGCCCGGCGGGTGACGGCGCGGGCCGAGCTGTACGAGCACACCCGGGTCGGCGCGGTGCGCGCGGGCGCGGTCGAGACGGAGCGCGGTGTCGTGCGCGCGCCGGTCGTCGTCGTCGCGGTCGACGGGCGGCTGGACCGGCTGGTGCCGCAGGTGGCCGGCCGGGTGCGCACCGCGCGGCTGCAGATGCTGGCCACCGAGGCGGTGCCGGCCCGCCTGCCCTGCCCCGTCTACGGCCGCTGGGGCTACGACTACGCCCAGCAACTACCCGACGGGCGGCTGTTCGCCGGCGGCGGCCGCGACCGGTTCGCCGACCTCGAGTGGACCGCCGACGGCGCGCCTACCGGGCCGGTGCAGGCCTACGTGGAGCAGGTCGCGGCGCGGATGGCCGGCCGCCCGGTGCGGGTGACCCACCGCTGGGCCGCGCCGGTGGGCTACACCGCCGACGCGCGACCGCTGTGCACCGCGGTCGACGACGGCGTCGTGGCCGTGGGCGGGTACAGCGGCACCGGCAACCTGGTCGGCCCGGTCGCGGCCAGGGCCGCGGTGGCCCTCGCCCTCGACGGCGCGCAACCGCCGCCCTACCTCGCATCCTGAAGCGGCGACGCCGGACGTGCGCCGGGTACGGAACAATGGGCGGGTGCCCGACGTCGACGCCCGCGCGCTGGCCGCGGACCTGCGGCGGGCGGGCATCACCGGCGCCGACGACAGCGCGCGCCGCCGGGCCGAGTACAGCACCGACGCCTCCAACTACCGCGTGGTGCCGGCGGTCGTCGCCTTCCCCCGTCACGTGGACGAGGTGCTCGGCGCCGTGGCGCTCGCCGGCAAGCACGGCGCGCCGGTGACGATGCGCGGCGGGGGCACGTCGACGGGCGGCAATGCGGTCGGCGCCGGGCTGGTCCTCGACCTGAGCCGGTACCTCGACCGCGTGCTCGAGGTCGACCCCGAGGCCCGCACCGCCCGCGTGCAGCCCGGCGCGATCCTCGACTCCATCACCGCCGCCGCGCGCCCGCACGGCCTGCGCTACGGCCCCGACCCGTCCACCCACGCCCGGGCCACCATCGGCGGGTCGATCGGCAACAACGCGTGCGGGGCGCGCGCGCTGAAGTACGGGCGCACCGCCGACAACGTCGTCGACCTCGACGTGCTCACCGGCGGCGGGCGCCGGTTCACCGCGCGGCGCACCCGACCGAGCCCCACTCCCGCGCGAGAGCCGTTCCTGGCCGACCTCGACGCCGTGGTGCACCGGCACCTGGCCACCATCCGCACCGAGTTCGGCCGCTTCCCGCGCCAGGTGTCCGGCTACTCGCTGGAACACCTGCTGCCCGAGTACGGCACCGACGTCGCCAAGTTCCTCGTCGGCACCGAGGGCACGCTGGCCGTGCTGCTCGAGGCCACGGTGGCGCTGGTGCCGGCGCCGCGCGCCACCGCGCTGGCCGTGCTCGGCTACCCCGACATGCCGGCCGCCGCCGACGCGGTCACCGGCCTGCTGCCGCACGACGTCGTGGCCATCGAGGGCATGGACGCGCGGCTGGTGGAGGTGGTGCGCGCGCGCCGCGGACCCGCGGCGGTCCCCGACCTGCCGCGCGGCGCCGGCTGGCTGTTCGTCGAGACCGACGGCGACACCGAGGCCGAGGCGATCGCCCGCGCGGAGAAGGTCGTGGCCGACGCCGCCTGCCTCGACTCGGCCGTCGTCACCGGGCCGGTGGCCGCCACCCTGTGGCGCATCCGCGAGGACGGCGCGGGCCTCGGTGGGCGCACCCCCGCCGGCGCCCCCGCCTGGCCCGGCTGGGAGGACGCCGCGGTGCCGCCCGAACAGCTGGGGGCCTACCTGCGCGAGTTCGACACCCTGCTGCACGAGCACGGCGTCGACGGGTTGACGTACGGGCACTTCGGCGACGGCTGCGTGCACTGCCGCATCGACTTCCCGCTGTCCACCGACCCGGCCCGCTTCCGCAACTTCGTGGTGGAGGCCGCGGCGCTGGTCGGCCGGCATGGCGGCTCGATGTCCGGCGAGCACGGCGACGGCCGCGCCCGCGGCGAGCTGCTGCACTACATGTACTCCGCCGACGCGATCGCCGCGTTCGGCGAGCTGAAGGCGCTGTTCGACCCCAACAACCGGCTCAACCCGGGCGTGCTCGTCGATCCCGCGCCCGTCGACGCCGACCTGCGGGTGCCGTTCGCGAAGCCGCTGCGCACCCACCTCGGCTTCGCCTACCCGAAGGACGCCGGCGACCTGTCCGTGGCCGTGCACCGCTGCGTCGGCGTGGGCAAGTGCCGTGCCGACCTGACCGCCGGCGGCGGCGTGATGTGCCCGTCCTACCTCGCCACCCGCGACGAGAAGGACTCCACCCGGGCCCGCGCCCGGGTGCTGCAGGAGCTGGCCAACGGCTCGCTGGTCAAGGGCTACCGGTCGGCGGAAGTGGCCGAATCACTCGACCTGTGCCTGTCGTGCAAGGGCTGCTCCTCGGACTGCCCGGCCGGCGTGGACATGGCCACCTACAAGGCCGAGGTGCTGCACCAGCGCTACCGGCACCGCCCGCGCCCGCCGGCGCACTACGCGCTGGGCTGGCTGCCGCGCTGGGCCCGGCTGGCCGCGCGCGCCCCGAGGGTCGTCAACGCCTCGCTGCGCAGCGAGCTGGTGGCCCGGGCGGCCAAGCGCGCGGGCGGCATCGACGCTCGCCGTCCGCTGCCGCAGTTCGCGTCCCGCACGTTCCGCCGCTGGTTCGCCCGGCACGCCGGCGCCCCCGGGCCGCCGGTGCTGTTGTGGGTCGACACCTTCACCGACCACTTCAGCCCCGAGGTCGGGCAGGCGGCGGTGCGCGTGCTCGAGGCCGCCGGCTACTCCGTGCGCATCCCCGACAAGCCGGTGTGCTGCGGGCTCACCTGGATCTCCACCGGCCAGCTCGACGGGGCCCGCAGGCAGCTGCGCGGCAGCCTCGACGCCCTCGCCGGGCCGGCCGGGCAGGGCATCCCGATCGTCGGCCTCGAGCCGTCGTGCACCGCGGTGCTGCGCCACGACGTCACCGGTCTGCTGCCCGACGACCCGCGGGCCGCGCAGGTGGCCGCGGCCACCCACACCCTGGCCGAACTGCTCGCCGCCACGCCCGGGTGGACGCCGCCGGCGCTCGACGGCGTGCGCGCCGTGGCCCAGCCGCACTGCCACCAGCACGCGGTGATGGGCTGGCAGGCCGACGCGGCGCTGCTGCGCGAGGCCGGCGCCGAGGTCACCGCGGTGGGCGGCTGCTGCGGGCTGGCCGGCAACTTCGGCGTCGAGCGCGGGCACTACGAGGTGTCGCAGGCGGTGGCCGAGACGGCCCTGCTGCCCGCGGTGCGAGCCGCGCCGCACGACGCCGTGGTGCTGGCCGACGGATTCTCCTGCCGCACCCAGCTCGAGCAGCTCGGCGGGGCGCACAGCATCCACCTCGCCCAACTGCTCGCCGACCATCTGGACCGCACATGACCCCGCCGTTCATCCCACCGCCGTACCCCTACGAGCGGCTGGACGAGATCATCGCCATCGCGGCCGGGCAGGCGGGCGGCGCGGTCGATCTCTCGATCGGCACCCCGTGCGACCCGCCGCCGGATGCGGTGCGGGCGGCCCTGGCCGCGGGGGGGACCGCCCGCGGCTACCCGCCCTCGATCGGCACGCCCGAGCTGCGCGCGGCGGCCGCCCGCTGGATCGAGCGCCGCCTCGGCGGCCGGGCCGACGCGGCCACCGAGCTGGCCGCCTGCGTGGGTACGAAGGAGTTCGTGGCCTCGCTGCCGCAGTTTCTCAAGCTGCGCCGGCCGGCCCGCGACACGATCCTCTACCCGGCGATCAGCTACCCCACGTACGCGATGGGGGCCACGCTCGCCGGCCTGCGGGCCGTGCCCTATCACCGGTTAACCGACATCGACGACGCGGACGCCGGCCGGGCCCTGTGCGTGTGGGTGAACTCGCCGGCCAACCCCACGGGCGAGCTGCACGACCTCGAGGACGCCGCCCGGTGGGGCCGCGAGCGGGACGTGCTCGTGGCCAGTGACGAGTGCTACGCCGAGTTCACCTGGAACGGGTCGGCCACGACGATCCTGCGGCACGGCACGCAGGGTGTGCTGGCGGTGCACTCGCTGAGCAAGCGGGACAACTTCGCCGGCGCGCGCATCGGCTTCTACGCCGGTGACGCCGACGTCGTCCATTACCTGCGCGAGGTGCGCAAGCACGCCGGGCTGATGCCGCCCGGGCCGGTGCAGGCGGCGGCCGTGGTCGCCCTCGACGACGACGAGCACGTCGACGCGCAGCGCGCCCGGTACCGGGGTCGCCTGCAGCGCCTGGAGCAGATCCTCGGCACCTGCGGCTATCTCGCCCAGGTGCCCGACGGCGCCTTCTACCTCTGGGTGGCCGCCCCCGACGGTGACGCGTGGGCCGCCGCCCGCGACCTCGCCCACCGCCTGGGCATCGTCGTCTCGCCGGGCGAGTTCTACGGGCCGGCCGGCGCGGGCTTCTTCCGCATCGCCGCGGTGCAGCCGGACGAGCGGATCGCCCTGGTGGCACAGCGGGCCGGCGTGGCGTGAGCGGGGCAACAGCGCGCCGGAGCGTTACTGCGACGGGCCGTTCGGGTACCGCTTTCTCTGTCAGGCAACGACATCCACCGAAGGCGAGGACGCTATGAGCGCCACAGACAAGATCAAGAACGCCATTGAGGACGTCGAGGGCAAGGGCAAGGAAGGGCTCGGCAAGGCCACCGGCGACCGCAGCACCGAGAACGAGGGTCGCAAGGACCAGGCGAAGTCCGATCTGAAGGACGCCGGCGAAAACGTCAAGGACGCTTTCAAGCACTGACCTGCCGCTGGACACACGACGGCCCCGGGCATCGCCCGGGGCCGTCGGCCCGTTAAGGCCAAGGTGAACGGCGACACCCTGAAGTGGCGACGGGAGAGGACTCCGATGGCCGACGAGCTACGTCCGCAACGGCGCGGGCGCAGGATCGCGATGAGCGCGGCCGAGGTGGCGGACTTCCTCGCCGCCGAGCGCACCTGCCGCGTCGCGACGGTGGGGCCGGACGGCCCGCACGCGACCCCGCTGTGGTTCGTGTGGTCCAGCGGCGCCCTGTGGCTCTACTCCGTCGTACGCAGTCAGCGCTGGACCGATCTGCAGCGCGACCCACGGGCGGGGGTCGTCGTCGACACCGGCACCGACTACCTCGAACTGCGCGGCGTGCAGCTCACCGGCCGGGTCGCGGTCGCCGGGCCGGTGCCGCGCACCGGGTCCGACGACGGCGACGGCGAGGACCTGCGCGCCGCCGAGGCCGCGTTCGCAGCCAAGTACTTCGGCGGCGCCGACATGGTGCACGACGGCCGGCACGGCTGGCTGCGGCTCGCGCCGCGAAAGATCACCAGCTGGGACTTCCGCAAGCTCGGCGGCTGAGCGCCGGCTTACGGCAGCCGGGCCGACAGGTTCAGCAGCCGGGTGGTCTGGTTGACGCTGAAGTTGTCGTCGCTGATGAGCGCGATGCCGTAGGAGTGCAGCTTCGGGTCGCGCGAGGTGATGGCCATGCCCTCGAAGTTGTCCAGCAGCGGGTTCGTCTGCGTCTCCTTGGCCGGGGCGCCGAGGGTGGGGCACTGCGCGATGTCGGAGATCAGCGTCTTGTGCACGGCGAGCCCGGGCTGCGCGGACAGGTTCGCGACGTCGCTGACATCGGCCGCCTGCGCCAGGCCGTGCACCGCGTACAGCGTCACCGCGTTGCCGGTGTCGGGGGCGAAAGCCGCTTCCTCGACGACGAAGTTGTTGTCGCTGTAGGCGGCGACCTCGGGCACCCGCTGGCCGGCGCCGGCGCGGTAGGCGATCTGCTTGCTCAGCAGGTACCCGCCGGAGCCGTCGGCGGTGTAGACGAGGAAGCGGTGGTAGCGGGCGTCGCCCGTGGCGGAGACGTCCCCGGACAGCGCCCCCTCCATCGCCGCGATGACCGTCCGGCCGGACGGGCTGACGGTGAGGCCCTCGAGGGTGGCGTTGCTCGTCGCCTCGCCGGCCGGGGCCACCGCGAAACGGGCCGGCACCGGGAGCTGCGCCTGCTGCACGCCGTCGCGGCCGAAGATGCGGATCGACGGCTCGGTCTCCGAGCTCACCAGGTAGCGCCCGTCGGGCAGCACGGCCAGGCCCTCGTTGTCGGCGGTCGCCCCGGTGTACGGCGTGCCGTCGGGCGCCGTCAGCACCAGCGGGTCGCGGGTGATCTTCGGATGGGCGAGGTCGTTGCCGATGTACCACAGCCGCGACGGGTCGGTGCCATGGTTGTCGACGGTCGAAATGTAGGAGTGCGCCTGCGGGTCGTAGGCCAGATCGGACAGGCCGCCGACCGTGGCGCCGTCGTAGACGGCCTTGTCGAGGGCGTCGGAGTAGCCGAGCGCGAGGGCCGCGGGCGGGCAGGCGCGGCTCTCGGGTGCGGCACCGGCCGGGGCGGCGAGGCCGAGGGCGGGGACGGCGGCGGCGGCGGCGGCGAGCGCGCCGGCCGCGAACAGGCGGACGTGGGTGCGAACGGGCATGGCCTCACCCTGGCACGGCCGGCCGTCGTGGGGGAGTCGACGCGGGGAACGTGTCAGCGCCGCGCCAGGTGCAGCGCGTAGCAGTGCTTGTCGAAGCGGGCCTCGCGCACGGCGACGAAGTCCTCGATGACGCCGTAGCGCCGGAAGCCCAGTGATTCATAGAGCGCCATGGCCGCGGTGTTGTCGCCGCGCAGGTCGAGGGTGAGGATCTCGATCGCCGCGTCGGCGGCCGCGGCGACGAGGTCGCTCACGATCGCCCGGGCGACGCCGCGGCGCTGGTGCGACGCGGCCACCGCCACCTTCTGCAGGTCGGCGTTGCGGCTGTGCGTCGGGCGGGGGTACCGGGTCCAGTAGCCCAGGCCGACCACCTCGCCGGTTCCGGCGCGGGCGAGGGTCAGCGCGGCATCGCGGGGCGCGCCCGCGGCCACGCCGCGCAGCAGGTCGCCCACCTCGTCGACGGCCGGCGGTTCGACCCAGCCCAGCGCGGCGCCGCGCCCGACGAGATCACGCAGCACCACGGCGGCGCCGGCGGCCGTGGCGTCGTCGACCCCGCCGGGCCCGACGCGCTGACAGTCGATCGATGACATGCCCCAACGTTAGCCAGCGTGGTCACCGGCCATTGACGGCGACCTCACGGAGCAGTACTAGTTAGACCGGCTAAGTAACTAGCTGATTCGTCCCGATTTCTGCAGAAGGGGTAGGCGTCGTATGCGTTCGAAGAGAGGACTGGTCGCCGTCGTAGCGTGTGCCGTCGCCGCGGCCACGACCCTGGTCGCGAGCCAGACGGCGACGATCGCCGCGCCCGCGACCAAGGTGCTGGCCCAGCGGGCGGTGGCCGCCGCGTCGCCGTCGGCCAAGCACGACCAGATCAAGACCCTGACGGCGGCCCTCGCGCGCATCGACGCGCAGCTGGCCACCGGCAACTCGCGGTGGGGCGACCTCGACCTGCGCGACGTGGCCTCGTACCACGTCGACCAGCTGTGGAAGAAGGGCATCGACGGCGACGGCACCGCGGTCGCCGTGCTGGAGGGGTGGAACTACCCCGACATGCAGTCGGACCTGAACACCCTGGACGACCAGATCGGCCTGCCGCACGCCACCGTCGAGACCGTGTACCCGAACGGCCCGCTGCCGGCCGAGTGCCCGGCGGGCATGGTCAAGCTCGGCTCGTACGGCTCGTGCACCGCGTGGCAGGGCGAACTGCGCCTCGACGTCGAGGCCGTGCACCTGATGGCGCCCTACGCGAAGATCGTCATCTCGGCGACGCCGTCGGACAGCGAGATCGTGGGCGACCCGTCCAGCGAGGTCGCGATGCCCGAGATCGTCAAGGGCATGGAGTACATCAGCGAGCACAACATCGCGAACGTCATGTCGATCAGCGACGGCAGCAGTGAGACCGACTACAGCCGCGGCGCCAAGGAGATCCACGCCCAGGACGTCGGCGAGGTCACCGCTGCGGCCCACGGGGTGCCGATCGCCAACGCCACCGGCGACTGCGGTGCGGCGCAGAACCTGACCACGGCCACCCGCCAGTGCGGCACGGTCTCCTCGGGGCCGGCCTCGGCCACTTGGGCCGACTCGCCGTGGGTCACCGCGGTCGGCGGCTCGTCGCCGCAGTACGTGGGTGAGGGGCCGGCCACGACGTTCCCGCTCGACCCGATCGAGGGCGCCGGGCTGTCGGAGATGTACCAGCGGCCGGCCTACCAGGAGGGCATCGCGTCCATCAGCGGCAGCACCCAGCGCTCGCTGCCCGACATCACCATGAACAGCCGGGACGGCACGTCGGAGGCGGCGCCGCTGTTCGCCGGTGTGCTCGCGCTGGCCACGCAGGTCAAGGGCTCGAACCTCGGCCCGATCAACGACATCCTCTACCGGAACCTGGCCGCGCACCCGGCGGCGAACGGGCTCGTCGACGTCACCACCGGCAACAACGACTTCGGGTCGATCCCGGGTTACGCCGCGACGAAGGGCTACGACGTCGCGTCCGGCTGGGGCACCGTCAACGCGGCGCGCTTCGTACCGGCGCTGGCGTCCGCGGCACAGTCGAACCCGATGACCCAGGAGGCGGTGGACGCGCTGGCCCCGTTCCAGCAGACGCTCGAGCTGGCCCCGTCGTCCACGGTGGCCCCCACGGCGCCGCTGGACATCACGTCCCAGGGCTTCCTGCCCGACCACCCGGTCACCCTGTCGGTCGACGGCACGGCGCTCGCCACCGTCACCGCCGACACGTCGGGCAACATCACCTACGCGTTCCGCCCCCAGGACAAGCAGCTGGCGCCGGGGCAGCACACGCTCACGGTGCACAGTTTGTTGCTCGACCAGACGGCGACGTTCAACGTCACCGGCTGATCAGCGGCCGGGTTCGCCCCGCGGCCTCGCGGTCGCGGGGCGACCCGGTGGCGCGGCTGAGCCCGTCAGGCGGGCAGTTCGCCGTCGAGCACCGGACGCATGAACGTGCGCTCGTAGCGCAGGACGCAGCTGCTCTCGTCGCGGATCCGGTCGGCAGCCACGAAGTCCGGGTCGACGCCGAACAGCGTCCGGTACTGCTCGTAGTCGGCCAGCGACGGGAACGAGAACAGCGCGATCGCCCGGTCGCTCGCACCCTCCGCCGGCAGGAAGTAGCCGTGGTGCTGCCCGCCGTGGCGGTTCACCAGGGCGATCCATGCCCGGCCGAATCGCTCGAACTCAGCCACCTTCGCCGCGTCGATCGTGTACTCCACCACGCACGTGATCACGCCCCGACGCTACTGCCCGAACGAGGAGCACAAGTGCGCGCTGAGCAGCCGACCCGCCGGCCCTCACTTCGGTGGCGGTTCGGGTGGTGGTCGTTCGTAGTCGTGGCCGGTGGGGTCGGTCCATCCGGTCGTGCCGTCGGCTCGTCGTTGTAGCCGCCAGCGGGTCTGGTGCTTGAGGATGTGGTGGCGTTTGCACAGGCAGTGCAGGTTGGCGGCGCTGGTCGGTCCACCGTCGGACCATCGGATGACGTGGTCTTTTTCGCAGTAGACGGCTTTGCGTTGGCAGCCGGGGAACTGGCAGGTGGCGTCGCGGAGCTCGATGAAGCGTTGCAGCGGCGCCGGTGGTCGGTAGGTGGGGCTGGCGACGTCGATCAGCCGGCCGCCGTCGTCGACGAGTAGCCGGCGCCAGCGGGCGCCGGGGTCGAAGGCCAGGGCGCGGGCGATGCCGGCGGCGACGGGGTCGCCGTCCAAATCCGCGGGCCGGTCGTCCAAGCCCAACAGGGTGGACAGCCCCACGGTGACGTTGATGGCTTTGGTGACCGTGCTGTCACCGACGCCGAGCGCGCAGAGGGCGTCCGCACGCCGCTGGTCGAGCGTGCGGTCGTCGGCGCTTTTCCAGGTGTCGGCCAGGGCGTGGACCTTGGCGCGGAGTTCGGCGGCCTGGTCGGCGGGCAGCAGCGCCCACAGCTCGCACATGCCCTCGGCCGACGGCGGCCCGAAGTACACCCGGCGGTCCTGTCGCGCGCGCGCTGGTGCTTCTCCTGCGCGCTGCGGGGGTCCACGGCCAGCACGGCGCGACGCACGGCAGCGCCGAACTGGCTCACCGTCTGCCGCGCCGCGCGGGGCAGGACCCGTTCGGCGACCTTGGCCGCCGCTTTCGCCGGCAGCTCCTCGGTCAGGTCCACCAGCCGGGTCGCGTAGTAGCCAGGAACATCCCCGGCCCACATCGCCTCCAGCACGCCCGGGAACCGCTCCACCAGCCGGGTAGCGGCGTGCAGCTTCGCCCCCGCCGTGACCGGCGCGACCCGCAACACACAGGCGACCTCCTCGCGCACCCACTCCCTGTCCGGGTCGTCGAACGGGTCACCCGGATACGGATCCGGATCCAAGGCCATGGCCGACAGCAAAGCTGCTTCGTAGGCGTCGAGCTGGGCACGTTGCTTGCGGATGTCGTCGAGCAGGTCGATCCGATGCCGCTGCGGCACCTTGACAAGATCGACCCTCATACAACGCAGTCAACCATCAGGGTCTGACAGAACCGGCCCGCGACGACCCGCGATCGCAGCTATATCTGGAATCCGGCACGATCTTCCTGCGTCAAGCACACCGCAGGCCGGCAGCGGAAACGCAACCCGCAGACCAACTCCCTCGTCGCTGTGCCTTTCGATCCTCGGTCGGCGGCGAGCTACGCGAACTCGACCCCTTGGGCCAGCGGCAGCTCGGTGGAGTAGTTGACGGTGTTGGTGGACCGGCGCATGTAGGACTTCCACGCATCGGAGCCGGACTCGCGCCCGCCGCCGGTCTCCTTCTCGCCACCGAACGCGCCGCCGATCTCGGCACCGGAGGGGCCGATGTTGACGTTGGCGATGCCGCAGTCGGAGCCGTCGGCGGCGAGGAAGCGCTCGGCCTCGCGCACGTTCAGCGTGAAGATCGACGACGACAGCCCCTGCGGCACGTCGTTGTGCATCTGCAGCGCCTCGTCGAAATCGTCGTAGCTCATGACGTAGAGGATGGGCGCGAACGTCTCGGCCTGCACGATCTCCGACTGGGTGGGCATGCGGACCAGCGCCGGCTGGACGTAGTAGGCCTCGGCCGCCTCGGCGGCGAGCACGCGCGAGCCGCCGACGAGCACCTCGCCCCCATTGGCCTTGGCCTTCTCCAGTGCGCCGGCGAAGCCCTCGTAGGACGCGGCATCGACGAGCGGGCCGACGAGCGTGCCGGACTCGAGCGGCGACCCGATGGGCAGCGTCTCGTAGGCGGCGCGCAGGCGGGCGACGAGGTCGTCGACGATCGAGGCGTGGGCGATGACGCGGCGCAGCGAGGTGCAGCGCTGCCCGGCCGTGCCGGCGGCGGAGAAGACGATGCCGCGCACGGCGAGGTCGAGGTCGGCCGACGGCGCGACGATCGCGGCGTTGTTGCCGCCGAGTTCCAGCAGCAACCGGCCGAAGCGGCCGGCCACCCGCGGCCCGACCGCGCGGCCCATGCGGGTCGAGCCGGTCGCCGAGAGCAGCGCCACGCGCGGGTCGTCGACCAGCGCCTCGCCGACCTCGGCGCCGCCGAGCACGACCGACGAGAGGCCTTCGGGCGCGCCGGTGCGCCGCGCGGCCTCGGCGGCCAGCGCCTGGCAGGCCAGGGCGGTGAGCATCGTCTTCTCCGACGGCTTCCACACGACGGAGTCACCACAGACGAAGGCGAGGGCGGCGTTCCACGACCAGACGGCCACCGGGAAGTTGAACGCGCTGATGACGCCCACGACCCCCAGCGGGTGCCACTGCTCCATCATCCGGTGCCCCGGGCGCTCGGAGGCGATGGTCAGCCCGTGCAGCTGGCGGGACAGCCCGACGGCGAGATCGCAGATGTCGATCATTTCCTGCACCTCGCCGAGGCCCTCGGAGCGGATCTTGCCGGCCTCGATGGACACCAGCGCGCCGAGGTCGTCCTTGTGTTCACGCAGCAGCTCGCCGAGCTCACGCACGAACTGCCCGCGCACCGGCGCCGGCACGGTGCGCCACTGCCGGAACGCCTCCTGCGCCGCGCCCACGGTCTGCGCGACGTCGGCGGCACTGTGCGCGGGCAGCGCGGCGAGCCGGCCGCCGGTTATGGGGCTGTGCGCGACGAGGTCGCCGTCCTGCGGCACCTCGGTGACCCCCAGCCGGGACAGGATCTGCGCGGTCTGTGCGGCCAGTTCGTCGTGCGTCGGCAACGCCATCGAGACTCCTCGTGATTGCTTATGTCAGACCAGAGTATGTCGTAAGGTGAGCTTATGGCCAGCCCTCTCGACGTCGGACGGCTCCGGCTGTTGCACGAGGTGGGGCGGCGCGGGTCGATCGCCGCCGCGGCGCGCACCGTGGGCCTCACGCCGTCGGCGGTGTCGCAGCAACTGGCCGTGCTCGAACGCGAGACCGGAACGGCCCTGCTCGACCGCTCGCCGCGGGGCGTCACCCTGACCGGTCCGGGTCACGCTCTCGCCGCGCGGGCCGCGCAGGTGCTCGACGTGCTCGCCGCCGCGCACGCCGACCTCGACCGGCTCTCCGGCTCCACCGCCGGCCCGGTGCGCGTCGCCGCGGTGGCCAGCGCCGCCGCCACCTTCGTGTCCGCGGCGGTCACCGCCCTGCGCGCCGACGCCCCGGATGTCGCCGTGTCCGTGGTCGCCGCCGAACCCGAACGCGGCATCGGCCTGCTGCTGCGCGACGACGTGGACGTGGCCGTGGTCGACGAGTACGACTACGTGCCACTGGCGCTGCCGGAGAGCGCGAGCGTGCGCGAGCTGGGCGCGGAGGCGCTGGTGCTCGTGCGCACGAGCGGCCGGCGCGGCCCGGCGCGCCTGGCCGCGCTCGCCGACGCCGACTGGGTCATGCCCCCCGAGGACGCCGCGTGCGGGCGGGCCGTGCGGGCGGCCTGCCGCACCGTGGGTTTCGAGCCGCGGGTGCGCTGGGAGACCGACGACATGTTGCTGCTCGCGCGGGCGGTGGCCGACGGGCACGGGGTGGCCGTGCTGCCGCGCCGGTCGGTGCCGACCGATACCGGGGCGGTGCAGGTGAGTGCACTGCGCGACCCCGCGATGGCCCGCCGGCTGCTGGCCGTGGCCCGGCCGAGTGTGGCCGCCCGACCGGCGGTCGTGGCCGTGCTCACCGCGCTCGAGCGCGCCGCCCGGCGTTGACATTCGGGACGAATCGCCCGGGCGGCGTGCGCACCGCCCGGATTTACCAGCCCTTCGGGTTGACGAACGCGAACGACACGCGTGTAATTTGACTCGTGTCGTTCAGCCCGAGCCCGTTGAGGCCGCAGCACACGCACAAGGAGGCCGTCGTGACCCAGATGAGCAGCAGCATCATCGGCTCGTTCGGCGAGACGCGCACCGAGGTGCTGGGCGGGGAGTTCGCCGACAGCGAGCTCGCCGACATCTTCGGGCTGCCCGAGGAGGCCGGCTGGCAGGAGCGGGCCCTGTGCTCGCAGACCGACCCCGAGGCGTTCTTCCCCGAGAAGGGCGGCTCCACCCGCGAGGCCAAGCGCATCTGCACCGGCTGCGAGGTGCGCGCCGAATGCCTCGAGTACGCCCTCGATCATGACGAGCGGTTCGGCATCTGGGGCGGGCTGTCCGAGCGGGAGCGGCGCCGGCTCAAGCGGCGCGCCGTCTGAGCGCTCGTCAGGGCGGGTCCACCTCGTCCACGTCGCGGCCCAGGAACTCCGCGGCGAGATCCACCACCACCATGAACACCAGATCGGCGCGGTCCTCGGCGTCGATCGCGCGGGCCTCGATCGGGCGCCGGTAGACGACCACCACCGGCTGGTCGAACTCCGGCAGGCCCTCGCGGAAGAGCCGGCCGAGCGGCACGCCCCGGTCGAGCACGGCGTCCGGGCCGAGGTAGAGCCCGTCCTCGGGTGGCGGCACGTCCTCCACCGCGAACTCCAGCCCGGCCAGCTCCGCGGCCCAGTGGTCCTCGATCTCCTCGACCGCGTCGAGGACGAGGTCGTCGAAGCGTTCGCTGCGCGTGCGGTGCAGCGGCAGGTCGACGGGCGCCAACCGCCCGCGCAGCCCACGTCCGCGCCGGTCCCGCCGTCCACGGGAGCGCCGCGCCGCCTGCAGGTTGCTGCGCACGCGCCCAGCCTACAAACCGAGGGCCTGCGCGTCGGGGCCGAGCGCGCCCTCGGCGACGGCGGCCCGCAGCCGACCGCGCTGCGGCTCGGACAGCGCGGCGACGCCCTCGCGCAGCCGCTCGCGGGCCCGGGCGGGCAGTTGCTCGACGACGTCGCGGCCCTGGTCCCACAGGCCGTCGTCGACCATCGCGCGCAGCAGTGCCCGTACCGTGCCCGCAGGGACGCGGTCGACCACCGCCGTGATGTCGTCGGTCCACTCCAGCATCGGCAGCACCATGAGCAGGTCGCGGCCGGTGGCGCCCTCGACGGCGGCGGCGAGGGCTTCGCGGGTGACGCCACCGGCGAGCTCGGCCACCGCCCCGTACTCGTGGCGGCGGAACAACTCGGCCGCCACCTCGCCGACCCGTTGCGGCGGAATGGCCCGCAGGATGGGCCGTGAGCGCGCCGGGTCGAGGGCCAGCGAGAGCTCGGCCAGGTAGCGCACCGACACCTTTCCGCACAGGTCGCGCGCCTTCGCCGGCTCGAGCATCTCGGCCGCGCGGGCGCCCTGGGTCGGCGGCAGGAACTTCTCGGCGAACCGGCCGGCCACCGTGGCCGGCAGCACCTTGGCCAGCCCCGCCACGCGGGCCAGCAGGTCACGCCCCGGTGCGAAGTAGGACTCGCTGATCTGGTCGTGCAGGGCGCGCAGATCGTCGGCCGGCACGCCGTCGAGACCCTCGAGGGAGCCGGTCGGCGCCAGCATCAGCCGTTCGATGCGCGCGACCTGCCGTCCGCGGGCGCGGGCCTGCGCCGCGGGCAGCGGCCCGGCCCCGGTCACGTCAACGCCTTGCGCACGATGGCGCGAAAGGGCAGCGGCACCCCTTTGAACGCCTGCTCGATGGCCCGCATGCCGGCGCGCTCGTGCTCGGCCCGGCCGTGCTCGATCTGCTCGGTCAGCCGGGCGAGCACGGCATCGGGCAGCGCGGCGACGGTGTCCGGCGGCGCGCCGCCGAGAGCCCGGGTCAGGTCGTCGAGCGCGTCGGACATCGCGAATGCACCCCCTGGTCGGAGTTCGGCGGCGGCCGGGAACGAGCGTGAGCATCTCACCGCCGGGCGGGGCGCCGCCGCTGCGACACGTGCGACCCGGCGGCGGACAAAGCGGCGAACCGGGCACACCTGGGGCTAGGGTCGCGGACTGTGAGCTACGTCCGCCGGTGCACCCGAACCGGGTGCCCGCGCTCGGCGGTGGCCACCCTCACCTACGCCTACGCCGACCTCACCGCGGTCGTGGGCCCGCTCGCCACCTTCGCCGAGCCGCACTCCTACGACCTGTGCGAGGAGCACGCCGTCGGGCTCACCGTGCCCCGCGGCTGGGAGGTGCTGCGCCACGTCGGCGAGTTCCCGGCGCCCATCCCGCACGCCGACGACCTCGAAGCCCTGGCCGACGCCGTGCGGGACGCGGCACGTGGCGACAGCACGGGCCGCGAGCAGCGCGGCGAGCCCTTCACCGGCCGGCGTGGCCACCTGCGCGTCGTCCCGCCCACGCGCTGACCCACGCCGCTCGTCCCCGGCCGCGCCACCGTGCGTCGGTAGGCTCGCCCACTGTGGACCTCTCGCCGCTGATCAAGGCCTACGACGTGCGAGGAGTCGTGCCCGACCTGCTCGACGACCGCGTGGCGCGGGCGATCGGGGCCGCCTTCGTCGACGTCGTCGGGGCGCAGCGGATCGTCATGGCCCGCGACATGCGCGCCAGCGGCCCGGCCCTGGCCCTCGCCTTCGCCGAGGGGGCGGCGCGCCGCGGGGCCACGGTGGTCGACGCGGGCCTCGGCTCGACCGACCTGCTCTACTTCGCCTCCGGGCACCTGGACCTGCCGGGCGCGATGTTCACCGCCAGCCACAACCCGGCGGCCTACAACGGCATCAAGCTGTGCCGGGCCGGCGCCGTGGCCATCGGGCAGGACAGCGGCCTGACCGAGATCCGCGACCGCGCCGGGGCCTACCTCGACACCGGCGAGTTCGACGCGCCGGCCGGTGCGCCCACGGTCGAGCCGGCCGACCTGCTGCGGGCCTACGCCGCCTACCTGCGCGGCCTGGTCGACCTGTCCGGCAGCCGCCCCCTGACGGTGGTCGTGGACGCCGGCAACGGGATGGCCGGGCACACCGTGCCGGCCGTCCTCGGCGATGCGCTGCTGCCGCCGTTACCGCTGCGGATCGTGCCCCTGTACTTCGAACTCGACGGGACCTTCCCGAACCACGAGGCCAACCCGCTCGAGCCGGCCAACCTGGTCGACGTGCGCCGCGCCGTGGTGGCCGAGCAGGCCGACATCGGGCTGGCCTTCGACGGCGACGCCGACCGCTGCTTCGTCGTGGACGCGACCGGCACCGCCGTGTCCCCGAGCGCGATCACCGCGCTGGTGGCCGCCCGCGAGCTGGCGAAGGCCCCGGGCAGCGCCGTGATCCACAACCTCATCACGTCGCGGGCGGTTCCCGAGATCGTGCGCGAGCACGGCGGCGTGCCCGTCCGCACGCGCGTGGGGCACTCGTTCATCAAGAACGAGATGGCCCGCGTCGGCGCGGTCTTCGGCGGCGAGCACTCGGCGCACTACTACTTCCGCGACTTCTGGTTCGCCGACACCGGCATGCTCGCGGCCATGCACGTGCTGGCCGCCCTGGGCGAGCAGCCGCGCCCGCTGGCCGACCTCACCGCGCAGTACGCGCGCTACGTCGCGTCCGGCGAGATCAACTCGACGGTCGAGGACCCCGCCGCGCGGGTGGCCGCGATCCGCGAGGTCTTCGCCGGGCGTGCGGTGTCGGTCGACGAGATGGACGGGCTCACCGTCGACCTGCCCGGCGGCACCTGGTTCAACGTGCGGGCCTCCAACACCGAGCCCTTGCTCCGCCTGAACGTGGAGGGGCCGACCGAGGCCGCGATGGCCGCCGTGCGCGACGAGGCGCTGGCCAGCATCCGGGAGCGCGTCCGAGCCTGACACGATCGAACCACCGACCGTCCGACCCCAGGAGACGACGATGCCACTGCGTGCCGACCTGCTCGAGCTGCTCGCCTGCCCCAGCGAGGATCACGCCCCGCTGCGCGAGGAGACCCGCGACGGGAAGGACGTGCTCGTCTGCACCCACTGCGCGTCGTCGTTCCCGATCGAGGACGAGATCCCGGTGCTGCTGCTCGACGAGGCCACCCCGGGCCCGAACGGGCTCGGCGCCGCCGCCGGCGACGCCACCCCGTGACCCACGCGTTCGACGAGGCGCTGCTCGACGACACCGAAGCGCTCGCGCGCCGCGACCAGCAGCGGCTGCTGTGGTCGCTGGCCACCGCCGGGGCGCAGGTGCGCCGCGCGGGGGAGACCGTCGGCGACTTCGGCGTCGAGCGGCTGCGCGGCGACGACGTGCCCCGGGCGTTGCTGGTGGCCACCGACTCGGCGCCGTCGGCGGTCGCCCGCCTGGTCACCCGGCTCAGCTGCACCCGGGTGCCGGCCCTCACCTGGCACGGCGTCGAGCTGCCCCGCTGGGCCGGGCCCGCCGACGCCCTGCTCATCGGCTCGATCGACGGCCGGCACCCGCGGCTGGCCGAGCTGGCCGACCAGGGTGCGCGGCGCGGGCTCGCGATGGCCGTGGTGGCGCCGATGGGCAGCCAGGTGGCCGTGGCCGCCGGCCGCGCGCCGGTCCACGAGGTCCCGCGTGACCTCAACCCCCGCGCGGCCCGCTGGTCGGTGCTCACGCCGCTGCTGCAGGCCCTCGACGTGCTCGGCGTGCACCCGACCCCGACGTCGGTGCTCGTCGAGGTGGCCGAGGCGCTCGACGCGCAGGCCGAACTGTGCAAACCCGACGGCGACGCCTTCGTCAACCCGGCGAAGGCACTGGCGGCTGAGTTCGCCGACGCGGTGCCGCTGATCGTCGGCGCGGGGGCGATGGCCGGCGTGGCCGCTCGCGCGATCTCCGACGCCCTGCAGCAGTTCGCCGGCGTGGCCTCGGTGTCGGTGTCGCTGCCGGACGGTGTCGGGCGGGCCGGGGCGCTGCTGCGCGGGGCCGGGTCCGCGGGCGTCGGGGACGCCGAGGACTTCTTCCGCGACCGCATCGACGAAGCGGTGTCGGTGCGGCCGCGGCTGCTGGTGATCGGCGACGACGGCGCGCCCGACGACATGCTGCTCGGCGAGCGCTCCGACGCGCAGATCCAGCTGGACGAGGTGGCGGCGCGGCGCGCGGCCCGCGCCCTGCACGAGCTCGCCGGCAATCTCGGCCTGCGCTCGTCCAGCGTGGCCGTGCCGGCCGGTGACCCGCTGGCCCGGTTCGCCGCCGCCACCGCGTTCGGCGAGTTCACCGCGGCGTACCTGGCGTTCGGCCTCGGCCTCGACCCGGGCGCTCGGGGGCCGGCGGAAAGGGATCACTAGAGATGAGCGCTCGCGCGAGGGCAGGAAGCGCTGATGAGCCACAGCGCTGGTAGCAAGGCGATCGCCGCGGCGCTGGGCGCCAACCTGGGTATCGCCGTGATCAAGTTCGTCGCGTTCGCGGTGACCGGCTCGGCGTCGATGCTGGCCGAGGGCGTGCACTCGGTGGTCGACTCCGGCAACCAGGGGCTGCTGCTGCGCGGTGGCCGCTCGGCCCGGCGGCAGGCGACGCCCGACCACCCCTTCGGCTTCGGGCGCGACCGCTACGTCTACGGCTTCCTCGTCGCGTTGATGCTGTTCTCCGCCGGCGGGCTGTTCGCGCTCTACGAGGGCGTGGACAAGATCCGCCACCCGCACCACCTCGACGAGCCGCTGGTCGCCGTCGTCGTGCTGCTGATCGCCATCGGCCTCGAGGGCTTCTCGCTGCGCACGGCCGTGCGCGAGTCGCGCTCGCTGAAGGGCAGCGACAGCTGGTTCGGCTTCATCCGGCACGCGAAGAACCCGGAGCTGCCGGCGGTGCTGCTCGAGGACGTCGCCGCCCTCACCGGCCTGGTGTTCGCGCTGGCGGGCGTCGGGCTGGCCGAGCTGACCGACGACCCGGTGTGGGACGGCATCGGCACCTGCGCCATCGGGGCGCTGCTGGTGTCCGTGGCCGCCGTGCTGGCCGTCGAGACGAAGAGCCTGCTGGTCGGCGAATCGGCGTCACCGGCCGACGTCGCCCGCATCAGCGACGGTCTCGTCGGCGACGCCACCAGCGGGGTCGAGCGGATCATCCACCTGCGCACCATGCACCTGGGCCCGGACGAGCTGCTCGTGGGCGCGAAGCTGGCGATGCCGGCCGGCGCGACGCTGGCGCAGGTGGCCGGGGCGATCGACGCCGCGGAGAGGCGCGTGCGCGCGGCGGTACCGTCGGCCCGCGTGATCTATCTCGAACCCGATCTCGACCGGAGCCCCCGCCCGTGACCGCTCTCGCCCTCGACGGGGCCCTGCGCCGTTACACGTGGGGCTCGACCACCGCCATCCCGGCCCTGCTCGGGCGCGAGCCCGACGGGCGGCCGGCCGCGGAGCTGTGGTTCGGGGCGCACCCGGACGATCCGTCGGGCGTGCCGGGGCACGGGCAAACCCTCGACCAGGTGATCGGGGCCGACCCGGCTGCCGTCCTGGGTCCCGCCGTGGTCGAGCACTTCGGCCCGCGGCTGCCCTTCCTGCTCAAGATCCTCGCGGCCGGCCGCGCGCTGTCGCTGCAGGTGCACCCGACGATCGCGCAGGCGCAGGCCGGCTTCGCCCGCGAGGACGCCGCCGGCGTGCCCCGCGACGCGGCCGAGCGCACGTACCGCGACACCAACCACAAGCCGGAACTGCTCTGCGCGCTCACCCCCTTCGAGGGGCTGTGCGGTTTCCGGCCGGTGGCCGCGACCCGGCGGCTGGTCACCGCACTCGCCGCGCCCGAGCTCGGCTTCGTGCTCGACGCGCTCGGCGGCCCCGACCCGCTACGGGCCGCGTTCACCGCGATCCTGTCCCACGAGGATCCGGCGGCCCTCGCCGACGTCGTGGCGCAACGCCTGGCCACGGTCGGGTCGGCCTACTACGCCGCACTGCGCGGGGTGCGCCTGGCCGCCCAGGACTTCCCCGGCGACGTCGGCGTGGTCCTGGGGCTGCTGCTCAACGGCGTCCGGCTCGAGCCCGGCGAGGCGATGTTCCTGCCCGCCGGCAACGTGCACGCCTACCTGCGCGGCACCGGCGTCGAGATCATGGCCAACAGCGACAACGTGCTGCGCTGCGGGCTGACCGACAAGCACATCGACGTGCGCGAGCTGCTCGCGATCACCGACTTCGAGCCGCTCGGGGACCCCGTCGTGCGGCCGATCGGCGGCAGCTACCCGGTGCCGGTGCCCGACTTCGCCCTGACCCGGTGCGATCTGGGCGAGGGCGGGTCGCTCGCCGTCGACGACCCGGGCCCGTGCATCGTGCTGTGCACCGGTGGCGCGGTGACCGTCGACGACGTGGAGCTGGCGCCGGGGCGCGCGGCCTTCCTGCCGGCGGCCTCGCCGACCACCCTGACCGGCGCGGGGTCGGCGTTCGTGGCCGCCGTCGGCACCGTCTGACGCCTCGGGTTCGACTCGGCACCAAAGTAAGTTTCGTGTAAGGATCAGCGCACGCTCGGCCGACCTGGTGCCGCGCCAAGGTCGACGGAGGGCAGCCATGGAAGCGCACGAGGCACTGGAGAAGTTCGAAGCGGTCGAGGAGCACGCGCACGGCACGGGCCTGACGAGGTTGGCCGCCTTGACGGTGGCGATCGTGGCCGCGTTCCTGGCCGTCTCGACGTTCCTGGGCAACGAGGCCGCCCAGGACGGCGTCCAGGGCCAGACCAAGGCGGCGAACGCCGAGACGGTGGCCAACATCTTCGACACGCAGGACTTGATCTTCCAATCCGACCAGGCGCTGCTGCTCGTGTTCGGCAATTCCGGCGACAAGTCGCTCGCCGCCACCGCCGCGGCGGGGACCAAGAGCCTGGACTCCATCGCGAAGAAGGTTCCGGCCGAACGGAAGGAGTTGGCGCGCAAGACCGACGAGGCCAGGAGCGACGTCGCGCACGCCAACGACCAGCACCGCCTCTACGAGATCGCCGAGGTGCTGCTGCAGATCGCGATCGTGCTCGCCTCGGTGGCGATCATCGCCACCCGCCGGTTCCTGCTGCACGGCGGGCAGGCGGTCGCGGTGGCCGGTGCTGTCGTGCTCGTGATCGGGTACCTGGCCTAGGGGTTCGCGCCCGCGCCGTACCGTTGAACGGCGTGACCGAGCTGCCGCTGGCGCCACGCCCGCTCACCGAGCCGCACCCCGATCGCCTCGCGCCGGGCGACCCCGACCGCGAGGCGATCCTGGCCGCCCACGCGGGGGCGCTGGCCGCGGGCCGGGCGGGCTATCCCGACCCGCGCACCGGGCTGTTCGTGCTGACCGCGGGCTTCCTCGCCGAGCGTGGCACCTGCTGCGGGCGCGGCTGCCGGCACTGCCCCTACCTGGTCTGATCGGCCCTCGGCGAGCCGAGATCCCGGCCACGGGGCGACGGGCGGCCCACGCCGGCGATCGGCGGCAGCGGTCCGTAGGCCAGCCGCGAGCGGATCCACGCGGTGGCCTCGCCCGCGGGCATCGGATACGCGACGTGCCAGCCCTGCACGCCGTCGCACCCCAGCGCGGCGAGCACGCGCCACTGCTCGTGGTTCTCCACGCCCTCCGCGATCGCGGGCAGGCCGCGGGCGTGGGCGAGGTCGACGAGCGTGCGCACGATGCTGACTGATTCCTCACCGCGCGCCATGTCGGCCACGAAGGCCCGGTCGATCTTGATCTCGTCCACGGCCAGCGAGGTCAGCCGTGCCAGCGAGGAGTACCCGGTGCCGAAGTCGTCGAGGCTGATCCGCACACCGCGCTCGTGCAGCTGCGCGAGGGTGTGCTGCGCCTCCTCGACCTCGCTGGTGGCCATCCGCTCGGTGATCTCGAGCGTCAGCAGGTTCGGGTCGAAGCGGAAGTGGCGCAGCAGGCGGTCGATCACCTCCACCAGCTTGTCGCCGGCGAGGTCGGTGGGCGAGACGTTCACCGCCACCGGCAGGTCGATGCCGAGCCCGCGCCACTCGGTCGACTGCGCGATCGCCAGCTCGAGCACCTTCGCCGTCAGCAGCGGCATCACGCCCGAGCGCTCCGCGAGCGCGATGAACCGGTCCGGCGGGATGTCACCGCGCACCGGGTGTTGCCAGCGCACCAGGGCCTCGAAGCCGATCGGGCTCGAGTCGGCCGCGGACACCTTCGGCTGGTAGTACAGCTCGACGTCGCCGTCGACCAGCGCCTGGCGCAGCTCGCCGAGCAGCTGGAGCTGGTCGGTCGAGTTCTCGTCGCGGTCCGGGTGGTACATCTCGATGCCCTGCCGCCGCTCCTTGGCCGAGTACATGGCCACGTCGGCGCGGCGCAGGAGCGTCGTGCCGTCCAGGCCGTGCCCGGGGTAGAGCGCGATGCCCATCGACAGGTCGACCTCCAGACTGATCGAGTCGATGACCACGGCGGCGGTGAGGGTCTCGCGCAGCTGCTCGGCCACCGCACGGGCGCCGTCGGCGTCGACGTCGAACATGAGCACCGCGAACTCGTCACCGCCCAGCCGGGCCACGCAGTCGCCCCGGCGTACCGCGCCGCGCAACCGCTCGGCCAGCCGGACGAGCAGCAGGTCGCCGACCTGGTGGCCGAGGGTGTCGTTGACGCGCTTGAAGTCGTTGAGGTCGAACAGCATCAGCGCGAACGGGCCGTCGCGGTGCGTCCGCCCAGCGAACGCCTGCGTGAGCTCATAGCCGAGCGTGACGCGGTTGGGCAGGCCGGTGAGCGAGTCGTGGCCCGCGGCGTGTTCGCGTTCCAGCGCGAGCTGGGCCGTGCGGTAGAGCAGCAGCATCGGGATCAGCAGCAGCGGCAGCAGCACCCACGAGTGCGCCCCGACCACCATGACCAGGGGTGAGATGGCCAGCACCGCGAAGGTCAGCAGCGTCTCGTGCCGGAAGTCGGCGGTGAAGTTCTCGCCGAAGGACCGGTCGCCGGTGAGCACGCCGGCCACCAGGCTGAAGTTGACGACGATCCACACCGCCCAGGCCAGCGCCATGTAGGCCAGGTACTCGGCCCGGAAGGCGGTCACCGGTTGGCTGAGCGTGGCGTGCCCCAACCACGCGTGCACCACCGCCCACGCGCAGAAGGTGGTGATGGCGTACTGGGCCGGGTTGAAGAGCACTTTCCAGGCCGCCTTGCGGGCCCGGATGTCGGAGGCCAGCGAGCCCACCGAGACGACCACGATCGCCGGCCAAGGACCCCAGGTGAACAGCAGGGCACACACGAAGGCCGTGGACATGACCACGCCCTGCGGGTTGTGCTCGCGACCCTGCACCAGGGGGAGCAGTTCGAGGGCCACGGCGAGCGCGGCGGTCATGACGAAGGCGGGGGCGAGCGCGATGCGCGGCGTCATCGCCAGCTGCTCGATGGCGAAGCCGATGAGGGGCCAGCCGGCGACCACGGCGGTCCACCAGACCGACGCGGCCAGTGTCGGCCGGCGCCGTCGACGGAGTGCCGTCATCGCCTCGTCCCTCACCCGGAGTCACCGGCTGCACGGGGCAGCCCTCCCTTGACGCCGAGGTAACCTAACATCCAGTTCACAGGTCGGCCAGGCGAAGTCACCCAGCGTGACCCAGGTCGCGTCGAAGAACCTGACACGACTGTGGTAACTTTGCTGGCAATGCAGTCATTGACGATTCAGCAGGCGGCCGACGCCACGGGGTGGTCGCAGCGGATGCTGCGCTACCTCGAGCAGGCCGGGCTGGTCGCCACACTGCGCAGCCCGGGCGGTCACCGGCATTACGGCCCCCGGCAGATCGAGCGCCTGCAGAAGCTGCGCGAACTCATCGACGGCCACGACATCGGCATCACCGAGATCGCGTTCGAGTTGCGGATGCGCACCGACCCGCAGCTCGCCCGCGCCGTCGACGACTGGTTCGGCCCGCTGCATCGCTCGGCCGCACCACCGGGCGCCGGTATCTACCGGCGCCTCGCCATCGACCGACCCGAGCACGACTCGGTCAAACACCGCACGCACACCCCACTCGAAGGAGATCGCGTGACCACCACCCTTACCCCTGACTCGGCCGGCTCCGTGTCCGACTTCAAGGTCGCCGACCTGAGCCTGGCCGCTTTCGGCCGCAAGGAGATCGACCTCGCCGAGCACGAGATGCCGGGCCTGATGGCCCTGCGCAAGGAGTTCGGCCCGACGCAGCCGCTCAAGGGCAAGAAGGTCGCGGGCTCGCTGCACATGACCGTGCAGACCGCGGTGCTGATCGAGACCCTCACCGCGCTCGGCGCCGACGTGCGCTGGGTCAGCTGCAACATCTTCTCCACGCAGGACCACGCCGCCGCCGCGGTCGTCGTCGGCAAGAACGGCACGCCGGACAACCCGCAGGGCATCCCGGTCTTCGCCTGGAAGGGCGAGACGCTGGAGCAGTACTGGTGGTGCACCGAGCAGATGCTCACCTGGCCCGACGGCACCGGCCCGGACTCCATCGTCGACGACGGTGGCGACGCCACGATGCTGATCCACATGGGCACCGAGTACGAGGCCGGCGGCGTCGTGCCGCAGGCCGAGGACACCGACTCCGAGGAGTACGGCGTCATCCTCGACGTGCTGCGTCGCTCGATCGTCGACCACCCCGGCCGCTACACCCGCATGGGCTCGGCGATCATCGGGGTCACCGAGGAGACCACCACCGGCGTGCACCGCCTGTACGAGTTCGAGCAGGCCGGCACGCTGCTGTTCCCGGCGATCAACGTCAACGACTCGGTCACCAAGAGCAAGTTCGACAACAAGTACGGCTGCCGTCACTCGCTCATCGACGGCATCAACCGCGGCACCGACGTCATGATCGGCGGCAAGCTGGCGGTCGTGCTCGGCTACGGCGACGTCGGCAAGGGCTGTGTCGACGCACTGCGCGGCCAGGGCGCCCGCGTGGTCGTCACCGAGATCGACCCGATCTGCGCGCTGCAGGCGGCCATGGACGGCATCGAGGTTGTCACGCTCGAGGACGTCGTCGGCAAGGCCGACATCTTCGTGACCACGACCGGCAACAAGGACATCATCATGGCCGACGACATGGCCAAGATGAAGCACCAGGCGATCGTCGGCAACATCGGCCACTTCGACAACGAGATCGACATGGCCGGTCTGGCCAAGACCCCGGGTGTGCAGAAGGTCGAGGTCAAGCCGCAGGTGCACGAGTGGACCTTCAGCGACGGCAAGAAGATCATCGTGCTGAGCGAGGGCCGGCTGCTGAACCTGGGCAACGCCACCGGGCACCCGAGCTTCGTGATGAGCGCGTCGTTCGCGAACCAGACGATCGCCCAGATCGAGATCCACAAGAACCCGGACAACTACTTCGTCGACGGCAAGCCCACGGTCACCACGCTGCCCAAGCACCTCGACGAGAAGGTCGCCCGGCTGCACCTCGACGCGGTCGGGGCCAAGCTGACCACGTTGTCCAAGGAGCAGGCCGAGTACATCGGTGTCGACGTTGCCGGCCCCTACAAGCCCGAGCACTACCGCTACTAGGAGCCTGCCGCTCTAGGTGACGGGTCCGCCGGCCACCACCGGTTCGCGCGAGACGGTGGTGTCGACGGCGTCGGCGTAGGTCACCTGCAGGTCCGCGGTCACGGCGTCCGCGCCGCCCCGGACCTGCAGGGCCACCCGGTAGGTCGTGGCCGCCCGCGGATGCGTCACCTCGCACGCCGCGCTGGTCCGGCCGGTCACGGTGCAGGTGTCGGACGCGCCGCCGACGAGCTCGACCGAGGTGATCCGCCAGCCGTCGGGAACGGTGACCACCATCCGGCCGGTGCCGCGCACGCCGCCGGCGCCCGACGTCCGCACCGAGGCGACGTCGGACTCGGTGGTGCCCTGGTGGTGTGCCGTCTCGCCCGTGCCGCCGCCCCCCGGCGGCGCCGCGGGCCCGCTCGACCCGCCCGGGTGACGCGCGGTGGCCGTCAGGAGGCCCGAGCCCGGGTGCGCCGGCCGCGCCCCGCTCGATCCCGCGCCCGATCCCGCGGTGGACCCGGTGATCGCGTCCGGCGCCGTGGTCGGGCCCGTCGCCGACGTCGCGGTCGAAGCCGGCGGGTGAGCGTCCCGCGGGCCCCCGGGGTGGATCGCGGGCGCCGCCCGCCGGTCCCCGGCCGTCGGCCGCCCGGTTGCGGGCCGTGGCCGCGGTGCGCCGTTCGACGGCGCGGGCGCGGACAGTTCACGCACGATCGCCGGCGCCCGCACGCCGGCCACGCGGTCGTGGTGCACCGCCGCCGGGCTCGAACCGAGGCAGGGCAGGACGGCCACGGCGGCCGTCGCGGCCGCCCCGAGCAGCCTCGGCGTCGCGCCCGTGTACCAGCCGGCCGCGGCGAGCTGCGCCGACACGTGGCTGCCCAGTGCCGCCGGCGTCCCGCGCTGCAGCTGGCGCGCGGACAGGTACCGCGCGGCGAGCGCCGAGCCACCCAGGAACAGCGGCGCGAGCACCGCCCGCAACGTGTTGTTGACGTCGGCGATCTCGCCGAGCACCACGCGGCAGCGGCGGCAGCCGCGCAGGTGCGTCCTGATCGCCCGGCGGTCGCGCCGCGACATCTGGTCGCGCACGTAGCCGGCGAACCGGGAGCGCACCAGGCGGCAGCCCGGTTCGTCGTCCGCGGCCAGGTGCTGCAGCAGGAAGCCCTGCCGCAGCTTCTCCTTCGCCCGCACCGTCCGCGCCGACACGACGTTCGGCGTGACCCCCAGCATGTTGGCGACCTGACGCGGCTTCTCGCCCTCGACGACGACGTGCCACAACACCGCCTGCGCATCGTCGGGCAGCCCGGCCCAGGCCCGCAGCGCGGCTCCCGCCTCGGCGTTCGACGCGACGGTGTCGGCCGCCGACGGGCCGGGCGCGTCGGCCGGCTCGAGCAGGCGGGGATCGCCGACGGGGACCACCCGGTTGTGGTAGCGGGTGGCCCACTCCACGTTGATCCGCCGGATCGCGGTCAGCAGGTACGGGCGGAACGTGCCCTCGGGACCGCGGCCGCGCCGGATGGCGTCGAGGACCCGGACGAAGGCCTCGGCCACCAGATCCGGCGCCTGGTCGCTGCCGGCGATGTGCACGGCGTAGTTGCGCGCCGCCCGCTGGTGGCGGCGCCACAGCTCGGCGTAGGCCTCGCGGTCGCCCTGGCGCACACGCAGCACGAGCACCGGGTCCGCGGCCGCGTCGCCGCCCGCGGCGGGACCGCTGGGTGCCCCGTCCGCTGCGCGCACAGCCAGCCTTCCGTCGCTCGACCCCGGCGGGTGCCGACAGCACCTACCGCATAGATGCGCCTGGACCCCGAACATGACCGACCTGCGCGGGAATCATCGCAGTTCCCGGCGCCGGCGCCATACCTGCGTCACGAAACCGGCCGGCCCATGTCTATACCGGCACGAGGGTCGCCCGGCCCGGCACCGATGTGCCGCCGGGCGCACCGCCAGCAAGCGAGGGAGTCGGTCGGCATGGGGCAAGGTTTCGCGGCGGGCACGGCCGGCCGGACACGTGGGGGAATGATCACGCTGGCGACCGTGGCCGCACTCGGCATCGGCGCCGTGGTGGGTGCACCCGTCGCCGGTGCCCAGGCCAGCGGATCGGACACGGCGGCGGTGGTGAGCCCGCGCGCGGCGCACGGCGGCGCCGTCATCGTCACCTTTCGCAATCAGCTGTCCACTCTCAAGGTCCGCGGTGCGGCCGGCCGGCACCGCCAGGCGGCGGTGCACGACGCCCAGGCCGGCGTGCGCCACGACATCGCCGCCCACGGCGGCAGCCACCTCCTGTCGCTGGTGAGCGTCAATGCGCTCGCGGCGCGGGTCCCGGCCGCCGAGGTCACCCGGCTGAGCCACAACGCCGCGGTGGCCTCGATCGTCCCCGACTCGACGATGCGCACCGCCTCCGCCACCACGCTGGCCACGGCGAAGCCGCCGAAGCTCGACCGCAGGCTGTGCCCGGCCAACCCGGCCAAGCCGCTGCTCGAGCCCGAGGCGCTGACCCTCACCAAGGACCGGTCACAGCCGAACACGCCCGACATGGCGTCGACCATCGCCACCGGCAAGGGCGTCGTCGTCGGCCTGACCGGCATCAACGGCATGGCCGGCAACCCGAACCTGATCCGTCCCGACGGCGAGCACGTGGTCATCGACAGCCCGACCCCGAACGCCGACGACGCCGACTTCGACGGCGGTGGTGACGAGTGGTACGGCGACGCCTCGTCCGTCGCGGCCCAAGGCACGGTCACCTACGACTTCTCGAAGGAACTGCCGTACTCCGGGCTGCCCACCGGCTGCACGTTCCGCATCGTGGGCATCGCGCCGGGCGCCTCGCTGGTGGACGTCGGCGGCTACATCGGCGACCAGGCGGTCCGCCCGAAGACCGAGGAGCCGATGTCGGCGGTGATCGCCGGGCTGGACCACGCCGCCATCTACGACGGTGCGCAGGTCGTGTCCGAGTCCTACGGCTTCACCGACAGCGGCGGCGTCACCGACTTCACGCCGTACTTCAAGGCCAACGACGCACTGGTCGCGGCCGGCATCACCGTCGTCACGTCCTCCGGCGACCAGGGCGTCGGCGGCACGCTCGACGTCGAGGCCAACGACCCCTTGGTCATCTCCGCCGGCGCCACCAACTCCTACCGGCAGTACGCACAGGCCTACGGGTACCGCGGCTGGGTCAGCAACCAGATGGCCGCCCTGTCCTCCGCCGGCGTCGGCACCAGCGGCGGGGTCGTCGACCTGGTCGCGCCGGGCGACGGCGGGCAGGCCATCTGCAGCCCGGCCGCCGCCTCCTGCCCGCAGAACACGATCACCGAGTCGTTCGGCGGGACGAGCCAGTCGGCCCCGTTCATCGCCGGTGCCGCTGCCGACGTGATCCAGGCCTACCAGGACAGCCACGGCGGAGGCGCACCCACCCCGGCCGAGGTCAAGTCGATCCTGACCGGCACCGCGGCCGACCTCGACGACCCGGCCGACCAGCAGGGCGCGGGCCTGCTCGACGTCTACGCGGCCGTGCGGGCGGCGCAGCAGCTGCCGGGCACGACCACCGCGGCCGCCTCGCCCGCCCTCGTCCCGACCCCGACCCAGCTGCGGGTGAGCGGCGAGCCGGGCAGCACGAGCACCCAGCACGTGAGCCTGTACAACGCCTCGACGGCGCCGGCCACCGTGCGCGGCACGGTGCGTGACTTCGGCCCCGTGACCCAGCTCGGCCGTACCGTCACCGAGGCGGTCAGCGCGCCCGACCCGCTGCCGGCCGAGGCGCCGGCCCAGGGCTACACCGCGGCCGCGCCCATCCACATGAAGGTGCCGGCCGGCGTCGGGCGCCTCGGCGTCGACATGCGCACGCCGAACCCGAAGAACGACGCGGTGCTGGCGTTGCTGCTGTTCGACCCGAAGGGGCGGATCACGCAGATCTCCTACGACTACTCGATCACCGCGGACGGACCCGTCTCGAACAACGAGAACGTGCAGGTGGCCGACCCGATGCCCGGCACGTGGACGGCGCAGATCGTCTGGAACAACGGCCGCGGTCACCTGCAGGACCCGCCGATCCTGCCCGGCTCGTACCGCGGGAACATCGCGGTCCGCTTCACCGCTCAGGACCACACGTCCACGCCGGCCACCCGGGCGGTGACCATCGCGCCCCACTCGACCACGAGCGTGCCGGTGCCGGTGACGATGCCGACCGAACCGGGCGACACCGCGCCCGCTCTGCAGTTCACGAGCAACCGTGGGGCCACGGCCACCGTGCCGCTGGTGGAGCGCACCCGCATCCCTACAGCGGGCGGGTCGTTCACGACCGTGCTCGGCAGCAGCGTGGCCCGCTACCAGGGGCCGCTGCACAACCTCACGGTGCGGGTGCCCAAGGGCAAGACGGATATGCGGGTCACCTTCGCCACCGCCGACGCCAGCGCGGACAACATCATCGACTACTACCTCGTCGAACCCGACGGCGTGCACATCTACGCCGATTCGACCCCGTCGCCGACGACGCACGAGGCCGGGGAGGCCGGGCACGCGGCGATCACCGTGACCAGGCCGATGGCCGGGTTGTGGACGGTGCAGGTGTTCGTCGTCAACACCGAGAGCGGCAAGGAGTTCGACCAGCCGGTCACCGGCACACTGGCCTACGACACCGCCCGCGCGCACGCGTACGCCCTGCCCAGCGGGAGCTACGCGCCGGCCAGCACGGTGCCGCTGCAGGTGGCGGTGACCAACACCCTGCGGGTGGGGCGCACCTTCCGGTTGCTGGGCAACACGCCCGGCGTGACGAGCGCTGCGGTGTACATCCCCGCCGGGGCCACCGCGCTCGTCACCGGCACGCTGGCCGTCACCGCCGCGCCCGGCACGACGGTCGCCGGCCGGATCTACGTCGTGGCGCCGACGGCCTACCGCTACCTCGACAACGGCGGCGACATCCGCTCGGCCACCAGCACCCAGCCGTTGGCGCAGCTGCGCTACCGGTACACCGTCACCGGCTCCGGGACCTGATCGGGTAGCGGTCAGCCGAGGGCGTAGACGTAGCTGGCGTCGACCAGGTACGTCCTGCCCGCGCTGGCGAGGATGGGCTCGGCGCTCGCGGCTTGCGGGTCCTCGGGTTCGCGGAACTCGCCGATCGTCTTGCCGGTGGGGCCGACGACGGTGAGCACCCTGACCCCGACCGAGCAGACCTGCCCGCCGCACAAGCCGGGCGTCCCGGCCGGGCCGAGGTCCAGCCGTTTGGTGTAGAGCAGTCTGCCCGTGGCGAGCGAAATGCCGCGCAGGCCCTTGACCGAGCCGAAAGCGAGCGTGCCGCCGGCCGCGGCCCCGAGGGGATCGCCACCGCCGACGGACATGTTCGCCACCGTCGTCGTCCACCGCCGCGTGTGGGTGCGCGCGTCGATCCCGGTCAGCGTCACGTCCTGCCCGCTGCCGTGCTGCGAGGCCACGAGCAGCGTGTTCCCCGACGCACCGAGCTGGGTCTCGTCGTACTTGGCGATCTGCGGCAGGGGCAGACTCCACAGCGTCCTGCCGGTCTTCGGGGCGAGCGCGATCAGTGTGCGGCCGTCGCCCTCGAGCGGCCGGCGCACCGACACGAACGCGCCACCGGCCACCACGGGCGCGTCCCCGGCGTCGATGTAGTTCTCCTTGTGCACCAGCCACAGCAGCTTGCCGGTCCGGACGTCGCGGCCGCCCAGGCCCTCGACGTACCCCTTCTGCGCCGGCAGGGCGATGACACCGTCGCGGTAGGCCGGCTGCGACGCGAAGGCGGAATTGCCGCCGAGCTGACCGCCCTTCCACAGCGTGTGCCCGGTGGCCCCGTCCAGCGTGGTCAGCCCACCGTTCGCGTCGTAGTAGAGAACCGCGCCGGCCGCCGCGCCGACCGGGGTGCCGGTCTGACTGCCGGGTTGCGCGTCCCACAGCACCTTGCCGCTCGCGGGGTCGAGCGCGAACACGTGTCCGCTGTCGTTGTTGATGTACACCCGCGAGCTGTCCGCGCTGCCGCCGGACAGCTGGTCGCGGCCGATGCCGCCGCCGATCTTCGTCTTCCACGTGACCGACAGCCCGACGCTGCCCGGCTGGCCGGGCTTGGCCCGGGAGCCGCTGCCGTCCACCACGGTGGCCGAGCAACCGGCGAGCAGCAGCGTGGTTGCCGCGGCTGCGATCCGGCGGGCGGGAAAGATCGTCACAACCAGCAGGTTAGGGGCGGGCTCGCCGCGCATCGAGGGGAGCGGTCCCCGCCTAGTTCAACGAGTAGACCGTCGACGGCGTGTACAGGAACGTGCCGCGGGCGCTCTCCAGCACGGCGTTGGCCGTGGCGCCGGGGGCCTTGCGCTGCCGGATCACCGCGCCGGCGTCGTCGATCACCGAGACGTCCTCGAAGGCGACGGTGCACACGCGATCGCCGCAGTGCGCCATCTTCGGGCTGCCGATGCCGCCCTCGAGCTCGGTGTCGAAGGAGATCGAGCCGTCGCGCAGCGCGATGCCCTGGACACCCTTGTCGGTCGGGAAGACGAGCGAGGTCGCCGTGCCCACCGGGGCGTAGAGATTCGGCTGCGCGCCGGTGGTGCGGGTGGTCCAACGGACCTTGTGGGTGGTCGTGTCGACGGCGGTGATCGTTGTGGGGGAGCTGAGCCGGTCGCCGAGCTGGGCCACCAGGAGCACCGTCGAGCCGGCGGTGAACGCGGTGTAGTCGGCGTCCTGGTCCGGCGTCGTCACCTGCCAGAGGACCTTGCCGGTGGTGGCGGAGATCGCGGCCAGCGTGTCGCGGGCGGTGTCGATGTCGCCGACCACCGCGTAGAAGGTGTGGCCGTCGGTGACCGGCGCGTGGTTGCCGATGGTGTAGTCGTCGCGCGAGACGGTCCAGCGGACCGCGCCGCTGCGCGGGTCGAGGCCCACGATGCCGGTGTCGTCCTTCAGCGCGACCACCCCGCCGGCGTAGGGCGGTTGGTAGCTGGTCGAGTTGCTCTCGTAGTAGGTCTTGCGGTGCCAGCGCGCGCGGCCGGTGACCGGGTCGAGGGCCGAGGTGCCGTCCTGCTCGTCGAAGTAGAAGACCGTGCCGCCGGCGACGCCGACACCGACGGGCGCGCGGTGCCCGGCCCGCTGATGCCACTCGACCGCGCCGTTCGCCCGCGACAGCGCGAACACCTGACCGTCGAGCGAGCTGACGTACAGGCGCGAGGAGTCGGCGCTGCCGCCCTGCAGCTGGTCGTCGGCCCCACCGGTGCCGGGCAGAGCGCGCTGCCACTTGACGACGAGCGTCGGGGTGCCGCCGCCTGAGCTGCGCGACGCGCCACCGCGCAGCGTCCCGGCGCCGGGCACCGTCGAGGCGCAGCCGGCGAGCAACAGCGCTGCGGCCGGCGCGAGGAGGAAGCGACGGCGCACGGCTCGACCCTAGGGGCTCAGCGGGGGGCGGCGAACGGGGACGACTCGCCTCCGTCGTGCGGCCGGGTCGTCGCCGCCGGTGCGCTCGCCGGGCCGCTCGCCGGTGACCACGGGCCGCGCTCGCCGGCCAGCGCCCGGCGGCGCCGCTCGGCCAGCACGCTCATGAGCACGTCCGGCGTCGGCGCGTAGGCGGGCGGCGGGGGCGCCACCGCCGCCTCGACCAGCCCGCGCAGCCGAATCCCGAGTTCGTCCTGGGCGGCCGGGCTCATCGCGTGCGCGCGGCCGACGAACTGGCGCAGCGCCAGGGCCAGCCGGTCGTCCAGGCGGCGCAGGTCGAGCGAGAGCGCCCACGGCTGCAGCGGGACGGGCACCCAGAACGGCGGGTCGGCCTGCGGCATGGGCGCCGCCCGCTCGTTGAGCACCACGGTGCCGGCCATCATGTCGCCGATGCGCTTGTCCTGGCCGCTGAGCGCCAACGCGATCACCCCGGCCGCCGTGCTGATGGGCGCGAGCAGGCCGGGCTTCTCGAGCACCAGGCCGGCGAGTCCGCGGACCAGGGCATGCCGGAAGCCGATCGGGCCGCCGTCGTCGCGTACCACGCGCAAGCCGAACGCGATCTTGCCCAGCGTGCGCCCGTGACCGAGCCACTCCATGACGATCGGGTAGCCGGCGAGCACCAGCACCGATTCGGTGATGACGACGGCCGCGACCGCGGCGCCGTCGCTGCCTGCGGCGACCAGGCCGGTGAGCAGCACGATCACCAGCAGGGCGGTCCCCTGCACGAGCACGTCGATGGCGGCGGCGAGCAACCGCGACCCGACGCCGGCGGTGCCGAGCTCGAGGCGGACGCCCTCGCCCGAGACGAGCGTCGTCCCGGTCGGCTGCACCCGCCGAGCGTAGATCCCCCCTGCCCGGCCCGCAGGGCATGATCTGACGGATGGACGTCCTCGCCGGCCGGGTGCGGCTGCATCCCGTGACCGTGCGATGAGCGCGTTCGGCGACCTTGACGCGTTCGTGGCCGCGCACGACGGGCAATGGCGGCGGCTGGACTTCCTGGCCGGGCGGCGGCGGCTGGACGCGGACGAGGCCGATGAGCTGGTGGCGCTCTACAAGCTGACGGCCACGCACCTGGCGCTGGTGCAGTCGCGGGCGCCGGACCCCGCGGTGTCCGCCCGGCTGTCGCTGCTGCTCTCGCAGGGCCGGGCCGCGGCCGTGGCGGTGCCGCCGGTGTCGGGGTGGGCCGCGCTGGCCCGGGGCGTGCTCGTCGACTTCCCGGTCACGGTGTACCGCACGTGGCGCTGGTCGGTGGGCGTGGCTGTGGCCAGCCTCGGCGTGTCCGTGGCCATGATGCTCTGGGTGCGTGACCACCCCGGCCGGGTGCGCAACCTGGTGCCCTCGGCCGAGGTGCGCAAGCTCGTCGACCACGACTTCGCCGACTACTACTCCGCCCACCCCGCGCGCGCGTTCGCCGCGCAGGTGTGGACGAACAACGCGCTGGTGACCGCGCTGGCGATGGTGCTCGGCGTGACCCTCGTCGGCACGGTGTACGTGCTGTGGAGCAACACGCTCAACCTCGGCCTCGTCGGCGGTCTCATGCTCGGCGCGGGCAAGGGCACGGTGCTGTTCGGCCTGCTGCTGCCGCACGGGATGCTCGAGCTGTCGGCGGTGTTCGTCGCCTGCGGCGTCGGCCTGCGCACCGGCTGGGCGTGGGTGGCGCCGGGCCGGCTGACCCGCACCCGGGCCCTCGCCGAAGCCGGCCGCGCCGCCGTCGTGGTGTCGCTCGGACTGGTCGGCGTGTTGCTGGTGTCGGGCGTGATCGAGGCGTTCGTGACCCCGTCGGGGCTGCCCACATGGGCCCGCATCGGCATCGGCGCGGTGGCCGAACTGGCCTTCGTGACGTACGTGGTCGTGCTCGGCCGGCGCGGGCTGCGCGCCGGTGCCACCGGCGATCTCGGCCCGGGCGAGCGCGACGACGCCCTGCCCGTCGCCTGATCCCGCCTTCCCCCATGCCGTGGTCGTGATTCAGGCGAAAATCACGACCACGGCATGGGGGAAGGCGGGATCAGAGGCGGCCGGCGGCCTTGAGGTCGAGGTAGGCGTCGGCCACCTTCGAGGCGAGCACGTCCGCGGGCGCGTCCACCACGTGCACGCCCAGCGCGCTCAACTGCGCCTCCACCACGCCGCGGCGGGTGGCGGCCAGCTCGGCCGAGGCGGCGAGGTAGGCCTCGCCGGGAGTGGCCCGGGCCTCGGCGAGCGCGCGCAGGGCCGGGTCGGAGGCCGACGCCACGATCACCTCGTGCCGGGCCGCGAGGATGCGCGCGGCCGGCAGCAGCCCGGTGTCGGCTGCAGTGTCCAGCGCGCCGAACAGCACGACCAGCGCCCGCTTGGACACCTGGCGCAGCACCTGTGCGGCCAGCAGCTGCGGGTCGGTCTCGACCAGCGCCGGCTCGAGCGGAGCGAGGGCACCGACCAGGCGCGCCAGCACGTCGCGGCCGCCGGCCAGGCCGAGGCGGGCGCGCACCTCGACGTCGGCGGCGACCAGCGCGACCCGGTCGCCGGCGCGCGCGGCCAGGGTGCCGAGCAGCAGACAGGCGTCGATGGCGGCGTCCAGGCGCGGTTCGTCACCCACCCGCGCCGCGCTGGCCCGGCCGGTGTCGACGGCGAGCACCACGTGGCGGTCGCGTTCGGGGCGCCAGGTGCGCACCACGAGATCGCGGGACCGGGCCGTGGCCCGCCAGTCGATGGCCCGCACGTCGTCGCCGAGCACGTAACTGCGCAGCGAGTCGAACTCGCTGCCCTGCCCGCGCTGGCGTACCAGTACCGCGCCCTCGATCTGGCGCAGGCGCGACAGCTTCTCGGGCAGGAAGCGGCGCGAGCCGAAGCGGGGCAGCACCTGCAGCGTGCCGCCGACGGTCAGCGAACGCTGCCGCGCGGCCAGCCCGGCCGGTCCGTGCGCGCGCACCGTCACGCGGGCCGCGGCCCGTTCGCCGCGGCGGGTGGGCACGAGCGCGGTGATCACCCGCCGTCCCTCGCCCGCCGGTACGGCCACGCGTTGCCCGCGCGGCCGCGCGCCGGCCGAGGGCACCCACGCGTCGCGTACGACGCCGCGCAGCCGGCGCCGGCCGGCGTTGGTGACCAGCAACGTGGTCTCGCTGCGCTCACCCAACCGTACGGGGGCGCACGGTTCGCGCCGGAAGCGCAGGTCGCCGATGCGGGCCGCGCCGGCGAGGTCGGCCGACACCGCCAGCACAAGCACGCCGGCGTAGGCGAACGCGGCCCCGGCCGACCACAACGCCAGCACCACCCCGACGACCGCGAAAGCCACGAGCCGGCCGGTGATCACCATTGTCGGGTGGCCGTCAGCGGGGGACGGGCACCGTGGCGAGCACCGTCTCGAGCACGCCGTCCACGCTCACGCCCTCGAGTTCGGACTCGGGCCGCAACTGGATGCGGTGCCGGAAGGTCGGGCGGGCCAGCGACTGCACGTCGTCGGGGGTCACGAAGTCGCGGCCGGACAGCCACGCCCACGCCCGCGACGTGGCCAGCAGGGCGGTGGCCCCGCGCGGCGAGACCCCCAGCGCGGCCGAGGGTGCCGAGCGGGTGGCGCGGGCCAGTTCCACGATGTAGCCGAGGATCGCGGGGTCAACCCGCACCTCGCGGACCGCCCGGGTGGCCGCCGAGAGGTCGTCGGCCGAGGCCACCGGCCCGATCCCGGCGGCGGCGAGATCGCGCGGGTCGAAACCGGCGGCGTGCGCGGCCAGCACACGGATCTCCGTCTCCCGGTCGGGCAGGGGCATCGTCACCTTCACGAGGAACCGGTCGAGCTGTGCCTCGGGCAGCGGGTACGTGCCCTCGTACTCCACCGGGTTCTGCGTGGCGATGACGCAGAACGGGTCGGGCAACGGGTGCGGGCGCCCGTCGACCGACACCTGCCGCTCCTCCATCGACTCCAGCAGGGCGGACTGCGTCTTCGGCGGGGTGCGGTTGATCTCGTCGGCCAGCAGCAGGTTGGTGAACACCGGGCCCTCGCGGAAGACGAAGCGACTGGTGCCGGTGTCGTAGATCAGCGAACCCGTGACGTCACCGGGCATGAGGTCGGCGGTGAACTGGATGCGTGAGGTGGACAGGTCGAGGGCGGCGGCGAGCGCGCGCACCAGCAGCGTCTTGGCCACGCCGGGCACGCCCTCGACGAGCACGTGGCCGCGGCACAGCAGGCCCACCAGCAGGCCCGTGACGGCGGCGTCCTGCCCGACCACGGCCTTGCCCACCTCGGCTCGCAGCCGCAGCAGGGCCTCATGGGCGTCAGGCACGCGCGTCTCCTCCGGTCGGGGCGGTACGGGTCGTGGCGCCCGCCAGGTCGTGCGCCTCCAGATCGTGCAGGTCGGCCGCGAGCCGGGCCAAGGCGGGGTCGTCGGCCGGTGCGGGGCCGGCCAGCAGGCTGAGCACGTCGGCCGGGGCCCGGCCGATGAGGGGGGCGGCGACCGCGGCCACCTGTTCGGCGGGAGCCGTGCGGGGCAGGGCGACGCGGGCGCGCAGCCGGCGGATGGTCCCCGCGCGCAGCGCGGCTGCGGCCCGGTCGCGCGCGCCGGCCCGCTGGTAGAGCCGGCCGTGCCCCTCCACCGTCTCGATCGACCGCACCACCACCGGCAACGGCTCGGTGACGACCGCGCCGAAGCGCCGCGCCCGCCACAGCACGATCAGCAGGGCCACGCCGGCCAGCCACCACAGCGCCCGGAACGCCGACGTGGGGAACAGGTCGCGCACCGACTGGGCCCCGTTCCCGGAAGCGTCGGTGCCGGGGCGCAACCAGGTCACGGCGGTCACCGTGCGGTCGGCGGAGAGCAGGTTGACGTCCAGGGCCGCGACGCCCTCGTGGCCGAGCACGTCGTTGGTGAGCGCGTCGGCGCTGCCGAGCACGACGATGCGTGGCGACACCAGCACCAGCCCGGCGTAGCAGCGGGTGGTCCCGCGGGCGGCGGTGTAGGCCACGGCGTCGCCGGGCAGGTTCAGCCGGCCGGCAGCATCGGCCCCCGGGGCGGCGCAGCCCGGGTCGGTGGCGGGGTCGGCCGAGGTGGGGTCGGCGTCGGGCAGCACGGCGTGCAGCGCGCGGGTCGCCGGGCGCACGAGTACGAGACGCTGCGTCCGCCGCACCAACCGGCGCAGCTGCGCGTCGGAGTACTCGTCGGGGCCGGTGACGACGACGGTGCCCGGCCGCGACAGCGCGGCGTGCTGGCTGGTGGTGTCGCGCAGGGTGACGCCGTAGCCGGCGAGCACCCGGGCCAACGCCTTGCTGCCCGACGGGTCGCTCGCGCCCGGGTCGAGCGGGTTGCTCGGCGGCCCGGTGAGCGCAGCGAGCAGCAGCCCGCCGACCGCCGCCGCGGCGGCGAGCGCCAGCCACGGCAGCAGCCGCCGCAGCGGTGAGCGCACGGGTGCGCCCGTCGCCCGCACGTCGGTGTCCTTCATCGCGGCACGGCCAGTCCGGCCGCGGCCGCGGGGTCGGGGGCGCCGGCGATGCGGGCGCCGGCCACGGCGTCGGCCGCCGCCCGGGCCCGCGTGACGTCGTCGGCGCTCGCCTCGCGGCCGCCGAACCACACCTCGTCGAAAACCGCGGTGGCGGTGGCGAGGTCGTCGGCGGCGGTGGGCAGCAGCGGCCGGGCCTCGCGGGCGGTGGCGGCGCCGGTGCGCCCGGGGCGCGGCGGCAGCACGCCGCGCTCCTCCACGGTGGCCACCGCCGCGCGCAGGTACTCGCGCAGGGCCAGCGCGTGCTGGCCGGCGGCCGCGTACTCGCCCGCGCGCCGGCGGTGCTCGCGCGCGGCCAGCGGGGCGAGCGGGTCGGCGCCGCCGTCGGTGTCGGCGCGCGGTGTTCGGCGCGGCCGTCCGGCGCGCACCACGACGACCACGACGACGGCGAGGAGCAGCAGCAGGAAGATCAGCAGCGCGTGGCCGCCGAAGCCGCCGCCGCCGAGCAGGCGGCCCAGGTGCCGCCCGAGCCAGTCGCCGACGCGTTGGGCCACGCTTGGGCCGCCGTGCCCGTACTCGCGGCGGGCCAGCTCCTCGCGCGCCGCGCGCCGCGCCTCGCCGCCGCCGACGGGGTCACCCGGGCGGGCGATCACCACGCGGACACCGCGGCCGGCGGCGCCTGCGGCGTGGGCTGCGGCGGGAGCGCGAGCACGATGTCGACGCCTTCGCGGCGCGCCCGCCGGTCGGCGTAGAGCAGCACGTCGACGGCCGAGCCCACCGGGCCCACGACGGTGGCGGCGAGCAGCGTGCCGATGGCGGTGACGAGGATGAACACCTGCGGGTCGTCGACGCCCTGGGCGGCCTGCTCGAGCGGATTGGTGCCGGTGAGCGCCGAAGCCAGCAGCTCGAACGGGACGCTCGCCACCGCGGCCAGCACGTAGGTGACCACCCAGCCCAGCGCGCGCAGGCTCCAGGTGCGCCAGAACGCCCCGCGCACGAGTTCGAAGGAGCGGCTCAGCGCGGCGAACGGGCCGGTCCGCTCGATCACCAGCGCGGGGGCGGCGAGCGCCCACACGCCCCACAGCCACACACCGGCCACGCCCAGCGCGAGCGCGCCGGCGCTCTGGGCGAGCATGACCACGACACCGAGGACGGCGAGCGCGCCGACGCGGCCACCGGCCCGGCGCAGGGCGGCCGCCGTCCCGACGTGTGAACCCACCAGGTCGGCGCTGTAGACGGGGGCCAGCAACCCGGTGCGCATCGTGCCGAACAGCGCGGTGGCCGCGAGCAGCGTGAGCAGCTGGTCGGTCTGGGTGTCGTCGGAGTGCGTGGCCGCCAGCGCCACGGCGGCCACGGCCGCGGTGCGGGCGAGCGCGAACGGCAGCGCGAGGGCGAAGGACGCGGCGGCGTTGTGCCGCACGAGGCGCACCGCGCCGTCGAGGAGCTCGACCAACCCGAGCGGGCGCAGCGGGACGGAGGCGGTACCGATCACCCGGGCCCTCCTGCCTTCCGCCGGACCATGATCGTGCCATCTTGCCGCGATCGATCGCCGCTTCCCGGCTGCGGTGGCCCCGGGATGACACCATGAAGGCGTGAAACCGCGCGTCCTGGTGGTCGACGACGACTCCGCCCTCGCCGAGATGCTCGGCATCGTCCTGCGTACGGACCAGTTCGAGCCGTCGTTCGTGGCTGACGGGTCGAAGGCCCTGCAGGCCTTCCGCGACACCAAACCCGACATCGTCCTGCTCGATCTGATGCTGCCGGGCATGTCGGGCATCGACGTGTGCCGCGCCATCCGGGCCGAGAGCGGCACGCCGATCATCATGCTGACCGCGAAGACCGACACCGTCGACGTCGTGCTCGGGCTCGAGTCCGGCGCCGACGACTACGTCATGAAGCCGTTCAAGCCGAAGGAACTGGTCGCGCGGATGCGGGCCCGGCTGCGCCAGCACGAGGACGTCGCCAGCGAGTCGCTGACGATCGGCCCGCCCGACTCGCCCATCACCATCGACGTGCAGGCACACCAGGTCACCCGGGCCGGCGCACACCTCGCGCTGACCCCGCTGGAGTTCGACCTGCTCGTGGCCCTGGCGCGCAAGCCGCGGCAGGTGTTCACCCGTGAGGTGCTGCTCGAGCAGGTCTGGGGTTACCGGCACGCGGCCGACACCCGGCTGGTCAACGTCCACGTCCAGCGGCTGCGGGCGAAGGTGGAACGCGACCCCGAGCGGCCCGAGGTGGTGCTGACGGTGCGCGGCGTCGGCTACAAGGCCGGCCCGCCGTGACCGCTGCCGGCGCGCGCATCGCCGGCCACCGGGCGCCATGACCACCGCGCGCGCCGCGCGCATCGAGTTGTCCGCGCGCGGGCGTCGCGCACTGCGCACGACGGCACACGGACTGCGCGCCGGCGGTGCGCAGCTGGTGGCCACGTGGCGGCGCTCGCTGCAGCTGCGCGTCGGCACCACCACCGTCGTCGTCACCGGCCTCGTGGTCCTGGGGGTAGGGCTGTTCCTCGTCGACAAGGTTGCCGGCGGTCTGCTCAACGCCAAGCGCGCGGCCGCCATCAGCCAGGCCCGGACGGGGCTGACCACCGCCACCTCGGTGCTGCAGAGCTACGACCCCAGCGTCGCGCCCGAGGTAACGGGCGGCGAGGCGGCGTTGCAGGCGGCGCTGTCCACCGGCGGCTCGAGCGTCGGCGTGTTCCAGGTGGTGCTCGTGGGCCAGTCCGGCGCGGATGGCGAGACGACCGACTCGGCCTACGTGGGCGAGGCGCTGCGCAGCACCGTGCAGCGCGGGAACCTGGCCGTGCAGTACGCCCCGGTCCCGTCCTCCAGCGGCAAGCCGTCGGTGCCGGGCCTGATCGTGGGCGAGCCGGTCGGCTCGCGCAGCGGCGGGTTCGAGCTGTACTTCCTGTTCCCGCTCACGGCCGAACAGCAGACCATCGCCCTGGTGCAGGGCACGGTGCTGCTGGCCGGGCTGGCGCTGGTGCTGCTCGTCCTCGTCATCGCCCTGCTCGTCACCCGGCAGGTGGTGCGCCCGGTCCGGGTGGCCGCCGAGACGGCCGGCCTGCTCGCCGGCGGCGACCTGTCCAAGCGCATCGCGGTGCGCGGCAGCGACGACATCGCCCGGCTCGGGCAGGCCTTCAACGACATGGCCGACAGCCTGCAGCGCCAGATCCGCCGCCTCGAGGACGTGTCGCGGCTGCAGCGCCGGTTCACCAGCGACGTGTCGCACGAGCTGCGCACCCCGTTGACGACGATCCGGATGGCGGGGGAGTTCCTGCACGCCGGCCGCGCGGAGTTCTCGCCGGAACTGGCCCGTGCCAGCGAGCTGCTGCAGGCCGAGCTCGACCGCTTCGAATCCCTGCTGGGCGACCTGCTCGAGATCTCGCGCTACGACGCGGGGGTGGCCCGTCTCGAGTCCGAGCCGGCCGACATCCGCAGCGTGGTCGCGGCGTCGGTCGCGGCCAACCAGGTGCTCGCCCAGCGCCACGGCAGCGGCGTGCTCGTCGACGTGCCGGATGTCCCGGTGCTGGTGGACATGGACGTGCGCCGGGTGGAGCGCGTGCTGCGCAACCTGCTCGGCAACGCGCTCGACCACGGCGAGGGCAAGCCGATCGTGATCGCCGTCGGCTACGACGACGCCGCGGTGGCCGTCACCGTGCGCGATCACGGCATCGGGCTCAAGCCGGGCGAGGCCGGGCTGGTGTTCAACCGGTTCTGGCGGGGCGACCCGTCACGCAGCCGGCTGACGGGTGGCACCGGCCTGGGCCTGGCGATCTCCCTGGAGGATGCGCGGCTGCACGACGGCTGGCTGCAGGCGTGGGGCGTGCGCGGCCGCGGGGCGCAGTTCCGGCTCACCCTGCCGCGGCAGGCGGGGCACACGTTGATGCACTCACCGCTGCCGTTGGATCCCGACGAGACCGACGAGGGGGAGGACGATGAGTAGGCGCTGCTGCGTGCTCGCCGTCCTCGTGGCCGGAGCCCTGGTCCTGGCCGGCTGCACGGGCGTGCCCACCGGGTCGGCGCCCGAGACGGTGCGGCCGGTCGGCGTGGGGCAGCAGTCGAACGGTGTCCCGCCGCCGCCGCCAGGTGCGCCGGCGCGGTTGATCCTGCAGAAGTTCCTCGAAGCGAACACCAGCGACCCGCTCAAGCACTCCACGGCCCGCGAGTACCTCACCCCGGCGGCCCGCAACCGCTGGTCGGCCACCACCGTCACCGTCATCGCCGACGAGCGCGTCGACATCTACGACAGCACGCGGCGCACCATCGGGGTCTCCGGGCGCAAGGTCGGCACCGTCGACAGCCACGGCGTGTACACGCCGACACTCGACGGAGTGGGGCACGGCGGCGCCAAGGTCGAGTTCGTGTTCGGCATCGACCAGGTGCGCGGGCAGAACCGCATCTCCACGCTCAGCAACGGGCTGCTGCTCACCGAGGACCAGTTCGTGAAGAACTACGCGCAGCGACCGCTGTACTTCTTCGACTCGTCGGACACCTACCTCGTGCCCGACGTGCGCTACTCCGCGCTGACCGACCCGGGCCAGCTGGCCGACTGGATGCTCGATCAGCTGGCGCAGGGCCCGGCTCCGGACCTCGCCTCGGTGGTCAATACCAACACGCTGCCCACCAACACCGGGCCCGCGCAGGCGCAACGCATCTCGGTGCGGATCACCGCGGCCGCGGTCACCGTGCAGATCCCCGGCAGCCGGCAGCTCAGCGCCGACGTGCGCAACCGGCTGGCCGCGCAGATCGGCTTCACCCTCAACCGGGCCGTCAACGTCGGCGAGATGACGATGGTGGACGGCAACCGGCCGGTGCAGGTGCCGCGGGTCAACGGGACCAAGTTCTCCGCCGGCGACTTCGCGGCCGAAGCCGGTCCGCCACTGCCGACCCCCGCGGTCTTCTACGTGTGCAACGGCCGGGTGTGTACGGCCAACGGCCACACCCTGCGCGGCCCGCTGGGCACCGGGTCGGTGCTGCTCGACTCGGTGGCCCTGACCCGTTCGAGCACCGACGGCGAGCTGCTCGTGGCCGGGGTGCAGGGCACCGGCAACCAGCAGCGGCTGTTGGTCGGCACGCAGAACGACGGATTGCGGGCCACCACCCTGCCCGCCGGCTCGCTCACCCGTCCGGCCTGGGCGCCGGGCCGCTCGGAGGTGTGGGTCGGCGCCGGGCCGGTGCTGTACCGGATCACGACCAACGGCCGCGCCAGCCAGGTGACGCGGGTGCAGATCCCGGCGGTGGCCGGCGGTGGCCGCTTCGTCGCGGTCCGGATCAGCCCCGACGGCTCCCGCGTCGCCCTCGTCGTGTCCGGGGCGAACGGCAAGCCCCAGCTGTTCGTCGGCGGCGTGGTCCGCAACGGCTCGACCGTGCAGGTCGAGGGCGCCCCCACGCAGATCAGCCCGGACGGCGTCATCGTGCGCGACGTCGCCTGGATCGACCCGGTGAAGCTGTACGCGATCGGGTACCTGGCCAGTTCGGGTGACGCGCAGGTGTTCAAGACGAACGTCGACGGCTCCGACTGGGACAACCTCGGGACCAGCTCGCTGCCCAAGCCGCCGGACAGCATCACCACGGCCACCGACTCGGCCCCGTGGGTGTCGGCCGAGGGCTTCGTGTGGGAGCAGAACGGCGGCAACTGGGTCTCGCCGGTGATCAGCGAAGGACAAACCCGCGGGGACAACCCGATCTACCTGGGCTGAGCCATCCGCTCCTAGCACGGACGCGGCACCCGCGGGCGTCGTCCACAGGCCCGGTCGTGATCGCGCCGCTCGTCCACAGGCCGGACGTGGCGCGAGCGCGGTGAGGCGTCGCGCGGCAGGGTCACCGCATGACCTGGCTGCGGTTGATCCTCGACCTCGTGCTGCCCCGTGCGTGCGCCGGCTGCGGACGGGAGTGGGCGGCCGCCGCGCTGTGCCCGGCCTGCCTGCCGGGCGGCCCGCTCGTCCCCGCGGCGGCGGGAGCGCTCGCCGCCACGGCCTACGAGGGCGCGGTGCGCGCGGCGCTGCTGCGTTACAAGGAGCGCGGGCGCCGTGACCTCGCGCCCGCCCTGGCGGTGCCGCTCGCGCGGGCTGTGGCCGGCGTGCTGGTCCAGCGCCCGCCACCCGTCGGCGCCGCGGTACTCGTGCCGGTGCCCAGTGCCCGCGCGGCCGCAGCTGCCCGCGGCGGCGACCATGTGCTGCGCCTGGCCCGGCACGCGGCCCGCGAGGTGGGGGTGCCGGTGGCCACGCCGCTGCGGCTGACCCGCGCCGTGCTCGACTCGGCCGGCCTGGCCGCGGCGCAGCGGGCCCGCGAGCGCGACGGGTCGATGGCCGCGCGGCCCCCCGGCCCGCTGCGCCGGGGGTGTCCGGCGCCGGTGGCGGTGGTCGTCGACGACATCGTCACCACCGGCGCCACGCTGCGCGAGGCCCGGCGCGCGCTAGGTGCGGCCGGCTGGACGGTGGCCGGCGCCGCGGCCGTCGCCGCCACGCCGCGTGACCGTCCGACACGCACCGTCACCACTGGCACCCCTCAGGTCATCGGTCTAGCGTGAGGACGACCACGTCCCTGATCGGCAACGACGCGTGCCGGCCACGCCTCGCGGCGGGCCGTCCGGGCCCCCTCCCGGGTACGCGTCTCGAACACGGTGGAGGTCGCATGGAAACTGTCGCGGGAAGCATGGAGATCGTCGTCCACGGGCGCAACGTCACGGTCCCCGAGCATTATCGCCAGCACGTGTCCGAGAAGCTGGCGCGGCTCGAGCGTTACGACCACAAGATCATCCGGACGGACGTCGAACTTCAGCACGAGAAGAACCCGCGACAGAACGGCAGGTGTCAGCACGTCGAGATCACCTGCCGCACCAGAGGCCCGGTGGTCCGCGGTGAGGCGTGCGCCGAGGACTTCTACAAGGCCCTCGACCTGGCCGCCGAGAAGCTCGAGCGGCGCTTCCGGCAGGCGGCCGACCGGCGGCGCATCCACCACGGGCGCCGGGCACCCCGCTCGCTCGCGCAGGTCACCGCCGAGATGCCCGACATCATCGTCGAGCCCAACGCCGACGGCGCCGGGCCGGACGCCGATGGCAGCGACGGGCCGGGACGGGTGGTGCGCGAGAAGGAGCACCCCGGCACGCCGATGACCGTCGACCAGGCGCTGTTCGAGATGGAACTGGTCGGCCACGACTTCTACCTGTTCGCCGACGTCGACACCGGGCGGCCGACCGTCGTCTACCGGCGCCACGCCTACGACTACGGCCTGCTGCGCCTGGGCAGCGCCGAGGTGTAGCTGCGCTCAGGTCAGCGCCGGGTTGAGCAGGAAATAGCGCACCTCGTCGGTGAACGTGCCGTCGCCGTTGCGCAGCCGGCCCGTGCGTACGCCGTCGGGCTGGAACCCGGCGCGGGCCGCGGCCCGCTGGGAGGCCACGTTGCCCTCCTTGGCGCCGAGCTCGAGCCGGGCCACCTCGGCGTGCCCGAAAGCCCAGGCCGCCATCAGCCGCAGGGCGCGGGCGGTGTAGCCGCGGCCGCGAAAGGCCGGGTGCACCGAGTACCCGACGCCGCAGACCTGGGGTGGGCCATTGCGGCGCAGGTTCAGCTGGCCGGCGTAACGGCCGGTCCCGACGTCCACGATCGCGATGTGCGCGGCGGCGCCGACCAGCCAGTCGAGCCCGGCGCGCTCGGCGATGCCCGCGATGGTGGCCGCCGGGTGCGCCTGCCCCGCGAAGTTCCAGCGCACCGACTCGGCGTCGTGCTCGGTCTCGACCAGCCCGGGGGCGTCGGCGGGGGTGAGCACCCGCAGGGCCACGGTGCCGTCGGTGAGCCCGCCGTGGGTGTGCCCGTCGCCGGGCAGCCGGGCGAACGCGGGCGCGACCGGCCCGTCGGGGTCGTCGGCCAGCCGGGCGAAGCAGGCCATGTCGCCACGCACCTCGGGCAGGGCCGGCCCGCGGGCCGGGCTGAGCACCGCGCGGCGGGCCACGCCCTCGAAAGGGAAGCCGGCCGCCAGCGCGGTGCGGATCGAGGCCACGTTGGTGACCGCGCACTCCAGCCGCACGCGCGGGGCGCCACGGGCGAAGGCGAACGCAGCGAGCAGCCGCGCGGCCTGCGCCGCGTAGCCGTGACCCCGCGCGTCCGCGGCCACCCAGTACCCGATGTCGGGGTCGGGGCCGGCGCGCCGCACCTCGACCGACGCGACCAGCCGCCCGCCGTCGGCCTCGACGGCGGCGCAGGTCAGCGCGGCGCCGTCACGGCGCGCGGCGCTCATCGACGCGATGAACCGGCGCGCGTCGTCGAGGGTGTACGGGTCGGGCAGCGTGAGGAACTCGCGCATCCCGCCGGCAGCCACGATCTCGCACACCCGTTCGGCGTCGGACTCGCGCCACGGGCGCAGGACCAGCTGCTCGCCGGTCAGCTCCAGCTCGTCGAGCTCGACCCCGGACCAGTCGCCCACGGCGGCCTCAGCGGGCGACGCGGACGAACGCGAAGTCGCTGCCGGTGACCGCGCCCGGCGGATCGCCGAACTCGCCCAGCGGCACCGTCTCCACGGCGAGCACCTCGTCGGCGATCGCCGCCCGGTCGGCCCACACGTCGTCGGGCAGGCCCAGGCGGATGCGGTCCTGGATGTCCAGGCCCCCCTCGCGGCGGGCCACCTGGATGTGGCGCACCAGCGTCCGGCGGCGGAACTCGGCCTGCAGATCCTCGTCCGAGGAGGTGTCCAGCGCGACGGTCAGCGAGCCGTCGCGGGCGGTCACCCAGCCCTGCTCGACGTGCTCGGTGATCGACACGTCGTCGGGATTGATGAGCACGTCGCGGTCGTCGACGAACAGGGTCAACGCCTCGCCCGCGGCCAGTCGGTCGCCCTCGCCCTCGGGCAGGTTCTCCAGCGCGAGGGAGATCTGCTTCATCAGCTGCTTGTAGCGCGGGCCGAGGGTGCGCCAGTTCGGCCGCACCTCGCGCCGGGTGGGGATGTCCTGCGCCCCGCCGAGCACGATCTCGCGGGTGTTGATCTCCTCCGCCACGACCGCCCGCACCTCGTCGGTGAGCGTCGCGTCCCCGGAGACGATGACCCGCTTGAGCGGTTGGCGTACCGGCAGGGCGGCCTCGGTGCGCGCCGAGCGCACCAGCGACGCGATGCGCCGGGCGTCGGCCATCGCGTCGTCGAGCACCACGTCGGCCACCTCGGCCGGCGCGGGCCAGTCGGCGAGGTGCACCGACTCGACGTCCTCGCCCTGCACCGCCACCCACAGGGCCTCGGCGAAGAAGGGGGTGAAGGGCGCGAGCAGCAGCGCGAGCGTGCGCAGCACGTGGTGCAGCGTGGCCAGCGCGCTGGTGTCGGATCCGTCGGCTGCGCTGTCGGTGTTCCAGAACCGCCGGCGGCTGCGGCGCACGTACCAGTTGGACAGCTCGTCGACGAAGTCGGACAGCTGGGCCGCGGCGGCGTGCGCCTCGTAGCCCTCCAGCCCGGCGGTGACGTCGACGATCAGCCGGTCCAGCCGCGAGAGGATCCAGCGGTCCATCACGTTCGTCGCGCGCGGCGCCTCGCCCGACGGGCTGAAGTCCTCGATGCGCGCGTACTGGCGGTAGAACGACGTCGTGTTCCACAGCGTGTCGAGATCGCGGCGCAGCCGCTGACCCATCGCCTCCCGCGAGATGCGCTTGGGTCCCCACGGCGCGCCCAGGTTGAACAGGTACCAGCGCAGCCCGTCGGCGCCGTAGCGCGGGAACAGCTCGAGGGGGTCGATCACGTTGCCCAGGGACTTGGACATCTTGCGTCCCTCGTCGTCGACGAGGTGTCCGAGGCAGACGACGTTGCGGTAGGGCGTGGTGTCGAACACCATCGTGTTCGCCGCGAGCAGCGAGTAGAACCAGCCGCGGGTCTGGTCGATGGCCTCGCAGATGAAGTCGGCCGGGAAGCGGTCGCCGAGAGCGCCGCGGCCGGCCTCGGCCGAGGCGTGCCACTGCGCCGCGGGCGCGCACCCGGAGTCCAGCCACACGTCGCACACCGACGGCGTGCGCCGCGCGGGCTCGCCGCAGTCGGGGCAGGCGATCTGCACGTCGTCGACCGTCGGCCGGTGCAGCGACAGGTCGGCGAGATCGCGGTCGGCCAGCTTGCCGAGCTCGGCGCGGCTGCCGACGCAGGTGTCGTGGCCCTGCTCGCAGCGCCAGATGGGCAGCGGCGTGCCCCAGTAGCGGTCGCGCGACACGGCCCAGTCGATGTTGTCGCGCAGCCAGTTGCCGAAGCGGCCGTGCTTGATGCTGTCCGGGAACCAGTTGATCTGCTCGTTCTGGTCGATCAGGTCCTGCTTGATCGTCGAGGTGGCGATGAACCACGTCGGCTTGGCCCAGTAGATCAACGGGGTCTGGCAGCGCCAGCAGTGCGGGTAGGAGTGCAGGATCGTGTCCGGCCGGACCAGCAACGACCGCGCGGCCAGCTCGGCCATGATCGGCTCGACCGCGTCGAACACCTTCACCCCGGCCCACGGGCCCTCGACGTAGCGGCCGTCGCCGCTGATGGGGTTGACCACCGGCAGGTCGTTGGCCCGGCCCAGGTTGTAGTCGTCCATGCCGAAGGCGGGGGCGATGTGCACCAGGCCGGTGCCGAGGTCCTCGGCCACGTCGTCCCAGGCGACCACGCGGCCGTACGGGGCGTTGTCGGCGCCGACCTCGGGGAAGGGGCGGCGGTACGTCGAGGCGACCAGGTCGGCGCCGCGCAGCACCGTCGAGGGCTCGAGGTCGCCGACCAACGGCGCGGCCAGCGCGACGGCGATGACCAGCTGCCGCCCGTCGACGTCGTACACGCCGTAGTCGCGCTCCGGGTGCACGGCCACGGCGACGTTGGCCGGCAGCGTCCAGGGCGTGGTCGTCCACACGACCAGCTCCCACGGCCGGTCGTCGAGGCGGAAGCCGACGTAGGCGGTGGTGTCGGTGCGGTCCTGGTAGACGTTGGGCTGGCCCAGCTCGTGCGAGGACAGCGCGGTCCCGCAGCGGATGCAGTACGGCACCACCCGGTGCCCCTCGTAGACCAGCCCGCGGTCCCACATCACCTTCAGGTGCGACCAGACCGACTCGAGGTAGTCGTCGTCCATCGTGCGGTACGCGCGCTCGTAGTCGACCCAGTAGCCGGCCCGCTGCAGCACCGCCTCGAAGTTGCCGATGTTGCCGGTGACCAGCTCGCGGCACTCGGCCACGAACTTGTCGATGCCGTAACGCTCGATGTCGGGCTTGTCCTTGAGCCCGAGCTTGCGCTCGACGGCGATCTCGACGGGCAGGCCCTGGCAGTCCCAGCCGCCGCGCCGGGTGACGGAGCGCCCGCGCAGGGACTGGAAGCGGGCGTAGATGTCCTTGTAGGCCGAGGTGAACACGTGGTGCAGGGCCGGGTTGCCGTTGACGGTGGGCGGCCCCTCGACGGTCATCCACGCCCGGCCACCGGCGTTGCGGGTCCGCGCCCGCGCCACCGTGTCCTGTTCGTCCCACCGCTGCAGGACCTGCTCCTCGAGCTCGGGCAGGTTCAGCGGCCCGTCAGCGAAAACCAACACACGTTTCAGCGTATCTGGCGCTCAGCGTGCTGCCGCCGACCTCCGGCGCAGCATCAACACCAGCGCGACGACCAGGCCCACGGCCAGCGTGCCGCCCAGGGCCCCGAGGGCGATCACGGCGGCGCTCGGCCCGCGGCCCGAGGCGGAGGGACGGTCGCCGCCGACCCGGTCGGCGCCGCCCTCGCGGATCGGCGCCGGGCGCAGCCGGGCGTCGGTCGAGGACGGCGTGAAGTGGAAGTCGTCGGTGATGCTCGCCGGCGCGAGGGTGCCGTCATAGCGGGTGAGGAAGGACGTGCCGCGCGCGAGCACCGGCGTGAGCACGCTGTTCTGGGCGCCGGCGAGCCGGTCGGCGAAGACCGGGCGCATGCCGGGCTCGGCCGTCGTCAGCGCCATCCGGTGGGCGGCGAGGGTGTAGACCGTGACCTGCTCCGGCTCGGCCGCCAGGTGCGAAAGTCGCATCGGGTAGATCGGGCGGTCGACCCGGAAGCGCAGGTGCAGCGGGTCGAGGACACCGTCGAGGCGTGGCGACGCCGCGGGTCGCAGGCGTACGGCCACGAAGGCCCAACCCCGGTCGACGTAGGCCTGCGCCAACGGGGCCAGCCGTGGCTTCGCGGTGAATCCGTGCGTGGTCAACCAGGTCGTCAGCGAACCGGCGTCCGTGGCCGACAGCGTGACGACGTCCAGCGGGCCGATCTGCTGGCGGTTCTCCACCGTCACCGATCCGGGCGCGGCGCCCGCCCCCTCCCCGCCGGACCCGGCGGCCGGCACGACCCGTGGGGCGGTCAGGCCGCCGAGCACCGTGAACAGCTCCTGCGGGCCGGCCGACACCGTGGCGTGCCGGTCGGGCACCGGGAACAGCAGCGCGCCCGTGCGCACGTCCGAGTCGAGCTGCAGCGACAGGTACAGGTCCTCGTAGCCGCCGCCGGCCCAGCGCACCAGCCCCGTCTCCGCGGGCACGGTGGCCGTGCCGCCGTGCTCCGGGCTGAACGCGCCGCACCCGCACGCCTCGGCGATGCCGACGGGGGCCGCGAACGGCACGGCGAGCACGGTGAGGGCGAGCGCGAGGGCGGTCGCGGCCCGTCGGCGCAGTGCGGCGATGTCCATATCCGCTTGGACGTGGCGGGGGGCCGGTCCGGTTCCCGACGGCCCGTACCATGGCGCTCGTGGTTCTTGCCAAGCTTCTGCGCGCCGGTGAACAGAAACAGGTCCGGCGGCTGTCCGCGATCGCCGATCACATCGAGACGCTCGAGGACGACTACGTCGACCTGACCGACGCCGAGCTGCGCGCGCTCACCGACACCTTCCGCGAACGTTTCGGCGACGGCGAGACGCTCGACGACCTGCTGCCGGAGGCGTTCGCCGTGGTCCGCGAGGCCGCGCGCCGCACCCTGGGCCAGTTCCACTACAAGGTGCAGCTGATGGGCGGGGCCGCGCTGCACCTGGGCAACGTGGCCGAGATGAAGACCGGTGAGGGCAAGACGCTGGTCTCCACGCTGCCGGCCTATCTGAACGCCCTGGCCGGTCAGGGCGTGCACATCGTCACCGTCAACGACTACCTCGCCGCCCGCGACGCCGACTGGATGGGCCGGGTGCACCGCTTCCTCGGGCTGTCGGTCGGCAAGATCCTCAGCGAGCTGCCGCCGGAGAAGCGCCGCGCCGCCTACCACTGCGACATCACCTACGGCACGAACAACGAGTTCGGCTTCGACTACCTGCGCGACAACATGGCGTGGTCGCACGACGACCTCGTCCAGCGTGGGCACCACTACGCCATCGTCGACGAGGTCGACTCCATCCTCATCGACGAAGCCCGCACGCCGCTGATCATCAGCGGGCCGGCCGAGGAGAACCAGCGCTGGTACCTCGAGTTCGCGCGCATCTCGCCGCGGATGAAGAAGGACGAGCACTACGAGGTCGAAGAGGGCAAGCGCACGGTCGCCGTCACCGAGGAGGGCGTCGCCTTCGTCGAGGACCAGCTGGGCATCGACAACCTCTACGAGGCCGCCAACACCCCGCTCGTCGGCTACCTGAACAACGCGCTGAAGGCCCAGGAGCTGTACAAGAAGGACCGCGACTACATCGTCAGCAACGGTGAGGTGCTCATCGTCGACGAGTTCACCGGCCGCGTTCTGCATGGCCGGCGCTACAACGAGGGCATGCACCAGGCCATCGAGGCCAAGGAGAACGTGCAGATCCAGCAGGAGAACCAGACGCTGGCCACCATCACCCTGCAGAACTACTTCCGGCTCTACGAGAAGCTGTCCGGGATGACCGGCACGGCGCAGACCGAGGCCAACGAGCTCTACCAGACCTACAAGCTCGGCGTCATCCCGATCCCGACGAACCAGCCGATGGTGCGCGACGACCAGGGCGACCTGATCTACAAGACCGAGGACGCGAAGTTCGCCGCCGTCATCGACGACATCGCGGATCGCCACGAGGTCGGGCAGCCCGTACTGGTGGGTACGGCCAGCGTGGCGAAGTCCGAGCGGCTCGCCTCGCTGCTGCTGCGCAAGGGCATCCCGCACGAGGTGCTCAACGCCAAGCAGCACGCGCGGGAGGCGGCGATCATCGCCAACGCCGGGCGCAAGGGCGCGGTCACCGTCGCCACCAACATGGCCGGCCGCGGCACTGACATCATGCTGGGTGGCAACCCCGAGTTCTCCGCCGATCTCGCGCTGCGCGAGAAGGGCCTGTCGCCCGACGAGACGCCGGAGGACTACGAGGCCGCCTGGCAGGACGCGCTCGACGCCGCCCGCGAGGAGATCGAGAAGGAGCACGAGGAGGTCGTCGACCTCGGCGGGCTCTACGTGCTCGGCACCGAGCGGCACGAGTCGCGGCGCATCGACAACCAGCTGCGCGGCCGGTCCGGCCGGCAGGGCGACCCGGGCGAGTCCCGCTTCTACCTGTCCCTCGGCGACGACCTCATGGTGCGCTTCAACGGCGAACGCGTCGCGGCCATGATGAACATGCTGCGCCTGCCCGAGGACGTCCCGATCGAGGCGAAGATGGTCTCGAAGGCCATCCAGTCCGCACAGACGCAGATGGAGCAGCAGAACTTCGAGATCCGCAAGAACGTCCTCAAGTACGACGAGGTGATGAACAAGCAGCGCACCGTCGTCTACGAGGAGCGGCGTGCGGTGCTCGACGGCGCCGACCTCTCCGACCAGATCCGGCCGATGATCACCGACGTCGTCACCGGTTACGTCGAGGGCGCCACCGCCTCGGGCTATCCCGAGGAGTGGGAGCTCGACCAGCTCTGGACGGCGCTCAAGACGCTGTACCCGATCTCGCTGACGGTGGACGAGGCCGTCGAGCAGGCCGGCGGTGAGAAGTCCGACCTCACCCGCGAGTTCCTGCTCGAGGAGATCGTCGCCGACGCCCAGGCCGCCTACGACCAGCGCGAGGAGGACCTCGGCCCCGAGGTGCTGCGCGAGCTCGAGCGGCGCGTGCTGCTGTCGGTGCTCGACCGCAAGTGGCGCGAGCACCTCTACGAGATGGACTACCTGCAGGAGGGCATCGGCCTGCGGGCGATGGCCCAGCGCGACCCGCTCGTGGAGTACAAGCGCGAGGGCTTCGACATGTTCGCCGCGATGATGGAAGGCATCAAGGAGGAGTCGGTCGGCTTCCTGTTCAACCTCGACGTCGAGGTGGAGGCCGAGGGGGCCGAGGGCACCGCCCCCGCCGCGGCGGCGGCTCCCGTGCGGGCCGCGTCGCTGACGAAGGAACGCCCGGGCTCGGCGGTCGAGGAGGAGTCCGACGACGAGCCGTCCTTCGGGCCGAAGCTCGATCTCGGCCTGCTCGAGTCGGCGCAGCAGGAGCACGAGGCCGCGGAGTCGGGCAGCTCGCCGCAGATCAAGGCCAAGGGCCTCGACCGCTCCGCCGACGGTGGCGGGCTCACCTACAGCGCCCCCGAACTCGGCTCCGACGACCCGTCGGTGACCACCGAGGACAAGCCGAAGGCCGGCGCCTCGAAAGCGGCCGCCAAACGGGCCCAGTCACGCAGCAACCCCAACCGCGGCAGTCGCGGGAACAAGGGCGGCGCCGCCCGTAACCCCAAGCGGAAGAAGTAGGCGGCCTCAGCCCAGCTGCAGCCGGGTGCAGCGCCAGCGGCCGTGCCTGGTCTCCAGGCGCAGCGCGACGGCGCGGACCCGGTCGCCGACGTCGACGGTGGCGGCGATCTCGGCCACTCCGGGCGACGGCTGGGTGGCGTGCACGCTGCGCACCCCGGCGCGGTGCAGCCAGTGCGGCCGTCCGCGGCCGGCCGCGCGCTCGAAGTCGGCGCCGAGCCCGCTCGCGACCGACGGGCTGAGCAGGGCCGCCAGCTGCGGCAGCGGCCGGCGCCCGGCGGCGGTCTCGATCATCCCGACCAGCAATCGCCGGCTCCACGGCGCGGGGTCGGGCAGGGCGGTGCGCCCGGCGAGCGGCGGCCGCCACGCCAGCGGCGCGGGGACCCGCTCGAAGGGCAGGTGCCGGTCGTGGCGTCCCGGCCGCGCGATGCCCGGTGGCAGCTCGTCGTCGAAGGCCGGTTCCCGCCGCGGGGCCGCGCGCAGGACCACGCGCGGCGCCGGGACGGTGGCCGGCGTGGGCAGGGCGAGGGCAGCGGTCATGAGCGGGACTCCTCACGGGCGGTAGCGGGCGGCGCGTGCAGCACCTCGCCGGGGACGAGCCGGTCCGGATCGGCCCCGATCACGGCCCGGTTGGCGGCGTACCAGCGCGGCCAGGCCGCGGCGACGTCGGCGGCCCGGGCCCGCGGGCCGAGACGGCGGGCGGCGATGACCCACAGCGAGTCGCCCGGGTGCACCGGCACCCGATCGGCCGGCTCGTGCGCCGGATGGTCGACGGGCCAGCCGGGCGGCGGCACGTCGACGGCGGGTGAATGGCCTGCGGCCAGCGGCCAGGTCGGGCTGGGCAGCGTGGCCGTGCGCGCGGCGACCGCGGGGCGGGCGGTCGGGCCGGCCGCCGCGGGTCCGGTTCCGGCCGCCCCGGCGGCCACCGGGGCCAGCAGCACGCCCAGCCCGGCCGAACCGGCCAGCACCGAGCGCACCACGCGGGGCAGCAGCAGCCGGGCGAGGGCCCCGGCCGCCGCGCCGGCCAGGCCGGGCAGGCGCGCGGCCGCAGCGGCGAGCAGCCCGACCGCGAGCCACGCGGCCGCCAGCCACAGGGCGCCCAGGGCGAGCGCGGCCAGGGCGCCGTCCACGCCGTCGCGGGCGAACCACACATGCGGGGCGCCCAGGCCGGCCAGCAGCCGGCCGAATTCAGGACGGGCCCGCAGCAGCACGGCGGCGTCCGAAGCGACGAGCAGGCCGGTAGCCGCCGAACGCCCTCGGATCATTGCGTACACCTCCGTTTGCTTACGTTTGCCTTCATACGCCTTCGGTCGACTGACGGGCAACCTCGCGCCGACCGGTGTGGACAATGGCGCGATGCGCTGGGACGGGCTGTTCGCCGATCTGGAGGCGCAGGCGCAGGCGCTCGAGCAGGCCGAGCGGGCGGCCGAGGTCGAGACGCGCACCCGGGGTGAGGTCGGGCGCCTGGGCCTGGGTGACCGGCTGCGGGCCGCGGTCGGCGTGCCGTTGCGGTTGCGGGTGTCCGGCGGGGTCTCGGTGACCGGCGCGCTCGCGCGGGTTGGGCCGGACTGGCTCCTCGTCGACGAGGGCGCCGGGCGCGAGGCGGTGCTGGTAACCGCGCACCTGCTCGGGGTGCGCGGGCTGGGGCGCTACTCGGCGGTGCCGGGGTCGGCGGGTGTGGTGGAGTCGCGGCTGGGCCTGCGCCACGCCCTGCGGGCGATCGCCCGTGACCGCTCGGCCGTGCGCATCCACCTCGCCGGTGCGGTGCCGGCGGGCAGCGGGCCGGCCGAGGGGCTCACGATCGACGCCACGCTCGACCGGGTCGGCGCCGACTTCGTGGAGGTGGCCACGCACTCGCCCGGCGAGGTGCGCCGGCGCGGCGACGTACGCGACGTTGAGCTGCTGCCTCTCGCGGCGATCGCGGCGCTGCGCCGCTCAGTCTGAGGCGCGCTCGGCGCTGTCGCTGTCGACGAACGGATGCTTCGCGATGAAGTCACGGGTCTGGTCGTACATGCGCGCGATGTAGTCCTCGAGCCGGTCACGCTCGACCCGCCACTGCCCCCGCCCGCCGATCTTGATCGCCGCCAGGTCCTGGTTGCGGACCAGCGCGTAGACCTGCGACGTCGAGATGTTGAGCACGTCGGCGACGTCGTCGAGGGTCAGGAAACGTGGCTGGTCGGCCATGCTGCGGGCGCTCCCCTGCGATGCGGTGGTGGGTCGAGTGTGACAGGTGGGACGCCGCGCCCCACCGGTCCGTCCACAGGTGCTCGCCGCGGATAGCGTCACTTGATCCATTCAGGCACTATGACCGGAATGAGCGCCCCGCCGATCGAGCCGGCGACCGGGCCGCCGTCGCCGCGGCCGAACCGCCTCGCCACGCCGTCGTGGCTCGATCTGCGCCTGGTCCTCGGTGTGGTCCTGGTGCTCGGTTCGGTCGTCGTCGGCGCGAAGGTGGTCTCCGGCGCCAGCCGGACGCGCGCCACCGTCACCACCACGCGTGACCTCGCCGCCGGGACGGTGCTGACCCGCAGCGACGTGACGCTGTCGCAGGTGCAGCTGCCCGACGGCAACACCGACCGCTACCTCACCTCCGCCGACCACCTGGTGGGCAAGCGGCTGATCCGGCCGGTGTCGCGCGGGGAGCTGCTGCCGGCCGCGGCGGTGACGGCGGTGCGCGCGCAGACCACGCTGACCGTGCCGCTCGCTGCCGGGGCCGCGCCGCAGCTGCGCACCGGCCAGCGCATCGAGCTGTGGGTCTCCTCGGCGACCTGCGCCTCCGTGGTGCTGTTGCCGGAGGTGATCGTCCAGTCCGCGCACCCCGACGACGGCAACTCCTTCGGTGGCGGCGCGGGTGCTCAGAACGTCGTGATCGACGTCGACCCGTCGCGGGCCGACCGGGTCATCCAAGCGCTGGCCCTGGACGGTGCCACCGTGCGGGCCGGCGTCCTCGTCGGGGGGTCGGGCACCGTCCGGCCCACGGCCGCGCCGTCGGGCGCGCCCGGTCAGGGTGGCCGGCCGTCGGACCTCGCCGCCTGCGCGTCGGCCAGCCCCACGCGATGAAGCTGGCGGTCCTGACGGCGGCCGACGGCGCCGCCTGGGAGGAGCGGGTGGTCACGGCGTTCGAGCACGGCCCGCATCCCGTCGAAATCGTGCGCCGCTGCGTCGACATCGTCGACGTGCTGGCCGTCGCCGCCTCCGGGCAGGGCCGGGTCGCCCTCGTGGCCGCCGGCCTGCGCCGCCTCGACGCCGACGCGGTCGACCGGCTCTACGCGGCCGGGGTGGCGCCGGTGGCGGTGGTGCCCCGCGGCGACGGCGCCGCGCGGGACCGGGTGCGGGCCCTGGGCGTCGGGCACGTCGTGCCCGACGACGCCGATCCCGCCGTGCTGGCCGGCGTGCTCGCCGAAGCCGCCCGCGCCGAACGCACCGACCCGACCGCCGACACCACCGCGCAACGGGCCCGTCGCGCGTACGGCGACCCGTCGACGTCGATGGCGATCCCGCCCGGCGAGGGCGCGCCGGTGCCCGAACCGGTGCACCGGCGCGGGTCGGTCGTGGCCGTGTGGGGCCCGACCGGCGCGCCCGGGCGCACGACGGTGGCCACGAACCTGGCCGACGAGGTGGCGCGGCTCGGGGCGGGCACGCTGCTCGTCGACGCCGACGTGTACGGCGCCACCGTGGCCACCGTGCTCGGGTTGCTGGACGAGTCGCCGGGTCTGGCCGCCGCCTGCCGCCGCGCCGGGGCCGAGCGGTTGGACGCCGCCGCGCTGGCCGCGCTGTGCTGGCAGCTCGGGCCGCAGCTTCGCGTGCTCACCGGTGTCCCGCTGGCCGCGCGGTGGCCGGAGCTGCGCCCGTCGGCGCTCGGCTCGGTGCTGGCCACGGCGCGCACGCTGGCCGACTTCACCGTCGTCGACTGCGGCTTCTGCCTGGAGACCGACGAGGAGCTGTCCTTCGACACGATGGCCCCGCGGCGCAACGGCGCGACCCTCGCCGTGCTCGACGACGCCGACCTCGTGGTCGTGGTGGGCGCCGCCGACCCCATCGGCATGCAGCGGCTGATCCGCGGGCTGGCCGAGTTGCGCGACGCGGAGGTGGCGGCACCCGTGTGGGTGGTCCTGAACAAGGTGCGCGCCGGCGTGGTGCCGGGCGACACGGCCACCGAACTGGCCGGCGCCCTGGAGCGCTTCGCCGGCCGCACGCCGGCGGCCCTGCTGCCGGCCGATGCGAAGGCGCTGGACGCCGCGCTCGTCAGCGGCCGGCTGCTCGCCGAGGCCGACCCGGGCAGTCCGCTGCGCCACGGCCTGAGCGATCTGGCCGGCGCCCTGGTGGGCGTGCCCGCGCGCGGCGCGCGGGCCGGGCGGGCCGCCCGCGGGGCCCGCGCCGGTGGCGGGGGGTTGCGGCGCCGGCACCGCCGCTGACCGGCCGGGCGCCGCACGTCTGTGACAATGCAGATCTCGGCGGCGGGAGGCGGTGCGGATGAGCGAGCGGATGTCGAACGCCGACGTCGGCTTCCTGCACCGTGAGACGCGCACGTCGCCCCAGCACGTGGCCGCGATCATGGTGCTGGACACGCCGCCCGGCGGATTCGACTACGAGCGGCTGGTGCGCCTGCTCGAGGAGCGGATCTCGCTGGCGCCGCGCTACCGGCAGAAGGTGCGGCCCATCCCCGGGCACCTGGCCAACCCGCTCTGGGTGGACGACCCGCGCTTCGACATCACCTATCACGCGCGCCGCTCGGCCCTGCCGCGGCCGGGCACCGACGAGCAGCTGTTCGAGTTCTGTGCGCGCATCCTGTCGCGGCTGCTGGACCGCTCCCGCCCGCTGTGGGAGATGTACCTGGTCGAGGGCTTGTCCGGCGGGCGCACCGCGATCATCACCAAAACGCACGCGGCGATGGTGGGCGAGCCCGACGGCATCGACCTCGCGCAGGTGATCCTGGACGCCGCGCCGGCCCCGCGGCGCACCGTCGAGGCGCTGTGGATGCCCGAGGCAGAGCCCGGCCCGGTGACGCTGCTGCGCGATGCGGTGACGGGCGTGCTGCGCCGCCCGCGCCGGCTGGGTGAGACGGCCCGCTCGGCCGTGCACGACGTCCAAGGGGTGTCCACCCGCGCCACGGCGCTGGTCGGCGGTCTGGTCTCGGCCGCGGGCGTGCTCGCGCGCCGCGCGCCCGCCTCCCCGCTGCAGGCGCAGCTGAGCGAGCAGCGCCGCCTCGCCGTGGCCCGGACCCGGCTCGAGGACTTCCGGCGCGTGCGCGACGCCTTCGGGGGCACGGTCAACGACGTCGTGCTCGCCGTCGTGTCGGGCGCACTGCGCGGCTGGCTGCTGGCCCGCGCTGCGCAGCCGCCCCCGGCGACCACCGTGCGCGCCCTCGTGCCGGTCAGCGTCGTCGACAGCGGGCCCGGCGACGCGACCGCGGTACGCCCGCTGCTGGTGGACCTGCCCGTCGGGGAGCCCGACCCGGTGCTGCGCCTGGCGCGGGTGCGTTACGCGATGGCCACGCACGGCGCCTCCGGCCGCGCCGTCGACGCGCACACGCTCACCGAGCTCGCCGGCTTCGCGCCGCCCACGCTGCACGCGCTCGGCGCCCGCGCGGCCACCGAACTCACCCGGCGCATGTTCAGCCTGGTGATCACCAACGTGCCCGGCCCGCAGCTGCCCCTGTACGCGGCGGGCGCGCGGCTGACGGAGATGTTCCCGATCTCGCCACTGTCGCCCGGTCAGGCGATCTCCATCGCCCTCGCCTCCTACGACGGCGGCGTCAACTTCGGGGTCAACGGCGATTGGGACGCCGCGCCCGACGTGCGGCTGCTCGCGTCGCTGCTCGAGGAGGCGCTCGCCGAACTGGTCGCCGCCACCGAGACCGGCGCCGTGTCGGCCGCCGGGCGCTCGCTGCGCGGCGCGGGCCCTTCGCCCCAGCCGTCCCCAGGGCGCACCGACCCACCGCAGCGTCGATGAGGAGGGCCGCATGAGGGTCTACGTCCCGGCGACCACCACGGTCCTGCGCGAGCTGCTCGACCGCGGCGAACTCGGACCGCCGCTCACCGCGTTCGCCGTCACCCCGGGGCTGCGGGAGTGGTTCGTCGACGACGACGTCGACGAACTCGAGTACGCCGCGATGCTCGAGGCCGCCCGCGGGTCGCTGCGTCTGGTCGACGGCGACGAGAGCGCGGCCCGACGCCGGGTGGTCGTGTCCGCCGACGTCGCCGACGGTGCCGTCGAGGTGCACGACGAACTCGATCGGGGCGTGGTGCGGGTGACCGCCGCGGTGACGCTGTCGGCCGTCGCGTCGGTGCACATGGACGACGCCGAGGCCGAGGCGACCGTCGCCGCCGCCGCCGAGGCGGTCATCGCGGCCGACCTCGGCAGCGACGCCTCCCAGGAGGCGGTCGACGACGCGGAGGGCTACGAGCTGTCGTGGTACGCCAGCCAGGAGCTCGGTCCGCTGCTCGAGCTGCTCTGAACGCCCGTCCGGACCGCGGTCGCCGGGGCGTTGCCACCGCCCGGTGAAGTGGCACGATCGGGGCATGGACGCGATCACCCACCCGCCGGCGCCGTGGAACGAGACTGTCCGGACCTACCCACCGGGCAGCAGCGAGGCGGCTGGCCTCGCCGCCGCCCTCGAGGACCTGGGCCGCCGGCCCGTGGACCTGACGATGACCGTCGGGGGCGTCAAGCGGATGGCCGGCGGTGCGCGGCGCGCGGTCGTGGCGCCGCACCGGCATGATCTGGTGCTCGGCGAGACCGCGCAGGCGACGACGGCCGACGTCGACGGCGCCATCGGTGCGGCGCTGGCCGCAGCTCCCGCGTGGCGCGAGCTGCCCTTCGACGAGCGGGCCGCGGTGTTCCTGCGCGCGGCCGACCTGCTGTCCACGACCTGGCGCGACACCCTCAACGCCGCGACGATGCTGGGGCAGTCGAAGTCGGTGCAGCAGGCCGAGATCGACGCGGCGTGCGAGCTGGCGGACTTCCTGCGCTACAACGTGCACTTCGCGCGACAGATCCTGGAGCAGCAGCCCGGCAACGCGGCGCTGACCTGGAACCGCATGGACTACCGGCCGCTGGAGGGCTTCGTCCTCGCGATCACGCCGTTCAACTTCACGGCCATCGCCGGCAACCTGCCCTCGGCCCCGGCCCTGCTCGGCAACGTGGTGGTGTGGAAGCCCTCGCCCACCCAGCAGTTGGCCGCCCACCACACGATGGCGCTGTTCGAGGCCGCCGGCCTGCCGCCCGGCGTGATCAACATGGTCACCGGCGACGGGGCGGCCGTGAGCGAGGCGGCGGTACCGCATCCCGCGCTGGCCGGCATCCACTTCACCGGTTCGACCGCGACGTTCCAGCACCTGTGGCGCGCCGTCGCGCAGGGCATCGGCTCCTACGCGACCTACCCGCGGCTGGTCGGCGAGACCGGCGGCAAGGACTTCGTCGTGGCCCATCCGAGCGCCGACCCGGCGTCGCTGGTCACCGGGCTGGTGCGCGGTGCGTTCGAGTACCAGGGCCAGAAGTGTTCCGCGGCCTCGCGCGCCTACGTACCGCGTTCCCTGTGGGACGGCGGGGTGCGCGAGGAACTGGTGGCCGTGGCGGAGTCGCTGCGTTACGACGACGTGAGCGACTTCGCCAGCTTCGGCGGCGCGGTGATCGACCGGCGCGCCTTCGACCGGCTCACCGGCGTGCTCGACCGCGTGCACGCCGACCCGTCGGTGCAGGTGCTGGCCGGCGGCAAGTCCGACGACAGCGTCGGCTGGTTCGTCCAACCCACCGTGCTCGAGGCCGGCGAGCCCGATCACGAGGTGTTCCGCGACGAGTACTTCGGGCCGATCCTCGCCGTACACGTCTACGACGACGCGGCGTGGCCGCAGACGCTGACCCAGCTGGAGTCGGTGGCGCCCTACGCGCTCACCGGCGCCGTGTTCGCCCGCGACCGGGCCGCCGTGGAGCAGGCCCAGCAGGTCCTTCGCTTCGCGGCCGGCAACTTCTACATCAACGACAAGCCCACCGGTGCCGTGGTGGGTCAGCAACCCTTCGGCGGCGCGCGGGCCTCGGGCACCAACGACAAGGCCGGGTCGATCTGGAACCTCACCCGGTGGCTGTCGCCGCGGGCCCTGAAGGAGACCTTCGTGCCGGCCACCGACCACCGCTACCCGCACATGGGGTGAGCACCCCGCCCTCACGGCCGGGCCACCTGGATCGGTACCGGGTCGCCCGTCTCGAACACCGCGCCCCAGGCCGGGTCGCCGACCAGCACACCGCGGCCGGCGGGCCCGCCGGCCGAGCGCCGCGCGAGGCGCAGGCCCAGGATCTCGCCGTCCACGGGACCGGGGCGTAGGAGCAGGCCGGTGTGGGCCCGCCGCACGTGGGCGCCCAGCCCGCGGTAGCTGGTCGCGAGGTCGTCGGCGCGGCCGGCGACGACCGCGGCGAGGGGCCGGTCGGCCCGGCGCACCCACTCGGTGAGCGCGTCGCCCGCGGCGGTGTCCGCGAACGCCTCGCAGTCGTCGACGACGAGCAACGTCGCTGCGGCCGGTGCGTCGCCGACGGCGGCGGCGTCGTCGGCCGGGTCGACGACCCGCGACCCGCACGCGAGCGCCGCGGCGCGTACGGGCGACCGCGCGGGCGCGGCCACCACCACCGGTGTGCTCCTCGCGGCGGCTTGTTCCACCAGCGAGCGCAGCAGGGTGCTGCGCCCGGAACGAGGTGGGCCGGCGACCAGCAGCCGGCCCGTGCCGCGGAACAGGTCGATCACGATCGGGCGTGCGTCGTCGCCGCCGACCCCGAGCACCCAGCCGCCGGTGGCGACCCCGCCCACCTCGGCGAGGTGGGCGACCTCGGCCCGGGCGATCGTCGTGGGCAGCGGGCGCAGCCGCACCGCGGCCGGGTGCGGTTCGCGGTCGGCCCAGCGGGCCGCGATCGCCGCGACCTCGCCCGCGAGGTCGCCGGCGTCGGGCCGCGCGATCTGCACCAGCGTGGCATCCGCACCGCGCAGGCCCCGGCCGGGACCGAGCCGGTCGGGCACGTCGCGACTCGCGATGCCGACCGCGCCGTACTCGTTGCGATCGCCCATACGCAGCACGAGCCGCGCGTCGAACCCGCCGGCGAAGCGGGGGGCGAGGACGGTGCGGTCGCCGGTGACGACCACGGACAGGCCCGCCGCCGGCCCGGCCCGCATCAGGCCGGCCAGCAGGTCGGCGCACTCGGCCGCCTCCGCGTCACCCAGCGCCGCGGCCAGCGCGTCCCACCCGTCGACGAGCAGCACGACCCGGCCCGGGTCGGCGGGGCGCCCGAGCATGGTGGTCAGCCGCTGCAGCAACGTCGGCACCTCGCCGAGCGCGTCCGGCCCCAGCGCGGTGGCACAGTGCGGCAAGGCGCGCAGCGTGCGGTCGAGCGTGCCGGTGGCGGCGACGACGTAGAGGGTGAGCGCGTCCGGCCCGTACCGCTCGGCCGCGGCCAGGCCGGCGGTGCCCAGCGTGCCCGTACGCCCCGACCGGGCGGCCCCGGCCACGAGCAGCGACGCCCCGCGCCCGACGTCGAACTCGAACGGCTCGCGGCGCTGGTCGTCGGGCCGGTCGACCAGCCCCAGGACGAGCACGCCGGGGTCGGCAGCCACCGGGAGATCTCCGCGCCGCAGCTCGTCGGGCAACGGGGGTAGCCACGGGCTGCGGGCCGGCGCCGCCCCGTACGCGGCGGCGGCCTTGTCGATGGCGTCGACCAGTTCGGCGAGCGCCGTGGTGGTGGTGCCGCCCCGCCCGCCGTCGGCGGGGCGGCGCCACGGCGCGAGCGCCTCGACCACGGCACCGTCGGAACACACCGCGGGCCGCCCGCCGTAGGCGGCCTGGAAACACGTCAGCCCGGCCCCGGAGCGCAGGAAACCGCGGCCCGGCGTGCTGCGTGACACCGAGGCGGCGTCCGGCGCGTCGATGACGTCGCCGGAGTCGCCGGCGTCGGTGACCCGCAGCGCGATCCGCAGGCTGGTGTTCGCGCGGATCTCCGGTGACACCGCGCTGCCGGGGCGCTGCGTGGCGAGCACGAGGTGCAGGCCGAGCGACCGACCGCGTTGGGCCACGCCCACCAGTCCGGTGAGGAAGTCGGGCAGTTCCTGCGCCAGGGTCGCGAACTCGTCCACGACGATCACCAGCCGGGGCAGGCCCGGCAGCTCGGGATCACCCGCCCGGGCCGCGCGGTAGCCGGCGAGGTCGGTGGCCCCGCACCGGCCCAGCAACCGTTCGCGGCGGCGCAGCTCGCTGTGCAGCGAGCGCAGTGCGCGCGCCGTCAGGTAGGCGTCGAGGTCGGTGACCAACCCGGCCGCGTGTGGCAGCCGGGCGCACTCGGCGAACGCCGCCCCGCCCTTGTAGTCGATCAGCAGCACGGTGAGGTCGTCCGGTGCGTGGTTCGCGGCGAGGCCGACGACCAGTGTCTGCAGCAGCTCGGACTTGCCGGCGCCGGTGGTCCCGGCGATCAGCGCGTGGGGGCCGTCGGCCACGAGGTCGAGGCACAGCGGGCCGTCAGGGCCGAGACCGATCACCGTGGCGGCCCCGCCGGCTGCACCCGCCCAGCGTTGCGCCAGCGCCGTCGCGTCGATGCCACCGGCCGGGCGGTCGATCGCCAACGCCTCCAGCAGGTCGACGGACGCGGGCACGGCGGCGCTGCCGTCGGCGCCGGCGTCGACCAGGGGTGCGAGATGGCGGGCCACCGTCTCGGCCCACGCCGGGTCGACGGTGTCCAGGACGACGTCGTGCTGCTCGCCCGCGCCGGCCGTGCGCACGCCGGCGCGGTTGCCGGTCTCGCCGGCGGAGCGCACCACGGTCCGGCAGGACGAGGGCAGGGCGGTGACGTCGGCGTCGAGGCAGAGGGCGCTCACCCCGCAGGCACGATCGAGCACCGCGGTCAGGCCCGGGACGTCGGCCAGCGAGCCCGCACCGTCGACGACGAGCAGGTGCGACGGGCCGGTCCGCTCGTCCGAGCGTTACGCGGCGGACCGTCCGGTCGTCCACGATGCCGGCGAGGTCGCCGACTAGTGCCGCCGCTTCGGCCACACCGACGGCGACGCGACCGCCGAGGTGGGGCAACCAGCGGGCCCACGTCCACTGCGCCGCGCGTTCGGGTGTGACGAGCACGGACACCGACAGATCGACGGGGGAGTGGGTGCAGCACAGCTGGGCCAGCACCCAGCGCGCCAGCGCGGCGCGCACGCCGTCGGGTGCGGCGACGCCGAGCGGCCCGTCGCTCAACGACGCGAGCACAGGCACCGCGGGCACCCTGCCGGCAGCGCGCACCTCGGTGCCGTCGCGTACCCGCAGCCAGGACTCGAGATCGGCCGTACCCAGGCGCACGTGCAGGAAGTCGGCGTCGGTGCGGCGACGTTCCCACAGCCGGCTGGCCGGCAGGGTCGCGGTGCGCAGCGTGTCGGCGGCATCGGGCAGCGCAGCCCGCCGCGCCCGTGTCTCGGCGAGCAGGGCCGCGGCGATCTCCCGGGCGGCCGCAGCGCTGCGCCGGGCGTGGTCGGCCGCGGCCCGGCGCCGCGAGCGGCGCCAGTGCAGACGGTCGCCGAGCGACGTGGACACCATCATGAGCGGCGAGAGCAACACGAAGAGCAGGAACTGCGGTGAGTGCGCGAACCACGCTAGGGCACCGCCCGCCGCGGCCGGCAGCAGCGCGGCCACCCACTGCACGCCCCGCGGCCGGGCGGTGTCCGGCGCGGCCGGCAGGGCGATCTCGAGGTCGTTCGGGTGGGCCGGCGGTCGCGGCGGGCGGACCAGCCGCAGCGTGCCGTCGCCCGCGGGCGCGGTGGCCGCGGGCACGTGGGTGGGGCCGGCGATCGCGAGTGTGCAGTCACCGAGGCGGATCAGCTGACCCGCGAGCACGGCCTGCGTGCCGCTCACCGGCTGCCCGTCGACGTAGGTGCCGTTGGTCGAGCCGAGATCGCACACCGTCACGCCGTCGCCGGAGACCTCGACGACGGCGTGCCGGCGCGAGACGTCGGCGTCGGCGAGCACGACGTCGCACTCCGCGCCGCGCCCGAGGACCAGCCGACCCCGTCCCAGCGGGATCACCCGGCCGGCACCACGCCCCCCGACCTGGTGCAGACCGAGCACGCCCGGCTGCGGCCCGCGGCGATGCGGCCCCCCACAACCGAGCACCGCCGCGACCCGCAGCCCTTCCCCGCCGAGCACCGCCGCGTCGGGCAACGGCTGCTCGCCGCTCCACAGCGGCCGGTCGGCGGGCAGCCCCGCGACCCGGGCCAGGTCGGATCGCAGGTCACGCACCGCGACGGGACCGGCCGCGGTGATCGCGAGATCGAGGTCACCGGTGTCGGTGCGGACCGTCAGGTCGATGCGCATGGCCCGCAGTCTGCGACGTGCGGACGACCGGACGCCGCCGGTCGGTCCCGGGCTGTGGATAACCACCTCGGCGGGCACGGTTGTCCACAGGGCCAGGTGATCCGCGACGCCGCACCGTCAGCGGCGCCTAGCGTTCGCGGCTGCCGTCCTCCGGCGGCACCACCGATCGGCGCGGGTCTCGCCCCGCGCGGAAGGAGTCACCACCGTGTCCAGTCTTCGGGTCACCCCGGCGCAGCTCACCGGCCTCGGCGGCACCGCGCACCGGGTCAGCGCCGACGTGCGGGGCGAGCACAGCCAGCTGCGCGGCCAGCTCTCGCCGCTGTTCGGCGCCGACTGGTCGGGGGCCGCCGCCGCCCAGTTCACCACCCTGTACGACCAGTTCGACCAGCACGCCCGGGGGTTGTGCGACGCCCTCGACGGGATCGCGCGGCTGTTGCAGAGCGCGGGAACGCACTACGCCGACACCGAGACGCAGATCGCGGCGTCGTTCCGCTGACCGCACGATCACCCCGCAGGGAGGTGGGACGGCTGCGCTAGGTTTCGCCCCGTGTCCGGCATCGACCCGCCCGGCGCCGCGGGGCCCGGCTCCGGCGCGCCGGCCCCGGACGTGCTCGCGAGTGTCGAGGCCGCCCTTGTCGAGCACTTCGCCCACCGACCGGTACGTGCGTCGGTGTCGTTCGTGGGCGTCGACGCCCTCGAGGTGCTGCGCTTCGAGCCGATCCCAGGGCAGCGGGCGTTCGTGTCCCTGGGCATGTCACGACATCCGATGACCGGTGCCGACGCGCTCGTCCAGGCTGCGGACGGGCCCCGCGCCGAGCTGCTGCTGCAGGTGCACGACCCCGACGACCGGCTTGCCGACGTGTGGCGCCGGGTGGCGTTGCTGGCGGCGACGCCCGCGGTCGAGGGCGTGGTCTACGCGGAGGGGCTGAGCGTCGATCTCGGCGAGCCGCTCGTGCCGGGCAGCGCCTGCACCGGCGCCCTGGTGACGGCCGCGCCGCTGCCCGCGATCCGGACCGCCGTCGGGGTTGTGGACGTGTGGCAGCTGCTCCCGGCCACCTCGGTCGAACTCGCCTGGTGCCGCGTGCGGGGAGCGCCGGCCCTGCGCGAGCGATGGGCCGACGCCGGCACGGACCTGCTCGACCTGTCCCGGGCCGGCGTGGCTCTCGGCGACCGGCCGGGGGTCGACGAGCCGGGCGGCTGAGCGCGTGCCGCCGGGCGCGGTTGGCCGCGCCACATCGGCGTGACCGGCCGGGCGGGCACCGGGCAGGATGCGGAGGCGACAGCCACGAGGCCCGCGAGGAGGCACCCAGTGCAGTTCGGTCGGTACTACGAGGAGTTCGAGGTCGGCGCCGTCTACAAGCACTGGCCGGGCAAGACGGTGACCGAGTACGACGACCACCTGTTCTGCCTGCTCACGATGAACCACCACCCGCTGCACCTCGACGCCCACTTCGCGGAGCAGACCACCGACTTCGGCAGGAACGTGGTGGTCGGCAACTACGTCTACTCGCTGCTGCTGGGCATGTCGGTGGCCGACGTCAGCGGCAAGGCGATCGCGAACCTGGAGGTCGAGTCGCTGCGTCACGTCGCGCCCACGTTCCACGGCGACACGATCTACGGCGAGACCACGGTGCTGGACAAGACGCCGTCGAGGTCGAAGTCCGACCGCGGCGTCGTGTCGGTCGAGACCATCGGTTACAACCAGGACGGCACGATCGTGTGCATCTTCCGGCGCAAGGTGATGGTGCCGACCAAGGAGTACATCGACGCGCGCGGCGGCGAGCAGCCGGGCCGGCCGGTACCGGTGCCCCGCGGTTGACGGGCCGGCGCGGGCCGTTCACCCCGGCAGCGCGGCCCACCCGGCGAGCGTTTCCCACAGCTGCGGGACCAGCGACAGCCCGGCCAGCTCGGCCCGGGTGACCCAGCGGGCCTCGGCGGCGTCGTCGCCGGCGCGCAGCCGGCCGCCGGCCACCTCGCACACGTAGTCGTCGATGCGGTAGGCCCCGCGCACCACCTGGCCGGCGTGCCGGCGCACCACCACGGCCAGCCCGGTCTCCTCCGCGACCTCGCGCACGCACGCGTCGGCCGGCGCCTCCCCGGGCCGGCACCGACCGCCGGGCACCGACCACAGCCCCGCCCCGGGCGGGCGCGCGCGGCGCACGACGAGCAGCCGGTGGGCTGCGTCGAAGACGATCCCGCCGGCGCACGCCGTCAACGCAGTCACACCAGCCCCTCCCGTAACGGCGCGGCGTCCCGGGCCGCCGCGAGCGGTGCGGTATGAACGACGACAGGCGGGTCGGGCTCCGGCCTGCCGCCGCCCATCACGACCCGACGAATGCTGCAGGAGGCACCCGATGGTCAAGGTCGCCATCGTCGGCGTCATCGCCGCGTTCCTCCTGTTCTACATCATGACCTCGCCCGACCAGGCCGCCGGCATCGCGCACAACGTGTGGAAGCTGGCCGTCGACGTCGCCCACGGGGTGGGCCACTTCTTCGACAAACTCGCTTCCTGAGCGACCGTGCCGGCACTGCTGCTCGACGAACGGGAGCTGACGCGGCGCCGGCAGAGCTTCGTCGTCGTGTTCGACCCGCCCGGCAAGGTGCTCGGCGTCGCCCTGCTGGTGCTGCTGCTCGTCGTCGTGCTCGACCCGTGGCCGATGGCGCTGGTGCTCGTCCTCGTGTTGGCGGCCATCCTGTGGTGGCGCTGGCTGAACTGGCGGGCACAGTGGGTACTGCTCACCGACAAGCGGATCATCCGCGTCGAGGGGCTCCCGGAGACCACCGAGATCGAGGCCTTCCTGCGGGTGGACCGTATCTCCGGAGTGGTGCTCGTACAGTCGCTGCCCGGCAAGCTGCTGCACTACGGGACCATCCACATCGAGGCGCCCGGCGATCACCCGACGCTGCGCAAGTTGGAGAAGATCGCTGAGGTGGCCGACTTCTACCGCTGGCTGCGCGCCGCGGTCTTCGGCACGCGCCGCCCGCCCACCGACCCTGACGAGCAGCCGTTCGACCAGGTGACCGAGCCGCTGCCCGTGCTGCCGCTTCGGGCGCCGCGGGACAGGTTCCGCAAGGGGCGTCGCTGAGCCGTCCCCCTACGCTGGCAGCGATGCGCATCGATCTGCACACGCACAGCACGGCGTCCGACGGCACCGACTCCCCGGCCGAGCTCGTGCGCGCCGCCGCCGCGGCCGGGCTCGACGTCGTGGCCCTCACCGACCACGACACGACCGCCGGCTGGGCGCCCGCGCGGGCCGCCCTGCCCGCCGGTCTCACGCTCGTCCCCGGTGTCGAGATGTCGTGCACCCGCACCGAACCCGACGGGCGGCGGGTGAGCCTGCACCTGCTCGCTTACCTGGCCGACCCGCAGGCGCCGGCGCTGGCCGGTGAATGGCAGCGGCTGCGCGACGGCCGCGACGAACGTGCCCGGCGCATGGTCGCCAACCTCGCCGGTGCCGGCTACCCGATCAGCTGGGAGCAGGTGGCGGCGCTCGCCGACGGCGCACCCATCGGGCGCCCGCACCTCGGGCGCGCGCTGGTCGACTCGGGGGTCGTGCCCGACGTCGACAGCGCCTTCGGCGACCTGCTGTCCTCCCGCCGGCCCTTCTACGTCCGCAAGACCGACACCGAGGTGTTCGAGGCGATCGGGCTGATCCGCGCAGCCGGCGGGCTGCCGGTGTTCGCGCACCCGATCGCCCGCCGCCGCGGTCCGGTCGTCTCCGACGAGACCGTGGCCGCGATGGCCGACGCGGGCCTGGTCGGCCTCGAGGTGCGCCATCCCGATCACGATGAGGACGACGAGGCGCACGCGGCCGGGCTCGCCGAGCGGTTCGGGCTGGTGGCCACCGGCTCGTCGGATTACCACGGGTCGAACAAGCGGACGCCGATCGCCGCCCGCACCACGGCCGCCGAGGAGTACGCCCGGCTGATCGAGCTGCCGGCGGCGCTCTCGCCGGTGACCGGCTGAGGGCGCCCGGCGGCTACCGTGGCGCGGTGCCCCGCGACCGGCCCGACCAGCTCGCGCTGGAGCACATGCCGCAGCGGCTGTTCGCGTGCACGCCGTCGCGGCTGGCCGCCTTCGACTGCCCGCGTCGCTACCGGTTCACCTACGTCGAGCGGCCGGCGCCCCCGCGCGGGCAGCCGTGGGCGCGCAACACGATCGGCGCCGTCGCGCACCTCGCCCTGCACCGGTGGTGGCTGCTGCCGCGTGCCCACCGCACGCCGGACGAGGGTGCGTCATTGGTGGAGCGGCACTGGCAGAACGTGGGCTTCCGCGATCACCTGCAGTCCGAGCGGTTCTGCACGCGGACCGCCGGCTGGGTCCGTGACTACCTCACCGCGCACGTGGATCCCGCGGTCGAGCCGGTGGGCGTCGAGCGCACCGCCGCCACCCGCACCGGGCGCCTGGCCCTGTCCGGCCGCGTCGACCGCATCGACGAGCGCGACGGTGAGCTCGTCGTCGTCGACTACAAGACCGGTGCCCGCCGGCGCACCGCCGACGACGCGCGCTCGTCGGCAGCGCTCGCGCTCTACGTGCTCGCCGTCCGGCGCACGCTGCGCCGCGAGTGCCGGCGCGTCGAGCTGCACCACCTGCCCACCGCGACGGTGGCCGCGGCCGTGCACGACGACGCGTCCCTGCAGGCCCATGTGACCCGCGCCGAGCGCACCGCCGACGGCATCGTGGCCGCGACCGACGCCCTCGAGGCCGGTGCCGACCCCGACGAGGTGTTCCCGCCCGTCCCCGGGCCCGGCTGTGCGTGGTGCGACTTCCGCCGGCACTGCCCGCAGGGCCGGGCCGCGTCGCCGGCGCTCGAACCGTGGGCCGGGCTGGCCGACCCGGACTGATCAGCGCGTCCGGGATCCGCCCCAGAACTCGAGCAGCACCGCCAGCAGCGCCTCGGGGTTCTCGACCGCGGCGGAGTGGGCGGCGTCGGCGACGACCGCGTGCCGGGCGCCGAGGCGGCGGGCCATGTCGGCCTGCTCGGCCGGCGGCCACGCGTCGTCGTCCACGCCGTGCACCACGAGCGTGGGGACGCCGGTGGCGGCGAGCTCGGCCACCCGGTCCGGCTCACGGCGCAGTGCGTCGGCCATACCCTGCAGCATGTCCGGCGAGCCGCCGAGGAAGCGCCGTTCCAGGAACTCGCCGAGTTCGGGCGACGGGGCGACGAACGCCGGGTCACCCATGGCCGCCGCCTGCATCGCCGCGTACACGCCGGGCAGCCCCGCCGAGGCGAGCACCGGCTCCAGCCCGTCCATCGACACCCGCCGGGTACCGCGCAGTTGCGCGGGGCCGGAGGACAGCAACACCAGTGAGGCGAACAGCTCCGGCTCGGCGATCACCGCGGCGCGGGCCACCAGGCCGCCGAAGGAGTGCCCGAGCAGCCGCACCGCGCCGCCGAGCGTGTGCGCCACCGCCCGCAGTGATCGCGCCAGCCGCTCCGGCGTGTAGTCGGCCACCCGCGGCAGGCCGGGCGACTCGAACTGCCCCGGCAGGTCCACCGCGGTGACCAGCTGGCCGGCCGCGGCCAGCGGCCCGAGCAGCGGCGCGAAATCCTCCTTGCTGCCGGTGTAGCCGGGCACCAGCAGCACGGCGGGAGAACCCGGCTCTCCGCTCTGCAGGGCGGCGAGGCGGTCGCCCCCCGCGTCGAGCGTGACGCGGCGGGCCGGGCCGGCCGACAGCTGGCCGCTCACCGGTAGGCCGACACCGAGTGCGGGGCGGCGACCAGGTAGCCCTGGCCCAGCGGGTAGACGAGGCTGCCGCGCGGCGGGGCGGCCACCCCGGAGGTGACGCTCGCGCGCCCGGTGGTGCCGTCGAGCACCGCCGCGCCGCTCGCGGTGGCGACGGTGAACCGGCCGGTGGCCAGGTCGGCACCGTCGCCGCTCGGGGCGAGCACGGTGGGCGCCGACACGGTCGGCGTGGCCCAGATCGGCGTGGGCCGCCCGGCACTGAGGGCGTAGGTGACCCCGCCCAGCCAGATGAGCTGAGCGTCGCTGGTGGCGTGGGCGACGCTGCCGGCCGCCGACGACGGGGAACCGGCCAGCCGCACGGCGGTGATCGGCTTGCCGTTGTCGACGCGGTACTCGCTCAGCTGTCGCGTGCTGGTGTTCAGCGCCGAGATCACCGAGTCCGCGGACACCGGCACGTCGGTGGTGCCGAGGTCGTTCCACTTCACCTGGTCGCGGTCGGACTTGCTGTCGTCGCCGTTGCCGGCCGAGCCGTCGCGCAGCAGGAGCTGCGGCCCCGGGCCGCAGCGGACGAGGTTGCCGCACTGCGGGTGCACGCAGTCCTGGCTGATCAGGGCGCCGCCGGAACCGAGGACGGCGCGCTGGATGCGGCAGCCGTAACGGGTGTAGGTCCAGCGGTCGAGGCCGCTGGTCGGGTCGATGGCGTAGATGACCGACGAGGTCGTGAGCATGAAGGTGAAGTTGGTCCACTGGTAGGCCGGGTGGCCGTTGAGCGGCATCCCGTCCTTGTCGAGCGTCCGGGTCCACGCGCGTCGGCCGGTGCCGGTGACGAACGCGCTGACCTCGTCGCAGTTGCCGTGCACCGCGTAGACGGCGATCGTCGTGCCGTCGAGCTGGGCGGCCGTGCACAGGGTGCGGTCGGCCCGCGTGTACGACCACACCGGGTGCCCGGTGCGCGCGTCGCGCCCCCGCACCGTGTGCCCGCGCCAGGTGACGACGGTGCCGCCGTACTGGGGCGAGCCGAGGGCCGCGCGGTCGTCGCCGGTCCACGCGCGCTGCTGGGTCTGCGCCGGGACGGCCAGCGGCAGGGTCGGCGCGGGCCGCGGCGCCGTGTGCAGGCTGACGTGTGCGGCCTCGCCGCGTGACCAGGCCACGCCGGCGAACACGCCGAGGGCCACCACGATCACGGCGACGACCGCGAAGTACACGATGCGCGGGCGGCGCAGGGCGGCCGCGTGCCGCGCCAGGACGTCGGCGGACTCGTTCACCGCGACGTCACTCCGCGGCGTTCTCGCCACCCGCCGGCGCGTTGTCCGCGCTGTCCGTGGCCGGATTGCCGTTGCCGGTGACCGTGCCCCGGCCCCGGCCACCGCGCCGGCGGCGACGGGCCCGCGGCGCACCGTCACCGGCCGGGCCCGCGGATGCGCTCACGCCGCCCTCGGCGCCGCCGGTCACGGGCGCCGCGGCGTCGTCGACCGAGTGGCCGGCGCGGGTACGGGTGCGCTTGCGGGCCGGTCGGTCGTTGCCGCCGGAGCGGCCACGCTCGCGTCCGCTGTCCCGCCCGCTGTCGCGTCCGCTGTCGCGCGAGCCGGACCGGCCGCTGTCGCGCGCAGCCGGACCGGCCGCCGTCGCGCCCGCCGCGCCCGCCCGAGCGCTCGCGGGCGTCACGGCCGCCGAGGTCCTCGATCTCCTCGGCGTCCAGCCCGGCGCGGGTGCGCTCGCCGCGCGGCAGCCGGCCGGTGGCGGTGTCCGGGATGCCCAGCTCGAGACGCAGGTGGGCCGACGTGGAGTAGGTCTCCACCGGCTCGTGGAACGGCAGCTCCAACTCGTCGCAGATGAGCTTCCAGCGCGGGATGTCGTCCCAGTCGACGAGGGTGATCGCGGTGCCCTGCTTGCCGGCCCGGGCGGTGCGCCCGATGCGGTGCACGTAGGTCATCGCGTCCTCGGGCGCCTGGTAGTTGACGACGTGCGAGATGCCCTCGACGTCCAGTCCGCGGGCGGCGACGTCGGTGGCGACCAGCACGTCGATCTTGCCCGAGCGGAACGCGCGCAGCGCCTGCTCGCGCGCGCCCTGGCCGAGGTCGCCGTGGATGGCGGCGGCGGCGAACCCGCGGTCCTCGAGATCGTCGGCCACCTTCGCAGCGGTGCGTTTGGTGCGGGTGAAGATCAGGGTCAGGCCGCGGCCCTCGGCCTGCAGCACCCGCGCGAGCAGCTCGACCTTGTCCATCGCGTGGGCGCGGTAGGCGAACTGGTCGACGTGCGAGGTGTCCGGCGTGCCGGTGTCGGACTGCGCCCGGATCTGCACCGGCTGGATGAGGAACTGGCGGGCGAGCGAGACGATCGGGCCGGGCATGGTGGCCGAGAACAGCATCGTCTGGCGGGCCGCGGGCACCATCGCCAGCAGCTTCTCGATGTCGGGCAGGAAGCCGAGGTCGAGCATCTCGTCGGCCTCGTCGAGCACGAGGATGCGCGCTTCGCTGAGCTTCAGATGACCCTGCTGGGCGAGGTCGAGCAGCCGCCCGGGGGTGCCGACGACGACGTCGACGCCCTTGGTCAGCGCGTCGATCTGCGGCTCGTAGGCGCGGCCGCCGTAGATGGTGAGCACGCGGGCGCCGAGGCGCTTGCCGGCGCCGGCCAGGTCGGCGGACACCTGCACGGCCAGCTCGCGAGTGGGGGCGACGACGAGGGACTGGGGCAGCGCGCCGGCGCCACCGGGCAGTTGCAGCCGGTTGAGCAGCGGCACCCCGAAGCCCAGCGTCTTGCCCGTGCCGGTGCGGGCCTGACCGATGAGGTCCTTGCCCTCGAGCGCGATCGGCAGCGTCAGTTCCTGGATGGCGAAGGTGCGGGTGATGCCGACGTCGGCCAGCGCCTGGACGATCTCGGGCTTGACGTCGAAGTCGGCGAAGGCCGGGCTGTCCTCGCGTACGGGAGCGCGGGCGGCCAGTTCGGCCGGTTCCGGTACGGGGACGGGAATGTCGGTGCGATGGTCGGCCTCGGCGGGGCTGATCTCCCGCTCCACGGCGGCGTCGGGCGTGGTGGTCGTGTCCTCGGTCATGCGGTCCCTTGCGTTGCGGGTGCGCCGACCGGGGTGCCGCGCCTGCAACCGTGAGGAGGGAGGCGCCGTCTGGGTCAACGCGCAGATTCGATGGTGCTGCACCGCCCATGGTAGCGACCGTGCCCCCGCCGCTGCGGCTAACCTGCCGTCGTGCCGTCACCCACGCCCAGCCCGGAGGCCGTCGTCGACCTGCTCGGCGCGCTCGCCTACGGCGAACTCAGCGCGTTCGACCACCTGGCCGACGACGCCGGGCTCGCCCCGGATCTCAGCACCCGGGCCGAGATGTCGGCGCTGGCCGCGCGCGAGTTCGGCCACTACGAACGCATCGCCGGGCGCCTGCGCGAACTCGGGGCCGATCCCGCCGTGGTCATGGCGCCGTTCGTGGCCGCGCTGGAGAGCTACCACGCGATCACCCAGCCGTCGACGTGGCTGGAGAGCGTCGTCAAGGTCTACGTCGGTGACGGCATGGCCGCCGACTTCTACCGCGAGGTCGCCACCTTCGTCGACGACGGCACCGCCGCGCTGATCCGCGACGTGGTCGACGCCGGCGACCGCGCGCAGTTCGCGGTCCGCGAGGTGCGCGGCGCGATCGAGGCCGACCCGACGCAGTCCGGCCGGCTGGCCCTGTGGGGGCGCCGGCTGGTGGGCGAGGCGATCAGCCAGACCCAGCACGTGCTGGCCGACCGCGACTCGCTGACCGTGCTGCTCATGCAGGGCAGCGGCGACCTGAGCGGCGTCGCGGCCCTGATCACCCGGATCACGGACCGGCATGCGGAACGGATGACCGCCCTGGGCCTGGCCGGCTGAGCGGTCGCTACCGCAGCCGGGTCACGGGGCGGCGAAGCCCACGCGGCGCGTGTCGGCCTGCGCGATGTCGACGTAGGCCACGAGGTTCGCGGGCACGATCACCTTGCGGCCGCGCTCCTCGACCAGCACGAGCTGACCGTCGACGCTCTTGAGGGCCTCGGCGACCGCCTGCTCGACCTCTTCGGGGGTCTGCGGGCTGTCCAGCACGATCTCGCGGGCCGTGTGCAGCACGCCGATCTTGACCTCCACGCGGTCCTCCTGGGCTGACTGTCGTTGCGGTGGCTGCCGTTCACGCTAGCCGAGACGCGGCGGCTTCCCCCGCGCGGGCGCTGCGCCGACAGCGAACGCGCTCAGCCCTGCTGGCGCGGGAAGTTGGAGATGCCGCGCCACAGCAGCTGCTCGAGCAGGTGCACCGCCGCGTCCTGGGGGACGGGGCGCTCGCTGGCCAGCCACCACCGGGCGGCCACCTGCGCCGCGCCGGTGAGCGCCGTGGCCAGCAGCTCGGCCTCGGCACGGGCGAGGCCGGTGTCGGCGGCCACGGTGTCGGCCACCGCCGTCATCGTCTTCTGGGTGACCGAGTCGACGCGGGTGCGGACCTCGGGGTCGTTGACCAGGTCGCTTTCGAAGATCAGCCGGAACGCGCCGGTGCTGACCGACCCCTCGCCGTCGTCGCGGGCGACGAAGTCGAAGTAGGCGCTGAGCACGCCGTGGATGCGCTGCTCGTTGTCGGTGGTGCCGACCAGCGCCGTCTGCACCGCCTCGGCCAGCGCCGCGGCCTGCGTGTCCAGCAGGGCGAGGTACAGGTCCAGCTTGCCCGGGAAGTGCTGGTAGAGCACCGGCTTGGAGACGCCGGCCCGCTCGGCGATGTCGTCCATCGCGGCGGCGTGGTAGCCGTTGGCGACGAACACCTCCTGCGCCGCCGCGAGCAGCTGCTTGCGGCGCGCCGAGCGCGGCAGGCGGGCCCCGCGGCCCATCTCCGGGCCGAGCGTGGACGACACGGCTGCTCCTCCCCGGGTGGTGCCGGCAGCGACGGTGCCGCCACGATCTCGACGGGCGGACTCTACCCGGCGCCCTCCTGCGCCCCGGCCACCATCGCCGCGCTGAGCCGCACCCGCGCGCCGTCGTCGAGCACGCCGGCGAACAGGTCGCCGTGCTCGTCGATGCGCTCGAGCACCTCGGCGGCGGTGAACGACAGGTGCCCGCCGGTCTCGACCTCGTCCCAGGTCAGTGGCGTCGACACGGTGGGCCGCTCCTTGGCCCGCAACGAGTAGGGCGCCACCGTCGTCTTGGCCGGGTTGTTCTGGCTCCAGTCGACGAAGATCTTGTGCGGGCGCAGCGACTTCGTCATCCGCGACACCACCAGCTCCGGGTTCTCCGCCTCGAGCCGGCGGGCCACCGCGTGCGCGTACTCCGAGGGCCGTCCGGGGTCGTCGGTCTCGATCGGTGCGCTGACCTGCATGCCCTTCGACCCCGAGGTCTTCGCGAACGGTGTCAGCCCGTCCTCCTCGAGCACCGCGCGCAGCCGCACCGCCACCTCGCAGCACTCGACCACGGTGGCCGGCGGCCCGGGGTCGAGGTCGAACACGATGAGGTCGGTGCGCGGCTTGCGCGCCCGCTTCGGCACGTACCACTGGGGCACGTGCAGCTCGAGCGCGGCGAGGTTGGCGAGCCACACGATCGTGGCCAGCTGCTCGACGACGGTGAAGTCGATGGTCTCGCGGTCCTTCGTCGAACCGGGCACCGGCAGCGTCACGGTGCGCACCCACGACGGCGTGCCTCGCGGCGCGTTCTTCTCGAAGAAGAACTTCTCATCCACGCCGTTGGGGTAGCGCTTGACCGTCAGCGGGCGGTCGGCGAGGTGCGGCAGCAGCGTCGGCGCGACCCGCGTGTAGTAGTCGATGATCTCGCCCTTGGTGAATCCCGTGTCGGGGTAGAGCACCTTCGACAGGTTCGACAGCGTCAGGTGGTGGCCGTCGACGTCCACGGTGACCTTCTTGCTCTCCGGCATCGCGCTACTCGTCTCCTCGGGCCTGGTCGATCGTCTTGTCGGAGCGCACGCCGCGAAAGACCGGGTTGCGCAGGCGCCGGTCGTCGGTCCAGTTCAGGAACTCGACCTCGACGACGGTGTCCGGCTCGACCCAGTACGTGCGGCGGCGCTTGAGGGGCGGCGGCACGCCGTCGAGCACCGGCTGCGCGCGTGTGGTGAGCAGCCCCTTGAGCCGGCCGGCCTGCCGCCCGGACAGCCCGCTGCCCACCCGGCCGGCGTAGGTGAACCCGTCCGGGCCGTGGGTCGCGAGAACCAGGGACGAGAGCGTCGCCGGGTGCTCGGGGGCGGCCTCCCAGCCGATGACGGCGAAGTCACCGGCGCGCACGAAGCGCAGCTTGCGCCAGTCGTCGCTGCGCACGCCGGGCCGGTAGAGCGAGGTCGCCCGCTTGGCGACGACGCCCTCCAGCCCGTGCTGGCGGGCGACCTGCTCGGTGGCGGGGCCGTCGTCGAAGCTCGGCGAGACCGTCCATTCCGGGTGATCGGCGGCGAACCGCTCCAGCGTGGCCCTGCGTTCGCGGTACGGCCGGGCGGTCAGGTCGACGCCGAAGCGGCGCAGGACGTCGAAGACCACGAAGGTGACCGGCTGCTCCGCGGCCGCCCGGGCCACCTCGGCCCGGCCGCGCAGGTGCATGCGGTGCTGCAGCCGGTCGAAGGACGGCCGGCCGTCGACGAAGGCCACGACCTCCCCGTCGAGCAGGGCGTCGCCGATGCCGGCGGCCGCCGCGACCACCTCCGGATACCCCCCGTTGACGTCGTTCCCGGCCCGGCTGACCAGCCGTACGCCGTGTTCGGAGGCGTCGAGCAGAACCCGCACGCCGTCCCACTTGAACTCGAACGCCCACCCCTCATCCGAGGGCAAGGTGCTCACCGCAGTGGCGAGCATCGGCTTCATCCCGCCAAACTTAGGCGCATGCGATCGATCTGGAAGGGCAGCGTCTCCTTCGGCCTGGTGAGTATCGGCGTCAAGCTGTACTCGGCGACGGAGGAGAAGAGCGTCAGTTTCCATCAGGTGCGGCGCGAGGACGGCGCGCGCATCCGGTACAAGCGGGTGGCCGAGAGCGACGGCGAGGAGGTGTCCTACTCCGACATCGCCAAGGGCTACCAGCTGCCCAGCGGCGAGACCGTCGTGCTCACCGACGACGACTTCGCCGACCTGCCGCTGCCGAGCGCGCGGGTGGTCGACGTCGTGCAGTTCGTTCCCGCCGATCAGATCGACCCGATCTACTACAACAAGAGCTACTACCTCGAGCCGGAGAAGAACGCGGTCAAGCCCTACGTCCTGCTGCGCGACGCGCTCGAGGACAGCGACACCGTCGGCGTCGTGAAGGTGGCGATCCGCAACCGCGAGCAGCTGGCCACGCTGCGGGTGCGCGACGGCGTGATCGTCCTGTACACGATGATCTGGCCGGACGAGGTGCGCGAGGCCGACTTCGCCTTCCTCGACGAGGACGTCGAACTGCGCCCGCAGGAGAAGGAGATGGCCCGCTCGCTGCTGGAGAGCATGGCCGGCGACTTCGAACCCGACGAGTTCACCGATGACTACCGCGAGGCGCTCGAGTCGGTCATCGAGGCCAAGGTGGAGGGCCGCGAGGTCGTCGAGACCGAGCAGGAACAGCCGACCGCCGGCAACGTCGTCGATCTCATGTCCGCGTTGCGCGCGTCGGTCGACGCCGCCAAGAAGGGCCGCGGGGAGTCCGGCGGCGCGAAGGCGGCCACGGCCGCGGCGAAGAAGGCGGCGGCCCCGGCGGCGAAGAAGGCGGCGCCGGCCAAGAAGGCCGCGAAGAAGGCCGCGAAGAAGGCCGCGAAGAAGGCCGCGAAGACGGCGCCGAAGAAGGCCGTGAAGAAGGCGGCCAAGAAGGCGGCCCGCAAGTCGGCGTGACCGCGCGCACGCCGCAGCGCGGGTGTCGCGGTCGTCCGTAGGCTGACCTGATGCCGAAACCGCCCTCGCGCTGCGCACCCGCGGCGCGGCTGTCCGACGCGCCGCTGGCCGCGCGCGAGGACGCCGCCCTGTACCCGGGCCACGACGTCGAGGTCGAGGTGCCCGGCGGGCGGGTGCGGCTCAACGTGCGCACCACCCCCACCGACGCACCCGATGCGCCGCCCGCGCTGTTCGTGCACGGCCTGGGCGGCTCGGCGCACAACTGGACCGACCTGGCCGGGGTGCTGCACGAGCACCTGGCCATCGAGGCGCTCGACCTGCCCGGGCACGGCCGCTCCGGGCCCGCAGTGGACCGGCGCTACACGCCCGGCGCGCACGCGCACGCCGTGATCGCCTACCTCGAGCACTCCGGGCGCGGCCCGGTGCACCTGGTGGGCAACTCCATGGGTGGCGCGGTGAGCATCCTGGTGGCCGCCCGCCGGCCCGATCTGGTCCGCACCCTGACGCTGATCTCGCCCGCCGTGCCCGACAACCGGTTGCGGGTCTACCCGCTGCGCCACGACCCGCTGATGGCGCTGCTCGCGGTGCCGGTGCTGGGCGAGTGGGGCATCAAACGGTTCAACCGCAAGTACGCGCCGGAGGTCCGGGCGAAGGGCACCATCAAGCTGTGCTTCGCCGACCCGAAGCGCTATCCGAAGGAGCGCCTCGACGAGGCCATCGCCGAAGCCCGTGACCGGATGGACCTGCCGTGGGCGGAGAGCGCACTGCTGCGCTCGATGCGCGGCCTGGCCCGCGACCAGCTCCTGCGCGGCCGGCGCGGCTGGGCCACCATGCGGCGCATCGAGGCGCCCACGCTCGTGGTGTGGGGCGACGCCGACCGCCTCGTCGCCCCCGACCTCGCCCCCTACGTGGCCGCGGCCGTCCCGAACAGCCGGCTGAGCGTCCTGGACCACATCGGCCACACGGCGATGATGGAGGACCCGGTCACCACCGCGCGGATGATCCTCGCACTGCTCGAGGACGCCGCCGCGGTCGCGACGTAACTCGCGCCTGAGGCCAATCACCGGAAACCGGCAGCGGGTGTGGCAGCCTGAGGACGTGCCGACGGAGGGGACGACCCGCGAGGCGGGACGCAACACGACCGCCGAGCATTCCGGCGACCCCACCCGCGCCCGCGGCGAGGACGTGCGCCGCGCCCGGGCCGGCGTCCGCAACGCGGGGGTCACCTTCGGCGCCCGTACTTCCCGCCGCACGGCCGGCGACACCTGGCGCAACTTCGTCGACCGGTACGGCTGGCGCGCCTACGCCTTGCCGGTGCTGGTCGTCATCACCGTCGCCGCGCTGCTCACCAGCGGCCAGGTGCGCAAGCGGATCGGCGTCACCGACGGCGGCGCCCACCGGGTCACCGCGCCGCCCACCGCTCCGACTCAACTGGCGCTCAAGGCCGACCAGGCCGGCGGCAACGTCAACGAGACGGCGCTCAAGGCCGCCGCGCTGCCACCCGGTCCCGCATACACCATGACCGGCAAGGGCACCTACCGCGAGCTGGCCGGCACCTCGCCGAAGGTGGGCACCGGGAAGCTGTGGCGCTACAGCATCGACGTCGAGAACGGCGTCACCGGCGTCGACCTCACCCGGTTCCAGGATCTCGTGGTGAGGACGCTGTCGGACAAGCGCAGCTGGTCCGGGCACGGGGTCGCGCTGCAGCGCGTCGATTCGGGCCGTGTCGACTTCCACGTCACGCTGACCTCGGTGATGACGGTGCGCAAGCTGTGCGGCTACAGCATCCCAGTCGAGACCTCCTGCTACATCCAGGCCGGCAACACCTCGCCCGTCAGCCGGGTCGTGTTCAACGTGGCGCGCTGGGTCCGCGGCGCCACGGCCTACGTCGGCAACACCGACCTCTACCGGGTCTACATGGTCAATCACGAGGACGGGCACGCGCTCGGGCACAACCACGCCCACCAGTGCCTGGCGGACGGGCTCGCGCCGTCGATGATGCAGCAGACGTTCGGGCTGCGTTCGGCCAAGACCGGCAAGTTCTGCCAGGCGAACCCGTGGCCCTACCCCGTGGACAAGGCCGGGGGCGTCGTAGCCGGTGCGCCGGGCGCCGAACAGCGCGACACCAGCGGCAACGACGAGTACGGGCATGGTGACTGAGGCCGGCCGGTGATTGGCGGGAATCAGGGGGCCCGTGACAGGGTTGTCGCGAAGGTAAACCGCCGTCTGAGCGAGGATGCGCACGTGTCTTTACCGCCGCTGGTCGAACCCGCCGCTGACCTGACGATCGACGAGGTCCGCCGCTACAGCCGCCACCTGATCATCCCGGACGTCGCGATGGCCGGGCAGAAGCGCCTGAAGAACGCGAAGGTGCTCTGCGTGGGCGCGGGCGGGCTCGGTTCGCCGGCGCTGATGTACCTGGCCGCGGCGGGCGTCGGCACGCTGGGCATCGTCGAGTTCGACGTCGTCGACGAGTCCAACCTGCAGCGCCAGATCATTCACGGGCAGAGCGACATCGGCCGGTCCAAGGCCGAGTCGGCCCGCGAGTCGGTGCTCGAGATCAATCCACTCATCACGGTCAACGTGCACGACGAGCGTCTCGACAACGACAACGTGCTCGACATCTTCGCCCGGTACGACCTCATCCTCGACGGCACCGACAACTTCGCGACGCGCTACATGGTCAACGACGCCTGCGTGCTGCTGGGCAAGCCGTACGTGTGGGGCTCCATCTACCGCTTCGACGGTCAGGTGTCGGTGTTCTGGGACGAGCACGGCCCGAACTACCGCGACCTGTATCCCGACCCGCCGCCGCCCGGCATGGTCCCGTCCTGCGCCGAGGGCGGCGTGCTCGGCGTGCTCTGCGCGGCCATCGGCTCGGCCATGGTCAACGAGGCCATCAAGCTGATCACCGGCATCGGCGAGACGCTGCTGGGCCGGTTGCTCGTCTTCGACGCGCTCGAGGCCACCTGGCGCGAGCTGAAGATCCGCAAGGACCCCAACTCGCCGAAGATCACCGAGCTGATCGACTACGACGCGTTCTGCGGAGTCGTGTCGGAGGAGGCCCAGCAGGCCGCCGCCGGCTCCACGATCACCGCGAAGGAGCTCAAGGAGCTGCTCGACTCGGACAAGCCGACCTACCTCGTCGACGTCCGCGAACCGGCCGAGTGGGAGATCGTCAAGATCCCGGGCGCCACGCTGATCCCCAAGGACGAGATCCTGCGTGGGGACGCACTGTCGAACCTGCCGCAGGACAAGCAGATCGTCATGTACTGCAAGACGGGCGTGCGCTCGGCCGAGACCCTGGCCGCGGTGAAGAACGCGGGCTTCCGCGACGCCGTCCACGTGCAGGGCGGCGTGACCGCCTGGGCCAAACAGGTCGACGACAGCCTGCCCGTCTACTGAGCGTTCGCGGTCGGCGGTTCACGGTCAGACCGTCGCCCGCGCGGGTAGGACGGACGGTATGGACGATCTCGTCGAGAAGTTCCTGACCGCCCAACGAGAGTTCGGGGTGCGCGTGCACGCCGTACGCGAGGACCAGTGGCAGGCGGGCACGCCCGACGGCGACTGGACCGTGGCCGACCTCGTCGCCCACCTGGTCGAGGAGCACCGCTACGCCGGCCCCCTCCTGCACGGGCAGGACCTCGAGAGCGCGCGCATGGTGGTCGAGGGTTCGCGCTCGCTGCCGGTCGACGGCGGCGTCGGGGCCAACCTGGCCGAGGAGTGGGACGAGGCATCGGTGGACTCCGCCGACGCCGTGGCCTCCGACGGCGCCCTGGACCGGTCGGTGGCACTTTCGCGGGGGGCCACCCCGGTGCCCGACTACCTCACCGAGATGATCACCGATCTGGTCGTGCACTCGTGGGATCTGGCTACCGCGATCGGTTACGCCGAACCGCTGCCCGACGACCTCGTCGCCGCCGTGCACGACACGGTGCAGGGCTGGGGTGACATGTCGGGCAGCGGTGTGTTCGCCGCGCCGGTGTCGGTGCCCGGCGACGCCCCGACCATCGACCAGCTCGTCGCCCTCACCGGTCGCGATCCCGCGCAGAGCCGCTAGCCCCATCCGTCGCCGATGCGGTGCACCACCTCGGCCGCCGGCCGCGCCGACACCGCACGCCACCCCGTGCCCGCCCACAGGTTCGGCACGTCGGCGTCGCCGGCGTCCGCCGCGGCCCGGCGCAGCGGCCGGGTCAGGTGGTGCACCTGCGGGTAGCCACCGGGCGCCGCGGCGCTGTGCTCGACCGCGAACCGGTTGGCCAGCCCACGGGCCCAGCGGCCGGTGAAGGCGCGGGTCAGGACGGTGTCGTCGTAGCGCCCGCCCAGCAGCGCGGCGCGGTAGCCCGCGGCCGTGCCGGCCTCCGGCGCGCACAGCAGCGCGGTGCCCACCTGCACGCCGTCGGCCCCGGCCGCGCGGGCGGCGCGCGCGTCGGCCGCGGTCATGATCGCGCCGGCGGCCACCAGTGGCAGCCGGGTGGCCGCGCGCACCTGCGTCAGCGCCTCGAGCAGTGGCCGGTCGTTGGCGGCGTCGGCGAAGCCGCCCTGGTGCCCGCCGGCCTCCGTCCCCTGCACCACCAGCACGTCGGCGCCGCGCCCGGCCGCGTCGCCGGCCTCGTCGGCGCCGGTCACGGTGACCGACACCCGCACGCCCGCCGCATGCAGGCGCTCGACGTCGGCCACCGACGGCGGCCCGAAGGTGAAGCTGACGGTGTGCGGCGCGAGCTCGGCCAGCAGGTCGAGCTTCGCGGCGTAGGCGTCGTCGTCCCACCGCGGCTCGCCGAGCGCGACGCCGAGCCGGTCGGCCTCCGCCTGCAGGGTGGCGGCGTAAGCCGCGATCCCGGCGGCGTCGGCGCGGTCGGCGCGCGGCACGAACATGTTCACCGCGAACGGGGCCGTGGTGAGCGCGCGGGTCCGCGCCACCGCCTCACGCAGCGCGTCGACCGTGAGGTAGCCGGCGGCGAGCGAACCCAGGCCGCCGGCGTCGCTGACCGCCGCGGCGAGCTGCGGGGTGGTGGGGCCGCCGGCCATCGGAGCACCGACGAGCGGCAGCGGGGTGCCGGTGGCGTGCGAGGCTGGGGTCATGTCGCCGGTCATGCGTCCACTTTGGCAGGGCGGTGCGGGCGATGGCTGAGCCGGACGACTTCGCGTCGCGGGTGCTGCGGGCCGTCGAGGCGATACCCGCCGGGCACGTCATGACCTACGGCGACGTCGCCGAGTACGCGGGCGTGCGCTCGGCCCGTTCGGTGGGGCGGGTGCTGGCCGCCGACGGCGGCACCGTGCCGTGGCACCGGGTGCTGCGCTCGGACGGGACGCTGGCCGAGCACCTGTACACCGAGCAGCGCCAGCGGTTGCTGGCCGAGGGCGTCCGCTTCCGCGACCACCGGGTCGACCTTGCCGGCTACCGCTGGGACGGACGGTCGGCCAGCGCCGAGTAGACGAGCTGGCGCAGCTGCGGGCGCAGCGGATAGGTGCTCGAGGGCATCAGCTGGGTCATCAGCACCGCGGTGACGTCCTCGACCGGGTCGACCCAGAACGCGGTGCTGGCCGCGCCGCCCCACGCGAACTCGCCGCGCGAGCCGTGCGTGTGCGTGGCCACCGGGTCGAGCACCACCGAGAACCCGAGCCCGAAGCCGACACCGTCGAGCGGTGCCTCCGGGAACAGCGGCCGGCCGTACGCAGTGAGGTCGACGCCGCCGGGCAGGTGGTTCGTGGCCATCAGGCGCACCGTGCGATCGCCGAGCAGCCGTACGCCGTCGAGCTCGCCGAAGCGGCGCAGGAACTCGGTGAAGCGGTGGTAGTCGGCCAGCGTCGAGGTCAGCCCGCCGCCGCCCGAGGGGAACACCGGCCGGTCGACGCTAGCGGCGAGTTCGTCCGCGCGCTGCAGGCCTACCGTGTACAACGCCGCGGTGCGGGCCGGGTCGCCGCCGCCGAACGCGGTGTCGGTCATGCCCAGCGGCTCGAAGATCCACCGGCGCAGCACGTCGTCGAACGGCTCGCCGGCGATCACCTCGATCAGGCGCCCGAGCACGTCCGTCGCCACGGAGTAGTTCCATTCGGCGCCGGGCTGGAACAGCAACGGCTGCGCGGCGAAGATCTCGCAGGCGCCGGCGAGATCGATGCCAGGGGGCAGCGTCCACTCGAAGCCGGCCGCGCGGTAGAGCGCGTCCACCGGGTGCGCGTGGTGGAAGCCGTAGGTGAGCCCGGCCGTGTGGGTGAGCAGGTGCCACACGCGGACGGGTTCGGTGGCGGGCACGGTCACCGGTTTGAGGTCCGAGCCGCCGGTCCACACCCGCAGGTCGGCGAACTCGGGCAGCCAGCGCGCGATCGGGTCGGTGAGCTGGAACGCGCCGCGCTCCCACAGCATCATCGCCGCCACCGACGCGACCGGCTTGGTCATCGAGTAGATCCGGAAGACGGTGTCCGGCTCGACCGGCAGCCCGGCCTCGACGTCGCGGCGCCCGCCGTGGCCGACGTGCGCCACCCGCCCGTGCCGGGCCACGAGGACCGAGAAGCCGGGCAGTTTCCCGTCGTCGACGTAGGCTCTGCAGGACCCGGTCGACGCGGGCGAGCCGGTCGGGGTCGAAGCCCACCTCGGCGGGGTCCGTATCGGCAGTCACAGTGCTCATGCCCCCGAGCCTGCCACCCGCAGGCCGGGTGACGTGGCGCAAGCGGGGGACGGTCAGCGCGCTGATCACGGCAGGTCGACCGTGGTCGTGACCCGCACCAGCGACGGGCGGCGCGGGGACGAACCGAAGCCGAAGCGCACCGGCGGGGTGACGTCGGCCAGCGTGCCGAGGGGACGCCCGTCGAACGTGCCCTCGATCGAGGTGACGGCGTGCTCGTCGACCGCGCCGTAGTACTCGCGGCGCCCGCCCCCGGCCGAACCGACGGTGCGCACGCCCGGCCGCAGCACCCGCGCGGCGGGATCGACGGCCCGGCACCACCAGGGCGCCGTGGCCACCCCGCGCGGCAGGAGCGTGAGTGCCCAGCCCACGGCGGTGCGCCCTCCGGTCACCGCGGACAGCGTGAGCGACGGTGCCCGCACCGTCCACCGCAGGCCGTCGAGATGCAGTGTCGTCGCCTCCACGCGCACCTCGTCGAAGGTGTACGTGTCGGCGATGAAGTCGGCGATCTCGCGCGTGGGGGCCACAAGCACGCGGTGGCCGTCCGGCGTCTCGGCCATCACGTCGACGATCGGGCCGAACGGGCTGCGGGCCCACAGCCCGAGGACGAGCCGCGTTCCCGATCCCGAACCCACCCCGGCGATCAGCCCGTCGAAGCGTGTCCGCACCCTTCGACGGTACGGCGTGCCACTCTGGCCAGATGGACGTACGCGAACTGCGCCTGGTCGTGACCGTGGACGACTACGAGGAAGCGCTCGCCTTCTACCGCGACGCGCTCGGCCTGCACGAACGGGCCGCCTACGCCGCGCCGAACGGCGGCCGGGTCACGCTGCTCGACGCCGGCCGCGCCACCATCGAGCTCGCCGACGCCGCGCAGGCCGACTACATCGACGAGGTGGAAGTGGGCCGCCGGGTGGCCGGGAAGTTCCGGCTGGCCTTCGAGGTGCCCGACGCGGCGGCGGCCACGCAGCGCCTGGCCGGAGCGGGTGCCTCGGTGCTCGCCGCGCCCACCCGCACGCCGTGGGACTCGCTCAACGCGCGCCTCGACGCGCCGGGCGGTGTGCAGCTCACGCTGTTCGAGGAGCTGGCCGGCTCCTGAAACCGTCGGACCGCCGTGCTGTGATGACGGACGTGACCGATCAGCCCGCGTACCGCCTCGTGCGCCCCGCGCCGGTGCCGGCCGCGGCCCCGGTGCTCGACGCCGCGCAGCGGGCGGTGGTCGAGCACCCCGGCGGGCCGCTGCTCGTGCTCGCCGGGCCGGGCACGGGCAAGACCACCACGCTGGTCGAGGCGGTGGCCGCGCGGGCCGAGCGGGGCGTGCCGGTCGAGCAGCTGCTCATGCTCACCTTCAGCCGCCGCGCCGCCGGCCAGCTGCGCGACCGGGTGGCCGCGCGGCTGCAGCGCACCGTGCGCGAGCCCGTGGCCCGCACGCTGCACTCCTACGCGTTCGGCGTGCTGCGGATGGCCAACGCCGCCCGCGGCCTGCCCGCGCCGCGCCTGCTGTCGGCGCCGGAGCAGGACATCGTCTTCCGCGAGCTGCTCGCCGAGCGCGACCCGGCGCGCTGGCCGGCGCCGCTGCGCCCGGCGCTGCGCACGCACGCGTTCGCCGGCGAGCTGCGCGACCTGTTGATGCGCGCGGTCGAACGCGGCCTCGACGGCCCGGCGCTGATGGAGCTGGGCCGGGCCCATCGCCGGGCCGACTGGGTGGCGGCAGGGGAGTTCCTCGACGAGTACCACGCCGTGTACGCGATGAAGGACCCCGGCGCGTACGACACCGCCGAGCTGGTGCGCGCGGCGCTCAACGCCCTGCGCGACGACCCGGCCCTGCTCGCGGCCGAGCGGGCGCGCCGCCGGCGCATCTTCGTCGACGAGTACCAGGACACCGACCCGGGGCAGGCCGAGCTGCTGCAGCTGCTGGCCCGAGGTGCCGACGAGCTGATGCTGGTCGGCGACCCCGACCAGTCGATCTACGCCTTCCGGGGCGCCGACGAGTCGGCCATCCGCTCGGTCGACGAGCGGTTCGCCGCGCCGGGGACGACGGTGCCCATGGTGGCCCTCACCCGCAGCCGGCGCTCCGGTGTCGACCTGCTCGCCGCCACCCGCCGGGTCGCCGCCCGGCTGCCCGGCCGGGGCGAGCAGCGGGCGATCACCGCCGCCGAGGGGTTGCCGCCCGGGCGGGCCGACGCCGCCGTCTTCCGCACGGCGAGCGAGGAGGCCGCCTACGTCGCGGGTGTCCTGCGCTCAGCCCACCTCGAGGGCACGCCGTGGCGCGAGATGGCGGTGCTCGTGCGCTCCACCGCGGCCACCCTCGGCGTGCTGCGCCGCGCCATGATCACCGCGGGCGTGCCGGTGACGGTGCGCGGCGACGACCTGCCGGTCGCCGAGCAACCGGCGGTGGCGCTGCTGCTCACCCTGCTCGAGTGCGTCGTCGAACCCGCCCGCCTGGACGACGACCTCGCCGAGGCGCTGCTGGTGGGCCCGCTCGGCGGCGGCGACTCGCTGTACCTGCGCCGGTTGCGCCGCGAGCTGCGCCGCACCCACCCGGAGGAGGACGGAGCGCTGGCCCCGGTGGTCGGCGACCGTACTGGGGCGTATGTCCTGCCTCGCGAGCTCGAGCGCCCGGTGCAGCGGGTGGCCCGCACGCTCGCCGCCGGCCGCGACGCGGTGGCCGGCGGGGCGAGCACCGAGGGCGTGCTCTGGGCCCTGTGGCACGCCGCCGGCCTGGCGCGACGATGGGAGCGGGCGAGCCGCGCCGGCGGGGTCACCGGCAGCGCGGCCGACCGCGACCTCGACGCCGTGCTCGAGCTGTTCGACACGGCGGCCGGGTTCACCGACCGGCTGCCCGGCGCGGCGCCGCTGCTGTTCCTGGAGCACGTGCGCGCGCAGCAGATCCCGGGCGACACGTTCACCGGGCCGCGGCCCGAGCCCGAAGCCGTCACCGTGCTCACCGCGCACGCCAGCAAGGGCTTGGAATGGGACGTCGTGTGCGTCGCCGGCGTGCAGGAGGGCACCTGGCCCGACCTGCGCCGCCGCGGCTCGCTGCTGGGGGCCGAGGCGCTGGTCGACGCCATCCGCGGCCTCGATCCGCGCGCCGCGGGCACCACGGCCGGGCAGCTGGCCGAGGAACGCCGGCTGTTCTACGTCGCCGCCACCCGCGCGCGGCGGCGGCTGGTCGTCACGGCGGTGGCCGGCGACGAGGAACAACCGTCCCGGCTGCTCGACGAACTCGACCCGGTCGACGGTCCACGGGCACCGGCGCCGCCGGTGCGTGGCGTGCACCTGCCCGGGCTGGTGGCCGAGCTGCGGGCGGTGGCGTGCGCCGAGCCCGGCTCGGTGCGCGACGGCGAGCGGACGGGCGCCGCGGCCGAGCTGGCCCGCCTGGCGGCGGCCGGCGTCCGCGGCGCCGACCCCGACGAGTGGTGGGGGCTGGCGCCCCTGTCCACCGATCGCGCCGTCGCCGATCCCGACCGGCCGGTGCGGGTGAGCCCGTCGCGTGTCGAGTCGTTCCTCGCCTGCGAGCTGCGCACCCTGATGCAGGACCTCGGCGTGCGCGACGACGAGACCGTCGCCGCCTCGCTGGGCACCCTGGTGCACGACCTCGCGTCGAACGCGCCCGACGGCCAGCCGCTGGCCGAGTTCGAGCGGCAGCTGCACGAGGTGTGGGACTCGATCGACTTCGGTGCCTCGTGGTTCGCCGACAACGAGAAGGCCCGGGCGACCACGATGCTCGAACGGCTGGTCGACTGGCTGCGCGACAGCCGCGCACAGCTCACCCGCATCGGCGTCGAGCGCGAGTTCGCCGTCCCGGTGGGCGACGCACTGATCACGGGGCGGGTCGACCGGCTCGAACGCGACCGGGACGGGCGGCTGGTGGTCGTCGACCTGAAGACCGGCAAGAACAAGCCGCCCGCGGGCGATCTCGCCCACCACCCGCAGCTCGGCGTGTATCAGCTGGCCGTCGAGGAGGGCGCGTTCGCCGAGGCCGCCGACACCGCCGACGTCGACACCGCCGCCGCGCGAGCCGGCGGGGCGGTGCTCGTGCAGCTGGGCGCCAAGGGGCCCGTCGAGCAGTGGCAGCCACCGCTCGCCCAGGCCGACGACCCGCAGTGGGCCCGCGCCGCCGTCGACCACGTCGCGCAGCGCATGCGCGGCAGCGAGTTCACCGCGCAGCTGAACAACCGTTGCCAGATCTGCGACGTCCGCTCGTGCTGCCCGCTGCAGGTGCAGGGTCGGCAGGTGGTCTCGTGACCGCGGTGCGCACCGAGGTGTCGGCGCGCCGGCTGGCCGCCCTGCTCGACCTGCCCGAACCCACCGACGAGCAGGCCGCCGTCATCGAGTCGGGCCCGGAACCGGCGGCGGTGATCGCGGGCGCGGGCTCCGGCAAGACAGAGACGATGGCCGCGCGGGTGGTGTGGCTGGTCGCCAACCGCCGGGTCGGGCCGGGCGAGATCCTCGGCCTCACCTTCACCCGCAAGGCCGCGGCCGAGCTCGGCGCACGGGTGCGCCGCCGTCTCGCCCAGTGGCACCGCGTCGTCGAGCGCGACGCCCCCGACGACGTCGAACACCTGGCGCTGCTGCAGTCGGCCGAGCCCACCGTGGCCACCTACGCCGCGTACGCCGGGCGGCTGGTGGGCGAGCAGGCGCTGCGGGTCGGCGCCGAGCCCGACGCGCGGCTGCTGTCGCCCGCGCTGCTGTGGCAGATCGCCGACACCGTGGTGCGCCGCTGGCCGGGTGACCTGCCGGAGTTCTCGGCCATCTCGTCGCTGGTGCACTGGGTCATCGCGATGTCCGGCCAGTTCGCCGACCACCTGGCCGAGCCCGACGCAGTCGAGCAGTTCTGCACCGCCGCGCTCGACCACTTCTTCGCGCTGCCCATCGGTCAGGGTGCGCGCAGCGAAATGCCCACCGGCACCGGCCCCTTCGTCGACTCGCTGCGGCAGCGGGCCGCGCTCGTGCCCATCGTGCGCGAGTACCAGCGGGCCAAGCAGGCCCTCGGCGCGGTCGACTTCGGCGACCAGATGCGCCTGGCCGCACAACTGGCCGGGCTGGAGGAGGTGGCCACCGCCGAGCGGGGGCGCTACCGCGCGGTGCTGCTCGACGAGTACCAGGACACCGGCCACGCCCAGATCGTCATGCTGCGCGGCCTGTTCGGCGGCGGCCACCCGGTCACCGCCGTGGGCGACCCCTTCCAGTCGATCTACGGCTGGCGCGGGGCCAGCTCGCAGAACATGGGCGCGTTCGACGTCACGTTCCCGCGCGCCGACGGCACACCGGCCACCGTGTACCCACTGGCCACGAGCTTTCGCAACGACCGCGCAATCCTCTCCGCGGCCAACGCGGTGGCCGCGCCGCTGCGAGCCACGACGCGCACCGTGCCCCTGCGCCCGCACGCCGGCAGCGGACCGGGCGACGTGGCCACCGCGTTCCTCGCGACCGTCGACGACGAGGCGGCGTGGGTCGCCGCCCGGATGCGACAGGCGTGGGACGCCCTGCCCGAGGGCTCGCGCACCGGTGCGGTGCTGGTGCGCCGCCGCTCGCAGCTGCCGGCGCTGGCCGACGCGCTGCACGACGCCGGCCTGCCGGTGGAGATCGTCGGCCTGGGTGGCCTGCTCACCACCCCGGAGGTCGTCGACGTGGTCGCCACGCTGCGCGTGCTCGGCGACCACAAGCCGGGCGGCGCGCTGATGCGGTTGCTCACCGGGGCGCGATGGCGGCTCGGTCCGCGCGACCTCGCCGGCCTGCATCGCCGGGCGCGTGAGCTCGTGCGCCCGGCGCCGCCGACGCCCGGACCGGGTGACCTCACGCCGGGCGACGCCGGACCGGGGGACACCGAGCCGGCGAGCCTGGTCGAGGCGCTCGACTCCCCGGGTGACCTCGAGCGGTATTCGCCCGACGGGCGGCGGCGGCTGCTGCGGCTGTCCGAGGAGCTGCGCCGGCTGCGGCGCCGGCTGGGCGCGCCGCTGGCCGAGCTCGTCGCCGACGTCGAGCACACGATCGGGGTCGACATCGAGGTGGCCGCCCGCGCCGACCGGGCGCACGTGGGCCGGGTGCACCTCGACCGGTTCCTCGACGTCGCCGCCGAGTTCGCCGCCGAGGCCGGCGACAACAGCCTGCGCGCCTTCCTCGCCTATCTCGAGGCCGCCGAGGACGAGGAGAACGGCCTGGAGGCGGGCGAGGTGATCGTGGCCGCCGAGCGGGTGCAGCTGCTCACCGTGCACGGGGCGAAGGGCCTGGAGTGGGACGTGGTCGCCGTGCCCGGCCTGGCCACCAAGCTGTTCCCCGGCCAGCCGCGCGGCGTCAACTGGACCCGCGCCCGGCACGAGCTGCCCGGCCCGCTGCGCGGTGACCGCGCCGGGCTGCCCGCGCTCGACCTGTCCGGCGCGCAGTCGCGCCGCGAGATCGCCCGGCTGCTGGCCGAGCACGACGAGGCCGTCGTCGACCGGCACGCCGACGAGGAACGGCGGCTGGCCTACGTGGCCCTGACCCGCGCCCGCTCCACGCTGCTGGCCAGCGGCTACGCCTGGGACACCACGAAGGAGCCGCGCGCCCCGTCCGCCTTCCTCGAGACCCTGCGCGAGCGCGTCGAGCCCGACGCGTGGTTCGAACCCGAGCCCGACGCGACCAACCCGCGCACGGTCGAGCCGATCACCGCTTCGTGGCCCCCCGACCCGCTCGGCGTCGCGCCCGGCACCGCGTCGGGGCGCCGCGCGGCGGTGGCGGCCGCAGCGGCCCTGGTGCGCGACGCCGCCGGCCTGCTGCCCGGACTGGCCACCGTCGGGGCCGGCCCGCAGCCGGACGGGTCGCGGGCCGCGCGCTGGACCCACGACGTCGACGTGCTGCTGGCCGAGCGCGCGGCGCGCCGGCGTGGAGCCACCGTCGACGTCGAGCTGCCGGCGCAGCTGTCGGTGACCCAGCTGGTCGAGCTGCGCGCCGACCCCGACCGGTTGGCCCAGGCCCTGCGCCGCCCGCTCCCGCGCGAACCCGCGCCCTGGGCACGGCGGGGCACCGCGTTCCACACCTGGCTCGAGCAACGCTGGCACACCCAGGCGCTGCTCGACGTCGACGAGCTGCCCGGTGCCGCCGACGACACCGCCGACTCGGCCGACGGCACCGATCTCGCCGAGCTGCGTGCCGCCTTCGAGGCGAGCGTCTGGGCCCAGCGCACCCCGGCCGAGATCGAGGTGCCGTTCGAGATGACCGTGGCCGGCCGGGTGCTGCGCGGGCGGATGGACGCGGTGTTCGCCGAGCCCGACGGCGGGTGGCTGGTGGTCGACTGGAAGACCGGCTCGCCGAAGTCCGGGGCGGCGGCGGTCGCGGCCGCCGTGCAGCTCGCGGCCTACCGGCTGGCCTGGGCCCGGCTCGCCGGGCTGCCGGACGACGAGCTGCACCGCGTGCGGGCCGCGTTCCATTACGTGCGGCCCGACGTCACCGCGGAGCCGGCCGCACTGCTGGACGCGGCGGGCCTGCGCGACCTGATAGCCGGGAGCTAGCCGGACGGGCGGCAGCGGGTGGCCGGGACGAAGGGGCTCAGCGCTCGCCGCGGACCAACGCCGCGGCCGGCACCATCACGGCGGCGGTGAGCGCGAACGTGGCCGAATAGCCCAGGCCGCTGACGGCCAGGCCCGCGCCCAGCGCACCGGCGGCCATGCCCAGGTCGTAGGCGGCGTTCCACACGGCGCTGACCGCGCCGGCGGCACCGGCCGCGGCCCGCGCGTACATCAGCGTCAGGGTGGCGTTCTGCAGCACGCCGAAGCCGGCGCCGAACACCGCCGCGCCGCCCACGACCGCGGCGGGGGAGCCGGTGCCGGCCAGGCCGGCCATGCCGGCCACGGCGAGCAGCAGGCCGGGCAGCAGCAGACCGGCCTGGCCGCGCCGGTCGCCGATGCGCCCGGCGATCCAACGGGTGACGGTGGCCGTGGCCGGCTGGGCCAGCAGCGCCGCGGCGGCGACCCAGCCCGGCTGACCGGCGACGGCGAGCGGCAGGAAGGTGACCAGCACCCCGGCCGCGGCGGTGCTGGTGGCGAACACGGCGGCCGGGCGGGTGAGCGCACGGTCGCGCAGGGCGGCGAGCACGCCCGTCTCGTGCCCGCCGCTCGACGCCGCGCGCCGCGGCAGGCCCGGCACCGACACCAGCGCGAGCAGCGTGGCCACGGCGGTGGCGGCGAACACCGGCGCGTAACCCCAGTGCCCGGCGATCCACACGCCGGCGGGCAGGGCCAGCATCCCGGGGATCCCGCCGACCAGGCCGACCAGCGCCAGGCCCTCACCGCGCCGGTCGGCCGGGATGAGCAGGGCGGTGACGGCCCCGCCGGCCACCACGGCCACCGCGAAGCCGGCGCCGCGCAGGACGCTCACCGCGAGGATCGCCACGGTGCTGCCGGTGACGGTGAGCAGGGCCGTCGGCGCGCCGAGCAGGGTCAGCCCGAGGGCCAGTGCGCCGCGGTAGCCGAGCCGGGCGATGATCCGCGGGGTGATCAACTCGCCGGCCACGCAGGTGACGAGCAGGGCCACGGTGGCGAGCCCGGCGGTGCCGGCCGAGCCGGACCGCTGCGCGTACAGCGGCACGACCGACAGCGGCAGGTAGAAGCCGATGGCGGAGCCGACCACCGAGATGAACCGGATCAGCAGCGCACGGCTGACCAGGCGGGGCCGGGCGGTGGTCTCCGGCTGCGGGGGGACGGTGGCGGGGGCGGCGGTCGCGGTGGTCATGGCCATGACGCTAGGAAGTAACCGGCCCAGCGGTAAGGTCCAGTTCCATGCCCGTCGACTGGTCCGGTCCCGGTCCGGATCTGCTGGTGACGCTCGACCGCAGCGCCCCGGCCGGGCTGCGGGCCCAGCTCGAGGAGCAGCTGCGGGCCGCGATCCGCGCCGGCCGGCTCGCGGCCGGCGAGCGCGTACCGTCCTCGCGCGAGTTCGCCCGCGCCCTCGCGATCTCGCGCGGGTTGGTGCAGGAGGCTTACGCCCAGCTGCAGGCCGAGGGCTACCTCACCAGCCGCGCCGGCTCGGCCACCCGGGTGGCCGACGCCGCCACCGCCGGCGGTCCGGCGCGCGAGGTGCGGGCGCCGGCCGCCTCGACGCCGGCGCCGGCCTCGGCGCCACCGGCCGCCGCGTCCGTCGCCGACTTCCGCGCCGGCGTGCCCGATCTCGGGCTGGCGCCGCGCGACGACTGGGCCTGGGCGGTGCGCGAGGTGTGCCGCACCGCGCCGAACGCCGCCTTCGACTACGGCCCGCCCGCGGGCGAGCCGCGGCTGCGCGACGTCCTGGCCGCGTACCTGGGCCGGGTGCGGGCCGCCGACGCGCGCGCCGACCGGCTGGTCGTGTCCGCCGGGATGGCGCAGGCCCTCGGCCTCGTGCTGCGGGTGCTCGCCGCCGAAGGAACGGACACCTTGGCCTTCGAGGATCCGGGGGCGCCCACCTCGACCATCGAGCAGGCGAGCGCGGCCGGGATGGCCGCCGTGCCGGTGCCGGTGGACGAGGCCGGCCTCGACGTCGGCGCCCTCGCGGCGACCCCGGCGCGGGTCGTGCTGGTGACACCCGCGCACCAGTGGCCCACCGGGGTCGTGCTGCGCGGCGACCGGCGCCAGGAGTTGATCGCCTGGGCCCGCGCCTGCGGCGGCGTCGTCCTGGAGGACGACTACGACGCGGAGTTCCGCTACGACCGTGAGCCGGTCGGCTCGCTGCAGGGCCTCGCGCCGGACTGCGTGGTCGCGCTGGGCACCGTCAGCAAGTCACTGGCACCGACGCTGCGCCTCGGCTGGCTCGTCGCCCCGGAACGCCTGGTCGAGCCGCTGGTGCGGACCAAGCGCATCGCCGACCGCGGCGCCCCGGGCCTCGACCAGCTCGCCCTGGCCACGCTGCTCGAGTCCGGCCGCTACGACCGCCACCTGCGCCGGGCGAGGGCGGCCTACGCCGCGCGGCGCGAGACGCTGCTCGCGGCCCTGGCCGAACACGCCCCGTCGGTGCGGGTCACCGGCCTGGCCGCCGGCTTCCACGCCGTCCTCCACCTGCCCGACGGTGCCGACGAGGCCGGGGTGGTCGCCCGGGCGGCCGGCCGAGGCGTCGCGCTGTACGGCATGGCCCGGCTGCGCAGCACGCCCGGCCCGCACCCGCCGCAGCTCGTGCTCGGCTTCGGTGACACCCGTCCCTCGGCCATCCGCGCCGGCATCGCCGCTGTGGCCGACCTTCTCCGGTGAGTGGGGCGACTTCGGTTCAGTGGGGCGAGAAGTTGCCCCACTGAACGCAACTCGCCCCACTGACCGGAAGGGCACGGAGCGGAGGGGAGGCGAGGCTAGAGGGAGACGTGGCCCGCTCGTGCCGCGGCATGACCGGCGAGGCGCAGGCGGTCCGGCACCGCGGCGCCGGCACCGAGGACGAGATCGCTCACCCACTCGCCGACCAGCGGCGCGAATTTGGCGCCGTGGCCCGAGCACGGCGAGCACACGACCACGTTGCCGACGCGGTCGAGCAGGAAGTCCTCGGTGGGCGTGTGCGTGTACAGGCAGGTGGTCTCACCGCGCGGCTCGGGGACCAGGCCGGGCAGCCAGCGGCGCACGTAGGTGACGACGGCGGCGCGCGCGCCCGGGTCGACCGACGCCGGGCTGCCCGCGGCCACCACCGGCCCGGGATCGTGCAGCCCGATCTTGCGATCCTCGCCCGGGCCGCCGTCCCGCCCGCCGGTGAGGTGATAGGCCGCGCTGCCGACCATGTCGTGGATCGTGCTCGGCCATGGCGGCACCGCCGGGTCGCGGCGCGGGAAGTGGAACACCGACTGCCGGGTCACCCGCAGCGCCGGCAGGCCGGGGACGGCGCCGAGCAGTCGGGCCGCCCAGCCGCCGGCCGCCACGACCACGCACCGCGCGGGCAGCGTCGAGCCGTCGGCCAGCTCGACCCCGGTGTCGGACACCCGCGTCACCGTCGCGTCGTGTCGCACCTGCGCACCGTCGGCCCGCGCGACCGCGAGCAGCGCGGTGACCGCCGCGTCGGCGTCGAGCACGCCGGCGTGCGAGTGGAAGACGACGTCGCCCTCGAACCGCATGCCCGGCCAGCGCCGCTGCGCCTCGGGCGCCGGCAGCACCTCGTGTGCCGCGCCCACCTGCGCGAGGACGGCCGCCAGCTCCGGCACGTCGCGACCGGGCCCGAAGTCGAGGCCGCCGAGCAGGCGCACCAGCGCCGCGCCGCTGCGCGCCTCGATCTGCGACCACAGCTCGAAGGCCCGGGCGGTGAGCCCGGCGTAGAACGCGTCGCCGTAGGCACGACGGACGATGCGCGCGCTGCCGTGCGACCCTCCGTGCGGGTGGCCCGCGCCGAACTGCTCGAGCACCACCACGGGCACACCGCGGTCCGCGAGCGCGCAGGCCGACGCGGCCCCGGCCAGGCCCGCGCCGACGACGACCACCGGTGACTCCACACCCGCGACGGTAGCCGCCCGCCCCACCCCCCTTGTCTCAGCTCCGTACGACCACTTTCGCACCTGAAAACCGGTCGTACCGGCGTGCAAGAAGGGAATCGGGGGCGGCCTAGCATCGAGCGGTGACCACCGAACGCGGCTTCATCGCCGATCACCGTGCCGACCTGCTCGCCGATCTCGACCAGTGGCTGCGCATCCCCGGCATCAGCGCCCAGCCGGAACGGCACGGCGACGTCGCCCGCAGCGCGCAGTGGTTCGCCGACGCCGCGCGGCGCACCGGCTTCCCGACCGTCGAGGTGTGGGACGACGGGCCCTGGCTGCCCGCGGTGTTCGCCGAGTGGCCCAGTGCCGACGCCGACGCACCCACCGTGCTCGTCTACGCCCACCACGACGTGCAGCCGGTCGACCCGCTGGAGCTGTGGCACACCGACCCGTTCGAGCCGACCGTCGACGGCGGCGTGCTGCGCGCCCGCGGCGCGTCCGACGACAAGGGGCAGCTGCTGTTCCACCTGCTCGCGCTGCGCGCGCACCTGGCCGCGACGGGGCGGGACACCCCCGCCGTGCACCTGAAGTTCCTGGTCGAGGGTGAGGAGGAGTCGGGCTCGCCGCACTTCGCCGAGCTGCTCGAGCGCCACCGCGAGCGCATCGGCTGCGACGTCGCCGTCGTCACCGACACCGGCATGATCGCGCCCGACGTGCCGAGCACTGTCACCGGCATGCGCGGCATGGTCTCGGCCACCGTCACCTTCCACGGACCCGACCTCGACCTGCACTCCGGCGTGTTCGGCGGTGCCGTGCCCAACCCGGCCACGGCCCTCGCCCGGCTCGTCGGCGCGCTGCACGACGAGCACGGCCGGGTGCAGGTGCCCGGCTTCTACGACGACGTGCGCGAGCTGACCGACGACGAGCGCGCGCTGTTCGCGCAGGTTCCCGACGACGAATCGCAGTTCCTGACCGTCGCGCAGTCGCGCGCGCTGCACGGCGAGGCCGGCTTCTCCACGCTCGAGCGCATCGGCGCCCGGCCCACGGCCGAGGTCAACGGCATCGGCGGCGGCTACCAGGGCGCCGGGCACAAGACGATCGTGCCGAGCGACGCGTTCGTGAAGCTGTCCTTCCGCCTCGTCGGTGACCAGGACCCGGCCGTGATCATGAAGGGCGTCGACGCGTTCGTCGCCGCGCACACCCCCGAGGGCATCACCGCCGGCGTCGAGTGGGAGGGCGACGGCGTCCGCGCGCTGACCGTCCCGCTGGACACCGCCGCCTACGCGGCGCTGGACCGGGCGATCTCGGCCGCGTTCGACGGCGCGCAGGTGCTGCCCACCCGCGAGGGCGGCAGCGGCCCGGAGGCCGCGCTGGCCGAGGCCGTGGCCGCCCCGGTCGTCTTCCTGGGCGTGGGCCTGCCCGACGACCAGATCCACGCGCCGAACGAGAAGGTCACCGTCGACATGCTGTTCAAGGGCGCCGAGGCGGCCGCGCTGCTGTGGTCGGGGTTGGCCGAGGTCGGTCGCGCCCGGTTGGTAGAAGGGTAGAACGCCACGGTATCCTTCTACCGTGGGTCTGAACATCAAGAACGAGGCGGTGCACGACCTGGTCCGCCGGGCCGCCCACAAGACCGGCCAGAGCCAGACGAGCGTGGTGGAAACGGCCCTGCGTCGCTACCTGGACGACCTGGACCGCGATCAGCGGCGCACGCGCGCGGAGGCGATCGTGCGCGACATGCAGCGCCGGATGGCCGAACTCGGGCCGCCGCCCGTCACCATCGATGATCTCTACGATCCCGGGACCGGCCTGCCGACATGATCATCGATTCGTCGGCGATGGTGGCGATCCTCCGGGCCGAGCCGGATGCCGCACGGTTGTACGGCGCCCTGAGCGCCGACCGCTCGCCGGCGATGTCGGTGGCGAACTATCTCGAGACGAGCATCGTGATCGACAGCTATCGCGACGCCGTGCTGAGCCGCCAGCTCGACTCGCTGGTCGCCGAACACGAGATGGTGCTGCGCCCGGTCACCGCAGATCAGGCCCGCATCGCCCGGCAGGCCTACCGTGACTTCGGCAAGAGCTCGGGGCACCCGGCCCAACTGAACTTCGGCGACTGCTTCGCGTACGCGTTGGCGATCGACACCGACGAGCCGCTGTTGTTCAAGGGCGACGACTTCGGCCACACCGGGGTCCGCGTCGCGCTCTGACTAGGGTGGATCGGGTGCCGCGCAAGCTACCCGCCCCGTCCTTCGACATCACCCGCCACACGCTCGACAACGGGCTGCGGGTGGTGCTCGCCCCGGACCGTTCCGCGCCCGTCGTCGGCGTCGGCGTGCTCTACGACGTGGGCATCCGTTCCGAACCCGAGGGGCGCACGGGCTTCGCGCACCTGTTCGAGCATCTGATGTTCCAGGGCTCGGCCACGCTGGAGAAGCTCGAGCACTTCCGCTACGTGCAGTCCAGCGGCGGCACCTTCAACGGCAGCACGCACTTCGACTACACCAACTACTTCGAGGCGCTGCCGTCGAACGCACTCGAGCGCGGGCTGTTCCTCGAGGCCGACCGGATGCGCAGCCCGCGCATCACCGAGGAGAACCTGGCCAACCAGCTCGACGTCGTGAAGAACGAGATCCGGGTCAACGTGCTCAACCGGCCCTACGGCGGCTTCCCGTGGATCTACCTGCCGGCGGTGCTGTTCGACACCTTCGCCAACTCGCACAACGGCTACGGCGGCTTCGAGGACCTCGAGTCGGCCACCACCGACGACGCCAAGGACTTCTTCGCGAAGTACTACGCACCGGCCAACGCCGTGCTCGCCGTGGCCGGTGACCTCGACCCCGACCACACGCTGACGCTGATCGAGCAGCACTTCGGCGGCATCCGCAAACGCCGCGCGCCGAAGCGGCCCAGCTTCGCCGAGCCCGCCCTGACCGCCGAGCGGCGCGAGACGCACCACGACGCGCACGCGCCCATCCCCGCGGTGGCGATCGGCTACCGGGTGGCCGACCCGGTCAGCGACCTCGGCCGGTTGCTCGCCGGGGTGCTGCTGACCGAGGTGCTCACCGACGGCGACGCCTCGCGGCTGCAGCGCCGCCTCGTGCAGCGCGACCACCTGGTCACCGACATCAGCGCCTACATCGGCGAGTTCGGCGACCCGTTCGACGAGCGCGACCCCACCACGCTGACCGTCAGTGCGCACTACCCCGACCCGAAGTCGCTCGACGCCATCCTCGCCGCGCTCGACGAGGAACTGGCCCGCATCGCCGACGACGGCTTGGAGCCCGGTGAGCTCGATCGCGTGCGCACCCGGCTGGTCAGCGTCATCCTGCGCGACCTCGACGCCGTCATCTCGCGCACGCTCGAGCTGGCCAAGTTCGAGCTGATCCACGGCCGGGCCGAACTGATCGCCGAACTGCCGGCCCGGCTGGCCGCCGTCACCGAGGACGACGTGCGGGCCGCGGCCGGGGCGCTGCAACCGCAGCGCAGAGCCGTGCTCGAACTGAAGGTGGGGGGTACCAAGTGACGCTGGAAGTCCCCGCCCTGACCAAGGCCAAGGCACCGAAGCGGCTGCGTAGCGAGGAGCGCGTGCTCGACAGCGGGCTGCGGGTGCTCGCCGTGCGCAAGCCCGGCGTGCCCATCGTCGAGGTGCGGCTGCGCCTGCCCTTCCTGTCGGCCAAGCCCACGCATCCGGCGCGGGCCAACCTGCTGGCCGAGGCGCTGACCACCGGCGCGGGCGACCTCGACCGGTCCGGCATCGCGGCCACGGTGCAGGGGCTCGGCGGCGAGTTCAGCGTCGGCGTCGACGCCGACCGGCTGCTGGTCGGCGGCAACGTGCTGGCCGGCAACCTGCGCCCGATGCTCGACGTCGTCGCCTCGGTGCTCACCGACCCCACGTTCGCCCGGGCCGAGGTCGCCACCGAGCGCGACCGGCTGGTGGAGCGGTTGACCATGGCTCGCGCCCGACCCGGCGTCGTCGCCGGCGAAGCCCTCGCGCACCGTATGTGGGGCGAGCACCCGTACGCGCTCGACCTGCCGCAGGCCGACGCCGTCGCCGCGGTCACCCCGGCACAGCTGCGCGCGCTGCACCGCGACCTCGTCCGGCCGTCCACCGCCCTGCTCGTGCTGGTCGGCGACGCCCCCACGGCGCGGATGCTCGACACCGCGGCCGCCGCGCTCGACGGCTGGACCGGCACGCCCTCGGCGTCGAAGGCCCCGCCGCTGCCGACCCCGCCCGGCGGCCCGCTGCTCGTCATCGACCGGCCGGGCTCGGTGCAGACCTCGGTGCGCTACGGCGCGCCCGCGGTCAGCCGCCACGACGAAGCATGGCCGGCGCTCCAGCTGGCCAACCTGATCTTCGGCGGGTACTTCTCCTCACGCTGGACGGAGAACATCCGCGAGGACAAGGGCTACACCTACGGCCCGCACAGCCGCGTCGACCACAACACCCTCGGGTCCACGCTGACCCTCGACGTCGAGGTGGCGACCGAGGTGACCGCGCCCGCGCTGCTCGAGACCGGCTACGAGCTCGGCCGGATCGCCTCGTTGCCGGTGACGCAGGCCGAGGTCGACTCGGTGCGCCAGTACGCCATCGGCAACCTGGCCCTGAGCGCCGCCACGCAGTCGGGGCTCGCGTCCACGCTGAGCATGCTCGCGGCCCAGGGGCTCGGGCTGGACTGGCTGGCCGAGCACCCGGCTCGCCTGCAGCGGCTCACCGTCGACGACGTCAGCGCCTCGGCCGCCCGCTTCTTCGCGCCGTCGGGCTTCACCTCGGTGGTCGTGGGCGACGCCGCCACGATCGCCGACCCGCTCGCCGCGCTCGGTCCGGTCGAGAGGTGACCGACCCCGGTCCGCCGCTGTCTCGCGCGCAGTACGACCGCGCGGCCCAGCACCGCAGCGACGACGCGTGGCTGGCCGACGCATGGACGCGGTCCCGCGTGGTGGTGGTCAGCCCGCGCTCGGCCACGCCGGTCAGCGAGGACCGCGCCGTCCTGCGCGACGCCGCGAACGCCCCCGACGGGCCGCGCCGCTTCCTCGGGCTCGTCGACGACGTGCCCTACTTCGCCGTCACCGCCGAGCCGGCCGACGACGAGCCTGATGCGTGGCAGACGCTGCGCGAGTTCGGGTTGCGGGCCCGCGAGTTGGACGCCGATCTGGTCACCAGCGCCATCGCGCTCGAGCAGTGGCACCAGCGGCACGGCTTCTGCCCGCGGTGCGGCGCGCCGACGCAGGAGTCGCGGGCGGGCTGGGTGCGCACCTGTACCGCGGAGGGCAGCGAGCACTTCCCGCGGATGGATCCCGCGGTCATCATGCTCATCCACGACGGCGGCGACCGTGCGCTGCTCGGGCGCGGCCAGCAGTGGGGGCCGGGGCGCTTCTCCACGCTGGCCGGGTTCGTCGAACCGGGCGAGTCGCTGGAATCAGCCGTGGCCCGCGAGGTGTACGAGGAGGTCGGCGTCGGCGTGTGCGACATCCGCTACCTCGGCTCGCAGCCGTGGCCGTTCCCGGCCTCGCTCATGGTCGGGTTCATCGCCCGCCTCGACGGCGACCCCTCGATCCACCTCGACCCGGTGGAGATGGCCGAGGCCGCGTGGTTCACCCGCGAGGAGATCCGGCAGGCCGCCGACCGGGTGGACGGGCGGCGGGACACCGACCCGGACGGCCCGTTGCGCGGCATCTCGCCCCGCTTCTCCATCTCCCGGTACCTGGTCGACCGCTGGCTGGCCGGCGAGAGGTGACGCAGGGTCGCACCGGCGGGCGCATCGCCCGGGGCCGGCGTGCCCTGCTCAGGGCCACCCGGTCGCGTACCGGCGGCGCGGCGGTCGTCGTGGGCCTCGGCTCGCGGGCCATCGTCTACGGCGCGCTCAGTGTGCTCGTGTTCGCGCTGGCCCTCGGCGACAAGCGCCACGAGACCGACCAGGGCAACGCGCTGGCGTCGCTCGGTGCGGCGCCCGGCGGCTCGGTGCTGCTGCTCGCGCTCGTGCTCGGCGTCGCCTGCTACGCGGTGTGGCGCTGGTCGGTGGCCTGGCTGGGTTCGGCCGACGCCACCGACACGCGCGGGCGGGTGCTGGCCGTGATCGAGGGTGCGGCCTACCTGCCCTTCGCCTACCTCGCGATCGTCGTGCTGGCCGGGCAGCCGGGCAAGGCCGACCAGGGACGTCGCTACCGGGCGTTGTCCGCCCAGGTGCTGCAGGCCACCTGGGGCCGGGTGCTGGTCGGTCTCGTCGGGCTGGTCGTGACCGGCGTCGGGGGGTTCTTCGTCTACCAGGGCGCCCGCCGCACCTTCGCCGAGCAGTTCGACTTCCCCCGCGATCGGCCCTGGGTGCGGCCCATCGTCCTCACGCTGGGGGTTGTCGGGTCGATCGGCCGCGGGGTGATCTTCATGATCGCCGGCGGACTCGTGGTCTATGCGGCGATCGCGGTCCGTCCCGGCGCGGCCGGCGGACTCGACGCGGCCCTGGACACCCTCGCCCGGCAGAGGTACGGCGCGCTGTTGCTGCTGACCGCCGGCGGATGCTTCGCCGCGTTCGCGCTGTTCGCGCTGGCCGAAGCCGTCTGGCGCGAGCGCTGAGGCACCGACGCACCGCGCAGAAATTGCGCGAATCTGGTCGGCCGATCCCCTTGTGCCCGCCGCCGCGCCGCGTCGAGAATTGGTCTAGACCTTTGACCCGACGCGAACCGCCGGCCGGGTCGGGCCACCGGCAGAGGGGGTCGCCGTCGTGCGAGTCAGACTGGGTTTCGTCGCCATCGCGCTGCTGGCCGTGGCGGGCGCACCGGCCGTCCCGGCGGTGGGCAGCACACCAGTCGGCCGGCCGGGCGCACCGGCCTTCCCGCCCCGGGCCAACTCGGTCTGGGCCTACGACAACGCCGGCAGCCCGGGCACGTGGGTGGGCGCCATCCGCGACTACAACGAGCAGGCCACCCCGCGCCACCGGCTGGACGAGGTCTACAGCTACGCGACCGACCTCGAGATGTACTGCCCGGGCAACGACGGCACGCAATGCACGCCGGACGACCTCAACTCCTACTACACGCCCGACAGCGGCGGCTGGGCGAGCACGCAGGCCTACTACGACGCGTTCGACACCGCCGGCACGTCGGTGCTCATCTCGCCGATCATCGACGGGCGCACCGACAGCGGCGGCTATATGCAGGGCTTCAACGAGCTCAGCCGCGACCTGGCGTCGGGCTTCGCCGACAAGGTGGCGGCGCAGGTGTGTGCCGACCCGCGCGTCGACGGGATCCAGTTCGACATCGAGCCCTTCGACGTCTCGACGCGCAACGGCCAGTACTGGTTCTACCGCCAGATCGCGAAGGACTTCGCGGGCCGGCACGGCGGCTCCTCGACCCCCGACCCGTACGGCTGCGCCGACGCCGCGCACCCGCAGGGCCGCTTCTTCTCGGTGTTCACCTTCGCCTCGTCCATCGCCGCGAACTCGCGCTCGGGCGCGAACGTCGCGCAGATCATGAACTCCTACGGCAACGGCTATGTCATGGACTCCCTCTACGACCTCAGCGACCAGCCGGCCGGCACGCTCAACGGCGTGGCCACCTACGCCACCGCCGTGTCCCGCGAGGCTCGCGACATGACGCGCTGGGCCGATCAGCTCGGCATCGACTTCGGGTTCGGGATACCGGCGTCGGCCTCCGCGCACGAGTTCACGACCTGTACGGCGGCCCCGGACGCCGTGGACTCCTGCCGACCCGACGCGACCGGGGCCACCGGCTACCCGATGCTGCAGTACGCGAAGCTCGCGGTCGGCGCGATCAACCACAGCGGCGCCGTCGACGACCCGGGCTTCATCGGCACGGCGGTGTGGGACCTCGGTGACCACGTGTCGTGGAACGGCCTCGACTTCGGCCCGGTCCCCCCGCCGGCGCCGGTCCTGCACTACCTGTCGGGGCACCTGCCGGGTGCGGCGGCGCGGGGCCCGCGGGCCTGAACCACCCCCGGCCACGGCTCAGCCCGCGGCGAGGGCCGAGGCGAAGGCCAGGTGCCGGGCGCGTTCCAGGCCGGCGGCGATGGCGCCCTGCAACGGCGCGTCGGTGTCCAGCCGCGACACCCGCAGCTGCGGCGGGGTCAGTGGCAGCAGCTCGGCCAGCGCCTGCTCGATCGGCGCCACCAGCAGGTCGCCGTTGCGGCCGATGCCGCCGCCGAGCACGACCAGCGGCGGGTCGAGCACGGCCACCACCCCGGCGATGGCCGCCGCCAGCCGCCGCGCCTCGAGCGACACCGCGCGCCGCGCCGGACGCGACCCCGCGCGGGCGGCGGCGAAGACGTCCTCGGGCTGGCGGGCGTCGAGGCCGAAACGGTGCGCGGCGGCCACGATCGAGGCGGGGCCGGTGAGTTGCTCGAGTGACGCCGCGCGCCGGGCCGGCGGGGTCGACCAGTTGCCGGCCGGGAAGTAGGAGATCTCGCCCGCCGCGCCGCGGAAGCCGCGCAGCAACCGGTTGCCCAGCACGATGCCCATGCCGAGGCCGCTGCCCGCGGACACGAACACGAAGTCCGGGGTGGGCGTGCCGGCGGCGGCCATCAGGGCGTGCTCGGCCAGGGCGGCGAGGTTGATGTCGTTCTCGACGTCGAGCACGCCGGGCAGCCGCCCCCGCAACCGGCCGAGGACGCCCGGCCGGCCCCACCCGGGCAGGTTGGGGGCCAGCCGCAGCACGTCGGCGGCCGGGTCGTGCACGCCCGGGCTGCCCAGCACGGTGTAGGTCACCGGCGCGCGGTTGGCGGCGACCAGGTGGTCGGCCAGCTCACCGATCTGGTCGATGAGGGCGGCCCCCGAGCGCACCCGCGAGCGCTGCTCGGCGCGCTCGGCCACGGCGCCGGTGAGGTCGACCACCGCGCCGCGCACCCAGGCGCGGCCGACGTCGAGCGCCAGCACCGCGCCGGCGTGCGGGCTGATCCGGTAGGTGCGCGGGGCCCGGCCGGTGTTGCCGGTGCGCCGACCCAGCTGCTCGAGCAGGCCGATCCGCTCGAGGTCGCTCACGGCGGTCGCGACTGTCGGTTTCGACAGCCCGGTGACGCGGCCCAGCTCGGAGGCCGAGGCGCTGGGCACGCGCGAGAGGGCGTCGAACACGGCCCGTTCGTTGACGATGCGCACGGCGCTGGTCGTGGTGACCGCGCCGTCGACCTGACGATCGGCGTTGGTTCCCCACACGGACCACATAATCGCATACCGGACGGGCGATGCCGAGCTCTTGTGTTCGGGAGGCTGGCTAACTAATGTCGGCGCGAACCGGACGATTCGGAGTGGACGAATGACGGCAGAGGCAGCGGGCCCGCCCGCCCGCGCAGGGGCCGGGGCGCTCGACCAGGAGACCGGTTTCCGCCGCACGATCGGCACGGTGTCGGCCACCGCGATCAACATGACCCAGATGTGCGGCGTGGGCCCGTTCATCACCATCCCACTCATGGTGGCGACGATGGGCGGCCCGCAGGCGGTTCTGGGCTGGGTCGTCGGCGCGGCGCTGGCCCTGACCGACGGTCTCGTCTGGGCCGAACTCGGTGCGGCGATGCCCGGCGCCGGCGGCACCTACCTCTACCTGCGCGAGGCCTTCCAGTACCGGACGGGCAAGCTGATGCCGTTCCTGTTCGCCTGGACGGCCCTGATCAGCATCCCGCTCATCATGTCCACCGGCGTCATCGGCCTCGTGCAGTACCTCGGGTTCTTCTACCCGCACATGAGCTGGTGGCAGATCCACCTCATCGGCCTGGGCGTGGTGCTGGTCGTGATGGTGGCGCTGTTCCGCCGCATCGAGTCGATCAAGGTGCTGACGACCGCCCTGTGGATCATCATGCTGGCCACCGTCGTCTTCACCATCGCCGCCTGTTACTCGAGCTTCCACACCGACCTCGCCTTCACCTACCCCGCCGGCGCCTGGCACCTGGACGGCGGCTTCTTCAGCGGTCTGGGCGCCGGCCTGCTCATCGCCGTCTACGACTACCTGGGTTACAACACCACCGCGTACATGGGCGACGAGCTGAAGGACCCCGGCCGGGTCATGCCGCGCTCGATCATCTACTCGATCACCGGCATCATGGTCGTCTACCTCGCGCTGAACGTCGGCGTGGTCGGCGTGGTGCCCTGGCAGACGGTGGCGAAATCCGAATCCGTCGCCTCGCTGGCCGTCACCACGTCGTGGGGCCACGGCGCGGCCGACGTCGTCACGGTGCTCATCATCATCACGGCGTTCGGTTCGGTCTTCGCCGGGCTGCTCGGTGGTTCGCGGGTGCCGTTCAACGCGGCCCGCGACCGGGTGTTCTTCTCCGTGTTCGCGAAGCTGCACCCGAAGGGCGGCTTCCCGTGGGTGGCCCTGCTGGTGATGGGCGTCCTCACCGCCGCGTCGTCGCTGCTCGACCTGACCACAGTGATCAACATGTTGACGACGGTGGCGGTGCTGGTGCAGTCGGTGGCCCAGATCTTCGCGCTGACCGTGCTGCGCCGGCGCCAGCCCGAGCTGCGCCGCCCGTACCGGCAGTTCCTCTACCCGGTGCCGAGCCTGCTCGCGCTCGCCGGCTGGGTGTACGTCTACTACTCGGCCACGACGCTGTCGATCGTGCTGTCGCTGGTGTGGATCGGCGGCGGCGTGATCGTCTTCCTCGGCTGGGCGCGGGCGCGTCGGGCCTGGCCGTTCGCGCCGGTGGAGGTCCGCGAGGCCTACCTCGAGGTGCAGCGCCGCGAGGGCGACCAGGCCGCGGTCGAGGCCCCGGCCGCCCCGTCGTGAGCGGCCCGCGGCTGCTGCTGGGCCTCGACTTCGGCGGCACCAAGATCGCGGTGGCCACGTCGAGCGCCGACGGGGTGCTCGTCGACCGGAGCGTGCTGCGCACCGACGCGGCCGCCGGCGCCGACCAGGCGCTGCGGCGGGCCGTGCAGGAAGGGCGTCGACTGCTCGAGCGCTCCGGCGCGCCGCCCGCCGCCGTGGGCGTGGTCTGCCCCGGCATCGCGCTGGCCGACCGGGTGCTGCTGGCCCCCAACGTGCCGGGCTGGGGCGAGGTGGCGATGGCCGAGCGGGTGCGTGCCGGGCTCGCCGCCGAGGAGGCGGACCCCGGACCGCTGGTGGTCGGCAACGACGTCAAGGCCGGGGCGCTGGCCGAGGCCCGGCACGGCGCGCTGCGCGGCAGCCGCACCGGGCTCTACGTCAACCTCGGCACCGGCTTCTGCGTCAGCGTCGTCGTCGACGGTCAGGTGCTCGACGGCGCGCACGGCGCGGGCGGCGAGGTGGGCTACCAGCTGCGCCGCGCCGGCGAGCCGGGTTACGCCGACGGGCACGCGCCGGTCGAGGAGACGGTGGCCGGGCTCGGCCTGGGCGCCCGCGCGTCGCAGGCCGCCGGCCGCCCGCTCACCGCCACCGAGGCGCTGCGCAGCACGCAACCCCAGGTCGTGGCCGCGCTCGCCCCCGCCCTCGACCTCATCGACCTCACGCTGGCCAACGCGTGCTGCCTCGTCGACCCCGACGCGGTCGTGCTCGGCGGCGGCATGGTGGCCGCGGCCGACATCCTGGTGCCGCGCCTCGACGCGGCGCTGGCGCGGGCGGTGCCGTTCCCGCCGTCGGTCGGCACCGCCCGCTTCGTCGACGACGCGCCGCTGATCGGCGCGCTGACCCTCGCCGCCGACGCCGCCGGCTGGCCCGGCTGGGCCCCCGTCTGACCCCTGATCCCACCCCCCGAGGAGGAGCCATGTCGCCGCGCCCCACCCGCTCCCGTCATGCCGTGCTGCTCGCGGCCGGCGTCGCGCTCGTGCTCACCGGCCTGCCCGCCGCAGTGGCCGGGCCCGCCGGCGCCCGCACCGCCGGCCCCCGCACCGCCGCCGCCCGGGCCGCTGCCGACCCGGGCGCCGTGGCCGCGCTGCGGGCCGCGGCCGCCGATCCGCGCTCCGCCCCGGCCGACGTCGGCCTCACCACCCTCGGCCGCGCGGGCTGGCAGGTGCGCAGCAGTGCCGACGTCACCGCGCCGCCGCAGGAGGTCTCGCGTCCCGGGCACGCCGACCGCGGCTGGCTGCCGGTGCGCCCCGACGACGCCGGCGCGCCGGGCACCGAGATCGCCGCGCTGCTCCAGAACGGCGCCTGCCCGCACGTCTTCTACTCCGACACCATGAAGCGCTGCTTCGGCACGCAGACCCTGGGGCGCGAGACCGTGGCCCGCTTCGCCGTCCCGTGGTGGTACCGCACCGACTTCGCGACGCCGGCCGGGCACCGCCGCGCCACCCTGGTGCTCAACGGGGTGATCGGCACCGCCGACGTGTGGGTCAACGGTCACCGGGTGGCCACGCACCACACGGTGCAGGGCGCCTACACCAGCTACCGCGTCGACGTCACCGGCGAGCTGGCCCCCCGCACGAACACGCTGGCCGTGCTCGTGCATCCGAACAACCCGCTGAAGATGTTCACCGTCGACGACGTCGACTGGTCCCAGGTGCCGCCCGACCAGAACACCGGCATCCAGTTCCCGGTGCAGCTGCAGACCTCGACGACGCTCGCGCTCAGCGACGCGCACGTCACCCAGCACGACGCCGCCGACCTGTCGCGCGCCGCGCTCACCGTCAGCGGCCGGGTCACCAACGCCACCGGCGAGGCGCAGCACGGCACCGTGTCGGCCCTCGTGCTGCCGCCGAAGGGCACCGGCGCGCCGGTGTTCGTCAGCGAGGGCGTCACGGTGCCGGCGGGCACGACGCGCACGGTGACGTTGAGCCCGGCCGAGCACCCGTCGCTGACGTTGCATCACCCGCAGGTCTGGTGGCCGTACCGGATGGGCCGCCAGCCGCTGTACACCCTGGTCACCGCACTCGACGCCGGCGGCCGCCTCGTCGGCTCGAGCACGCAGCACTTCGGCGTGCGCACCGTCACCAGTTCGCTGGTGGGCGCGGCGCCGCTCGCGCCGCAGGGCGTGCGACAGTACGCGGTCAACGGCCGCACGATCGTCGTGCGCGGCGGCGGATTCGACCCCGACCTGTTCCTGCGCTACTCGGCCGCCGACACCGCTCACCAGATCGCGCTGCTCAAGTCGATGGGGCTCAACACCATCCGGCTCGAGGGCCACTTCATGCCCGAGGACTTCTACGATCAGATGGACCGGGCCGGCATCCTCGTGGCGTCTGGCTACCAGTGCTGTGACGCGTGGCAGCTGGACCCGGACAAGCCGCTGTCCGCGAAGCAGCGTGACGTCCTCGCCAACTCCGCGGCCACGCTGGCCCGACGGCTGCGCGAGCACCCCAGCGTGTTCACCTTCCAGTGGAGCGACAACAACCCCACCGACGAGCAGGAGGCCCTGACGCTGCAGGCCTTCCGCGAAGAGGACTTCGACGTGCCGGTGCTCGCCTCGGCGGAGTACAAGTCGTCACCGCAGCTCGGCCAGGCGGGGGAGAAGGAGGGGCCGTACGACTGGGTCCCGCCGGACTACTGGTACGACCGCGAGCACTCCGACTACGCCGACGATTCCAGCCTGAGCAACGTCGGCGGGTCGTGGGCACTGGACTCCGAACAGAGCGCGGGCCACACGATCCCCACCCGCGATTCGCTCGACCGCTTCCTCTCGCCCGCGGACGAGGCGAAGCTGTGGCAGGACCCGAAGGCGAACCAGTACCACGCCAACCCCGAGACGGGGACATCCGGCTACAACTTCGGCACGCTGTACAACTTCGACACCGCGCTGCGCAAGCGCTACGGCCCGTGGTCGGGGCTCAACGGCTATATCGCCGAGGCGCAGCTGCAGAACTACGAGGACGTCCGGGCACAGTTCGAGGCCTTCCTCGCCCACTCGACGAAGCGGGCGGCACCGGCCACGGGCACGATCTACTGGATGGCCAACAAGGGCTGGCCGACGCTGCTCTGGGACCTCTACAACTACGACTACGACCAGGCCGGCAGCTACTTCGGCGCGCAGGAGGCCAACCGCTCGCTGCACGCCCTGTTCGCCACCGACGACCACACGGTCGCGGTCGACAACCTGACCGGCGCCCGGGTGGCCGGACTCGACGTCGACGCCCGGGTGTGGTCGACGGGCGGCACGCTGCTCGACGAGCGGCACAGCACCGCGTTCGCGCTCGACGCGCAACAGGTGCGCACGCACGTGCTGGCACCGCGGGTGCCGGCCGCGACCGGGCCGGCGGCGAAGGCCTCGACCTACTTCGTGGAGCTGGTGCTGCGCCGCGACGGGCGGGTCGTGGACCGCAACACCTACTGGGAGTCGACCCGCCCCGACGTCGTCGACTGGCCGGCCACCGAGGGCAACCCGCAGGCCACGATGACGCAGTACGCCGACCTGACCGCGCTGCGCGACCTCGCGCCGGCGTCGGTGCAGGTGCACGCGCGGACCGTGCGGGCCGGCAGCCGCGTGCGCACCGTCGTCACGCTGACCGACACCGGGCGCACGGCGGCGTTCTTCCTGCGCGCGGACGTGCGCCGCGGGTCGGCGGCCGGGACGCCGGCCGGTGGTGACGACGAGGTGCGCCCGGCGACGTGGACGGCCAACGACGTCACCCTGTGGCCGGGGGAGAGCGAGACGCTCACCGCGTCCTACGCCGCCGCCGACCTCGCCGGTGCGACCCCGGTGGTCACCGTGTCGGGCTGGAACGTGGCCGGGACGCACACCGCCGCGTCCTGATCAGGACTCGACGGCCGACCCGGCGCTCCAGCCGTGCCAGCGCTCGATCTCCACGTGCGCGCTGACCCGCGGCCGGTCGCGGTTGCCGTAGGGCCGGCCGGTGTAGTGCTCGGACAGCCGGTCGATGTCGCGCAGACCCTCGTCGTCGGCGATGGACACGACCCGGCCCTGCACGCTGACGTGGGTGTACCAGTCGCCCTCGGCCAGCGCGGTCAGCGAGACCCTCGGGTCGCGGCGCAGGTGCTCGAGCCGGGCGCGCTGTGCATCGAGGCCGAGCAGCACCCGGCCGTCGGGCTCGAGCAGGTACCAGGTGGCGACGGTCACCGGGCGGCCGTCGGCGGCGACGGTGGCCATCACCGCCGGGTTGGGCCGGGCGAGCAGTTCGAGCACGTGCTGGGGCAATGGGGCTTTGGGCACCCGGACACCTCCGGTCGGACGGTACGGAGCTCCAGTATCCGCGATCGGCCCGGCGAGGCGGCGTGCATAAGCTCGTCCGGACATGCCTGCTGACGAGCCGACCCGGACGGGTGCCACCTCGTCCCCGTCGGCCCTGCGGGGCTGGCTGCTGGCCGGCACGGTGTACTTCCTGGCCGTCTTCCACCGCAGCTCGCTGGGCGTGGCCGGGCTGCTCGCCCAGCACCGGTTCGGCATCGACGCCAGCCGGCTCAGCGTCTTCGTGTTGCTGCAGATCGGCGTCTACGCCGCCATGCAGGTGCCCACCGGCGTGCTCGTCGACCGGTACGGGCCGCGCCGGCTGCTCATAGTCGCCGCCACCCTGATGGGCGTCGCCCAACTCGGCTTCGCCGCCGCGCCGTCCTACCCGGTGGCCCTGCTCGCGCGGGCGGTGCTCGGAGCCGGCGACGCCATGACGTTCATCAGCGTGCTGCGCTACGCGGCCCGGCACTTCGCGCCGCAGCGCTACCCGGTCATCGTGGCCCTGACCGGCACGCTCGGCATCCTGGGCAACCTGCTGGCCACGCTGCCGCTCGCCCTGCTGCTCGACGGCATCGGCTGGACGCCGAGCTTCCTGCTCGCCGGCAGCCTGTCGGTGCTCGGCGCGCTGCTGCTGCTGGTGGCGATGCGCGACGACACCCCGACGCCGGCGCGCATCGAGAACCGCGCGCACCTGCGGCGCGGCGTGGGCGCGGTACTCGACCGGCTGCGCGTCGCGTGGGCGCTGCCCGGCACCCGCCTCGGCTTCTGGGTGCACTTCGCCTGCATGTCGGCGGCCACGTCGCTCGGCGTGCTGTGGGGCCAGCCGTACCTGGTCGGCGGAGTCGGGCTCAGCGCCACCGCGGCGAGCGCCCTGCTGCTCGGCGGCGTGCTCGCGGGCGGCGTGTGCGGCCCGCTCATCGGGGTGTTCATCGGCCGGGCGCCCGCGCTGCGCGTGCCACTCGCCCTGACCGCCTGCGCGGTGAGCATCGCCGGCTGGGTGCTCGTCGTGGCCGCGTGCGGCGACCGGCCGCCACCCGGCCTGGTCGGGCCGGTGTTCGTGCTGAGCATGATCGGCAGCCCGGTGTCGATGATCGCGTTCGCCGTGACCCGCGACTACAACCGGCCGCACGCGATCGGCACCGCCTCCGGTGCCGTCAACGTGGGCGGCTTCCTGGCCACCGTCATCGTCTGCCTGTTGTTCGGCGCGCTGCTCGACCTGCTCGGCGGCTCCACCCCGCACGCGTTCCGGCTCAGCCTGCTCGTCCTGGTGGGGGTGCAGGGGTTCGGCGCGTCGCGGGCCGCGGTCTGGTACCGCCGCACCCGCGCCGTCGCGCGGGCCCGGCAGGCGGTCGGCGAAACGGTGCCGGTGCGGGTCGAGCGGCGTCGCTGGTGGGACCTGCCCGACCTGCCGACCGGCGCCCCCGAGGCCCGCGTCGCCGACGCCCGCTGGCCCTAGCCGACCTGCCCCGCACCCCTGCCCGTACCGCCCGCGTCTGATCAGTGGTGCGTTCTGCCCCTCAGTGGTGCGAAATCTCGCACCACTGACGGGTGATCCGCACCACTGATCAGACCGGGGAGGTGGGGCGGGGTGGACCGGGGACCGGTCGCCGCCGCCCAGGACTGGCGGCGGCGACCGGTTCGGTCAACGGCGCGTGCCGTGCGGCGTGCGCACCGTGGTCAGCGGCGAGCTGGCGGGCGGGTCGCCCGCGGTGGCGGCGTCCGACGTGGTGACGCTGCGCAGCCCACCGGCGGCGGCCGGCATCACGAACGTCGTGGTGAACACGCCGTCGCCGTTCGCCCGGACGCCGGCCAGCCGCACCCGCGACCCGGAGGCCGTGGTGGCGGTGAGCGTCACCGTCCGGTTCGGCCGGTAGCCCGCCCCCTGCGCGGTGATCCGCTCGCCCGGCATGGCCGTCGTCGACGACAGCACGAGGGTCGAGCGCACCTGCGGCGCCGAGGCCGCCCGGGCGTCGGGCACCGCCACCACGGCCGTGGCCGGGGTCTTCGTGCGGGCGCCGGTCGCGGTCACCGCGTAGTGCCCGGCGGCCGTGCCGGCCGGCACGGTCACCGACGTCGCGATGCGCCCCCGCCCGTCGGCGGTCACCGCGCGCGTCACCGGGCGCGGCGCCGCCAGGGCCACGCTGACCCGCTCGCCGGCGCGGTAGCCGGCGCCGGTCAGCGACACCGAGTGGCCCGCAGCCACCGTGCGGGTGGCGGCGAGAGTCTGGCGCGCCGCGGCGCCCACGGTCACCGTGAGCGTGCGGGTCACGCTGGTCTCGTCGTCGGACACCGTGACGTGCACGGTGTAGGTGCCCGGCGCCGTCCAGGTGTGGCTCGCGCTGATCGCGCCCGACGGGTCGACGGTCGCGTCCTCGGTCACCGACGCGTCGCCCCACTGCACGCGGGCGCTGTAGTCGCCCTCGCCGCCGGACGCCGTGCCCAGGTCGACGGTGGCCGCCTGCCCGGTGGTCGCCGTGGCGTCCGCGCCCCGGTGCCAGCGCCAGTGCCGCCGGAGCCGTGCCGTCGTCGGCGATGCCGAACAGATGCACCCGCCCCTGGTCCTTGCGGGTGCCGGGCTGGTCGGGCATGACCACGCCGGTGAGCGTCTTGCCGGCCGGCAGGGCGATCGCGGGCGCCGCGAAGATGTAGGGCTTCGCGCCGTCCTTCGCGCCGTCGGCCAGGCGGTACTGCGTCGCGGCGACCACGGCGTAGTCCGGCCGGCGGCGTGCCGCCCCCGCCCAGCGTCCAGTCCGGGAAGTTCATCGGCACGGTCTGGGTCGACCCGTCGCTGAACTGCAGTGTCGCGTTCGCGGTCTGGTTGCCCTCGGTGCCCGTGCCGACGAACGCGATGTGCGTGGCGTCGGCCGGCAGCGCTCACCGGCACCGTCTGCCCGTCGCCCTCGGCGTTGTCCGGCTTGCCCGGCCGCCACGGCCGGCAGCGTGACGTGCAGGTCGGTGCCGCGCCACGGTCGAGCGACTGCCCCTGCGGCGCACCGGCGGCCTCGAGGGCCTGGCGCGAGTAGGAGTAGTTGCCGCCGTCGCAGTCGGCCGACGTGCCGTCGTCGCTGATGCACACGGTGTCGAAGCCGGCGGTGATGCCGCCGGTGGCCGACGTCGAGATGGTCACGCCCACGGTGGCGGTGCCCACGTGGTCGCCGTCGGTCACGCTGATCGTCACCCGGTAGTAGCCGGGCTTGGCGTAGCTGTGCGAGCCGTGCACGGCGTAGGAGTTCAGCTGCCCGGCGGAGAGGGTGCCGGCCGACGTGCTGCCGTCACCCCAGTCGATCGTGGCCGTGTAGTCGCTGCCCGTGCTCTTGCGGGCGGCCGACGAACGTCCCGAGGGTCGCGCTGATCGTCGAGTCGGTACGCCCGGTCAGGGCGGTCGACGTCGGGCGTCACCGTGAGCTTCGTCGGCCCCGCGGCTGCTCGGCTTGACCAGCAGCTCCACCTCGGCCAGCGAGGCGCTCTGGCGCTGCCGCGGTGAACACCAGCCGGTACATCCGGTAAGGCCTGCGGGCTTGCGCCACGCTGAACGGGCGGGTCTGCGTCCGCCATTGGAAGGTCTGGTCGGTGCGCGTGTCCAGCGTCTGTCCAGCTCGCGCCGTCCTGCGAGCCCTCCAGCTTCCAGTCGCTCGGGTCACCGGCCGCCGAGCCCGAGGTGAGCGTGTACATGCGCACCTTCTGGGCCCCGCCGGCCGTCGTCCACGTCAGCGTCGGGACGCCGTCGGCGAAGGTCGCCTGCGTGGCCGAGTCGTCGTCGGTCAGCGCCGAGACGTCCTGGCCGTTGGCCGCGGTCACTGTGCCGACACCGGGCGTGGTGGCGTCCTGGTCCGGGATCGGGCGCCGTGGAGCCCTTGGTCGGTCGACGGCGGCACGTCGTCGGCGCCGGTGCCCCACGTCGACGGCTTCGCGCCCATCATCGAAGTCCAGGTCGGCGTTGCCCGACAGCTCCTTCGTGGCTGATCGACGTCGAGGTGTGCGCCTTGCCGTTGACCTTCAAGCGACTGCACGTAGACGTTGCTGGCGGCTGTTGTTGTCCGCGGTGATCGTCAGATCGCCGCCGTCGCGGTGCACGACCACCTTGTCGAACAGCGGGCTGCCGATCGGCCCAGTTCGGCGAACCGGACTGCAGCGGGTAGATGCCCAGCGAGGACAGGATGTACCACGACGACATCTCGCCGTTGTCCTCGTCGCCGGTGTAACCCTGGCCGATCTCGGACGCCGACGTAGAGCCGCTGCATGATCTCGCGGACCAGCGCCTGCGTCTTGTACGGCGTGCTGCACGTAGTCGTACATGTACGGGATGTGGTGCGAGGGCTGGTTGCTCATGCCGAGCTGGCCCATCCGCACCGCCCGCGCCTCGACCATCTCGTGGATCGTGCCGCCGTACCCACCGGGCTTGTCGGCCTGCTCCGGGTCGGCGAAGAACTGCGTCGAGCTTCTTCGCCAGCGCCGCGCGGCCGCCGTAGAGGTCGGCCAGGCCCTGCCCGTCCTGCGGGGCGTGGAAGGCGAAGTTCCAGCCGTCGGTCTCGGTGTAGACGCCGCCCCAGCGACTCGGGGTCGTAGTCGGCCTTGCTCTGGTTCCAGCTGCCGTCGGCGTTGCGGCCCTGGAAGAACCCGATGCTCGGGTCGAACAGGTTGACGTACTGGCCGGACCGGTCGGCGAAGTAGGCCGCCTCGTCCTTCAGTTCCTGGACGCGCGACGCCGGGCGTGCGCGGGTCCTTCGCCAGCGCGGCGGCCATCTGCGACGAGGCCGGCGTCGTTGATGTCGCCCTCGAGCTGCCCAGGACACCGACTCGCCGGTGTTCGGTGTCGGTGTACTTCTTGAAGATCGACGTCTCCAGGCCCTTGCGGCCCGACGCCGCTTGAGCGTCGGCAGCACGGTGGCGTTCTTCAGCGCGGCGTCGTAGGTGGCGAGCGGGTCCTTGAGCGGCACGCCGCGCAGGTACGCGCCGGCGAACGCGACGTCGCTGCTGGTGCCGGTCATCAGGTCGGCGTAGCCGGGCGAGGACCAGCGCGCGACCCAGCCACCGTCGCGGTACTGCTGCACGAAGCCGTCGACCAGTTCGGCCGCGACCTTCGGGTAGAGCAGCGAGTAGGCCGGCCACACGGTGCGGTAGGTGTCCCAGAAGCCGTTGTTGACGTAGACCTTGCCGGACTTGACCTGCGCGCCGGTCTGGGTGTCGGAGGCCGGCCCGGTCTGGGTCGGCCACCGGGCTGGCGTACTTGTACGCCGGGTCGGCGCTGGTGCCGGTGTTCTCGAACTGCGAGTTCGGGTACAGGTTCAGCCGGTACAGGTTCGAGTACAGCGTCTCGCGCTGGGTGTCGGTCTCACCCGACACGCTCACAACGCCGAGCCGGCTCTGCCAGGCCGCGGTCGCGGCGGTGTGGATGTCGTCGAAGCTCTTGCCGGTGAGCTCGAGCGCCGCGTTGTGCTGGGCCTGGTCCAGGCCGATGAACGACGTGGACAGGCGCAGCTCGACGGTCTTGGTGTCGAACGCCGCGAACCGGTCCTCGGGGTGCCCGCCGGGCGCGGCGCCGGCTGGCCGTCGGCGCTGGCCGAGAACGTGCCGGCGAAGAACATCCGGCTGCGCCCGCGGACAGACCGCTGCCGTTGTCGACCCAGCCGTGCACGGTCCGTCGCCGGTCGACCACGAACGAGCCGTTGTTGTCGACGGTGTCGAAGATCAGCGAGCCCGAGTCGACCCGGGAAGGTGAAGCGCATGACCCCGCCGTGGTCGGTCGGGCGTCATCTCGGCGGTCAGCCCGTTGAGGAAGTTGACCCGGTAGTAGTCCGGCCGCGCGATCTCGTCGTCGTGGGTGAAGGCGAGCGCGCGGCCGGTCGGGCTCGCCGGTGGGGGTGGCCGAGGTCGACGGCATCACCGACAGCTGGTTGCGGTCACCCATCCACGGGCTCGGCTCGTGCGAGACCGAGAAGCCCTGCAGCGTCCGGGTGGTTGTCGGCGTCGTTGGCCTGCTGGTAGTAGTACTCCCAGCTGTTCGACGTCGCGTCGGTGACCGGCGTGAGGAACGTGAAGCCGTTCGGGACGGCGCTGATCGGCAGGTTGTTGCCGCGCGAGAACGAGCCCGAGGCGTTGGTGCCGCGCCGGGTGTCGACGACGTTGGTCAGCGTCGAGGCGTCGACCTGCGCCGGGGACGGGTCGACCTTCGATGTCGTCGACCCAGCCGGCGAAGTCGGTGTCGGGCTGGCCGTTCGGGTCGTCGTAGGCGAGCAGGATCGCGGTCGATCGTCTTGCCGTTCGCGAGCGCACCGATGTCGAGGCTCTCGTCGTTCCACTGGTCGACGTAGAGGATCTTGCCGCGTGCCCTGCCCGGCGGCGGTGAGCGCGGTCGCCGTGCTGGTCGACCGGGTGCAGCTGCGACAGGTAGGTGCCGTCGGTGAAGTGCAGGTCGATCGCGGCGTAGGTCGACGGGTAGGTCGTGTAGTTGCTCGTCGTGAACTGCGGCAGGATCTTGTAGCTCAGCTGCGTGTTCGGCCCGACCGGGACGTCGAGGTCCTTCGCGATCACGTTGGTCTCGTAGGCGTCGCCGGTCGCCGTCTGCTTGCCGGCGTAGCGGTAGGCGTGCAGGCCGGTGAAACCGGCGTTCTGCTTGATGTTGAGCCCGCTGCTGGGGCCGTTGCCGGTGGAGGTGACCATCGGCTGGTCGGGGACGCCGGTGGTGGCGACCGCGAGGTCCCAGTCGGCCAGCTGCAGCAGCGTGCCCGACTGCGGGGCGCTGATCGCCAGCCGGTAGTAGGTGTAGTCGCCGGGCGTCGGCCACCGTGTAGATGTTGCGCGCACCGCGGCCGCTCCAGGTCTGCGCCGCTGCGGGTGTCGAGGGTGGTGAAGGTGCGTGCCGTCGGTGGAGCCCTGCAGGGTCCAGGCCGCGGGGTCGCGTTCGGGGGCGTCGCCGCCCGAGGTCAGCGCGTAGGTGACGACCTTCGCGCTGCGCCGGCAGGTGGTAGGTGAGCGTGGCGCTGGCCTGGAAGGCGAGCCACTTGGTGCCCGGGTCGCCGTCGGCGAGGTTCTTCGCGATCTCCCCGGGCGGGTTCTCCGCCGACGCGGTGATCGGGGTGCTCGGGGTGATCACGCTGCCGGGCAGGTGCGGCCGACGCGCCGACCACGCCCGTGCTGCACGAGCGTGGCCGTCGGCGCCGGTCTCCACGGTGCTGCTCAGCGCGGCCGGGTCGCCCGGCCTCGAACGAGGTCGAGTACGACCCCGGCGCCGGATCGGCGCCCGCCGTCGCCGAGGTGGTGGCGGCCACGGCGCCGAGCACGAGGGCCGCAGCGGCGACCACCGCCCCGACCGGGCGCACCGCCCCGCGAGCGGACCTGGAGCGATGGAAGACCGCAGTACCCGACATGGCTCTCCCTGGGTGATGGGGCAGCGTGTACGCACCGGTGCGCGACGCTCGGACGATGCCCTTCATTGACAGCGTTGTCAAGATTGCGCAGGATGAGCGCCCGTGACGGGAGATCCTGAGCCGGACGGCCGGCAGCCCACGGCCACCTCGCCGGTCCGGCCGACGCTGCTCGACGTCGCGCGGCTGGCCGGCGTCAGCCTGAAGACGGCCTCGCGGGTGCTCAACGGCGAGCCCCACGTGGCCGAGGGCACCGCCACCCAGGTGCAGAAGGCGGCCGGGCAGCTGGGCTTCCGGCCCAACGCCATTGCCCGCGAGCTGCGCCAGGGGGCGCGCTCGCGGTCGGTCGGGCTGATCATCAGCGACGTCGGCAACCCGTTCTACGCCCGCGTGGCCCGGGGGGTGGAGCGGCGCCTGCGGCGCAGCGAACTGCGGCTGCTGATGGCCTCCAGTGACGAGGACCCGGCCACCGAGCGGCGCTGACCGCCGACATGCTCGACCGGCGGGTCTGCGGGCTGCTGATCACCACCTGCCTCGACCGACCACTCGCACCTGGAGGTGGAGCGCCGCCTCGGCATCCCGGTCGCCTTCCTCGACCGCCCGCCCGAGCCGGCATCGCGGCCGACACCATCGCCATCGACAACGACGGCGGCGCCCGGCAGGCCGCGCGGCACCTGCTCGAGCAGGGCCACCGGCGCATCGGGCTGATCGGCGACCTCGAGCCGGCTGGCCACCCACCGCGAGCGGGTGGCCGGCTTCGGGGCCGAGATGCGCTCGGCCGGGGTGCGCGACTGGGAACGATGGGTGCGCGCCGACTCGCACGACAGCGAGTCGGCCGGGCGGGCCGCGCACGACCTGCTCGCGCGCGACGACGCGCCGACGGCCCTGTTCACCACCAACAACCGGATCACCGTCGGCGCGCTGCGGGCGCTGCGTGAGGTGCCCGACCCCCCGGCGCTGGTCGGCTTCGACGACTTCGAGCTCGCCGACCTGCTCGGCGTCACCGTGATCAGCCACGACCCGGAGCAGCTGGGCGAGCTCGCCGCCGACTGCATCACCGCCCGGCTGGCCGGCGAGGGCGGGGCGGTGGCGCACAGCCGCCTGGCCACCCGCATCGTGGCCCGCGGCTCCGGAGAGCGCCCGCCCCCGTAACCCTTCTTGCACGCCGCTACGACCACTTTCCGGGCGCGAAACCGGTCGTACCGAACCGAGACAAGGGGGGCGCAGAGGCTGGCGCGCCCGGTTCGTCCGGGTTAGGGTCGGCGGGTCTGACAACGCTGTCACAGGAAGCGGGGTGGGTGCAGGTGCGCTCGCGAGTCCTCTTGGTCGTCGCCGCCACGGCGTTCGGCGTGGCCACGGCCGCACTGTCGGGCCCGGCCGCGGCCGCGCCGGCGGCGAGCACCCAGCCGCTGACCTCGCTGGTCAACCCGTTCATCGGGACCCAGAACTTCGGCAACACCTTCCCCGGCGCGAGCGCGCCGTTCGGCATGGTGCAGGTCAGCCCGGACACCGGCGGTCAGGGCGGCTACGACTACAAGGGCACGAGCATCTACGGCTTCAGCCAGACGCACCTGTCCGGCGTGGGCTGCGGCGTCGTGGGCGAGCTGCCGATGATGCCCACCACCGGCGACGTGACCACCGGCGACTACACGAAGTACGCCTCGGCCTTCTCCCACGACGACGAGCGGGCCACCCCCGGCTACTACCGCGTGGGCCTGTCGCGCTACGGCGTCCACACCGAGCTGACCGCCACCGACCGCACCGGCTGGCAGCGCTACACCTTCCCCTCGGGCGGTCAGCACAACGTCATGCTCAACACCGGGCACGCCAACATGCCGGTGCTCGACAGCGAGATCCACGTCGTCGACGACCACACGGTGCAGGGCAAGGTGCACGACGGCGGCTTCTGCGCCGGCCATGACGAGCACACGGTGTACTTCACGATCTCCTTCGACCACCCGTTCACGTCGACGGGCACCTGGACCGGCGACACGCTCACTCCGGGCGCGAAGGACGTGGCCGACGGCAGCGGCAGCCGCGGCGCGTGGGTCAGCTTCGGCGGCGACACCACGCAGGTGACGGCGAAGGTCGGGCTGAGCTACACCGGCGTGGCCGGGGCGCAGGCGAACCTGCAGGCCGAGACCGGGGCCGGCTTCGACTTCGACGCCATCAAGGCCGCGCTGGTCAAGCGGTGGCGCGCGCAGCTGGCCCTGGCCACCATCACCGGCGGCACCCATGCGCGGCGGGTGGCCTACTACACCTCGCTCTACCACGCGATGCTGCACCCGAACCTGGCCGGCGACGTCGACGGTTCCTACTACGGCTTCGACGGCAAGGTGCACAAGGCCGACGGTTACACCCCGCGGCAGAACTTCTCGCTGTGGGACACCTACCGCACGCAGAACCAGCTGGTGGAGCTGCTGGCCCCGCAGGTGGCGCGCGACGACGCGCTGTCGCTGCTGGCCATCGGCCGCGAGGGCGGCTGGCTGCCGCGCTGGGCGCTGGCCAACAGCGAGACCAACATCATGACCGGTGACCCGGTCACGCCCACGCTCGTCGAACTCTGGTCGAAGGGCTTCCTGGCCGGCCACGAGGACGAGGCCTACTCGATGCTGCGCAAGTACACGACGCAGCTGCCGCCACCCGATTCGCAGTACAACGGACGCGCCGGGGTGGAGCAGTACGACAAGCTCGGCTACATCCCCTACGGCCTGACGCCGGGCACCGACTGCCCCGACCACGGCGGCGACAACGACTGCGTGCACCCGGCGTCGGCGACGCTCGAGTACTCCGCGGCCGACGCCGCGCTGTCCACGATGGCCCAGGCGCTGGGGCACACCGACGACGCGCGGATGTACGCCGAGCGCGGCCGCTGGTACCGCAACCTGTGGGACCGGCGCATCGACCAGTTCCGCCCGCGGCTGTCCGACGGCTCGTTCCTCACCCCCTACGACCCGGTGAGCGGTGACAACGCCTTCCACGAGAGCGGCGCCTACCAGTACACGTGGCTGGTCCCGCAGGATCCGAACGGCCTGACGAAGCTGCTCGGCGGCCGGGCGGCCACGCGCGACCGGCTCGACTCCTTCTTCGCCTACGACAAGGTGCTGGCCAACCCGTCGAAGGCGGCCCGCAAGGACTGGGTCAGCTCGGCCTACGACTACTACACGCAGACCTCGTACAACCCGAACAATGAGCCCGACCTGCTCGCGCCGTACATGTACACGGCGGTCGGGGAGCCGGACCACACCGCCACCGTGCTGCGCGCGGCGTACACCCTGTTCACCACCGGGGCCGACGGCATGACCGGCAACGACGACCTCGGCGAGATGTCGTCCTGGTACGTCATGAGCTCGCTCGGCCTCTACCCCACCATGAGCGGTTCGCGGCAGTTCGTGCTCAACTCCCCGCAGTTCCCGTCGGCGACGGTGCACGTCGGCTCGTACGGCGCGCAGCAGGGCGGCACGCTCACCGTCACCGCCCCGGGCGCCAGCGACACCGACCGCTACATCACGTCGGCCACCGTCAACGGCAAGGCGACGCAGCACAGCTGGGTGGACTGGGCCGCCGTCGCCCACGGCGGCAGCATCGCCTACACGATGTCGAGTACGCCGGGCACCTGGGCCACCGCGCCCGGCGACGCCGCGCCTTCGCTCGACCCGAGTGCCGACGACGGCCGCGTCACGCTGTCGGCCGCCGTCGCCCCGGCCGCCGCGCCCACGGGCACGCGCAGCGTCGTGCTGACCACGTCGTCGGTGGCGCAGTGGCCGGGCACGCGCGCGGTGACGCAGACCGTCACCGTGCCCGACGGGTGGTCGGCGACCCCCGCCACCCGCACCAAGTCGGTGCGCTCGAGCGGGCTGCCCACCGGCACCGACAGCCACGTGACGGTGCACGTGCCCGCCGGCACGCCGGCCGGCTCGTACCCGGTGACGGTGACGGTCAGCGCGCCCGGCGTCGACACCGTCACCAAGCACACGACCATCACGCTGCAGGATGTGGCCTGCGCCGCCGACGGCGACCAGTGCCCGATCGACCTGCACGCGGTGGCCGACCTCGACGGCACCGCCACGGTCGCCGACCCGTCCTCGGGCAACTTCGATGGCGGCGGCTGGAGCTACGACGCCGCGCTGCTGCCCGCGGCCGGAACGCAGACCCTCGACGGCGTGCCCTACGCGATGCCCGACCCCACGGGGACGGTGAAGAACTTCGTCACCGCGCGCGGCCAGGCGATGGCGCTGCCGGCCGGGCGCTACGCGGGCCTGCAGGTGATCGGGGCGGCGCACGGCGGCGACGTGAGCACGCAGGCGACGGTGGCCTACACCGACGGCACGGTGGCCACGGTGCCGCTCGCCCTCAGCGACTGGGCCTCGTCGTCGCCGGTGACCGGCGACACCGTTGCGGTGGCCATGGACCACCGGATCAAGGCGGGGCAGGGTGCGGACGGCCCGCCGGTCAACCTCTACGCCTATCGCGTGCCCCTCGACGCGTCACGCACCGTGCAGTCGATCACCCTGCCGGACAACGCGAACGCCGAGCTGTACGCGGCCACGCTGACCTCCTGACGTCTTCCCCCATGCCGTGGTCGTGATTCGCGGGGGGAATCACGGCCACCCCATGGGGGAAGGCGCACCGTTGCGCGCCGTCGCGCGGTGCGGCAGGTTCGCAGGCATCGGCCCACAGGAGGCGTCGCATGTCCCGCACCCCTCGCAGGTCCCGCACCCGCCGTCATCGTCCGACCGCGCTGGCCGCCGCCGTGCTGGGCTGCCTCGGCGTCGTCGCCGCGCCGGGCGCCCCGTCACACGCCGCCGGCGCCCCGCGCGCCGCACTGACCGCGGCCCAGCGGGCCGACCTGCAGGCGGTCGCGGAAGACACCTGGCGCTTCTTCGCCGCGGACACCGATGCGGTGACGCACCTGCCGCTGGACAACCTCGGCCCGGGTGCGCAGCGCGGCGACTACACCTCGGCGGCGAACGTCGGCGTGTACCTGTGGTCGATCGTGGCCGCGCACGACCTCGGGCTGATCCCGCGGCGTACGGCGGTGGCCATGGCCGACGCCACCCTCACCACCGTGGCCCGGATGAAGCGCAGCCACGGCTTTTTGTACCAGTGGTACGACACCGACGACGCCAGTGAGATCCAGGACCCGGCGACGTTCGCGCCCTGCTCGGCCGACACCACGCCCGCACTGAACGACAACTGCTTCTTCCTGTCGGCCGTCGACAACGGCTGGTACGCCTCGGGGCTGACGGTGGTGCGCCAGGCGCTGCCGGAGGTGCGGCTGGCCACGAAACTGCTGCGGCCGATGGACTTCTCGATCTTCTACGACGACCGCCCGCGCACCGGCTGCAACGTCAACGCCGAACTCGACGGCAAACCCGCCACCGGTCACCAGTACGGCGGCTATTACGTGGGGGTCGGACCCGCGCCGTACCACAGCGACGTGCTCTACACCGATCCGCGCATGGCCACGTACCTCGGTCTCGGCCGCGGCCAGATGCCCGGCGACGTGTGGTGGACGACGTGGCGCACCCTGCCCCCGAAGCAGTGCCCGACCGATCCCGACTACTCCTTCCAGGGCCAGCCCCGCCCGCAGGGTGCGTGGGTGACGGTGCACGATCCGCGATCGGGCCGGGCCTTCCGGGTCTGGGAGGGCCACTACACCGACCCGGGCAACGGCGAGAAGTTCCTGCCCACCTACAACGGCGGCATGTTCGAGGCGCTCATGGCCAACCTCGTCGTGCCCGAGACGCGATGGGGTCCGGACAGCCTCGGTCTGGCCGACCGGCGCACGGTGGACGTGCAGTCCGACTACGCGCTGCACCGGCTCGGGTACCCGGTCTGGGGACTGTCGCCGTCGGCCACCTCCGACGGGCAGGGCTACTTCGCCTTCGGCGCGCAGGGGCTGCGCTACCCGCACGGCAAGCGGCTGGCGCAGGGCCCGTGCGTGCCCTCGGCCACCGACGACTGCTCCAGGGTGGAGAGCACGGTCACGCCGCACGCCTCCTTCCTCGCGCTGCCGGTGGCGCCGCGCAAGGCCTACGCCAACATCGCCCGGCTGCGCTCCCTCTACCCCTCGGTCTACTCGAGTGACGGCGGGTTCTACGACGCGGTGGACCCGACCACCGGCCAGGTGGGGCAACGGCGCCTCGTCCTCGACCAGTCGATGGTCATGGCCGGCCTGGACGACGCCCTGCGCAACGGGCGGCTGCAGCGCTGGTTCGCCGCCGACCCGGTGTCGGCGGCGGCGAAGGCCTACCTCGCCGCCGACCCGATGACCCTGCGCTGACGCATGTGTCCCCCGGTGTGGTCGTGATCGCGCCGCCGATCACGACCACACCGGGGGACAGGTGCGTCAGGCGGCGGCGGTCGCGAAGGCGCGCCACATCCGCGCGTAGCCGCCGTCGAGGGCCAGCAGCTCCTCGTGCGTGCCCTGCTCGGTCACCCGCCCGTCCTCCAGCACGACGATGCGGTCGGCGCCGCGGGCGGTCTGCAGCCGGTGCGCGATGATGATCGTCGTGCGGTCGCGGGCCACCGAGTGCATCGCCGCCGTCACCCGCGACTCCGTGGCCAGGTCGAGGTTGGACGTGGCCTCGTCGAGCAGCAGCAGCGCCGGGTCGGCCAGCTGCGCGCGGGCCAGTGCCACGAGCTGGCGCTGCCCCGACGACAGCGCCCCGCCGCGCTCGCCCAGCTGGGTGAGGTACCCGGCGGGCAGCCCCGCCACCACGTCGTGCGCGCCGACCGCGCGGGCCGCCGCCTCCACCTCGGCGTCCGAGGCCGACGGCCGCCCGTAGGCGATGTTGTCGCGGACGGTGCCGGTGAACAGGAACGCCTCCTGCGGCACGTAACCGAGGTGGCTGCGGAACTCGCGCAGCGACACCGTGCGCAGGTCGTGCCCGTCAACGGTCACCAGCCCCGACGTGGGGTCGTAGAAGCGGGCCAGCAGCTTGAGCACGGTCGACTTGCCGGCGCCGGTCTCGCCCACCAGCGCCACGGTCTCGCCCGGGGCCACCGGCAGGTCGAGGCCGCGCAGCGCCTCACCGGCGGCCGAGCCCGGGTAGCCGAAACGTACGGCGTCGAGCGCGACCGCGCCGCGGACCGTACGCATGGGTACGGGGTCTACGGGGTCGGGGGTGAGCGGGTCGAGGGCCATCAGGTCGGCGATCCGGGCGACCGAGACGCGGGTCTGCTGCCACGCGTCGAACACCTGGGACAACTGCTGGATCGGTGAGAAGAACAGGTCGATGTAGAGCAGGAACGCGATGAGGGCGCCGACGCTGAGCGACCCGTCACGCACCAGCACCGCGCCCACCCCGAGCACGAGCGCATCGGCCAACGCGGCGAGGAACTGGACGAACGGGAAGTAGGTGGCCACCAGGCGCTGGGCGGCCACCCGTGACCGGTAGTACGAGAGCCCGAGGTCGTGGAAGCGGCGCATCGTCGCGTCCTCGTGCACGAACGCCTGCGACTCGCGCACTCCGGACAGGCTCTCCTGGAAGTCGGCGTTGACGACGGCGATCCGCTCGCGGGACAGGTCGTAGAGCCGCGACGAGACCCGGCGGAACCACAGCGTGGCCAGGGCCAGCGGCACGATGACGCTCAGGGTGACCAGCCCGAGCTCGACGTCGACCACCAGCAGCGCGACCCCGACGCCCACGAACGTCACGAAGGCCACCAGCGCCGAGAGCAGGCCATTGGTGACCAGCGCCTCGAACTGGTCGACGTCGGTGGTCATCCGGGTCATGATCCGGCCGCCGAGCTCGCGCTCGTAGTAGTCGAGCGACAGGCGCTGCAGGTGCGCCCAGATGCGCAGCCGCAGCGAGAGCATGATCCGCTCGGCCGTGCGGCCGGTGACGAACGTCGACCCGATCTGCACGAACAGGTCGACGAGCGCGATGGCGAGGAAACCGGCGGCCGCGCCCAGCAGCACGCCCTGCGCGTGCACGGCCACGCCGTCGTCGACCCCGGTCTTGACCAGGTACGGGCCGACCAGCCCGGCCAGCGCGTCGAGCACCACCAGCACCAGGCCGGCCAGCAGCGGGCGGCGGAAGCGGCGCAGCAGCAGGCCCAGGCCGAACACGCGCTCGCGGGCGGTCTCGCTCGCGACGTCCACCTCGGCCTCGTCGCGCACCGGCGGCAGCGCCGCCACCCGGGCGAGCAGTTCCGGCGTGGCCGGCAGCCCGCCGAGCACGGCGTTGGTCCCGCCGCCCGACCCGCCCAGCCCGGGGCCCAGCGCGGCGGGGGCGACGGAGCGCCGCCCCGGCGCTGGTGCGGCGCCGCCGGGCTGCCACGCCGAGGCGGTGACGCCGTCGCCGGTGAGCTGGGCCAGTGCCTCGATGCGGTCGCCCGCCGCCTGGATCGCGGCCGCGTCGAGGCCGGAGAGCAGCTCGCGGTAGAAGGCGCTGTCCGCGCTCAGCTGCGCGTGCGTGCCGTCGTCGACCACCCGGCCGCCGTCGAGCACGATGACGCGGTCGGCGAGATGCAGGGTCGACATCCGGTGGGCCACGAGCACGGTGGTGCGCCCGGGCAGCACCTCGCGCAGCCCGTCGTGGATCGCCTCCTCGGTCCGCGCGTCCACCGCGCTCGTGGCGTCGTCGAGCACCAGCACCCTGGGATCGGCGAGCACCGCCCGCGCCAGCGCCACCCGCTGGCGCTGGCCGCCGGACAGCGTCAGCCCGCGCTCGCCCACCACGGTGTCGTAACCGGCCGGCAGCGCGCTGACGAAGCCGTGGGCCTGGGCCGTGCGCGCGGCCGCCTCGACCTCGGCGTCGGTGGCGTCGGGCCGCGCGTAGGCGATGTTGGCGCGGATCGTGTCGGAGAACAGGAAGCTGTCCTCGAACGCCACCCCGATGCGCCGGCGCAGCGAGTGCAGCGTCACCGCCCGCACGTCGTGGCCGTCGACGCGCACGGTGCCCGCCGACGGGTCGTAGCTGCGGGTGATCAACGCGGCCAGCGTCGACTTGCCGCTGCCGCTCGGCCCGACCAGTGCCACCCGCTCGCCGGCCGCGACGTGCAGGTCGATGTCGCGCAGCACCGGCAGGCCCTCGGTGTAGCCGAACGTGACGTGCTCGAAGGCGATCTCGCCGCGCAGGTCGGGCAGGTCCCGGGCGTCGGGGGCGTCGGCGATGGCCGGCTGCAGGTCGAGCAGCCCGAGGATGCGTTCGACGCCGGCGCGGGCCTGCTGGCCGACGGTGAGGATGCCGGCGAGCTGGCGCGCGGGCGCGGCGAACTGGCCGACGTAGGTGGAGAAGGCGAGGAAGGTGCCGATGGTGATCGAGCCGTGCAGGGCGAGCAGGCCGCCGAACACGAGGATGGCCACCTGCGCCAGCGTGGGAATGGCCTCGAGCAGCGGCTGGTAGCGCGCCTGCAGGCGCACGGCCCGCAGTCGGGAACCGTAGAGCCGCTGCGCCGCGCCGGCCAGCCGGTACAGCTCGCGCTCCTCCTGCCCGAACGCCTTCACGACCCGCACGCCGGTGACGTCCTCGTCGACGATCTGCGCGACGTCGCCCTCGCGCTGCTGGCCGTCCCAGGTGGCCGGGAACACCCGCCGGCGCATCCGGTAGGACACCACGAACAAGGCCGGGACGACGACGAGCGCGAGCAGCGCCAGCAACGGGGCCAGGGCGAACATCACCGCGAGCGAGAGCACCAGCATCAGCACGTTGCCCGTCACCAGGGGCAGGAAGTTCAGCAGCCCCTGCACCAGCGCCGAATCGGAGTTCGCCCGCGAGACCAGCTGGCCCGTGGGCATGGTGGCCAGCGTGGACAGGTCCATGCGCTGCAGGTGATCGTGCACCGCATTGCGCAGGTCGAGCTGCACGCCCAGACCCACCTGCCCGCCGCGGTAGCGACGTACGTAGGCCAGCGCGAAGGACACCGCAGCCGTGACGAAAAGCAGCACGAGCCACGGCCACAGCGCCTCGTCGCGCGCCACGATGACCCGGTCCACGATCTGCCGGGCGATCAACGGCACCAGGGTCTGCGCCGAACTGCCGATGACGGCGGCCACCACCGCGTAGACGACGTTGCGCTTGTGCCGCAGCACCCACGTCCACAACCGGCGCACCCAGCCGCGCGGCTTGTCGCTCACGGGCGGGTTCACGTGGTCCGAGCGTACGGCGCGATGGTTAGCCGGTCGAACCACTTCAGGGCAGGCCGCGCACGGCGGGGGTGCGGCGGTCGACGCGCACGGCCACATCGGCCGCGTCGACCGGGCGCACGGTCGCGTCGTACTCGGCGAAGGCCGGCAGCGTCCAGGCCTCGGCGGTACGGCGGGCGAGCGCGTCGGCGGGCATGGTCAGGTGCACGACACGGTCGAAGGGCAGCCCGAGCCCGAGCAGCAGGGTGCCGCTGACCAGCAGCACCGACCCCGGGTCGAGCGGGCGCGGCGCCTCGCGGGTCGAGCGGTTCGTGAACGGATCACGCAGCGACGGCAGGTAGATGCCGGCTTGCACGGCCGGCAGCAGCACCTCGCGACGCAGGGCATCGGCGTCCAGCCAGGACGGGTAGCTGTCGACGTCCTCATGCCCGTGCTCGAGGCGCAGCGACGCGTCGCGCCAGAAGCGGCTCGCGCGCACGTGCACCGCCGCCCGGCCGCGGGCCCGCAGGGGGTCGATCAGCCGCTCGGCCAGCGTCTCGGGGGCGGTGGCCGGTGCGCCGTCGACGGCGACGCGCATCGTGCCCTGGGTGTCGGCGAGCCAGCCGGCGAGCGCGTCGGGCAGGACCGCGTCGTCCAGCGGCCGCCAGGCGAGCGTCATCCGATCCTGGCCCTGACCTCCCGCACCGACGGGTTGGTCACGGCGCTGCCGTCGGCGAAGACCACGGTCGGGACGGTGCGGTTGCCGCCGTTGACGCGCATCACGATCTCGGCGGCGTCGGGCGTGCGCTCGATGTCGATCTCGGTGTACTCGATCCCGTCGTGCTCCAGCCCCGCCTTCAGGCGCAGGCAGTAGGGGCACCACGAGGTGGTGTACATCGTCAGCATCGTCGCTGTCCTCCGTCGGTCGGTCCTTGCCCGCACAACCACCGGGCGCTGACGGGCATTCCGGCTCACCCGGCGGCGAAGCCCTCGACCCAGCGCCGCTGCCACGGCGTCTCGACCGCCTTCAAGTGGTAGTGCGCCCGCGCGAACGCGACGGCCTGCGCCGCGGCCACGCCGTCGAGCACGGCCAGGCAGGCCAGGGCCGTGCCGGTGCGGCCCACCCCGCCGACGCACCGTCGGCCGCCGGGCAGCACCAGCACGCCGGTCGCCGCCGGGTCCCAGGGCGCCGTCACGCCCGCGACGATGGGGGAGCGCGGAAGCGTCGGTGCCCGCTGGCAGGATCGGGGATCGTGAGCGATGCCGACCGGGTCCTGGCGGGCCTGGACCCCGAGCAGCGCGCCGCCGCCGAGGCGGTGCGCGGGCCGGTGTGCATCCTGGCCGGTGCCGGCACCGGCAAGACCCGCGCCATCACCCATCGCATCGCCTACGCCGTGCGCTCCGGGGCGGTGCCGCCCGGCCAGCTGCTCGCGGTCACCTTCACCGCCCGGGCCGCGGGGGAGCTGCGGGCCCGGCTGCGCGCGCTGGGAGCGGGCGGCGTGCAGGCCCGCACCTTCCACGCCTTCGCCCTGCGCCAACTGCAGTACTTCGCGCCGCGCGTCATCGGCGGCACCATGCCCGACCTGCTCGACAACCCGCTGCGCACCGTCGGCAACGCGGCGGCCCGGATGCGGTTGCGCGTCGACCGGGCCGAGCTGCGCGACCTCGCCGCGGAGATCGACTGGGCGAAATCCGTCCTGGCCACGCCCGACACCTACGTCCAGCGGGCGCGGGCGGCGGGCCGCGAGACCGCCACCAGCCCCGAGACGATCGCCAAGGTCTTCGCGGAGTACGAGGCCACCAAACGCCGCGGCGGCCTGATCGACTTCGCCGACCTGCTGCTGGTCATGGCCGGGGCCATGGAGGAGATGTCCGACGTCGCCGAGGAGGTGCGCAGCCGCTACCGGCACTTCGTGGTCGACGAGTACCAGGACGTGTCGCCGCTGCAGCAACGCCTGCTCGACGCCTGGCTCGGCGGGCGCGACGACCTGTGCGTGGTCGGCGACGCCAACCAGACGATCTACTCCTTCGCCGGCGCCACCCCGGAGCACCTGCTCGGGTTCCGCCGCCGCTTCCCCGAGGCGGTGCTGGTCCGGCTGCACCGCGACTACCGCTCCACGCCGCAGGTCGTCGAGCTCGCCAACGCGCTCGTGCGCGGGGGCGAGACGGCGCTCACGCTCGTCGGCCAGCGGCCCGACGGGCCGGCGCCCACGTTCGCCGAGTTCGACGACGAGCCGGCCGAGGCCGCCGACGTCGCCGCGCGCTGCCGCGCGCTGGTCGACGCCGGCACGCCGGCCAGCGAGATCGCCGTCCTGTTCCGCGTCAACGCCCAGTCCGAGGTGTACGAGCAGGCGCTGTCGCAGGCCGGTGTGCCCTACCTGGTGCGCGGCGGCGAGCGCTTCTTCGACCGGCCCGAGATCCGCGAGGCCCGGCTGCTGCTGCGCGGCGCGGCCCGCGCCGGCGCCGGCACCGGACGCCGACGCGACGCTGCCCGACGCGGTGCGCGGCGTGCTGTCCGGGCTCGGCTGGTACGCCGACAACCCGCCGCCCGGCGGCGCCGCCCGCGAGCGGTGGGAGTCACTGTCGGCGTTGGTCAACCTGGCCGACGACCTCGTGGCCGCCCAGCCCGACGCGCACCTCGACGCGCTCACCGCCGAACTCGATCGGCGGGCCGAGGCCCAGCACGTACCCACCGTCCAGGGGGTGACGCTGGCCTCGCTGCACTCGGCCAAGGGCCTGGAGTGGGACGCGGTCTTCCTCGTCGGGCTCACCGACACCACGCTGCCGCTCCAGCACGCCACCACGCCGGCGCAGGTGGCCGAGGAGCGCCGGCTGCTCTACGTCGGCATCACCCGCGCCCGCGAGCAGCTGGCCCTGTCGTGGGCGCTGGCCCGCAGCCCCGGCCAGCGCCGCGGGCGGCGGCCCGAGCCGCTTCCTCGACGGGTTGCGCCCGCACCTGCCACCGAGCCAGGCCGCCCGGTCGCGGAAGCGACCGAAGGCGGCCGAGGCCGAGGACGCCGAGCTGTTCGGGCGGCTGCGGGTATGGCGCAAGGCCCAGGCCGAGGCCCAGAGCGTGCCGCCCTACGTCGTGTTCAGCGACGCCACCCTGGTCGCCATCGCCGACGCCGCCCCCAGCAGTCGGGCCGGGCTCGCGCAGATCTCCGGCGTCGGCCCGACCAAGCTCACCCGCTACGCCGAGCCGGTCCTGGCCGTGCTCGGCGGCGCCGACCCCGCCGAGGTCGCGCCGGTGACGTCGCCTCACCCGGTGGGGAGAGGGGTGCGGCCGCGCGCGGCGCGTTCCGGGTCGGCGCGTCGAGCACGGGCGCCGGCGAGCGCCGCGGCGAGCCGCGATCAGCCCCGCGGCCACCAGCAGCGCAACCCGGAGCCCGTCGAGGAACGCGGCGACGTAGGGCGCGGGATGCTGTCCAGGCTGATCCCGCCGGCGCTGCCACCGGTCTCGAGGACCTGGACCCACCGGACCGCGGCAGCCGGGGCGAACGGCCGGTTGCGGTCGACCGCGCCGACGAGTCGGGAGTTGACGATGGCGCCGAGCGCGGCCACGCCCACCACCGCCCCCAGCTGACGAGCGGTGTTGGTGGCCGACGCGGCCACCCCCGGAGTGCCGGCTCGGCACGTGCGCGAGCACCGCGGAGGTCAGCGGCACGACGGCCACTCCGAAGCCCAGCCCGGCGAGCGCGAGGGCCAGGGCCAGCAGCCCGAACGTGAGCGCCGCCCCGTGGCCCCACCTCCGCTGGCGGGCCAGCAGCATCCCCGCGGCGGCCACGACACAGCCGGCGGCCAGCGGCAGCCGCGGCCTGCACGGGCCACCCACGGCCCGGCGGCCAGGCCGCCGACCACGATGGCCGCCGCCATGGGCGCGAACATCCCGGCCAGCCGCCAGCCGGAGTATCTGCAGGCCGACGTCGAGGTACAGCGCGGTCAGGAAGAAGATCGCGAACACGCCGAAGTAGACGGCGAACGCCGCGAACAGCGCCGACCCGCACGATCGGCGCCCGCACGTGCGCGGGGTCCAGCATCGGGTCCCCGTACCCGTGCCTCCACCGGCCCGAAGGCCAGCAGGCACAGGCCGCCGAGCACGAACAGGGCCACGATCCAGACCGTGCCGTAGCCCGCGTACTCGCCCTCGACGGCCGCCACGACGACCAGCGCGATCCCTCCGGTGCCGAGCAGGAAGCCGGCGGCGTCGAGGCGAGCGGGCCGGCGGTCGCGCGAGTCGGGCACCCACCGGGCGACGGCGGCCAGCAGCAGCACACCCAGCGCCAGGTTGAACCAGAACACCGCCCGCCAGCCGGCCAGGCCGACCAGCACCCCGCCGATCACCGGACCGAGGGCCAGTGCCAGCCCGGACACCGCCGACCACGCGCCCAGCGCCCGGGCCCGCTGCCCGCGGTCGGGGAACAGCTGGCGGATCACCGACAGCGTCCCCGGTTCGCTCGCGGCCGCGCCGACGCCCATCACCGCCCGGCCGGCGATCACCGCGCCGACGCCCGGGGCCAGCGCGCAGACCAGCGAACCGGCGCAGAAGATCGCGACACCGACGATCATCAACCGCTTGCCGCCCGTACCGGTCGGCCAGCGAGCCGCCGACCAGCATCAGGCTGGCGAAGACGAGCGAATAGGCGTTGATCACCCACTGCAGCGGCAGCACACCAGCGGCCACGTCCTGTCTCCAGGTCGCCGAGGGTGACGCTGACGATCGTGGTGTCGAGGAAGGTCAGGAACAGCACCGCGAGGACGGTGGCGAGGGCCGCCGAGCGCTCCGGCGCGGCGCCGGAGGGGGTCTGTGGGCAGGGCGGTGATCGAGGGGTCGGCGCAGGCGTCGACCTGCTGGCCCTGCAGCTTGAGCAGCCGGCAGAAGGTGGTGGCGGCCACCAGCCAGGTGCCGTTCTCGCGGACGGCGAAGCCCGACACGTCCGGCAACAACGCCTTGCCGCCGCTGCTGATCGTGAAGGTGACGGTGACGACGTCGGCACTGGTGACCAGCACACTGCTCACCTTCGCCGTGGCGTGCTGAGCCTGGCCGCCCTGCGCCTGCTGCTCGAGGACCTTGCCGAAGGCGCTGCCGTGCTGGAGGAACTTCTGCGAGTCGACCGGGCTGGTGCGGCTGTCGAAGAAGCGGGCGTAGGCCGTGCCGACCGCGCGGGTGGTGACGGGGTCGGCCGGGCGCAGGCCGCGGCCCGACGTCGGCGCACCGGTGCTCGCCGACGCGCGGCCCGAACCGGCCGAGGACTGGTTGGTGCCCGGACCGCTGCTCGTGCAGCCGGTGATCGACACGGTGATCACCGCGGTGATCGACACGGCGCCCGCCGCTGCCCGTCCGACTCGAATGATCATGCTGGCCTCCCCGGTTCGATTCCTACTCCAGCACATCACGATCACGTTTTCCGATTATTCGGTTGCCACCCGTCAGTGGGCGTCGCTAGCCTGCAAGCACCGACCACAAGCCGTGCCATTCCGCACGCGCGCGACGAGCCAGAGAGGGGGTGGTCCCCGGTGAACACGACGACGATCCAGGCGGCTGCCCTGCCGGTCTGCGCTCCCGTGTCGATCATGCGTTGGCGCGATGGCATCGATTCGCCCGGCACCGCCCCGGTCGCGGTCATGCCGTTCCCCGTCCTGATCGACGGCACCGGTGTCACCCCGTCCGCGCACCCGCTCCACAACTCCATCCAGCCCATGGGCGCCGTTCCGGCCGAGGCCGGGCGGCGCGCGTACGCAGCCAAGCAGGCCGCACCACCTCGAGGGCGATACCGCTGACGATCCGTCAGCATCCGGCTCCTCGAGGCCGCGGCTCCCAGCTTGGGAACCGCGGCCTCTTTCGTTTCTCCGGCCCGGTTCGACGACATCCACCCACAACCCGAGAAAGAGGAGGTGACCCGTCGTGTTGACGACTGCCGACCAGTTGGCCGGCGCCGTGCTCGACCCGATCGGGATCGACCCGTTGGATCCGCTGTCGAAGCAGTGCCCGGAGGACCTGCCCTGCCGTGTGCAGGATTCCGAACTCTGGTTCGCCGAGACCCCCGCCGACCTCGAGCGGGCGAAGGCCTACTGCCGGGACTGCCCGGCGCTGATGGTCTGCCTGTCCGGCGCGCTCGAGCGGCGGGAGCCCTGGGGTGTCTGGGGCGGCGAGATCTTCGAGCGCGGGGCCATCGTGGCCCGCAAGCGCCCGCGGGGTCGTCCGCGCAAGAACGCCCCGCAGCGCACGGAGGTCGCGGCATGAGCGGCGCCCGGCCCACCACCACCCGTACCGACCATTCCAGGAGCACCAAGATGTATTCACTGAACGAAGCGCTCGCGCGTGACCGAATGCGCGACGAGCAGAAGCGATCGCGGGACGCGACGCTGGCGCGCGAACTCGCCGCCCAGCGTCGCTGGCACCGCGTATCGCTGCGGGCACGGGCCGCGGAGAAGCGGCACGCGCACCGGGCCGGTCAGATCTACGTTCCGTAGAACGTGCTGACAGCCCCGCCCGGGCGCTGCGACGAGCAGCGCCGAACGGCCGCCGGATCCCACGATCCGGCGGCCGTTCCGCGTTGCGGTCCGGCTACCACCACTCCTGGTCGAGCTTGGCCTCGATCGAGCGGACGTAGCGGCGCGTGCAGTCGACGCAGACCCAGCGGGTGCGCGGGCCGTCCGCGCTCTCCACGATGTCCGCGCACCAGGTCAGCCGCGGATCCCCGTCGCGCTCGGCCTCGGCGCTGCGGCCGCACAGTGAGCACACCGCGCTGGTCACGCCGGTCTCCTCCGAGGGCTGCACAGCGGCCATTGCACCCCGCCGACGCGGCCCGGGTAAAGCGCGGCGCGCCGGGAGTAACATTCCGTCGTGCCGTTCCGTGCCGGTAAGCCCGAATCGGGGCCCCGGTGAGCCACCCGGCGGTCTCGCCGATCGGGCTGTCCGGGCGCATCACGGTCGCGACGCGCGGCGAGAACGGGCCCGGTGAGGTGGAGGTCCGCATCCGCGGCGGCACCGAGACCTTCGTGGCCCGCTCGGCCGAACCCCTGGCCAAGGGGCAGTCGGTGATCGTGGCGCAGTCGCTGGGTCCGCGTACGGTGATCGTTCTGCCCTGGGCCGACCCCGTCGACTCCCTGCTCGAGCTGTAGACCCACCCCAATCCCGTCGTCGAGGAGCCCGCCACATGTTCGGTTACCACGTCCCCGCGCCCGACGAGGCGATGCTGATCTCGGGTGCGAAGCCGCGGGCCGACGTCCCGTTCAAGGTCGTCACCGGCCGCGGCTCGTTCGTCCTGCCGGGCTTTCGCAAGTTCGAGTTCCTGACGCTGTCGATGTTCGAGGCCGAGGTCAACGAGCCGTGCGTGACCAGGCAGGGGATCGCCCTCACCGTCAAGGCGGTGATCGCGGCCAAGATCGGCAACGACCAGGAGTCGATCGTCAACGCCGCGCAGCGCTTCCTGTCCGACCAGGACCAGATGTCCACGCTGACCGGGCGCATCTTCGCCGGCCACCTGCGCTCGATCATCGGTTCGATGACGGTCGAGGAGATCATCACCGAGCGGCAGAAGCTCGCCACCGAGGTGCTCGACGGCTCCAAGGAGGAGATGGCCAAGATCGGGCTGATCGTCGACGCGCTGCAGATCCAGTCCATCGACGACGGCGGGCTCGGCTACATCAAGGCCATGGCCGCGCCGCACAACGCCGCCATCCAGCGCGAGGCACAGATCGCGCAGGCGGCGGCCGACCAGGCCGCGGCCGAGGCGCAGCAGGGCTCGCTGCGCAAGCAGGCCGAGTTCGAGCGCGAGACCGCCGTCACCCGGGCGGGCTACCTGGCCGAGACGCAGGCCGCCCAGCAGAAGGCGTCGCAGGCCGGCCCGCTCGCCGAGGCGCAGGCGCAGCAGGAGGTCGTCGACGAGCAGACCCGCCTGGCGCAGCGACAGGCCGAGCTGCGCCAGCAGCAGTTGGTGTCCGAGGTCGTCAAGCCGGCCGAGGCCGAGGCCGAGCGAGTGCGCATCCTGGCGAGAGCCGACGCCGAGCGCACCCAGATCCAGGCGGCGGCGGCGGCGTCGAGCAATCGCGTCGCGCTGGACCAGCAGCTGATCGCGCAGCTGCCGTTGATCGTCGAGAAGGCGGCCGGCGGGCTCGCCAACGCGAACGTCACCGTGCTCAACGGCGCCGACGGGCTGTCCGAGGTCGTGTCCGGACTGGTCAGCCAGGGCATGGCCATCTTCGACTCGTTGCGCGCGAACGTGGGCTCACCCAAGCACGGGCGCCCGGACGACGCACAGGACGACCGGCGCGCGATCGGCGGCACCGACGACGGACAGGTCTGAGCCGGCCTACCAGAGGGTCAGCGACCGCTCGAAGATGCCGCCGAGATCGTCGGCGGTCACCTCCTTCGGCGCGATGGACAGCAGCCGTTGCTGCTTGAGCGCCCCCTCGACGAGGTCGTCGATGTCGCCCTGACCGAATCCGACGGCGCTGACGCCGGCGGGGATCCCGATGTCGCGCATCAGGTCGCACAGCAGGGTGGGCAACAGGTCGGGGCCGTCGGGGCGGTCGTTGTCGGGCGCGAGCAGGCGGGCGGCGCGCAGGTGCCGCTGTGGCGCGGCGTCGAAGGTGAACCGGAAGGCCTCCGGGGCGGTGAGCGAGACCGACATGCCGTGCGGCACCATCGCGTGGTCGTCGGGATAGTCGGCCGGGTGATAGTCACGCACCTGGCCCGCGATCGGGTAGGCGTTGGCGTGCGGGATGTGCACGCCCGCGTTGCCGAAACCGAGCCCCGCGAAGGTGGCCGCGAGCGCCATCTCGCGACGGGCCTCGACGTCGTCGCCGTGGTGGACCGCGCGCCGGAAGCTACTGCCGAGCAGCCCCAGTGCCCGTTCGGACCACATGTCGGAGACGGGGTTCGAGCCGCAGTACGGCACCCGCTGCCCGGGCTCCTTGCGCTCGCCCTCGGTGTACGGCCGGGCGGTGTAGCTCTCGAGCGCGTGGCACAGGATGTCCATGCCCGCGTTCGCGGTGACGCCGGCCGGCTGGCTGATCGTCAGCAGCGGGTCGACGACGGCCAGGGTCGGGCGCAGGCGCGGATGGCTGATCCCGCTCTTCACCCGTTGCGCCGGCACGTCCAGCACGCAGACGGTGGTGCTCTCCGACCCGGTGCCGGTGGTGGTGGGCACGGCCACGAGGGGCAGCAACGCGTTGACCGGATCGCGCCCGTCACCCACGGGTTTGTTCACGTAGTCGATGAGCTCGCCCGGGTTGGTGATCAGCAGGTCGACCGCCTTGGCGGTGTCGATGGACGACCCGCCACCCACGGCCACCAGGGCGTCCCACGGGCCGTGCTCACGGGCCCAGTCGACCGCGGCCTGCAGGCTCGCATCGGTGGGCTCGACGTGCGCGCGGGTGAACAGCTCGGCAACGACGTCGAAGCGCGCCATCCGCTCGGCGACCCGGCCGGGCAGTCCGGTGGCGGCGACGCCCGGATCGGTGATCACCAGCACCCGCCTGCAGCCGAGCTGGGCCAGGTCGTGGCCGATCTCGTCGGCCGCGCCGTCGCCGAACTTCAGCGTGGGCGCACCGTAGGTGAAGATCGTCTCGTCACTCATCCGCACCGAACCCAGGTTGCCACTGCTCGGCCAGGGCGCGGAAGGGCGCGGTGGCCTCCAGCTGACACAGCACGCCCACCGTGCCCAGCGTGACGCGATGGATGAGCAGGAAGGACGGCGGCAGGTTGAGCTGGCGCCCGACGCGGGCCTCGTCTCGGCGCGGGTCGGCGATGCGCGCCGCCTGGCGGCGCATCCAGGCGCGGCTGAAGGAGAACGTCTCGTCCCGCAGCGGGTCGGCCACCGCACCGAGGTAGTCGAGCACCTCCTCGGCGCTCACCTCGATGCCGGGGCGCACGAAGTTCAGCTCCCGCATGAGGGCGAGCATGCCGGCGGCGTCGTTGTCGACGGCCAGGCGGGTCAGCCGCCCGAGGCCCCGGGGGTAGCCGCCGGGCAACCGGGCCACCGCGCCGAAGTCGACCACGCCGAGGCGGCCGTCGGGCAGTAGCCGGAAGTTGCCCGGGTGCGGGTCGGCGTGCAGCATCTCGCAACGCGCCGGGGCGCTGTAGTGCAGCAGCGCCAGCAACGTGCCGGCGCGGTCGCGCTCGGCGGGACTGCCGGAGCGGATGATCGCCGACAGCGGCTGCCCGCTCATCCACTCGGTGACGATCACCTTCGGTGCGCTGGCCACGACCCGCGGCACGAGGATCTCCTCGTCACCGGCGAAGGCCGCGGCGAACCCGCGCTGGGCGTCGGCCTCGCGGGCGTAGTCGAGTTCCTCGAGCACCCGGTCCTTGATCTCGGCCAGCAGCGGCTTGATGTCCAGGCCGGGGGAGACGCGGGCGAACAGGCGGGCGAAGCGGGTGAGCTGGGTGAGGTCGGCCATCAGGGCCTGCGCCGCGCCGGGGTACTGCATCTTGACGGCGACCTCGCGGCCGTCGGACCAGACCGCGCGGTGCACCTGGCCGATGCTGGCGGCGGCGGCCGGGGTGTCGTCGAACTCGCGGAAGCGCTCCCGCCACCGGCGGCCGAACTGCTCGTCGAGCACGCGGTGCACGGTGGCCGCCGGCATCGGCGGCGCGGCCTCCTGCAGCTTGGTGAGCGCCTCCCGGTAGGGCGCGGCGCTCTCCTCGGGCAGGGCCGCCTCGAACACCGACAGCGCCTGGCCCAGCTTCATGGCGCCGCCCTTGAGCTCGCCCAGCACGGTGAACAGCTGCTCGGCGGTGCGGGCCTGCAGTTCGGCGGTGACGTCCTCGGCCGAGCGGCCGGTCATCCGCCGGCCGAACCCGACGGTGGCCCGGCCCGCGACCCCGAGCGGCAGCGAGGCGAGCTTGGCCGTGCGGGCGACGCGGCGCTGCGGGATGTCGTCGCCGCCGGGCCGGTTGCGCCCGTTGCGCTGCGTCCTGTCGCTCACCCGGGTCATTGTGCCCAACCGCCACCGCTGCGTGCCCGTCGAGCGGCGCCGGTCACGCGCCGGCGATGCAGTCGCAGTCGGGGTGGGGCGGCCAGCTGCGCCGCCGCAGCCGCCAGTCGGGCAGCGCGAGCTCCACGGTGGCGTCGAGGACGGCGGGCTCCCCGCCGTCGAGGAAAGCGAGCGCCTGCAGGGCGGCGGTGCCGGCGATCACCGTGGCCAGCGCGACGTCGGAGGCCGGCCCGTGCCGGCGGCCGATGGCCAGCTGCACGGCCAGCGCCGACCACGCCGGGTCGCGATCGCGCCGGTGCAGGTCGGCGCAGCGCAGGCAACTGGTCAGCCCGGGCAGGACCAGCGGCCCGACCACCCCGTGGTCGATGCCGAGGGACACGGCCAGGTACGGCGCGTCGTCGGCGTGCAGCGCCCGGCGGCGCTCGTCGGGCACCGCCTCGTCCACGGCCAGGATGGTCAGGTCGGCGCGCTGCTCGGGCGGCGGCACGGCGGTCTCGACGTCCGGTGCGGCCAGGCGCACCGCGCGGTGGGCCACCACGGCCAGCGGGCGGCCCTCGTCGGCGGGGGTGGCGCCGCCGGGCACGGCGTGGTGCAGCCGCACGGTTCCCTCGGGGGCACAGGCCACCCGGCCGACGCCGGCCGCGGCCAGCAGCGCCGCCAGGTGGGCCGCGGTGCGGCTGGTCCCGCGCACCGCCACCACGGCGTGCCGGCGCCCGGCGAGCACCTGCGCCGCTCCCTCGCCGTGGCGGGCGGCGAGGGCGGTCAGCTCGCCGGCCAGCCGCGGGGTGGTGACCGCGGCCCGCTCATCGTCGGCCCACGGGTCGTCGGCCGGCGGTCGGGTCCACAGGTACCCGGCGCGGGCGAGCGCGGCCAGCGCGTGGCTGACCTGGGCGTCGCCGGGCGGGGCGTCGGGATGGGGCAGCCGGGTGTGCGGCGGCGTGGCCAGGTTGCGCACGACCGGCAGTGGCAGGCCCTCGACCACGGTGGCCGAGCCGCCCATCTCGAAATGCACGGCCCCGGGCGCGCGCCACAGCATCCGGGTGGCCGGGCCGAGCATGTGCCCGCCGCCCGGCGCCACCGGGGAGTCGTCCCGGTCCGGGTGCAGCCTCGTCACCGCGTCAAGATGACACGCGCCCGCCCCCGGTCCGCGCGGTTGTCCACAGCCCTGTGGACGACGCGCTGCGGTCGTACCGCGTCGAGGCCCGGGGCGGCCGGGCCGCGGAGGCGTAACCCTGAAGTGAATGTCCACACCTGTGGACGCAGGTGTGGACAACTCCGGGGCGGGTTGTGGACGCGAACCCTTCCCGGCCGCGTCGCTGCGCTCGGACGTCGGACCCGCTGGCTACGGTGTGCCCATGACCGAGCCGATGCGGTCGGCGCCGCCCGCGCCGCCCGCGACCGCGGTGGAGGTGCGCCGCAGCCCGCGCCGCCGACGCACGGTGTCGGCCTACCGCGACGGCGGGCGCATCGTCGTGCTCATCCCGGCGCGGTTCAGCGCGGCCGAGGAGCGCGAATGGGTCGGGCGCATGGTCGCCCGGGTCGAGGGCACGGCCCGCCGAGGGCGCACGGGTGACGCCGAGCTCGCGCGCCGCGCGCGGGAGCTGTCCGAGCGCTACCTCGACGGCGCGGCCCGGCCGGTCACCGTGCGCTGGGTGCCGGCGATGCGCACCCGGTGGGCCTCGTGCACGCCGGTCGACCGCACCATCCGGCTCTCGCGGCGCCTGCAGGACTTCCCGGCCTGGGTGCGCGACTACGTCCTCGTGCACGAGCTCGCGCACCTGATCGAAGCGGGGCACGGCCCGCGGTTCTGGCGGCTGGTCGAGCGCTACCCGCGCACCGAGCGGGCCCGCGGCTTCCTCGACGGCGTCAGCGCCGCGGCCGACCTGCCCATCGCCGACGACCTCGCCGACGACCTGCTCGACGACGCCGCGGCGGGCTGAGCTCGCTCAGGACGGGGAGTCGGGCCGATCGTCCTTGGTCTCGTCGGTCGGGTCGTCGGTCAGGTCGTCGGTCAGGTCGTCGGTCAGGTCGTCGAGGCCGCTGAGGTCGTCCGGGGCGATGAAGTCGGTCTCGGACAGCACCTTGTCGGCGAAGCCGAGCGGGTCGTCGAGGTCGTCGGCCGTGGGCAGCAGGTCGGGGTGCGACCAGAGGGCGTCGCGACCGCTCACGCCACGCTTCTCGGTGACGCTCCACCACAGCGCGGCGGCCTCGCGCAACCGGCGCGGGCGCAGCTCCAGCCCGACGAGGGTGGCGAAGGTCTGCTCGGCCGGCCCGCCGGAGGCGCGCCGTCGCCGCGACGCCTCGCGCAGCGCGTCGGCACCGGGCATCCGCTCGCCGGAGCCCGCGGCGACCACGGCGTCGACCCAACCCTCGACCAGGGCGAGCAGGGTCTCGAGGCGGCGCAGGGCCTGCTGTTGCTCGGGGGTCTGCTGCGGCGCGAACACGCCGCCGGACAGCGCCTCCTGCACGCTCTGCGGGTTCATCGGGTCGATGCCCGACATCGCCTGCTCGATGGAGGACATGTCGATGGTGATGCCGCGCGCGTAGGCGTCGACGGTGTCGAGCATCCGCTGCCGCAGCCACGGCACGTGCGTGAACAGCCGCTGGTGCGCGGCCTCGCGCAGGGCCAGGTAGAGGCGGATCTCGTCGGCCGGGCGCTCCAAACCCGCGCCGAACGCGGCGATGTTCTCGGGCACGAGCGCGGCCACGCCGCTCGGGCCGATCGGCACCCCGATGTCGGTAGCCGACACGACCTCGCGGGCGAGGCCGCCGAGGCCCTGCCCGACCTGCGCGCCGAACATGAGCCCGCCGACCTGGCTCATGATCCCGGCCAACGGGTTGTCCGAGCCGCCCAGCGCCTCGAGCTGCTCGGCCGGCAGCACGTTGCCCATCGCGGCGGTGACCCGCGCCGCGATCGGGTCGCACAGCGACGTCCAGACCGGCAGGGTGCGCTCGAGCCACTCGGCGCGCGTCCAGCTCTCGACCGTCTGCACGCCCGAGGGCAGGTCGGTGGCGTCGTCGAGCCACAGGTCGGCCAGGCGCAGCGCGTCGGCCACCCCCGCCCGGTCGGCCGGGGAGACGATGCTGCTCGCCCCGGCCAGCGTCTGGTGCGCCAGCTGCTTGGCCAGATCCCAGTTGACCGGGCCGCCGGACCAGGACAGCAGCTTCTGCAGCTCGGCGAACATCGGGAAGTTCCCGAACGGGTTGTTCGGATCGGACTCGCCGCCACCGCCCGCGCCGAACCCGAAGGGAAAATTCGTCATGTCGCCCACGGTAGTAGCGACGAACGCGGCGCGCAGACGGTTCCGCCCGGCGCCCGCGTTGCGCCCACGGCGAACGCCGCCCCGTCGGTAGCGTCCGTGCGGTGACGGGGATGTCCTGGGCGCTGTGGCTGGCCGTGCCGGTGGTGGTGACGCTGCTCGCCGCAGTGGCCACCTGGCTGCGCTCGCGCCCGCGCCGCACGCCGGGCACCCGGGCGGCGGTGCGGGCGCACGGCGACTACCTCGATGCCCTCGTGCAGACCGCGCGCTCGAAGGACCGCGGCCCCTACGCGCGCCCGGCGCAGGGCACACCCGACCCGGTGGCGCCGCCGGAGTGACGCCCGGCGCCGTGACCGCACCGCAGCCACACCCGGGTCCCCTCGTTACGCTGCCGGGGTGGCCCGCCTACCGCTGATCCCGCTCGAGCGGGTGCCCGGCGGCGCCGCCTACGCGTCGCTGAGCCGGCGGGTGCGGGCCCTGATCGTGGCCGGCGTGCTGTTCCTCGTCCTCTTCATCCTCGCCGTCACCATGCCGGTGCCCTACGTCGTCCTCTCGCCCGGGCCCACGTACAACACGCTGGGCACCGACGACAGCGGCAACACGATCATCGGCATCGACGGCCGCACTCCCGCCAAGCGCTCCGGGCACCTGAACCTGACCACGGTCAGCGTCTCCGGCGAGTCGTCGATCTCGGCCTTCCAGGCGCTGTCCGGCTGGCTGGCCGGTGACGAGGTGGTCGTGCCGACGTCGTCGGTCTATCCGCCGGGGCGCAGCGAGAAGCAGACCAACGCCCAGAACACGGCTGACTTCCTCGATTCGCAGGACAGCGCGATCGCGGCGGCGTCGTGCGAGCTCGGCTACCCGAAGAGGTTCGGGGTGGTCGGCGTGCGGGGCGACGGCGCGGCGCACCGCGTGCTCAAACCCGCCGACGTGATCAGCTCCGTCGACGGGCGGCCCACCACGTCGGCGCAGACCCTGACGTCGGTGCTCTCGGGCATCGCGCAGGGCAGCAGGGTGACGCTGGTGATCCGGCGCGCGGGCAGGACGGTCGACGCCTCGACGAAGCTCGGGCCGCCGGTGAAGGGCCGCAAGGGCGGCTCGCTCGGCATCACCGTCGGCACCGTGTGTCCGACGCCGTTCACCGTCGATCTCGGGCTGGGCAACCAGATCGGCGGCCCGTCCGCCGGGTTGATGTTCGCGCTCGGGATCATGGACAAGGTCGGTAAGAGCGACCTGACCGGCGGCCGGTTCGTCGCCGGCACCGGCACGATCGACGCCGCCGGCCACGTCGGCGCCATCGGCGGCATCGCGCTGAAGATGATCGCCGCCCGCGACAAGGGCGCCACCGTGTTCCTGGCGCCCGCCGGCAACTGCAACGACGTCAAGGGCGCGATCCCCGGCGGGCTGAGGGTCGTGAAGGTCTCCACACTGCACGACGCCGTGCAGGACCTGCTGGCCGTGCAGGCCGGCAAGTCCGTCCCCGGCTGCTGACCCCGACCCGCCTTCCCCCACGCGGTGGTCGTGATCTGCCGCCAGATCACGACCACCGCGTGGGGGAAGGCGTCAGTCGAGGGTCGCCAGCAGCGCGGCGACGAGGTTCGGCGCGAGATCGGGACCGGTCAGCAGGTCGTCCGCGCCGCCGGCCGCGCCGCGCGGTGGCGTCGGTGGCCCGCAGCCGCAGCAGCGCCGCGCTCGCCCCGCCGCGCAGCACGCCCACGGTCAGGCGGGCCTCGTGGCGGTCGGGATGGCCCGCGGCGGCCGCGGCCGCATGAGGGCCGTCGGCGAGGCCGGCGTCGGCCGACGGCGGCAGCACGACGATCTCCTGGCTCAGCGCGCAGCCGGCCACCGTGTCCGGCCAGCTGATGGCGCCGAGCACCTCGTCGAGCGGCTCGTCGCCGAGGGCCTCCTGCTCCACCGGCGTCAGAGCGTCGTCCGGCAGCCGGTCGATGCCCAGGCGGGCCGCGGTGGCCGGGTCGTCGGCGGCGAAGCGGCCCGCACGCACCAGAGCGAACAGCGCGGGCCGCTGGTCCCAGCCGGCCGCGTGCACGTGCGCCTCGATCTCGGCCAGGGAGGTGGTCAGCCCGTCGTCCGCAGTCACCGCACCATCGTCGCCGATGCGGGGTGCGGGACCGGGCGCGGGGGAACCGCGGGCCCGCCAGGTACGTTGACTGCCCGGGAGCACCAAGCCCGCCGTGCACACGCTAGGAGTCGCCCGTGACGATGCGGCCGTCAATGCCGTCGATGCTGGTGTCGCGCCGCGCGAAGATCGTTCTCGCGGTCGTCGCGGTGCTGATCGTCCTGTTGATCCTGCTGGTGCAGTTCTCCGGCGTGTACATCAACTACCTGTGGTTCGGCGAGGTCGGTCACCGCAACGTCTACTCGACGATGTTCTGGACGCGGTTGACGCTGTTCTTCGTCTTCGGCGTGCTGATGGCCCTGATCATCGGCGCGAACATGGTGGTGTCGTACCTGCTGCGCCCCCCGTTCCGTCCGATGTCACCCGAGCAGCAGAATCTCCAGCACTACGTGCTCATGGTCGAGCCGCGGCGCCGGCTGGTGCTCGGCGTCGTCCTCGTGCTGACGCTGCTGGCCGAGGGCGCCTCCGCGCAGGGCGACTGGCAGTCGTGGCAGCTGTGGCTCAACGGCGGCTCGTTCGGCGTCAAGGACCCGCAGTTCGGCCGCGACATCTCCTTCTACGCCTGGGACTACCCGGTCTACCGGCTGCTGCTCAGCTTCGGCTTCACCGCGATCATCGTGTCACTGCTGCTCTCGATCGGCATCCACTACCTCTCCGGCGCCATCCGCCTGCAGACGCCGGGGCCGAAGATCACGCTGTCGGCCCGGCGCCACCTCACCGTGCTCGTGTTCGTGTTCATGGCCCTCAAGGCGGTGGCGTACTGGCTCGACCGGTACGGCTTCGTGTTCTCCCAGCGCAGCAAGTTCACCGGGGCGTCCTACACCGACGTGCATTCGGCCCTGCCGGCGAAGACGATCCTGTTCTGGATCACCATCCTGCTGGCGCTGGGCGTGCTGGCCAGCATCTGGCTGCGCAGCGCCCTGCTGCCGGGCATCGGCTTCGTCGTCCTGCTCGTGCTCAGCATCCTGATCGGCGGCATCTACCCGGCGATCGTGCAGCAGGTGTCGGTCAAGCCCAACGCCAGCGACAAGGAGCGGCCGTACATCAGCCGCAACATCAACGCCACGCGCGACGCGTACGACATCAAGACCGCGTCCGCGGGCAACGGCGGCACCGTGACCTACGCGAAGTACCCGGCCACGGCCTCGCCGGCGCCCGACGCCGTGACCGACACCGACACGACGGTCGACAACATCCGCATCCTCGACCCGAACGTGATCAGCCGCACGTTCCTGAACGCGCAGAAGATCGGCCGGCCGTACGACTTCTCGAACAAGCTCGACGTCGACCGCTACACGCTCGGCGGCGTCGAGCACGACTACATCGTCGCCGTCCGTGAGCTGGTCAGCGGTGCGAACCTGTCCGGCTCGCAGAACAACTGGATCAACCAGCACACCGTCTACACGCACGGGTACGGTTTCGTCGCCGCCGAGGCGGACAAGGACGTCACCAAGGGCAAGGCGGCCGACTACACCGAGGGCGACATCCCACCGGCGGGCAAGCTGGGCATCAAGCAGCCCCAGGTCTACTACGGCCAGGGGATGATCGACTACTCCGTCGTGGGGGCGAAGGGCACGAAGCGCGAGTTCAACGGCAACGACGACCCGAACATCACCTACGGCGGCAAGGGCGGCGTCTCGCTGTCGAACCCGCTCACCCGGCTGGCGTTCGCGCTCGACTACAAGGAGACGAGCTTCGTCCTCAACGACGCGGTGGGCGCCAAGGGCGCGAAGATGATCTTCGTTCGTGATCCCAAGGAGCGGTTGCAGAAGGTGGCGCCGTTCCTGACCGTCGACGGCGACCCGTACCCGATCGTCAACCCCTCCAACGGGCACATCGTGTGGATGCTCGACGGGTACACGACGATGGCGAACTACCCGTACTCCGAGCGGCAGTCACTGTCGGAGCTGACCGGGACGTCGCTGCGCAAGGACCAGAAGGACACGCAGATCAACTACATCCGCAACTCGGTGAAGGCGACGGTCGACGCGTACGACGGCACGGTCAAGCTCTACCAGTGGGACACCGGCGACCCGGTGCTCAAGGCCTGGAAGAAGGTGTTCCCCGGCCTGGTGAAGTCGAAGGACGCGATGCCCCAGGGGATCCGCGACCACGTGCGCTACCCGCAGGACCTGTTCAACGTGCAGCGGGCGCTGCTCGCGCAGTACCACATCACCAACCCGGTGGCCTCCTACAACGGCAACGGCAAGTGGGCGGTGCCCTCCGACCCGTTCGCGTCCGGTGACCAGCCGCCGTACTACGTGCTCGCCAACCCGCCCGCCGGCTCCTCCCAGGAACCCCAGTTCCAGCTGACGTCTCCGATGCAGGTGAGCAACGCGCCGAACCTCGCCGCCTACATCTCGGCCGACAGCGACGACGGGCCCGACTACGGCAAGCTCACTGTGCTCACGGTCCCGGGCAAGTCCGCGATCCAGGGGCCGGGCCAGGTGGCGAACGTGTTCAAGTCCGAACCACAGATCTCGAAGGACATCAACCTGCTGGGCAGCGGGCAGTCCGAGGTGCTGCACGGCAACCTGCTCACCCTGCCCCTGGGCGACTCCTTCCTCTACGTGGAGCCCCTCTATGTCCAATCGACGGGCACCGGCACCGCCTACCCGACGCTGCAACGCGTCCTGGTCACCTACGGCGACAAGATCGGCTACGGCGCCACGCTCGAGGACGCGCTGCAGGACATCCGGGACGGACGGGCGACGGGTTCCTCGCTGAACAACCTGGGCGAGACGTCAGGGACGGACAGCGGCAAGCCCGGTTCGACGGCGTCGAAGTCGCCCACCCCGTCGACCTCGGCGTCGAACGCGCCCACGAGCCCGAGCACCTCGCCGAGCACGCCGGCCAACCCGGGCGGCAGCGGGCAGCCCTCGACGGTGCCGCAGGTGCTCACGCAACTCGACCAGGCGCGCGCGAACCTGAACAAGGCCTACGACACCCACGACCCGGTCAAGATCGGGCAGGCGCAGAAACGCATCGACGACCTGCTCGACGACTACGCCCGATTGCGCGGGAAATCCGGCCAGCCCACGAAGTAGCCGGATCAGCGGCCCGGTGTGACCAGGCCGCTGTCGAAGGCGAGCACCACGGCCGCGGCCCGGTCGCGCAGGTGCAGCTTGGTGAAGACCCGGTTGATGTGGGACTTGACGGTGCCCTCGCCGAGGACGAGCGCGTCGGCGATCTCGGCGTTGGTGAGCCCGCGCCCGATCATGGCCAGTACCTCGCGTTCGCGGGCGGTGAGCTCGCCCAGGCCCGGCGCCGGCGGGGCCGGGGCGGGGGCGGCCCGGAAGGTGGTCAGCACCCGCCCGGTGACCGCCGGGTCGAGCCACGCGCCGCCCGCGGCCACGGTGCGCACGGCCCGCTGGAGGTCGTCGGCCTCGACGCCCTTGAGCAGGAAACCTGACGCGCCGGCACGCAGCGCTGCAGCCAGCACCTCGTCGTCGTCGAAGGTCGTGAGCACGAGCACCGGGGGAGCGGCCGGGTCGGCGCGCAGGGTCCGGGTGGCGTCGACGCCATCCACGCCGGGCATCCGCACGTCCATCACCACGACGTCGGGGCGGTGCGCCGCGACGGCGGCGGGCACCTCGGCGCCGTCCGCGCACTCGCCGACGATGTCGAAGCCGTAGCGCTCGCGCAGGATGCCGCGCAGGCCCGCGCGCACGAGTTGCTGGTCGTCGACGACCAGCACCCGCACCCGGCCGGGCTCGCTCACCGCTCGGGCCCCGGGCCGGCGATGGGCAGCTCGGCGTGCACCAGCCAGCCGCTGCCACCCGGGCCGGCCTCGCAGCGCCCGCCCAGGGCCGCGGCCCGCTCGCGCATGCCCACCAGGCCGAGCCCGGCGCCGCGGCCCGGGACGCCGGCGGTGTCCACGTCGACCTCGACGCCGCGCCGGCCCACCGCCACCCGCACCGTGGCCCGGGCGTGGGGGGCGTGCTTGCCGGCGTTGGTCAGCGACTCCTGCACGATGCGGTACGCGGCCAGGCCCACGGTGCCCGGCAGCGCGGCGAGGTCGCCGTCGAAGCTGGCCCGCACGTCGGCCCCGGCGCCGCGGAACCGGTCGACGAGGCCGGGCAGGTCGGCGCCGGCCGGCTGCGGCGTCGCCACGTCGCGGCCGTCGGTGACGCGCAGCAGCCCGACCACCTGGCGCACCTCCTCGAGACTCGCCCGGCCCAACCGCTCGGCCTCGGCCAGCGCGCGCTCGGCGTCGGCCGGGTCGTCGCGCACCGCCAGCCGCGCGCCGGTGACGTGCATCAGCGACACCGTCAGGCTGTGCGCGATCACGTCGTGCAGCTCGCGGGCGATCCGGTTGCGTTCCTCGGCCTGGGCCCGCTGCGCGAGCCCGGCCTGCGCCTCCCGCAGGGCGGCGTTGAGGTCGCGCTGGCGGCGGCCGAAGGTGAACCCGACGACGCTGAAGATGGTGCCGCCCACCCAGGCCGCCCAGCCGGGGTCCGGCCGGCCGGCGACGGCCTCGACCAGGAACAGGACCAGGGCACCGAACAGGTAGCCGAGCATGACGACCGGGGCGGCGCTGAGCGCGCACCAGCCGGCCAGCAGGGCGACGGTGAACCAGCTGATGTTCGACGGGTCGGCATGGGCGAGCACGGCCGTGGCCGTGGCCGCGAGGACCGCGAACACCGGCAGCAGGCGCACCGGCCCGAAGAACGTGGCCGCGGACAGCAGCAGCGTGGCGGCCCCCGCCAGCCCGGCCGTCACCGGGGCGGCCCCGGCCCGCTCGCCGATGCCCACTCCCACGAAGACGGCGAGCACGCCGAGAACCGCCCACCCCGCCGAACGGGGGAGCGGTTCCGGCGTGCGGCGCAGCCCGAGCACGATGCGGATGCTACGGAGCTAGAGGGCGCTGCGTCGCACGGCCAGGGCCGTGGCGACGACGCCGAGCACGGCGACGCCGACCAGGGCGGCCACCGGGGTGCCGATGCCCAGCCACGGCTCGCGGATCGACTTCGTCATCCAGGTCAGCGGCAGGACGTCGGCCACGTGCCGGACGGCCGAGCCCATGACCTTGGGCGGCGGGCCGCCGGCGCCGAGCAGGAACGAGGGCAGGAACAGGATCAACCCGACGGCCTGGGCCGAGCGCGCCGACGGCAGCAGCGTGCCGAGCAGCACTCCGAGGCCGACGAAGGCGACGGCGCCCACGACCAGCCCGAGGGCCACCCGCCACCCGTCGTGCACGGTGGGGATGCCGTAGATCGGCGCGGCCACGGCCAGCAGCAGCAGGCCGGACACCGCGATCGTGGCCAGGCCGATCAGCATCTGCGCGAGGGCGAACGACCAGCGCGGGAACCCGGCGGCGGCGAAGCGGCGCAGCACGCCGAGCTCCCGGTAGGAGGCCAGGTGCACCGGCATCATGATCAGCCCGGTGGCCGCGATGACCACCGTGAAGTAGGAGGCGACGTACCAGTGCGCCGGGTTGGTGTTGGCGAACCCGGGGTCGGGCTTCGTACCGAACGCGCCACCGATGATCAGCATGGTGACGATCGGGAACACGAGGACGAAGGTGAGCACGAGCGGGTCGCGCAGCGTGAGGCGCAGTTCGGCGCGCAGCAGGCGGCGCACGGCGGACGGGGCGGCGGGTTCGGTCACGCGCGTGGACTCCAGTGGGACAGCAGCGGTCATGGCGCTCATCGGGAGGTCACCAGCTCTCGGTCGGTGGTGGCAGCGGGCAGCGGGCGCTCGTCGTCGAGCAGGTGCAGCAGGGCGCTCTCGAGATCGGGGATCTCGACGTCGAGGTCGTCGGGCACGCGGCCGCGGCGGACCAGTTCGGCGCCGACCTGGGCGATCACCTGCCGCTCGCCGTGCACCGCGACCCGGCTGTGGTCGACGGCCACGTCGCGCACGCCGGGCAGATTGTGCAGGGCGGCGGCGAGGTCGGCGACGTCGGTGCCGGCGGCGCTGAACCGCACGGTGGCCCAGCCGGCGTGGCGGGCCACGAGCTCGCCCGGGCGGCCCTGGTCGAGCACCCGCCCGGCGCGCATGGCGACGACGCGGCCGCACAGCTGCTCGGCCTCGTCGAGCTCGTGGGTCACGAGCAGCACCGTGGTGCCCTCTTCGCGCAGTTGCGCGACCGCGGTCCACACCTCGCGGCGGGCCGCGGGGTCGAGGCCCTGCGTCAACTCGTCCAGGATCACCAGGCGGGGCCGGTTGAGCAGGGCCAGCACGAGGAACAGCCGCTGCTTCTCGCCGCCGGACATCGAGGCGAAGGCAGAGTTGTGGCGGGCGCCGAGCCCGAAGCGCTCGAGCAGGTCATGGCCGCGGCGCGAGCGGGTGGTGGCGAACAGCTCGACAGCCTCGCTCACGCGCAGCCGGTCGGGCAGGCCCGAGTGCTGCAGCTGGCTGCCGAGCATCGCCCGCAGCCGCTCGGCGTCGCGCACCGGGTCGCAGCCGAGCACCCGGAGCACGCCGCCGTCGGCACGGCGCAGGCCCTGCAGGCACTCCACCGTCGTGGTCTTCCCGGCGCCGTTCGCGCCGATCAGGCCGACGACCTCGCCGGCGTGGATGTCGAGGTCGAGGTCGTGCACCACGACCCGGCCGGCGTAGACCTTGCGCAGCCCGCGCACGGACACGACGGTGTCGTCGCGGGCGGGGGAGGGTGTCGTCGTCGTCATGCCACGATCCTTCGACACCACCGGCCCGGGCACATCCACCCGCGGGTAGAACCTCGCCTCTACCGCAGGGCAGGGTCAGGCCAGGCCGCGGACGGCAAGGCTCGGCGGCCGGGTGCCGCGGATCGTCGCCACCATGTCCAGTGCCTGCCGGGTCTCGGCCACGTTGTGCGCGCGGAACACCCGCGCGCCGAGCCAGGCGCAGACGGCCGTGCTGGCCAGCGTCCCGACGAGCCGCTCGCCGACGGGCAGGCCCAGCGTCTCGCCCACGAAGTCCTTGTTCGACAGGGAGGCGAGCACCGGCCAGCCGGTGGCCACGAGCTCGTCCAGCCGACGGGTGACCTCGAGGGAGTGCCAGGTGTTCTTGCCGAAGTCGTGGCCCGGGTCGACGAGCACGCTGTCGCGGCCGACCCCGGCGGCGACGGCGCGCTCGGCCTCGGCCGTCGTGGTGCGCACGACGTCGGCGACCACGTCGTCGTAGCGGACCCGGTGCGGGGGAGTGCGCGGCGGGTGCCCGCCGGCGTGCGTGCAGATCAGCGCCGCGCCGTGACCGGCGGCGACGTGCGCGAGCTGCGGATCCCAACCGCCCCAGGCGTCGTTGAGCACGTCGGCGCCGGCCGCGCACACCGCGTCGCCCACCTCGTGGCGCCAGGTGTCCACGCTGATCACCAGATCGGGGAACTCCGCGCGCACCGCGGCCACGAACGGGGCGGTGCGCGCGATCTCTTCCGCCACGTCGACGGTCGCGCCGGGCGCGGCCTTCACGCCGCCGATGTCGACCAGGTCCGCGCCGTCGCGCACGACGTCGCGCACCCGCTGCAAGGCCGTGTCGAACGCGAACGTGGCGCCCTGGTCGTAGAAGGAGTCGGGCGTGCGGTTGACGATGGCCATCACCAGCAGCCGGTCGTCGGCGAACCGGCCGCGACCGAGCCTGAGCATGGTCCGACGGTAGCCGAGGGCGCGCCGGGGCCGCTCGTCAGCCGGAGGCCGGCCAATAACGCGCGCGGATCCTGCGCTTGAACAGCTTGCCGGTGTCCTCGCGCGGTAGATCGTGGTCGAACACGACCACCTTCGGCACCTTGTAGCCGGCCAGGTGCGCGCGCACGTGCTCGCGCACGTCGTCCTCGGTCAGCCCGGCGGCCTCCACGTGGGCGGCCACCGCCTCGCCGAACTCGTCGTCGGGAACGCCGAACACCGCGACGTCGGTGACGCCGCCGAGTTCCAGCAGGCAGGCCTCGATCTCGGCGGGATAGATGTTCACCCCGCCGGAGATGATCATGTCGGTGCTGCGGTCGTTGAGGAACAGATAACCGTGGTCGTCGAGGTAGCCGACGTCGCCGATGCTGATGTGCCCGTCGCGCTCGACCGAGCGGCGCTTCGCGTCGTCGTGGTGATAGGTGAAGTCCGGCCACGACGACGGTGGGCGCAGGTACACCTGCCCCGACCGGCCGGCGGGCAGCTCGTCGCCCTCGGGGGAGTGGATGCGCACCGACGCGTCGCCGAGGGCCCGGCCGACCGTGCCGGGTTGGGCCAGCCACTCCGCGCTGTCGCAGCCGGTGCACGCACCCGTTTCCGACCCTCCGTAGTACTCGCGGATGATCGGGCCGAGCCAATCGATCATGCGGCGTTTGACCTCGACCGGGCAGGGTGCGGCCGCGTGCACGACCGCCCGCAGCGAGGACAGGTCGTAGCCGTTGCGGACGTGGTCGGGCAGGGCGAGCAGGCGCACGAACATGGTCGGCACGGCCTGGAAGTGCTCGATGTGGCGTTGCTCGACCAGGCGCAGGAGCGCCTCCGGATCGAAGGCCGGCATGATGGTCAGATCGATGCCGGCGGCGGCGCTGATGAGGCAATGGACGTTGGGCGCCGTGTGGTAGATCGGCGCCGGCACCAGCGTGCGCATGTCCGGCGTCAGGCCGAAAGCGGCGAACACCGAGGCCGCGCTCGCGCGGGCCTGCTCGGGCGTGGTGGCGTCGCGGATGATGCCCTTGGGCCGGCCGGTGGTGCCCGACGTGTAGATCATGCTCTGCGGTGCCTGTGTGGGGGGCTGGGCCCAGGGCTCGTACCCGGCCAGCCAGTCGTCGAGGAGCGGATGCCGCCCGGTGGCCGGCGACCCGTCACCGACCTCGACCAGGGTCCGAACGCCGAGTACCGCCTCGGCGACCGGCACCAGCTCGGTGTGCACGAACACGACGCGGCTGTCGCTGTCGCCGAGCAGGTACGCGAGTTCGGCGCCCTTCCAGTGCCAGTTCACCGGCACCGGGACGGCGCCGAGCAGGCCCACCGCGATGCTCGCCTCGATGAATTCGATGCTGTTGTGCAGGTAGAGCGCCACCCGGTCACCGCGGCGCACCGCCAGCGCGACGAGACCGGTCGCGATCCGCGCCGCGCGGGCGCGGACCTCGTCGTAGTCGCGGCGGACCGGGCCGCAGGTGACCCCCGTCACGAGGCCAGACGCTACCCATGCCGGCGGCGCGCCGTCGAGGCTCCGGACCGACAGACCTCGGCGCCCGCCCCTTGTGCGGACGGGCGCCGGAGCTCGGCGGCCGGGCTACTGCGTGGCCACCGCGAACACGTGCGCGTTGCCGTTGTCGGGCAGCGTCACCGTGGCGATCGTCTTGTCGGGATTGATGGCGATCGAGTTGTAGAACAGCCGGTAGGCGTACTGGCTGTCGGCGTAACCGGCCTGCGTGTTGCGGCCCTGCGTGCTCACGGCCAGCACCGATCCGAACTCCGTCGGGTCGGAGAAGCTCCAGTTCGGGAAGCCGAGCGAGCCCGTGTCGGTGGTGCCGTCGGTGTAGGTGACGGTCACCGTGCCGGCGTCGTCGCCGATGCCCGAACCGAGGAAGGCCAGCTTGCTGCCGTGGCCGGTGAACGTGAACGTGGCGCCGGACCCGCCCACGTTGTCGGGTTGCCCGGGGGCGGCCGTCGGCCAGGTGAAGGTGGCGCCGCCGGCGGTGATCTGCGCGCCGGGGGTGACCCCGGCCTGGGCCAGCTGCTCGGCGGAGAATGAGTTCCCGTCGCCGTCGAAGTCGCCGGGCCCGACGTCGTCCAGCGACGTCACGCCGACGTTGTCGTAGGCCGCGGCCAGGCTGGCGTAGGGCACGGTGATCACCGCGTCGTACTCACCGGTCACCGTCGCCCGGCGGCTGTCCGAGGTGTAGCTGACCGACGCGCGGACGGCGCCGGTGGTGGTGCCCGGCCCCGCCTCCGTGCGCGTCACCCGGAACGTCGCGGTGCGCGACGAGCCCGGGTCGATCGCCCCGAGCGTCACCGTGGCCGGTGACAGCGTCCAGCCGTCGGGCACGGTGAGCGACGCCGTCGCGCCGGTGACGGCGCTCGGGCCGTCGTTGCTGACGGTCACGGTGACCGGCGCGCTGAGCTGCTTGGTCAGCTTGGGGCTGCGCACGTCGAGGGACACGGCCGGGGGCAGCGCGGCCTTGGCGTGCCGTGACACCCGGTACATGACGGTGCCGTGCGGCGGCACGCTGGCGGCGATCACGCCGGTCGACGCCGTTCGCGCCTTGGTGACGAGGTTGCGCAGCTGGTAGGGACCGCCGCTCAGTCCCACGGTGCCGGCCGTGGTGGAGATGGTGCGCCCGGCGCTCGACTTGTTGAACAGCACGACCGACACGTCACCGTTGCTCAGCGGCTTGGCGAGCACGTCGTAGTCGGCGGTCTGCGCGACGATGCTGCCCTGCACGCCGGCCTTGTCCTGGTCGACGGCGATGACGTCTCTGTTGGACAGCACGGCGAGCGCGGCCGGGCTCAGGTGCGTCAGGTCGGTGCTGCTGATCAGCGGCGCGGCCATCTCGGCCCACAGCGACATCTGCGACTGGATCTCGTCGTTGCTGAGCCCGTCGTCGCCGGCGATGAGGAAGTCCGGGTCGTTCCAGTGGCCCGGCCCGGCGTAACGCCCCAGCGGCACGTTGTAGCTGTAGTTGTTCAGGATCGAGGCCCACTTGTTGCTGCCCTGCGCGAGGACGACATCGGTGCCTTCGCGCCACAGGTTGGAGTTGTGCGTCGAGTTCTCGATGCTCTGGTACCAGTCGGGACCGCCCTGGAAGTACGCCGGCGTCGAGTTGGAGAAGACGATGTCGCGCCCGGTGGCCACGAGCGCGGCGCTGAACGTGTCGTACGCCTTTTTGTAGGTGTCGACGGTGGACTCGCTCGGCACGTCCGGCACGTTGCAGCCGTCGAGCTTGACGTAGTCGACCTTCCAGTCGGCGAAGGTGTTCGCGTCCTGCACCTCGTGACCCCAGCTGCCGGGGTACCCGCCGCAGGTGTGGGTGCCCTCGTCCTCGTAGATGCCGAACTTGAGCCCGAGCGCGTGGATCTGCTCGCCGAGCCAGGCCATGCCGTGCGGGAACTTGTCCGGGTCGGCCTGCAGGCTGCCGTCGGCCGCGCGCGTCTGCGCCATCCAGCAGTCGTCGGTGGTCACCGTGTCGTAGCCGGCCGCGGCGAGCCCGGTGCTCACCAGCGCCTTGGCCTGGTCCACGATGAGGTTCTCGTCGATGGTGCACTGGTAGTAGGACCAGTCGTTCCAGCCCATCGGCGGGGCGAGCGCGAGGCCGTTGTACGAGGGGGCGGGGTTGCCCGGTTTCGGGTGCGCGAGCGGGGCGGCGCCCGCGGGGGACGCGGCGCTCACGGCGACGGTGGCCAGCGCGGCGGCGCTCACGGCCGTCGTCGCCAGCGCGGTCAGGCACCTACGGACGTTCACGGGGGCTCCTCGGTTGCTCGGCGGTGCGGACGACCTGAATCTAGGAACGGCCCGGACTGAGCGCAATAGCTGCAAATGTGCAATTTTCGAGCAGTTCCGATCACTCGCACGTCGAAATGTTGCATCTTGACCCCGGTGCGCCGGCGCTTTAGGGTCTGACGGAAGCTGCACGTAGCACCGACAAAACAATCATTAAGCTGCACAGCGTGAGCGCCCGTGCACGGAGGAGGCAGGACATGAAGCACCGTCTGACCACGTCGGCCGCGCTGACCGGGGTGGCCGCACTGGCCGCACTCGGGCTCAGCGCGTGCGGCTCCGGCTCGTCGGGGGGCGGCAGCGGCGTCACCCTGAAGCTCGTCGGCGCCGACTACGGCACCGGCTCGGCCAACAGCACGCAGAAGTACTGGCAGAAGATCGCCGACAACTTCCACAAGCAGAACCCGAAGATCACCGTCAAGGTCAACACCATCAACTGGAACGACTACGACACCAAGGTCAAGACGCAGCTGCAGAACCACGACTACCCCGACATCCTGCAGGGTGAGTTCTTCCCGCAGTACGCCACCGACGGGCTGACCGCGCCGATCAAGGACGTCGCCAGCAACCCGAACGCCGGCATCGCCACGTTCAAGAGCGGCTTCAGCGTGAAGGGCGTGCAGTACGCCCTGCCGTTCACCACCTCGGCCCGCGCGATGTTCTACAACAAGCTGGCCTTCAAGAAGGCCAACATCACCACCGCGCCGACGACCTGGGCCGAGCTCGAGAGCGACGCCAAGAAGCTCAAGGCGGCCGGCTACACCGGCTTCGCGCTGCCCCTGGGCCCGGAAGAGGCGCAGGCGGAGTCCTACCTCTGGATGCTGGGCAACGGCGGCGGCTGGCAGGACAGCAGTGGCAAGTACACGATCAACAGCCCGCAGAACGTCGAGACGTTCACGTTCCTGAAGAAGCTGGTCAAGGAGGGCCTGACCGAGCCGAACCCGGCCACCTACGACCGCACGGCCGACTCGGCCGCCGACTTCGCCGCCGGCAAGGTGGGCATGGAGTTCAACGGCCCGCAGCTGACCCAGACGGTGTCGGCCGCGAAGAAGCTGTCGACCAGCGACTACGCCACCGCTCCGGTGCCGGGCAAGTCCGGTCCGGTGCAGAAGACCCTCGGCGTGGCCGACGCCATCCAGGTCTTCAAGAGCAAGGACAGCAAGAAGACCGCCGCGATCAAGAAGTTCCTGGCCTTCGCGCTGAACAACACCAACCAGCTCACGTTCGCCAAGGAGTACGCGCTGCTGCCGGGCATGCAGGCCGCGGCCGACACGCTCAACAGCGACCCCATCCTGGGCACGTTCGTCAAGACGCTGCCGAACACCGTGCTCTACCCGTCGAGTGCGAACTGGACGGCGACGGTGCTCCCGGCGGTCAAGCAGACGATCGGCACCGCGGTCACCGGAGACCCGGCCAAGGTGCTGGGCGAGCTGCAGGACAAGGCCAAGTCGGGTTCCTGACCGACCATGGCGAGCACGGACAGCGTCACGACGGCCTCCCGGCCGTCCGCGGACGCCGACGCCCGGTCGACGCGCGCCCGTGAAGGCGCGCGCCGGCCGGGCTCGGGCCGCGGCCGGCGGACAGCGCGCCGGCTGCGTCCCCTGGTGTGGATCGGCCCGGCCATCGCGCTCATCCTGCTGGTGGTGCTGCTGCCGGTCGTGCTCATGGTCCGCACGGCCTTCCGCAACGTCGACACCATCGGTTTCGACCACGGCTGGGCGGGCTGGGCCAACTTCGACAAGCTCTTCGCCGAGCAGCACCTGGGTTCGATCATCGAACGCACCATCGTGTGGGTGGCGGTGGTCGTGGTCGTCACCGTGGTCATCTCGTTGCTGCTGGCACAACTGTTCAACCAGGCCTTCCCGGGCCGGCGGATCACCCGGTGGGCGCTCATCGCACCCTGGGCGGCGTCGGTGTTCATGACCGGCGTCATCTTCCGCTGGATGCTCAACCGGGACTCCGGGCTCATCAACATCTTCCTGCACGACGTCGGCCTGCTCGACAAGCTCGGCGGCCGGCAGGCCGACTGGCTGGGCCGGCCCACGGCGGCGTTCTGGTGGATGGTCGGCGTCGCCGTGTTCGTGTCGATCCCGTTCACCACCTACGCCCTGCTCGCGGGGCTGCAGGGCATCCCGACCGACGTGTACGAGGCGGCCCGGGTCGACGGCGCCGGCACCTGGCGCACCTACTTCTCGATCACGCTGCCGCTGCTGCGCCCGGCGTTGCTGGTGGCGGTGCTGATCAACATCATGAACGTGTTCAACAACTTCCCGATCATCTGGTCGATGACGCGCGGTGGCCCGGGCGACCAGACGGCCACGACGACGATCTTCATGTACCAGATCAAGGCGAGCAGCATCCCGGAGTCGGCAGCGATGTCGGTGCTCAACTTCGGGCTGGTCATCGTGCTCGTCCTGCTCTTCCTGCGGGTGAGCCGTCGCGGAGGAGAAGCAGCATGACCGCAGCGACGGTGGACGGCCTGGGCCCGGCGGCCGGGAGCATCGAGGCCGCCGACGCGCAGGCGAAGCGCAAGGCCCGGCGCGGCGGGACCCTGAAGAAGACCCTGTGCGCGGCCGCGGCGTACCTCATCGCGCTGTTGTTCCTCGTGCCCTACGCGGACATGGTGATCACCGCGGCGCGCCCGGCCGACCAGCTCCGCAACCCGGGTTACCTGCCGACGCACTGGGACTGGTCGAACTTCCGCACCCTGTGGGACATCGGCCTCGGCGACAACATCGCGGTGAGCCTGAAGGTGGCCGGCGGCGCCACGCTGCTGGTGCTGCTGGTCTCGCTGCCGGCGGCGTACTACACCGCTCGCTTCCGCTTCCGCGGGCGCACCGCCTTCCTGATCCTCGTGCTCGTCACCCAGATGTTCCAGCCCACCGCGATGCTGGTCGGCATCTACCGCGAGTTCCTCGCCGTGAACATCGACCCGGTGCTCGCGCTGATCCTGGTCAACGCCGGCTTCAACCTCGCGTTTGCGACCTGGATCATGAACGCCTACATCGGCGCGATCCCGGCCGACCTCGAGGAAGCGGCGATGGTCGACGGCACGTCGCGGGTCGGGGCGCTGATGCGGATCACGCTGCCGCTGGCGCTGCCGGGCATCGTCACCGCGCTGATCTTCACCTTCATCTCGGCGTGGAACGAGTTCGTCGTCGCCCTGATCCTGACCTCGGGCGGGTCGAGCCAGCCGCTCGGTGTGGCCCTGGACAGCTTCATCGGCGGCTACCAGATCGACTGGGGGCACCTGTTCGCCGCCTCCGTCGTGGCCACGCTGCCGGTGATCGTGCTGTTCGCGCTCATCGAAAGGAAGGTCGTCGGCGGCCTGACCGCCGGCTCCGTCAAATAGTTCACTCACCCGGGCAGCGCGTCGACACGCGCCGGCCCGCGTACGCAAGAGGAGATGTGCATGTCCTTCGTCGCCGCCGAGATCCGGTCCCAGGGCGAGACCTGGCACCGTGCCGTGACGCTCGCGCAGCAGCCCTCAGTGCTCGCCGCCCTCCCCGAGGCCGGTGAGCGGGTGGCCGTCGTCGGGTGCGGAACCTCGCTGTACATGGCGCAGTGCTGCGCGGTGCTGCGCGAGATGACGGGCCACGGCGAGTCCGACGCGTTCGCGGCCTCGGAGTTCCCGCTCGACCGGCACTACGACCGGGTGATCGCCCTGACGCGGTCGGGCACCACCACGGAGGTCGTCCGGCTGCTGCGCAGCCTGCCGGAGGGGCAGCGCTCGACGGTGATCACGACCGATCTGGCGCACCCGGTGTCGCAGTTGGCTTCGGCCACCATCCTGCTCGACTTCGCCGACGAGCAGTCGGTCGTGCAGACCCGCTTCGCCACCACGGCGCTCGCGCTGTGGCGCATCGTGGCCGGCGACGGCCTGGGCACCGCTCTGGACGACGTCGAGGGCGAGCTGGCCCGCCCGCTCGACCCGCGGCTCGTCGAGTGCGAGCAGTTCACCTTCCTCGGCAGCGGCTGGACGGTCGGGCTGGCCAACGAGGCCGCGCTCAAGCTGCGCGAGGCCGCGCAGGTGTGGGCCGAGTCGTACCCGGCGATGGAGTTCCGGCACGGGCCGATCAGCGTGGTCGACCAGCGGTCGGCGGTGTTCGCGTTCGGGCCGCTGCCCGAGGGCCTGGCCGACGACGTCGCCCGTACCGGCGCGCTGCTGATCACCTCCGACGTCGACCCGATGGCGCATCTGACCACGGCGCAGCGGCTGGCCGTGGCGCTGGCCGAGCGCAAGGGTCTCGAGCCCGACTCGCCGCGCAACCTCACCCGTTCGATCGTGCTCTCCACCCCCGCATGACGTCTGCGCCCGCCGGCGCGGCCCACGCGCCGGTGCCGGCGGTGGTCGCGGTGGACGTGGGCGGCACGGCGATCAAGGCGCAACTGGTCGACGGGGCAGGGGTCGTGCGGCACGCACGCACCGAGCCGACCCCGGCCGGTGACCCGGACGCCGCGGTGGCCGCGGTGCGCGCGGTGGTGCGCACCCTGGCCGCCGACGCCGCCCGGGCGGGCATCGCCGTGCCGGCCGCCGGTGTGGTCGTGCCGGGCGAGGTGGACACCGAGGCCGGAGTGGCCCGCTACTCGGCCAACATCGGCTGGCGCGACGTGCCGCTGCGCGACCTGCTCGCGACCGACATCGCGACGCCCGTGGCGCTCGGGCACGACGTCGCGGCCGCGGCACTCGCCGAGCGGGAGCTGGGCGCGGCGGCCGGGCTGGCCGACTGCACGGTGGTGGTGATCGGCACCGGCATCGCGTCGGTGTCGACGGTCGGCGGCCGGGTACGCCGCGGCGCCCACGGCGGCGCGGGCGAACTGGGCCACGTGCCGGTGCGGCCCGGGGGCGAGATCTGCGCCTGCGGGCAGCGCGGCTGCCTCGAGGCGTACTCGTCCGCGCGGGCGGTGGCCACCCGCTATGCGGCCGCCCGCGGCGGCGCGGCGACGAGCGCCGACGTGGTGGCCCGGCTGGACACGGACCCGGTGGCCGCGCGGATCTGGCACGAAGCGGTCGACGCGCTCGCCGATGCCCTGGTGGGCGTCACCATGCTCGACGACCCGGAACGCATCGTGCTGGCCGGCGGTCTGTCCGGCGCGGGGGACGCGCTGCTCGAGCCGCTGCGCGCCGCCGTGACGAGCCGCCTCGCCTGGCGGCCGGCCCCGCTGATCGAGGCCTCGCCGCTGGGGGCGAGGGCCGGCCGGCTGGGTGCGGCCCTGCTCGCGTGGCGGCTGGCCGGACTGGACGACGTGAGCTCCTGGCGGGTGGCCTCGTGATCCTCGCCGTCTGCCTCAACCCGGCCGTCGACGTCACCTACGCGGTGGACGAGCTGCGCCCGGGCGCCTCGCACCGCGTGAGCGACGTGCAACGCCACCCGGGGGGCAAGGCCGTCAACGTCGCGCGGGTGCTGACGCAGGAGGGCGCCGACGCCACGCTGCTCGCGTTCGCCGGCGGCGCCCACGGCGCCGAACTCGAACACGGCCTGGCCGCGGCGCGCGTCGGGCACGTGCTCGTGCCCGTGGCGGGCAACACGCGCAGTACCGTCACCGTCGTGTCCGGCGACGACACCGCCACCGTGCTGAACGAGCCGGGACCCGAGATCGCCGGCGCCGAGTGGGCGGCGCTGCTAACGGCGTTCGACGCCCTGCTGGCCGGCGCCCGGGCCGTCGTGCTGTCCGGCAGCCTGCCCACCGACCTGACGCGCGACGCGTACGCCCAGCTGGTGTCGCGGGCCCGTCAGCGCGGTGTGCCGTCGATCGTGGACGCCGAGGGTGAGGCGCTGAGCGCGGCCCTGGGCGCCGGGCCCACCGTCGCCAAGCCCAACGCCGCCGAGGTGGCCGCGCTCGTGGGCCGGCCGGTGGACGACGACGAGGCGGCGCTGCAGGCCTGCCGCGCGCTGATCGCGAACGGCGCCGGTGCCGCGCTCGTGTCGCGCGGCGCCGAGGGCCTGGCCGCGGTGCTGGACGGCCGCTCGTGGACGGCCCGGCTGCCGGTGCCGATGCGCGGCAACCCGACCGGCGCGGGCGACGCGTTGACCGCCGGGCTGGCCCGCGGCCTCGTGGCCGGGGCCGAGCCCGCCGACCTGCTGGCCGACGCCGCGGCCCTCGCCGCGGCCGCGGTGGCCGCCACCGGCGCCGGCACCGTCGTCACCGGCCTGGCCGCGGCCCTGCGAACCGACATCGTGGTGAAGGAGCACTGAGGTGAGCCTGGCGAAAACCGGCGACCTGGTGGCCCGCGCCCGCGCCGAGCACGACTGCGTGGTGGCCTTCAATGTCGTCACCCTCGAGCACGCGCAGGGCATCGCCTGCGGCGCCGAGCGGGCCGGCCGAGCGGCCATCCTGCAGATCAGCCACAACGCGGTCCGCTACCACGGCGGCCTGGCCGCGGTGGCTGCCGCGACCCGGGCGGTGGCCGAGGCGGCCGGCGTCGAGCTGGCCCTGCACCTCGACCACGTCGAGCACGAGGCCCTGCTGCACCAGGCCGCCGATCACGGCTTCTCCTCGGCCATGTTCGACGCCGGCGCGCTGGCCTACCGCGCCAACGTCGACGCCACCCGCGCGGCGACCGACTGGGCGCACGGGCGCGGGTTGTGGCTGGAGGCCGAACTCGGCTACGTGGGCGGCAAGCCCGACCAGCCGGTCAGCGCGCACGCGGCCGGCGCGCGCACCGACCCGGGCGAGGCGGCCGAGTTCGTGGCCGCCACCGGCGTCGACGCGCTCGCGGTGGCCGTGGGCAGCTCGCACGCGATGACCGAGCGCACCGCCCGCCTCGATCAGCAGCTGATCGCCGGGCTGCGCGACGCCGTGCCGGTGCCGCTGGTGTTGCACGGCTCGTCCGGGGTGCCCGACGACGAGCTGCGCGCCGCGGTCGAGCACGGCATCGTGAAGATCAACGTGGGCACGGCGTTGAACGTGGCCTTCACCGGGGCCGTGCGCGCCGGGCTCACCGACTCGGTCGACCCGCGCGGGTACCTGGCCGCGGCCCGCGACGCCGTGGCCGACGCCGTGGCCCGGACCCTGGCCGTGCTCGGCGGCGGGTGATCAGACTTGCCGCACGTCCATCCCGACCTCCAGGAACGGCGCCACGAGTTCCTCGGACGCCTCCTTGCCGGTGATGAGCACGTCGACGCGCGTGGCCTCGCAGATGGTGCAGAATGCGCGCTGCTCCAGCTTGGAACTGTCGGCCACCACGACCACGCGGCGCGAGCGCTCGACCATCATCCGGTTGATCTGCGCCTCGCCCTCGTGCACGGCCGCGGCGCCGTGCGTGGCCGACAGGGCGTCGACGCCGAGGAACGTCAGGTCGATGGTGACGCCGGCGAGCACCTCGCGCGCGAACGGCCCGATGAGCTCGAAGGACTGCGGGCGCAGCACCCCGCCGACCACGACCACCTTCAGCTGCGGGCGCACGGCGAGCTCGTTGGCGATGTTCAACGCGTTGGTGACGACGGTGAGCGAGGCGAGCGTCGTCGACGTGTTGCCGTTGAGGTCGGCGCGGATGGCCAGGCTGCGGGCCACCTCGGTGTTGGTCGTACCGCCGTTGAGGCCCACGACGTCGCCGGTCTCGGGCAGCGCCGACGCCGCGGCCGCGATGCGCCGCTTCTGGTCGGGGCTGCGGCTGCTCTTGTAGCGCAGCGGGAGGTCGTAGGTGACGGTGTGCGCGACCGCGCCCCCGCGGGTGCGGGTGATCAGCTGCTGGCCGGCCAGATCGTCGAGGTCGCGGCGCGCCGTGGCCGCCGAGACCGTGAAGGACTCGACGAGGTCCTCGACGCTGAGCGAGCCGCGCTGGGCGACGAGCTCCAGAATGGCGCTGAGCCGTTCGTGGCGCAGCATGGTCGTCCCTCCGCCTCCGTGATCGAATGTGACCGAAGTATGCCGAAACCAATCGTCATCACGCAATCACTGGAGCAAAACTCATGACGGTTCTCTCCGCCGACCGAGTGGTGCTCCCCGGTGGGCCGGCCGGCCCCGGCTGGGTGCGGCTGGACGGCGCCGCCGGCGGCCGGATCGCGGACACCGGTTCCGGGGCGCCCCCGCAACCGGCCGACCGGCACGCGGCGGTGCTCGTGCCCGGCTTCGTCGACCTGCACGTGCACGGCGGCGGCGGCCACGACGCGAGCCGCTCGCCGGCCGACCTCGCGGGTGCCGTGGCCTTCCACCGCCGGCACGGCACCACGGCCACACTCGTCTCGCTGGTCACCGCGCCGGTCGAGCGGCTGTGCGAGCAGCTGGGCTGGATCGCCGAGCTCGCCGCCGACCCGGACAGCGGCGTGCTCGGCGCGCACCTCGAGGGCCCGTTCCTGTCGGCGGCGCGGTGCGGCGCGCAGAACCCCGCACACCTCCTCGACCCCGACCCCGACGTGTGGCGGGCGCTGCTCGAGGCCGGCCGCGGTCACCTGCGCACCATCACCGTGGCCCCGGAGCTGCCCGGCGCGCTGGAGCTCGTCGACGCCGCGCTCGCCGCCGGCGTCGTGGTGGCGGTGGGGCACACCGACGCGGCCTACGAGCAGGCCCGCGCCGCGTTCGACCGGGGCGCCACGCTCGCCACCCATCTCTACAACGGCATGCGGTCGGTGCATCACCGCGAGCCGGGGCCGGTCGTCGCCGCGCTCGAGGCCGGCGTCGCGTGCGAGCTGATCAACGACGGCGTGCACGTGCACCCGGCGATGCTGCGGCTGCTCGACCGCGACGGGCACCCGGTGCTGATCACCGACGCGATCGATGCCGCCGGGGCCGGCGACGGCGACTACCGGCTCGGCGGGCAGGCGGTACGGGTGCGCGACGGGGTCGCCCGGCTCGCGGCCGGCGGCGACGGCGGCAGCATCGCCGGCAGCACCCTGACGATGGACGCCGCGGTGCGCCGCGCCGTCGACAACCGCATCTCCCTCGAGCGCGCGGTGGCGGCGGCGTCGACCACGCCCGCGGCGGTGCTCGGCCTCGGGTCCTCGCACGGCGCGCTGGCCCCGGGCCGGCGGGCCGACCTGGTGCTGCTCGACGCCGGCCTGCGCGCCGAGGCCGTGTTCGTGGCCGGGACCGAGATGATCGGAACATGACCGCCGCGCACGGGACCCACGACCACACCGAGGACCCGCGCAACGCCGAGATCCTGGTCATGGTGAACGGCGAGCTGGTGCCGCGGGCCCGCGCCGTCGTCAGCGTCTTCGACGCCGGCTTCGTGCTCGGCGACGGTGTGTGGGAGGGCTTGCGGGTGGCCGGCGGGCACCCGGCGTTCCTGGACCTGCACCTCGACCGGCTGGAGGAGGGCGCGGCGGCGATCATGCTCGACATCGGGCTGACCCGTCAGCAGCTGACCGCGCAGATCTATCGCACGCTCGAGGGCAACGGCATGACCGGCGACGGTGTGCACGTGCGCCTGATGGTCACCCGCGGGCCGAAGTCGACGCCCTACCAGGACCCGCGCATGTCGGCGGGCCCGGCCACCGTCGTCATCGTCGCCGAGCACAAGGACCCCCTGCCGGCCACCGTGGAGCGCGGCCTGTCGCTGTTCACCGTCCACGTGCGGCGCGCGGCCCCGGACACCCTCGACCCGAAGCTCAACGCGCACAGCAAGCTCAACGACATCACCGCGTGCATCCAGGCCTACACCGCCGGGGCCGACGAGGCGCTCATGCTCGACCCGCACGGCTTCGTCGCCACCTGCAACTCCACGCACTTCTTCGTCGTGCGCGGCGAGGAGGTGTGGACGTCGTCGGGGATGTACTGCCTGGGCGGCATCACCCGTGCGAACGTGCTGCGCGTCTGCCGCGACAACGGCATCGTCGCCCGGGAGAAGTCGTTCAGCCTCACCGAGGTCTACAGCGCTGACGAGGCGTTCGTGACCGGGACCTTCGCCGGAGTAGTGCCGGTGCACACCGTGGACGGCCGGCGCATCGGCACCGGCGCGCGGGGACCGATGGTGCAGCGCCTGCAGACGCTCTACCGGGAGCTGATCCGCCGCGACGTCGCCGACCGTGTGGCGCCGTGACCGTCCGGCTCGCGATGTGGTCCGGGCCGCGCAACATCTCCACCGCCCTGATGCGCTCGTGGGAGAACCGGCCGGACACCCGGGTCGTGGACGAGCCGCTGTACGCCTACTACCTGGCCGAGACCGGCCTGAACCATCCCGTCCGCGACGAGGTGATCGCCGCCGGTGACCCGTCGTGGCGGGCCGTCGTCGACGAGCTGACGAGGTCGCCCGTCGAGGGCGTCTATTACCAGAAGCACATGACCCATCACCTGATCGCGCCGCTGCCGCGCGAGTGGATCGCCGCGCTGACCAATGTGCTGCTCATCCGCGACCCGGCCGAGGTCGTGGCGTCCTACGTGCGCTCGCGGGCCGACGTCGTGGCCGAGGACATCGGCCTCATCCAGCAGGTCGAGCTCTACGAACAGTTCGACGGCGCCCTGCCCGTCATCGACTCGGCCGACTTCCTGCGCGCGCCCGAGGCCTACCTGCGCTGGCTGTGTGACCACGTCGGCGTCGCGTTCACCGACCGCATGCTGCACTGGCCGGCCGGCCCCCGTGTGTCCGACGGCGTGTGGGCGCCGTACTGGTACGCCGCGGTCGAGGCGTCCACCGGCTTCGAAGCGCACCGGCCGCGCACGGTGTCGTTGACCGGTGCCGCCGCCGAGGCCGCCGAGCGCAGCCGCCCGCACTACGAGCGGCTGCACGCGAACCGGCTCGTGCTCGGCTGAGCCGCCGCGTTCACACCTGGCTGTCGGCCTGCCCGGGCAGGCGCCGCAGTCGGGCCGAGCGCACGACGTCGATCGTCGGCTTCGCGGCGAACAGGATCGAGCCGACCAGGAAGAGCCAGTCGGCCGCTCGGGTGGTGGTGGTGAAGAAGAAGCACACGCTGCCGATCACGAAGCAGACCGCCGCGCCGAAGTCGACCAGTGTGCGCACGATCTGGAAGCGCCAGTACAGGGCGACGTGGTGGGGGGTCAGGTCCTCCAGGACGGGGTCGAGCAGTCTCACGGGCGGGTTGCCTTTCGTCGCGGTCGGCACGCCGCCACGGGCACACTGCTGGTATGACGACGGAACCTGGATACCCGCCCATCGACCCGCAGGAACCGGCGCCCGACGACCCCGGTGAGCTGCTGCCCGACACGCCCACGACTCTGCCGCCGGCTCCGGAGGAGCCGCTGCCCGAGCCGGCCGGCCCCGATGATCCCGACGGGCCCGAGGGCGTCCCGGCGGTGCCGTAGCTCGCCCAACTCCCGGTTCCGTACGACCGGTTTCCGGCGCGAAAACCGGTCGTACCGGCGTGCAAGAAGGGAACCGGGCGATTGGTCAGGGGCGGGCGGCGCGGTGCTCGCCGTACACCACGCCGAGGAAGCGCGCGGCGGCTTCGGCCGCGGCCGTCGCGCGGGGGGTGCCGAAGATGTCGAACGCGTGCTGGGCGCCGGGCAGCTCGGCGTAGACGACGGGGCGGGTGGCGGCGGCGCGCAGCCGGTCGACGAACAGCCGCGCCTGCTCCACCGGCACCAGCGTGTCGTTGACACCGTGCGAGACGAGGAACGGCGGTGCCGGCGTCGTGCCGATGCGGCTCATCGGCGATGCGGCGTCGAAGGTGGCGTAGTGGTCGGCGATGGTCAGGCCGGTGACCGTGCGCTGCAGCAGGCCGAGGGTGCCGTGGTGGCCGACGCCGTCGCGGTCGGTCCAGTCGTAGACGCCGTAGAACGGCACCGCGGCCGCCACCGACGTGTCCTCGTCCTCGAAGCCCGGCTGCCACTGCGGGTCGTTCGGGGTGAGGGCGGCCAGCGATGACAGGTGGCCGCCGGCCGAGCCGCCGGTGACGGCGAGGAAGCCCGGGTCGCCGCCGTAGTCGGCGATGTGCCGGCGGGTCCAGGCGAGGGCGCGCTTGACGTCGACGATCTGGGCCGGCCAGCGGTGCCGCGGGCTGAGCCGGTAGTTGATGGCCACGCACACCCACCCGCGTTCGGCGAGATGACTCATCAACGGGTAGGCCTGGTGGTACTTGTTGCCCATCGTCCACGCGCCGCCCGGCATCTGCACGAGCACCGGGGCGCGGGCGTCGCGCGGCAGGTCGGCACGTCGCCAGATGTCGAGCAGGTTGGCCCGACCCGACGGACCGTAGGACAGGTCGCGGTCGGCGGCGAAGCGGCGGCGGATGCGCGCCATCCGCACGACCCCCGGCGTGCGCGCGGTGGCGGCGTCCGGGCCCGGGAACTCGGGCTGGGCGATGCGTTCGCGGTAGCCGTCCCCGAGCCCGGCCCGCAGCGCCTGCTCGTACACCCCGCGCGCACTACGAGCCTGCCGTTCGATCCCGGCGAGGGCCACCGCGGTACCGGCGGCGAGGGCGGCACCGGCCACCCCCAGCCGGCCGCGGAACCCGCCGTGGCGGGCGAGCCACGCGTTGCCGAGCGCGTGCACGCCGAGCACCTCCAGCGGCAGCTCCGTCGTGGGCAGGCCGGTGAAGAACGCCGGCAGTGACGCCGGGCCCACCCGGTCGACCGGGCGCCACGCGTTGGCCGCGTTCACGGCCGCGAGCGCGTTCGCCGCCACCGTCAGTTGTCGAGCGTCCATCGGCCCTCCCGTCCGCACCGACCCCATCATGGTGAACGGGATCGCGCGACCCGGGTCAGGGGATGGCTTGGCCCACCGCGAGCAGGTTGCCCTCGCTGTCGCGGAAGAAGGCCCCGCGCTCGCCGGTGCCCTTGCTCGGGTAGTTGCCGGGCACCGTGACGACGTCGTCGCGCACCTCCCACCCGGGCAGGTGGACGGACTCGAAGACCAGTCCGCGGGCCCGCAGGTCGCCCACGGTGGCGTCGAGATCGCCCACCTCGAAGCCCAGCTGGGACGACTCACCCGACGCGCGGCCCGTCGACGTGAACAGGTGGAACTCGCTGTCGCCGACGACGTAGCGCAGGCCGCCGGGGCGCTCCTCGATCGGCTCGAGCCCGAGCCGGTCGCGGTAGAAGCGGCGGGCCCGGTCGAGGTCCTGCGCCGGGATCTTGGCCACCGCGTGCGCGCCGGCGAGCGGGCCGGTCACGAGGCGTCCACCGGCTGCAGGTCGGTCGCCGCGCGCATCGACTCGTCCATGTAGAACGGTGTCGAGGTGTGCTCGTGCACGATCTTCCAATCACCGTCGACGCGGCACAGCCCCAACGTCGAGCGGTACCAGAGCGTGAACGGCTGGGGCGAGTCCGGCGGTGCGCCCATCGACTCCAGGGCCGTGCACAGCGCGAGGTCGCCGTCGACGGTCACCCGCAGGTCTCGCACCTGCGACCACACGCCGCCGCCCTTCTCGTCGAACCACGCCTGCATCTGCTCGACCTCGCGGTTGCCGTCGGCCGGCTGCACCAGCGGCGGGGCGAGGCTGAACACCACGGCATCGGGGGTGTAGCGCGCGCAGATCGTCTTCGCGTCGCCGTCGCGCATCGCCTGGGTCCGCTCGTCGATCAGGGCCTGGATCTCCTGTTGGTCGCTCATGTCGGTTCGCCTCCTGGGCCGGCGCCGTCCATCGGCGCCGCACCCCGATGTCGAGACCGGGCCGCCGGTCTCGACATCCCGGTGACACGATGACCACGATTCCGTCGAGAGGATCACCGCCATGCAGTACCTGATCATGGTCCAGAGCAATCCGACGTCCCTCGCGCACTGGGAGACGTTGAGCGACGCCGAACGCGAGGAGTTCGGCCGCGCGCACTTCGCGCTCACCGACGCGCTGCTCGACTCCGGGCACCTCGTCACGTCGGGGGGCCTCGCGCCGGCCGAGACGGCCACCCGGGTGAGCGTGCGCGACGGTGCCGTGGTCACCAGCGACGGCCCGTTCGCCGAGGTCAAGGAGCACCTGGCCGGGTTCTACCTCGTGGAGTGCGCCGACCTGGACGAAGCGGTGGCCATCGCCGCGCGGGTGCCCGACGCCGAGTTCAACCACGTCGAGGTGCGCCCGGTGTTCGACCGCAGCCTGCTCGACGACTGACCGTGCCCGCGTCGATCGACCGGTTGCTGCGCGAGCTGGGCCCGCCGGTGCTCGCGACCCTGACCCGCCGCTACCGCTCCTTCGACGTGTGCGAGGACGCCGTGCAGGAGGCTTTGCTGGCCGCGGCGACGCAGTGGCCGGTCGACGGCGTGCCGGACAACCCGAAGGGCTGGCTGGTCACCGCCGCGTCGCGTCGCTGGATCGAGACATGGCGGCAGGACAGCGCGCGGCGGCGGCGCGAGGACACCGCGGCCGCCGCCGCCGGCGACGAGGCGCCGCCGCCCACCGAGCAGGACGACTCGCTGACGCTGCTGTTCCTGTGCTGCCACCCGGCGCTGACCGCGGTGTCGCAGGTGGCGCTGACGCTGCGCGCGGTGGGCGGGCTGAGCACGTCGGAGATCGCCCGGGCGCTGCTCGTCCCGGAAGCTACGGTGGCGCAGCGGATCAGCCGGGCCAAGGCGCGCATCCGCGAGCACGGCGCCCGGTTCACCCTGCCCGGCGCCGCCGAGCGGCCGGGCCGCCTGGCCGCCGTCCTGCACGTGCTGTACCTGATCTTCAACGAGGGGTACACGGCGAGCTCGGGGGAGCGGCTGCACCGTGTCGAGCTCAGCGCCGAGGCGATCCGGCTGGCCCGGCAGCTGCACGCCGAGCTGCCCGGCGAGGGTGAGGTCAGCGGGCTGCTCGCGTTGATGCTGCTCACCGACGCCCGCCGCCCGGCCCGCACCACGCCGAGCGGCGGGCTGGTCCCGCTGACCGAGCAGGACCGCAGCCGCTGGGACCACGCGATGATCGCCGAGGCCACGGCCCTGCTGCGCGACACCCTGCCGGCGTCCACGATGGGTCCGTTCCAGGTGCAGGCGGCCATCGCGGCCGTGCACGACGAGGCGCCGAGCACCGCGCAGACCGACTGGCCGCAGATCCTCGGCCTCTACGACGTGCTGGTCACGCTCGCGCCGGGCCCGATGGTCACCCTCAACCGGGTCGTGGCGCTGGCGATGGTGTACGGCCCGCAGGACGGGCTGGTGGCGCTGGCGCGGGCCGAACCGTCCCTCGGCGGCCACCACCGCATCGCCGCCGTGCGCGCCCACCTGCTCGACCTCGCCGGCCGCACCGACGAGGCCCGCGAGCAGTTCGCCCTCGCCGCGCGCAGCACGCTCAACCTCGCCGAGCGCGGGTACCTCGAGGCCCGCGCCGCCGGCCACCGCTGACCGCTGCGGGTCGGGGTGCGACAGAATCGGCGCATGGAGACGTTCACCCGCGGCGACCTGGTCTTCGACGTGTCCGACACCGGGCCGGACGACGGCGAGGTTGTGGTGCTGCTGCACGGCTTCCCGCAGAACCGGCACGCGTGGGACACGGTGGCCCCGCGCTTGGCCGGAGCCGGGTACCGGGTGCTGGCGCCCGACCAGCGCGGCTACTCACCGCGCGCGCGGCCGGCCGGGCGCCGATCGTACGTCGCCCGGGAGCTCGTCGACGACGTTCTCGCCCTGATCGACGCGCTGGGCCGCGAGCAGGTCCACGTGGTCGGCCACGACTGGGGGGCGTCGGTGGCATGGGCGCTGGCCTCCAGCCACCCCGAGCGGGTGCGCAGCCTGACGGCGGTCAGCGTGCCGCACCCGGCGGCGTTGGTGTGGGCGATGCCGCGCGGTCAGGCGCTGCGGTCCTGGTACATGGCCCTGTTCCAGCTGCCGGCCCTGCCCGAGGCCCTGCTGCGCAGCCGGGTCGGGCAGGCCGCGGCGGTCCGCAGCGGGCTGCCGGCCGACGTCGCCCGACGCTATGTCGACACCCTCGGCCCCGGCGGCGTGACCGCCGCGCTGAACTGGTACCGGGCGGTGCCGTTCGGGCGCGAGGCCGAGTTCGGCCACCGCATCGCGGTGCGCACCCTCTACGTGTGGAGCGACGGGGACACCGCGCTCGGGCGGCAGGCCGCGCAGGCCACCGCCCGTTACGTGACCGGCCCGTACCGGTTCGAGGTGCTCGAGGGCGTCGGGCACTGGATTCCCGAGACGGCGCCGGACCGGCTGACCGACGTCCTGCTCGACCACCTGGCCGGCGGCTGACCCGGCGACCGGTTGCGCTGAGTAGCAGATCGCGCACACTGTGCGCATGACCCGACGGTGGTGCGCGGCGCTGCTGGTCGGCGCGTTGCTCGCCGGGTGCTCCTCGTCGGGACACCACAGACACCACTCGACCGCCCCGCCGGCCGACCCGGCGGGCGCGGTGTCCGGCGCCTCCGGCACGCCGGGCCCGGTCGGGGCCTCAGGTGCGTCCGGCAGCGCGACGACGGGCTCCGGCGCGGGCAACGCCCGGCCCGGCCCCGGCCCCGCGTCGTCGCCCGCGGGTCGCGCGGGCGCACCAGCGTCGAGCGGGCGCGGTCCCGGCGCCCCGGGACGAGCGCCCGCATCGGTAGGAGTGCGGGCGCCTTCGGCGGACGTGGTCGCCTGCCGGCTGCTCACCCAACACCTCGCCGACGTCGCGCTGGCTCCGCTGCGCTCGACGCGCACCGCCGACGTCCCCAGCGTGTGCGCCTACTCGGGTACCGACGGCAAGACGGTGATCGATATCGGTGACGTGCCGTTGGCGCGCGGCCAGAGCGCCGCGAGCGTCGTCGCGGGCGAGCTCGACGACCGCACCCGCACCGGCTACCGGGTCACCCGCGTCGAGGTGGCCGGCCGCTACCCCGCCGCCCTGGAGGACGGCCAACCGCACATCGCCCGCCTGGTCTGGGTGGAGCGCGGGCGCAACCTCACCCTCACCGTGTCGCCGGCGGGGACGGCCGCGGCGGGGCGGCTGCAGCAGGTGGCCGGGGCGATCAGCGCCGTGCTCGGCTGACCCTCACCCCGGCCCGTCGACCACCTCGCGGCGGGCGCCGTCGACCGGCCGGGTGCGGCCCAGCCCGTCGAGATGCTCGAGCAGCGGCACGGCCACCCGGCGCGTGGTGTCCAGCGCCTGCCGGGCTGCGCTGAGCGTGAACGGCGCGGGCAGCGCACGCAGGACGGCCACCGCGACGTCGGGGGCGTCGGGCAGGAGCACCACGCCGTCGAGGGTGAGCAACGTGCCGGCCCGCACCGCCGCAGCCAGCTCGCGCCGGCCCAGCCCGAGCTCGGCCAGCTCGCCCGCCTCCGGCGCTCGGAACGGCTGCGCCCGCAGCCGGGCGACCACCTCGTCGACGCCGCGCTGGGCCGGGCCGAGCCCGCCGGTGCCGGCATCGAGGCACGTGGCGCGGCCCTGCGCCACGCTCAGGCCGGCCGCGCCCGTCACCGAGGCCAGCAGGGCCGCGTCGTCGGGTGTGCCCAGGGCGTGGGCGAGGGCGGCCAGCGGCATCGGCGGATCGAGCGGGTGGGCGGCGGCCCAGGCCCGCACGGCCCGCGGCGCCCCGGCGACCCAGCCGGCGTGCGTGCCCGGGTCGACCAGCCAGCCGGCGACGTCGGGCAGGGCCGCGCTGTCGACGCCCAACCGGTCGAGGTGCGTCCGGCGGACCGCGCCGCGGCGGGCCACCTCGCGCGCCGGGTCGGGGGGCACCCGCGCGTCGGCCAGCGCGACGGCGCGGGCCCGGCCGGCGCCCCGGCGCTCGAGCGGCGGGGGGTCGGCGTCGAGCACCAGCACCCCGGCGGCCACCGCGTGCCGCCCGGGATCGCGCAGCACCGCGCGGTCACCGGCCCGCAGCGGCAGGGGCCGGGCCAGCGTGATCCGCGCGTGGTCCGCGCCCAGGGGCCGCACCCGCGCGGGCACCGCGGCGGTGCCGGCGTGCAGGGTGAGCTCGGCCGCCAGCCGCGCGGGGGCGCCGGTCAGCCGGGCGTCGACGACGGCGGTGCGGTGCCAGGCGCCGGGGGTGAGCAGCACGTCGCCGCGGGCCACCGCGTCGGTCGGCACGCCGCGCAGGTTCAGGGCCACCCGCGCGGTGCCGGTCAGCCGGTCGTGCGCGGCGCCGGCCGACTGCAAGCCGCGCACCGTCACTGTCCGCCCGTCCAGGCTCAGCTCGTCGCCGACGGCCACCGCGCCGTCAGCCAGGGTGGCGGTGACGACCGTCCCGCTGCCCCGGATGCTGAAGCTGCGGTCGAGCCAGAGCCGCACCGGCGCCGTGGCGTCCGGCTCGGGCAGGCCGGTGACGAGGTCGTCGAGAGCCGTACGCAGCTCGGGCAGCCCCGCCCCGGTGACGCCGGAGACGGCCACCGCCGCCACCGGCCCGAGCGAGGAGCGGCCCAGCCGCTCACCGGCGTCGCGCAGGACGGGTTGGGGGTCGGCGAGGTCGGCACGGGTGACGGCCAGCAGGCCGTGCCGCACCTCGAGCGCGTCGACGGCGGCCAGGTGCTCGCCCGACTGCCGCGACCACCCCTCGTCGGCGGCCACCACGAACAGCACCGCCGGGACGGGCCCGAGCCCGGCGAGCATGGTGGCGATGAAGCGCTCGTGCCCCGGCACGTCGACGAAGGCCAGCTGCGCGCCCGAGGGCAGCGTCGTCCACGCGAAGCCCAGGTCGAGGGTGCGCCCGCGACGGCGTTCCTCGGCCAGCCGGTCGGGCTCGATACCGGTGAGCGCGCGGACGAGCGTCGACTTGCCGTGGTCGACGTGCCCGGCGCTGGCCAGGACGGCGCGGCGGGTCACGGGCCGGCGCCGCCGCGCACCGCGGCCAGCACGGCGGTGATCAGCGCCGCGTCGTCGGCGGGCGCGACGCAGCGCAGGTCGAGCAGCAGCCGGTCGTGCTCCACCCGGCCCACCACCGGCGGCTCGCCGGTGCGCAGCGGTCCGGCGAGGGCGGGGGGCAGCGCGACGGCCCAGCCGGGCAGCGCCAGCCCGGGCGCGCCGCCGCCGCCGACCGCGCCGGCCGAGGCCACCACGGTGCCGCCGGTGGCCTCGGCGACCAGCCGGGCGCGCACCGCCAGCGTGTCGGGGTCGGCGGTGAGCGCCGCCCACGTGGGCGAGTGGCGCCCGTCGAGGGTGGCCTCGAGCGCGGCGATCGTCAGCTTGTCGACGCGCAGGGCGCGGGCCAGCGGGTGCCGGCGCAGCTGCGCGATCAGGTCGGCGCGGCCCAGCAACAGGCCGGCCTGCGGGCCGCCGAGCAGCTTGTCGCCGCTGCCGGTGACCACGGCGGCGCCGTCGGCGAGGGCGGTCGCGGCGTCGGGCTCGTCGGGCAGCAGCGGGTGCGGCGCGAGCAGGCCGCTGCCGAGGTCCGCGATCACCGGGAGGCCGAGGCCGGCCAGCTCGCGCACCGGCACCGCTCTGGTGAACCCCTCGACCCGGAAGTTGCTGGGATGCACCTTGAGCACCGCGCCGGTCTGCGGACCGATCGCGTCGGCGTAGTCGGCCAACCGCACCCGGTTCGTGGTGCCGACCTCACGCAGCCGCGCACCCGTCGACTCGATCAGATCGGGCAGCCGGAAACCGTCGCCGATCTCCACCATCTCGCCGCGGCTGACGACGATCTCCCGGCCGGCGCCGAGCAGCGTGGTGGCCAGCACCAGGGCCCCCGCGCCGTTGTTGACCACGAGCACGTCCCCGGCGGCCGGGACGGCCCGGCGCAGGCCGTCGAGCAGGTCGCGCCCGCGAGGCGCCCGGCGCCCGGTGGCGAGGTCGAACTCCACGTCGACGTAGCCCGCCGCGGCCAGCACGGCCGCGCGCGCGGCGTCGGACAGCGGGGCCCGGCCGAGGTTGGTGTGCAGCACCACGCCGGTGGCGTTCAGGACCCGCCGCGCCGGGCCGGGACGGGCGGGCAGCCGGCGCACGGCCTCGTCGGCCGCCTCGTCCGGCGGCAGCGTCCCGGCGCGGACCTGGTCGAGGGCAGCCGTCACCGCGTCCTTCACCCGGGGGCGGCCCAGCTGCGCGGCCAGGGCGATCAGACGCGGGTCGGCGAGCACGGCGTCGGTGCGCGGCACCGCGCGGCGCGGGTCCGCGTCGTCGAAGCCGGGCATCGCCTCGTCCCTTCGGCAGCTGGCGGAGACGGACGGGAATCGAACCCGCCAAGCCGAGGTACTCGGCTTCACCGGTTTTGAAGACCGGGAGGGCCACCAGGCACCCATACGCCTCCACCGTCGAACCTACTGACTAACGTCGGGCGGGTGCAGACCCGGCTGACGCAGTACGCGCACGGCGGCGGCTGCGCGTGCAAGATCCCGCCCGGAGAGCTGGAGGAGATCGTGCGCGGGCTCGCCGGCGACGCATCGCCCGACCTGCTCGTGGGGCTCGACGACGGCGACGACGCGGCCGTCGTGCGCATCGACGACACGACCGCGGTGGTCACCACCGCCGACTTCTTCACCCCCGTCGTCGACGACGCCTACGACTGGGGCGCATCGCCGCGGCCAACGCGTTGTCCGACGTCTACGCCATGGGCGGGCGGCCGATCGTCGCGGTGAACCTCGTCGGCTGGCCGCGCGACGTGTTGCCGGGCGAGTTGCTGCGCGAGGTGCTGCGCGGCGGCCTGGACGTGGCCCGCGCCGCCGGCTGCCACGTGGGCGGCGGGCACAGCATCGACGACCCCGAGCCGAAGTACGGTATGGCCGTCACCGGGCTGGTCGACCCCGCGCGGCTGCTGCGCAACGACGCGGCGCGCCCCGGCCTGCCGATCAGCCTGACCAAGCCGCTGGGCGTGGGCGTGCTCAACAACCGACACAAGGCCACCGGCGAGGTGTTCGCGCACGCCGTGGCGACGATGGTCGCGCTGAACGACGCCGCCGCACGGGACGCGGTGGCCGCCGGCGCCGAGGCGGCCACCGACGTCACCGGCTTCGGGCTGCTCGGCCACCTGTTCAAGATGGTGCGGGCCTCCGGGGTGTCGGCCGTGCTCGAAGTGGACGCCGTGCCCTACCTCGACGGCGCCCGCGACGCGCTGCGCGACGGGTTCGTCAGCGGCGGCACCCGGCGCAACCTCGACTGGGTGCGCCCGCACCTCGACGCCGCCGTGGCCGAGGACGAGCTGCTGCTGCTGGCCGACGCCCAGACCAGCGGTGGCCTGCTCGTGGTCGGCGAGGTGCCCGGTGCGCCGGTGATCGGCGAGATCATGGCGCAGGGCCCCGCCGCCATCACCGTCCGCTGACCCGCCTTTCCTCGCCAGCGGTCGTCCGCCGGCGCGCGGCAGCGTCCGTACGCGAGGAAACGCGGTCAGGTGCGGCGGTCGAGGCGCTCGCGCTGGGGCACCACGGTGTACTTCGGGTCGCGCGCGGAAGCCTGGCCGGCGTCGAAGATCGCGAAGCGGGTGCAGGCCGAACCGGCCAGCAGGGCCGCACCCGAGACCGCTGACACCGCGCGGTGGCGCCGCCCGGCCAGCGCGCCCAGCGCTCCCGCGGCGCTGAGCGCCCGGCTGGCCCGCATCAACGTCCCCGCCGTGCCCGCGTGCAGGGTTTCGGCGGCCAGGCCCATCGACACCTCCATCCGCTGCTCGGCGGCCAGCTCGACGGCGGCACCGACGACGGCCAGCCGCCGCGCGGGCCCGGCCTGCCCCGCCGGTGCGCCGAGCAGGCCCAGCCCGCCCGCCGCCGCCGCGGCCGAGCCGACGAAGACGAAGGGCAGCTCGCGGTACGCCTCGTGCCAGGCGGGCGAGGCGGTGTCGGCCAGCAGCACCGCGGTGTAGGACGCGACCGCCGGCGCGACGGCCGCCGCGCCGAGACCGGCCGGGCGGGCGAGCGTGCCGAGCAGCCGACGGGCCCAGCGCGGCACCGGCAGCACCGCGGCCACCTCGGCCGCGCCGGCCAGGCCGGCCAGGGGCCCGTACGCGGTGAGCAGCCAGGTGCCCACCGACATCGGCGAGGTCGGCTTGGCCACCCGCAGCATGTTCACGAAGCGCGCCGGGCGGCCCAGGTCGTGCACCAGGGCGGCGAAACTGGCCGAGATCGCGGCCAGCGCGCCCATGCGGCCGGTGCGCCGCAGCGCCGCCCGCCCGGTGAGGTCGGCCCCGGCGCCCAGCAGCGACGACCCGGCGGCCAACCCGCCCAGGAACAGGTAGGCCGGGATGTCCTTCTCCCAGGGCGAGGCCTTGACCACCGGCCGGCCGTAGTAGGAGGTGAACTCGACGTCGGGCACGACCGGCGCGCCGTCGCCGCCGCCGCCGCCCCTGCGCCGCCGTCGACCGGTCCTCGGCGCCGTCACGGACGCCGTCCGGCGAAGACCCCGACGGCCGCGGCCAGCAGCCCGACCGCGGCGGCCCCGGCCGTGCGCCACATCGCCGGCAGGTCACGGGTCGTCACCACCGGGTCGGGCGGCAGGCCGTAGACCTCGGGCTCGTCGAGCAGCAGGAACACCGCCCCCCCGCCGCCGATGCCGTCGTCGGGGTTCTCGAGGTACAGCGTCGCTTCGGGCACACCCTGCTCGTGCAGGGCCTCGACCCGCGCCGCCGCACGCTCGCGCAGCTCGTCGAGGTCGCCGTACTGGATCGACTGCGTGGGGCAGGCCTTCGCGCACGCGGGCTGCTCGCCGGCCTGCAGCCGGTCGTAGCACAGGGTGCACTTCTGGGCGATGCCGACGTTCTTCGTGCCCTGCTCACCGATGCGCCGGTCGATCACCCCGAACGGGCAGGCGGGCACGCAGTAGCCGCAGCCGTTGCAGATGTCGTCCTGCACGACGACGGTGCCGAACTCGGTGCGGAACAGCGAGCCGGTCGGGCAGACATCGAGGCAGGCCGCCTCGGTGCAGTGCTTGCACACGTCCGAGGACATCAGCCACCGGAAGTCGGTGCGCCGGCCGTCCGGGTCCACGGCCCCGGGCAGCTGGGTCGTGGGCAGGCCCAGCGCCACCTTGGTGGTGTCGGTGCCCAGGGCGTTGCGGTCACCGCTCGTCGCCTCGTCCACGGCCCGGTTCAGCGTGCCGCTCGCGGCCGGGCCGGTGGGCAGGTCGCCGAAGCCGGCGTCCTGCCGGCCGAGCCGGCGCGGCTGCTCGATGAACGCGACGTGCCGCCACGTGGAGGCGCCCAGGGCCCCGGTGTTGTCGTAGGAGGAGCCGAGCAGGTTGAACCCGTCGTCGGGCACCTCGTTCCACTCCTTGCACGCCACCTCGCACGCCTTGCAGCCGATGCAGATCGACGTGTCGGTGAAGAACCCCTTGCGCGCCGGCGGTTCGGTCCAGCCCGCCGACCGCGCGACGTTCGGGTCGGGCCCGGACAGCTGTCCCACGGCTATCGCTCCGTCCGTTGGGTGTTGCCGGTGTGCACGGTGATGCCGGCCCGGCTGCGGTACTCCTCGACGAAGCGCAGCAGGGCGGGCCCGGTGGGCCGCCGCCCGGCGACGATGTCACACGAGGCGACCTTCGACTCCTGGATGTGCACGTTCGGGTCGAGCGTGACCCCGAACAGGTCGTTGGCCGAGTCGCCGCTGACGCAGGCGTCGCCGCCCACGCCCCAGTGGTAGGGCAGGCCGACCTGGTGGACGACGTCGTCGCCGATGCGCAGCGGCACCATCCGGTCGGTGACCAGCACGCGGGCCTCGATCGCCGCCCGCGCCGTGACGATGGTCGCCCAGCCCAGATGGTCGAGGTGCCGCTCGCGGGCGAGTTCGGGGGAGATCTCGCAGAAGAACTCCGGCTGCAGCTCGGACAGGTACGGCAACCAGCGGCTCATCCCGCCCGCCGTGTGGTGCTCGGTCAGCCGGTAGGTCGTGAACACGTAGGGGAAGACGTCGGACGACGGCTCGGGTGGCGACGGGTTCTGCAGGTTGTCCTTGCGCGGGAAGACCTCGCGGGTCGGGCTGGCCTGCTGGCCGTAGAACGGGTTGCGCACCGGCGACTCGGCCGGCTCGTAGTGCGCGGGCAACGGCCCGTCGAGCAGCCCCGCGGGCGCGAACAGCCAGGCCTTCCCGTCGGCCTGCATGACGAAGGGGTCGTCCCCGGCCAGGCCCTGCACCCCGGCCGTCCCCGGCTCGGGCCGGTAGCCCGGCGGCCGGTCGGCCACGAAGTCGGCGATGTCGTGCCCGGTCCACTTCTGCGCGTCCTCGTCCCACCACACGTAGGCCTTGCGCTCGCTCCACGGCTTGCCCTGGGGGTCGGCCGACGCGCGGTTGTAGAGGATGCGCCGGTTCGCCGGCCAGGCCCAACCCCACTCCGGCGCCACCCACGATTGTTCCGCGGCCGGCTTGCGGCGCTGCGCCTGGTTCACGTTGTCGGCGTACACACCGGTGTAGATCCAGCAGCCGCCGCTGGTCGACCCGTCGTCCTTCATCTGCAGGTAGGAGTTCAGCGGGGCGCCGGCGTCGTCACCGGTGAGGTGGAACCCGTTGATCTCCTTGAGCACGTCCTCGGCCGACGGTTCGCCGTGCTCGTCGACGCCGTAGTCCCACGTCAGGTCGAGCAGGGGGCGGTCGCGCGGCAGCGTCGAGCCGGCCAGCCGCTCGCGCAGCCGGCGACCGAGGTGGAAGAAGAAGTTCAGCTCGCTACGGCAGTCGCCCGGCGGCTCGACGGCCTTGTGGTGCCACTGCAGCATGCGCTGGGTCTGGGTGAACGTGCCGTCCTTCTCCGCGTGCGCCGCGGCCGGCATGAAGAAGACCTCGGTGGCGATGTCCTCGGTGCGCAGCTCGCCGGTGGCGATCTCCGGGCCGTCCTTCCAGAAGGTGGCCGACTCGATCATGTTCAGGTCACGGACGACCAGCCACTTGAGGTGGGCCATGCCCAGGCGCTGCATCTTGCCGTGTGCCGAACCCACGGCCGGGTTCTGGCCGAGCAGGAAGTAGCCCTCGACCTTGTCGGCGATCATGTCCATCACCGTCTGGTAGGTGCCGTGGTCACCGGTCAGACGGGGGATGTGGTCGAAGCAGTAGTCGTTGCCGGCGGTGGCCGCGTCACCCCAGTAGGACTTGAGCAGGCTCACGATGAAGCTGCGCGCCTCGGACCAGTAACCCTTCTGCTCCGGGCTGGTGATCGTGGCTACGTAATGGTCGAGGTCGTCGTGCTCGCCGGCCTTCGGCATCGGCAGGTAGCCCGGCAACAGGTTGAACAGGGTGGGGATGTCCGTGGAGCCCTGGATGCTGGCGTGCCCGCGCAGCGCGAGGATGCCGCCGCCGGGCCGGCCGATGTTGCCGAGCAGCAGCTGGATGATGGCCGCGCCACGGATGTACTGCACGCCCACCGAATGATGCGTCCAGCCGACGGAGTACACCCATGACGTCGTGCGGTCACGGCCGCTGTTCTCGGTCACCGCCTCGCACACCGCCAGGAAGTCGGCGACCGGCACGCCGCAGGTCCGCGCCACCATCTCGGGCGTGTAGCGGGCGTAGTGGCGCTTGAGCACCTGGAACACGCACAGCGGGTCCTGCAGGGTCTCGTCGCGCTGGACCTCGGCGTGGTGCAGCGAGGCCCCGTGGCCGCCCATCTCGTACGCCGAGCCCCGCTCCTCGCGGGAGCCCTCGTCCTCGCTCTCGCTCTCGTTCACGTTCGACAGGTCGCGCTGCCCGCCGGCGGCGACCTCCTCGACGCCGCGGTACTGCCATGACGACGTGTCGTAGGTGCCGGTCTGCGGGTCGTAGCCGGAGAACACGCCGTCGAGGTCGTCGGTGTCGCGGAAGTCCTCGCGCAGCAGCGTGGCCGCGTTCGTGTACGCGAGGACGTACTCAGGGAAGTACTTCTCGTGCTCGAGGATGTAGTTGACGATCCCGCCGAGGAAGGCGATGTCGCTGCCGGCGCGCAGGGCGACATGCTGGTCGGACACCGCCGACGTGCGGGTGAAGCGGGGGTCGATGTGGATGACCCGGGCGCCGCGCGCCTTCGCCTCCATCACCCACTGGAACCCGACGGGATGGCACTCGGCCATGTTCGAGCCCTGGATGACGATGCAGTCGGAGTTCTGCAGGTCCTGCTGGAATGTGGTGGCTCCGCCACGACCTAACGAGGCCCCCAGACTGGGGACGGTGGCGCTGTGTCAAATACGGGCCTGGTTCTCGATCTGGATCGCGCCCATGGCCGTGAACAGCTTCTTGATCAGGTAGTTCTCTTCGTTGTCGAGCGTCGCGCCGCCGAGGCCGGCGATGCCCAGTGTGCGCCGCAGGGGCCGGCCGTCCTCGTCCTCGTCCTGCCACGTCCGCGCGCGGGTCTCGAGGACCCGGTCGGCGATCATGTCCATGGCCGTGTCGAGGTCCAGGCTCTCCCACTCGGTGCCGTACGGGCGCCGGTAAAGCATCCGGGTCTGCCGCTTGGCGCTGTTGACGAGCTGCTCGCTGGCCGCGCCCTTGGGGCACAGCCGGCCCCGCGAGACGGGGGAGTCGGCGTCGCCCTCGATCTGGATGACCTTGTCGTCCTTGACGTAGATCTTCTGCCCGCAGCCGACGGCGCAGTACGGGCAGACACTGCGCACCACGCGGTCGGCGGTCTCGGTGCGCGCGACCCGCTCACGGGTCCGGGCGGACTGCGCCGCGGCCCCGCGGGCGAGACGGTCGGCGCCGGTCAGCTGCCGGACGACCGGCCAGCCGAGCAACGTCTTACCGACACCCACGAGCGCACCGTACCCCCGCGCCGTGCGCCGCTCACCCCTTCTCGGCGCGCCGTTCGGCGCCGGTCTCCTCCTCGTAGCCGATGTCGGAGCCGGCCGTCCGGCCGACGTACTCGTCGTCCGGCGTCGAGCCGGTGGTGCTGCCCTGGTCCTCGGCGTCGGGATCGGGCACACCGCCGGTGGTGCGGCTCCCGGCCACCTTGTCGTCGCCCTCGACGTCGGTCTCTGGCTTCTCGTCACTCATGACGTCGTCCTTCCCGGACCACGCCCGCAACACGCAGTCGAGTGAGCTGTCAGCCGACGATCAGGACGTCGAGGCGGCGCGGGCCGTGCACGCCCTCGACCCGCTCGAGCTCGATGTCGCTGGTGGCGCTCGGCCCGCTGATCCAGGTCTGCGGACGGGTGGGGTCGAGCGCGGCGATCGCGTCGGGCACGCCGACCACGACCTGGTCGGCGCGCACGATGACGACGTGCCGGTCGGGGACCAGGGTGAGCGCGCGGCGGCCCTGCCCGGCGCGGTGGTCGAGCACCACGGTGCCGGTGAGCGCGATCGCGCAGGCGCAGGTGGTGAGCACGGCGTCGGCGGCGTCGAGCCGCTCGGGGCTCAACGGTGGGTCGTCGGCGACGGTCTCGACGTCGCCGCCGAGGCCGGCCAGCAGGTCGTCGGGCAGCCCCGCGGGGACGACCACCCGGCGGGCGCCCGCGTCGCGCAGCACGCGCGCGACGGTGGCCGCAGCGGCGGCGGGGGCGCAGCGGTGCACGGCGGCGCGGTACTCGTCGACCCGCTCGGCGAACAGCGCGACCGGGTCGGGATGCGGCGTGCCGCCGGCGCCGCGGTAGTCGCGGGGGACGGCGACCTCGGCGGCGGCCTCGGCCCGCCGCACGCGCGCCAGGATCTCCTCGCGCGCGCCGCTCACCGCCGGCCCCGTCTCTGCCACCACACCCGCAGCGGCTCGCGCGGCGGGGCCGGCAGGTCGCGGCTGCGGGTCCAGCCCGAGCCCGGCGGCGGCAGCCGCCGGATACGCCCGCGGCGGGCGAACAGCCGCCCCACCCCGGCCAGCCGCAGGGCCAGTCGCCAGCGGCGCGGGTGGGCCATGGTGGCGGCGAGCGCAGCCATCGCCGCCCGCTCGGGCGTGACGCCCTTGGCGTCGTTCACCCGCTCGCGCAGATGCACGAGCATCGACGGGATGTCGATGGCCACCGGGCACACGTCGTAGCAGGCGCCGCACAGCGACGACGCGAACGGCAGCGTGGCGTTGTCCTGCACGCCGGTCAGCTGCGGCGAGAGGACGGCGCCGATCGGGCCGGGATAGGTGGAGCCGTAGGCGTGCCCGCCGGTGCGCTCGTAGACGGGACACACGTTCAGGCAGGCCGAGCAGCGGATGCAGCGCAGCGCGCTGCGCCCGTCGGGGTCGGCCAGCGTGGCCGTGCGGCCGTTGTCGAGCAGCACGAGGTGGAAGTCCTGCCCCTCCACGGCTCCGGCCCACATCGACGTGTACGGGTTCATCCGCTCCGCGGTGGACGAGCGGGGCAGCAACTGCAGGAACACCTCGAGGTCGCGCCACGTGGGCACGATCTTCTCCAGGCCCATGACGGTGATCAGCGTGCGCGGCAGGGTGAGGCACATGCGGCCGTTGCCCTCGGACTCGACCACGGCGAGGGTGCCCGTCTCGGCCACGGCGAAGTTGGCGCCGCTGACCGCCACCTGCGCCTGCAGGAACCGCCGCCGCAGGTGCTGACGGGCGGTGTCGGCCAGCTCGGCGGGGTCGTTGGACAGATCGGGGTCGACGCCCGGGATCTCCTGGCGGAAGATGTCGCGGATCTCGTCGCGGTTGCGGTGGATGGCGGGCACCAGGATGTGACTGGGGGTGTCGTGGCCGAGCTGCACGATGAGCTCGGCGAGGTCGGTCTCCCACGCGTCGATGCCCGCCTCGGCCAGGGCCTCGTTCAGCCCGATCTCCTGCGTGGCCATCGACTTGACCTTGACCACCTCACGGGCGCCCGCGGCGCGGACGAGTCCGGTGACGATCTCGTTGGCCTCCCGGGCGTCGCGGGCCCAGTGCACGGTGCCGCCGCGGGCGCTGACCTGCGCCTCGAGCTGCTCGAGGTAGCGCTCGAGATGGGCCAGCACGTCGTCCTTGATCGCGGCGCCCGCCGAGCGCAGCTGCGCCCAGTCGTCCAGCTCGGCCACCGCCGCGGCCCGCTTCGTGCGGATCGTCGTCGTGGCGTGGGTGAGGTTGCGGCGCAGCTGCTCGTCGAGCAGCGCCGTCTCGGCCGCGGCGGGAAAAGGCTGCTCGGTGCGCAGGCGGCCGACACCGGACGGGGCGCCGGGCATGCCGAGGAAGGTCACGTCAGGCTCCCCACGGGTGCTCACGCGTCGAGGCCAGCACCTGCGCCAGGTGCACGGCCCGGGTCGGGCTGTTGGTCCGCGACAGGCCGCCGCCGATGTGCAGCAGGCACGACGCGTCGCCGGCCGTGCACACCTGCGCGCCGGTGCGGGCGACCGCGGTCAGCTTGTCGGCGAGCATGGCCGAGGACACCGCCGCGTTCTTGATCGCGAACGTGCCGCCGAACCCGCAGCACGTGTCGGCCTCGGGCAGCTCGACGAGGTCGAGGCCCTGCACCGCGCGCAGCAGCCGTAGCGGCCGCTCGCCCACCCGCAGCAGCCGCAGCGAGTGGCAGGTGGGGTGATAGGTGACCCGGTGCGGGAAGTACGCGCCGACGTCCTCCACGCCCAGCACGTCGACCAGGAACTGCGACAGCTCGTAGGTGCGCGGCGCCAGCTCCGCCACCGCCCGCTCCAGGCCCGGGTCACCGGCGCGGCGCGCGACGAGCGCGTGCTGGTGGCGCACCGACGCCGTGCACGACCCGCTGGGCGCGACCACGGCGTCGTAGCCGGCGAAGGCGCGCACGTGGTTGCGCACCAGCGGCACCGCCTGCATCGGGTAACCGCTGTTGACGTGCATCTGCCCGCAGCAGCTCTGCTCGGCCGGCAGGTCGACCTCGACGCCGAGGCGCTCCAGCAACCGCACCGTGGCCTTGCCGACGTCGGTCGACAGGCCGTCGACCAGGCACGTGGCGAACAGCGCGACCCTCACCGGCCGGCCCCGGCGAGGGTCAGGGCCTGATGCGCCCGGGCCCAGGCGGTGTCCGGGCCCGAGGGCTCGTAGCGGGTGATCGTCTCGACCCGGCCGATCAGCTCGCGGGCCCGGGCGGCCTCGACGGCGCCCAGGGCCACGGCCTGCGACAGCGCGTTGCCCCACGCGGCGGCCTCGCTCGGGCCGGCGAGCACCGGACGCCCGGTGGCGTCGGCGACGAGCTGGCAGAACAGGGTGTTGTGCACGCCGCCCCCGACCAGGTGCACGACCTCGGGGTCGGTGCCGGACAGCGCGGCCGCGTCGGCCAGCGCCGCGCGTACCCCCAAGGCCATGCTGTCCAGAATGCACCGGGTGGTCTCCGCGGCCGAACGCGGCTCCCGCCCGCTGTGCGCGGCGGCCAGCGCGGCGATGCGCCGCGGCATGTCGCCCGGCGCGAGCAGGGAAGGGTCCTGGACGTCGATCACCGTGTGCAGCGCCGGCACGTCACGCGCGGCGGCCACGAGCTCGGCGGCGTCGGCCGGTTCCCCCGCCGCGCGCCATTCGCGCTGGCACTCCTGCAGCAACCAGAAGCCGGTGACGTTGCGCAGCAGCCGGATCGAGCCGTCCGCGGCCACCTCGTTGCTGAAGTTCGCGGCCCGCCCGGCGTCGCTGATCGCCGGCTCGGGCACGACGACCCCGACCAGCGCCCAGGTACCGGTGGCCACGAACGCGAACCGTTCGCCGGCGGCCGGGATGCCGGCCACGGCCGCCGCGGTGTCGTGCGAGGGGACGACCGTGACCAGGCGTCGCCCGTGCCGCAGTCCGGCGCCCGCGCACACGTCCTCGCGCAGCGTGCCGAGCACCGACCCCGGGCGGCGCAGCGGGGCGAACAGGCCGAGATCGACGCCGGCCGCGGCCGCCAGCTCCCGGTGCCAGTCCAGCGTGCGGGTGTCGAGCAGCCCGGTGGTGGAGGCGTTGGTCAGCTCGGTGACCTGCTCGCCGCTGAGCCAGTAGCTGACGAGATCGGGCACCAGCAGGGCCCGCTGCGCGTGGTCGAGCAGGTGCCGTTCGCGTTCGGCCACCAGCTGGAAGATCGTGTTGAACGGCTGGTGCGCGATGCCGCCCGCGGCGTAGAGGCGCTCGCGGCCCAGGCCGGCCACCGTTGTCCTGGCCGCGCGGGCGTTGCGCGCGTCGCGGTAGCAGACCGGGTTGCCGAGCAGCTCGCCGTCGGCGTCGAGCAGGCCGTAGTCGACCGCCCACCCGTCGACCCCGACCGCGTCGAGCCGGCCGCCGGCGTCGTGGGCGCGCCGCAGCCCGTCGAGCACGCCGCGGTAGAGGCCCAGCACGTCCCAGTGCAACAGTCCGCGCACCGGCACCGGGAGGTTCGCGAACCGGTGCACCTCGTGCAGCCGCGCGCCGGAGCCGTCGAACTGCGCGAGCACGACGCGCCCGCTGGACGCGCCGAGATCGACGGCGGCCACGCTGACCGGCTCGCGCATGAACAGGACCCCTCGTCGTCGGCTGGCGTTGCGCCGGACCCTAGCCGAGGATGAAACCTTTCATCAAGCGCTGACGGCAGCGGCCCGGCGGGCGGGGCGGCGCCGCGACGTTCCGCCGACGGCCGCCTCGGTGGACGCCCGCTCGACGAGTTCCGGGTTGAAGACGACCTGCCGGTGGCTGTGCGTGTCCGGGTGCTCGGCCTCGTCGATGAGCAGGTCGGTGGCGGCGCGGCCGAGCTGCATGCGCGGCTGGCGCACCGAGGTCAGCGGCACGGCCGCGGCGGCCGCGAAGTCGATGTCGTCGTAACCGATGATCGCGAGGTCGTCGGGGACCCGCACGCCGCGGCCGGTCATCGCCTGCAGCAGGCCGAGGGCGAGCAGGTCGTTGATGCAGAAGGCCGCGGTGGGGCGCGAGCGGGCGGGCAGGTCAAGCAGCCGCTGCCCGGCCGAGCGACCGCCGGCGACGTTGAGTGCCTCGGTGTCGATGACGACGAGCCGTTCGGGGTCGACGCCGGCCTCGCTGAGCGCCGTGCGGGCCCCGGTGAGCCGGTCGGAGACCTGGTTGAGCGAGCGCGGCCCGCCGATCACGGCGATGCGCCGGTGCCCGCGGTCGAGCAGGTGGCGCACGGCGAGCAGGCCCCCGGCGACGTCGTCGACCGACACCGAGCACTGCCGCGCCCCGGAGCCGCGGTCGACCAGCACCACCGGCACGCCGCGCTTGCGCATCGCCTTCATCTGCGCGCTGTTCTGCGTCACCGGTGTGACGAGCACGCCGTAGACGCGCTGCTCCTCGAGCAGGCTCAGGTAGTGCGTCTCGCGCTCGGCCACCTCGTTGCTGGTGCACAGCAGCACCGACAGCCCGGCCTCGGACGCGGCTTCCTCCACGCCCACGGCCATGTCGGTGAAGAAGGGGTTGGCCACGTCGAGGACGATCATGCCGATCGACCGGCTGCGCCCGGCGCGCAACTGGCGCGCGAGTTCGTTGCGCACGAAGCCGAGCGCCGTGATGGCCTGCTGGACGCGTTCGAGGGTGGCGGGGGAGACGCGTTCGGGGCGGTTGAGGACGTTCGACACCGTGCCGAGGGACACGCCGGCCTCGCGGGCGACGTCGACGATGCTGACCGACCGATCGGCCACGCGATCACGTCCCTCCTGGATCAAGGAAATGAAACCTACCAGCGGATCCGCCCCGATCGGGGCGCCCTGAAGCCCTGGACGGCGGCGGTGTCCGGATCCGGCCAGCCGGTCCCACGCCCCCCGGAGCTCCCGGAACGCCCGCCGGCCGGGCGCCCGGCCGAAACTCATGCTTGACCTCGCCGGTGTGCCCGGTTACGTTGCTGCGCAATGAAAGGTTTCACCGGCTTCGACCAGGAAGGCAGCGCCGCCATGGACACACCGGCGCGACTGTCGCTCGACCGGGCGACGAAGAGCTTCGGTTCGGTGGTCGCCCTCGGCGACGGGAGCATCACGCTGCACGCCGGCGAGGCGCACGCGCTGCTGGGCGAGAACGGGGCGGGCAAGTCGACGCTCGTCAAGATCCTCGGCGGCGTCCACCACGCCGACTCCGGCACGCTGCAGATCGACGGCGAGCCGATGCGCTTCGGCGGCCCGGCCGACGCGCAGGACGCCGGCGTCTCGATCATCTACCAGGAGCCGTCGCTGTTCCCGGATCTCACCGTGGCCGAGAACATCTTCATGGGCCGCCAGCCGCTGGGGTCGGCGCGGCGCATCGACCGCCGGGCCATGGAGAGGCAGTCGCGCGAGATCTTCACCCGCCTCGGTGTCGCGCTCGACCCGTCCCGTCCGGCCAAGGGCCTCTCGGTCGCCGACCAGCAGATCGTCGAGATCGCCAAGGCGCTGTCGTTCAACGCGAAGGTGCTCGTCATGGACGAGCCCACGGCGGCGCTGACCACGGTGGAGGTGCTGCGGCTGTTCCACGTGATCGAGACCCTGCGCTCCAGTGGTGCCGCGGTGCTGTTCATCTCCCACCGGCTCGAAGAGGTGTTCGCCTGCTGCCAGCGGGTGACCATCATGCGCGACGGCCGCTTCGTGCGCTCCGCGGCGGTCGAGGACGTCACGATCGACGACATCATCCACGCGATGGTCGGCCGCGACCTCGAGGCGCTGTTCCCGAAGACCGAGTCGACGCCGGGCGAGGTCGTGCTCGAGGTGCGCGAGCTGGCCAGCGAGGGCGTGTTCCACCCGATGTCGTTCACCGTGCGCGCGGGCGAGATCGTCGCGCTCGCCGGGCTCGTCGGGGCCGGGCGCTCCGAGGTGGCGCGGGCCGTCTTCGGTGTCGACCGGCGCAGTTCGGGCACCGTGCACGTGGCCGGGCGCGACCTGCCGAACGGTGACGCCCGGGCGGCCATGGTCGCCGGCGTCGCGCTGGTGCCCGAGGACCGCCGCCAGCAGGGCCTGGTCATGGACCTGGGCATCGACCAGAACGTCGCCCTCGCCTCGCTGCCCAGCCTGGCCCGCTTCGGGCTGATCCGCCGCCGCAGCGAGCGCACGCTGGCCGCCGAATGGGCCGAGCGGCTGCAGCTGAAGTTCGGCCGCCTGCGCAACGCGGTCGCGACGCTGTCCGGCGGCAACCAGCAGAAGGTCGTGCTGGGCAAGTGGCTCGCCCGCACCCCGAAGCTGCTCATCATCGACGAGCCCACCCGCGGCATCGACGTCGGGACGAAGGCCGAGGTGCACCGCATCCTCGACGGCCTCGTCCACGACGGCATGGCCGTCCTGATGATCTCCTCGGAGCTGCCCGAGGTGCTGGGCATGGCCGACCGGGTGCTCGTGCTGCGCGAGGGGCGGCTGACGGCCGAGCTCTCCCGCGCCGAGGCCGACGAGAAGACGATCATGCGGGCGGCCACCGGCCAGGAGCAGGTGCTGGTGTCATGAGCGTGGCCGTGGAGAAGCGCCCGGGGGGAGGGGCGTTCGTCTCGAACCTGCTGCGGGCCCGCGAGGGTGGCATCGCGCTGCTCATCGTGCTGGTCGTGCTCATCACCGCGGTCAACAACCCGCACTTCGTCGACGGCAACAGCATCAAGCAGTTGCTCAGCGGCGCGGCCCTGATCGCGTTGCTCGGCGTCGGCGAGACGCTGGTCATCGTCACCCGCAACGTCGACCTGTCGGTGGGCTCGGTGCTCGGCCTGTCGGCCTACGTGGTCGGTGACCTGTTCAAGTTCCAGGGCATCCCGGTGTGGGCCGGCTTCGTCATCGGCACCGCTATCGGGCTGGCGGCCGGGGTCGTCAACGGCTTCGTGGTCACCGTCCTGCGGGTGCCCAGCCTCGTCGTGACCCTCGGCATGCTCTACGTCATCCGCGGCATTGACGGCGTCGTGGTCAGCGGCGACCGGATCGACCCGCAGTTCATCCCGGGTTCGTTCTCGGCCGTCGGTTACAAGACGATCTTCGGCATCCCGTGGCTGGCCATCATCGTCGCCGTCGTGGTCGTCGTCGTCGGTTACGCGATGCGCACCTTCCGCGCCAGCCGCGACCTCTACGCCATCGGCTCGAACCCGGCCGCGGCCGAACTCGCCGGTATCCCGATCGGCAAGCGGGTCTTCGCCGCCTTCGCCATCAGCGGCGCGCTCGCCGGGTTCGCCGGCACGCTCTTCCTCGCGCTGCACACCCAGATCGACAACAGCGGCGGCCTCGGCTACGAGCTCAGCGTGGTGGCCGCCGCCGTCGTGGGGGGCGTCGCCATCTTCGGCGGCAGCGGCACGGTCGTGGGGGCGGCGCTCGGGGCGCTGCTGCTGAACACGATCAGCCAGGCCCTCGTCGCGTCGCGGATCTCGGCCTTCTGGAACCAGGCCATCGCGGGAGCCCTGCTGCTGGCGGCGATCGGCTTCGACCGATGGCTGTCGACGCGCGTGGCCCGCAAGCTGAAGACCGCGGAGAGGGCGCACCGTGAACTCTGAACTGGCCACCGAGCCCGTGCGCAGGAGTCCCGGCTCCACGCCGCCGAGCGCCCCGGCCGCCGGCAGCGCCGACCCGCCGCTGTGGCGCCGCGCGGCCCGCTGGGAGGCCGGCCTGGTCGTGGTGCTGATCGGCGTGCTGCTCTTCGGTTCGATCGAGTCGTCGTCGTTCACCGACCCGAGCACGATCTTCTACTTCGGCATCAACACCGGCTTCGTCGCGATCATGGCGTTGCCGATGACGTTCGTGGTGATGACGGGCGAGATCGACCTGTCGGTGGCCTCCATGCTCGGGCTGTCCGGCGCGACGGTCGGCTACCTGTGGCACCACGGCTGGAACATCTGGGCCTGCTTCGCGGTCGCGCTGCTGGTCGGCGTCGTCGGCGGGGCGCTCAACGGCCTGCTGGTGGCGCGCTTCGGGCTGCCGTCGATCGCGGTCACCATCGGCACGCTGACGCTGTTCCGCGGGCTCGCCGAGGTGCTGCTCAAGTCGCTGACCATCCCCACCGTTGGCGACCCGCAGTTCCCCTCGTCGCTGACGAACATCGGGGCCAACTCCCTGCCCGGCACGCAGCTGTCGTGGTCGCTGCTGTTCTTCGTCGTGCTGGCCGTCGTGTTCGGCGTGCTGCTGCACTTCGCTCCCCTTGGCCGGTCGATGGTGGCCATCGGCCTGCAGCCCGAGGCGGCGCAGTTCGCCGGCATCCGGGTCGGCCGCATCAAGTTCTGGTTGTTCGTGGTCAGCGGTGTGATGTCCGCCTTCGCCGGCATCCTGCTCACGCTGCAGAACGCGTCTGTCAGCTACGACGCCGGCACCGGGCTCGAGCTGAACGTCGTGGCCATCGTGCTCTTCGGTGGCGTGTCGATCTTCGGCGGCCGCGGCACCATCCTCGGCGTCGTCCTGTCCGTGCTCATCGTCGGCAGCCTGCAGATGGCGCTGACCCAGCTCAACGTCTCGGCCGACAAGCAGAACATCGTCACCGGCGTGCTCCTGCTCATCAGCGTCGTCGTGCCCAACGGCGGCGAGGCGCTGCGCCGCCTGCGCGACGCCACCCGCCGGCGGATGCGCACCACATGACTCACGTCCCGCTCCACCGCCCAGCACCATCCGACCAAGGAAAGGCAACACCAATGACCGGAACACCGATGGTGCGGCGCGCGGTGAGCGTCGCCGTCGCCGCGATCCTCGCCGGTGGCGTCCTCGCCGCCTGCAGCTCGACCAAGAACACGGGAAGCGGCGGGGGTGGCAGCGGCAACGCCACGTCGTCGGGCGGGTCGGGCAAGACGTCGATCAAGAAGGGGCTGAAGGTCTACTACATCCCCAAGGACACCCAGAACCCGTACGAGGTCCTGGCCGACAAGGGTGGCCAGAAGGCGCTCAAGGAGCTCGGCGGCACGGTCACTGTCAGCAGCGGCACGGCCGACACCGCCGCCGCGCAGCTGCCGTCGATCCAGGCCGCGATCCAGGCGCACGCCGACGCCATCGTCATCGCCGCCAACGACCCGTCCGCGCTGTGCCCGTCGCTGAACACGGCGGCGAAGCAGGGCATCAAGATCGTGGCCTTCGACTCGGACATCAGTTGCGGCAGCGCCCCGCAGCACCTGTTCATCAACCAGGCCGACACCAAGCAGATCGGCACCTCCGAGGTCGACCTGCTCGCCAAGCAGATCGGCCAGACGGGCCAGATCGCGATCCTGTCCGCGGCCGCCAGCGCGACGAACCAGAACGCCTGGATCAAGTACATGAAGCAGCAGCTGGCCAAGTACCCGAAGATGAAGCTCGTCTCGACCGTGTACGGCAACGACGACCCGGCGACGTCGCTGACGGTGCTGCAGGGCCTGCTCTCGGCCTACCCGAACCTCAAGGGCATCATCTCGCCGACGACGGTGGGCATCTCGACCGCGGGGCAGTACCTGTCGACCCACAAGAGCGTGAAGGTGACGCTGACCGGGCTGGGCCTGCCGTCGCAGATGCGCAAGTACGTGAAGGACGGCACCGTCCAGGCGTTCGAGCTGTGGAACCCGAGCGACCTCGGTTACCTCGCCGGCTACGCGGCGGCCTCGCTCGCGTCGGGCACCAAGATGAACGCCGGCGCGACCTTCGACTCCGGTGCGCTGAAGAAGACCTACACCATCGCCCAGGGCGCCGGTGAGTTCTCGGTGGTCCTCGGCCCGCCGACGGTCTTCGACAAGTCCAACATCGACAAGTTCAACTTCTGATCGATTCGGACACCGACACATGGCCCGGTACTGCTTCCTCCTCCAGGCGCGCGCCGACCTGCTCGAGGAGTACCGGGAGCAGCACCGGGCCGTGTGGCCGGACATGCTCCACGCGCTGCGTGACAGCGGGTGGCGCAACTACTCGATCTTCGCCCGACCCGACGGCCTGCTCGTCGGTTACGTCGAGGCCGACTCGCTGGACGACGCGCAGGCGGCCATGGAACGCACCGAGGTCAACGCCCGGTGGCAGGCCGCGATGAGCCGGTACTTCGACGGCCAGGCCCCGGACCGCACCTTCGTCCTGCTCGACGAGATCTTCAACCTCGATGACCAGCTCACCGCCGAGGAGGCCCAGCCATGACCGCCCTGTCCGACCCGATCGGCACCCCCCGGGCCTTCGAGCGCATCGCCACACGCCGCACCAAGGTGGGTCTGGTGTCCGGCGGCCTCGGCGCGTACTGGCCGCAGTTCCCCGACCTGCTGCCGACGCTGCAGGCCTCGGCGCGCCGGGTGGCCGAACGCCTGGGCGAGCTCGACTGCGACGTGGTCGACGTCGGGTTCATCTCGGACGCCGAGGACGGGGCCCGGGCCGCCGAGCAGCTGCGGGTGGCCGGGTGCGACCTCATCGTCGGCTTCCTGACCACGTACATGACGGCGTCGATGCTGGCTCCGGTGGCCCAGCGCAGCGGCGCCCCGGTGCTGCTGATCAACCTGCAGCCCACCGAGGCGATGAACCACGCCGACTTCGACACCGGCCAGTGGCTCGCCTACTGCGGCGCCTGCCCGCTGCCGGAGATGGCCAACACGTTCGAGCGGCTCGGCGTGCCGTTCCGCTCCGTGTCGGGTTACGTCGAGGACGAGCGGGCCTGGGCGCGGATCCGGCGGTGGGTCCGCGCCGCCAACGTGCGCGGTGCGCTGCGCACCGGCCGGCACGGGCTGATGGGCCATCTGTACCCGGGCATGCTCGACGTCTCCACCGACCTCACGCTCGTGCCGGCCAACTTCGGCGGCCACATGGAGGTTCTCGAGTTCGACGACCTGCGGGTGCGGGTCGAGAAGGTCACCGACGCCGACGTCGACCAGCGCATCGCCCTGGCCCGTGAGCTGTTCACCGTCGACGACTCGGTGGTCGAGGACGACTTCCGTTGGGCGGCCCGGGTGTCGGTCGGCCTCGACCGTCTCGCCGACGACTTCGGGCTCGACAGCCTGGCCTACTACCACCGCGGCCTCGACGGCGAGCAGCACGAGCGCCTCGGCGCCGGCATGATCCTCGGCGCGTCGTTGCTCACCGCGCGCGGCATCCCCGCCTGCGGCGAGTACGAGCTGCGCACGTCGCTGGCCATGCTGGTCGTCGACCGGCTCGGCGCGGGCGGCTCGTTCACCGAGCTGCAGGCGCTGAACTTCCACGACGACGTCGTCGAGATGGGCCACGACGGCCCGGCCCACCTCGCGATCAGCGAACACAAGCCGCTGCTGCGCGGGCTCGGCGTCTATCACGGCAAGCGCGGCTGGGGCGTGTCCGTCGAGTTCGACGTCAAGCACGGGCCAGTGACCACCGTTGGGATCATCCAGCGCCGCGACGGGTCGTTCGCGTTCGCGACCTCGAGCGGCACGGTCGTCCCCGGACCCCTGCTGCAGATAGGCAACACGACCTCGCGCGTGGACTTCGGTTGCGACCCCGGTGAGTGGGTCGACGCCTGGAGTGCCTGCGGGATCTCCCACCACTGGGCCCTCGGCGTCGGCGACCTCGTCCCCGACATCCGGGCGACCGCGGACCTGCTCGGCCTCGAGCACGTCCACGTGGCGCCGTAGCGCGCCCCAGCCCACACTCCACGAAAGCAGGTTCGCATCATGGTCGACAGCGAGTTGGTCCTGGCGACGCTCGCCCGGCAACACATCGAGTTGCCGTCCTGGGCGTTCGGCAACTCCGGCACCCGGTTCAAGGTGTTCGGGCAGCCCGGCGTGCCTCGCGACCCGTACGAGAAGATCGCCGACGCCGCGCAGGTGCACCGCTACACCGGTGTCGCCCCGTCGGTCGCGCTGCACATCCCCTGGGACGCGGTCGACGACTACGCGCACCTCGCGGCCGCGGCCAAGGACGAGGGCATCGAGCTCGGCACCATCAACGCCAACGTCTTCCAGGACGACGACTACAAGCTCGGGTCGGTGGCCAACCCTGACGCGCGGGTGCGCCGCAAGGCCCTGGACCACCTGTTCGAGTGCGTCGACGTCATGGATCAGACCGGGTCGCGCGACCTCAAGCTGTGGTTCGCCGACGGCACCAACTACCCCGGCCAGGACAACATCCGCGCCCGGCAGGATCGGCTGGCTGAAGCGCTGGCCGCGGTCTACGAGCGCCTGGGCGGCCACCAGCGCTTGATCCTCGAGTACAAGCTGTTCGAGCCGGCCTTCTACGCCACCGACGTGCCCGACTGGGGCACCTCCTACGCGCACTGCCTGGAGCTGGGGAACCGGGCGAAGGTGTGTGTCGACACGGGCCACCACGCGCCCGGCACGAACATCGAGTTCATCGTCGCGTTCCTGCTGCGGGCCGGCAAGCTCGGCGCGTTCGACTTCAACTCGCGCTTCTACGCCGACGACGACCTCATGGTCGGCGCGGCCGACCCGTTCCAGCTGTTCCGCATCCTCGTCGAGGTGCGCCTCGGCGGCGGCCTCGACGCCGACACCGAGATCGCGTTCATGCTCGACCAGTGCCACAACATCGAGGCGAAGATCCCCGGCCAGATCCGCTCGGTGATGAACGTGCAGCAGGCTACGGCGAAGGCGATGCTGCTCGACCTCGACGCGCTCGGGGCGGCGCAGGCGGCCGGCGACGTCCTCGGCGCCAACGCGGTGCTCATGGACGCCTACGACACCGACGTACGCCCCCTGCTCGCGCAGTTGCGTGTGCAGCAGGGCCTCGACCCCGACCCGATGACCGCCTACGCCGCGTCCGGCTACGCCGATCGCATCGTCGCCGGGCGCGTCGGCGGCACCCAGGCCGGCTGGGGCGCATAACCGATTTGAACACCTCCACGAAGGAAGACATGACCGTCGTAGACGAACTGATCGCCCGGTCCAACCGGCTGGGCCGCGACCCGCGCAACACCAACTACGCGGGCGGCAACACGTCGGCGAAGGGCGTGACCACCGATCCGGTGACCGCGCAGCCGGTCGACCTGATGTGGGTGAAGGGCTCCGGGGGCGACCTCGGCACGCTCACCCCCGCCGGGTTGTCGGTGCTGCGCCTGGACCGGCTGCGGGCCATGGTCGACACCTACCCCGGGGTCGAGCGCGAGGACGAGATGGTGGCCGCCTTCGACTACTGCCTGCACGGCAAGGGCGGCGCGGCCCCGTCGATCGACACCGCCATGCACGGCCTCGTCGACCAGCCGCACGTCGACCACCTGCACCCGGACTCGGGCATCGCCCTGGCCACCGCCGCCGACGGCGAGGCGCTGACCCGCGAGTGCTTCGGCGACCGCGTGGTGTGGGTGCCGTGGCGGCGGCCCGGTTTCCAGCTGGGGCTGGACATCGCCGAGATCGCGCGGGCCAACCCGCAGGCCATCGGCTGCGTCCTCGGCGGGCACGGCATCACGGCGTGGGGCAGCACCAGCGACGAGTGCGAGCAGCGCTCGCTGGAGATCATCCGCAACGCCGAGCAGTTCCTGGCCGAGCGCGGGCGGCCCGAGCCCTTCGGCGCGGCCGTCGCGCAGTTCGCCCCGCTGCCCGAGCCCGAGCGGCACGCCCGGGCCGCCGCGCTGTTCCCGGTGCTGCGCGGGCTCGCATCCACCGACAAGGCGCAGGTGGGGCACTACTCCGACTCCGACGTCGTCCTCGACTTCGTGGGCCGCGCCGAGCACCCGCGGCTCGCCGCGCTCGGCACGTCGTGCCCCGATCACTTCCTGCGCACCAAGGTCCGGCCCATGGTGTGCGACCTGCCGGCCGACGCCCCGCTCGAGGACGTGGTGGCCCGCCTGCGCGGGCTGCACGAGGAGTACCGGCGCGATTACGCGGCCTACTACGACAAGTACGCGACGGCCGACTCGCCGGCGATGCGCGGCGCCGACCCGGCCGTCGTGCTGGTGCCCGGCGTCGGCATGTTCAGCTTCGGCAAGGACAAGCAGACCGCGCGGGTGGCCGGCGAGTTCTACGTCAACGCCATCAACGTCATGCGCGGGGCCGAGGCCGTCTCCACCTACTCGCCGATCGACGAGTCGGAGAAGTTCCGCATCGAGTACTGGGCGCTCGAGGAGGCCAAGCTGGCGCGGATGCCCAAGCCGAAGCCGCTGGCCACCCGGGTGGCGCTGGTGACCGGTGCCGGCTCCGGCATCGGCCGGGCCATCGCGCACCGGCTCGCGGCCGAGGGTGCGTGCGTGATCGTCACCGACCTGAACGCCGAGGCCGCGGCCACCGTGGCCGGCGAGATCGGCTCGACCGACGTCGCGGTGTCCGTGGCCTGCGACGTCTCCGACGCCGCTGCCCTGGCCGCGGCGCTGCAGCAGGGCGTGCTGGCCTTCGGCGGCGTCGACCTCGTCGTCAACAACGCCGGACTGTCCATCTCCAAGCCGCTGCTCGAGACGAGCGAGCGTGACTGGGACCTGCAGCACGACGTCATGGCCAAGGGCTCGTTCCTGGTGTCACAGGCCGCGGCGCGGGTGATGCTCGACCAGCGGATGGGCGGCGACATCGTCTACATCGCCTCGAAGAACGCGGTGTTCGCCGGTCCGAACAACGTGGCCTACGGGGCGGCCAAGGCCGACCAGGCGCACCAGGTGCGGTTGCTGGCCGCCGAGCTCGGCGAGTACGGCATCCGCGTCAACGGGGTCAACCCCGACGGCGTGGTGCGCGGCTCGGGCATCTTCGCCGGCGGCTGGGGCGCCCAGCGCGCCGCCGTCTACGGCGTGGCCGAGGAGGACCTCGGCGCCTTCTACGCCCAGCGCACGCTGCTCAAACGCGAGGTGCTGCCCGAGCACATCGCCGACGCCGTCTTCGCCCTCGCCGGCGGGGACCTGAACCTGACGACGGGACTGCACGTGCCGGTCGACGCCGGCGTGGCGGCCGCGTTCCTGCGGTGAGGCCGTGGGCTCGGTGATGGTGCGCGAGCCGGTCGGCGTCCTCGACGAGGACGAGATCCGGCTCCTCGAGATGCTGATCGAGGGCATGACCCTCGACGCCATCGCGCGCCGCGTCGAGCTCAGTGAACGGACCTTGCGTCGCCGGTTGCGGGCCATGTGCGAGCGGGCCGGGGTCCGCTCGCCCATCCAGCTCGCCGTCTGGGCGGTGCGGTCGGGGGTGTTGTAGCGGGTTTCGCTCGGTGCGGGAAGAGGCAAAGGCGCGGCGACGAGGAGTTGAGTCTCGGCTTGCGTTGGCGTTGTCGGCCTGCGTTCCGCTCGGCGCGCCGGCGAGGTGACCGGCCTCGACGTGCCGCTGGCCGGGATCGTGGACGAGTGGCCGCCGCCGGCGGACTGATCCGCCTTCCCCCATGCGGTGGTCGTGATCCGGTCCCGGATCACGACCACCGCGTGGGGGAAGGCGGAACCGGGGGTTGCTGCGCCAGCCGGTCATGCCGAGGACGACCAAGCGCGGCTGCGGCTCGATTCGCTCGGAGGTTTTTGTGGATTCGCAGATATATCTGCGATCGGCGTTGGTTGGAGGCCGGAAACTGTCGTACCCGGCTGGTTGACTTCTGAGTGTGAGGGTCGATCTGGTGAAGGTGCCGCAGCGGCATCGCATCGACCTGCTCGACGACATCCGCAAGCAGCGCGCGCAGCTCGACGCCTACGAGACGGCCCTGTTGTCGGCCATGGCGTTGGATCCCGATCCGTATCCGGGTGACCCGTTCGACGACCCGGACAAGGAGTGGGTGCGCGAGGAGGTCGCGTGCGTGCTGCGGGTCGCACCGGTCACCGCCGGGGCGAAGCTGCACGCCGCTACCCGGCTGGTGGAACGCTTCCCGGCGATGCTGGAGGCGATGTGGCGCCGGTGAGGTGCCCGGCTACTACGCGACCCGACTGGTGGACCTGACCGAGGAGCTGCCGGCGAAAGCGGCGGCCAAGGTCGCCGAACGGGTCCTGCCCCGCGCGGCGCAGCAGACGGTGAGCCAGTTCAGCGCCGCCGTGCGCCGCGCCGTCCTGACCGTGGACCCGCGCTCGGCCCAGGAGAAGCACCAGCGCGCCCGACAGGACCGCCGGGTGTACTTCGGGCCGCCGTCGGCCGAGGGCATGTGCGAGCTGTGGGCGCTGCTGCCCGCCGACCAGGCCGCCGAACTCCGCGCCAAGGTCCACGCCCTGGCCGACACCTGGAAGAGCGCCGACGACCGCACGCTCGACCAGCGGCGCGCGGACGCACTCTGCGCGCTCGGCGTCGGTGACGGCACGGTCCCCAAAGCCATCAACGTCACCGTCGGACTCTCGACGCTGCTGGGCGCGGACGACCCGCCGCTGACCTGGACGGCGAGCCCGTCGCCGCCGGCATCGCCCGCGCGCTGGCCTTCGACCCCGGCGCCCGCTGGCGCCGACTACTGACCGATGACGGCGGCCGGCTGATCGACGTCGCCAGCCCCACCTACCGGCCCCCGGTCGCGCTGCAACGCTTCGTCGAGCTCCGCGACGTCACCTGCCAGTTCCCGGGCTGCCAACGCAAGGCCGTCTACTGCGAGCAGGACCACATCATCCGGTGGTCCGACGGCGGACCGACCAGCGCCGCCAACCTGCACTGCCTGTGCAAACGCCACCACATCCTGAAGCACCGAACCCGCTGGCGGCTACAACGACGAGCCGACGGCTCGACCGGATGGACCGACCCCACCGGCCACGACTACGAGAGACCACCACCCGGGCCGCCGTCTGGTTGAACGGGCCGAGGCCGACGGTCAGCGGCGCACGGTGAAGTCCCAACGCCCGGAACCGACGGTGTAGACGGCGGTGTCGGCGTCGGAGCGGACGAAGCGGGCCCCGGCCGGCCCGCGCACGTCAGCGGCGTCGGAGCCGGCGAGCGGGACGTGCACGGTGGCCGTTGCGTTCACCGGGATGCGCACCGACAGCGAGACGCGGTGCGCCCCCTCCGTCCAGGAGACGGCGACCGGACCGCGCACCGTCGCCTGCGTGGCCGCGACGTGGTGGAGCGAGCCGGGCAGCTCAGGCGCGACGTCGATGGTGGCGTAGGCCGGCGAGGTCGGGGTGATCCCGGCCAGCTGCGTGTACATCGAGGCGTTGATGCCGGCGAACATGGCGTGGTCGTGCGACTCCATCGCCGACGCGTACAGCCATTCCTCCCAGTCGGTGGTCGCGCCCTGGCTGATCTCGTACCCGAAGCCCGGGTAGGTCTTCTGGTCGAGCACGCTCATCGCCACGTCGGTGCGACCGATCGCCGACAGCGCGTCCAGGAGATACCGGGTGCCGAAGATACCGGTGTCCAGGTGTCCGTTGTCGGTGTGCTGGATCCGGTCGACCAGGTGCGCGCCGACCGCGGCGAGGTCACCGGCCGGCACCATCCCGAAGGCCAGCGGCAGGATGCTGGTCACCTGTCGGCCGTCGCCGTAGACCCCGGTCGATGCGTCGAGGAACTTCGCGTTGAACGCGTCCTTGATGGCCGCGGCGACGGCCGTGAAGTGGTCGGCGTCGTCGGCGTGGCCGAGCACGGCGGCCGCCTGCGCGGTGTCCTGCGCCTGCACGTAGGACAGCGCCGTGTTCACCACCGACACCTCGCTGAAGCAGCTGCCCGCGTTCGGGCCGCCGCGTCCGCCGTTGGCGTCGCTGCCGGTGTCCGGTGGGCACCAGTCGCCGAAGCCCTGCGACTCCGGCCAGATGTGGTCGGGCACGTGCGCGGCGTCGGCGTCGACCTGCGCCGCCATCGCCGGGTAGCTGCCGGCCAGCGCCGCCTTGTCGCCGTACTGCTGGTACACGGTCCACGCGAGCGTGATGGCCGCGCCGTACATGTCCGGCTGCAGCTTGCGCGCGTCGTCGCTGGGCAGCGCCGTGCCCGGCGGCAGATCCACCAGGTACTTGGCGTAGAAGGCATCCATGCCGAACTCGCGGGTGGACGCGTCGCGGTAGGCCTGCACGTCCATGCCCGGGGGCGTGCGCTCGTCGCGGACCGGATTGTCGGTCGGCGTGCTCATCGAGTTGTTCAGGATGGTCTGCCGGTTCATCGTCCAGATCTGGTTCAGCAGGCTGTCCGACGAGGTGAAGCTGCCGGTGGAGGCGAGGTCGGCGTGCACCTCGCGGCCGTCGAGGTCGGCGAGCGTGGGCCGGCCCGGGAAGCCGGTCACCTCCACGTAGCGGAAGCCGTGATAGGTGAACCGCGGTTCGTAGGTCTGGTGCTTGCGCGCGCCGGACAGGATGTAGGTGTCGGTCGACGCCGCGTTGCGGTTGGTGACGGTGTCGAGCATCCCGTCGGCCCCGAGTTCCTCGGCCGTGCGCAGCCGCACCGCCGTACCGGCCGGCCCGCTGACGCGCAGCCGCGCCCAGCCGGAGATGTTCTGCCCGAGGTCATAGATCCACACGCCGGGTTGCGGGTTGGTCAGCTGCACCGGGTGCCAGGTGCGCACGACACGGTTCGGCGGCAGCGTGGCCGCGGTCAGGTCGTCGCTGGGCGCGGCCACGGTGTGCACCGGCTGCCACGAGCTGTCGTCGAAGCCCGCGCTGTCCCAGCCCGACTGCTCCTTGCGCGCGTCGTACGTCTCGCCCGCGTATATGCCGTCGGCGACGATCGGCCCCGTCGACCAGCGCCAGCCGTCGTTCGAGGTGACGGTCTGGTGGCTGCCGTCGGCGTAGGTGATCTGCAGCGCCACGATGGCCTGCTTCGGGCCCGTCCAGCGGAAGCCGAACTGGCTGAACGACGAGTCGTAACCGTTGCCCAGCCACATGCCCACCGCGTTCGCGCCCTGGTGCAGCTCGCCGGTGACGTCGTAGGTGTCGTAGAGGTTGCGCTGCGTGTAGACCGAGTTCGAGGGTGCGAGCACGTGGTCGCCCACCTTGTGGCCGTTCAGGTGCAGCTCGTAGAACCCGAGGCCGTAGACGTAGGCGCGCGCCGACGCGACGGTGCCGTGCACGTCGAAGCCGTCGCGCAGCATCGGCGCCGCCGGGTTCGGGTCGAGCAGCACCGGGTCGGACAGCGGCTCGAGCTGGCCGTCGGTGATGCCGACGCCCGGGAAGGAAGGGTCGGGCGTGGTGGAGAAGTCGTCGGCGAACAGCGACGTGCCGTCGGGGGCGTGCACGGCCAGGTTGTCGAACAGCGTGTCCTCGGCGACGCCGTTGCTCGTGGAGCTGCGGAACCCGATGGTGCCCTTGGCCGGCCCGGGGTCGGTGCGCTGGTCCACCTGCGTGCCGTCGATCCACAGGGTGATCGTGTCGCCGGCCGCCGTGATGCGCACGTGGTGCTGCTCGTGGATGTTGGCCGGGGTGAGCACGGGCGCCAGGTTCGTCTCGGGCAGCGTGGTGTAGCCGCCGTTGACCTTGATGTGCGGGCGCAGCCGGATCTCCCCCGGCGTGTTCACGGCGTTGATCTGCCACATCGAGAAGTTGTTCGAGTCGGCCGCGCGGAACACGATGCCCGCGGCACCGGTCTTGAGGGTCATGTCCAGGTCGAGGGTGAAGTCCGACCACGAGTCGGTGTCGCCGGTGTCCGGGCTGATCCACTGCGCGCCCTGCCAGTCGGCGGTGGACAGCAGCCCGGTCTCCCACCAGGCCGGTGCGCTCCAGGCCCCGGCCCGCCCGCGCGAGTCGGTCACCTGCACGGCCCAGTAGTAGCGGTGCGCCGCCTGCAGCGCCGGGCCGCCGTAGGCCACGCCGACCGACGCCGCCGACGCCACCGGGCCGCTGTCCCACACGTCGGCCGCGGCCGGGGTCAGCTTGTCGGGCGCGCTGGCCACGAGTACGTGGTAGCCGCTCTGCATCTCGTCCGGACGCGCCGAGGTCAGCTGCCAGCCGAGGGTCGGTGTGCGGTCGTCGGTGCCCAGCGGGTCGACGGTGTTGTCGACGGTGAGGTGGCCGACGTGCACCGGTGACCGCGCACCGGACGCCGCCCCCGCGAGCGGCGCGGAAGCCAGGCCGGCCGACAAGATCGCGGCGGCCAGGACAAGGGTCAGGCGGCGGCGTGTCCGCACGGTCGCTCCTTCGGAGGGTTCAGTGATCCGGGTGCTGGGTGACGACGGTGCGCAGGTGCAGGTCGCGGCCGGCCTCGGCGTGCCAGCTGGCGCCGCCGTCGTTGCTGTAGGACTCCTGGCCGCCGGGGTAGGGGTCGGCGTCGCTGTACGCGGTGCCGTAACAGCCCCGCCCCGTGGTCGAGGAGACGACCACGGCCAGCTGCTCGCCGGCGGTGACCGCCACTCCCGGGTGCACGGTGACCCACGTCGGCGACCAGGCGAGGGAATCGGCGGGCACCGACGACGTCGCGAGCGTGCGTCCCGGCGCGCCGTCGTCGCCCACCTCGGTGATGCGCACCTGCAAGGGCGCGTCCGGATGCCCGGACTGGAACGTCGTGTAGGAGACGGTGCCCAGGTAGCCGCCGGCGCGCACCCGGAAGCTCTGCGCGCGGGAGATGGTCCCTGCGGTGTCACAGTAGGGGTGGAACCCGACGTCACCGGTGCTCTCCACCGTGGGTCGGTCGGGCCCCGTCTTCGGGGTGTGCGTGTGGGCGAGCGGCACCTGGTACTGGGCGTCGCAGCGCAGCGGCTCGATCGCACCGCCGGCGTCGAAACGCAACGGCTCCCAGTAGTGCAACGCCCCGGCCTCGTTCGCCGCGCCGCTCTCCCACCGGTCGGACTGGTAGAGGTACACCGGCGCGCCGCGTCCGGGCAGCATCGCGACGTCGGCCGGCTGGCCGCCGCACGACGTGGTCGAGATCTTGGTGCCGACCACGACCGGGGCGGGCCGGTCCCACTGGCCCAGGCCGCCGGAGAAGTCGTCGTCGAGCAGCACCGTGCCGTCGGGCGCGGTGACCCGTACGTCGTCGAACAGCGCGCTCTCGCCGTCGCTGCCCCCGCTCTCCCGGAAGCCGATGCGCCCGGCCGCGAAGGTCGTGTCGGTGGTGGTGTCCACCGTGGTGCCGTCGACCGTGGTGGTGATGGTGTCCCCGGCGACCGTGGTCGACACGTCGTAGCTCTGGCCGCCCTTGATCGCGAACGGCAGGGCGACGGTGTGGTTGCTGACCACGGCACCGTTGCGGAACACCACCTTCGTCAGGCTGCCGCCGCCGGTGCCGGGGTAGGGGTAGTTGCCCAGCAGCCACGCGTAGCCGGTGCCGGGGTCGGTGGCGCGGAAGACCCAGCCGGCCTGCGCGTACGTGCCGCCGCCGCCTGTCGACAACGGGGTGGCGCGAAAGCTCATCGTGTAGTCGGTCCAGTCGGCGCCGGCCTTGCTCAGCCCGATGCCGCCGCCGTTCACCGACAGCGCGCCGTCCTGCGTGGTCCAGGTGTCGGGCTGCGCGCCGGACCCGGTCCAGGGGCCCAGCGGGCTCGACGCGGTGAGGTACGAGGTGCCGGTCGTGCAGTACCCGCAGTTCGGGTCGGAGTAGGTCAGGTAATACGTGTGGCCGCGGCGGAACAACGACGGGGCCTCGGTGGAGCGGGTGCCCGTGCGCACGAACTCGCCGGTGCCGGTCAGGTAGTCGGCGGTAAGGCGTTCGATCACGATCTCGCCCCCGGCCTGCCAGTCGGTGAATGCGAGGTAGGCGGTCCCGTCGGAGTCGACGAACACGTCGTGGTCGCCGTTGTTCACCCCCGGCGCGATGTCGTCGTTCACGCCCAGGTGGGGGACGGCCTGCTCGACGAACGGGCCGCTCGGGCTGTCGGCGGTGAAGACGTGGTAGCCGACGGCGACGTCGTAGGTGTTGATCCAGAGGACGTACTTGCCGGTGGCGGCGTCGCGGACGACGTGCGGGCGGTAGCAACCGTAGGTCGAACCGTCGCAACGGGCCTGCCAAGCGGGCGTGGCGGCGTCGAACAGGGCGCCGCGGTCGGTCCAGTGCACGAGGTCGGGCGAGGAGTAGACGCGGAAGCCGCAGAACGGCGAGCCGGGCGTCTGCCACTCGAAGCCGCAGCCGTAGGACGTGCCGTACAGGTAGTACCGGTTGCCGAAGTGCTGGATCTGCCCGTCGTGCGCGTCGATCGCGTTGCCGGCGGTGTCGAAGCGGATCGTCGGGCCACCGGCGTCAGCGTTGCTGACCGTGACCATGGGAGCGGGCGCCGCCGCCGCCGGCGTCGTGGTCGCGGCCAGCGCGAGGAGGCCGGCGCCGGCCACGACCGCGGCGGCGCGCAGGGCTCGACCGATGCTGGGCATGGGGCCACTCCTCGATCCCGGCGGCGCGGGCCGCTTCTGTGAATCGTTTCAGAACAGATGTGGGGCAAATGTAGGGGATGTGCCCGAGCCCCACAAGGGGACGGGTACGCAGCGCTCGGGTGGTCTGTCCACATCCGGCCAGATTGGTCGCAGGTCTTGCGCTCCGCGCCGCCCGCCCTCTACGAAGAGCGGATTGAAACGTTATACATCAGCGATCGGAGGACGGCCATGCGCAGCGCAGCGTTGCTCGCGGTCACGGCGGTGCTCGCCGGCACGGCCGTCGCCGGCGCCACGGCGGCCTCGGCCGCGCCGGCGACGACCGGCACCGCGCAGGTGCCCACCGCCCAGGCGCCCACGGGCCTGCGGGTGGCCGGGCAGAGCGGCAACGCGCTGGTCGGTCAGCCCCGCCCAGCACTGTCGTGGGTCGTCCACGACTCCGGGCGCGGGCAGGCGCAGACGGCGTACGAGATCACGCTGATCGACCGCCCCACCGACCAGGGCGGCGGCAATCGGCTCTGGGACTCCGGCCGCGTCTACTCCGCCGCGTCGACCGGCGTGGCCTACCGCGGCCCGAAGCTGGCGGCCGGGCACACCTACGACTGGCGGGTGCGCACCTGGAACCGGCAGCAGCAGGCCTCGCCCTGGTCAACCGCGCAGCGCATCGACGTGGGCCCGCTCGCGGTCACCGACTGGCACGCGTCGTGGCTCTCGGCCGCCGACGGCTCGCTGCTGCGCCGAGACTTCACCCTCGACCAGCGGGTCACCCGCGCCCGCCTCTACCTCACCGCGCAGGGCCTGGCCGAGCCGCACCTGAACGGCGCGCCGGTGGCCCCCGACGACGTGCTCGACTCGTCGGTCACCGACTACGCCAAGCGGGTGCTCTACCGCTCCTACGACGTCACCGACCGGCTGGCCAAGGGCGCCAACACGCTGGCCGTGATGCTGGGCAAGGGCCAGTTCGCCGGCACTCCGACCTTCCTCGCCCAGTTGGAGATCACCCTCGCCGACGGCACGCACCAGGTCATCGGCAGCGACGACCACTGGGTGCGCGCCGACGGGCCGGTCACCCGCGACGACTTCTACTACGGCGAGAGCTGGGACCAGCGCAAGCTGCCCGCCGGGTGGGACGGCGCGGCCTTCGACGACAGCGGGTGGTCGGGCGTGCCCGTCGCCGCGCCGGTGTCGCAGCCGGCCAGCCTGGCCGTCGGTCACGGTGTCACCGCCCTGGACGAGACCGCGTGCTGCGGCTGGTCGCGGGCCGCGCTCGTCGACGGCATCGACCGCTCCGTCGACGGCAGCGAGGGCTACCACTCGGGCATCGAGTCCGACGCCGACCACACCAAGTGGGTGCAGGTCGACCTCGGGGCCGACCGGCCGATCGCCGGCATCACGCTGTACCCCACCGACCCCACCAACGACACCGACGGCAACTTCCCCGGCGAGGGCTTCCCGGTGCGTTACGAGGTGCAGGCCAGCGACGACCCCACCTTCGCCGACGCCACCACCGTGGTCGACCACACCGACGCCGACCAGCCCAACCCGGGCAACGACCCGGTGGCGCTGCCCGCCGACGTCACCGCCCGCTACGTCCGGGTGACGGCCACCAAGCTGTACTGCCGCAACGGCGGGTGCAACTTCCGCCTGGCCGAGCTCGGCGTGTACGACGCGCACCCGGCCACCACGTGGGGCCTGACCGCCGTCGAGCCCGACCCGTCGCCGGCCACCCGCATCGTCAGCCACGTCGCGCCGGTCAGGACGAGCACGCCCGCCGACGGCGTCACCGGCTACGACTTCGGGCAGAACCGGGTCGGGCAGCTCAGCCTGACCGCCGACGCCCCGGCCGGCACGAAGGTGAGTGTGGTCAAGGGCGAGTTGCTCGACGAGCACGGCCGGGTGACGACGTCGAACATCAGCTTCTCCGCCGGCGACACCGGGCGGCAGGTCGACGACTACACCTTCGACGGTTCGGGGGAGCAGACGTTCACCCCGAACTTCAACTACGCGGGCTTCCGCTACGCCGAGGTCACCGGGCTGCCCGCCGGCACCACCGTGCACGTGGTGCAGGACGAGATCCACACCGACGTCGCGTCGACCGGCTCCTTCACCTCCTCCGACCCGCTGCTCAACCAGGTGCAGGACGCTCTGCGCCAGACCCAGCTCAACGACCTGCAGACGATGCCGCTGGACTGCCCGACCCGCGAGAAGCACGGCTGGCTGGGCGACGCCGGCGACACCGACGCCGAGGCGCTGGCCAACTTCGACATGCAGTCGCTGTACGACAAGTGGCTGGCCGACATCCGCACCAGCGCGAACCCCGACGGCAGCGTCCCGTCGGTGGCGCCGACGAACGGCGGCACCGGCTGGGTCACCGACCCCGCCTGGGGCACGGCGTTCCCGCAGGTCGTCTGGGACAGCTACCAGCAGTACGGCGACCGCACGGTCCTGAACGACAACTACGCCGCGGTGAAGAAGTGGGTCGACTACCTCGCCACCATCAGCGACGGCGACGGCATCGTCACCAACTCACCCGGCGCGTGGGGCGACGACTGGCTGGCCACGGTCAGCACCCCGCACGTCTACTTCCAGACGCTGTTCTCGCTGCTCGACGCACGGCTGCTCGCGCAGATGGCGCGGGCACTGGGCAACAGCGCCGACGCGCGCACTTACACCGCGAGGGCCGCGCACGTCGAAGCCGGCTTCACCGCGAAGTACTTCGACGCCGGCACCGACGTCTACCAGCCGAACACGCAGCTGGCCTACGCGATGCCGCTGGCGCTGCACATCGTGCCCGCGGGCCACACCAAGGGCGTGCTCGCCCACCTCGTGTCCGACATCGCCGCCCACGGCGACCACCTGACGACCGGCTTCGTCGGTACCACGTACGTCTACCAGGCCCTCGGCGCGTACGGCCGCAACGACGTCGCGCTCGCCGTTTCGCAGCGCACCGACTTCCCCAGCTTCGGCTACATGCTCGCCAACGGGCCGGGCACGATCTGGGAGAAGTGGACGAACTCCTCGCAGCCCGACGGCACCTCGTCGAAGGACCACATCGGCCTCGCCGGCTCGATCGGCCAGTGGTACTACCAGCAGCTGGCCGGCATCCAGCCCGGCACGGCCGGCTGGCGCACCTTCACCCTCGCGCCCTCGGTGGCCGGCGACCTCACCCACGTCAGCGCCACTCAGCAGACCGTGCGCGGCCCGGTCACCAGCGCGTGGCAGCTCGGCGACGACGGCACGCTGACCTACCACGCGGTGGTGCCGGTGGGCGCCACGGCCACCATCGACCTGCCGCTGCCCGGCGGCGCCGCCTCCACCGTCACCGAAGGCGGGCGGACGATCCTGGCCGCGGGCCAGCCGGCCGACAGCGACCCGGGCCTGACCGTCGGGCAGGCCACCGCCTCGGGCCTGCACCTGACCGCCGGCTCCGGCGACTACACGTTCACCGTGCAGCGCCCGGCCAAGGCCCGCACCACGCTGGCCATCAGCGCCGGCTCACCCACGGTGGCCATCTCACCCGGCACCACCGGCAACGTGCCGGTCAGCGTCGACGCCCGCTCCACCGCCGCCGGCACCGCCACGCTCGGCGCGCAGGTGCCCGCCGGCTGGACCGTCTCCGCCACCCCGGCGAGCGTGCCGCTGGCCGCCGCGCGCACCCACACGCTGGCCACCGTGCACCTGACGCCGCCGGCGTCAACGCGCGGCACGTTCACGATCCCGCTCACCGTCACCGGCGGCGGCCGCACGGCCACGACATCGGTGACCGTGCAGGTGTACCGCACCACGGTGCTCTACGACTTCGAGTCGGGCACGCAGGGCTGGCAGGCGGGCGCGAACGTCACCGGCGTCGATACCGCCGCCAGCACCGCCAACCGGCCGGGCACGCCCTACGACGGCCAGGCCGTACTGCAGGCGAGCATGTCCAGCCCCAACGCCTCCGACTGGCGCACGGTCTCGGTCACCCCCGACCAGCCGCTCGACCTGTCCGACGCCACGCACGTCCAGCTCGCCATCGACGGCTACGGCGGCGTGCCCGACGCCACCTACCGCGCGCAGGTCGTGCTGCACAGCGGGGCCGACAGCCGCACCCTGACCACCCCGATCGACGCCGACACCTGGAACCTGATCGGCCTCGACGTGTCCGACTGGGCCGGGCGCTCGAACATCACGTCGATCGACGTGAGCTACAGCGCCGTCGGCAACACCGACGGGTGGAGCGGCGCCTTCCAGATCGACGACGTGGGATGGACGGACCAGTGAGCGATGCTTGCGGAGCGACCCGGCGACACAGAACGAGACGATCTCTCGCCCTGCTGGCCGTCGCCGGCACCGCTCTCGGACTCGCCGTCGGCGCCGCCCCGGCGTCCGCGCACCCCACCGCGCCGCGCACGACCGGGGATCCGTGGGACGCCTACAACTACTCGCCGGCGAGCCGCACCGTGCACGCCAAGCGGGTCTATCGCACCAGCGGCTCGGTGGCCGCGCCGACCGCCGTGCTCAAGGGCAGGCCGACGACGCTCACCGGCACCGGCTCGTCGGTCACGCTCGACTTCGGCGAGGAGGTGGGCGGCATCGTCACCGTGCACGCCGCACCGACCACGGCGGCGGGCCAGCAGCTCGGGTTGGCGTTCAGCGAGTCGTCGCAGTACGTCGGGCCGACCAGTGACGCCAGCAACGGCGGCAGCGGGCCCGACGGCGCCCTGAGCGCCGACCTCACGCCCGGCTCGTCGTGGACGGTGCCGTCGGCGAAGCAGCGTGGCGGCTTCCGCTACCTGACGTTGTTCGCGCAGACCGCCGGGCCCATCGCGATCGACGCCGTGTCACTGCAGATCACCTTCGACCCGTCGGCGAGCGACCTGCGCGACTACGCCAACCACTTCTACTCCAGCGACGACACGCTCAACCGCATCTGGTACGCCGGCGCTTACACCGCGCAGACGAACACCATCGCCCCGACCGCCGGCCGCGTGTGGGGGCCGCCGGCCTCGGGCTGGGACAACAGCGGCACCGTCGGGGTCGGCGACGCGGTGCTGGTCGACGGCGCCAAGCGCGACCGCACGGTGTGGCCCGGCGACCTCGGTGTCTCGGTGCCGACCGAATACGCGTCGCTCGGCGACCTGACGCCCACCCGCAACGCGCTCACCACCCTGTTCGGCCACCAGGCCGACTCCGGCGAGTTGCCCTTCGCCGGCCCCGAGGTGAACTTCTACGGCTCGGACACCTACCACCTCTGGACTCTGATCGGCACGGCGAACTACGTGCAGTACTCGCACGACACGACGTGGCTGGCGGGGGAGTGGGCGAACTACGTGCGGGCGCTGCGCTTCTCGCTCGGCAAGGTCGGCGGGGACGGGCTGATGAACGTCACCGGCACCGCCGACTGGGCACGCTCGGGGCAGGGCGGGGAGAACATCGAGGCCAACGCACTGCTGTACCGGGCGCTGGTCACCGGCGCGGAACTCGCCGGCACGCAGGACGACGGCGCCGACGCCGCGACGTGGACGGCCGCGGCCACGAAGCTGAAGAGCGCGGTGAACGACGACCTCTGGGACGGCGCCGCGGGCCAGTACCGCGACAACCCCACGAGCGCCCTGCACCCGCAGGACGGCAACTCGCTGGCCGTCTGGTACGGCCTGGCCCCGGCCGAGCGGGCCGCGCAGGTCGACGCGGCGCTGACCACCAACTGGAACAAGTACGGCGCTACCACTCCGGAGAAGGACGGCGAGATCGGCACGTTCCCCGGCTCGATGGAGGTGCAGGCGCACCTGCAGGCCGGCGACGCCACCTCGGCGCTGGCCCTGATGCGTCGCGAGTGGGGCTACATGCTCGACTCGCCGCTCGGCACCGGCTCGACGTTCTGGGAGGGCTACCTCGCCGACGGCCGGTTCGGCTACGGCGGCGCCTACATGAGCGCCGCCCACGGCTGGTCCACCGGGCCGACGTCGGCGCTGACCTTCTACGTGCTCGGCATCCGGCCCACCACCGTCGCCGGCGGCTACGTGGTCGCGCCCGAGACCGGCGACCTCGCCTCGGCCCAGGGCAACCTCGAGACGCCCGACGGCAACATCGCGCTCGCGTGGCACCACGACACCGCGGCCGGAACGTTCACGGCCACGCTGGACGCGCCGACCGCCGCGGTCGACCACGTGGAGGTGCCGACCTACGGCGCCGGCACGGCGGTCACCGTCAACGGCAGCCCCGTCTGGAGCGACGGGCACAGCCTCGCCTACGGCGCGCACCTGTCCGGCGACGCCGTCGTGCTCACCGGGCTGCCCGCCCACGCCGAGATCGCGAGCAGCACCGTCACCCCGGCGCCGGCCACGCTGAGCGCGGAACTCACCGCCACCTCGAGCGCCCCGGTGGTGCCCGGCGGCAGCGCGACGATCCCGGTCACCGTGCGCGCCACCGGTCCCGCCCCCGTCCAGGGCCGGGTGCGGGCGACGGTGCCGACCGGCTGGACGGCCACCGCGCCGAGGTTCACCCTCGATCCGCGCAACGGGCCGGCGAGCACCGTGGTCGACGTCGTCGTCACCGCCCCGCCGGGCGGCGGCACCGGCGACCCCGGCGGCACGGTCCAGGTCCCGTTGGTCGCCTCGGCGGGCGGACTCAAGGCCGGTGTGCAGACGCACCTGCTGCACTTCGGCGCGTGGCCGGCGGGTACCACGGCCACGGCGTCCAGCTTCCACGCACCCAACGTCTACAACGGGCAGACGCGCACCTACGACCCCGGCAACGCGATCGACGCCGACCTGGCCACCTTCTGGAACGACGACACGCCTGGTGCGTTCCCGGACACGCTGACGGTGACCGCGCCCGCGCCGGTGCACCTGTCCGGCGTCGGTTTCGCCTCGATCGTCGACGGCGTGCCCACCGACTTCGACGTCCAGACCTGGGACGGCACCCAGTGGGTCACCCGGGCGAGCGTGCACGGCAACGCCGACACCGCCCGCTGGATCGAGTTCCCCTCGACGGTGACGACCACGCAGGTGCGCGTCGTCGTCACCGCGTCGCAGACCCAGAACGGCAACTTCACCCGCATCGCCGAGCTCGCCCCGTGACCGGAAGGACCGCCATGCGCCGCCGACCCCTGCTCGCCACCGCGTGCACCGCACTCGCCGTGCTCGGCCTCACCGCCGCGGCCGGGTCCGCGCCCGCCGCGGCCCAGGCGAAGGAACAGGGCTGGGCCAAGTATGTGGTCGCCCCGACGAGCCGCAACGTGAAGCCGGTGGGCATCACCGCGACCAGCGGCGACGTCACCAACCCGGCCGGCGCACTGGGCCACGGCACCGTCACCCTGCGCCGGGACCAGGCGCCGGCCCGGCCCACGTGGCCGGATGGCACGACGGCCACGGCGTCCTCGTTCCACGCGCCCAACAACGGCAACGACGGCACCCCGCGCACCTACGACCCGGGCAACGCCGTCGACGGCAACGTCGACAGCTTCTGGAACGACGACACGCTGGGCGCGTACCCGGACGTCCTGACGATCAAGACGACGGCCGCGCAGCCGCTCGACGGCATCACCGTGCTGTCCAACAGCGACGGCGTACCCGAGGACTACACGGTGGACACGCTGGACGCCGACGGCACGACCTGGCAGCCAGCAGGCCAGCGTCACCGGCAACACCGAGGTCATGCACCGGGTGCCGTTCGACGCGACGGTCTCCACGACGCAGGTGCGGATCACCATCACCCGGGACCAGGGATCCGGCCGCGGTGACTTCAGCCGCGTCAACGAGGTCTACCCGGGCCTTGTCCCCGACGACCCGCCGGTGCCGAGCGTGACCGTCGACTTCGGCAAGGTCGTCGCGGGCTACCCGAAGATCGACTTCGCCGGCGCCTCGGACAACCACCCGGGTGTGCGGCTCGCGTTCTCCGAGACCACGCAGTACCTGTCCGACGTCTCGGACTTCTCCCGCTCGTACAACGGCGACACGATCACGCCGGGCAGCGACCAGCACGCCGTGCCCGCCGGCAAGAGCTCGTGGACCGACACCCACGGCTGCGCGGACGGCACCAAGGTGTGCGCCGACGGCCTGCACGGCTTCCGGTACGTGAAGATCAGCCTGGACGCGCTGGCCTCCGACGCGCCGGACACGACCGCGTACGGCACGGTGCGCATCAGCGGCGTCCACCTGCTGTTCACGCCCTACCTCGGCACGCCGGCCACCTACAAGGGCTGGTTCCGCTCGTCCGACGACGACCTCAACCGCTACTGGTACGACGCGTCGTACACCAACGAGCTGATCACCGACACCTTCCGCCCCGACGACGTCGACCCGCGCAACGCCGACTCGCCCGGGTTGGACGGCAAGGTGGTGCTCACCGACGGCGCGAAGCGCGACCGCGACCCCTACGTCGGCGACGTCGCCGTCTCCGGGCTCACCGACTATCTGACCCACGACGTCGGGGCCGCAGCGAAGAACGTGCTGGCCGACCTCGCCGATCACCAGCGCGCCGACGGCTGGATCCCGCCGGCGTCGATCAACAACTACACGCTCCCGCTGTTCGACTACCCGATGTACTGGGTGACCGCGAGCTGGGACTACGTGCTCTACACCGGTGACACCGACTACGCGCGGTCCTACCTGCCGAACCTGGAGAAGGTCCTCGACGACTGGTACCCGTCGGTCACCGACTCGAACGGGCTGCTGCAGAAGGGCCTGAACGGCACCGGCGGGTACGGCGACTACGCGTTCCTCGGCCGCACCGGCGAGGTGACCTACTACAACGCGCTGTACGTGCTGGCCCTCAAGGACGCCGCCTCGATGGCGACCGCGCTGGGCCACACCGACGACGCGCAGCGCTGGAGCGCGCGGGCCGCCCAGGTGGCCGACGCCCTGAACGCGCACCTGTGGGACCCGGCCGCCGGCGCCTACCTCGACTCGGCCGTCGGCGACGTGCGGCACGGGCAGGACGGCAACGGCTACGCCATCGTGTCGGGGGCGGCCCCGGCCGACCGCGCCAGCTCGGCCCTGGGCTACATCAGCGGCCACATGGCGCAGCCGTACGGCAACACCTACATGGACAACGACACGCTGCCCGACGGCTCGACCCGGGTGTACGCGTTCACGTCCTACCCGGAGATCACCGCGCGGTTCATGACCGGGGCGGCCGACTCCGCCGTCGAGGAGATCAAGCGGCTCTACGGGTGGATGGCCGGCCACGACCCGGGCACCACCGACTGGGAGGGCATCGGCGCCGGTGGTTCCCAGTACGAGGGGCCGTACACCTCGGACGCCCACGGCTGGTCGACCGGCGTCGTGCCGGAGCTGACCAACGAGCTGCTCGGCGTGCAGCCCACGACCCCCGGCTTCGCCACCTGGTCGGTGACCCCGCACCCGGGGCCGGTGAAGTGGGCCCAGGGCCAGCTGCCCACGCCGCACGGCCCGCTGCAGGTGTCGTGGTCGACCGCCGGGCGGAGGTTCTCGATCACCGTGCAGGCGCCGGCCGGCACCAGCGGCACGGTCACGCTGCCCGACGGCACCCGCCAGGCGGTGACGGCAGGCACGCACACGCTGCGCGGCACGACCGGCTGACCGTGGGCCGTCGATCGGCCGGCCGGTCGGTCAGTCGGTGAGGGTGCGGCGCAGCCACTCCTCGACGCCGGCCACGTGGACGGTGGCCCAGGTGAGCGCCATCTCGGGGTCACGGCGGTCGATCGCCTCGAAGATCGCCCGGTGCTCGTCCAGGGTGCGTTGGAGCGCGCCCTCCTGGGTCACGCCGCGCCAGACCCGCGCGCGCTGCGTGGGCCCGGACAGCGACTCGATCAGCGAGGCCAGCACGGTGTTGCCGGCGGCCACGGCGATGGCGCGGTGGAAGGCGATGTCGGCGGTGACCAGGTCCTCCACCGGCGAGTCGATGGTCACCCGCTCGAGCAGCCCGCGCAGTTCGGCGACGCCGTCGGCGGAGATGCGCACGGCGGCGCGAGCGCTCGCGGCCGGTTCGAGGATGCGGCGCACCTCGAGCAACTCCAGCACCGACGCGTCGTGGTGGAACTCGACGATGAAGTTGAGGGCGTCGAGCAGCGAGTCGGCGGCCAGGCTCGAGACGTAGGTGCCGTCGCCCTGTCGCACGTCGAGGATGCGCACCAGGGACAGCGCCCGGACCGCTTCGCGCAGCGAGCTGCGGGACAGGCCCAGGGTCGTGGCCAGGTCGGCCTCGCGGGGGAGCCGCTCACCGGGACGCAGCTCGCCCGAGACGATCATCGTCTTGAGCTTCTCGATGGCCTCGTCGGTGACCGCCATGCACCCTCCAGTGATCGGACTACTCGCCGAAGTTCGCCCGGTATCGATAGATTCGTACCGTAAGGCGAGGCTAGACATCGGATGTTTCCTCGTGTAAACATCCGATGTCAGGAGAAGATACCCCGCGCAACGCCGCGGGCGCCCCCGTCAGGAGCTGACTGCGTGCCGACCCGCTTCGTGTCCTTCGAGACCGTGGACCTGAGGTTTCCGACCTCGGTCGCACTCGACGGCTCGGACGCGATGAACACCGACCCGGACTACTCCGCGGCCTACGTCGTGGTCCACGCCGACGACGGCAGCGCCGGTCACGGCTTCGTGTTCACCATCGGGCGCGGTAACGACGTCGTGCTCGGCGCGATCCGCGCGCTCGAACCGATGGTGGCCGGCCTCGATCTCGACGCCGCGCTGGCCGACATGGGCGGCTTCTCCCGCCGGCTCGTGCACGACAGCCACCTGCGCTGGCTCGGCCCCGAGAAGGGCGTCATGCACATGGCCATCGGCGCGGTCGTCAACGCAGTGTGGGACCTGTACGCGCGCCGCGTGGACAAGCCACTGTGGCGCCTGCTGGCTGACCTGACGCCCGAGCAGATCGTCGACCTCGTCGACTTCCGCTACCTCGCCGACGCTTTGACCCGCGAGCAGGCGCTCGAGCTGCTGACGGCCGCGCGCGCCGGCCGCGCCGACCGTGAGCAGCAGCTGGTGGACAAGGGCTACCCCGCCTACACCACGTCCGCCGGCTGGCTCGGCTACAGCGACGAGAAGGTCGCGACGCTGGTGGGCGAGGCGATCCGCGACGGGTTCACCCACCTGAAGATCAAGGTGGGCGCCGACCGGGAGGACGACCTGCGCCGCGTGCGTATGGTGCGCGAGCTCGTCGGGCCGGCGGTGCTGCTGTCGATCGACGCCAACCAGCGCTGGGAGGTGGCCGAGGCGGTCGAGAACGTCCGGCTCCTGGCCGAGGCCGGGCTGTACTGGGTCGAGGAGCCGACGAGCCCCGACGACGTTCTCGGCCACCGGGCGGTGGCCCGGGCTGTGGCGCCGGTGCGCGTCGCCACCGGCGAGCACGTGGCCAACCGCGTCGTGTTCAAGCAGTTGCTGGCCAGCGGCGCGATCTCGGTCTGCCAGATCGACGCCTGTCGGGTGGCGGGGGTCAACGAGAACATCGCGATCCTGCTGCTGGCCGCGAAGTTCGGCGTGCCGGTCTGCCCGCACGCCGGCGGCGTCGGGTTGTGCGAGGTCGTGCAGCACCTGTCGATCTTCGACTTCCTGGCCGTCAGCGCCAGCACCGAGGGGCGCTGGATCGAGTACGTCGACCACCTGCACGAACACTTCGCCGCGCCGGTGCGGGTCGTCGACGGGCACTACGTGGCCCCGACGGCACCCGGCTCGGGCGCGGAGATCCTGCGTGCGTCACGGCAGGCCTTCCGTTTCCCGGACGGCCCGGTCTGGGCGTCCCCAGCAGCACCACCAGGCAGCCCGACCGTGGCTGCCCGCCCGCAACAGGAGGAGACATCGTGAGACGGAAACTTGCCCGCAGCCTTCCGGCCGCGGCGGTCGCGGCCTGCCTCGCGATCTCCGCCTGCAGCTCGAGCGGGGCCGGCGGCAGCGGCGGCGGCGGGAAGGCGCTGGTCGGCGTCGACTACCCGCGTTCGGACTCGGACTTCTGGAACGCCTACATCAAGTACGTGCCCCAGATGGCGAAGAAGGTGGGCGTCTCGCTGAAGACGACCAACTCGCAGAACGACATCAGCAAGTTGCAGTCGAACGTGCAGACGCTGGTGTCGCAGGGGGCCAAGGGCGTCGTCATCGCACCGCAGGACACCGCGGCCGTGCTGCCCACGCTGCAACAGCTGGCGAGCAAGAAGATCCCGGTGGTGTCGGTGGACACCCGCCCGGACAGCGGCCAGGTCTACATGGTGGTGCGGGCCGACAACGTGGCCTACGGCCAGAAGTCCTGCAACTACATCGGCTCCACCCTCAAGGGCAAGGGCAACGTGGTGATGTTCGAGGGTGACCTCGCCTCCATCAACGGCCGCGACCGGTCGACCGCGTTCAACCAGTGCATGAAGACCAAGTACCCCAACATGCACGTCTTCGCCGAGCCGACGAAGTGGGACCCGCCCACCGCGGTGTCGCAGCTGCAGTCGGTGCTCGCCGGCCACACCGTCAACGCCATCTACATGGAGGCGAGCATCTACCTGCCCTCCACCCTTCAGCTGCTCAAGCAGAAGCACCTGCTCAAGCCGCGGGGGCAGGCCGGGCACATCGTGATCGTGTCCAACGACGGCGTGCCGGCCGAGTACCAGGCGATCAAAGCCGGCCAGATGGACGCCACGGTGTCCCAGCCCGCCGACCTGTACTCGAAGGTGGCGCTGCAGTACGTCAAGGACGCCATCAACGGGAAAAAGGCCAAGACGGGAGCCGGCTACGGCGGCGGGAAGGTCATCAACGTGGGCAAGGGCATGCTCGAGGACCAGCTGCCCGCCCCGCTCGTGACCCTGGACGGCACGTTCCCCGGCTCGAGCAAGGTCACCGATCCCAAACTCTGGGGCAACCAGGTCGGCTGAGGCCGGTCCGCGGGGGGAAGGCAGGTGCGATGACATCGGCGTCGGAGCCCAAGGGCTCGGCCACGGCCGGCGGCTCACCCCCGCCGGTCGTGGAGGCCGTCGGCATCACCAAGCGCTTCGGCGCGACCACGGCGCTCGACTCGGTGGGGCTGCGCATCGAGCCCGGCACCGTGCACGCGCTCGTCGGTCGCAACGGGGCGGGCAAGTCGACGCTCGTGTCCGTGCTGACCGGCCTGCAGGCGGCCGACGCGGGCACGCTGGAGTTCGACGGCCGGCCCGCGCCCGCGCTGGGCGACCGCGCCGCGTGGCGCGCGCTCGTGGCCTGCGTCTACCAGAAGCCGACGATCATCCCCGAGCTCACGGTGGCCGAGAACCTGTTCGTCAACGCGCAGGCCGAGTCACGGCGCCCGATCCGCTGGCGGGAGCTGCGGGCCCGGGCCGCCGAACTGCTCGAGGCGTGGGACGTCGACGTCGACGTCCGGGCCCGGATCAAGGACCTCACCGTCGAGCAGCGGCAGATGATCGAGATCGCGCGGTCGCTGTCGAAGGGCGCCCGCTTCATCATCCTCGACGAGCCCACGGCCAAGCTGGACGCGGTGGCCATCGAGCGACTGTTCGGCCGCATCCGCAGCCTGCGCGAGCAGGGGGTCACCTTCCTCTACATCAGCCACCACCTGCAGGAGATCTTCGACCTGTGCGAACAGGTGACCGTGTACCGCGACGCCAAGCACATCGTCACCGCGGCCATCGAGGACCTGCCCCGCCGGGAGCTCGTCACCGCGATGACCGGTGAGCGCCCGACCGAGCGCACCGACGACCGCCCCGCACTCCCCGCGCGCTCGGACACCGTCCTGGAGGTCGACGGCCTCGCGGTCGGGGAGGTGTGCCGTGACGTCGGGCTGACCGTGCGCGCCGGTGAGATCGTCGGCCTCGCCGGCTCGGCCGGCAGCGGCAAGTTCGCCGTGGCCAACGCGATCGTCGGGCTGCACAAGCCCGACGCGGGGACGGTCCGGGTCGCGGGCCGGGTCAGCCGGCGCGCCGGTGTGCCGAAGCGGCTCAGCGAGGGGGTCGGCTTCGTCCCGCAGGACCGCCACCACGAGGGTTTCGTGCCGGGTCTGTCCATCGCGGAGAACGTCACCATGACCGTGCCGCAGCGCCTGCGCCGCCGGGGCGTGCTCAGCTCCGCCCGCCGCACGGCCTTGGGCCGGGCCGCGATCGAACGGCTCGACATCGTGCCGCGCCGGCCCGAGCAGCCGGTGGCCGACCTGTCCGGCGGCAACCAGCAGAAGGTGGTCATGGCGCGCGCACTGGCCGACGAGCCCCGGCTGCTGGTGCTCATGGCACCCACCGCGGGCGTCGACATCAAGTCCAAGCAGTCACTGATGACCGCTGCCGCCGAGACCGCCGCCGGCGGGGCCGGGGTGCTGGTGGTCAGCGACGACCTCGACGACCTGCGCTACTGCCACCGTGTCGTGATCATGTTCCGCGGCCGGGTGGTCGGGGAGCTGCCGGCCGAGCGCGAGGACCAGCAACTGGTGGCGGCCATGGAAGGTATGGAGCTGACGACATGACCGAGACCCTGAAGGCTCCGGCGTCGAAGGGCGAGGAGAAGACCCCGAGGACCTCGGCCCGCAGCGGGTCGATCGCGATCGCCCGGCTGCGCGACTTCGCGCTCGTCCCGCCGATCATCGCGATCATCGTGCTGGGCAGCATCCTCTACCCCGCGTTCCGCACCCGCGCGACGTTCGAGGACCTGCTGTCCACCATGGCGTGGATCGCGCTGCTCGTCGTGGCCGAGTCGCTGATCCTGCTCACCGGCAAGATGGACCTCTCGCTGGAATCGACGGTCGGGCTCGCCCCCGGCATCGCGGCCTGGCTGACGCTGCCCAAGGGTGTGAACCACGGGCTGGACCTGGTGGCCGGCGTCTGGGCGGTGCCGATCGCGCTCGCCGTCGGCGCGCTCGTCGGGGCCCTCAACGGTTTCCTCATCGTGCGGCTGCGCATCAACGCCTTCATCGTCACGCTGGGCATGTTGATCACGCTGCGCGGCGTGCTCACCGGTATCTCGCACGGGCAGACCTTCTTCGGCCTCACCGGCTCGCTGACCTATCTCGGCAGCGCCACCTGGCTGGGCCTGCCGTCGTCGATCTGGGTCGTGCTCATCGTGTTCGCGATCGGCATCGTGGTGCTGGCCAAGACCCGCGCCGGCCGCTCGCTGTACGCGATCGGCGGGAACACCGACGCCGCGCGCGCGGCCGGCATCCGCACCGACCGCGTCGTCTTCTGCGTCCTGATCATCGCCGGGTTGCTGGCCGCGCTGGCCGGCATCGTCGAGGCGGGCAACCTGGCCTCGGTCACCTCGAATCTCGGCAGCGGACGCATCTTCGACGTGTTCGCCGCCGCGGTCATCGGCGGGATCAGCCTCAACGGCGGAAAGGGCAGCCTGTTCGGCGCGTTCACCGGCGTGCTCCTGCTGAACCTGATCTTCAAGGTACTGACCTTCGCCGGGGTGCCCGACCAGTGGTTCGATTTCCTCAACGGGGCGGTCATCCTCGTGGTCCTCATGGGCCAGCGCATCGTCGGCGGCCGCACCGACGTGTGACGGCGTCGCCGTCCGAGCATCCCGAACGAAGGAGAACACCCGTGCGTCTGGCCCGCTTCGGCCCCGCCGGTCAGGAACGTCCCGTCGCGGCCGGTGCCGACGGCGTGTGGCGCGACCTGTCCGCACTCACCGACGACATCACCGGCGCCTTCCTGGCCGCCGGCCTCGGCGCGGCCCGCGAGGCGCTGCCCGGCCTGCCGGAGGTGGCGCCGGACGGCCGGTCCGGGCCGCCGCTGGCCGGCATCGGCAAGATCGTGTGCATCGGCCTGAACTATCGCGACCACGCGGCCGAGACCGGCGCCGACCTGCCGGCGGAGCCCATCGTGTTCCTCAAGACGCCGGACACCGTGGTGGGCCCGGACGATGCCGTGCTGATCCCGCGCGGCTCGACCAAGACCGACTGGGAGGTGGAACTGGCGCTCGTCATCGGCGCCCCCGCCCGTTACCTCGACTCGCCGGCCGACGCGCGGGCGTGCGTGGCGGGCTACGCGGTCAGCAACGACGTGTCCGAGCGCGAGTTCCAGCTCGAGCGCGGCGGCCAGTGGGACAAGGGCAAGAACTGCGAGACGTTCAACCCCCTGGGCCCGTGGCTGGTCACCGCCGACGACGTGCCCGACCCGCAGGCGCTGGGCCTGCGGCTGTCGGTGAACGGCGAGTCCCGCCAGGACGGCAACTCCCGCGACATGATCTTCGCCGTCGACCACCTGGTCTGGTACCTGAGCCAGTTCATGGTGTTGCGTCCCGGCGACGTCATCAACACCGGCACGCCGGCCGGGGTGGCCATGGGCACGGCCGGCACCCCGTACCTGCGCCCGGGCGACGTCGTCGAGCTGTCGATCGACGGCCTCGGCACCCAGCGCCAGACCTTCCGGGCGGCATGACGTGAGCGAGTTCGACGGGCTGCGCGCCCTGGTCACCGGCGGCGCGTCGGGCATCGGCCTGGCCGCCGCCCGGCGGCTCGCCGACGGCGGGGCGCGGGTGGCCGTGCTCGACCGCGCCGAGCAGGGTCCGGCCGGCGTCGAGTACGTCCGGGCCGACGTCACCGACGACGCCGCCGTGCGGGCCGCGGTCGAGCAGGCGGTCGCCGCGCTCGGCGGGCTGGACGTGCTGGTCAACAACGCGGGCATCGGCGCGCAGGGCGGCGTGGAGGCCAACGACGACGCCGAGTGGCACCAGGTGCTCGACGTCAACGTGCTCGGGCTGGTGCGGGTGACCCGCGCCGCGCTGCCCGCCCTGCGCCGCTCGGCGGCCGCGGCCATCGTCAACACCTGTTCGATCGCGGCCACGGCCGGGCTGCCCGAGCGGGCGCTGTACTCGGCCAGCAAGGGGGCGGTGCTCTCGCTGACCCTGGCCATGGCCGCCGACCTGCTGGCCGAGGGCATCCGGGTCAACGCGGTGAACCCGGGCACGGCCGACACCCCGTGGGTGAGCCGGCTGCTCGACGCCGCCGACGACCCGGCGGCCGAGCGGGCCGCGCTGGCGGCCCGCCAGCCGCACGGGCGGCTGGTGTCGGCCGACGAGGTCGCCGGCGCGATCGCCTACCTCGCCGCGCCGGCGTCGGGCTCCACCACCGGCACGTGGCTCGCGGTCGACGGCGGGATGGACCGGCTGCGCCTGCGGCCGCGGGGTTAGGGCGGTGCAGCGCTTCGCGTCGGTGATCCGGCTGCGTCCGGAGCAGGAGTCGCGCTACCGCGAGTTGCACGCCGACCCGTGGCCCGGCGTGCTCGACACGCTGCGCGCGGCCCACATGAGCAACTACTCGATCTTCCTGCGCGACGGGTTGCTGTTCAGCTACCTGGAGTACACCGGCGACGACTACGGCGCCGACGCCGCCCGCATCGCCGGGGACGAGACCACGCGGCGCTGGTGGGCCGAGACCGACCCGTGCCAGCAGCCGCTCGACTCCGCCGCGCCGGGGCAGTGGTGGGCGCCGGCCGAGGAGGTCTTCCACTGTGACTGAGCGGCCGGCCGGGCTGCGGGTGGACGCGCACCACCATGTCTGGGACCTCGCCGTGCGCGACCAGCCGTGGACCGCCGAACTGCCCGCGCTGCGCCGCTCCTTCGCCCTGGCCGACCTGCGCCCGCACCTGGACGCGCACGGCATCGGCGCCACGGTGGTCGTGCAGACCGTGTGCGTGCCGGGCGAGACGCCGGAGCTGCTGGCGCTGGCCGCCGCCGAACCGCTCGTCGCGGGCGTCGTCGGCTGGGTCGACCTGACCGCGCCCGACGTCGCCGACCGGCTGAGCGGACTGCGGACCCGACCCGGTGGCGCGGCCCTGGTCGGGGTACGGCACCAGGTGCAGGAGGAGCCCGACCCGAGGTGGCTGTGCCGGCCCGACGTGCGCCACGGGCTCGCCGCCGTGGCCGACGCGGGCCTGGCCTACGACCTGGTCGTCACCGCCGCCCAGCTGCCGGCGGTGGTCGGGACGGCGCGGGCGCTGCCGCAGCTACGCCTCGTGCTCGACCACGCCGGCAAGCCACCGGTCCGCGACCGGCGCCTCGAGCCGTGGCGCACGCAGATCGCCGCGCTGGCCCGCTGCCCGAACACCACGGTCAAGCTCTCCGGGCTGGTCACCGAGGCCGACCACGACGCGTGGACCGTCGCCGACCTGCGCCCGTACGCCGACGCGGTGCTGTCCGCCTTCGGGCCCGACCGCGTGCTGTACGGCTCGGACTGGCCGGTGTGCCTGCTGGCCGGCGGCTATGACGCGGTGCTCGACGCCGCCGAGCAGCTCACCGACGCGCTCACCGAGGCCGAGCGGGCGGCCGTGTTCGGCGGGAGCGCCCGCTCGGTGTACCGGCTCGGCGCGCCGTGACCCGGCGCGTGCCCCGCACCGGCACCGCGCTGAGCGAGCTGGGCTTCGGCGGCGCGCCGGTCGGCAACCTGTACGCGGCGGTGAGCGACGACACCGCGCTGGCCACCGTCGACGCCGCCTGGGCGCACGGCGTGCGCTACTTCGACACGGCACCGCACTACGGCCTCGGGCTGTCGGAGCGGCGCCTCGGCGCGGCGCTGGCCGGGCGCCCGCGCGCTGAATTCGTCGTCTCGACCAAGGTCGGCCGGCTGCTCGAGCCGAACCCGGCGCCGACGGGCTCGGACCTCGAGGCCGGGTTCGCGGTGCCCGACACGCACGTGCGCCGCTTCGACTACTCCCGCGAGGCGGTGCTGCGCAGCCTCGAGGGCAGCCTCGCCCGGCTCGGCCTGGACCGCATCGACGTCGTCTACGTGCACGATCCCGACGAGCACATGACGCTGGCCCTGGACGAGACGTTCCCCGCCCTGGCCGAACTGCGCGACCAGGGCGTCGTGGGGGCGATCGGCGCCGGGATGAACAACGTCGACCCGCTGCTGCGCATCCTGGCCGAGGCCGACGTGGACGTGCTCATGGTCGCCGGCCGGTGGACGCTCGCCGACCGCCGGGCCGCGCCGCTCGTGGCAGGTTGCACCGAACGCGATGTCACCCTCGTCGCCGCCGCCGCGTTCAACTCGGGCGTGCTGGTCGACCCGTGGGCGCCCGGCTCGCGCTTCGACTACGCCGCCGCGCCGGAGGACGTGCTCGCCTACGCCCGCGAGGCCGCGGCCGTCTGCAGCGGCCACGGCGCCACGCTGCCCGCGGCCGCGCTGCAGTTCCCGCTGCGCGAGCCGGTGGTCGGTTCGGTGGTGGTCGGGATGCGTTCGCCGGCCGAGGTGGCCGCCAACGCCGCGTGGCTGGCGGCCGCGCTGCCCGACCCGGCGTGGGCCGACCTCGACCGGCTGGTCCCGCCGTTGCGCGGTTAGCAATTAGCCGTTGTCGACCTCGACGCCGTCGAAGGTCAGGTACGACCCGTCGAGCTTGGTCAGGGTGATCGTGTGGACCCCGGCCGGCAGCGGGCCCGAGGACCAGACCACCACGTCGGCATGGCGCTGCCCGTCGGGCGAGGTCGTGTCCACGGTGCTCGACGCGCCGCCGTCGACGGAGACACCGATGTGGCCCTGGTCGTCGTTCTGCTCGCCGAACACCTTGATGCCCGTGCCGATGAAGGTGTACGTGAGCGTCGACCCGTTGTCGGTCGCGTAGTGCAGGTCGTCCTGGTAGTCCCCGTCGCCGCGGCCGCCGGAGTAGGTGAAGCCCGCGTAGCTGAAGGCGGCGTCGGTGTCGTTCACCCGGGCCGCCGGCGGCGGGGTGCCGATGACGAACAGGGTGCTGACCGGCTTGGACCCGATCCCGGCCGCGTCGGCCTGGCGCGCGGTCAGCGTGTGCTGGCCGGGCGAGCCGGTGGCGTCGCACGACCACTTCCCGTCGCTCACCGGCGCCCGGCAGAGCGTCGCGCCGTTCTCGGTCACGGTGACGACGTCCCCGGACACGCCGGTGCCGGCCACCGGGTACGCCGCGGGGACGCCGGTGGCACCGGAGGCCGGGGTCGTGATGGCCGGCGCGGGGACGTACCCGCCGACGGACACGTCACCGGCATCAGCACCGGTCGGCACGGTCGCGACGAGGAAACCGGGGGACAGCACCTGCACGGCGGGCGCGAGCTCCGCTCCGAAGTAGACCGGGATGCCGGGCGCGAAGCCGGCCCCGCCGATGAGCACCTGCGTCGTCGTCACCTTGTGCTGCGTGACCCGCTTCGGCGCCGAGACGTAGTCGGTCTCGATCGGGGTCGTGTTCGCGAACGCCCGGTGCGCGGCGTCGGGACCGGCCTGGGCCAGCACGGGGTTCGGCACGTCCAGCGGCTGCGGCGATTCGGGGATGGTCGTGTTGTAGTCGGTGTGGCTGTCGACCGGGGAGTTGCAGAGGTAGTGGCCGGCCGGACGGGAGAAGTAGTTGCGTTCGGCGACGAAGTGGCCGGTCGACGAGCAGCCGCCCTGGCCGCCGGTTTCGGCGTCGAGGCCGTGGAAGACGACGTTGCCCAGGAAGTGGATCCACTCCGAGCCGGCGTCGTCGTAGAGGGTGTCGTAGCTCGTCCCCTGGTCGTAGATGACGTTGCCGGTCACCTGCAGGCCGTGGCCGAGTGTGGCGTCGAAGTCGATCGTCGCGCCGTCGGCCTGGTAGGTGTACGCGGCCTGGTGACCTTCCATGTAGATGCCGCCGCCGTCGCCGAGGACCTGCAGGTGGTCGTGGATCAGGTTGTCGGCGATCGTGTTGTCGGCGTTGATGTTCAGGCTGTTGTCCGGGTGGTCGGCGTCGTCGACGTGGCCCTGGATGACCCCGTCGGTGATGCCGGAGTAGGGCAGGTCGTACAGCTCGTTGCGCATGATCCGGGTGTGCTGGGTGAACAGCATCGTGATGCCGCACGCCGACAGGTAGTCGGTGCCGATGTGGTGGATGACGTTGTCGGCGATCGTGTTGTACGTGGCGATCTCGTTGGCACCGATCTTGTCCTTGGCGACGGCGGCCGGGTCGGGGGTGCAACCGTCCTTGATCGTCTGCGCGGTGTCGGGATTGGTGGTGGTGTAGTCCGGGAAGTGTGCGGGGTCCGGGTTGACCGGGGTCGGGTCGGCCGTGCAGCCGAGCAGGATCGCCGTCGAGGCGAGGTGGTCGAACTCGTTGCCCTGGACGAGGTTGTGCGACGAGCCGTAGGCGATGTTCAGCCCGGCCCCGCCGAGTTCGGTGAACCGGTTGCCGGTCAGGGTGACGTGGTCGGACGCGGTGAGGGACACGTTGGCGTGCGGTTCGGTGATGTTGCCCCACGGGCAGGTACCGGCGGGGGAGGAGAACGTGCACATGCCCTGGTTGCGGTCCCCGGTCATGTGCAGGTTGCTCTGCACGTCGGCCAGCCCGGCCGGCGTCGACGGAGCGTTCCAGGTCGCGTAGGAGAAGGTGAGCCCGCTGAAGGTCAGGTCGTGCACCGGGGCCGCGAGCGTGCCGGCGCTTTGCAGCAGCGTCTCCAGCCGGGGCAGTTCGACGTCGAGCTCCGCGGGCTTTGCTGCGGCGAGCGGCTCGTAGTAGAGCGTGTGCGCGGGCTGGTCGAGGAACCACTGCCCCGGGTGCAGCAGGCTCGCCGCGTTCTCGATGGTGGTCGGCATCCGGGAGGTGTCCATCGACGGCAGGCCGCCGCTGCCGTCGACGAAGGAGGACCGGTCGGTCGTGTCGGTCCAGCAGGGCTCGTCCATGACCAATGACGTGCCGCTGAGGCTGTGCACCCGGCACTTGGAGTCGGTCCACTGGCCGTTCCCGCCGGGATAGTCGAACTCGACCTGCTGCAGCTGGGCGGGGGTGAGGGCCGCGAAGAACGACTGGGCGGCCGGGTCGTCGGACAGGTCGTAGCCGGTGCTCGAGCCGGACCAGCCGCCGGCGAAGTGCAGGGCGGCCGGGGTGGCCTGCGCGACCGGCGCCTCGGCCCCGTCGACGTAGAGCTGGCGGGTGGCGCTGGTCACCGGCACCCGGGCGGCCCAGACGCCGTCGGTGCCGGCGGCGCTCCAGCGGCGCACGCGGGTGGCGCCGGAGAGCACCGGGTGGGCGCCGGGGGCCGCCGCCCACACCACGGGGTGCGTGGGGTTGCCCGAGTCGGCGGCGGTGAAGTCGAGCGGGCGGGCCAGGCGGTAGGTGCCGTCGGCCAGCGTCACGCTGACGTCGGTGGCCCCGCCCGCCCGGGCGGTGCGGGCGGCGGCCTGCGCGTCGGGCAGCGCGCACGGCTGCGCCGCCGTGCACGCGGCGCCGTGGCCTTCCGGCGCGGCGAACAGCGCCGTGGCGGGGACGGCGCCCGCGGCGGGCGCGCTCAGCACGCCGGCCAGCAGGGCGCCACCGGCGACGGCGGCGAGCACGCGCGCGCGGCCCGCACGGCCGGGCAGGTGGTTCGAGGTCACAGGGGCTCCGTCCGACGGCGGGCCAGCTCCCGGTCGATCTAAGTCATCCGATCTCTGGCGGTGGGGCGAAGCTACTGTCGCCAGGCAGCGGCTGTCAATGGGCGGAATTGACAGGGTTTCACCGGCACCCGCGGGCACTACCGCCACCGCCAGTGGTCCGACGTGTCGGTGGTCTCAGCCGGTCAGAGCCTGCAGGCCGAGGCTGGTCCCGGTGACCGCCAGCCACAGCACGAAACCGAGCAGCAGGGGGCGCAGCCCGGCCGCGCGCAACGCCCGCACATCCGTGCTCAGCCCGATGGCCGCGAGGGCCACGGCGATGCACGCCTGGGCCACGAGGGCGAGGGGGTGGACGGCCCCGGCCGGGAGTGCCCCGGCCGAGTTCAGCGCGACCACGGCCACGAAGCCGACCAGGAACCACGGAACCAGCGAGGCGACCTGCCGCACCCGCCCTGTGGGGCGCGGCGCGCCGCCCTCGCGGCGGCGGGCCAGCGCGCCGAGCACGAGCACGACCGGCACGATCATGAGCGACCGGGTCAGCTTCACGACCACCGCGTGCTGCGCGGCGGCGTCGCCGTAGCTGGTCGCGGCGGCCACGACCGACGACGTGTCGTTGACCGCCGTGCCCGCGAACAGCCCGAACTCGGCCTGCGAGAGCCCGAGCGCGTGCCCGAACGGCGGCAGCACCAGCACCGCGACGATGTTGAAGGCGAAGATCGTCGAGATCGCGTAGGCCACGTCGCAACTGCGCGCCCGGATGGCCGGGCTCACCGCGGCGATCGCCGACGCCCCGCAGATCGCGGTGCCCACCCCGATCAGGGTGCGCAGGTCGCGGCCGATGCCCAGCCGGCGGCCGACCGCCCACGCGAGCAGCAGGCACACGGTGAGCGTGCCGAGCATGACCGGCAGCGACGACGCGCCCACCTGCGCCATCTCGCCCAGCGACAGTTGCGCGCCGAGCAGGACGACCGACAGCTGCAGCACCCGGTTGCGGGCGAACGCGAGGCCCGGCGCCAGTCGCGGCGCCCACCGGCGCAGGCGCCCGCTGAGCAGCGCGCCGCCCGCGACGGCGACCACCGGTGCGCCGACCTGCGGGCAGGCCCAGCCGATCGCGGTGGCCGTCAGGCCGAGCGCCGCGGCGGCGGCCAGTCCCACGACCCGCCCCGCGGGCCGCGTCGCGCCGCCGGGTTCGGCGCGGGCGGGGGTCAGGGTCACCCGTCGAGGGTCGCGCGGCGGTGGCCCCGCCGGTATCGCCGATCCGACAGGGAGGTCATAGGCCGCGCCTATGAGCTCGGGCTGCGGGCCACCTCGATCAGCTCGGCCAGCCACTCGCCCGGTGCCCGACCGGTCCACACCGCGTGCAGCGGGCGCCAGACGTCCAGGCCGGCGCACTCCAGCTCGACGAGCGCGCCGGTGGCCAGGTCGGCCCGCGCGGCCCGGGCGCTGATGACGCCGATGCCCCCGCCCGCCCGGGCCGTGGCCAGGATGATCGCCGTCGAGCCGAGGTCGGTGGCGTGCGGCAGGTCGACGGTGCGCGTGCCCAGCGCGGCGGCGAGCGCGGCGACGAACGTGTCGCGGGTGCCCGAGCCGGCCTCGCGCAGCAGCAGCGGCTGGTCGAGCAGGTCGAGCGGGCGCACCGGGCCGCCGCCCCGGGCCGCCGGCCACTGCGGCGCGGCGACCAGCGCGAGACGGTCCCGTCCCACCTGGGTGGAGCCGAGATCGGCGGGCGGCTCGGGCAGCTCGACGAAGCCGGCGTCGGCCTGGCCGGCCCGCACCCGCTCGCACACCTCGTGGCTGTTGGCCACGATCGCGGTGACGTGCAGGTCGGGGTTCACGCGGCGCAGGCGCAGCAGCCAGGCGGGCAGCAGGTACTCGGCCACCGTGAGGCTGGCCGCCACCTGGAAGTGCGCGTGTTGCGAACGGCGCACCGCGAGCACGTTGTCGCCCAGCTCGCGGGCGCTGCCCACCACCTGCGCGGCCCAGGCGGCGAACGCGTCGCCCACCGGGGTCAGCGTGGTGCCGGCGGTGGTGCGGCGCAGGACGGTGAGCCCGACCTGGCGCTCGAGCCGGTTCAGCCGGGCGCTCGCGCTCGGCTGCGTGATGCCGTGCGCGGCCGCGGCCCGGCCCACGCTGCCCAGCTCGGCGACGCTGAGCAGCAGGTCGAGGGTGGCGAGGTCGGGCGTCCAGCCGGGCAGGGGCACCCGGACATCATGCCGCCGGGCGGTGGCGGGCTCAGGCGGCGCGCGCCGCCGCGGCGGCGGCGCAGGCCTCGATCAACGGCGCGACGGCCCGCGACGAGGCGTCGGCGGCGACGGCCAGTGAGGTCGTGATCACCATGGCCGGCTGGGTCGGCACGAAGGCCACGCGGGTGCCGCGCAGCGTGCTGGCGTGCGACTCGGAGAGCACCGTCCAGGAGGGCGGTCCGGACGCGACCGTGGCCAGCAGGGTGTCCACCGGCAGGTCGTCGTGTTCGATGCGCCGCGGCGAGTGGCCGGCGTCGGCACAGTGCCCCAGGACCAGTTCGACGAGGGCGGGGTTGGCGCGGCGCGCCACGATGCGCAGTGGCAGGCCGGCGAGGTCGGCCATGGCGACCCGCGGGCGCGCGGCCAGGGGGTGATGGGCCGGCAGGGCGGCGATCACCCGGTCCTGCCACGCCTCGAGGAGCTCGACACCGTCGGGCGGGGTCACGCCGCGCACGAAGGCGGCGTCCAGCTGGCCGGCGGCCACACGTTCCAGGCGCGAGCGCGACTGCGCGCGGACCAGCTCCACGGTGGTGCCGGGGCGCAGCCGGTCGAGGGTCTGCAGGAACACGTCGAGGCGCTCGCCCATCCCGGAGCAGGTGCCGATGCGCAGCGGCCGGGCGGCGAGCTCGGCGGCACCGAGCACCGACTCGCGGGCGCGTTCGACCGCGGCCAGGGCGACGCGCGCGGAGGGGAGCAGCCGCCGGCCGGATTCGGTGAGCCGGACGGTGCGGGGGCTGCGGTCGAAGAGCACCGTGCCCAGCGAGCGCTCCAGGCGGGCAACCTGCTGGCTGACCGCGGGCTGACCGATCGACAGCGCCCGGGCCGCACGGCCGAAGTGCAGGTGCTCGGCCACGGCGACGAAGTACTCCAGCTGCCGCAGCTCGACGCCGCTCATCGTTCGCCCCGCTGTCTGTAATGCCCGCTGTGCGCGCTTCAGGATCCGCTGTGAGGCTACGAGACGTGCCGTCTCGTGTCAAGACGATACGTCTCGTCTCGTTTGCTGTTAGCGTGAGCCCGTGCCAGCCACCGAGCGGATCGAGCCGGACGCGTCCCGGCGCAGCGAGCGGGCCCGCACCGCGATCCTCGAGGCCACCCGCGAACTCGTGGCCGGCGTGGGCTACGCCAACACGACCATCGACGGCATCGCGTCGCGGGCCGGCGTGGGCAAGCAGACGATCTATCGCTGGTGGCCGTCGAAGAGTGCGGTCGTGCTGGAGATGTGGGTGCCCCTGATCCATCCCCGCATCGGCTTCGCCGACACCGGCGACCTGGCCGCCGACATCAAGGCCCAGCTGCGCACGGTCATCGACCTCGCCGCCGACCCGGAGTTCGCGCCGTCGTTGCGCGCGTTGGTGGCCGAGAGCCAGTACGACGAGGCGCTGGCCGGGCAGCTGGTGGACCAGATCTTCGGCCCGCGCACCGAGGCCTGCAAGGAACGGTTGCGCTCGGCGCAGGCCGCCGGTCAGCTACGCACCGACGTCGACCTCGACCTCGTCGTCGACCTGCTCTACGGCGGCTTCTACCACCGCTTCCTGCTGCGGGTCGGCCCGCTGGACGCCGCCTACGCCGACGCTGCCGTCGACGCGGCGCTTCGCGGGCTCGCGCCGCAGCCGGCCGCGGTGCACCGAACGCGCTAAGGGCCGCCGAGCACGTCGATCGGCGTTCGTGAAGGCGACGAGCTCGGTTCGCGTCTGGGTGCGGGAGCGCGCCGCCTACGTCGCCGCGCTGCAACGCGGCGACATCGACGCACTGCGCGACAGCTTCGCGCCCGACGCCACCTGGTGGCCGCGGGGTGACCTGCCAACCTCGGGCACCTGGACCGGCCCGGACGAGATCCTCGGCGGCTTCCTCGCCGCGATGACCGCCCGCCTCGACACGAGCGCGCCACTGAGCCAGGAGCTCAAGCACATCGTCGCCGACGGCGAGCTCGGCGTGGCCGAGTGGACCAGCCGCGCCACCACCGCCGACGGCCAGGCCTACGAGAACGACTACGCCGTCGTGTTCCACGTTCGAGAGGGCCGGATCGTCGCCGTGCGGGAGTACTTCGACACCGCCTACGCGGATCGGGTGCTGTTCAACCGCGGGTAGGGATTCTGCGTCGAGGCCACGTCGGCCGACCCTCGTGTGTCATGCTTGGCCCATCGTCCGGCGGTTCCCAGCGGGTCGGATACGACCTGAGGGAGATCTCTTTGACATCGTTGCTTTCCGCCCGTCAGGGGAGTGACTACGCAGGCCTGAGCCGTATCGTGCGCAGCGCCCGGCTGTTGGACCGGACGCCGTACCGCTACCTGTTGCGAGTGGTGATCACCCTCTCGGCGCTGGCCGCCTGCGGGTGGCTGGCCGTGTACATCGGCTCGTCGTGGCTGGTGCTGCTGGCCGCCGCCGCGCTGGGTCTGGTCTCGACCCAGATCGCGATGCTGGGCCACGACGGCGGTCACCAGCAGATCACCGCGTCCCGCTCGGGCAACGACGCGGTGGGCCTCATCGCCGGCAACCTGCTGACCGGCCTGAGCATCGGCTGGTGGGTGGACAAGCACAACCGGCATCACGCCAACCCGAACAAGGAAGAGCACGACCCCGACATCGGCGAGGGCGTGCTGGCGTTCACCACCGCGCACGCCGCGAACCGGCACGGCCCGATCGCGCGCGCGCTGACGCGCAATCAGGCGTGGTTGTTCTTCCCGCTGCTGACGCTCGAGGGCCTGAACCTGCATGTGGCGAGCTTCGCCTACCTGGGCAAGGCCAGGTCGGCGAAGCTGCGGCGGACCGAGATCGCGCTGCTCACGGTGCACCTGATCGGCTACGTCGGTGGGCTGCTGCTGGTGCTGTCCCCGGTGCACGCGTTGGCCTTCGTCGCGGTGCACCAGGCCGTGTTCGGCCTGTACATGGGCTGTTCGTTCGCGCCCAACCACAAGGGCATGCCGATCATCGCGGCCGACGAGAAGCTGGACTACCTGCGCCGGCAGGTGCTCACGTCGCGCAACGTGCGCGGCAGCTGGCTGGTCGACCAGCTCCTCGGCGGCCTGAACTACCAGATCGAGCACCACCTGTTCCCCAGCATGCCGCGCGCGAACCTGCGCCACGCCCGACACCTCGTCCGCGACTACTGCGCGCAGCACCGCATCGCCTACACCGAGACCGGCCTGGTCCGCTCCTACGTCATGGCCCTGCGCCACCTGCACGCGCTCGGGCAACCGCTGCGCGCCGCGCACGTCGCCACGACCTCCGCCTGACCTGATGCGCGTCCGTCGACCCAAATCACCCCCGCAGGTGACCCAACCACCGCGCCGGTCGTTCTCCGAACGCACGCTCTACGGCACGTGCGAGAGCGGCGATTGCACCCGGCAGGCGCGGCTCACCTGTGCCGACTGCAGCGGGGACTTCTGCCTCGCGCACGCGACCCATCCGGGCCACGGGGCCGAGTAGTGGCTGTCTCCTCCGCAAAAGCCTGATACGGTCGATCTCGGTTGAGATTGTGTTTGACGTGCCCGGGTTGACCAATTCCGAGAACGATCAATCGCACGACCACGACACGCGCACGGTGCGCGATGTCATTTGATCGAGAAGGAACAGCGTCATGACCCAAGGCACAGTGAAGTGGTTCAACAGCGAGAAGGGCTTCGGCTTCATCGCTCCCGATGACGGCACCAAGGACGTCTTCGTCCACTTCTCCGCCATCGCTGGCGACGGCTACAAGAGCCTCGAGGACAACCAGCGCGTCGAGTTCGACACCACGCAGGGCCAGAAGGGGCCGCAGGCCGAGAACGTCCGCGGGATCTGATCGTCGTCGCGGACGACGACGTCGAGTTCACCGATGACCTGATCGGTTACACGGTGCTCGACGCGGCCGGGGCTCGCCTCGGTCAGCTCACCGCGCTGTACGCGGACGCCGACACGGGCTCGATGGTTTTCGGTGGGGTCGCCATGCTCCGCCGGGGCCGGCGTCGTACCGTGTTCGTCCCCCTGGACAGCGCACGCCTGAGGGCCAGCACGATCACCCTCAGGTGCGGTGGGCAACTCGTACGCCGGGCGCCCAACGTCCAGGTCGGTCGAGATCTGCCGGCGGACAGCGAGCCCGACCTGTACGCGCACTACGACATGGCCTACCTGCCGTCGACGACAGCGTCGCGGCGGCTACGGGACTCCTAGTCCGACCACGAACGAGGCCCCCAGCGCATCAGCGCCGGGGGCCTCGCTCGTGTGCCGCCGCCGTCACAGGCGCAGCCGGTCGATCCGTTTGCGCAGCCGCCGGCGGTGGTGTTCCTCGCGCGACCACAGCAGGCCGTAGGTGAATCCGTTACGGTCCGCGCGCGCGCCGGCCGCGCGGCCCAGCCGGTCGAGGTAGGTGGCCGCCACGACGCTGTCCTGGTGCGCGCCCAGGGCGTCCTGCACGGCCTTGTGTCTCTTGACGATCCGCTTCGCGCGCTTGCCGGCCGCGGGACGGAGGAGTTCGGTGGCGTAGCGCGAGCGCTTGGCCGCCTTGCGGGCCCGGTGCAGGGCCTGCGGGTCCGCCGAACGGCGAGCGGTCGCGAGCCGCTTCGCCGCGCGGCGGCGGGCCTTGTCGGCCAGGGCGAGCAGATCGCCGGTGCCGGTGCCGTCGACCAGCGCCGGGTCGCGGGCGAACGCCGTGGCCCGGCGCAGCAGGTCCAGGTACCGCTCGCTGTCCAGCGCGGCCCGCACGGCGGACAGGGCGGTGACGCGCTCGGCGCTCAAGGTCGAATCCAGGTCGGCGGCGACCGGCCCCAGTTGCTGCTCGACGGGCAGGTCGGCCAGGAGCTGCGTGAACCGCTGCTGCTGGACCTGACGATCGCGTACCTGCCCCAGTAGGTCCTGCCACCACGACAGTTCGCGGTCGAGGTGGTCGGCGCCGGGACCGGAGAGGACAGGGGCGAGGACCCGCAGGATGCTGCGGAACCGCCGTGCTGCGACCCGCGTCTTGTGCACCGGGTCGAGACCGCGGCGCAGGGAGACGTCCCCGGCGGTCAGGGTGGCGACCTGGCGCTGCAGGTAGGACCGCACCAGGGCGGCCGGGTCGTCGGCGGACGGGTCGGCGTCCGGGCGTGCGTGATCGAGCGCGCGGGCCAGCTTCGACGACCAGGCGCTGGGCGTGGCGCCGGCCTCGCGCAGCATCGTGGCGAGGTCGGCGAGGTCGTTCTCGTCGCCGTCGACCAGCTCGATCTCGACCTCCCGCCACTGCGACAGGCGGGCCGCCGGGCCGGTGGCGGCGGCGTGCACCGAGTCGTCGGCGATCTCGGCCAGCACGCGGTCGCCGGCGCGCACCCGTACCGCTCGACGTTCGGTGCGCAGCACCGCGCTCGGGGCCAGCGAAGCGCCGAGCGCGGCCCCCCGTACGAGTCGCTCCAGTTGCTCGGGCACCGCCGGTGCGTCGCCGTCGCCCGCGTCCAGCGGCAGCGTGACCTCGAGCCGCGCGGGCCCGTGCGGGATCTTGAGCTGCCAACCGGCGTCCGCGTCACCCGTGCGACGCCGCAGGGTCAGGTGGTTGCGCAGCAGCGCGTGATCGGCGGTGTCGAAGTAGGTGGACTCCAGCCGCAGGGTCTCCACCGAGGTCTGCGTCCCGGCCCGGGCCGCGGTCGGGTCCGGCAGCCGGAAGCCGTCCGGCACGTCGTACTTGAGCTCGCGTTCGAGGTGCGTGTCGGCCATACCGGTGATATGCCCGCTCGATCCGATCCCTACCGGGACGACCAGCCCCGATCAGCTGTTCGCCGGCACCCGGCCTGCGGTCGGCCGCGACTCGACGTCCAGCGGCTCCAGCGTCACCGAACCGCCGGGGAACTGCGTCACCGGCGGCAGCTCGGCCTGCTCCGGCGGCAGGGCGAGCCCGAGCACGCGGTCGTCGATGCGCAGCGCCAACCGGTCGTCGAGCAGCCGGCGGACGGCGGCATCGACGGCGGCGGGCTCGATCGGCGCGCCCAGCACGTCGGCCGCCGCGGCGGCGAGCCGCGACTCCTTGCCGCCACCGTCGCACGCGAGGGCCACGGCGCGCTCGACCCCGCGCAGCCGGTGCACCGGCGTTGTCGCGCAGTGCCGGGTGTCGGTGACCGTCAGTTCCTCGCCGTCGTCGACCATCGTCAGCGTCGGCCGGTGCTCTCCTGCGAACCGGCGCCGCCACGCGCTGGCCGCCTCGGTCACCGCGCGGATCCCGGGGCGCGTCTCGATCTCGCGACGCGTGCGGTCGAACGGGTTCCCGGGCTCGGCCGGGTCGCCGTCGACGAAGAAGTACGCGAGATCGACGAGGTCCTTCTCGCCGACGGGATAGATGTAGCCCATCGCCGGCACCGGCCGCAGGCTGAGCCCCCGTGCCAGCGCCTCGTTGTGGTAGACGCTGAACCGGTCGTAGCGCAGCCGCACCGTCGAGGCGGGTGGCTGCAGGTGTTCCAGCGCCGGGATCCATTCGGCCATCTGGCGGTAGGCGTCGTCGTCCTCGCCCGGGAAGCCCCAGAGCACCGACCACGACAGGCGCAGCCCCAGCTCGCGTGACCACTTGAGCAGTTGCACGTTCTGCCAACCGGCGACGCCCTTGTCCATCAGCTTGAGCACGTGCGTATGCAGGCTCTCGATGCCGGGTTGGACCCACGTCACGCCGGAGGCCACCAGCTGCTGCACCTGGCGGCGGGACAGGTTCGCCTTCACCTCGAAGAAGAGGCGGTGGGTCGAGGCGTCGCGTTCGAGTTCGGGCAGCAGCTCGGTGAAGTACCGCATGTCGAGGATGTTGTCGACGACCTCGAAGTCGAAGAGGTCGTACGCGTCCTCGAGACGGTGCAGGTCGTCGAGCACCCGCTGCGGCGACTTGGAGTTGTAGGACATGCTGCTGCCGTTGAGGCCGCAGAACGTGCACTGGTGCTTGGCCCCCCACCAGCAGCCGCGCGACGTCTCCACCGGAAGCCCGACGCGGACGTGCCGATCGAGGCCGGTGCGCGCGACCTCGGCGAAGTAGTCGTCGAAGGTCGGGCAGGGCAGCGAGTCCATGTCGCGGTACAGCGCGCGGGGCAGCGTGCGCGCGCCGTCGCCCACGGGCAACCGACGGCGTGATGCCGGGACGAGCACGCCACGGGGCAGGTCCGCCAAGGGCAGGTCACGCCCCTCGTCCAGCAGCCGGCGGACGAGGGGTGCGATCAGCCCGTCGGCCTCGCCGGACACCACGACGTCGACCCACGGGAAGCAGTCGTGCGTGGCCTCGCCCATCGCGCCCTCGCAGTTCGCCCCGCCGAGCATGGTGATCACCGACGGATCGAGTTCGCGGATGCGGCGCAGCAGGGCCAGCGCGGCGACGTGCTGCTCGAACGTCGACGTGCACCCGACGACCCGCGCGCCGGTGGCCAGCACCCGTTGCGCGGCCCTGTCGACGAACTCGTTCGCGGCCGTGCGCACGTGCATGAGGTCGCGCACGAGCCGGCGGCCGTCGCCCTGGTAGCGGGGGATGCGGCGGGTGACCTCCGCGATGTTGGCGAGGTAGGCCAGGTCGCGGTCGTCGTCGGCGCCGAACGCCGCCGCCCGGAAGGTCCACTCGCCGATCAACAGGTCCGTAGGTACCTGGGCCGCGCACAGCTGGTAGCTGCGCAGCCCGGCGTGTTCGGCGAACCAGAGGTTGGCGTACGCGGTGGCGGTCGCGATGCCGTGCTCGGTCAGCAACGCCTGCAGCAGGCCGAGGGCCATCGACGGGCGCGGCAGGGCCGCGTAGGGCATGTTGACGAGGCACACGTCGGGGGCACCGGCGGTCCCCGACATGCGCGGTCCGGTGCTCATCGCGCGCTGATCTCCACCGGCTGGCGGCGCGGCGCGGGCTGGTACCCCGCCGACACCTCCGGCTCCTCGTCCAGCACGCCGCGGTCGAACAGCTCGTTGAGGATCGAGTACGTCCACGCGAGCGGCACCCCGGCGTGATGCAGGCGCTCCAGCCCGATGTCCTGCATGGTGTGGGTGCCGGCGTTGAGCAGGCCGGCGAGGTGCTCGGCGTCGTCCTGCCCGCCGAAGGACACCGTCACCCCGCGGTGGCTGATCTGCAGCGCGCCGTCCGCGCCCGTCGCGTGCAGCATCGGTCGCAGGGACACGACGTCGTCGCGCTCGAGACGCAACCGGCACGACCGGTCGATGATGGCGCTCATCAGCTCACGCAGCTCGTCCGCCGTCTCGAAGGTGCCTTCGTCGACCACCCAGTAGCCGAGCGGCCACTTGTCGCTCGCGTTGCACGGGGTGATCAGCTGCACCCGCTTGTCGACCATGTTGAACAGGAAGCCGGACACGCAGGCGATGGTGGAGCTGCGCTGGTCGTCGACGATCTGTGACGCCTTCTTGGCCCGGAAGTCGCGCGCCCGCCCGGCGTTGGACTTCAACGCCCTCGGCGCGGACTCCTTGTTCTGCGGCACGCACTCGATGCGCAGCATCTCCTCGGCGGTCAGGCTCTCGTGCAGCCGGTAGAGGTGGTTGAGCGCGATGATCGAGAAGCGGTCGACCGCCGACCCGAGCGAATGGGTCAGCTGCAGGAGCTCGCGGGTCCGCTCGACGTTCTTCGGCCCGTTCGCGGTCGTGGTCTGCGGGCAGCGGCCGAGGATCTCGTGGAAATCGACGATGAACTTCTCGTAGTCGGGATTGTCCAGCGGGTCACTGGCCCAGTAGAGGAAGCCCTGGGCCACGCCGGGGCCGAGCAGGTCGAGCAGGACGTGCAGCATGCCGCGCCACAGTTCCCGGCTCTCGGTGTCGTAGTGCCAGTTGTGATCGAACTTCGGGGCGGCGACGCCGCAGAACCAGCAGCCGACCGTGCAGCCCTTGCTCAGCTCGATCGCCACGGGGGCGTGCACGATCGCGTCGGCGCGGTGTCCGCCGAGTTCCATCTGGTTGCGCCGCACCTGGCGGCGACGCCAGGCGGCGAGCTTCGGGTCGGCGAACTGGCCCTTCACCCGCGTGGCCGCGCGGTGCGCGTGCTTCTCGGCGATGAACGCGCGGTACTGGATCACCGAGTCGGGGCAGCCCGGGTCGTCACCGGCTTGCAGGGCGAGCGTGATGCGCCGCGCCTCGTCGCCGTCGACCAGCGGGAAGGTCTGCTCGCGGGTCAGCGACAGGCCGATCTCGGCGAGCTCGTGGTCCGGGTCCGCGTGGTACTTGTGCGCCCAGGCCGGATCCATGGTGTAGCGCTCGAGGAATCGTTTCGTCTCGGCGACGACCCGCTGGTAGGCCGACGGGACCTCGCTCAGGTCCCCGAGAAGGGGGTAGGTCGTGACGGTCACGTCTCATCTCCAAGGTGTCCATAGCCGCAGGGTGGACCGAAGGCCCGGGCGGCCTGTCCGGCCGGAGCGAGGGTCGCGCGGTTCGCCCCGGCCGGTCCAGGCCCGGTGATCGACTCAGCTCAGCACGATGACGACGACGGCCTCGGCCTCGGCCTCGGCGGTCGTGGTGGTCGTGGTCGTCTGCGCCTCGGCCTCGACCGTGGCGGCCTCGACGTCGGTGTAGACGTTCGCGGAGTCGTCGGGCTTCTTGTTCACCAGGTCGAGCTCGGCCTCGATGCGCGCCCCCAGCGACTCGGGCCTGCGAGGCACGACCAGGTAGCGGAGCTGGTCCGAGCTCTGGACGAGCCGGATCTCCTCCGTGTCCGGAATCGGGAACCTGGTCGCCAGCGCTTCGGCCACCGCCGTTGCGTCGGTGGTCTGCCGGGTCACCACGAAGTGGCTGATCCGCGGCTCGTCGACGAGCACCCGGACCTCGACGTCGGGTGACACCTCGTAGCCCTCCTCGGCGAGTACGTCGCGAGGTGCCTCGACGAGGCGGTGCAGGTACTGCTCGTCGCTCCATGCGCGGGCGATCACCATGGACAACGTGTCGTCGGTGACCTCCGTACCGGTGGTCAACAGGTCGGTCATGCGTTGCGTCCCTTCACGAGATCGTCAGAAAAACCGGACGTGCCCTCTCGGGTGGATCGCAGGCCAGCGGGCGCCGGGCGCCATTGCTCGATGCTCGGCACGCGATGGTGTCGAGAGGGGTCCGTGCCGCCGACCGGCCGTGCCGGCGACCACCGCCGACCCTCGTGCGACGCCCTACCGGCAAGGCATCGTGCGGGATCGACAATTCGGACAGAACCCACCAAAAACCTCAAAGGCGACCTGTGTCAAGACTCACCGCCGAGGAAGATCGACACTCTTAGGTTTCATTCTCGAACTTTCAGCAAATCCTTGTGAGCGTGCCGATCCAGCACGCGAGGAGGGTTTCGGTAAGCCGCAAATGGGACATACCGTGAAGGCATGAGGTGCCGTCCGCCGAGCCGGGAGGAGGGACCGTGACCGTGCTGAGCAGCCCAGCTGCGCAGACGGGGACCGCCGCCGCGACCACGCTCGTCGTCGAGCACGCCAGCGTCGGTTACGGCCGCGCGGCCGTCCTCGACGACGTGACCCTGAGCCTCGGTCCCGGTCTGCACGTCCTGCTCGGCCCGAACGGCTCCGGGAAGACCACCCTGTTCCGCGCGCTGTCCGGCGTGCTCGCCCCGCGCGCGGGCACCATCCGTGTCGACGGCCGCGACCCGCACCGCAGTGCGGCCGCCCGCGCGAGCGTCGGGGTCTCAGGGCACCGCTCCGCCCTGGCCGCGCGGCTCGACGTGCGCGACAACCTCGAGTACTGGGCCCGCCTGCTCGGTATAGACCCGGCACGCCGCACGCAGCGCATCCGCGCCGTCATGGCCGAGCTCGACCTCGATGACCTGGCCACGCGCCGTGCCGGCCTGCTCAGCCGCGGCCAGGCGCAACGGGTGTCCCTGGCCAAGGCCATGCTGACCGACCCGACGGTGCTCCTGCTCGACGAGCCCCTCGCCGGCATCGACCCCGCTGTGGCGGCCAAGGTGCGCGGCCACCTGCGTGATCTGGCCCGGACCGGGCGCACGGTGCTGGTGTCGTCGCACGAGCTGGCCGAGGTCGACACGATGGGCGACGACGTGACGGTGCTGCGCGACGGTCGCGTCGTGGCGCACGGCAGTGCCGCCCGACTGCGCGCCGATCTCGTCGGGGGCGGGCGCCGGCTGCGCTTGCGCGGGACGGCGGGGCTGCGGGCCGCCGTTGCCGCCGCCGGGTACGAGGCGACCGACGCTCCGGACGGCGCGCTCGAGCTCTCGGTGCCCGGTGACGAGGCCACGCGGGCCCTCGTCGAGCGCGTCGTCGGTGCCGGCGTCGGCGTGTACGAGGTGTCGGTGATCGACCGGGTGCTGGAGGACATCTACCTGTCGGTGGGTGGGCCGCGGGCCGGGCACGGTGCTGCACTATGACGGCTTCGGCCCCGGTGGCCGGGCGACCGTCGTGGCACACCCTCGTCGCGGCCCTGGCCTGGCGCACCCGCCGTGAGGGGCTGCGCTACCTGCTGTTCCCGGTCATCCCGTTCGTCCTGGTCATGGCCATCAACGTTGTGCTGCCGATCGTCACCGGGTCGGGGCAGCTCAACGGCGCCGCGTCGCTCGCGTCGTTCGCCCGGCGCTTCGGTGCCGACACCGACGCCGCCGCGGTCGGGGCGGTCCTGCTGATCGGGCCGGGGATGGTGGCCGTGTGCTGCTCGCTCGCCGGCGGCATCACCGTGCGGACCCTCGTCGGCGCGGAGGCGAGCCGTGGCGGGCTGGAGGCCATCCTGGCCGCCGCCGCGGACGCCCGTTCGCTGGTCAAGGCGGTGCTGGTCTTCGCCTTCGGCCTCGTCACCGCCGTCTGGGCGGCGCTCGAGGTGCTGGCCGTGGCCTGCCTGGCGATCGTGGCCGTCGTGCACCACGCGCAGCTGACGATCACCGCCCCCTACGTCGCCCTGCTCGGCGCGCTGCCGCTGATCACCGCCTGGTGCGGCACCGCGCTGTCGGCCGCCCTCACCCTGCTCGTGCCGCGGTTGGCCCAGCAGGGGCAGATGGGCTTCGCCGGCGGCAGCAATCTGGCCAGCGGCATCGCGCTGCTGCCCGGGCTCGCGGTGCTGCTGCTCGTGCTGCTCGGTGGCCCGCACCTGTCGGTGGCGGGACTCGTCGGCTGGGCGCTGCTGGTCACCGCGGCGGTCACCGTGACCGGCGTGCTCAGCGTGTCGCGATGGTTCCGGGTGCAGACCGTCCTGGAGAGCTGACGACCCAGCGGCGGACGGCCGGTTCGCCGCACGAGGAACGGAGGTAGCCATGCCGCAGACAGTCGTGCGGTGCAAGAGCGGACACCTGTTCACGGAGAACTGGATACCGGGGGCATCGCTGCGGGCGGTGCGCCTCGGTCCGGGCCGGCGCTTCGAGAAGTGCCCGGTGGACGGCAAGTGGAGTGTCGTGCGCTCGGTCGATCCGGGCAGCCTCTCGGAGGCGGAACTCACCGAGGCCCAGCAGCACGCCCGCTGACCGGTCGCTGATCAGCCGGCCACCCGGAAATGGTCGACGGTCAGCGTCACGTAGCCGAGGCGGTCCGCTCCGGGCTCGGCGTGCGCGGCCGAGCGCCAGCCCGCCGCGGCGACGGCCCAGGCGAACACCTCGGGCGGCACCGGGTACTGGCACGAGTACCCGTGGGTGGCGTCCAGGGCCGTCGTCACGCCCAGCCCGAGGCGGCTCGCGGTCACCGACGGCGGCACCTGGTGCGCCTCGACGACCAGGAAGCCGTGCCGGCGGATCATCGGTGTCCACCGGCTGAGCACCCCGACGAGGCTGGTCGCGATGTCGCGGGTGGTGATGACCGAGCCGTCCGGGTGGGGGTAGGCCAGGCAGGTGGGCGGTGGCTCGTGCGCCACCGCCACCCGGTCGGCCGCGCGGTAGTCGCGGTCGTGGATCACCGATTTGGTCACCCACAGCACGTCGGCGGGGTCGATCCCGTGCGCGCGCAGGGCGCGGCCCAGGCCGGCCGGATCGCTGATGTCGCCGGGCAGCACGAGCCGGTCGGCGCCCTCGGCGGCCAGCCCGCGCTCGGTCATCCGGCGGCCCACCTCGCTCGGCTCGGCGCCGACCATGAGCAGCGGCCGTTCACCCAGGCGCCGGCCGCGCTCGGTGTGGTCGCGCACCCCCGCGTAGATCTCGCGCAGCACCGCGCCGTCGCCACAGCCGATGTCGACCACCGCCGCGGGCTGCCGGGCGAGGTCGGTGCTGTCGAAGACCGCGGTGACCGCCGACAGGACCGGGGTGCGGCAGGTGGCGCGGAAGACGGCCGCGCTGAAGTGCAGGTCGAGCTCGCGGTCGACGTGGGTCTCGGCCTCGCCGAGCCGCGGTGGCACGGGGTCACCGAAGATCAGTTCTTCGACCCCGCGGAAGGTGGGCAGGTAGCTCACCGGGTACCAGTACTGCGGCGCGCACCGCACCGCGAAGCGGCCCGCCTCGGTCAGGGCCGAGCCGGTGGCCCAGCCCTGCGTGCGCAGCACGCGCAACTCCGCCGCCCGACCGGCGGCGGCGAACGGGCGGGTCGGGGAAGGTCGGTCGCCGGTGCCGTCGACGCGGGCGCGCGCGGCCATCAGCGGCGCCAGGATCTGGGCGTCGAGGTGCGCCCGGACCTGGCTGCGCACGTGGTCGGGCAGCAGGCGCGGCAGCGACCACCCGGCGTCGAGTCGGGCGGTCCACTCGCCGAGGAAGTCGGGGTCGACCTGGCCCTGGAGGACGCCGACGAGCCGGTCCGCGGACGCGAGGAACCCGGTGGCGTGGCGGTAGTGACCGGCCAGCGCGAAGACCGAGCGGCCGGTGTCGGTGACGGCGGGCCGCGGGTCGTCGGGATCGCCGGACAGGGTGACCCAGCCCTGGTCGGCCAGCAGCCGCAGCGCGACGAGCAGGAAGCCGGGGTTGGCGCCGCAGCGTCCGGCCAGGCGCGCCAGCGGCACGGGATCGCCGACCAGGTCGGCGAGCACGCCGTGTTCGTCGAGCGCCACCAGCGTGGTGGCGACCGAGAGCCCGTCCGTGTGCCGGCAGATGCGGTCCCACACCTCGTTGCGGCCCGGATCGGTGAACAGCTGGTCAGCCTGCGCGGGCATGCCGGACCTCCTCCGGTCGGTCGAGCAGGGCCGTGACGTCGCCGGCGAAGTCATCGACGTCGAGCATGAAACCGCCGTGGCCCAGGGCGTTGTCGACCACGCGGTGCTGGCTGCGCCGGCCGGTCCCGGCGAGTTCGCGGTGCAGCCGGTCGACCTCCTGGCTCGGGTAGCGCCAGTCGGAGCGGTAGCTGATGAACAGGCTCTGCGCCGTCACCCCCGACAGCGCGGTCCGCAGCTCGCCGAGGTCGAAGTACTCCACCGCCCGCGTCAGGTACAGCAGGTTGTTCGCGTCGATGCCGTGGCTCGACCGGGTGGCCATGTTCTGCAGGAACTTCTCCACCTCGAACTCGGCGTCGAGCGTGTAGCCGGGCGCGTCCCCCCTGCGCCCGAACTTCGACTGCATCGCCTCACGGCTCATCCACAGCGGCACCGCCGCGGCGATCGCGCGGTTCAACCCGTCGCGGGGCGGGGTGTCGGGCGGGTAGTCGCCGCCGCGCCAGGCGGGGTCGCTGCGGATCAGGTTGCGCATCACCGCGAAGATCGCGATCGAGTGGGCCGAGGTGTCGGGGGTGACGGCGATGGCCACCTGGCGCTGCACCCGGTCGGGGAAGGTGACGGCCCACTGCACCGCCTGCTGCCCGCCGAAGCACCCGCCGAGGACGCAGTGCAGCCGCTCGACACCCCACTGCGCGAGGACGGCCTGCTGGGCCCGGACCATGTCGCGCACCGTGACCACCGGGAACCGGCCGCCGTAACGCCGCCCGGTGTGCGGGTCGATGTGTTGCGGGCCGGTGCTGCCCCCCGCGGCCAGCGTGTCGGTGCACACGACGAACCAGCGGTCGGTGTCGAGCATCCGACCCGGCCCGATCGCCGCGTCCCACCACCCGGGCCGATCACCGGGGGCGCCGCGGGCGGCGTGCGCGGTCTTGGTGAGCGAATGGCACACGAGCACGACGTTGTCCCGCGCGGGGGACAGCGTGCCCCACGTCTCGTAGGCGATGTCGAACGACGGCAGCCGCGCCCCCGAGTCCAGCGACAGCGCACGGTCGACGTGCTCGATGCCGATCACGTGCTCATCCCCTCCAGCTGCGCCGTCAGCGCGGCCCGGTCGACCGGCGGCGACTCGGGCACGCTCGACTGCAGCGCGAACAGGCGCGCGTACGGGCCGTCGGTGCCGACGAGGTCGACATGGCGGCCCTGTTCGGCCACCGCGCCGTCGGCCAGCAGGACCACGTGCTGCGACCCGTCGAACACCGGCAGCCGGTGGGTCACGAGCAGCACGGTGCGCTCGCGCGACAGATCGTGCAGCACCGCGTTGAGCAGGGCGGCGGTCTCGTTGTCGACGGCACTGGTCGGCTCGTCGGCCACCAGCACCGGCGAGCGGTCGAGGATGGCCCGGGCCAGCCCGACCCGCTGGCGCTCCCCGCCGGACAGCCCGTACCCGCGCTCGCCCACCGGGCTGTCCAGCCCGGCGGGCAGCCGGTCGAGCAGGGGCTGCAGGCCGGCGCGCACGAGCGCAGCGAACAGCTCGTCGTCACCGGTGTCCGGGGCGCAGAACAGCAGGTTCTCGCGCAGCGTCGTGTTGAACAGCACCGTCTCCTGGGGCAGCAGGGTGACGTAGCGCCACAGCTGCGCCTGCCCCATCGGCCGGCCGTCGACGAGAACGCGGCCGGCGGTCGGGGCGAGCTGGCCGGAGACCACGAGCGCGAGCGTGCTCTTGCCCGAACCGGTCTGACCGCACAGGACGGTGAGCCGGCCCGCCGCGAAACGCAGGTCCACGTCGTCGAGGGCGAGCCGCCCCTCACCCGGATAGCGAACCTGCAGCGCCCGCACCTCGATCTCGGGCGGTGGGCCCTCTGGTGCCGGCAGGGGCTGCGGCAGGTCGATCTCGGCGGGCAGGTCGAGGTACTCGAAGGTCCGCTCGAGCATCGCGCTCGCCCCGGCCATCGCCGACCCGAGACCGAGCAGCGACTGCAGGGGCGAGCTGACCCGGGCCTGCAGGGTGGTCAGCACCACGACGGTGCCGATGCTGATGCCCGCCGCCGCGGTCCCGGCCAGCAGGTACAGCAGCGGCGTCATCGCGGCGAAGGCGATGGAGATGACCGAGCGCAGCCCCGTCCCGGCCAGTCGCTGCCGCCGGACCAGGTGCGACAGCCGGCCCGAGATCGACTCGAAGTTGCGGTGCTGTGCGTGGAACTGCAACATCGTGCGGCCCAACAGGACGCCGGACAGGTCGAGATCGTGCGAGACGGTGCGCATCAGCGTCGAGGTCTCGGCCTGCAGTTCGCGGGCAAGGACGCGCCGCCGCCGCGCGGCCCGCTCGGTGACCACGGCGAGGGCGGCGGCCACCGCGAGGGCGATCACGGCCATGAGCCAGTTGAGGTAGATCATCGCGGCCATGGCTGCGATGAGTTGGACGCCGGCGGCCAGCGCGGTCTGGGCCGTCAGGCTGACGACGGAGCTGATGCCGCCGATGTCGGAGACGATGCGCGTCTGCACCTCGGACACCGACTGCGCGGTGAAGAAGGTGAGGGACATGCGCTGCACCCGGCCGTACATCACGACGCGCAGCCGGTGCACGACCTCCTGCGCGACCCGGTTGATCACGACCGACAGCAGCACGCCCATCGCGGTGGCCAGGGCAATGGCCATCAGCATCGATGCGCACAGCACCGCCAGCTCGCCGGTGTCCCGGTGCGGCAGCGCGTCGTCGATGATGTAGCGCAGCAGGATCGGTGAGGCGGTGCTCAGTCCGACCTGCAGCACGACGAGCAGCGCGCACAGAACGAAGGTGCGCCGGAAGGGTGCGAGCAGCCGGTACAGCCGGCGCCGCAGGGGCAACCCTTTGCTGCCCGCGACGACGCGGGCGTAATCGTCGTAGTCCATCGGCGATCCCCAGCTGCCCGGCCCGGCAGGTTCACGGTCTGACTCAGGACACCTACCCGTTCTACCCGGGTTTGTCCCGATTCGGGGACATTCACAGGTACGGCAGGTCCTGAGCGAGCACCGCTCTGACACTTCGGGGTGGCCCGAACGGTCGCGAACCTAGGGTCGATCTCATGTCCGTGCTGCCCGTCGCCGAACACCGGCCCATCCGTCCGAGCATCTACTACATCGGCACGCCGGTCGCCCTGATCAGCACCGAGAACGACGACGGATCGGCGAACCTCGCGCCCGCTCACCGGTCGCCACCCGGTGCCCGCGCACAAGCAGCGGCAGTTCCGGTTCGAGGCGGACAAGTTCGGCGCCGCCGGTCTCACGCCGGTACCGGCGACCACCGTCCGCCCGCCGCGCGTGCTGGAGTGCCCGCTGCAGTTCGAGGCGCGGGCGGCGCAGGTGCGGCCCGACTCGACCGGCTCGTTCGTCATCGTCGAGGCGGCCGTGCAGGCCGTGCACGCGGCCCCCGAGCTCGTCGTGGCCGACAGCGATCATGTCGACCCGCAACGATGGAGCCCGCTCATCTACAACTTCCGGCACTACTTCGGCCTCGGCCAGGAACTCGGGAACAGCTTTCGCTCGGAGACGGCCCGGTAGGGCTCGGCGCGGCCGACGAGCACGCCGTCGAGTACGTGCCCCCCGGACCTGGGTCGATTTACCGCCCCGATTGCCTGGGCAGGCGCCGTCCGGAGCGCGAGGGTGATCGGCACAGCCGCATCCGATGCCCCAAGGAGGTCCCATGCGCACTCTCGTCGCCGCCGCGCTGCTCGCCGCCTGTGCCGTCAGCACGGTGGTCGCCGCTCCGTCCGCCGGCGCGGCCGCCGCGTCGTCCTCGATGTGCTCCCCGCAGCACAAGTGCCCCGTCAAGTAGCCGCATCGAGATCTCGTGCGCGGCCGAGACGAAGACGCCGTCGCCCGCTAACGTGACCCCGGCCAGCACCAGCTGATGCCGTGACCGCCTGGGCGCGGGTGCTCGATCACCAGTTCCGCGCACCCCTCGTCCGACAGCCGGGCCGGGCGCACGATCTCCGGCTCGTCGTACGGCCTCGGCACGTAGCACTGACTCACCGACGACCGGACGATCGGGCACTCGAATCGCACCGACAGGGTGTACAGCGTCGGGGGCACGAAGAAGCCGCGGCCGAGGGTGGGTGGCACGTCGGTCGGTGGGACCACCTCGGTGTCACGGGCCGCGTCGAAGTCGACGGTATGCGTCAGGGTGGCGACCTCGCCGGCGCCGAGCGGCGACGCCAACCGCAGCACGAAGGCCTTGATCCCGCGCCGCCTCGAGACGGCCGTGCGCACGACCTCACCGCCGCGCACCATCTGCAGGTCCAGTCGGGTGAGGTCGACGCGCGGATCGCGCGGTTCGAGGAACACGGTTCGGGTGGCGACCGGTACGCGCGCCTCGAACACGTCGGTCATGCGCCGCCAGGCCACCCGGTGACCGGTCTGCACCGATGCCTGGTCCTGCATCAGCAGTGGGCGGAACGCCTCGAGGTGCGCTCGGGCGAGATCGTCGAGCAGCAGCTCGTCATCGGCCTCGTCGGCGCCGGCGAAGATCGGTGCCGCGCCGCTGAAGTCGGCGCCGCCCGTGAGCCAGGCCGAGAAGAAGTGCGAGCGCGCCGTGGCCGGCAGTTGCAGCGCGTCGGCGAGCAGGGAGATCGACGAGCGGCGGGGGTGCGTGATGTGCCGCGTCTCGAGACCGCGGATGGTGCGCACGTGCAGGTTGGCCGCCGCCGCCAGCGCTTCCTGCGACAGCCGCCGTTCCCGCCGCAGCTTGCGCAACAACTGCGGCGGGTCGTCGGGCGAGATCGACGGTCGGCCGCTCTCGCTGTGGGCCCCGGTCATGCTCGACGCACCTCGCGTCCTACGTCTTGGGGCACGTCGCCCGACGGCAGCTCATCCGGTTAGGTGTAGAGGGTGCGGCTCACCCGAAGCCAGTTGCCGTTGCTGCTGACGAAGATCTCCGAATACCAGGTGTGCCCCGACTGGGTGTACCAGGAACCACCGGGGATGTGCACGAACGAGCCGCGGCAATTGGTGTCCTGCCCCTGGTACACGCTGCGCCCGTCGCGGAAGAGGTTCACGTGGGCGGTGCAGCTGGAACTCGCGTAGACGTAGCCGTCGAAGTTGATGTAGTTGCCGCCCTGCGAGATGCACGACTTGTACTGCGTGCCCCCGCCGGTGCCGTAGTCGCCGCAGCCCCCGCCGGAGGCCGACGCCGGCGTGGCCAGTGCCATCCCGGCCGCGCACGTGGCCACCGCGGCCAAGGCTGCCAGTTTCGATCGTGTCTTGCCGGTTGCGCGCATGGGCGTCCCGTCTGTTGGTTGAGCGATGCCTTCTCCCCGTGCATTTCCGACCGCATCGGGATGTTTGACGCTAGCGAAGGGACCGCGCCCCCGAGAGGCAATTGCACGGGTAATTTGCGGTGCCGGTGGCGCCCGCGACGGCACCCGAAACAGATCGAGGGCTCCGG
>CAWCQT010000001.1:0-332248 GCA_963797785.1 uncultured Actinomycetota bacterium | reverse complement strand
ATTCGAACCTGCGACGCCCGGCTTAGGAGTCCGGCGCTCTATCCCCTGAGCTACGAGGGCGGGGACGCGCACCAGCTTAGGTGGCGTGCGAGCGGGGTTCAGCAGCCGGCGAGGGTGGCGTAGCAGCGCAGCGCGGGCTCGGCCGTCACCTCGGGTGCGCCGACGAGGTTGACGTCCGGCAGCGGCACGCTGCCCAACCCGGGCACCGCGGCCAGCAGTTGCAGGTAGGTCGCGGCCTGCAGCGGGTTCACCCCCGGCTGGTACAGCTGCCCGCACACCGACCGCGCGATGCGCGACGGCACGGCGGGTCCGCGATGGTCGAGGGCGTCCATGACCAGGGCGTAGGTCACCGGGTCGATCGTGCCCACGGTGAGGTGCTCGTCGACGTCCAGCGGGCAGACGTCCTGTGTGGCGACGTTGCTGATCGCGCCCGCGCCGGTATGGAGCGCCGACGAGGAGCTCGCGTCGGTCGAGTTGGGCACGACCACCTCGTCGGTATGGGTGAAGACCTCGGTGTAGGAGATACCGGCGAATGTCTCCGCGCCGCTGTTGAGCGCGGTGATGAACGCCGACCCGGCCTGCTGCTGCCACACGGCCGGCGTGCACGCGGTGCGGTCGGGCTGGCAGACCGGCAGGGCAACGGTGCCGTGGTTCGAACCGGCCATCCCGATGACGTCGTCGACCATCGCTCGGGTGTCGGGCCAGAACCGCAGCGCCCAGCGCATCGACATGCCGCCCTGGCTGTGACCTAGGACCGCGATACGGCGGTGGGCGGCGGCGTGCATGGTGCGGATGGCGTACACGAGGTACTCGCCGGCGGTCTGGATGTCGCCAAGGGTGTGGTACGGCATGGTCACCGCGCACCACGGGCGGTGCTGGGCGGTGAACGCCCGCTCGTAGTTCCACGAGTAGTTCTGGTCCGGCGTCACGCCGGTGGCCGGGTTGAGCAACACCGGCTCGAGCGCCCCAGTCGACAGCGAGCCGCTGCAGTGCAGGGCCGACGCGAGCGTGGCGGTCGGGACCGCCAGCGGCGGACCGGGGCGCCCCAGCGGGGCGTAGCCGCCGGTCGCGGCGCCGGCGGCATTGCCGGCGGTGAGCACGGCGGCCGTGGCGATGCCCACGGCGGCGAGGGACAGCACAACGCGCAGCCGGTTCGTCATGTCCTGCTCAACGAACCGACTGCGCGCACGTCACGACACACAGAGAACGGCGCCGAGTGGAGACGGGGGACCTCCACTCGGCGCCGTGCGTTCCCGTATGTCGTCGACCGGTTCCCCACCCCTGGCCGGTCAGCGACAGCGGGAGCCTTCGATCAGGCGTGCACCGCGGCGTACGCCTCTCCGACCTCGATCTGAGCCCCGGCGGGCAACCCGTAGGCGCCGGTCGTCAGGGTCACGTCGATCATGCGGACCAGCGTCGTGCCGCCGCTGGCGTACTGCCCGTTGATGGTCACGTTGCCGACGTTCGCGACCTGGATCACGGTGTTCGGCGAGACGTTGACCGGGATCGACTTACCCGCGACCTTCAGGTTCACCAACTGGGTCGAGTGGGTGGTGAACGCTGTACCGCCGGCGGTGTACTCCGCATGCGCCGAGCCCTTGAGCGCGTCGGCCGTGATGAGCCCGTTGAGCAGGTTCACACCGGTCACGTCGACGGTCTCGGTCGCGTAGGAATGCGTGTCGGAGGCGACGCCGCTGGCCGAGGAGCTGACCGCGTCGACCGAAACCAGGTGGGGCAGGTTGCCGGCCACGGTGCTGTTGGTGACCACCCGGCCACCGGTGCCCGTCGGCGGCACGGACGTCGCGCCCGTCTGGCCGACCTGCAGCTGGATGGCCTGGGTGACCTTGGCGTTGACGCGCGAGCCGTAACCGTAACCGGCGAGGATCCGGTAGCCGGAGCCGACCAGCCCGATGGCCGCCGAGATCGGGTTGAGCAGGACGGTCGAATTCGTCGGCGCGTTACCCGCGCCCTGCAGCAGCGTGATGAGCGCGCCGGCGCCGCTGGTGATGATGCTGTTGGGCGCGGCCTTGGCCGCGGAGTAGTTCAGGGTCACGCGAGCGATGCCCGGGATCGTCACGGTCAGGTTTCGCCCGATCGTCACGGGCAGCTTGACCTGTGCGATCTTGAGGTTCACGAAGGTCGTCGAGATCGCGGCCGTGCCCTTGCCGTTGACCATCGTGGCCGTCGAGGTGGTGTCCACGGCGTCGGCGGTGATGAGGCCGCCGAGCAGGCTGAGCCCCGTGGTCTTGGCGTGCGAGGTGATCGCGAACCCGCCGCTGACGGCGGAACTCTGAACGCTCGAGGTGACGACCCCGGCGTCGATCAGGCCCTGCACCGTGGCGGTGGCGGCCGAGTTCGTGCTGCCGGCCCCCACGGTGAGTGTGTCGATACCGGACGCGGCGGTCAGCCCGGAGGTGACCGCACCGCTCACCAGCGACACCTGGGTGCCTCCGGCGGTCCCGGTGAAGTGCGGAATGGTGTCGGTGGCGGCCCCGGCGCCGTCGGTGGCCACGGTCAGCGCTGCGACGACCCCGATCAGCGCCGCGGCGGTCGTGAGAGTTCGAGTAATGCGCATGGGATTCCTGCCCTGAGTCGGATCAGCTTTTGACCAATGTAACGACCAGGTAGGCACACAGTAACGGCCAGTTACTGCAAGTCGCGGCTCAGAACACCCGTTACGCGACAGATCGGACCGCCGGGCTCGGGCCCGGCGGTCCGTCCGCTCCTTAGCTCAGCGTGAGCGCCGCATCATCGATGAGGAAACCGGTCTGGTAGGAGGCGTCCTCGGTGCCGGTCCACGTCAGCGCCACGGTGCCGGAATAGCCGGTGAGCTGCACCGTGCGGGCCACGTACCCGCTGCCCTTGTTGACGTTGGAGAACGACTGGACCGCGGTGCCGTTGGCGGTGAGGCTCAGCTTGTCGTAGGCCCGTGACGTCCCTTCGTCGCTGTCGATCCACAGGTAATAGGTCAGGGTCGCCGTGCAACCGGCCGGGATGCTGACCGACCGGCCCAGCGTGTCGGTGTGCGTGCTGCCGTAACCGTCCAGGTAGGCGTATCCGCTGCCGGTGTGTGCTGCCTGGCCGTCGGTGCTGATGACGCCGCTGCTGGCCGTCCAGCCGGCGGCTCCCGACTCGAAGCCACCGTTGGTCAGCAGTTGACCGCTGCACCCGCTGCCGCCGGACGTGCCGATCGTCCAGGCGAAGTTGGCGCTGCCCGACGCGCCGGTGCTGTCCGACGCGCTGATCGTGGTCGAGTACGACCCCGCGGCGGTGGGCGTGCCGGAGATCAGGCCGGACGAGGTGTTGATCGACAGACCGGCCGGCAGGCCGGTGGCGCTGTACGTCAGGGCGGCGCCGCCGGAGTCGGTGGCCGTGATCTGCAGGCTGCGCGCCGTGCCCACGGTGCCGGTCTGGCTGCCCGGGTTGGTGACCGACACGGTGTTGCCGGTCCCGCCGCCCGAGCCGCCGAAGGCGGTGACGCCGTTCGGCGTGCCCAGTCCGGTCGGGCCGTCCCAGCCCGCGGCCGCCGTGCACAGCAACGACGGCGAGCACGTGCCGTTGTTGCCGCTCGTGACGTCGTTGAGGTTGCCGGTGTGCGCGTAGGGCAGCGAGGCCGGCTTGGTGGTGGCTGAGGGCGCGCCGGCCAGGGCGTACACCGACGCGATGATCGGTGCCGACGCGCTGGTGCCGCCGTACACCGTCCAGCCGCTGCCGCCGGTGGTGAGGTAGACGGCCACACCGGTGGCCGGGTCGGCCACGGCCGACACGTCCGATACGGCCCGCTTGCCACACACCGAGGTGGCGATGACGCCCTGCCAGGTCGGCTTGGCCTCGTCGCTCGAGCAACCGGAGCCGGTGCCCTCGCTGGTGTTGGTCTTCCACACCGACTCGGTCCAGCCGCGACTGGACGACGCGGTGTGCAGCGAAGTGCCGCCGACGGCGACCGCGTCGACCGACGTCGAGGGGTAGATGACGCCGGCCTGGTAGGCGTCGTCACCGGTGGACGCGGTGTAGACGACGCCGGAGGACTTGAAGTACTGCGCGTCGTAGCTGGCCTCGCTGCCCGTCTCCGGGCCGCCCCAGCTCATCGACACGTACTTCGCGCCGAGCGTCGCCGCCTCCTTGACAGCGGAGAACAGGTTGTCCGAGGCGTCGTTCGCCTCGACGAGCGTGATGGCGCACTGCGGGCAGATCGCCGACACCATGTCGAGGTCAAGTGAGATCTCGCCCGCCCAACCGGTGTCGGTGGAGGGCAGCGGGCTGGTGGCCCCGTTCTGATTCACCTTCTGGAAGCAGCCGCCGGCCGAGGTGCAGGCCGGTAGGCCGTACTGGCTGCGGTAGGTCGCGAGATCGGCCTCGGCCGTCGGATCGTTGTACGCGTCGACGACGTAGACGCGCTGGCCGCTGCCGGCCGAGGCCGACGGCAGGGCGTAGGCCGACTGCAGATTGGCCGGCCCGTAGCCGCTGGGGGCGGCGGCCGCCGCCTGCATGACGGCTTTGGACCGGAAGCCGATGTCCGTGCGCCGCAGCGCGAAACACGTGTAGTGGCCGGCGGCCACCTGCTGGCTGCAGCTGGCGGTGGTCGTGGCGTGCGTCGGCGTCACCGGGGCTGGGGTTGCCAGCGCCGGGGTCGCCAGGGCCGCCACGGCCGCGGTGCTGCCGACGAGGACGGTGAGCCCTCGCAGGACAACGTTCACGGGTGCCTCCTGGGGTGTGGGTGGCTCTCGTCAGAAGTCGGAGCCTGGCGGCACAGTAAGAGTCCGCTGTGCGTCGCGGCGGGGCGCGAGCTGTCCACTACCGGAATGGCAGGAAGATACGCTCGGCGGCGTGCCTCACACGCCACCCGCACAGCGGCTCACGCACGTCGACGACGCCGGGGCGGCGCGGATGGTGGACGTCTCCGGCAAGGACGTCACGGCCCGCGAGGCGCGTGCGGCCGGCCGCTTCGTCACCACCCCGGACGTGATCGCCCTGTTGCGCGGTGACGGTCTGCCGAAGGGCGACGCGCTGGCCGTGGCCCGCATCGCGGGCATCGCCGGCGCCAAACGCACGCCCGATCTCGTGCCGCTGTGCCATCCGGTGGCCCTGCACGGCGTGCAGGTGGAGCTGACCCTGACCGACGACGCGGTCGAGATCGTGGCCACGACGCGCACCGCCGACCGGACCGGCGTGGAGATGGAGGCGCTCACCTCGGTGGCGGCGGCGGGGCTGGCCCTCTACGACATGGTCAAGGCCGTCGACCGCGCGGCCCGGCTCACCGACATCCGCTTGCTGGCCAAGACGGGCGGACGCAGCGGCACCTGGACCGCGGACGTACCCGCATGAGGGCGGCGGTCATCACGTGCTCGAACCGCTCCGCCGCGGGCCGGCGTGGCGACGACAGCGGCGCCCTGCTGGTCGCCGGGCTCACCGACGACGGTCACGAGGTGGTGCTGCGGCAGGTGGTGCCCGATGACGTGCCGGCCATCCAGGCCGCGGTGCGCGCCGCGGTGGCCGCCGGCGCCCAGGTGGTGCTGACCACCGGCGGCACCGGCCTCAACCCCACCGACGTGACGCCCGAGGCCGTGCGCCCGCTGCTCGAGCGTGACGTACCGGGCATCGCCGAGGCGCTGCGGATGGCCTCGCGTGACGCCGTGCCCACCGCCGTCCTGTCCCGCGGGGTGGCCGGCACGCTGGGTCCGGCGCTCGTCGTCACGCTGCCGGGCTCCCCGGGCGGGGCGCGCGACGGCCTGGCCGTGCTGCGTCCGTTGCTCGGCCACGCCGTGGCCCAGCTCGCCGGGGGCGACCACCGGCCCGGCGGTGGGGTGTGAGCGTGCCGCAGGGCGAGGCCGGCGGCGGCCCGCCCGTGCCCGGCAGCGACGTGGACCCGGTGCTCCGGTTGGTCTCGGTGTCCCAGGCGCCGCTGGACCCCGCGCTGTACGAGGCGGCCGTCGCGCACCCGCGCGCCGGAGCGCGGGCGGTGTTCTGCGGCGTGGTGCGCGAGCACGATCACGGTCGCGACGTCGAGGAGCTCGAGTACGAGGGTCACCCGAGCGCCGAGGACGTGCTGCGCGAGGTCGCCGGACAGATCGCGGCCGAGCCCGACGTGCTCGCCGTGGCGGTGAGCCATCGGGTGGGCCTGTTGCACATCGGCGACGTCGCGCTGGTGGCCGCAGTGGCATGCGCCCACCGCGGTCCGGCGTTCGACGCGTGCGCCCGGCTGGTCGACGAGGTGAAACGCCGCCTGCCGGTGTGGAAGCGGCAGCAGTTCGCCGACGGCACCGACGAGTGGGTCAACTACCCCTGAGCGTCGCTACGGCCGGTCGGGGTCCAGCGCGCTCTCGAGTTTCGTCGCGACCGAGGAGATCGTGTCGGAGTACTTGCCGCTGGTGGCCTTGTCCAGTTGCTGCGCGGCGGCGGCCACACCCTGAGCGGCGATGACCGCGGCCTTCTCGACGTACGGGCCGGCCTTCTCGGCCAGCTCGCCCGCGACCTCCATGGCCCGCTCCAGCATGGGTCCGGCGGCCTCGACCGCCTGGGTGGCGAAGTCGCTGGCGCGCTCGGTGAGCTTGTTCGGGTCGGGCATGGTCGCCTCCGTGGGTGGTCCGGCCGGGCCGTGCTTCCATCCAAGCACTGCGCCGCGGGGGAGCAGACTGGACGCCATGGGGCGAGACGCGGACAACACCGGCCACCGGGACGCGCCAGGGCGCGAGCACCGGCGCGACGACGAGCCGACGCTGCCGCAGGTGACCCGCGACGAACTCGATGTGGGCTGGGGCGACGAGCCCGGCGAGCGCGACGACGAGTGGTACCGCCGCGAGCGGCCGCCCCACCACGAGTAGGGCTCAGCTCCTTCCCGGCCCGGCCGCTCGCGGTCGCGATACGCGTGGTGCGTGCTACTGCGTCGAGGGGGTCGGCAGGTCGTGCTTGCCGCCCTGGCTGGCGCCGCGGTCGGCCAGCAGGTCGCGGATCTGTTCGAGCAGCACGATGTCCTCGGCTTTGGGCGACGGGTCCGGCTCGCCCTTCGCCGCCTTCAGGGCCCGGCGCTCCTGGAACTTGTTCATCGGCACCACGAAGATGAAGTAGACGACCGCTGCGGTGATGAGGAACACGATGAGCGCGTTGATGATCGTCGAGAAGTTGATGAAGGTCTGCTTGCCGAGGACGTCGGTCGGGGAGTCCTTGGGCACGCCGGCGGTGTGACGCAGCGAGAAGCCGAGGCCGTTGGTGTTCTTGCCCCCCGCAGCGTTGACGATGGGCGTGATGATCGCCGAGGTGAAACTGCTGACGACGGCCTGGAACGCCGTGCCGATGACGACCGCGATCGCCAACTCGATGACGTTGCCGCGCATGATGAAGTCCTTGAAACCTCTGAGCACAATCGCCTCCGGGCTGTTGGCGCGCCGACGGCGTCCACCGTCGCGTGCGAATATTAGGGCGGATCGGCCAGCACAGCGAGAAGCTGCGACACGGCGACACGAGTGATCTGCAGCGCCGTTCCATGATCGGCGCCCAGCACGAGGTCCGTCGACGTACCGTCGCGGCCGGGGGCCACGGCGAGAATCAACAGCCTGGTTCCGACGACGTCGGGCGCGCTCGCGCGCACCGGCGCGGGCGCGGCACCGTCGCCGGCGCGACCCACCGCCACCAGCTCCACCCGGTCGCCGGCGTGCAGCAGCTGCGCCGGCCGCGCCCCGGCGACCGTGACCGGAACCGCGACCGTCCCGGCGGGCAGCCCGGTGGTCAGGTCGCGGCCCAGCAGCCGCGTCGGGGTGAGCGGCTCGCGTCGCGAGATCGGTGCGGTGAGGCGGCGCCCGACGAACGTGCCCACCGCGGTGGCCGCGCCGGGTGGCCGCACCCCGACGGGCCAGCGCACCCGCGTGACGTCGCCCGCGGTGAGCAACCGCCCGGCCGGCAGGTCCCGCGCCGCGACGACGACCGGTTCGTCGGCGCGGCCACCCGCGGCCGGCGCCGGGCGCGCAGCTGTCGCGCTGGCCGCGGCGAGCACCAGGCACAGCCCGGCGAGGACCAGCCGCAACCGGCGGCCGAGGCGGGGAACGCGAGAGGCGAAGCGTCGGGACATGCGCTCACGCTAGGAACGCGCGGCGCCGGCGTGGGGCGACGACGCGTAGCTGTGGACGGCCGGCGGGCCTGTGGACGGCCCTGGGTGATCTGTCGGTGCCCTGTGCTCAGGCCGGCGTCGCGGTCTTGCTCGACGACCCGCTCGACGAACCGGACGATCCCTTCGCGGGTCCGGACGATCCCGACGACGATCCCGAAGAGGACCCCGACGACGAACCGGACCCCTCGGCCGACGAGCCCGACGACGAACCGCTGTCCTTGTCGCCCTTGGACCCGGAGTCGGCCTTCGTGGCGCCGGACTCCTTCGCCGCGGGCACCTCGCCCGGGCGTCCCGAGGCGTTGCGGCTGTCGGTGCGGTAGAAACCCGACCCCTTGAACACGACCCCGACCGAGCCGTACACCTTGCGCACGGGCGACCCGCACACCGGACACCGGTCGGCGGCGGGGTCGGTGAAGGACTGCACGAGTTCGAAACGGTGACTGCACTCGGGGTTCGTGCAGGCGTACTGATACGTGGGCATGCGGGCGACGTCCTCCGACGATGGCTCACCAGCCCATCGCGGGTCTGGCACTCCAAGGGTACGACTGCTAACGAGCCGCCGCGCCGCCGGTATTCCTCCCGCCCAGCCGGACCCAGCCCGACGGGGTCACCGCCGCCGAGACCGGCACGTCCCACGGGTCAGCGGGCAGCTGCTCGTGCAACTCGCCGTCGAAGAGCAGGGCCGCCACCTCCACCGGCGCGGCCAACCGCCCCAGCGCCCGGTCGTAGGACCCGCGGCCGCGACCGAGCCGGGTGCCGTCCTGCGCGGCGGCCAGGGCCGGCACGAGCACGGCATCGGCGAGACGCACCGCGTCGACCCCCAGGTCGCCGGCGGACCGCGCGAGGGGGGCGGCCGCGCGATCAGGGGTCCAGCGCGTCCAGTCCAGGTCGCGGTCGGCGAGGGTGAGCGGCACCAGGACCCGCACACCCGACGCGTGCAGGTCGGCGAGCAGCTGCACCGAACCGGGTTCGGTGGCCAGTGGCTCGTAGGCCGCCACGCAGCGCCAGCCGCGGGCCGCCGCGCGCTCGACCACGTGACGGCGCACGGCCGATCGGGCCGCCGCGAGCTCGTCGGGCGGCCGGGCCCGGCGCGAGGCCAGCACCAGCGCGCGCACGACCGCCTTCGACGAGTGGGTCATGGCCTGATTGTGGCCGGTTACGCTGCCCGCATGACGACCAGCCGCGTCCGCAAAGCTCTCGTCCCCGCCGCCGGACGCGGCACCAGGTTCCTGCCGTTGACCAAGGCGGTGCCCAAGGAACTCGCGCCCATCGTCACGACCCCCGCGCTCGAGCTGGTCGTGGCCGAGGCCGCCGGCGTGGGCATCACCGACGTGCTGCTGGTCGTCAACCCCGACAAGGCCGCCATCAAGGCGTACTTCGCCGACGACCCGGAGCTCGAACGGGCGCTGGAGACGAAGGGCGACGACGCGGCGCTGGCCGGCATCCGGCGCCCCGGCGAGCTCGCCACCATCCACTACACCGACCAGCTCGACCCGCGCGGGCTCGGGCACGCGGTGGGCTGCGGCGAGGAGTTCGCCGCCGGTGAGCCGCTCGCGGTGCTGCTGCCCGACGACCTCGTCGACGACCGGGACGCGCTGCTGCAGCCGATGCTCGACGTCTACGCCGAACACGGTGGGGTGGTCGTGGCCCTGCTCGACGTGGGCCTGAAGGAGATCAGCAAGTACGGCTGCGTCGTTCCGGCCGAGGGCGCGGACACCGGGGCCGACGTCGTCGCCATCGCCGGCATGGTCGAGAAGCCGTCGGCGGACGAGGCGCCGAGCACGCTCGCGATCATCGGCCGCTACGTCCTGCCGCCCGAGATCTTTGCCGCGCTGCGCGAGACGGACCCCGGTGCGGGCGGTGAGATCCAGCTGACCGACGCGATGCTGCGCCTGTGCGACGGCGGCATGCCGGTGCACGGCGTCGTGTTCCGCGGCCGGCGTTACGACACCGGCGACCGGCTCGACTACGTGAAGGCCGTCGTGCAGCTCGCCGTCCGACACCCCGACATCGGAACCGATTTCGCGGCGTGGCTGCGCGAGTATGAACCGGACGCGTGAACCGCTTCGATGACTGACGCGCGTCGGCCGACACCGCAGGGACCCAGTGGGAGGAGTACCGCCAGCGTGTCCGACAGCGACTCCACCACGCGCCCGCGCACGGTCGACGAGCACCTGCAGACCGTGCTCGACGGCGTCGGTTCGCTCGACCCCATCGAGCTGACCCTGCTCGACGCGCAGGGCCTGCTGCTCGCCGAGGACATCCGCGCCGACTTCCCCTTGCCCAACTTCGACAACTCCGCCATGGACGGCTACGCGGTCCGGGCCACCGACACCGAGAGCGCCACCCCCGAGGACCCGGTGCGCCTGCAGGTCGTGGGCGACGTCGCGGCCGGCGCGAAGTCGCGCTCCGGCATGGGTCCGGGGCTCGCCATGCGGATCATGACCGGCGCGCCCGTCCCCGCCGGCGCGGACGCCGTCATCCCGCTCGAGGACACCGACCGCGGGCTGGCCCGCGTCGCCCTGCACCGCCCGGTGCGCAGCGGCGAGTGCGTGCGCCGGGCCGGGGAGGACCTCGCCGCCGGCGCTCCGGCCCTCGGCGCCGGGGCGGCGCTGGGTCCGCAGCAGCTCGGCCTGCTCGCCGCCATCGGCCGCGACCGGGTCGTCGTCCGCCCACGACCGCGCGTGATGATCCTGTCCACCGGCAGCGAGCTCATCGAGGTGGGGCACACGCCGGCCTTCGGCGAGGTCATCGACTCCAACTCCTACATGATCGCCTCCGCGGCGAAGGACGCCGGCGCCGACGCCCGGCGCATCGGCATCGTGGCCGACGACCACGCCAAGCTGCTCGACGTCCTCGAGAGCCAGCTGCTGCGGGCGGACATCCTGATCACCAGCGGCGGCGTGAGCATGGGCGCCTACGACGTCGTGAAGGAGGCACTCGGCGAGCTGGGCACGGTCGAGTTCACCACCGTGGCCATGCAGCCGGGCAAGCCGCAGGGCTTCGGCCACCTCGGCGACGGCGTGCCCATCTTCTGCCTGCCCGGCAACCCGGTCAGCAGCCTGGTGTCCTTCGAGGCGTTCGTGCGCCCGGCCATCCGCAAGCTGCTGGGCAAGCGCAGCCTGCAACGCGCCACCGTGTCGGCGGTGGCCCTCGACGGTGCGCCCAGTCCCGCCGGCGTGCGCCAGTACCGCCGGGGCGTCCTGCACCGGGAGCGCAGCGGTGGCTACAGCGTGTCGCTGTCCGGGGGTGCGGGCTCGCACCTGCTGGCCTCGCTCGCCCTGTCCAACTGCCTGATCGTGATCGGCGAGGAGCAGACCGAGATCACCGCCGGGTCGGAGGTCACGGTCATCCCGCTGCTGCTGTCCAACCGGTGAACCGCCACGCGATGGGCGCACCTCGTGGCTAGGACCCCGGGGTGGCCCGCCGAACCGTCGGCCGGCCCGGTGCTGCTGCGCCCGCCGCGGCTGCGCGACGCCCGGGTGTGGAGCGAGATCCGGCTGCGCAACGAGCAGTGGCTGCAGCCGTGGGAACCCACGTCGCCGCACACCTGGGAGGAACGCAACAGCATCAGCGCGTGGCCGCCGCTGCATTCGGCCCTGCGCTCGAGCGGGCGGCGGGGCGTGATGCTGCCGTTCATGATCGTCTACGGCGGCCGCGTCGTCGGCCAGATGAATGTCTCCAACGTCGTCCACGGCGCGTTGCGCTCCTGCACGATCGGGTACTGGGTCGACGCGGCCCTGGCCGGGCGGGGCATCGCGCCGACGGCGCTGGCCGTCCTCATCGACCACTGCTTCGCTCAGGTTGGGCTGCACCGGGTCGAGGTCGACATCCGCCCGGAGAACGCGGCCAGCCTGCGCGTGGTGCAGAAGTTGGGCCTGCGCCGCGAGGGGTTCTACGAGCGATTCCTGGACATCGACGGCGCCTGGCGCGACCACGTCGCCTTCGCCGTCACGCAGGAGGAGTTGAACGGCCACGCGATGGTGTCCCGGCTGGCCGCCCTGCCGCCGGAACCCGCGTGGCGGACCCGGCGCTGACCTCGCGCGCGTAATTCTCAACCTCAAGTCGAGGTTGCTCGCCGACACGCCGCTGCAACTGCGCGTCCCTGGGCTTCCGCGTCATTAGCGTGAGCGCCAGTCGTGTTACTGGTGTGACTGGAGGGGTCCGGATGCTGTCACCGTTCATGACGGTGGTCGTGCTCGCCGTCCTCTGGTTGATCGTCGTGGTGCCGATGGTGCTGCGGCGCAGTGACGAGCGGCGACGGGAACGGTCCATCGACGGCTTCGGCCGGGCGATGCGCGCGCTCGGCCGGCGGGCCGGCACCGTCGATGCCCTCGACGCCGTGCCGGGATCCGGTCCCGGATCGGGCCCCGAGGTCTTCGTCCCGCACCAGTCCCGTGCTCCGCTCGCCGCGCCCGCCCGCCGGCCCGTGCCCGCCGCCCAGGAGGCGCTGATGTACCCGCCCGACCAGACCGAACTCTCCGAGGCCCGCCTGCAGATGCTCGCGCGCCGCCGCCGCTCCCTCGGCACCCTGCTCGGCGGCCTCGCGATCTTCGGCATCGCCGCGCTGATCATGGGCGGTGTGCTGTGGCTGCTGGCCGCCGTGTTCGCCGTCGGCCTGCTCGGCTACATGTGGTTCCTGCGCAACCAGGCCCTGCGCGACCGGTCGCGGCGCGAACACCGCCAGCAGCGCGCGGCCGAGCGGTTGCCCTCCGGCTACGACGCCACGCAGGAGGTCAGCCGGTTCGAACAGCTGCCCGAGTCCGTGGTGCGCATCGACGACGACGACATCGACCTGCACAGCATGGACACGATCGACCTGACCGGCCTGTACTCCGAGGAAGGCGCGGCCGAGGCGTTCCAGCGCCGCGCCAGCTGACGCGGCTGCGCCCGGCGCCGGCCAGAACGGGCTCTCGCCCCCTGATATCGTCGACCGCGGTCCCGAGAGGGGCCGTTCCCGTTCCGCGGGGCTGTGGCGCAGTCCGGTAGCGCACCTCGTTCGCATCGAGGGGGTCAGGGGTTCGAATCCCCTCAGCTCCACCCTGTGATCTCCCGAGAGATCCCGCACGCCCGAATCCGCTATGGGTTCGGGCCGTTCCTGTCTCTGGCCCGGGCCTCGACCCGGATCGCTCCTCCCCGGCTTTCGCGCGCGTCGGCGTGCCGCCGGCTTGACCTGGTCGACTTCAGGCGGCTACCGTCGAGACTAGAAAGTAAGTACTTGCTTGCGGAGGCCTGATGGCAGCGGAAGGGCCGGTGCCCACCAAGGACCGGGTGATCGCCGAGGCGATGCGGCTGTTCGGCGAGCAGGGTTACGCCGCGACCTCGATCGCGCAGATCGAGGCGGCCGCCGGCCTGTCGCCCGGCTCGGGCGCGCTGTACAAGCATTTCCGGTCCAAGGCGGAAGTGCTCGCCGAGGGGATCGGGCGGCTGATCGATGCGGGTGCGCAGTTGCGCGCGTTGCTCGAGAGTCAGCGGGAGGGCGCTGACCTCGATCGGCTGCCCCTGCGGGATCGGGTGGAGACGATCGCGCGAGCGGGGCTGCGCCGGCTGGAGGACGAGCGCGACTTCAACCGCATGCTGGTGCGTGACCTGCAGAAGTTCCCTGCCCTCCTGGCTCGGGCGAAGACCGACGAGATCGCCAGCAACCACAGGGGATTGACCGCCTGGCTGTCCGGACAGGCCCAAGCCGCGTCGAACCACGCCGAGCGCGACTGGGACGCGGTCGCCGCCGTCGTCATGGACGCCACCGCGCACTACTGGCTGCTCCAGGACGTGTTCGGCGGCGAACACCCGACTGGAGTGTCCAGGGAGCGCTACCTCAACGCGTTGACCGACCTGACCGCCGCGCTACTTGATCAACCCCACCGCCCGACCGGCTGACCCCGGCCCCGCGCCTGTCCCGTCCTGCTCAACATCCGAATCTCGTTCGTTCGCAAGGAGTCACCATGAAGGTATTGATCGCCGGCGCCACCGGCGCCATCGGTGTCCCGCTCGCGCGCACGCTGCGCGCGGCGGGCCACGAGATCCTCGGGATCACCCGGTCGCCGGCCGGGGCGGCCATGCTTCGGGCCGCGGGTGTCCGACCCGTCGTCGCCGACGCGATGGACCGGTCAGCTCTGCTGACGGCGGTGGACGGCCTGGCCGCGGATGCGGTCGTGCACCAGCTCACCGCTCTGACCAAACCGCCGGCCAAGCACCGGGACATGACCCAGACCAACCGGCTGCGCACCGAAGGCACGAAGAACCTGCTGGACGCCGCGCGCGTGGTCGGCGCCACGAAATTCGTCACCCAGTCGATCGTCTTCGGCTACGGCTACACCGATCACGGCAACAAGGTCATCACCGAGGACGATCCCTTCGGGCGCCCCGACAGCGGTAAGGCCAACCCCCACGTGGCCGCCATGCTCGCCAACGAGGCGCTGGTCGACGAGGCGAAGGGCCTCACGGGCATTTCCCTGCGCTACGGCCTGTTCTACGGCGCCGACGTGCAGAACTACGCCACCATGCTGGGCAAGCGGAAGGTGCCCATCCCGACCAAGCGGGACCACCCACTGTCCTGGATCCACATCGACGACGCCGCCGGCGCGACTGCGGCCGCCGTCGAAGTCGGGTCGGCCGGCGCCTACAACATCGTGGACGACGAACCCGCCTCCTGGAGCGAGATGTTCACCGCGATGGCCACGAGCCTCGACGCCCCGCCGCCGCGCGCCCTGCCGAACTGGCTCATCCGCCTCGCGGCACCGTACGTCGCCACGATCGTGCTGGACACCGGGACGCGCGTCGCCAACACCAAGGCCAAGTCCGACCTGGGCTGGAAACCCGAGTACCCGACGCTGCGGGAGGGGCTGCGCGCGATGCGGGCCCAGCTGCGGGGCTGACGTCAGATGCCGGACCACACGCTGCAGGCCCTGCGCCGCAGCAAGATCGCGCTGCTGACCACCTTCAAGCGCGACGGCAGCGCGGTGAGCACGCCGGTGAGTGTCGTCGTCGACGGCGACGTCGCGTACATCCGTACCTACAGCCACACGGGCAAGGCGAAACGGCTCCGGCGCGACGCCACGGTGCTGGCCGCACCGGCGACCTTCCGGGGAAAGCCGCTCGGCCCGGCGATCCGGGGTGCGGCCCGGCTGTTGCACGGGCAGGCCGCGGCCCGGGCCTCGCGCAAGATCTCCCGACACTCACCGTTGCTGGAGGGCCTGGTGATCCCGCTGACCGCCCGGCTGCGGGGATACACCGTCTTGCACTACGCGATCGGCCCGGCGTGCGACCGACAGGGGCCGGCGAACCCGGTCGTCCGCGAGGCGGCCCGGAGGCGCTGACCGGGGGTCCTTGTTAGGCTGTCGCCCCACTGGACTCGCGGGTCCTCGACGTCGAGGAGTGAGGCGCTGACTCTCTTCGAGTACTTCCGCGCTCATCGGATCGACATCCTCAACGACGCTATCCGGCACGTCGACGTCACCCTGGCGGCGATGGCGATCGCCGTCGCGCTGGGCATGGCGCTCGGGATCGCGACCTACCGCAACATCACCCTGGCCGGCATCGCCACCACGTCGACGGCGACCCTGCTGACCATCCCGTCGATCGCGCTGCTCGGGATCTTCATCGGGCCGTTCGGGCTGGGCACCACCAACGTCCTGATCGCGCTGGTCCTGTACGCGCTGCTGCCGATCACCCGCAACACGATCGTGGGCCTGCGCGGTGTGGATCGCTCGGTCATCGACGCCGGTCGCGGCATGGGGATGAACCGCCGGCGGCTGCTGGTGCGCGTTCTGCTTCCCCTCGCCTGGCCGGTGATCCTGACCGGTATCCGGGTGTCCACCCAGCTCACCATCGGCATCGCCGCCATCGGGGCCTACGTGCGCGGCCCGGGGCTGGGCAACGAGATCTTCGACGGCCTGGGCCGCTTCGGAGCCGTGAACTCGTTGAACCAGGTGCTCATCGGGACGCTCGGCATCGTCGTCCTGGCCCTGCTGTTCGACAGCGCGTTCGTGGTGGTAGGTCGGCTCACGACGTCCAGGGGGATCCGTGGCTGAACAGGCAGGGCAGACCCGTACCGGCGGGACCGTCGGCGCGGGCGGCAGCCGCGCCGCCCAGGAGATCGAACTGGTCGACGTCACGAAGACCTATCGCGGACAGCCCGAGCCGGCGGTGGAGCGGTTCTCGATGCGGGTGCCCGCCGGCGAGATCGTCGTGTTGGTCGGCCCGTCCGGCTGCGGCAAGACCACTACCATGAAGATGATCAACCGGCTCATCGAACCGACGTCCGGCCGGATCACCATCGGCGGCACCGACGTGCTCAAGCTGGATCCCGACGAGCACCGCCGCAACGTGGGTTACGTGATCCAGCAGATCGGGCTGTTCCCGCACCTGCGCGTCTCCGACAACGTCGGCCTGGTCCCGAGCATGCTCGGCTGGGACCGCAAGCGCATCGCCGCGCGCACCGCCGAACTGCTCGAACTCGTGGGCCTGCCCGGCGACTACGCCCGGCGCTACCCGCGCGAGCTGTCCGGCGGTCAGCAGCAACGGGTCGGCGTCGCGCGGGCGCTGGCCGCCGACCCGCCGGTGCTGTTGATGGACGAACCGTTCGGCGCCACCGACCCGATCACCCGCGAACGGCTGCAGAACGAGTTCCTGCGCCTGCAGGCCGAGGTCGGGAAGACCATCGTGTTCGTCACCCACGACTTCGACGAGGCGCTCAAGCTCGGCGACCGCATCGCCGTCCTGCGCACCAAGTCCGAGATCGTCCAGTACGACACACCGACGGCGATCCTGGCCGCGCCGGCCGACGACTACGTGTCGAGCTTCATCGGCGCCGGCGGGCACCTCAAGCGTCTCGCGTTGATCGGTGTCGACGAGATCGAGCTGCAACCCGTCGACACGTCGACACCGGCCCTGCGCACCATCGCGCGCGACGCGTCCCTGCGTGACGCCCTCGACGCGATGCTGGCCAGCGGCGCGGACGCCGTGGCCGTCGGCGGGTCCGGCGGTCCTATCGGCGTGGTGCGCCTGGACGACGTCAAGGCCGCCGCGAGCCCGCGCGAAGCCGATCGGGCGGCGGACGGCCGGGCGACGACGTGACGGTCGACGACGCGCAGGCACCGCTGGCCGACGCAGCGGCCACCGGCCCCGACGAGGACGTCCCGCTCGCCGCCGGAGCCGCCGGCGCGCAACCCGTCTCGCCGGGGCGACGCCCGCGGGGGTGGGGCCTGGCCCTGCGCCCCGTGCTCATCGCCGTCGTCCTGCTCGTGCTGTGGCTCGTCGTGCGCTCCCGGCGTCTTGACTCCATCGAGACCCGCAACCTGAACCGCCACGAGATCACCACCGAGCTGTTCCAGCACATCGAACTCGCGCTCACGGCCACCGTGATCACCGTGGCCGTGGCCGTACCCGTCGGCGTCGTGCTCACCCGGCCCTGGGCGCGGTGGATCAAACCGGTCGGCCTGGCGCTCGGAAATCTGGGTCAGGCCGTGCCGTCCATCGGCCTGATCGTCCTGCTCGCGCTGTGGGTCGGCACCGGCTTCGGCGTGGCCGTGTTCGCGCTCGTCGTCTACGCCGCGCTGCCGGTCCTGCGCAACACGATCGTCGGCATCGAAGGCGTGGATCCCGGCCTCGTCGAAGCCGGTCGGGGCATGGGTTTGTCCCGACGGGGCGTCCTGCGCCGGGTCGAGCTGCCGTTGGCGGTACCGGTCATCGCTGCGGGCGTGCGCACGGCGCTCGTGCTCACGTTCGCCAGCGCCACGCTCGCGACCTTCATCGACGCCGGGGGTCTCGGGGCGGGAGTCATCGCCGGGATCGGGCTGAACCGGCCGGTCGTGAGCATCACCTTCGGAATCCTCACCGCGTTGCTCGCCCTGCTCGCCGACTGGGTAGGTCTGCTCATCGAAGAGGTATTGAGGCCTCGAGGACTTTGACCATCTCCGCCCTCGCTCAAGGAGTTTGTGGATGCGCAGAATCACCCGGCCCCTGGTCGGCCTGGCCCTCGCCCTGACGAGCGTCCTCAGCGTGACCACCGCCTGCACGGTGAGTGACAAGGGGAGCAAGACCAAGGCCGGGGGTGGGTCGATAAAGAAGATCGGCGCGCTCAAGGGCGTCAAGATCAAGGTCGGGTCGAAGGAGTTCGACGAACAGCTCCTGCTCGGCCAGATCGCGATCTCGGCGTTGCAGGCCGCCGGTGCCGACGCCGTGGACAAGACCAACATCACGGGGTCGGACAACGTCCGCAAGGCGTTGACCACCGGCGCCATCGACCTGTACTGGGAGTACACCGGCACCGGCTGGGTCAGCTACCTCAAGCAGACCAAGCCGATCCCGGATGCGCAGCAGCAGTTCGACGCCGTGGCGAAGGGCGACAAGGCCAACAACATCACGTGGTGGGCCCGCTCACCGGCGAACAACACCTTCGCCCTCGCCGAGACTGCCGCCACGGCAGCGAAGTACCACGTGAAGTCGATCTCCGATCTCGCCGCGTTGGCGCACAAGAACCCCTCGGCCGCCTCGATCTGCGTCGACAGCGAGTTCGCCAACCGCGACGACGGGTTGCCCGGCATGGCCAAGGCCTACGGCTTCAGCGCTCCCAAGTCCAGCCAGCACCTCGTCAGCATCGCCGTGGTGTACACGGCCCTGGCCAAGGGCGGTACCTGCAACTTCGGCGTGGTCAGCGAGACCGACGGGCGCATCGCCGCGCAGAAGCTGCGGCTGCTCACCGACGACAAGAAGTTCTTCCCGGTGTACAACCCGGCGATCAGCATCCGGTCCGCCCTGGCCAAGAAGTTCCCGCAGCTGCAGAAGGTCTTCGACCCGATCGCCGCGAAGCTCGACACCGCAACCCTGTCGGAGCTGAACAAGAAGGTGAGCGTCGACGGGCAGTCGGCCGCGAAGGTCGCTCACGACTGGCTCAAGGCCCAGAAGTTCATCGGCTGACGGCCAGCAGCGCCCGCACCTCGTCCGCGCTGGTGGCCGAGAAATCGGTGTAGCCCATGGCCACGGCCCGGAACCGGGCCGGTGTCCACGGGCACACGACGTGGTCCACCAGCCGGGCGAGGTCGGCGCAGGCGCCGGCGGCCCCGATGGGGACGGCCACCACGATCGCGTCGGGTTCGCACCGGCGCAGCGCGGTGACGGCCGCACGCATGGTCGCGCCGGTGGCCAGCCCGTCGTCGACGACGACGACCGTGCGCCCGGCGACCACCGCGGGCGGTCGGAGGCCGCGAAACGCGCTCTGGCGGTGCTGCACCTGCTCGGCCTCGGCCCGCGCCAGGTCGCCGAAGAGCTCGTCGCTGAGCCCGGCGCGCTCGACGATCTGTTGGTTGCGCACGATCTCCAGCGAGGCGCCGATGCCCGCCACCGCACCGGCGGCCAGTTCCGGCTGGCCCGGGACCCTGATCTTGCCGACGACAAGGGCGTCGAGCGGGGCGTCCAGCGCCTCGGCCACCCGCGCCGCCACCGGCACCCCGCCCCGCGGCAGGCCCAGCACCACGACATCGCCGCGCCCGGCGTAGCGGGCCAGGCCCCGGGCCAGGGCGTCGCCGGCGGCGACGCGGTCGGCGTAGGGGCGGGTCACGACCTCCATCGTGGACCTCGAGGGGAGACCGCGCTGTGCTGGCTGCGGCTGCGCACAGCTGCGGCTGACATCATGCCGGTGTGCCGCCGCTGATCGATCCGCGTTGGCGCCGGCCGGTGGTCGGCGTCATCGCCGCCGGCGCGCTGCTGGCCGTCGTGCTCGGTGTGATCGTCTTCCGGGGCACGACGACGCGGTTCGACAGCTGGGTGTTCGTCGAGCTCTACCGCCACGTCGGTCTGCAGGGCCAAGTGGCCCTGATCCATTTCAGTGACCCGGTGCTGTCGACCGGGCTGATGGCGGCCGTGGCGCTGGCCGCGGCGCTGGCCCGGCGTTGGAACGTCGTCGCGCTCGCCGTGGCCGGTCCGTTGCTCGCGCTCGGGCTCACCGAGGCCGTGCTCAAACCGGTGGTCGGTCGGCTGCTCGGCCCGCTGGTGCTGCACGGCAGCAGCGCCGGGGCGCTGCCCGGGTCGTACCCCAGCGGCCACGAGACCGGCGTGGTGTCCGTCGCGACGGTCACCCTCATCGCCTGCGCGCAGCTGCGGGCGCCCCGGGCGGTTCGCGCCGGCGTAACCGTCCTGCTGGCCGCATGGGTGGTGGTGGCCGCGGTGGGACTGGTGCGTGGCTTCTTCCACTACGCCACCGACACGATCGGAGCGCTGGGGGTCACGGTGGCGATCGTGCTGGCAACGGCGCTGGCCGTCGATGCGCTGACGCCGCGCCTGGCGCGATCCGAACCGGTGGGCGCGATCGAGCAACCGGTCAGTTGACCTGCCGGTCGCGGCCCTGCCAGAACTGCTCCCGTAATTTGAACTTCTGCAGCTTGCCCGTTGCCGTGCGCGGCAGCTCGTCGACGAACTCGATCCGCTTGGGGCACTTGTAGCCCGCTAGCTCCTCGCGGCAGTGCTTGATGAGTTCCTCCTGCGACACCTCGGCGCCGTCGGTGACGACCAGCGCCGTCACCAGCTCGCCCCACTTCTCGTCGGGCACGCCGATGACCGCGACCTCCTTGACGGCGTCGTGGCTCATCAGCGCGTCCTCGACCTCGATGGAGGACACGTTCTCGCCGCCGGAGATGATCACGTCCTTCTTGCGGTCGGAGATGACCAGGTAGCCGTCGTCGTCGATGATCCCCCCGTCGCCGGTGTGGAACCAGTTGTCCTTCTGCACCTCGGCCGTCTCGTCGGGCTGCTCCCAGTAGGCCTCGAGATTGTGGTTGGACGCGGTCAGCACCTCGCCCTCGTCGTCGATCGCGATGCGCACGCCGAGGGCGGGCGCGCCGGCCCGGCCGAGGTTCCGGGCCCGGTCGTGGGCGGACAGGTCGTCCCACTCGGCCCGCTGGCGGTTGATGGTGACCAGCGGGGACGTCTCGGTCAGGCCGTAGATCTGAATGAACTCCCAGCCCAGTTCCTCCAGGACCCGCTCGATGATGCGGGTGGGCGGCGGTGCGCCGGCGGCGATGATCCGCACCCGGTCACGCCCGGGGATGTCGCCGTCCCAGTCCTGCGCGCCGTCGAGGGCGGCGGCGATCACGGCGGGGGCGGCACACAGCACCGTCACGCCGTGCGCGTCGACCCGGCGCAGGATCTCGGCGCCGTCGACCTTGCGCAGCACGATGTGCCGGGCGCCGACGCCGGTCATGGCGAAGGGCATGCCCCAGCCGTTGGCGTGGAACATCGGCAGGGTGTGCAGGTAGACGTCGCGGTCACTGATCTGCGTGTGCAGGCCGAACACGGTGGCGTTGAGCCAGTTGTTGCGGTGCGTGAGCTGCACGCCCTTGGGCCGCGCTGTCGTGCCCGAGGTGTAGTTGATCGTCGCCGTCGCGCCCTCGTCGGGCTCGTCCCACGGCTGCGGCTCGGTGTCGCGCAGGTAGAGCTCGTCGTCGTCGCCGAGGACGAACTTGTGCTCGACGTCCAAGCCGTCGAGCACCTGCTTCTGCTCCGGGTCGGCGTAGACGACCTGCGCCCCCGAATGCTCGACGATGTAGCGGATCTCGGAGCGGCTGAGCCGGAAGTTGATGGGCACGAGCACTCGCCCGTACCCCGAGACACCCCAGAACGAGGTCAGCAACCGGGCCGAGTTCTGCGACACGAACGCGACCCGCCCGCCCCGCGCCACGCCCAGTCGGTCGAGCATGGCCGCCTGGGCCGCGGCGTTCTCGCCCAGCTGACGGTAGGTCAACTCACCCAGGCCGGGCGCGGGCTGGTTCGGCTCGTCGACGACGGCCACCCGGTCGGGATAGACGTGCACCGCACGATCGAGGAAGTCGCGGACGGTGAGCGGGTAGTACACGGTCAACCTCCCCAACGCCCGCGCAGCGGGCGACCGATGCCGAGAAGCGCGACGTTACCGCCGGGTCCGCGGAACCGCGTCCTTGCGCACCACCGTCCCCACGATCCGGACCCCGACCCGGACCGGGGCCGCGGTCAGCGGGCGGCGGCCTTCGCCCGCCCGGCCGCGTCCTGCGCGGCGCTCTGCACGGCGTTGCGGGCCTGCTTGCCCTTCTCGGCGACGGCCGGGCCGTACACGTCGGCGTAGCCGCGCGCGGCCTGACGGGCCTGCTTGCCCTTCTCGGCGACAACGGGGCCGTACTCGTCGACGTAGGTCTTGGCCGCCTCGCGGGCCACCTTCGCCGCCTGGGCCGCCTTCTCGGCGGCCGCCGGCGCGTACTCGCCGACGTAGTCCCGCGCCGCCTCCCGGGCCTGCTGGGCCCGCTCGGCCACCACCGGGCCGTACTCGTCGACGTAGGTCCTGGCCGTCTCGCGGGCCACCTTCGCCGCCTGGGCCGCCTTCTCCGCGGCCACGGGGCCGTACTCGTCGGCGTAGCCCTTCGCGGCCTCGCGGGCGTGCTGCGCGCGGGCGGCCAGGGCGGCGGCAGCGCCGGACGCGGCCAGGTTCGACGCGAGGTCGCCGCTGTTGCCGCCGGCCTGCTTCGACGCCTTGGCGGTGGCCTTCGCCGCCTTCTTCCCGGCCTTGCGCTTGGCCTTCTTGCTGCCCTCGGCCAGCTGGGCGCGGGTCTGCTTCGCGATCTCCTTGGCCTGCTTGGCCGTCGACTTGTTGCTCTTCTTCAGCTTCTTGGCCGCCTTGCGGGCCCGCCGTCCCTTGACCGAGGCCCGCGTCCCGAGTTGCAGCTTCTTGTCGTGGGCCGGCTCGAGGAGGCCGTCGGCGAGCAGGCCGACGCCCATGCCGAACATCCACACGTCCTTCGACATCGGGATGCCCTGCGCGGTCGGGCGGGGGTCGCCGGGCTCGTGCAGGCCCTCGGTGTTCCAGTAGACGTTCAGCAGCGCCCCGGAGAACCCGGCCAGCGCGGCGCCCGACACGACCGGACCGACGAACGGGGCCAGGATGATGCCGCCCACGGCGCACTCGCCCGCGGCCAGGCCCTTGGCGAACAGCTTCGGCTGCACCTTGCCGAGGAAGGGATAGGTGCCCGAGGCCATGCCGTGCAGGGCCTTCGCCATGTCCTCGTCCGCGCTGAACTTGGACAGGCCCGAGTTCAGGATGTACGCGCCGGTGGCGAGTCGGAGGGGGGTACGGCGAAGCTTGGCGGCCAAGCTCATGAGTATGGATCTCCTCGGGTCGGACGGACGGTCGGGCTCTGGGCGGTCATACCCACGAGGGCAGCCACATATGCGCATGCCACTGGTCGTAGGTGAGCAGGCCGCCGGTGAAGATCGGCCACATCCACACGAAGTCCACGACGACGAGGGCGAGGAAGGTCGTCACCCCCGCGATGCCCCACATGCGCCGCGTCCGGGCCCGCGCGTCGACTGCCGCCACAGGGTCGCCCACAGCGTGCGCGCCCGCCGCTCCCGTTCCCCGTGCGGTGAGGCCCGGCCCGAGCATCGTGCCCAGGGCCAGGGTGAGCCCGATGATCAGGAACGGCACCAGCGGCGCCATGTAGAACAGGAACATCGTCCGCTTCAGGTCCTGGAACCACACCAACCAACCGGCGGCGAAGGCCACCCACACCGCTCCCGCCCGCCAGTCACGGGTGGTGAACCAGTGCCAGGCCAGCCACAGCAGCATGGGCACGAACGCCCACCACATCACCGGCGTGCCGATGAGCAGCACCTCGCGCGAGCAGGACGACGCGCCGCAGCTCTTCTCCGCGCCGTTGTAGTAGAAGTCCACCGGGCGGCCGAGCACCAGCCAGTTCCAGGGGTTGGACTGGTAGGTGTGGCCGCTGTCCAGGCCCTCGTGGAAGCGGTAGGCGTCGAGGTGGTCCCAGCCCAGCGAGCGCAACGGGCCCGGGACCCAGCCCCAGTTGAACGGGATCCTGATGCCCAGCGGCAGGTTCAGGTGCCCGGACGTGCCGTGGCTGTCGGCCCAGTGCCGGTTCCAGCCGTTCTCGCCGGTGAACCAGCCCAGGTAGGTGAGCAGGTACGTCCCGATCGGGGCGAGGAACAGGGAGCCGCCCGCCGGCAGGACGCACCGGCGTGACCAGCTGCGCAGCGGGCGGCGCAGCCCGGCGGACTTGAACGCCGCCCGGTCCCACACCAGCGACATGAGCACGAAGAGCACGAAGAACGACAGCGCCGTCCATTTCACCGCGCCGGCCAGCCCGATCAGCACCCCGCCGGCGAGCCGCCACGGACGCGGCCCGAGGGAGGGGACCCGCTCGCTCAGGTCGGCGCCGTCGGCGAGCAGGCCGGCCAGCCGGGCGCGCATCTTGTCGCGGTCGATGACCAGCGCGCCGAACGCGGCGATGACGAAGGTCTGCAGGAAGATGTCGAGGATCGCGGTGCGGGCCAGGACGAGCGACATTCCCTCCATGGCCATCAGCAGGCCGGCGATCACGCCGAACAGGTTCGAGCGCATCATCCGGCGCACGATGCGGGTCATCATGACCACGCCGAGGACGCCGAACACGGCGGGCGCGATGCGCCAGCCCATCGAGTTCGTGAGGTACTCGCCGCTGCTGCCGTCCACGAGCTTCTCCGACAGCGCGATCAGCAGCTTGCCCAGCGGCGGATGCACGATGAACATGTAGCCGCGGTTGTCCTCGTAGCCGTAGCGCAGGATCTCCTGGGCCTCGACCGCGTAGTACACCTCGTCGAAGTTCATCCCGTGCTTCGGGATCACGTTGCGCCCGGGCGGCCAGCCCAGCGCCCAGAAGCGGGTGAGCACGGCGAGCACGGTGACGGCCAGCGTGCCGAGCAGGCCGGCCCAGGGACGCGGGTCCTCCCAGGGGGCGAGCGCGGCCGGTACCGGCCGGACGGGCCGCGGCGGCTCCTCGGTGACGTCGTCAGCGCTGTCGGCGGCGCCCTCGGGCGCCTCGAGCGTCACGGTCACCCGACGATGGTAGATGCGGGCCTCGCTACCGTGCGCGCATGGACGCACAGCCGGGCCGGGTGATCCTCGCCGGGACGCCACTCGGCCACCCGGGCGACGCGTCGACGCGCCTGCGTGACGCGCTGGCCGCCGTTGACGTGATCGCCGCCGAGGACACCCGGCGCCTGCGGCGGCTGTGCGCCGACCTGGGCGTCGACGCCGGCCGGGCGGGTGGTGTCCTTCTTCGACGGCAACGAGCGCGACCGGGTGCCGGGGCTGATCGAGGCCCTGCTCGGCGGTGCCGACGTCCTGGTGGTGACCGACGCCGGGATGCCGTCGGTGTCCGACCCCGGCTACCGACTGGTGGTGGCGGCGGTCGAGGCCGGCGTCGTGGTGACCTCACTGCCCGGACCCTCGGCGGTGACGACGGCGCTCGCCGTCTCCGGCCTGCCGGTTGACCGGTTCTGCTTCGAGGGCTTCCTGCCGCGCAAGGCGGGCGAGCGGCGCCGGGTGCTCGAGGCGCTGGCGGGCCGAGCCGCGCACCCTGGTCTTCTTCGAGGCTCCGCACCGGCTGGCCGACGCCCTGGCCGACCTGGTCGGCGGCCTTCGGCGCTACCCGGCCCGCGGCGGTGTGCCGGGAGCTGACCAAGACCTACGAACAGGTTCGGCGCGCGCCGCTGGGCGAACTCGCCGAGTGGGCGCGGGGCGACGTGCGCGGCGAGATCACCGTCGTCGTCGCCGGTGCGCCGTTGACCGGAACGCGACCCAGCGATGCCGACCTGGCGCGCGAGGTGGCGGAGCGGGAAGCGGCCGGACAGGCCCGCAAGGAGGCCATCGCCGACGTCGCCCGCGGTCACCGGTTGGCCAAGCGTGACGTTTTCGACGCCGTGGTCGCGGCGAAACGCGCCGCGCCCTGAGCCGAATCGCGGCCGGCCGCGCGCCACCGTCCGGCCTTTCGGGGCTCACTAGGCTGGCCGGGTGAGTACCGAGCACATCCTGACCGCCGTGGCCTGGCCCTACGCCAACGGCCCCCGCCACATCGGGCACGTCGCCGGGTTCGGCGTGCCGTCCGACGTGTTCAGCCGCTACCAGCGGATGGCCGGGAACAAGGTGCTCATGGTCAGCGGCACCGACGAGCACGGCACCCCGATCCAGGTGCAGGCCGACAAGGAGGGCGTGTCGGCCCGCGAGTTGGCCGACCGCAACGCGCTGGTCATCGCGAAGGACCTGCAAGGACCTCGGCCTGTCCTACGACCTGTTCACCCGGACGACGACGAAGAACCACTACGCCGTCGCGCAGGAGATCTTCCTCGGCCTGCTCAAGAACGGCTACGTGTTCGCGCAGAACCAGCTGGGCGCGATCAGCCCGTCGACCGGTCGAACCCTGCCGGACCGCTACATCGAGGGAACCTGTCCGATCTGCGGCTACCCGGCACGCGCGCGGCGACCAGTGCGACAACTGCGGCAACCAGCTCGACCCGATCGACCTGATCGACCCGCGCAGCCGGATCAACGGCGAGATCCCCAGGTTCGCCGAGACCGAGCAGACTGATGCTCGACCTGCCGGCGTTCGCCGACGTGCTCGCCGACTGGCTCAAGCGACAGGACCACTGGCGGCCGAACGTGCAGAAGTTCAGCCTGAACCTGCTCGACGACCTCAAGCCGCGCTCCTACACCCGCGACCTCGAATGGGGCATCCCGGTGCCGCTGGACGGTTGGCGGGATCGCCCGGACAAGTCGCATCTACGTCTGGTTCGACGCGGTGGTCGGCTACCTGTCGGCCTCGATCGAGTGGGCGGCGCGCAGCGGGGACCCCGACGCGTGGCGGGCGTGGTGGCAGGAGCCGGACTCGCGCGCCTACTACTTCATGGGCAAGGACAACATCGTCTTCCACGCCGAGATCTGGCCGGCCATGCTGTTCGGCTATTCGGGGATCGGCGCGAAGGGGGGCACGCCGGGCGAGCTCGGGGCGCTGAACCGGCCGCACGAGGTGGTGTCGAGTGAGTTCCTGACCATGGAGGGGCGCAAGTTCTCCTCCTCGCGCAACGTCGTCATCTACGTCGGTGACATGTTGTCGCGCTACGACGCCGACGCGCTGCGCTATTACCTGGCCGTCGCCGGCCCGGAGAACCAGGACACCGACTTCACCTGGGCGGAGTTCGTGCGCCGCAACAACGACGAACTCGTCGCCGGCTGGGGCAATCTCGTCAACCGCACGGTCTCGATGACGGCGAAGAACCTGGGCGCGATCCCGGCCCGCGGCGAGCTCATCGACGCCGACCACGCCCTGCTGGCCCGCTCGCAGCAGGCGTTCGCCACGATCGGCGAGCTGCTCGGCCGCTCGCGGCAGAAGGCGGCCGATCTCCGAGGCCATGGCGCTGGTCGGCGCCGCGAACAAGTACCTGTCCGACACCGAGCCGTGGAAGCTCAAGAACGCCGACCCGGCCCGGATGGCGTCGGTGCTGCACGTCGCGCTGCAGGTGGTCGACGACGCCAAGACGCTGCTCACGCCGTTCCTGCCGTCGTCGTCGAGCAAGGTCAACGCGGCGCTGCGCGGCACCGAGCGCTGGGCGGCCATGCCCGAGCTGGTCGAGGTGGACGAACCGACGGCGCCGGGCTCGCCGTCGTACTCCGTGCTCACCGGCGACTACGACACCGGGGCGCGCTGGGAGTCGGTGCCGATCGAGGTGGGCCGCCCGCTCGCGCCGCCCACCCCGCTGTTCACCAAGCTCGACCCCAAGGTCGTGGACGAGGAGCTGGACCGCCTCGCCGCGGGCCCCGCTCCCGGCGGTGAGTGAGACCCCGGCGGCCGACCCGCTGCCCGCGCCGGTCTTCGACGCGCACACCCACCTGGACGCGATGGCCCAGCGGGCGGGGGTGCCGGCGTCCGCGGCCTTCGTGGCGGCCGCGATGACCGAGGCCCGCGCGGTCGGGGTGTCGGCCGCGATCACGGTCGGCGACACGGTGGCCTCCTCGCGCTGGTGCGTGGCGGCCACGGCCCACCCGGACGTGTACGCCGCCGTGGCCGTGCATCCCACCGAGATCGCCGGGCTCGACGCCGACGGCTACACCGAGCTGGAGCGCCTCGCCGCACACCCGAAGGTGGTGGCGATCGGGGAGACGGGGCTGGACTACTACTGGGACCGCACCGAACCGGCCGCGCAGCAGGAGCATTTCCGGCGGCACATCGACCTGGCCAAGCGCACCGGGCTGCCTCTGATGATCCACGACCGGGACGCGCACGCCGACGTGCTGCGCCTGCTGCGCGAGGAGGGTCCGCCCGAACAGGTCGTCTTCCACGCCTTCTCCGGCGATGCGGCGATGGCGCGCGAGTGCGCCGCCGCGGGCTACGTCATGTCCTTCCCGGGCGTGGTCACGTTCCGCAACGCGCCGGCCCTGCGCGAGGCCGCAGCGCTCGCGCCCCTGGACCAGGTGCTGGTCGAGACCGACGCGCCCTTCCTGACGCCGCATCCGCACCGCGGGCGGCCGAACGCGCCGCGGCTGCTGCCGCTGACCGTGCGGGGGCTGGCGGGCGCCGGCGGGCACGACCTGGACGCCCTCTGTGCCGCCCTGCGGGCCACCGGCGAACGGGTCTTCGGCCTGCGCGTCGCATGACACGCAGTGGTCGCGTTCACAACACGTCGGAAATTGGTTGAACGATCATGTTCTGTCCCCGAGTTCCCGGGGGTAATGCGCCGAAATCGGACGGCCCGGCGACCCGGGAAAAGCTGACAGAACGGGCATAGCCACGCCAGCGGGTTTGGTTTCCCGCGTACCCGCTCGTTACCGTGCCGTGACCAATGCGAACGGTTCAAGCCGCGGACAGGCCGCGGACGAGGGGAGTTCTCGAGTGCGTCGCAGCCTCAAGTACGGCATCTGTGGTGCCGTCGTAGCCGGAGTCGTCGCCGGCACGGCGGCCATCGCCGCCAGCGCCGATGCCGCCACGGTGACCCTGCGCGTGGACGGCGCCAGCAAGAAGATCGAGACGTCGGCGTCCACCGTGAAGGGCGCCCTGAAGGGCGCCGGCTACGGCATCGCCGGTCACGACCTCGTGGCCCCCGCGCCGACATCGCACCTGAAGAACGGCTCCACGATCGTGCTCAAGCGCGGCCGGTTGCTGCACCTCAACGTCGACGGCAAGGCCAAGAGCGTGTGGACCACCGAGCCGACGGTGGCCCGGGCCCTGCAGGCGCTCGGGTACTCCTCGGCCGACTTCGTGTCGGTCTCGCGCTCGCGCCGCTTGCCGCTCGGGGTGACGAGTCTGGCGCTGCGCACGCCGAAGCAGATCACCGTCGTGGCCGACAAGCGCACCGTCCAGACGCTGTCCACCGGCCAGACCGTGGCCGAGGTGCTGCATCAGCTCGGCATCGAGGTCGGCAGCCACGACCGCGTCAAGCCGGCCACCAGCACGGTGCTGACCCCGGGCCTGTCCGTCGTCGTGCAGCGGGTCGTCAGCAAGCACGTGACCAAGCGCCAGGCGATCGACTACAAGACGATCCAGCACAGCGACTCCTCGATGTACCGCGACGAGTCGAAGGTCGTGCGCAGCGGCAAGGAAGGCGTGCAGTACGTGACGTACAACGTCGTTTACGTCGACGGCAAGGCCACGACGAAGACGGTGCTCAAGCGCGACGTGCGCACCCAGCCCACCTCGAAGATCGTCAACGTGGGCACGAAGAAGCGGCCCCAGCCCAAGGCCAGCTCCGGGGGCAGTTCGGCCGGTAGCTCCGGAGGCGGCGGTGGCGGCCTCAACTGGGACGGCGTCGCGTCCTGTGAGTCCGGCGGCAACTGGCACATCAACACCGGCAACGGTTTCTACGGCGGCCTGCAGTTCGACATCGGGACGTGGGACGCCAACGGCGGCGGCCAGTACGCGTCGCGCCCGGACCTGGCCAGCCGCGACGAGCAGATCGCGGTCGCGACCTCGCTGTACCACAAGCGCGGGTCCAGCCCGTGGCCCGTCTGCGGGGCCAACCTCTGACCTGACCGCCGAACCGCACAGAGCGTCCGTTACAGTTCTGTGACCAAGCATCGGCAGTCCGCACGCCCCACCGGAGAACCCGAGGAGCTCGCTCAGTGCTGCGCACCATCAAGTACGGCGTCAACGGCGCCGTCCTGGCCGGCCTCATCGCCGCGCCGGTCCTGTGGACCAACGTCGACAAGTCCGTGCACCTGGTGGTGGACGGCAAGACGCAGACGGTGCGCACCACCGCGGCGAACGTCGGCGACGTGCTGCGGACCCGCGGGCTGAAGGTCACCGGCCACGATCTGGTGGCGCCGAGCGAGAAGTCGCACGTGGCCGACGGATCACGCATCGTGCTGCGCCGCGGGCGCCTGCTCAACCTCGACGTCGACGGCAAGCGCATCCAGGTGTGGACGACCGAGCCGACGGTGAGCGAGGCGCTGCGGGCCCTCGGGTACGCCGCGAACGACTTCGTGTCGGTGTCCCGGTCGCGGCGGCTGCCGCTGCACCCGACCGACATCTCGATCCGCACCCCGCACGTCGTGCAGATCCTGCACGACGGCGTCACCGACCAGATCACCACCACCGACCCGACCGTCGGCGCCCTGCTCACCGACCTCGGGCTGACACTCGGCGCGGACGACCGGGTGTCGGCGCCGATGACCGCCGGCCTGCACGACGGTGAGGTCATCCGGTTGCAGCGGGTCGGGAAGAAGCTGGTCACTCAGACGCAGCAGATCAAGTACGGCACCACGAAGAAGGACGACTCGACGCTGGCCAAGGGCGCCACGAAGGTGATCACCTCGGGCAAGAACGGTTCGGCCAGGGTCACCTACGCGCTGGTGTACGTCGACGGCAAGCTGGCCGGCAAGACCAAGGTCAAGTCGGTGACGGTGACCAAGCCGCGCACGCAGGTGCTCAGCATCGGCACCAAGAAGGTCAAGAACGGCACCGAGAGCGCACCGAACACGCCGAGCGCCCCCGCACCGAGCCCGGGCAGCTCGAAGGCCATCGCCAAGGAGCTGCTCGCCAAGCGTGGCTGGGGCGACAACCAGTACAGCTGCCTGGTCCAGATGTGGGACCGGGAGAGCGGGTGGAGCACGCACGCGGCCAACCCGAGCGGCGCGTACGGCATCCCGCAGGCGCTGCCGGGCTCCAAGATGTCCTCGGCCGGCCCGGACTGGCAGAACAGCGCGACGACCCAGATCAAGTGGGGCATCGGCTACATCGCCGCGCGCTACAGCACCCCCTGCGGCGCCTGGTCGTTCTGGCAGGGCCACAACTACTACTGATCCCGGCGTCTGATCCCGGCGTCCCGGCCGCGACCGGGCAGCCGCTAGCGTCGCGGCCATGACCGCGGCCCTGCTCGGCCCCGCCGAGATCCGCGCGTTGGCCGCGAGCCTCGGCGTGCGGCCGACGAAGACACTGGGCCAGAACTTCCTGCACGACCCGAACACCATCCGGCGCATCGTGCGCACGGCCGAACTCGAACCCGGCGAGCACGTGCTCGAAGTGGGCCCCGGCCTCGGCTCGCTCACCCTGGGCCTGCTCGCCGCCGGGCACCGGGTGACGGCCGTCGAGGTCGACGCCGCCCTCGCCGGGGCGCTGCCGGCCACGGTGCTGGCCCGCCGGCCCGACGCGGAGCTCGCCGTCCTGACCGCGGACGCCCTGCGCCTGGCCGAAGTGCCGGGCGGCCCGACCGCGCTGGTGGCCAACCTGCCCTACAACGTGGCCGTGCCGGTGGTGCTGCACCTGCTCGAGGTCGTGCCGTCGCTCGAACGGGGCCTGGTGCTGGTGCAGGCCGAGGTGGCCGACCGGCTCGTCGCGCCGCCCGGTTCGCGTACCTACGGCGTCCCGAGCGTCAAGACCGCGTGGTACGCCGCGGCCACCCGGGCCGGAGCGGTGCCGCGCAGCGTGTTCTGGCCGGTGCCCAACGTCGACTCGGGCCTGGTGCGCCTCGTCCGCCGGGCCGCGCCGGTCACCGCGGCGTCCCGGCGCCAGGTGTTCGCCGTGGTCGACGCCGCCTTCGCGCAGCGCCGCAAGACCTTGCGGGCGGCGTTGCGCGGCTGGGCCGGTTCACCGGCGGCGGCCGAGCAGGCGCTGCGCGCGGCCGGCATCGATCCGGGTGCCCGCGGCGAGACCCTCGATGTCGCCGCCTTCGCCCGGCTCGCCGCGGCCCGAATCGCCTGAACGCGACATATGGGCGCGCGGGGCGCGTCAGGGGTAGATGTCCCCACGCCTACGGCGTGACCCGGTGATCGATCGTGGCTTACCCTCTGCTCGGCAGTACCGACGAAAACCTGGAGACGATCGTGAGCAGCCCGCAGCAGCCGTACCCGCCGAACTTCGAGAAGCAGCAGTCCGGCCAACCGCAGCAGCCCTACGGTCAGCAGCCCGGTTACGGGCAGCCGCAGCAGCCTTACGGTCAGCAGCCCGGTTACGGGCAGCCGCAGCAGCCCTACGGTCAGCAGCCCGGTTACGGGCAGCCGCAGCCCTACGGTCAGCAGCCGTACGGGCAGTACCCGCAGCAGCAGGGCTACGGCGGCCAGTACCTGAACAGCGTGCAGAAGCCGACCGGCTGGTTCGTCGTCAACTGGCTGTTCTTCTGGCCGCTGGCCATCTACTCGCTGACCTCGGCGTGGTCCAACATCGACCGCGCCCTGTTCGCCGGCGACACCGCCGGAGCCCAGTACCACGCCAATCGCGTGAAGAAGTTCGGCATCATCGCCCTGTGCATCGGCGCCGGCTGGATCCTGCTGTGGATCATCCTCGCCGTCGCCGTCGCCTCGAGCGCCCCCGACTACTGCAGCGGCTACAGCTGCTGATTCTCGCGGGTCTATCGGCACGCTCGCAGCTTGCGCTTCCCCCATGCGGTGGTCGTGATTCGGGCGGAAATAACGACCACGGTGTGGGGGAAGCGGGCTCGGGGAGCTAGGAGCGGCCGCGGAAGAGGCTGGTGACCGAGCCGTCCTCGAAGACCTCGTTGATGGCCATGGCCAGCAAGGGGGCGATGGACAGGACGGTCAGCTTGTCGAACTGCTTGCTCGGCGGTGATCGGCAGCGTGTTGGTGACGACTACCTCGCGGATCTGGCTGTTCTTGAGCCGGTCGGTGGCCCCGGCCGGAGAAGATTCCGTGCGTGGCGGCGATGATGACGTCGGTGGCGCCCTCCGCGTAGAGCAGCTCGGCCGCCTTGGTGATCGAACCGGCGGTGTCGATCATGTCGTCGATGAGCAGGCACACCCGGTCGCGCACGTCGCCGACGACCCGGTTGGCCACCGTCTCGTTCGCGGCGTCGAAGTTGCGGCTCTTGTGCACGAACGCGAGGTCGCGACCGCCGAGCTCGTCGGCCCACTGCTCCGCCGTGCGGACGCGGCCGGTGTCGGGGGAGACGACGACGAAGTCGGCCCCGTCGCCGTCGACGTACTTGTCGCGGATGTAGGCCGACAGCAGGGGCATGGCGAACAGGTGGTCGACCGGGCCGTCGAAGAAGCCCTGGATCTGCGCGGTGTGCAGGTCGACGGCCATCAGCCGGTCGGCACCGGCGGTCTTGAACAGGTCGGCGATCAGCCGGGCCGAGATCGGCTCGCGGCCGCGGTGCTTCTTGTCCTGCCGGGCGTAGGGGTAGAACGGCGCGACCACGGTGATCCGCTTGGCCGACGCCCGCTTGAGCGCGTCGACGAGGATGCAGGCTCTCCATCACCCAGTCGTTGATCGGCGTGGTGTGGGACTGGATGACGAACGCGTCGGTGCCGCGCACGGACTCGTTCGGGCCGGATGAACAGCTCGCCGTTGGCGAACTCCCGCCGGGTGGTCGGGGTGACGGTGACGCCGATGTGCTGCGCGATCTCGTCGGCGAGCTCCGGGTACGCGCCGCCGGAGAGCAGCACCAGGCTCTTGCGGCCGGCGACCTGCAGAGTGCTCATCAGTCCGTCCTCGCTCGTCGTCGGTCGGGGCTCGGTCGGCGCGCTGCGGCCGCCTCGGCGGCGGGCGTGCCGCGGTCGCTTGCGCGCGTACCCATCCTGCCACGTTGCGCTGACGGGCCCGGGCGACGGCCATGCGCGCCGGGCGGGACGTCCTGGGTGATCACCGAACCGGCCGCGGTGTAGGCGCCGTCGCCGACCTCGCACGGGCGCGACGAACATGTTGTCGGCGCCGGTGCGGGCGTGGTCGCCGACGACGCTGCGGTGCTTGGCGACACCGTCGTAGTTGACGAAGACGGTGGCCGCGCCGATGTTGGTGTGCTCGCCGATCGTCGGCATCGCCGACGTAGGACAGGTGCGGCACCTTGCGTGCCGGTCGCCGATGTCGGCTGTTCTTCACCTCGACGTAGGTGCCGACGTGCACGCCATCGGCGAGCGCGGTGCCCGGCCGCAGGTAGGCGAACGGACCGACGGTGACCCGCGCGCCCGATGCCGCGCCGCGCACCGCGACGGTGCGCTCGACCGCGGCGCCGGCGCCGACCTGCGTGTCGGTGAGGCGTGGTCTGCGGGCCGATCGCGGCTCCGCTCCCCGACGTGGGTCGTCCCGTGCAGCTCGACCGCCGGGCAGCAGCGTGACGTCCGGTTCGAGGGTGACGTCGGCGTCGACCCAGGTCGTCGCCGGGTCGACGACGGTGACCCCGGCCCGCATGTGCGCCTCGAGCAGCCGGCTGGTTGTAGACGCGGTGCGCGGCGGCGAGCTGCACCCGGTCGTTGACGCCGGCCGTCTCGGCGGCCGGCGCGGCCACCGCGGCGACGGGGTGCCCGGCGGCGGCCAGGATGGCGACGACGTCGGGCAGGTACTCCTCGCCCTGCGCGTTGTCGGTCGACAGCCGGGCGACGGCGTCGCGCAGCAGCGTCGTGGTCGAAGGCGTAGACGCTCGTCGCGACCTCGGTGACCGCCAGCTCGTCGGCCGTGGCGTCCTTGTGCTCGACGACGCGCGTCACCGACGCCGTCGGCCGCCGCGCAGCACGCGGCCGTAACCCGTGGGGTCGGCGACGACGCTGGTCAGCAGGGTGGCCGCGGCGCCGGCTGCGGTCGTGCTCGTCGACGCAGCGCGCCCAGCGTGGCTCGGCGTGAGCAGCGGCGCGTCGCCCGGGACGACCACGACGGTGCCGCCGCGTCGCCGGGATCGGCCTCGAGCGCGATGCCGCACGGCGTGCCCGGTGCCGCGCTGCTCGTGCCTGGACGACCGGCCGGGCGCGCGGGAGCGACGGCGGACAGGTGCTCGGTGACCTGCTCGCGGCCGTGCCCGACGACCACGACGGTGCGCGCGGCGGCGCAGGCGGCGGTGGCGGCGAGGACGTGGTCGAGCAGCGACCGGCCGGCGAATCCGTGCAGCACCTTCGGCCGGTTCGGCGACCGCATCCGGGTGCCCTCGCCCGCGGCCAGGACGACCACCGCGAGCTCGTCCCACCAGACACCTTTCGCGGCGGTCGGTAGCGCGGCGATCCTAGCCAACCGGCACCGGGGCGACGTCGGCGCGGGCGCGCCGGCCCACGCGGGTCGCCGGCACGAGCGCGAGCCCGGCGGCGACGAACAGCGCCCCCAGCAGCCGCCCAGCCCGCGAGTCCGAGCCGGATGGCGGTGCTGGTGAGCACGAGCGGGGCGAGCATGCACGCCGAGGTTGAAGCCGGTCTGGAACACGCCCTGGTACAGCGCCGGGGGCGGCGGGGTCGGCCAGGTCGTAGCTGAGCGTCCAGCCCGCGGCCGAACTGACGCACCTCGGCGAGCGCACTCGACCACGACGCGTCCGACGAGCAGCGCGCTGGCCGACCCACGCGACGGGCCCGTGCGCGGCGCCGAAGAGCAGGCAGCTGGCGGCGAGCAGCACCGAGGCGCGCACACCGCTGCGCGCGGCCGCCGCTCGGCGTCGGTGATGCCGCGCGGCGGCGCGGACCTGGAGCAGGACGACCAGCACGGTGTTCATCAGCAGCGCGACGGCGACCATCACGCGTGGCGCGTGCGTGTGTCCGACGACCCACAGCGGCAGGCCGACCTCGAGGATCCCGAACTGGATGGCGATGACGCCGCGTTGAGCGCCGTAACCGTCGAGGTACGGACGGTCGCGCAGCGCGCGGCGCGGCCGTGACCGGCCGCACGCCCGGCTCCGACGACCGCGCGGGAGGACGGCAGGCGGCGCATCATCACGGCGGCGACGATGAAGGTGCGCGGCGTCGAGGAGGATCATGTGACGTACGCCCCGCGGGTGTCCAGCGTGCAGCGCGACGGCGCCGAACGCCGCCCCGGCGCCGATGCCGACGTTGGTGACGGCGCGCAGGTAGGCGCGTGTGGCCGCGCGCCGGTCGGCGGACGACGACGGTGGCGATACAGCGCGTTGCGCACGGTGCTGCCGCCGCGGTCGGCGATCTGGACGAGGCACACGACGAGCAGGAACGTCGCGATGGAGTGCACGAACGGGTACGTGCACAGGCCGCCCGCCTCGACGAGGACCACCCGCCGAACACCGGCCGCGCGCCGATGCGGTCGGCGAGGCGGCCGATCGGCACTCCGGCCACCACGCCGAAGCCGCCCGCGACCGTCAGGCCCAGGCCGACCTGCGCCACGGACAGCCCGACGATCCGGGTGAAGAACAGCGCGCTGACGGACATGAACAGCCCGTTGCCGAAGGTGTTGATCAGGTGACGCGACCGCGAGCCGTCGGGTCAGCGCATCCTCCGGGAGGAGTCGGCGCAGTCGTGGTGGCACGACGGCCAACCCTCGTGCTCGTAAGGGGAAGGCGCGAAACATTTAGCATGATGCTAAATGATCACGATGCACCTGCGGGCGGCGGACCTGGCCGAGACGAGCTTCGCGATCTCCCCGATGCAGGAGACCGTCTTCAGCCTCTGGGTGTGGCGCCGCCCGGAGCGCCAGCCGTTCCACCTGCCCTGGCGACATGCGATGCGCTCGCGCGTGGCAGCAGGCTCGATCGCGAGGTGCTCGAAGCGCTGATGGCGCCGACGACCGGGTGGCTGCCGGACTTCCTCACCCCGCGCCCGCCGAGCCCCGTCACCGAGTTCGACACCGAACTGCAGGCCGTGGTCGCCGGCACCCCTTGGCGCAAGGTGCGCGCCGACCTCGCGCTGGCGTACGGCGACGACCCGCTGCCGGCCCGGTACTGCGTGCTCGGCCGTCGGCCGTCCGCGCCCGCGTCGCCGCCGCGCTCGGAGTCTACCACCGGCTGTGCATCGAGCCGCACTGGCCGCGGATCCGGGCCGTGCTCGAGGCCGACATCGCCTACCGGGCGCGCCAGCTGGCCGAGCGCCGGCGCCCGCGGGCTCTTCGGAGAACTCGACTGGCGGGTGCGCTGGGACGACGGGCACATCCTCATCGATCGGCTGGCGCGGCGTCGACTACCGCGTCGAGATCGACGGCCGGGGCCTGCCGCTGGTCCCGTCGCTGTTCGTCCGTGGCGCCGTCACCTACCTCGAGCTCCGCCGAGCCGCCCATGATCGTCTACCCGGCCCGCGGGCGCGCCGCGGTCGTGGGAGACGGCGGTGCCGCCGCCCGACTCCGCGCTGGTCGCGCTGATCGGGCCGCCGCGGGCGCGGCTGCTGACCCTGCTGCGCGAACCGGCGAGCACGACCGAACTCGCCCGGCGACTGGGGGTGAGCGCGAGCGCGGTGAGCCAGCACCTGCGCGGCGCTGCACGCCGCCCGGCTGGTCAGCCGGCACGCCGGGCCGGGCGCAGCGTGCTCTACCTGCGCAGTGAACTGGCCGACGCGCTCGTCGGCGGATGACCAGAGCTGGCTGGGGGACTCGGACTCGAACCGAGACTGCACGGCTCCAAAGGCCGGCGGGCTGCCGATTACCCCATCCCCCATCGACGTGCGCCCAGCGTACTTCGTGCTGTGCCCCCGCTGACCGCGACGTTGCAGCCTACGGTAGCGTAAGTTACGCTTCCGTAGCCCGGCGGACCCGCCGCGACGGCCCGCCGTCGACGAATGCCCCTCGAAACCGCGGTGGGTCACCCGGGCCGGACTGCAGGTGAGGACGCGCCGATGACACTCGACGGACGATCGCACCCCGGCCACCGCGCGCAGCGGCCCGAAGCCCGTCTTCGAGGGCACCAAGCGGCGCGGCGAGCAGTTCGCCCTCTACAGCTTCGTCATCGTCCCGTTCCTCGCGTTCCTCGCCGCCGTGCCCGGTGGCGTGGGGCTGGGGGCTCGGCTGGACCGACGCCGTGCTGTTCGTCGTCTTCTACGTCGTGTCCGGGCCTCGGCATCACCGTCGGCTACCACCGGCTGTTCACGCACAGCTCGTTCAAGGCCAACCGGCCGCTGCGCGTCGCGCTGGCGATCGCCGGCTCGCTGGCCATCGAGGGCCCGGTCATCCGCTGGGTGGCCGACCACCGCCGCCACCACGCCTTCAGCGACCGCGAGGGCGATCCGCACTCGCCGTGGCGCTACGGCGACACCACGGCGGCGCTGCTGAAGGGCCTGGCCTACGCGCACATCGGCTGGATGTTCGACGAGATGCACACCAACCGGGAGAAGTACACGCCCGATCTCCTGCGCGACCCCGACATCCGGCGCGTCGACCGGCTGTTCCCGCTCTGGTTGCTGGTGTCGCTGCTCGCCCCGGCCGCCATCGGCGGCCTCGTGTCGATGTCCTGGGCCGGTGCCCTGTCGGCCTTCTTCTGGGCCTCGCTCGTGCGCATCTTCCTGCTGCACCACGTCACCTGGTCGATCAACTCGATCTGCCACATGATCGGCGAACGGCCCTTCCAGGCCCGGGACAAGAGCGCCAACTTCTGGCCGCTGGCGATCCTGAGCTTCGGCGAGAGCTGGCACAACATGCACCACGCCGACCCGACGGCCGCCCGGCACGGCGTGCTGCGCGGCCAGCTCGACTCCTCGGCGCGCGTCATCCGGACCTTCGAGAAGCTCGGGTGGGCCACCGACGTGCGTTGGCCGAAGCCCGAACGCCTCGCCAAGCTGCGCGCTTGAGGGGCGCTCGTCGCGGCTCTCGAAGGGCAGCGATCAGGTGACGGCGCGGTCGCCGCGGGCGAATCTCGGGTCCTGCCACTCGCCGGAGTCCAGCACGGCGCGCAGCGTGTCCATCGCATCCCACACCTGCGTGTGGGTGAGGTACAGCGGGGCGAAACCGAGGCGCAGCAGGTCCGGAGCGCGGAAGTCGCCGATCACGCCCCGCGCGATCAAGGCCTGCGTGACCGCATAGGCGTCGCCGGGCAGCCGCAACGACACCTGCGAGCCCCGGCGCTGCGGGTCGCGCGGCGTGACGGGCTCGACGCCGAGCGCGTCGGCGTAGCCGACGACCAGCTCCGACAGTGCCAGTGACTTGGCGCGGATGTCGTCCACGGTGAGGCCGTCGAACACGTCGAGGGCGGCGTCGAGTGCCCGCATGGACAGCACGGGCGGGGTGCCGATGCGGGCCCGCCCGATGCCGGGCGCAGCCGCGTACGACGGGGCGAGGTCGAACGGTGCCGCGTGCCCCTGCCAACCGGTCAACGGCAGCTCGAGGCGGTCCTGGTGCCGGTGGGCCAGGTAGATCCAGCCCGGCGCCCCGGGCCCGCCGTTGAGGTACTTGTACGAGCAGCCCACGGCGGCGTCCACGCCCAGGCCGTCCAGGTCGAAGGGCACCGCGCCGGCGGCGTGCGCGAGGTCCCAGAGCATGGCCGCGCCGCACGCGTGCACGGTTTCGGTGATCGTCCGCGCGTCCCACAGCTCCCCGGTGCGGTAGTCGACGGCGCTGAAGGACACCACGGCGACGTCCGGCGTGAGCACCGACGCCACGTCGGCCGGGCTGACCCGCACCAGTTGCAGGCCGAGCAGGCGGGCCACGGACTCGGCGACGTACTGGTCGGTGGGGAAGTTCGCGCCGTCGGTCACGAGCACGCGCCGGGCCGGGTCGAGGCGCGCGAGGCCGACCAGGGCCTGGAAGAGCTGCACGCTGGTCGAGTCGCCGCAGATCAGCTGCCCCGGTCCGGCGCCGACGAGCGCGCCGATCCGGTCGCCGACGCGCGTGGGCAGTGTCCACCAGCCGTTGGCGTCCCACGACGTGATGAGGTCGCGGCCCCACTCGCGCTCGACGGAGTCGTAGACCGCCGGGCCCACCCCCACCGGCAGTGCGCCGAGGGAGTTGCCGTCGAGGTAGACGACGCCGTCGGGCACGGCGAACCGGGCGCGGGCGAAGGCGAGGACGTCGGCGGCGTCGGTGGCCTGCGCCGCCACCCGCGAGGTGATGCGCTCAGGCACGGGCCGGCTCCCCCCGCACGGCCCACAGATCGGGGAACGCCGGCCGGAACAGGGTCGCGCGCAGGTATTCGGCGCCGGCCGAGCCGCCGGTGCCCACGCGGTTGCCGATGATCCGTTCCACCATCTTGACGTGGCGGTAGCGCCACTCCTGCACGCCCTCGTCGATGTCCACCAGCGCCTCGCACACCTCGCCCGCGGCCCGCGACTCGTCGTCGTAGGCGGCGGCCAGCACCTCGAGGATCGACGGGTCGCCGCTCGGCCAGGCGCTGGCCGGGTCGTGCTCCAGGGCCGCCTGCGGCACGTCGAAACCGTCGGCGGACAGGTAGCGCAGCAGCGAGTCGAACACCGAGCGACGGGTCAGCGCCGCCCCCGTGCGCGGGTCGGACTTCGGGTCGAGGTCACGCCGGCCCAGCACCGCCTCGATCTCGCGGAACTGGTCGGACTGGAACCCGCTGGACGACCCGAGCTGCGGCCGGAAGCTCGCGAACTGCCGCGGGGTCATCGTCTCCAGCACGTCCAGCTGACCGACGATCGTCTTCAGGATCTTGGCGATGCGGCGCGCCGTGTGCAGGGCACCCGCGGCGTTGCCCGCCTCCAGGCGCTGCTGCAGCAGCGCGGCCTCGTGCAGGATCTGCTTGAACCACAGCTCGTAGACCTGGTGGATGATCACGAACAGCAGCTCGTCGTGCTTGTCCGTCGCCGGCGACTGGCACGACAGGAGTTCCGGCAGTCGCAGGTAGCTGCTGTACGTCAGGTCGGGAGGGTGCGCGTCCATGGGACCATCTTCGGTGATGAGCGACGCCGGTGGAGCGAGAAGGTCGCCGTGAGCGACGCCGACGGCCGCGCCCGGGTGCGGATGACCGGCCGCGAACGGCGCGAGCAGCTCGTCCAGATCGGCCGTTCGCTGTTCGCGGCCAAGGGCTACGACGGCACCTCCATCGAGGAGATAGCGGCCCGGGCCAGCGTCAGCAAACCCGTCGTCTACGAGCACTTCGGCGGCAAGGAGGGGCTCTACGCCGTCGTCGTCGACCGGGCGATGAAGGACCTGCTCGACCGGCTGACCACCGCGCTGTCGTCGGGACACCCGCGGGTGCTGGCCGAGCAGGCGGCCCTGGCCCTGCTCACCTACATCGAGGAGGAGACCGACGGCTTCCGCATCCTCTCGCGCGATTCGCCGGTCGGCAGCACGGGCGCCTTCTCCTCGCTGCTCAACGACGTGGCCACCCAGGTGGAGTACGTGCTGGTGCGCGAGTTCGGCCAGCGCGGCATCAGCACGAAGTACGCCGAGATGTACGCCCAGATGCTGGTGGGCATGGTGGCGCTGACCGGCATGTGGTGGGTCGACGAACGCAAGCCGAAGCGGGAGGACGTGGCCGCCCACATCGTCAACCTCGGCTGGAACGGGTTGGCCCACCTGGAGGCCGAGCCGCGCCCCCTTCCCCGCGCCCGCTGAGAGTTTTGGTGACTGTCTGTCATCGATTCCTGGCCCAACCCTCGCGATGACCGCCCGTGCCTGAGAGCATGGGCGGCATGCAGGACGATCCGGCCCCGGAGCAGGAGGGCACCGCGCCGACGGACTACATTCCCCCGGGCCGGCCGATCCCGTTCCGCAAGTGGGACGGCGACACCGAGAACCCCACCGAGACCGACGCCGGAACCGACGCCGGAACCGACAGCGGAACCGACGGCACGACCGACACCGGGACCGGCAGCGACCCCGTCGACCCCTACGCCGATCGGGCCCCCGGCGCCCCGACCCCGCCCACGCCGGGCCCGATGATGCCGGGACAGGTGCGCCGCGAGCCGACGGCGCTCCAACGCCCGGCGCCGCCCGGCCCCCGCGACCAGCACGGGCCGATGCTGCCCGGACGGGTCCGTCGCGACTTCCAGCGCCCGGATCCGGCACCCGGCGAGCGGCCGGGCGGTCACCGGGCCGACTCGCCGCCCGAGCAGGCCGGCGAGCACCCGGGCGGCCACCGTGCGGACCTGGCGCCGGAGCAGTACGCCGGGTCCGTCCCGACCCAGCCGGAGCCGAGCGGGCTGCCCTACCACCAGGCCGCGCCCGAACCCGGGCCCGCGTCCGAACCCGCCCGCGACCTGTCCGACCCCGCGCCGCCCGTGGCCGAGGAGCCGCCGCCGGCCGAGGAGCCCCAGCCGGCCGAGGAGCCCCAGCCGGCCGAGGAGTCTCAGCCGGCCGAGGAGTCTCAGCCGGCCGAGGAGTCTCAGGCGGCCGAGGAGTCTCAGGCGGCCGAGGAGGCGCCCGGCGCCTCGTGGTTCGCCGCGCCACCGGCCACGACGTTCTTCGCGCCGCCGTCCGCCGCCGGTTCGTCCGCCGCCGGCGACCCTCCACAGGTGCCCGCGCACCCCGACGACGACGCGCAGGCGATCATCGCCGACGCCCTGGCGCAGGCCTCGCTGGTCAATGCCCGCGCCGAGCAGAACGCCGAGGCCCTGCTCGCCCAGGCCCGCGAGGACGCCGACCGGGAGATCGTCGACGCGCGGGCCGCCGCGGCGGTGCTGCGCGAGCAGGCCGAGGCGATCGTGCAGACGGCCAAACGCCGCTCCGGCGAGCTCGAGGCGCAGCACGAGATCCAGCTGGAGCAGACCCGCATCGCGCTGGAGCAGGAACGCCAGGAACACGAGCGCCGCCTCGCCGTCGCCCAGGCCGAGCACGAGCACCAGCTGTCCGAGGCGGCCACCTCGGCGCGCCATGAGGCCGACCACGTCATCGCCGAGGCCCACCGCCAGGCCGAGACGTTGCGCACCGAGGGCGTCCGGCACGCCACCCAGCTGCACGAGCAGGCGCAGGCGGTGCTGGACGACGCCGAGGAGCACCGGGCGGCGATGCTGGCCGAGACCCGCGAGGCGATCGAGGCCGAGCTCGCCGACACCCGCGAGCAGACGGCCTGGACGACCGCGTCCATGCGCGACATGCTCGCCGCCGCCGAGGCCGACGCGCAGGCGCTGCGCCAGGAGGCCCAGACCGAGGCCGACCAGCTGCGCCGGCAGACCCGCGAGGAGACCGAGGCCGCCTCGCAGGAGCACACCAGGACGCTGGCCGAGGCCGAGGAGAACGCGCGCCGGCGCCACGACGACCTGCACGCGCAGGCACGGGAGGTGCTCGAGCAGGCCGAGGCCGAGGGCGCGCGCGTGCGCACCGAGGCCGGCGACGACGCCGAACGCATCCTCACCGAGGCGCGCACCCGCGCCGAGCAGGCCGACCTGCGCGCCGCCCGCCGTCTGCAGGAGGCCGAGAACGGCGCGCGCACCGTGCGCGAGAGCGCCGCGGCCGATCTGCAGCGCGTGCAGGAGGAGACCCGCGAGCTGCGCCGCCAGGCCCGCGAGCAGGCGGTGGCGACGCTGGCCCAGGCCCGCACCGAAGCCGACGAACTACGCTCCAGGGCGCGAGCCATCCTCTCCGAGGCTCGCGCCGAGGTCGCGGTGCTGTCTGCGCACCGCGACGAGATCAGCAAGCAACTCGGCGACCTGTCCGGCGTCATCGAAGCGCTAGCGGTCGCCGAGCGGCCGGGCTCCACCGTAGAGTCCCGTCCGAGCCAGAGCACTACCGAGCCCGACGAGGTGTCGACCCAGTCATGACCGAAGCGAACAACTCCTCCTCCTTCAAGACCGTCCGGCACGGCTACGACCCGCAGGAGGTCGACCGGCACCTGAGCGAGCTGTCGCACTCGGCGTCGCAGGCGCACTCGCGCGCCGACCAGCTCGAACGCCAGGTCAACGAGCTCCAACGCGCCAACGAGGAGGCCAAGCGCGCGCCCGCGCCCGCGCCGTCCCCGGCCAAGCCGCAGCCGCCGGCCGAACCGACGTTCCACGACTTCGGCAAGCGCATCGGCCGGATCCTGGCCATGGCCGAGGAAGAGGCGGAGGAGATGCGCTCGGCGGCGGTCGCCGAGGTGCACAGCCGCCTCGAGGAGGCCGACAAGCTGGCCACGACCACCCGCGAGGAGGCCGACCACTACGCGCACGAGACGCGCACCTCGGCCGACGAGCACGCCGCCCGAATGATCGAGGAGGCCAAGCGCAACGCCGACCAGATGGCCGACGAGGCCGAGCGGATGGCGATGGCGCGCAGCGGCGAGGCCGAGGCCCTCTACGAGGAGCAGCGGGCCCGCGCGGCCAAGGCGGCGGCCGACTTCGAGTCCACGCTGGCGGACCGGCGCAACAAGGCCGAGGCGATGTTCCAGGACCGCACCGAGATGGCCGAGAAGGAACTCGACGCCGCCCGCAACCGGGTCGCGAAGCTGCGGGCCGAGGGCGATCAGATGCAGGCCGAGTCGGCGCGGCGGGCCGCGCAGCTCACGGCCGAGGCCGAGCGCAAGGCCGAGCAGATCGTGGCCGACGCGATGGAGCGCGCCGACCGGGTGCGCTCCGAGTCCGACCGCGAGCTGTCGGCCGCCGTGCAGCGCCGCAACGCCATCAACGCCCAGCTGACCAACGTGCGGCAGATGCTGGCGACGCTGTCGGGCACCACGCCGTCGGCGATCGACGAGAACGTCGCCGAGGGCCAGCAGCAGCAGTCGTGATCCACGGGTAATCCCGTGGCCGGTCGCGCCGTACCCCCGGACGACGGCGCCCACCTGGCGAACGTCCTCGGCGCCGTCACCCTCGACGTGACGACCCGCGTGGCCGGCGCGGTGGCCGCGGCGACCGGGCTGTCGATGGTGCACGCGACGGCGGTGTCCGTGCTCGCGAACTTCGGCGAGGGCGAAAGCATCGACCGGTTGCGCCGATCCGTCGGGTTGTCGCACTCGGCCGCGGTGCGGGTGGTGGACCGCCTGGTCGAGCGCGGGCTGGTCGTGCGCGGCCCGGCGGCGGACGGGCGGGTGGTTGCCCTCAGGCTCACCGCGGCCGGCCGGGACACGGCGCGGGCCGTCCGCGACGCGCGCCGCGCGGTGCTGGACGCCGTCGTGGCGGCGGTGCCCCCCGCACACCGTGCGTCCCTGGTGGCGGTGCTCGACGCGCTGGCCGCCCGTGATGTCGATGTCACGCCCGATGGCACCGAACTGGTCTACCGGCTGTGCCGCCTGTGCGATCCCGAGGGGTGCGGTCACCCGGAGGGCTGCCCGGTCACGACTGCGTATCGCCGTTGACCCAACCCTGGCCGCAACTATGTGCAGCTCGCATACTTCGGCCCATGGCTACAGCCTCCTCCCGCTTCCTGCTCGTGTCCGCCGCACTGCTGGCCACGCTCGCCGTCGCGCCCGAGGCCGGTGGCGGCACCCCGCCGCCGGCCGCGGTGAGCGCGAACCCGCCCACCGGCCCCGTCCCGCAGCACTACGCGCCGAGGAACGACGCGGCCGGTGACCCGTGCTTGTTCCCGATCCGCACGACATTCCCGGTGGATCACGTCGTCGGCTACTTCCACCACACGGCGGACGGCAGCGTGGACACCGCGTTCTACAAGGGGGCGCTGGTCGCCAGGATCGTCAACCGGGAATCCGGGCGCGCCATCACCGTCAACCTGTCCGGCGACGGTGTCCAGCGTTTCGCCGCGGACGGGTCGTCGACGCTCTACGGGATCGGGCCCTACAGCGTGACGCTGCACCCGGGTGACGAGTCCGGGCCCGAGCTCGCACTGGTCTCGGGAGCGAGCGCGCTGCACATCGCCGCCGACGGTCGCAAGAGCATCCGCTACGCCACGCGGGTACAGAACCTCTGCGACCAGCTGGCCTGACGGGACGTCAGCCGGCGTCGTCGGCGAGCAGCAGCCACTCCTCCTCGGTCGCCTCGCGCTGCGCGATGACGTCGCGCAGTTCGGTGTCGAGGGCCGCGGCGCGGGTGTAGTCGGTGGCGTGCTCGGCCAGCTGCTCGTGCAGCCGGGTCTCCTTGCGCTGCAGCGACTCCAGGCGACGCTCGAGCCGGACCAGGTCGCGCCGCGCGGCCCGGGTGTCGCCCCGCTTCTCGCGCCGGTCGTCGGCGCGCGCGCCCAGGACGGCGGCGCGACGCTGCAGGTACTCCTCGACGCCGCCCGGCAGGGCCGCCAGCGATCCGTCACCGAGCAGGGCGACGGTCGTGTCGCACACCCGCTCCAGCAGATAGCGGTCGTGGCTGACGACCACGAGGGTGCCGGCCCAGCCGTCGAGCAGGTCCTCCAGCTCCGCCAGCGTGTCGGTGTCGAGGTCATTGGTGGGTTCGTCCAGCAGCAGCAGGTTGGGCTGGGTCAGCAGCAGGCGCAGCAGCTGCAGACGGCGCCGCTCGCCGCCGGACAGGTCCGACACCGGCGTCCACTGCCGCTCGTTGGCGAAGCCGAACCGCTCGGCCAGCTGCCCGGCCGACAGCTCCACCCCGCCGAGCTCGGCCGTGCTGCGCACCTCGCTGACCGCCTCCAGCACCCGCAACGCGTCGGGCAGCTCCGCGATCTCCTGCGACAGGTGGCCGGTGTGCACCGTCGCCCCGACCCGCACCGTGCCCGACGTCGGCCGCAGCTCACCGGCCAGCAGCCGCAGCAGATGGGTCTTGCCCGAGCCGTTGACGCCGATGACGCCGATCCGCTCGCCCGGCCCGACGTGCCAGGTGACGTCGTCGAGCAGGGTGCGGTTACCCACGCGCACGGTGACGTCTTCGAGATCGACGACCTGGCGCCCGAGCCGGCGGCGCGCCATCGCCTGCAGCGCCACCGACTGGCGCGGCGGCGGGACGTCGGCGATCAGCGCCTCCGCCGCGTCGATGCGGAACTGGGGCTTGGACGTGCGCGCCGGCGGCCCGCGGCGCAGCCAGGCCAGCTCCTTACGCAGCAGGTTGCGCCGCCGGGCCTCGGCGGCGTCGGCCTGACGGGCGCGCTCGGCGCGGGCGAGCACGTAGGCGGCGTAGCCGCCGTCGAACGGTCGCACGCGGGCGTCGCCGACCTCCCACATGCGCTCGCACACGGCGTCGAGGAACCACCGGTCGTGCGTCACGACGAGGAAGGCGCGACGCAGTGCCCGCAGGTAACCGGCGAGCCAGGTGATGCCCTCGACGTCGAGGTGGTTGGTCGGCTCGTCGAGGATCAGCAGGTCGGCCTGCTGCACCAGCGCGGCGGCCACCGCGACCCGGCGGCGCTCCCCGCCGGACAACCGCTCCACCGGGGCGTCGAGTCCGACGTCGGTCAGGCCGAGCCCCTGCAGGACGGCGCGGACGGCGGCGTCGCCGGCCCACTCGTGCTCGGCGCCGTGCCCGACGACGACCCCGCGGACGTCGGCGCCGGCGGGCAGCTCGCCGCGCTGGTCGACGCGCGCGATCTCGACCCCGCCGGTGCGCGTCACCCGGCCCGCGTCCGGGACCTCGGTGCCGGCGATCAGCCGCAGCAGGGTTGACTTGCCGCCCCCGTTGCGGCCCACCACGCCGATGCGGTCGGCGTCGGCGACGCCCAGCGAGACGCCGTCGAGGACGACGGTCGTGCCGTAGGTCTTGCTGACGCCCTCGAGGTTGACGAGGTTCGCCATCAGGGCACGGCCTGCGCGCCGGGGACGGGTCCGTGCGCGACGCGGGCGGTACGGCACACGCCGTCGGCTTCGAGGGCGGCGGCGAGCGTGGTCGCGGCCGAGTCGTCGCGGCACAGGAAGGCACACGTCGGGCCGGAGCCCGAGACGATGCCGGCGAGCGCCCCGTGCCGCTGCCCGGCGGCCAGGGTGTCGGCCAGGGCGGGCACCATGCGCAGCGACGCCGGTTGCATGTCGTTGGCCAGCGTCGCGGCCACGGCGTCGACGTCGCCCGCCGCCAGCGCGGCCAGCAGCGCGACCGGCTGCGGCAGCGGCGGGGGCGCCTCGCCCGCGGCGCGCATCGCGTCGAGGACGCGGTACGCCTCGCCGGAGGAGATGCCGAAGTCGGCGAGCGCGAAGACCCAGTGCAGCCGGCCGCGCGTGGTCGTGGGCGTGATGAGTTCGCCCCGCCCGCCACCGACGGCGGTGCCCCCCACCAGCGGGAACGCCGCGTCGCTGCCGAGTTCGGCGGCCAGCGACAGCAGTTCGGTCGGCCCCACGTCGAGATCCCACAGCCGGGCGCAGGCCAGCAGCGCGGCCGCGCCGTCGGCCGAGCCGCCGGCCATCCCGCCGGCCACCGGGATCGCCTTGCGCAGCTCCAGCCGGACGTCGGGTCGCACGCCCGCGACGCGCGCCAGCAGCTCCGCGGCGCGCCAGGCCAGATTGCCGTCGTCGGTGGGGAGCCGGCCCGCGCCCTCACCCTCGAGCGTCAGCGACGTGCCCCGGCCGGGGCGGGCGATCACCTCGTCCACGAGATCGACGGCGTGGAAGACGGTGACGAGCTCGTGGTAGCCGTCCTCGCGCAGCGGCCCGACGCCGAGGTGCAGGTTCACCTTGGCGGGCACCCGGACGCGGACGGCGGAGCGGGCGGGGGCGGTCGGCACCCCGACGATGCTACGGACGGCCGGCGCGGCGCCGGCCCCCGGCGGCCGCTCCCGACGACGCGGCTACAGCTCGCGCAGGGCGGGCAGCAGCTCGCGCTGCGACCAGTCGAAGAACGGGTCCTGGTGCTCGTGACTGCCGCCGATCTGCACCAGCGCCACGTGGGTGAATCCGGCGTCGGTGAACTGCCGCACGGCGTCGACGACCGCGCCGACGTCGTCGCCGCACGGGATCGCGTCCGCGACGTCGTCCTTGCGCACGAACTGGCTGGCCGAGTCGAAGCCGGCGGTGCCCGGCAGGTCGGCGTTGACCTTCCAGCCGCCGCCGAACCAGCGGAACAGGTCGTGGGCCCGGTCGATCGCGGCGTCCCGGTCGGTGCCGTAGCTGATCGGCAGCTGGCCGATGCGCGGTTTGCCCTTGCCGCCCGCGGCGTCGAAGTGCTCGCCCAGCGACGCGTCCGGCTCGACGGCGATCATGGCGTCGGCCTTCTCGCCCGCCAGCCGGCACGACCGCGCACCCGAGACGGCGAGGCCGATCCGCGGCGGCGTGGGGGCGACGTCCCACAGCTTGGCGCCGGTGACGCGGTAGTGCTCGCCGTTGTGCTCGACGTAGTCGCCGGTGAACAGCTTCGTGATGACGTCCAGGGCCTCGGCCAGCATCTCCTCGCGGATCGCCGCCGGCGGCCAGCCCCGCCCGACGACGTGCTCGTTGAGGTTCTCCCCGGAGCCGAGGCCGAGCAGGAAGCGGCCGTCGCTGAGCAGGTCGAGCGTGGCGGCCTGCTGGGCCACCACGGCCGGGTGATAGCGGATCGTCGGGCAGGTCACGTAAGTCATCAGCTCGACCCGCTCGGTGGCGTGGGCCACGGCCCCCAACGTCACCCACGCGTTGGGGGAGTGGCCCATGCTGTCCAGCCACGGGAAGTAGTGGTCGCTGGACACCTCGAAGTCGAAACCGGCCCGCTCGGCCTGCACGGCGAACTCGACGAGCGAGCGCGGGTCGGCCTGTTCGGTCATCAGTGTGTAGCCCACATCCACCATGCCAGCGGCCTACCCGGCCACCGCGGCGCAGTCACGGCTGTGGATCGCCCCGACCCGGTTTCGCCGTCGCCCCGCGACCCCGGTAACCTCAGTGGCTCAGCCCCACGGCGAGGGACGGCTGCGCGAGCGGCGTCCGTGATCGACGCGGTGTCGCTCGTCGACGCGCGTCCCGCGTCCGAGGGCACCGCACACGTACATCTGCATCACGAGCTAGGAGCACCGCTGTGTCCGACGAGGTCCGCCTTCCCGCCCAGACCCGTACCGAGTTCGGCAAGGGTGGCGCGCGCCGCACCCGGCGGGCCGGTCAGGTGCCGGCCGTCATCTACGGTCACGGCGCCGACCCGCGGCACGTCGCCCTCCCGGCGCACGAGTTCGCCAACGCCATCCGGCACGGCGGCACCAACGTGCTGCTGACGCTCGAGGTCGACGGCGGCGATCAGCTGGCCATCCCGAAGTCGATCCAGCGGCACCCGATCAAGGGCTACTTCGAGCACGTCGACCTGCTGGCCGTGCGCCGCGGCGAGAAGGTCACCGTCGACGTCGCGGTGCACATCGAGGGCGACGTCGTGCCCGGCGCGCTGCTCAACGTCGAGAACACCACGATCAGCGTCGAGGCCGAGGCGACGCACATCCCGGAGTCGTTCACCGTGAACGTCGAGGACCTCGAGATCGGCACCCAGATCTCCGCCGCCGACGTCGAGCTGCCCACCGGCTCCACGCTCATCACCGACGCCGAGACCCTGGTGCTCGCCATCGTCGAGGCCCCGACCGAGGCCGAGATCGAGGCCGAGGTCGCCGAGGCCGCCGACGAGCTGGGCATCGTCGAGGACGCCCCGGACGAGGCGACGGCCGAGGGCGAGAGCTCCGGCGGGTCGACCGAGGGCGCGCCCGCGGGCGACTCGGCCGAGTAGCCACCCGGCGGTGGCGGACGACCGCCGGCTGGTCGTCGGGCTGGGCAATCCGGGACCGAAGTACGCGGGCACCCGGCACAACGCGGGCTTTTTGGTGGCCGACCTGCTGGCCGAGCGGATCGGCGGGCGGTTCAAGACGCACAAGAGCCGCGCCGACGTCGTCGAGGGCCGGCTGGCCGGATCGCCGGTGGTGCTCGCGAAGCCGCGCTCCTACATGAACGAGTCGGGCGGGCCGGCCGTGGCCGTCGCGCGCTTCTACAAGGTGGCCCCGAGCGACGTCGTCGTCGTGCACGACGAGCTGGACATCCCGTTCGGCGACGTCCGGCTCAAGCGGGGCGGCGGCGACGGCGGGCACAACGGCCTGCGCTCGCTGTCAGCCGCCTTCGGCACCCGCGACTACGCGCGGGTGCGTTTCGGCATCGGCCGCCCGCCGGGACGCCAGGACCCCGCCGACTACGTGCTGCGCGACTTCGCCCCCGCCGAACGCAAGGAGCTCGCCTACTTCGTGGACCGGGCCGCCGACGCTGTGGAGGCGCTGCTGCGCGACGGCCTGGACGCGGCGCAGAACACCTTCCACTGACGCGGCCGCGCCCGTCCCTCATCCGAGATGGCGGATGTGCGGCCATTGTGCCGCCCACGAACCCCGCACGCCGGAGCAGGCCAGCACCGGCGCGCCGTCCTCGTCGTTGTCCAGCCCGGCCCGGTCGTGTACGTGCGCCGCGGCCCGGCAGCCGCGCAGCCACCGGGCCGCGGACGCGGGTGCATAGCCGACGACGACCACCGGGCGGTCCGCCGCCGCGTGCGGTGGCCCCCAGTACCCGTAGGCGTTGTCGCCGCTGGCGACGTGCCGGATGCCGTACCGCGCGCCGAAGCGTTCGAGCGCGCCGGCTTCCCCGTAGTTTTCGGCGAGCACCACGATGCCCGACGGGTCGGGCAGCCGGTGCACGACACCGGACACGGTGGCCACGAGCCCGGGCCACCCGACCGTCTCGCCGACGTCGGGATTGCTGGCGACCACGGGTCCGGCGTCGCGGGCCGGCAGCAGCGGCAGGGCCAGGACGGCCGTGGCCACCACGCTCGTCGCCACCGCGACACCCAGCAGCGCCCGCCGCGCGGTGCGCCGCCCGCGGGTGACCCACCGCTCGGCCGGCGCGGCACCGGCGGCGACGAGCAGCGGCAGGAGCCCGCCCAGGTAGTAGGGCTTGCCGTCGGTGGCCATGTACCCGACGGCGAGCAGGGCCCAGGCCGCGGCGAAGGAGCGCAGATCGCGCACGGCGGTGTCGCGCCCGCGGGACAGCCGCACCAGCCCGGCGATCCACACCGGCGCCAGGGGCGGTCCGACGAGCAGCAGCTGGAACGGCAGCACGGCCCACCAGGGCTGCGAGCTCGCCGACCCGCCGTGGGCGATGTCCGCCGCGACCGTCAGTTGCGGCCAGCCGTGCATCGCCTGCCACCCGGCGTACGGCGCGCCGAGCACGATCGCGATCAGGGCCCCGAGCCAGGGTCCCGGTGTCGCGAGCAGCCGGCGCGGCCCCACCAGGAGCAGGCCGAGCAGCAGCGCCACGCCGAAGAACGCCGGCAGCGGCTTGTTGAGCAGCCCGACGCCCAGCACCGCCCCCAGCGCCAGCCAGTGGCGCGCGCTGCCCCCGTGCAGCGCGCGGGTCGCCAGACAGGTCGCCGCGGTCCAGACCAGCAGGTCGATCGTGGTCGTGCTCAGCAGGTGCCCGGTGAACACGAAGAACACCGAGAAACCGACGCTCGCCGCCGCGATGCGCTGCCCCACCCGGCCGGCGCCCAGTTGGCGGGCCAGGGCGGAGGTGAGCAGCACGATCGCACCGGTGGCGAGGGCGGACGGCAGGCGCAGGACGGTCAGCGAGTCGTCGTCGACCGCGCTGGCCAGCCGCGCCACCAGCGGGGTCAGCGGGCCCTGGTCGGCGTAACCCCAGGCCAGGTGCCGGCCGGCGGCGAGGAAGTACAGCTCGTCGCGGTGGTAGCCGTAGCGGGTGGCGGTGGCCACGAGGGCGGCGACCACGACGACCGCGATCGCCACGACCCCGCCGTCGGGCGCGCGGCGCGACGGCCGGCGCTCGTCCTCGCTCGCACGCATGGCTCGATGGTGTCCTGCGCAGCGAACCACCACATCTGCCTACGGGCAGGGTTCGGTTTCCACCCACGGGTGGAGCCCGGCTCAGTAACTACTGAACAGCACGATCCACAGGATGCCCGGGATCAGTGCGATCACGCCGAGGACCAGCCCGGCGACGGCCATGCCGGTGCTCGACCCGTCCTTGTTGCCCTGGGTCAGGCCCAGCCCGCTGAGCACGGTGCCGATGACGGCCAGGGCCAGTCCCACGAATGGGAACCAGAAGAACAGCAGCCCGATCAGCGAGCAGACGAAGCCGCCGACGCCCAGGCCGTTGGTCGGCGCCGAGACCGGGTACGGCTGGTAGCCGTAGGGCGGCGGCTGGCCGTAGGGCGCGCCGTAGGGTGCCGGCTGGCCGTACGGCGAGCCGTAGGGCACCGGCTGGCCGTACGGCTGCTGGTACGGGTCCTGGGGCGGCCCGCTCTGCGGGGGGCCGCCGTACGGCGACGTCATCGGCGGTCCTCCCCGTTCCGGTCTCGGCGCCGATGGTCGCACACCGGCCCGGCGGCGTCAGGTGAGCGCGAACAGACCCGCGTGCTGGGCCTCGTGGCCGAGCAGCCAGCGCTTCGCGTCCAGGCCGCCGCCGTACCCGACGAGCGCGCCGTTGGCACCGATCACCCGGTGGCAGGGCACGATGATCGAGATCGGGTTGCGGCCGTTGGCCGCGCCCACTGCGCGCGCCGCCGTCACGGGGGCGCCGATGGCGGCGGTCTGCTGCCCGTAGCTGCGCGTCTCGCCGAAGGGGATGTCGCGCAGCGCCTGCCAGACCCGCTGCTGGAACGGCGAGCCGGCCGGGTGCAGCGCCAGGTCGAACTCCGTGCGGGTGCCGGCGAAGTACTCGGCGAGCTGGCACCGGACGTCGTCGAACGCGTCGTCGTCGCGCCCCCACTCCGGCTGCGGGTCCCGGCGGTGCCGGCCGCTGGGCAGGTACAGGTCGGTCAGGCCCGCCTCGTCGCGGGCGGCGAGCAGGTCGCCGAGCGGGGACTCGACGTGGGTCCAGCAGGTCACGAGGCGGCGCTCCAGAGGTCGGCGTACAGGTGGGCCCAGAGGTGGTGGGTGGCGTAGCTGCGCCACGGTGCCCAGTCGGGGCGCCCGTCGGTGAGGTCGAGGCCGAGCCCGGCCGCGGCCCGCGCGATCACCAGATCGGAGGCCAGCAGCACGTCCGGGTGCCCGAGCGTGCGCATGGCGAGGTAGTCGGTGGTCCACGGCCCGACGCCGGGCAGGGCGAGCAGGGCCGCCCGGGCGGCGTCGCGGTCGGCGCCGGGGTCGAGCGCGAGCCGGCCGTCGGCGAAGGCGGCGGCCACGGCCACCACCGAACGTCCCCGCGCCCGCGGCATCGGCAGCCCTTCGGGGTCGGCGGCGGCGAGGTCGGCGGCGGCCGGGAACAGCCGCCAGGGCTCGCCGTCGAACGCCACGCGGCCCAGCTCGGCCACGATGCGCCCGGTGACGGTGCGCGCGCCGCGCACCGACACCTGCTGTCCGATCACCGTGCGGACCGCGGTCTCGAATCCGTCGACACTGCCCGGCGCCCGCAGCCCCGGCCGGGCGGCGACGAGCGGGGCCAGCACGGGGTCGGCGCCGAGGATCTCGTCGACGGCGACCGGGTCGGCGTCGAGGTCGAGCAGGCGCCGCACCCGGGCGACGACGCCGACGAGGTCGCGCGTGTCGGTCAGCCGGACCGTGCACAGCACGGCACCGTCGTCGCCCCCGGTGGCCACGGACACCAGAGCCGGTCCGCTGGGCGCGTCGAGCACCCGGGTGAACACACCGTCGGCGTAGGACTCGAGGCCGGGCACGGCGTGCGCGCCGAGGAAGTCGAGCAACGCCGTCAGCTGCATCGGGCGCCGGTAGGGCAGCCGGAGGGTGATCGTGCCCGCCTCGCTCGACCCACCGGGGCGCCGCGCCGCCCGCAGGGCCGTCGGCGTCGTGGCGAACACCTCGCGGACGGTGTCGTTGAACTGGCGCACGCTGGAGAAGCCGGCCGCGAACGCGACGTCGGTGATCGCCAGGCCGGTGGTCTCGAGCAGCACCCGCGCGGTCTGCGCCCGCTGGGCGCGGGCCAGGGCCAGCGGGCCGGCCCCGACCTCCTCGACGAGCGCGCGGTGCAACTGGCGCTCGGAGTAGCCGAGCCGGCGGGCCAGGCCGGGTACGCCGTCGCGATCGATGGTGCCGTCGGCGATCAGGCGCAGCGCGCGCCCGACGAGGTCACCGCGTACGTCCCAGGCCGGCGAGCCGGGCGACGCGTCGGGCCGGCACCGCTTGCAGGCCCGCAGGCCGGCCCGTTGCGCCGCAGCGGCGCTCGGGTGGAACGAGACGTTGTGCCGGCGTGGGGTGATGGCCGGGCACGACGGGCGGCAGTAGATCCCGGTGGTGCGCACGCCGGTGAAGAACCACCCGTCGAACCGGGGATCGCGCGAGCGCACCGCGCGGTAGCAGGTGTCGGCGTCGGGGATGAGCACGAGGTCGATTCTGCCGCGCCCCACCGACAACGACTGGCGGTTTTCGGACGGCAGCGTCAGTTGAGGGCGGAGACCTCGTCGGCCCCTTCGGGCATCTGCTGCAGCGGCGCGTCGATCGACGTGGCCAGCGTGCGGTGGAAGACCTCCTCGGCCGGGCCGTCGAAGTCGCCCAGCACGTGGTGGCGCACCCGGGTCCGCTCGGCGCGCAGGCTGTCGGGGCCGAGCGCGTCGGTCAGGATCTCGTCGATGTTGCTGCCGTCCGCGCGCAGGACCCATGCCGCGCCGGCGGTCGGGAAGCTGCGGTGGAACTCCTGGGGCCCCAGGTCGTCGACGTCGGTGACGATCAGTCCCTTCTCCGAGCGCAGGAAGTCGGCCATCACGCTGGAGATGTCGGCGATCATGATCGTGCACAGGTTGAAGCAGTCGACGAGGGACAGCTCACCGTCGACCGTCGACCAGAGGTGGTCGCCGCCCGCGGCGTTCGCGGCCTCGACGAGCTCACGCATGCGGTTGACCTGCTGCAGCAGCTTGGGGGTGACGAGACCGGTGGTGGGGTGCGGTCGCACGATCACCCGGACGTCGCCGCGCTCGAGCAGCCGGCGCACGAGTTGCACGCCGAGCCGGCCCACCGAGGACTCCGAGGTCTGGGCGTTGAAGCCCTCCCAGGTCGGCGCGTAGAGCACGGTCGGCCGGCCGGCCGGCACCTGCGTGCTCACCTCGTCGGCCTGCGGGCGTCCGACCACGCGGAACATCCGCGGGTCGACCGTGACGCCCCATGCGGCGTACCGCTCGATCGCCGCCTGCCCCGCGACGTAGAGCTCGTCGTAGGCGCGGGCGAACTTGTTCACGCTCGGCGCCTTGTCACTCTCGCCGTGCAGCATCTGCACGTGGCGCAGGTGGGTGTGCCGCAGCATGTGCGCGTTCTTCATGCCGTTGTTCACGTAGAGGACGGCGCGGATGCTCGGCACGACCATGTCGTCGAGGCGCATCAGCCTCGGCGCCGAGATGACCGGCACGCCGGGGGCGAACTCGGCGACGCGCTCGACGATGTTGTTCTCGCGGGTGATGATCGCGAACCGGCGGGGCAGGTTCAGCAGGTGCGGCAGCCACTGCCGGATCTGGTAGACCGCGGCCGGGGTGGCACTGAAGTAGACGACGTACTCCGGCTGGTAGGCCGTCAGGGCGCGCAGGATCGCGTCCTGGAAGCGGTCGGTGGTGCGGCCGGCCACGCTGAGCACCAGCGTGAGCAGCTCGATCAGTGCGCCCAGGGCCACGACGCTGCCCGCGACGATCACGACCACCACGGCCGCGTCGACGTCGAGACCGAAGACCGCGGCGGTGACGACCGCCGCCACCACGAATTCGACGTGGTCGATCCAGCGGGTGATCGCCGCGCGCAGGTTGCGGCCGGGCAGGCTGACGGTGTCGAAGAGCCGGTTGCGGTCCTGCACCTCCTGGGCACCGGGCAGCCCGGCGACCACCGCCCGGTGGCCCACCAGGCGGGTCACCAGGCGGGGCATGAACCGGATCGCGAAGATGAGCACGGCGAAGAACACCGCGGTCGTGATGCTCAGTCGGCGGTTGAGGTCGGCGGCCGCGATCGCGAGCAGGAAGCCGCGCATGGCCTGCTGCACGGTGAACTGCACCCGCAACTCGCCGGCCAGTACCTGGAGCTGGTGCCGTCCCCGCCACTCACCGGTGACCAGCACCCGCAGGCCGACCAGCCACACCAACGCCACGACGGCCAGACCGCGCGGGTAGAACAGCAGCAGCGCCACCAGCGCGACGAACGCGGCGCCGGCGACGACCACCAGGACGAACGAGCGACGCACCGGTCAGTCGCCCCGGACCATGATCGGTTGGCCCTTGAGCACGTCACCGTGCGGCGAGACGAGGAACTGCACGATCTTGGCCACCGACTGCGGCCCCATGATGGTGTTGGGGTCCTCGTCGGGCGCCAGCACGCGGCGCAGTTCGGTCGCGGTGCGGCCGGGGGCGATGCAGTGGACGCGGATGCCGTAGGGCTTGAGCTCCTCCGCCATCGTCTGGGAGAAGTTGATCAGTGCCGCCTTGGCCGAGGCGTACGCGCTCCACCCGGGCCTCGGGGTCAGTCCCGCGGTGGACGCCACGTTGACGATGGTGGCCCGGTTGTTGCGCTTGAGCAGCGACAACGACTCCCGGGTCATCAGGAACGCCGACAGCATGTTGGCCTCGTAGATCTCCATCCACGTCTTGGACGAGATCTCCTCCACGGCGGTGGCCGGGATCGCGTAGCCCGCGCAGTTGATCAGGGTCTGCAGGTCGCCGTCGGCGGCGCGGATGTCGCGCATCAGACCGGTGACGGCCTGCTCGTCGGTGACGTCGAGCGGGCAGACCTCGACGCGGGTGAACGGGTGCGCAGCGCGGATGTCCTCGTCGACCCCGGCGAGCGCGTCGGCGGTGCGGGCCACCAGGTAGATCTTCGGGTAGTCGCGGGCGAGGGTCAGCGCCACCTCGCGGCCGATCCCGCGTGATGCGCCCGTGATGACGACGTTGTGCATGTCAGCCCTCACCGAAGATCAGGGCGTGGACGACGTAGGCGTCGACCGGGTACGTCACCTTGATGTTGTCGGGGGAGCCCTCGACGAAGCGCACCTCGTGACCGGTGCGGAAGACCATCATGCTGTCCTCGGTGGCCTCCTCGCCCTTGGCCAGCGCCTCCTGGTGCGCCTCGCGCAGCACCGCGGTGTCGAAGACCTGCGGCAGTTGCACGTTGCGCAGGGTGGAGCGGTCGATCTCGCCGCGCATGACGGTGTCGCCGATGGCCACGGTGAAGGGCACCTCCCAGGCCGGGACGACCGCATCGGCCTCGACCTCGAGCAGCCGGTCGATGAGCTCGTGGCTGATCATGGGGCGGGCGGCCTCGTGGACCATCACCCGCGGCGACGTCACCGACTCGAGGGCCAGCAGCACGCTCTCCTGCCGGCTGCGGCCGCCGGCCACGAGCTTCACGTTCGAGATCGCGAAGTCGTCGACGACCTTGCCGATCGGTTCCAGCTGGTCGGGCGGGCAGGTGACGATGATCTGGTCGACCGCCGGGTGGCTGCGCAGGCGCTCCAACGAAAAGATGATCATCGGCCGTCCGCCGATGCGCATCAGTTGTTTGCCGACGCCACCGCCCATCCGGACCGAACGGCCGGCGGCCAACAGGATGGTGTCCATGGCGAGCAAGATACCGGGGCCGGCCGGGGTGACAGTGACCCCTGCGGCCGGGTGTGGCGCAGGCGCCTCTCAGGCCACCGGTCCGGCCACGGCGGCCCGGTCCGGCGCGGTCTTCGGTCGCGGGGTGCCCTCCAGCGAACCGATCCCGTTGCCCCACCACTTGTTCACCGCGCGGACGACGGCGGCGCGCAGGCGCGGGTAGTTGGTCGGCTTGCGGAAGACCCCCACGCTGTCGCCCCAGTACGACCGGTCGTAGTCGATCTTGGAGAAGTCGTGTTGGTGGCGGATGTAGGGCGGGAAGTCGGTGTGCGCCTCGAGCAGGTCGAGCTTGGCCCACGCGGCCATCGCCCGCAGGCCGTCCGGGTAGTAGCGCCAGCAGTCGTAGGTGCTGTGCACGTGCCCGCGCGACGGCGCGGTGATGAACGCGTACCCGCCGGGACGCAGGACGCGGGCGATCTCGAGCATCGAGGCCCAGAAGAAGGGGATGTGCTCGAACACCTGCCCGGAGATCAGGATGTCGACGCTGCCCGACGGCACCGGGAAGGTGTACGGCTCGCGCATCACCACGTCGACGTTCTTGCCGGTCTGCACGTCGATGCCGGCGTACTCCATGTCGCGGTCGGCCAGCAGCTTGCGGTGCGTCATCGTCTGGCCCGGCGACAGGCGCGAGCCGAGGTCGAGCACGCGGTAGCGGCGGTCGGCGGGCATGTACTTCTCGATGCACAACGCCATGTGGTCGTATGCGGACTTGTGCACTGGCTGTCCCTCGGTACGGGGGGCGGGCGGGTCGGGGGTGCGGTCAGGGCTTGATGGCGACGCGGCCGGAGGCCATGCGCAGCAGCAGCAAGCGGGCGCCGGTCTCCTCGAGGAACTCCTGGGTGGCGGTGCGCGAGCCGGCCCACCAGCCGTAGTCGTCGATGAGCAGGACGCCACCGGAGACCAGGCGGGGGTACAGGTGCTCGAACTCGTGCTTGGTCGAGGCGTACCAGTCGGTGTCCAGGCGCAGCAGCGCGATCTGCTCGGGCGCCTGCGCCGGCACGGTCTCCTCGACCGGGCCCTTGACGTAGTGGATGCGCTCGGCCGGGTACGGCACCTGGGTGAAACCCTGCTGCACGTCCTCGAGCGACGCGTAGGCCCAGACGGCGGACTTCTCCTTCTCCTGGGTGGCGAGCAGGTCGGCCGCCGTGGCGCCGTCGTGCCGCGCGTCCTTCTCGGTGGGCTCGGTCATGCCGTCGAAGGTGTCGAACAGGTACAGCTCGCGTGAGTGGTCGCCGGCGGCGTCGAGCGCGCGGGCCACGGCGTGCATGCTGCCGCCCCGCCAGACACCGCACTCGACGATCGCGCCCGGGATCTGGTGGCGCTGGATGTACTTGGTGGCGCTGATCAGCGCGTGCATCTTGTCGTTGCTGGTCATCGTGTACGGCCGGACCGCACGGATGATGTCGCGGACGTCTTCCTCGTAGTCGACCGGGAACTCGGCCTTGGGCTTGGCCGCCGGTTTCGGCGTCGCCGCCTTGGTCGCCGCCTTCTTGGCCGGAGGGCGGGAGCCGCCCCACGAAACCTTGGGCGCTCGGGTCACCTGATAGCCGGTCGCGCCGACGAGGGCCTTGTTGATTCTCGACTTCCACTGCACCGCGCAATAAAAGCACACTGAGCCCGTGCCGGAGACACGCCCTTCTCCGGATATCTTCATCCGAGTTTCGGAGGTCTGATGAGAATCGCTTTCCTGCTCACCTGGGCATACGGCATGGGCGGCCTGGTGCGCACCACCGTCAACACCGCCAACCACTTCGCCGAGCTCGGTCACGACGTCGAGCTCATTTCCTTCTACCGGCACCAGGACCAACCCTTCTTCCCCATCCACCCCGACGTCACCGTCACGCCGCTCCTGGACATCCGCAAGAGCGCCACGTTCGGCCGGCTCGAGACGTGGGAGCGGGCCCGGCCCAGCCGGCTGACGCCGCGCAGCGAGCCCTTCTACGACTCGGTGACGCTGCGCGGCGACCACATGGTGGCCCGCGCGTTGCGCGGGCTCGACGCCGACGTGTTGATCTCCACCCGGCCGGCGTGGAACATCGCGGCGGCGATGTGGGCGCCCAAAGGCACCGTGCTCATCGGCCAGGACCACCTCAACTTCACCAAGCACAAACGCGAGCTGCGGGCCCAGATGAAGCGCTGGTACCCGCGCCTGGACGCGATGGTCACGTTGACCGAGGCCGACCGGAGCGACTACCAGCAGCTGCTGAAGGACGCCCCCACGCGGGTGCTGGCGATCGGCAACGCCGTTTCGGGGGGCGAGCACCCGCGGACCGCGCAGTCCGAGCCGGTGGTCGTGACCGCCGGGCGGTTCACGCACCAGAAGCGCTACGACCACCTGGTGCGCGCCTTCGCCCAGGTGGTCGAACAGCGCCCCGACTGGACACTGCGCCTGTTCGGCGACGGCCCGCACCTCAAGCGGTTGCGCGAGCTCGTGTCCGAGCTGGGGATGGCCGACAACATCGCATTCATGGGCCGCACCTCCGACACCGAGGGCGAGTTCGCGAAGGCCTCCGTCATGGCGATGAGCTCGCGCTACGAGGGCTTCCCCATGGTCATCCTGGAAGCCTTCGCGTGCGGGCTGCCGGTGGTCAGCTACGACTGCCCCCGGGGTCCAGGAGAGATGATCACCTCGGGCACCGACGGGCTGCTCGTCGACGACGGCGACGTGGACGCGTTGGCCGGGGCGCTGTTGAGCCTCGTCAACGACCCCGAGCTTCGCCGCACGATGAGCCGCAACGCCCTGGCGACGGCCGAGCGCAACAGCATCGAGGTCGTCGGCGCGCAGTGGGAGCAGCTGTTCGCCGAGCTGCGGGCCGACCGGCACCGGCGCCCGCCGTGGCCGTACCGCGACGCCGTCACCTGGCGCGCGCGCAGGCTGGCCCGGCGCATCCGTCGCAACCGGATCAAGTGGAGCTGACGGTCAACCCGGACCGAACGGCTCGACGCGAGAGGCGACTGCGGGACGGGAGGGGCAGCAACAGGTGAAGGTCACGGTCGTCGTTCCGTACTACAACCCACCTGCCCATCACCTCGACCGGCTCCTCGCGTCACTGAAGGCGCAGTCGATGCCCGGCCACGACTTCGAGATCATCGTCGTCGACGACGGCTCGGACGAGGCGGCCGCGCAGCGGCTGGACGAGGCGGCCCGGGCGCAACCCGGCGTTCGCGCGATCCATCACCCGACGAACTCGGGCTGGCCCGGCCGGCCGCGCAACCTGGGCATGGACGCCGCGCGGGGTGAGTTCATCTTCTTCGCCGACGTCGACGACTGGTTCGAGCCCGAAGCCCTCGAACGCATGGTCGCCTACGGCGAGGAGCACGACTCGGACATCGTGTGGGGCCGGATCGTCGGCGACAACCGGCGGCTGTCACCGGCCCTGTTCCGCAAGAACGTGCCTGACGCCCGCCTGGGGGTCGATCCGCTGCTGGCGCTGCTCACCGTCCACCGGTTGTTCCGCACGGCGATGTTGCGCGACAACGGCATCCGGTTCGCGGAAGGTTACGTCCGCCTCGAGGACCACATGTTCATGATGTCGGCCTACTTCGCGGCCCGCCGGATCTCGATCCTGGCCGACTATCCCTGCTATCACTGGACCTGGGAGCCGGATGCGCGGCACTCCTCGCGACGCCGCGACCGTCCGCGGGAGTACTTCGACAGCGTCCGGCGCGTCCTCGACATCGTCGAGGACCACATGGAGCCCGGCGAGCAGCGCGACCGCACGGTCGCGCACTGGTACAGCGCCAAGTCGTTGGCCCGGCTGGAAGGGCCGGCGATGATCGCCTACTCGGCGGACGAACGGCAGGAGATGTTCGACGCGGTGCGCGATCTCGTTCGCGACCGCTTCCCGGAACACCTCGACCGCTACCTCCGGCCGCCGCGTCAGGTCTCGGCGCAGCTGCTGCGGGCCGGCGAGGTCGAGCCGATGCGCGTGTTCGCGACCTGGGCCCGCGGGGTGCATCTGTCGGCCGTCGTCGAGGCGGTCCACTGGGCCGGCGACGAGCTGCGTGCCACCGTCGCCTGCACGATCGTGGGCCCGGACGGCGCGCCGCTGCTGGTCGAACGGGACGGCGAGGGGGAGCGCTGGCGGCTGCCTGACGACCTCGTCGCCCAACTGCCGACGATGGCGTCCCCGGTGGTGACCGGGTTCGCGTCGCGGCTGAACATCTCGTGTCTGCTGCGCAATCGAAGCACCTGGGTGGTCGAACCCGCGCCCACCACGGTCGTCACCCGGCCCGCCTTCGACGCCGGAGGCGTCGCGCCGATGACGGCGACGGCGGAGGTGTCGGTCGACGTCGCGGGGGCGGCGCTGGAGCGCAGCGCCGACCCGATCGCCGATCTGGTGATGCGCGTCGACTGTGCCGGTTGGCGCGCCGAGGCCCGGCCGGCCGCCCCGTCGGCACTGGTGCTCGATCCGCTCGCCCGCGTGGTCGACGGACGCCAGGTCCGCCCGTACGCCACCAAGACCTACGCGAACCTCAGCCTCCAGCGCACACCGGTGGCGACGGGGCCGCCCGCAAAGGCGAACCGTCCGGCCGCCGGCGAGGGCAGCCAACCCCCACAGGTCGACGCGCCGGCCGGGCGTCGGCGCCCCACGCTGGCGCGGCGGCTGCTCTCGGTGGCGGCGCGGCTGGGTCTCACGGTGACCGACGTCGCGCCCGGCGCCATCCTCATCAGCCGGGGCCGGCGGGCGCCGAAGACCCTCCCGGTGGGTGCGTCGGTGCAGGTGGTGGGCACCGGGGCCCGCGGGCGCCGGATGCGCACCCACAAGCTCGACGACGACCGCTGGCTCCTCGACGCGACCAAGCCCAAGACGGCGGGCACGACGGTCGCGCGCATCGGCAAGCGGGGCTGGCTGGTGAGCCCGGAGGATCCGTCGCCGCAGGCGGAGCTGAACCTGGAGACCCAGACCCTGCAGCACTTCGTCGACCGGCACGTGGCCTGGCTGCTCCAGCGCTACGAGGTCGATCTCGTGATCGACGTCGGGGCCAACACCGGTCAGTACGCCGGCGCGCTGCGCCGGCGCGGCTACACCGGGCACATCGCGTCCTTCGAACCGGTGCCCGCCTTCGCCGCCGAGGTGGAGAAGCGCAGCGCCCACGACGATCGGTGGACGATCCACCAGCTGGCCCTGGGCAGCACGGAGGGCACCGTCCCGATCCATGTGCAGCGCACCTTCAGCTCGCTGCTGCCGACCAGCGACTACGGCAAGCAGCGCTTCACCACCCTGCGCGAGCTGTCGGGCACCGAGCAGGTCGAAGTGCCGGTGCGCCGGCTCGACACGTTGCTCGACGAGCTGCTCGAGCCGGTGCGCGCACTCGGCCGGCCCGACCCGCGCATCTATCTGAAGATGGACACGCAGGGCTTCGACCTAGAGGTGTTCCGCGGCCTGGGCGAGCGCGTGCGCGACGTCGTCGCGCTGCAGTCGGAGGTGGCGTTGCTGTTGATCTACGAGCACATGCCGCGGATGTCCGAGGCGCTGGCCACCTACGAGTCCGCCGGGTTCGAGATCAGCGGCCTGTACCCCGTCACCCGTGAACCGGACGGCCGGGTCATCGAGTACGACTGCGTGATGGTGCGCGCGGGCTCGCTGCGGGGCTGAGCCGGCTCAGCCGGTGTTGCGCAACCCGGCGGCGACGCCGTTGATCGTCAGCAGCAGCGCCCGGCGCAACTCGGGTGACTCGGCCGACTCGTCCTCGCGGGCGCGGGCCAGCAGATCGACCTGCAGGTAGGAGATCGGGTCGAGGTAGGCGTCGCGGACGGCGAAGGTGCGCTTGAGCACCGGCTGGTCGTCGAGCAGCTCGCGCTCGCCGGTCACCCGCAGCACCTGCGTGACGGTGCGGGCGTGCTCGTCCTTGATCGTGGCGAACACCCCGCGCAGCCGCTCGGGCACCAGCGTGTCGACGTAGTGCCCGGCGATGTCGAGGTCGGTCTTGGCCAGCGTCATCTCCACGTTGGACACGAAGGTGCGGAAGAAGTGCCAGCCGTCCTGCATCTCGTCCAGGACCTCCGCCAGCCCCGCCTCCCGGGCGGCGGCCAGACCGGTACCGACGCCGAACCAGCCGGGAACGATCTGGCGGGTCTGCGTCCAGCCGAAGACCCACGGGATCGCGCGCAGGCCCTCGATGCCGCCGCCGGAGGACGGGCGGCGCGCCGGGCGCGACCCGATGTTGAGCAGGCCGAGCTGCTCCACGGGGGTGGCGGCGAGGAAGTAGTCGGGCAGGTCCGGGTCGTCGATCAGCGCCCGGTACGCGCCGTACGCGGCGTCGCTGACCACGCTCATGCACTCGTCCCAGCGCTCGAGCTGCGCGGCCGCGAAGCGCGGGGTGCGGTGCAGCGACGAGGCCTGCATGGTGGCCGCGAGCGTGAGCTGCAGATTCTCGCGAGCCAGCTCGGGCAGCGCGTACTTGTCGGAGATGACCTCGCCCTGCTCGGTGAACTTGATCTCGCCGTCGAGCACCCCCCACGGCTGGGCGAGGATCGAGTCGTAGGTGGGGCCGCCGCCGCGCCCGACGGTGCCGCCGCGGCCGTGGAACAGCCGCAGCCGCACGCCGTGCCGGGCCGCGACGTCGCGCAGCGTGCGCTGGGCGCGGTGGATCTCCCACTGCGAGGTGGCGATGCCGGCCTGCTTGTTCGAGTCGGAGTAGCCGAGCATCACCTCCTGCACGTCGCCGCGCAGGCTCACGATCAGCCGGTAGGTCGGGTCGCTGAGCAGGTCGTCGAGCACGTCGCCGGCCTTGCGCAGCTCGTCGACCGTCTCGAGCAGCGGGGCGAAGCCGATGCGGGCGAACGGCTGGCGGTGCCCGCCCCGGCCGTCACCGTGCACGTCGACCAGGCCGGCCTCGCGGGCGAGCAGGACGGGCGCCAGCACGTCGTCGGCGCCGCGGGTCATGGACACGATGTAGGTCTCGATGACGTCGTCGCCGTAGGTGTCCAGCGCGTCGCGGATGGCGGTGAAGACGGCGAAGGTCTTCGCGCCGGCCTCGTCGAGCGGCGGCGGCGAGCCGGCGAGTGGACGGCGGGAGCGCAGCTCCTTCGACAGCAGCCGCATCCGGTAGTCGCGCGGCACGTCCGCGTACAGCCAGGTCTCCTCGACGAGCCGGTCGACGAGCTGGCCCACGGCATGGTGGTGGGCGTCGGCGTGCTCGCGCACGTCCATGGTGGCCAGGTGCAGGCCGAAGACGGCGACAGTGCGCTGCACCCGGGCGAGCAGGCCGTCGGCGATCAGCGTGCCGGCGTGCGCGCGCAGCGAGTCGCCGAGCAGCGCCAGCTCGGCCAGCAGCTGCCGGTGGCCGAGGTAGTCGAACCCGGGGCGGTGCGCCGTGCCCTCGTCGACGCGGCGCCCGGTGTTGGCGATCTTGGCCTTGATGCAGGTGAGCTTGAGCCGGTAGGGCTCCCTGGCGTTGAGGGTGACCAGCCGCGGGTCGATGTCGAGGACGGCGAGGTCGGCCTCGATCGAGGCCGCGAGCTCGGCCGAGGCCGGCACCACCGCGGTCGAGGAGGACAGCTCCGCGATCAGCGCGTCGAGCGCGCGTTCGACCGTGCGGGCGGCCACATGGTGCTGCAGGCGCAAGACGTCGGAGGTGACGGCGGCGGTCACGTTCGGGTTCCCGTCGCGATCGCCGCCGATCCAGGTGCCGAAGGTGAGCGGGTGCGCGTCGGCGGCCAGGTCGACCCCGTGGCGCTGCGCCTCGAGGGCGAGGTCGGCGGCCAGCTCGGGCAGCGTCTCGTCGGCGATGTCCTGCAGGTAGTAGACGACGTTGCGGGCCTCGTCGACCGGGGTCGGCTGGTGCTGGCGCAGCTCGTCGGTCTGCCAGATCAGGTCGACGAGTTCGGCGAGGTCGCGGTCCTGGCGGGCGCGGGCAGCGCTGTCCGCCTCGGTGGGGGCGGCGAGCACGTCGGCCACCCGGCGCAGCTTGGTCAGGATCGAGCGGCGGCTGGCCTCCGTGGGGTGCGCGGTGAACACCGGGCGCACGGCGAGCCCGTCGAGGGCCGCGCGCAGGCCGCCCGCGCCCTTCTCGGCCGCGATCGCCGACACCGCCCGGGTCAGCCAGTCGTCGTCGGCCGGGCGGGCGCGCAGGCCGCGCACCCGGTGCACCTGCTCGGCCACGTTGGCCAGGTGGAAGTACGCCGAGAAGGCGCGCACCAGCACCGTCGCGATCTCGAGCGGCTGGTCGGCCAGCAGCCGGCGTACCTCGTCGGTGTCCTGCGCGGTGCCCGACGTGCTGCCCTTGGTCAGGGCGCGGACCCGCTCGACGAGTTCCAGCGCGTCCTGGCCCTGCTGGCGCACCAGCGACTCACCGAGCAGCGTGCCCACCCGGCGCACGTCGGCACGCAGCTCGGCGTCGTCGGGGCTGCTGCCCGGCAGTTCGGGGCTCTGCGGCGGGGTCTCGACCATCTGCACGGTCATGATTGTTCACCCGGGGCCCGGGACGCTCCGGCCCGGCTGGGCAACTCGCCAGTAGGACGGCGCGGGCGAGACCCGGCCGGGACGCCGGCGGCCGCGAGCGATCGTGTGGTCGGCACCGCCTGCGGCCACTACTCTCGGCCTGTGTTAACACGGGCCACACGGCACGCGGACCCGGGCGCCGGCCCGGAGCCGCCCCGCGCCAGCCCGGCGCAGCGGCCCGACGGCGGGCGCGACGTGGCCGCCGTCGCGCGGGGTGGACTGGCCAACCTGCTCGGGGCCGCGGTGTCCGCGGTGGCCAACTTCGTGCTCGTCATCGTCGTGGCCCGGGCCCTGTCGCCCGCGGCCGCAGGCGCCTTCTTCGGCGTCACGTCGCTGTTCCTGATCGTCGAGACCGTGGTCCGCCTGGGCAGTGACACCGGCGCGGTGTACTTCGTGGCCCGGTGGCGCGCCCTGGGCACCCCGGAGCGGATCCGGCCCGCGCTGCGGGCCGCGGCCGGCCCGGTGCTCGCGGTGTCGGTGGCCGTCGCCGGCGCCAGCGCGCTGCTCGCGCCGTGGCTGGCCGATCTCGTCGCCGACGGGTCGGGCACCAGCCGCGCGCAACTGCGGCTCCTCGCCCTGATCGTGCCGGTGGCCGTGCTCTACGACGTCCTGTGCGGGGCCACCCGCGGGTTCGGCACGATGCGCACGACCGTGGTGCTGGAGAAGCTGCTGCGCCCGCTGCTGCAGATCGCTCTGGTGGTGGCCGTGCTCGCGCTCGGCCGCGACGGATGGCTCGCCGCGGCCTGGGGATTGCCCTACGTCGTGGTCGTCGTGCTGGCCGCTCGCGCCCTGCGCCGGCTGTGCGCGCCGTACCCGGCCCACGCCCTCGCGCCCCGCGCCGTCGCGCGCGAGTTCTGGACCTTCGCCCTGCCCCGAGCCATCGCCGGCGTGGCCCAGATCGTGCTGCAGCGCCTCGACATCGTGCTGGTGGCGGCCCTACGCGGTCCCGGCGAGGCCGCGCTGTACACGGCGGCGTCCCGCTTCCTCGTCCTCGGCCAGTTCTTCAGCCAGGCCATCGCCGCACCGGTGCAGCCGCGGCTCTCGGCCGCCCTCGCCGCCGGCGACAAGGGCCGGGCACGGGCGCTGTACCGGGTCTCGACGACCTGGATCGTGATCGTCGCCTGGCCCACGTTCCTGCTGGCCGCCGTGTTCGCCCCGGAGTACCTGGCCCTGTTCGGCCACCGCTACACGACCACCGCGGCCGTGACGGTGGTGGTGCTGCTCGCCGCCTCGATGCTGGTGGCCACCGGCGTGGGCGTCGTCGACTCGGTGATCATCATGGCCGGGAAGACCTCGTGGAATCTCGCCACGACGTTGCTGGCGATGGTGCTCAACGTGGTCGTGGACGTCCTGCTCATCCCGCCGTTCGGGGTCGCCGGCGCCGCGATCGGCTGGTGCGCGGCGATCCTCGCCGCCAACGTGGTGCCGCTCGTGGTCGCGTGGCGCGGCCTCGGCCTGCACCCGTTCGGCGCCCCCGGCACGCTCGCCGGCGTCGCGGCGCTGCTCGCCTTCGGCCTGCTGCCGGGGCTGGGCCGGCTGCTCGCCGGCCTGCCCGGCACGATCGGCGGCGCGGCCGTGGGCGCCGCGCTCTACGCCGCGCTGGTGTGGCACCGGCGCGTCAGCTTCGAGCTCAGCGGCCTGCGTCGCTCCCGCCGCCGGGAGGAGGGACCGGCGTGACGTCGGACCTGCCCACGGTCGGGTACATCGGTGGCTTCGGCCGCAGCGGCTCCACCCTGCTCGAGACCATCGCCGCCGGCTTCACGCAGGTCTGCGTGCTCGGCGAGGTGGTGCACGTGTGGGAGCGCGGCGTGCGCGAGGACCGGCTGTGCAGCTGCGGCGAGCCGTTCTCGCGCTGCCCGTTCTGGCAGGAGGTCGGCACCCTCGCGTTCGGCGGGTGGCGCGAGGACGACGCGCTGCGCATGCGCGAGCTGTGGTCGCGGGTCGACCGCACCCGCGGCATCCCGGCCGCGCTGCGGGCAGCGCCCGGCAGCGCGCACGGACGGGCGAGTCGCGAATACACCGACCGCTTCGCCGCCGTGTACGCCGCCGCCGGCCAGGTGGCGGGCGCGTCGGTGCTCGTCGACTCCAGCAAGCACGCGTCCACGGCATTCGCGCTGCGCCGCCGCGCCGACCTCGACCTGCGGGTGGTGCACATGCTGCGCGACAGCCGAGGGGTCGCGTACTCGTGGACCAAGGAGGTGCCGCGGCCCGAACGCGGCGCCGACGGCCAGATCGTGCTCATGCACCGCTACCCGCCGTGGCGCGCGGCCCTGCTGTGGGACGCGCAGAACCTCGGCTTCGACGCACTGGCCCGCACCTCGACGCCGGTGTGGCGGCTGCGCTACGAGGAACTGCTGGCCGAACCGGTGGGCACCACCCGCCGGCTCGCGCACTTCCTCGACCTGCCCGAAGGCGAGATCGACACCTTCCTGTCCGCGGACGAGGTGCGCGTCGGCCGGGCGACGCACCAGATCGCCGGCAACCCCATGCGCTTCCACTCGGGCACCGTGACGCTGCGGCGCGACGACGCCTGGCGCGAGCGTTTCCCGGCTGCCCCGCGGCGCACGGTCACCGCCCTCACCGCCCCGCTGATGCGCCGGTACGGCTACCGGGAGAAGACGTGACGGGCGCGCTGCCCTCGGTGGACGTCGTCATCCCCACGCACCACCGGCCGGAGCTGCTGCGCGCCGCGATCGACTCCGTCCGTACCCAGGAGTACGGCGGCCGGCTGCGGGTCCTGGTGGTGTTCGACGGCACCGAGCCCGACCGCGCACTTGTCACCGACGACCAGGTGCCGGTGCGGGTGCTGACCAATGACCGCAAGCCAGGGCTGTGCGGCGCGCGCAACACCGGCATCCTCGCCGCCGCCGCCGACCTCGTCGCCTTCCTCGACGACGACGACCACTGGCTGCCGGGCAAGCTGGCCCGCCAGGTGGCGTTGCTCGAGTCGCGTCCGGGCGCGCTGTTCGCGAGCACCGGCACCCGCGTCGACTTCCACGACGCGCACACCGAGCGGCTCGCCGGCGCCGACACCGTCACCCACGAGCAGCTGCTCGCCTCGCGCATGTCGATGCTGCACTCGTCCACGTTCCTGATCCGCCGCGACGCCCTGCTCGGGCGCGGCGGCCTGGTGGACGAGGACGCGCCGCAGGGCCAGAACGAGGACTACGAGATCCTGCTGCGCTACAGCGCCCTCGCGCCGATCGCCCACCTCGACGAGGCGCTCGTCGCGATCCGGTGGGGCGCCACGTCGCTGTTCGCCCACGCCTGGCGGTCCAAGCTCGACGGCGCCACCTGGATCCTGCAGCGGCATCCGGACATCACGACCAGCGCGGTGGGTCACGCCCGCATCCTGGGTCAGATCGCGTTCGCGCACGCCGCCCTCGGCGAGCGACGCGCCGCGCTGCGCGTGGCCGCCCGCTCGCTGCGGGTGCGCCGGCGCGAGCCGCGCGCCTACCTCGCGGTGCTCGCCGCGCTGGGCGTCCCGCCGTCGTTCATCCTCGCCACGCTGCACCGCCGCGGGCGCGGCGTGTAGCTAGCTCGAGCGCGTGCCCGACGAGTGCGGGTTGCGTGACCCGCCGCCGGCACGGCCACCACCGGCGGCGTTCTTCGCCGGGTCGCGCCGCCGCCCGCCCGACTGCGCGGCCTGGCCCGACGACCGGGAACGGCTACGCCGCGCCTCGCCGCCGGCCGGGCCGCCGCCCCCCTTCCTGGGGGTGCCCGCCTCGCCGCCGTCGCCGGCAGCGACATCGGCAGCGGCGTCGGCGGCCTTCTCGGCCTTGTCATTGACCGCGTCGGCGGCGGCCTTGTCGTAGTCGCTGGCGTCGTGGGCGGCGTCGTCATCATCGTCGGGGGCGGAGTGCGCGGCCGCGGCCGGCTTGGTCGCGGCCTGCTCCGGCGCCGTGCCGATGGCCGACGGCGGCTCGACGCGGATCTCGGCGGTCTCGCGCGCCGGCTTCTCGGGCCGGAACTGCGTGGCCGGCTCGGAGTCGGCCGGTTCGACCGAGGCGGCGCCGGCGGCGACCAGCACGACGCCCAGCATCGGCGCGCCGACCTCGTCGAGGGCCCGGACCGCAGCGCGCACGTCGCGGCTGCGGGTGCGTGCGTCGATCACCAGGACGACGGCGTCGGACACCGCGCCCAGCGCCGCCGCGTCGACGGCGCGGGCCGCCGACCCCACGGCGACGACCAGCAGGTCGTGGTCGCCGCGCAGCCGGGTCAGACCGGCGTCGAGCCGCTCACCCGGGGAGACGGCATCGGTGCTGGGCCGGCTCTCGACCGGCACGCCGCGTGGCCGTCGGCCGTTGACGTCGTTCGCGTTCACCCGCAGCAGGGCCGCGGGACGCCCGCCGCGCACGAGGGCCTCGGCCACACCGGTGGCGACGAGGCTGGCCGTCGGCGAGTCGAGGGGACCGGCGAACACCAGGCGCTGCGCGTCCTGCACCGTGGCGCCGGCCAGCAGGGCCAGGCGGCGGAACTGCTCGCCGACCGGGCCCGTCCGCGCCCCCAGCGTGGCCAGGCACGGCACGTCGACGACCCGGGCGAGGTCCTCGGGCCGGCGCACGCGGCGCGTGTAGCGCAGCAGCAGCCAGGCCACGAACAACCCGACGAGCAGACCCAACGCGGCTCCGGACAGCGTATTGATGGTGCGAGACGGACTCGAAGCGTGCGTGGGCAACGAGGCGGCGGTGACCACGCGGCCCGGCGTGATCTGGATGCTGCCCAGCGTCACGATCTGCTCGTTCTCGCCGTTGATCTGGTTCTTCAGGATGCCGATGCGGGTCTGCAGCAGCGCGCGCTGGGTCGACCGGGCCGGCTGGGCGGCGAGCTGGTTGGCGACCTTGTCGAGCTGGGCTGACAGCGACGCGACGGTCTGCCGCGCCTGGCTCTCCTGCCGGTCGAGCAGCGACTGCGCGTTGGTCTGCCGGTCGTCGAGGTAGGCGGCGGCCAGGGCGTTGGCGCCGGAGCGGGCCATGGCGGCGGAGTCGGCGGTGAACGCGATCTCGAGAACGCTGGAGTTCGGCGGCACCTGCACGCTCACGTCGCTCACGATCGCCTCGAAGGTGAGGTCGTCGAGCGGGCGGTAGGCCTGCTCGGCCGACTGGATCACCCCGGCGGAGGTGACCAGCTGCGCCTCGGTGTCGAGGTTGATCGAGCCGGTGGTGCGGCCGTTGGCCTGCGCCGTACTGTCGACGCCGGTGGCCGTGACCAGCACCCGACTGGTGGCCGTGTAACGCTTGTTCATCACAGCGGTGACGGCCAGCGCGAGCAACGCCCCGACGACCAGGCCGATGACCACCGGCACGACGCCGCGCAACAGCACCCGACGGGTGGCGGGCCACCCTTCGGACGGGATCGTGGTGCTCACGCGGTTCACCGTGCCTTCCCAGCGGGGAGAACTGCTCGCGGGCAGCGCCGGCGAACGACTTGATTTTGCCAGACACTGGGCACTGACCGCGCTTCGTAACCGCGGATATGGGCGGTTTGACGCAATCGCGGCGCGGGCAGACCCCCAGTACGTTCCATTGGGGAGGACGTCAAGACAGGTGAGTCGGCCGTGAGGGGGCGGCCGGGTCCTCGACGAAGCCGACACCTGGAGTGATCCGACCCGATGGCCATCCCGACCCCTGCACCCGCCGCGCGGCGCGTGCCGCGTCGCCGCCTCCGGCCCGCCGCCGGCGTGTCCCTGGCGCTCACCACGGCCTTCGGCCTCGCGCTCGGCCTGCTCAGCGTCGTCGGGCCGGCCGACTCGACCGCGACGCCGGCGCGGGCGGCGGCGCTCACGAGGGACCCGCCGCGGCCCACGTGCGCCGTCTCCACCACCTTGGTCCCCGCGTGCGGGCGGTGGGTGGGCGTGGCGCCGCTGCCGCACACCGGCGAGGCGCTTCAGACGGCGCTGCCGAAGGAGGAGACCTTCGCCGGGCGCCCGGTCGACATCGTGCACGTCTACCACACCAACGCCCAGCTGTTCCCGACCGCCGCCGAGCGCGCCGTCGCCCTGCAGACCGGTCACCAGCGGCTGTTGCTCGAGAACTGGAAGCCGGCCACCGACATGAGCTGGGCCGCGGTCGCCGCTGGCCACGCCGACGCCCGCATCGACCGGCTCGCCAAGTACCTCAACCTCACCTACCGGCACCGCTTCTTCCTCGACATCTGGCACGAGCCGGAGAACGACGTCAACCCGGCGGTGAACTCCGGCTACACCGCGACCGACTACGCGTCGATGTACCGCCACGTCGTCAGCCGACTGCGTGGTGACGGCGTCACCTTCGCCGTCACGGTGATGAACTACATGGGCTTCGTCAACTGGACGAAGCAGAGCTGGTTCTCCCAGCTGTGGCCGGGCGACAGCTACGTCGACTGGGTCGCCACCGATCCCTACGGCACCGGCGCGGCGACCAGCACCTACACCGCGACCAACTTCCCGACCCTCGTCAACCGGCCGGTGGCAGGCTCCTTCCCCGGCTTCTACAGCTGGGTGCAGAAGTACCACCCCGGCAAGCCGATGATGCTGGCCGAATGGGGCGTCGGCTACGTGGCCGCCAACCGCACCGGTCAGGCGCGCTTCTTCGCCGACGTCGCCGCCAACATCGCCAAGTACCCGATGCTCAAGGCGCTGGTGTACTTCGACATGCCCACGCCGCCGGCCGGCCAGCCGCGCACCTACCTGGCCGCCGGCGGGACCAGCTCGCTGGACGCCTATCGCGCGCTCGTGCACAACAGCGCGTTCGTGGCGCCGAGGATCGCCTACAACTAGCGCTGTTCAGCGCCGCCAGGAGGGGGTACGTCCCCACCAGACGGCCAACCGCTCGTCGCTGTCGGCGAAGCCTGCGCGCAGCCGGTCGCGCACGTCGTCGGGCATCGACGAGCGCGGGCGCGCATTGTGTCGCTGGAACACCGGTAGGTAACCCGACAGCCCGGCGAAGCGGGACACCTCGTCCCACACCGGGACCGGGTCGGTGAAGAAGTCCTCGGCGTCGACGACGTGAACGCGCTCGCGCCCCAGGGCCCGGGTCAGTCGCAGGACCTGGTCCAGGTAGTGGCCGCGGGCCGCGTACGCCTGATGGCGATGCGCGTGGCTGACGTACGCCGGGTCGGCGAGCAGCCGCTCGTGCTCGCCGGCGAGACGGTCCGCCTCGAGCTCCAGCGCCCGCTCGAACGGCTGGTCCTCGTAGCCGCGCGCGGACTCGTGCGTGTAGGCGGAGTACGCGCGCTCGACCGGGTCGCGCAGCAGGACCAGCACGCGGACCGCGGGCAGGTCGGCGGCGATGCGCCGGGCGGCGTCGGGGTGGAACAGGTAGTACGGGCTGGACTCGAATGCGAGCGGCGCGCGGGCGTTGCGGCGCTGCCGGCGGTGCGCGGTGGCGGCGAGCGGGAAGTGCGCCCGGTACCAATCGAGGCCGCGGGTGTAGGCCACGTCGTCGAAGTAGTGCACACCCTTGCGGCCCACGGGGCGCAACACGTCGGGGTGCTGGCGCAGGGCCTGGTACATCGAGGTCGTACCGCAGCGCTGCGCACCGCAGATGAGCAGCCCGGGCAGGATGCGCCGCCCCGCACTCGCCCGCCCGGCGAGGAACGCCGTGCGCTGCACAACGGGCAGCATCGCTTCGCGTGCCGCCTTCTTGTCCATCACCGGGTGATCACTCCTCGCGGTTCGCAACGCAGTGCGGCCCCGACGGCCGGCCGCGCCCACTGCTCGACGTGCGGGCCCGCACCGTCGGCGACGTAGCGCAGCGCCAGGTCGAACAGGTACAGGGCGGCGCAGCGCCGGGCCGCCGCCGCGGGCACACCCCACGGGCGCAACAGGTCGCTTGCGGCGTCGACGAGGGCGGGCGCGGCGCGGCCGAACGCGGTGCGCCGCTTGCCGACGGCGTCGTTGAACGCGAAGTGCAGCCGGTCGAACCCGCGTGGCACCGGACTGACGAACCGTTCCCAGTCCCAGACCGCCAGCCGGCCGCGGCGGCCCGAGCAGTTCCACGCCGTCCAGTCGCCGTGCCACGCGCCGGTGGCCTGGCCCTGCGCGGCGCCGTCGCGGCTGAGCTCGTCGAGCAGGCCCCGCCATACCCCGACGTCGGTGACGGGATCGATGGTCGCGTCCGTCGCCAGCGCGTCGACCCGCTCGCGCAGCGCCGCGAGGTAGGCGGCGCCCGCGTCGGGCTCGCCCAACCCGGCCACGGCGCGCATCGCCGCCTGCAGCAGCGCGGCATCGGGGCGCACCCGCCGGCCCAGCGGCAGCGCCGTGGTGACGAGCACCGTCGTGTCACCCCAATCGCCGTGGTGCAGCACGCGGGGCGGGTCCAGGGCGGCCAGTTCGCCGCGTTCGCCGGCGCGGGCGAGGTCGACCAGTGTGCGGGCCTCGGCGGCCACGAGCGTGCGCGCCAGCGCGGTGATGCCCACCTTCGCGAAGGCCACGGTGCGCCCCCGCCGGTCGAAGACCTGCAGCACCGGCTTGCGATTCGCGCGCGCCGGCGTCAGCGGCAGCGTGCTGAGCACCGGCTCGCCCAGCACCCGGGTCAGCAGCGCGTCGATGGACTCGTGCGAATCGGCGCCGGCGGGGCGAGGGCCGCCGGAGTCGGGCAGCAGCCGGGCCAACCCGGCCCGCAGCCCGAGGGCGGCGGCCAGGCCGAGCGCGCGCTCGCGAGGGCCCTGCTGGGCGGTGTAGCGCACCAGCGCCGCAGCTGCGGCGCGCGGCGGCCGGACGGGGGCGAGGATGCGAGGGGCGCGGGCCGTGGGCAGCACCACGCGCCGGTGCCCGGCCGTCCCCGGCCAGAGCACGGACACGCTGTCCTCGAGGTAGCGCAGCCGGGCCGCTGCGTCACCGGCCACGAGACGTCCCGCGGGTGACCCGGCGCGTGGACGGTGGCGTAGACGGTGGTACGGACGGCGATCCGGACGCCTCTCGCCAGAGGACGGCGACCGCGATCACCGTGATGGTCGGCGCCACCGGCAGGGCGGAGTAGAAGAGCATGTAGACGAAGGTCAGCGCCACCGTGACCAGGGCGGCCTCGGCCAGCGGGCCGGTGCGGTTCCAGAAGACGCACAGGGCGACGAAGAAGAATCCGAAGTACAGCAGCGCGCCGATCACGCCCTGGTTGAACAGCAGCGACCACAGCTGCCCCGTGCTGCCGGTGGCCACGTCGCCACAGGTGGGGCAGCTCGGTGTCGGGCCGATCGCGATGGAGGCGGAACTGCCGTTGGCGTGCCGGTTGCTGCCGTAGCCGAGGACCGGTGAGTACCGGATGGCCCGGACCGACAGGCCGGCGACGAAGCTGCGGATGTCGTCGCTGACGCCGTGCTGGAGTCGCCCGGAGACGATCCGGGCCAGCGGCGACAGGGTGAAACCGACGGCCGCGGCCGCCGCTGCGCTCAGGGCCGCGAGCACGACGCCGAGGTGACCGCGCAGCAGTTGCCGCATGAGCAGCCAGACCACGGTGAAGGCGATGCCGACCCACAGGCCGCGGTTCAATGAGTAGATGACCGGCACGAGCGAGGCCAGCGCGATCAGGGCGTAGAGCGCCCGCCGTGCGCCGCGCGCCGGCAGCACCCAGCCGGCGACGAACCAGATGAGCAGCAGCGACAGCGCGTTGCCCCAGGAGTTCGTGTAACCGAACGGCGCGGCCGGCCGGGCATCGCCCACGCCGATGACGTCCTGCACCTGCGCGGCCACGGGGTGCACCAGCGAGCGGACGAACCCGTTCGCGGTGATGCTGCGCGGTAACGCGATCTCCAGGACGGAGTTGAACGACAGTTTCGGCAGGAGCATCCCGAGGTACCCGCCCGCGCACACGGTGAAGAAGAACCAGCCGAGCCAGCGGGCGATCGCCGACTGCGGTACGCGTGTGGCGGCGAGATTGCCGACGTAGATCATCGTGACCGTGATCGCGGCGTACACGACCAGCGTGTAGGAGATCGAGATCAGCCGCCCGCCGGTCGAGCCCGGATGCGTGCCTGGTGGGCTCTGGCCGATCACGCCCAGGCCCAGCACCTGCCAGGCGAGGAACAGGGCCCAGAGGGCGAAGGCCGGCGGCAGGCGCAGCGCTCCCGCCCGGTGGACGCGCCACACGTGGATGGCCATCGGGACTGCGAACAGGACGAAGGCGAGGGTGCTCAGGCCGAGGGCCCACCACAGCGGGAAGGGCACGAGCAGGTACTTCAGCGGCCAGCCCGCCGGCAGGCCGGCCGCCAGCCGGGCCGCGAGCGGGGCCCGGGCGTGCCCGCGCAGCCGTTGCGGCGCCGGGAGCAGGCGCACCGGTGGGGGCGACAGGACGCGGGTCGCGCTCACGCACCCACCTCCGTCCGTACGGTCACGCGGCTGCGCAGCCTACTGGAGATCGCGTCGGATATGAGATCGGGGTGAACGCAGCCTGGCGTTGCTGAGGAGCGTCCGGGGGTACCGCTGCGGCCGGGCGCATTTTCGCCACCATTCCGCGACATTCCCGCGGGCAATTTTCGCCGCGCGTCGCCGAGATTCTGTACTAACAGTGATCAGGTCATTACTCAGTGTCAAGAACAATGCGTCGGGTCATCGTGTAGTTGCGAGCGCAAAGACAATAGTGGGCCGACCCCTTTTGTGCCCGTCAGGTCGTGGATGTTGGCATATATACCCCGTGTGAGCCGCACCTCAGCGGCGGAATGCCGGGTTCGAGGTATTTCGGGCGGCCGTCGTTGTCCACAGTGTTAGCTTCCGGTTTGCCGCGGGTCATTGCTGGGTTTTATGCTGTTGACGGGAGCCGGCGACGGAGGTGGGCCGTCGAGTTCGGTTTCGTACGGCTGGGGGAGTCGTAAATGGTTTCGCGCGCGATTTTTGTCGCGTCGAGTGGTGGGCATCTGGACGAACTGGTTCAACTACGTCCTACTCTCGTCGATCCGAATACCCGGGTTACCTGGGTGACCTTTGATTCCGCGCACAGCCGCTCGCTGTTGCGCCACGAGGCCGACGTCGTGTTCATCGGCCACGTCGGCCCGCGGGGCTACCGCGCGGTGATTCGTTCGCTGATCCCGGCGCTGCGGATCCTGCTGCGGGTCCGGCCCCGGACGGTGATCAGCACCGGCGCCGCTGTCGCACTGGCCTTCCTGCCCTTCGCGTTCCTCGTCGGCGCGCGGGCCACCTACATCGAGAGTGCGGCGCGCACCGACGGGCCGTCGGCCACCGGGCGTCTGCTGCGGCTGCTGCCCTGGGTGCGACTGCGCACGCAGTACCGCGGATGGTCGGGGCCGCGCTGGCGTTACGAATGCTCGGTGTTCGACGGGTTGCGCGCCTACGACCTCGGGTCGGCCACCCGCCGACCGATCCGCCGGGTGGTCGTCACCCTCGGCACCCAGCCGCGCTATCCCTTCGTCAGCCTGGTCCGCCGTGTCCGCGAGATCGCGCCGCCCGACGTCGAGGTCCTGTGGCAGGTCGGCACCGACTTTCCGCATGCCTACCGGCCGGACGGGGCGCACGACCTGCTGCCGGCCGCCACGCTGGCCGACTCGATCGCCAAGGCCGACGCCGTGATCGCCCACGGTGGCGTGGGGTCGGCGTTGTCGGTGTTGCGGGCCGGGCGCAAGCCGGTTCTGGTCGCGCGGCGAGCCGCTCGTCACGAGCACGTCGACGACCACCAGGTGCAACTCGTCGACGAACTCGTCGGCCGCGACCTCGCGGTGGGCGCGTCGGTCGAGGACCTCACCTGGGAGCACGTTGTCGCCTCGACCCGCGCCGTCGTGGAGCCGAGCGAGATCGCGCACGCCCGCCAGGCGGGGCTGGCCGCGGCCGCGACCGGGGCGCCCGCGCCCGTCACCGTGGCGCGCCCCACCGGGTTGCGTCGCGTCATCGTCCCGGTGGCCGCCATCGTCACGCTGGTCGGCTCGGGCGCGGTGACCGACTCCGCCGACGCCGTGGGGCAGGGCAACCCGCAGTCCACCGTGGAGTCCGTCGTACCGACCAAGACCACACCGAACGTCATGGACGGCACCGTCTACGCGATCAACCAGGTGGGCAGCCAGATCGTGCTCGGGGGGAGCTTCACCTCGGTGCAGAACCCCGGCTCGACCACGTCGATCGCGCGTACGGACGCGCTGTCCTTCGATGCGAGCACGGGCGCGGTGTCGACGACGTTCGCCCCGACGCTCGACGGCACGGTCGAGGCCGTTGCGCCGGGCCCGGTCGCCAACACCGTCTACGTGGGCGGCTTCTTCGACAACGTCAACGGCGCGAAGGCGAAGGGCATCGCCCTGCTCAACGCCACGACCGGGACCATGGTGCCCGGCTTCAAACCGCCGTCGCTCAACGGCGCGGTAGAGACCATCGCCACCGTCAACGGGCACCTGCTCATCGGCGGTAGCTTCAGCACCGTGGGCGGGCAGGCACGCGGCGGGATCGCGTCGCTCAACCCGTCCACCGGCGCGGTGGACTCCTACCTGACCGTCACCTTCGCCGGTCACCACAACTACAACGGCACCGGCGCCAAGGGCGCGCTGGGAGCGCGGGCGATGGCCGTGAACCCGGCGGGCACGCGCCTGGCTGTGCTCGGCAACTTCAAGACCGCCAACGGCCTGCTGCGCGATCAGGCGGCGATGATCGACCTGAGCGCCACCGGCACGTCGCTCGACTCCTGGGCCACGACCCAGTTCAGTGCCCCCTGCTCGCGCAACTCCTTCGACGCGTACGTCACCGACGTGCAGTTCTCGCCCGACGGCAGCTATTTCGCCGTCACCGCCACCGGCGGTGGCACCACGACGCTGAACGTCGACGGCAGCCGGTCGCTGTGCGACACGGCCAGCCGCTGGGACGCCTCCAGCACCTCCGGGTCGGCCATGCCGACCTGGGTCGACTACACCGGCAACGACACGTTGTGGTCGGTGGCCGTCACGGGTGCGGCGATCTACGTCGGCGGGCACCAGCGCTGGCTGAACAACCCGAGCGGCTCGGACAGCTCCAACGTCGGGGCCGTGCCGCGGCCCGGCCTGGCCGCCCTCGACCCGCTCAGCGGCCTGCCGCTGGCGTGGAACCCGGGGCGCAACCCGCGCGGGGCCGGCGCCTACGCGCTGTTCGTCAACGCCAACGGTCTCTACGTCGGCAGCGACACCGACTTCATCGGCAACTTCACCTACACCCGGCGCAAGATCGCGTACTTCCCGCTGGCCGGCGGGGCGGCGCCCGCGGCCACCACCACGGCCTCGCTGCCGGCCAACGTCTACCTCGACGGACCGTTGCATCCCGAGTCCGGCTTCACCACGAGCTCGCTCGCGTATCGAGCGGTGGACGGCAGCCACGTCGGCCCGACCACCGCCGTCGCGAGCAGCGGCATCAACTGGAGTGAGACCCGCGGTGCGTTCGCCGTCGGCTCCACGCTGTTCTTCGGCACGACCGGCGGCGCCGGCTTCTACCGCGCCCCGATCAGCAGCACCACGGGCGTGGGCGCCTACGCGGCCGTCGACCCCTACGACGATCCCTACTGGGCGCACGTGCACACCGGGTCGGGCACGTCGGTGTACGGGGGCGTCAAGCCGACCTACTACTCCCAGATGCCCTCCGTCACCGGTGCCTTCTACAGCAACGGCCGGCTCTTCTACTCGATCGCCGGGTCGTCGAGCCTGTACTGGCGGTGGTTCAGCCCGGACAGCGGCATCATCGGCGGCGCGCAGTTCACCGCCACCGGGTTCGACGCCAGCAAGGTCGCCGGCATGTTCGCCGCCGGCGGTTACCTCTACTGGGCCAACAGCGTCGACGGCACACTGCACCGGGTGCAGCTGTCGGGCACGAGCGTGGTGGCCGGCACCGACAGCGTCGTGGGCGGCCCCGCCGTCGACGGGCGCGACTGGCGGGCGCGCAGCCTGTTCGCCTTCGGGGCGTCGACGTTCCCGAACGTGCCGCCCACGGCGTCGGCCACGTCCTCGTGCACGGGCCTGAACTGCTCGTTCGACGGCAACGCCTCGCACGACCCGGACGGCTCGATCGCCTCCTACGCCTGGACGTTCGGCGACGGGACCACCGGCACCGGGGCGACGCCGCACCACGGCTACGCGACGCCCGGCACCTACCCGGTGAGCCTGACCGTCACCGACAACCGCGCGGCCACGAACAAGTGGACCGGCCAGGTCACGGTCACGGCACCGTCGGCACCGGTCGGCTTCGTGGGCACCGCGGGCGTCAACAACCTGAGCAGCAGCCCGTCGGTGACCCTCCCACCCGGCACAGCGGCCGGGAACACCGAGCTGCTCTACGTCACCACGGCCACGAACGGCCTGACGTCGACGCCGGCCGGCTGGACACAGCTGGCCCGCCAGACCGCCGCACCGCTGGAGACCACCGTGTACCTGCGCACGGCCGGTGCCTCCGACGCCGGCAGCACCGTGACGGTGCCCCTGAGCGCCTCGACGCGGGTCGATCTGCGAGTGGTGGTCTACTCCGGGGTGTCGGCCGTGGCGTCGGCCAGCGCCGCTGACTCGAACACCGCCAAGCACGTGACGCCGGGTGCGCCCGTCCAGACCGGAGGCTCGTGGGTCGTGTCCTTCTGGAGCGGGCGGGCCAGCACGGCCGAGACGTGGTCGGCGCCGTCCGGCGTCGTCGTGCGGGGCACCGGCGTCGGTACGGGCGGCGGTCACGTCGACAGCCTGATCGCCGACGCCGGACCGTTCGCCAGCGGTGAGCACGGCTCGCTCACCGCGACGGCCAGCACCACCGACGGCAAGGGCACGACGGCCAGCATCGTGCTCGCCCCGACTGCGTAGGGATCGCGCCATGCCGCTGCTCGTCGTCTGCTTCGTCCTCGTCGTCGCGCTGCCGGTGGCGGTGGGTGTGCTCGCCCATCGCCGCGACCGCAGCGTGTTCGGCGGCCCCCAGGCCTGGGGCGCGGCCGCCGCGGCCCGCTTCGGCCCGCTGCCGGGGGCGGCGCTCGTCCTCGTCGCCGGGCTGGCGACCACCGTCGGGGTGGGGCTCGGCCTGGGCTTCCTGGCCAAGGGCATCGAGAGCTCGGTCGACGAGCCCACCTTCCGGTGGGTGCACGCACGCGTCGCCGACAACGTGTTCACCCGCGGCCAGGAGAAGCTGACGATGATGGGCAACAACCCGATCATCCAGCTCGTGTTCCTCGTCGCGGGCATCGTGCTGGCCTGCGCGTTCCGGCGGCGCTGGTGGCTGCCGGTGATCGCGCTCGGCGTCGCCTACGTCGGCGAGAAGTACGCGCAGAAGGTGCTGGCCAAGATCGTCGACCGCGGTCACCCGCCCACGACGCTCGGCACCTACCCGTCCGGTGGCGTCGGGCGCATCCTCGCCGACTACGGCACGATCATCGTGCTCGTGCTGCTGCTGCACACCGGCCTGAGCCGCGCCTGGCGGGCGGGCCTGTGGACCGGCCTGGTGACCGCGGCCTGCGTCGAGTCGTTCAGCCGGCTCTACCTGTCCAAGCACTGGCTCACAGATGCGCTGTTCGGGTTGCCCTTCGGTGTCCTGCTGCTGTTGACCAACGTCGCCACCGTCGCCGCGCTGGCCCAGCTGAGCCGCGGCGTGCGACGTGGCCCGACGGACGCGGCGGGGCCGCACGCGAAGGCCCCCGGTCCCCGCACCCGGCAGACCGTAGGCCGGTAACCCGCGCAGCCTGGCCCGATACGCTCGCGCGATGCGAGTGCTCGTCACCGGCGGGGCCGGCTACATCGGCAGCGTCGTCACCGCCTCCCTGCTCGCCGACGGCCACGACGTGGTCGTCGTCGACGACCTGTCCACGGGGCATGCCGACGCCGTGCCGCAGGCCGCGGTCTTCCACGAGTTGCCGATCACCAGCCTGGACCCCGTGCTCGGCGACTGGGACATCGAGGCGGTCGTGCACCTCGCCGCGAAGTCGCTCGTCGGCGAGTCGGCCCAGAACCCGGCCATGTACTGGCGGGGCAACGTGCTGGCGACCGTCGCCCTGCTCGACTCGATGCACTCGTTCGGTATCGACAAGATCGTGTTCTCGAGCACGGCCGCGGTGTACGGGCAGCCCGAGCAGCAGCCGATCCGGGAGGACGCGCCGACCCGGCCGACGAGCCCCTACGGGTCGTCGAAGCTGGCGATCGACCTGGCGCTCACCGACTACGCGCGCGCCTACGGCCTGGCCCCGGTGAGCCTGCGCTACTTCAACGTGGCCGGCGCGATGCACACACCGAACCAGAGTTTCGGCGAGCGGCACACCGTCGAGACCCACCTGATCCCGAACGCGCTGCGCGCCGCGGCCGGAACGGCACCCCCGCTGTCCCTGTTCGGCACCGACTACCCGACGGCCGACGGCACCTGCGTGCGCGACTACATCCACGTCGCCGACGTGGCCGCCGCGCACCTGCTGGCCCTGCGCGCGGCCACGCCGGGCGAGCACCGCATCGTCAACCTCGGCAGCGGCACCGGGGCCTCGGTGCGTGAGGTCCTCGACACGGTGCGCGTGGCCACCGGCCGCGAGGTGCCGGTCACCGAGGCCGAGCGGCGCGCGGGCGACCCGGCGGTGCTCATCGCCTCGAACGAACGGGCCGCCGAGGTGCTCGGCTGGTCGCCCCGACGCGACCTTGCCACCATGATCTCCGACGCCGCCCGGTTCGAGGAGCAGCAGGCGCTCGGTTCGTCCGAGGGGCCGGCCGAGCCCGCGTAGTCTGGAGACAACCCCCTCCCGTTCGCGGTCGGGGGACAGTTGTGTTGTTCCGAAAGGTCTTCGCGTGCCCTTGTCCGGCCTGCTGCATGCCGCTCTCGCCGATCCCGCCCTCGCTGCCGCCGCCGAAGGCGCCGACGCCGCCCACCTGACGGTGTCCGGCCCCGCCGGCCTCACCCCGTTCGCGGTGGCCGCCGCCGCGGGCGCCGGGCGCACGGTGCTCGCCGTCACCGGCACGGGGGGCGAGGCCGACGATCTGGTCGCCGCCCTGCGCGGCCTGCTGCCGCCCGACACGGTGGCGGTGTTCCCGGGCTGGGAGACGTTGCCGCACGAGCGGCTGTCGCCGCGCCCGGACACGGTGGGCCAGCGGCTGGCCGTGCTGCGTCGCCTGGCCCATCCCTCCGCCGACGACCCGAGCGCCGGGCCGCTCTCGGTGGTCGTCGCGCCGGTGCGCTCCCTGCTGCAACCCCAGGTGCCGAATCTCGGCGAGCTGGTGCCGGTCGAGCTGCATCCCGGCGACGCCGGCCGCGAGCTCACCGACCTTGTGGCCGACCTCGTAGGTGCCGGGTACACGCGGGCCGAGCTGGTCGAGAAGCGCGGCGACTTCGCCGTGCGCGGCGGCATCCTCGACGTGTTCCCGCCCACCGAGCAACACCCGCTGCGGGTGGAGTTCTGGGGTGACGAGGTCGAGGAGATCCGCTATTTCAAGGTCGTCGACCAGCGCTCCCTGGAGATCGCCGAGCACGGCTTGTGGGCGTCGCCGTGCCGCGAGCTGTTGCTCACCGAGGACGTGCAGCGGCGCGCCACGCAGGTGATGGCCGAGCACCCCGAGCTGGCCGAACTGCTCGACCCGATCAGCCGGGGCGAGGCCGCCGAGGGCATGGAGGCGCTGGCCCCGGTGCTGGTCGACGGCCTGCGCACGGTGCTGCACGACCTGCCGGCCGGCGCGCGGGTCGTGCTGTGCGACCCGGAACGTGTCCGGGCCCGCGCCGCCGATCTCGTGCGCACCTCGCGGGAGTTCCTCGACGCCTCCTGGGCGGTGGCCGCCGGCGGCGGGACGGCACCGGTCGACCTGTCCGGCGCCTCGCTGCACGAACTCGACGACGTGGCCGCCGAGGCGCGCGCCCTGGGCGTGCCGTGGTGGGAGGTCACCGCCCTGACCGCCCCGGACGCCGTCGCCAGCCGGTTCACGCAGGCCCCGGCGTACCGCGGCGACACCGACGCGGCCCTCGCCGACGTCCGGAACTGGCTGCGCGAGGGATGGCGGGTCGCCCTGGTCTTCGACGGCCACGGGTCCGCGCAGCGCGCGGCCGAGCGACTGGCCGAGGCCGAGATCGCGGCGCGGCTCACCGCCGAGGCGACCCTCGAAGCCGGCGTCGTCGACATCACCACCGGCTGCCTCGCCGGCGGTGTCGTCGCCCCCGACCTGCGCCTGGCTTTCCTCACCGAGGCCGACCTCACCGGCCAGCGCGGCTCGGTGACCACCGACCGGCGCATGCCGACGCGGCGGCGCAACGCCATCGACCCGATCCAGCTCAAGGCCGGCGACCACGTCGTCCACGAGCAGCACGGCGTCGGGAAGTACGTCGAGATGGTGCGGCGCACCGTCAACGGCGGCGAGCGCGAGTACCTGATCATCGAGTACGCACCGTCGAAGCGTGGCCAGCCGGGCGACCGGTTGTTCGTGCCCACCGACGCCCTCGACCAGGTGACGAAGTACGTCGGTGGTGAGGCTCCGTCGCTGTCGCGCCTCGGCGGCGCCGACTGGGCGAGGACGAAGGGTCGCGCGCGCAAGGCGGTCAAGGAGATCGCAGCCGAACTGATCCGGCTGTACAGCGCGCGGATGGCCCGTAGGGGGCATGCCTTCAGCCCCGACACCCCGTGGCAGCGCGAGCTCGAGGATGCGTTCGACTACGTGGAGACGCCGGACCAGATGGCGGCCATCGACGAGGTCAAGCACGACATGGAGCAGGCCGTCCCGATGGACCGCGTCATCTGCGGCGACGTCGGGTACGGCAAGACCGAGGTGGCCGTGCGCGCGGCCTTCAAGGCGGTGCAGGACGGCAAGCAGGTGGCCGTGCTCGTCCCCACGACCCTGCTCGCGCACCAGCACACCCAGACCTTCACCGAGCGCATGTCCCAGTTCCCGGTGCAGATCCGCGAGCTGTCCCGCTTCACCCCGCCCGGCGAGGTGGACAACATCGGCCGGAGCATCGTCGACGGGTCGGCCGACATCGTCATCGGTACGCACCGGCTGCTGCAGCAGACCGTGCGCTTCAAGGACCTCGGGCTGGTCATCATCGACGAGGAGCAGCGCTTCGGCGTCGAGCACAAGGAGTACCTGAAGGGCCTGCGGGTCGACGTCGACGTGCTGACGATGTCGGCCACCCCGATCCCGCGCACGCTGGAGATGTCGCTGACCGGTATCCGCGAGATGACCACGATCCTCACCCCGCCCGAGGACCGGCACCCCATCCTCACCTTCGTCGGCGCCTACGACGCGCGTCAGATCGGCGCCGCGGTCCGCCGCGAGTTGCTGCGTGACGGCCAGGTCTTCTACATCCACAACCGGGTCGAGTCGATCAACCGGGCGGCGGCCCGGCTGGCCGAGATCGTGCCCGAGGCGCGCATCGCGGTGGCGCACGGGCAGATGGCCGAGGGCGCGCTCGAGCAGATCATGATCGGGTTCTGGGAGAAGCGGTACGACGTGCTCGTGGCCACGACCATCGTGGAGTCGGGCCTGGACATCCCGAACGCCAACACGCTCATCGTCGACCGGGCCGACGCCTTCGGCCTCTCGCAGCTGCACCAGCTGCGCGGGCGGGTGGGCCGCGGGCGCGAACGCGGCTACGCCTACTTCACCTACCCGCCGGAGCGGCCGTTGACGAGACGGCTTACGACCGGCTGGCCACCATCGCGCAGCACACCGAGATGGGCGCGGGTATGGCCGTGGCCCTGAAGGACCTCGAGATCCGCGGGTCCGGCAACCTGCTCGGTGGCGAGCAGTCGGGACACATCGCCGGCGTGGGCTTCGACCTGTACGTGCGCCTCGTCGGCGAGGCCGTGGCTGATTTCAGGGGCGACTCTCAGGACGAGCAGGCGGAGGTGAAGGTCGACCTGCCGGTCGACGCCAACCTGCCCGTCGACTACCTGCCGGGCGAACGGCTGCGCCTGGAGGCCTACCGGGCCCTCGCGTCGGCCAACACCGACGCGGCCGTCGACGCGGTGCGCGCGGAACTGGTCGACCGGTACGGGCCGGTCCCCGAACCGGTCGAGAACCTGCTGGCCGTCGCGAGGTTCAAGGTGGTGTGCCGCCGGCACGGGCTGACCGAGGTGTCCCTGCAGGGCAACCTCGTCCGGTTCTCACCGCTGGACCTGCCCGAATCGGCGCAGCTGCGCCTCACCCGCCTCTACGACCGCTCGCACTACAAGCCGGCCGTCGGCACGATGTCGGTGCCGCGCCCGAAGGGCGTCGTCAAGCCCGACGGCTCGTTCGCCGAGGTCAACTTCGGCGGTGAGCCCCTGCGCGACGTCGCCCTGCTCACCTGGTGCGCGCAGGTCCTCACCGCGGTCACCGGGCGGGAGTGAGGCCGCCGACCCGCCATGACAGAATCGTCCGTCGTGAGAACACGTGCGCTGACCGCCGCCGCTGCGGCCCTGCTCGCCGCCGGCGCGCTCAGCGCCTGCCGCAGCAACATCGGCACCGCGGCCGTCGTCGACGGACAGCGCATTACCGACACCCAGGTGGCCCACTACGTCACGCCGAAGGCCCAGCCGGTGCCGCTCGACAAGAGTTCGATCGGGCCGCGCGCGTTCGTGGTGCAGATCCTCGTGACCAACGCGGTGCTGAAGAAGCTCGTCGCGAAGGCACCGGGCGGCGGGCCGTCGGGGACCCAGGTCAAAGCGCTCGAGCGACGTGGGCTGGGTGGCAAGAGCGCCAAGGTTTTCACCGAGAGCCAGGGCGTGAAGGGGTACACGACCGCGTTCGATCGTCAGGTGGTCGACTTCCTCGCCTACCGGTCGGTGCTCAACACCTTGCAGCAACAGGGCGTCGACGTCGGCACCCTGATCAAGAAGACGAAGGTTCCCGTGCAGGTCAGCTCGCGCTACGGCACCTGGAACCCGGACCAGCTCGCCCTGGACACCTCGGCGGGGGCCGGGCTGCCCGGGTTCGTCTCGCTGCAGCCGGGCTCCGGCGCCGCCGCACCTGCGTCGACGCCACCCCCGGCCAACTGAGCCGCCCGTGACCTCCCCGCTGGAGCGCGCGGTCGAGATCATGGACCGGCTGCGCTCGCCCGGCGGCTGCCCCTGGGACGCGGCGCAGACCCACCGCTCGCTCACCCGGTACCTGCTCGAGGAGACCTACGAGGTCATCGAGGCGATCGAGAGCGATGACCTCGCCCTGCTGCGCGAGGAACTGGGCGACCTCCTGCTTCAGGTCCTCTTCCACGCCCGGCTCACGCAGGAGCTGCCCGCCGGCGCCGCGTTCGGCATCGACGAGGTGGCCGGCGACCTCGCTGACAAGCTGGTCCGCCGCCACCCGCACGTGTTCGCCGCCGGCGATCACGGCGGCGCCGCCGATGCGGCCACGCTCAACGAGACGTGGGAGCTGAACAAGATCGTCGAGAAGGGCCGGACGTCGGCCGTCGACGGCGTCCCGGTGCACCAGCCGGCGCTGGCGTTGACGGCGAAGCTGGTGGCCCGGGCCGAGCGGGCCGGGGTTCCGGTCGCGCCGCCCGGCGAGGACGACGCACTCGACGAGGGCGAGCGGATCGGGGCCCGGCTGTTCGCCGTCGTGGTCGAGGCGCAGGCGGCGGGCGTCGATCCGGAGGGGGCGCTGCGGACCGCGGCACGGGCCTATCGCACGCGGATACTCGCGGCCGAGGACCCCGGACATGAGTCGTCCCAGCCGGTGGCACGGGGGGAGCCACCGGCCGGGACCTCTCGAGCATAACTCTCCGTAGCTGGATATCACAAGCCGTGATCCCTACCGCCGGAGCTGGCCGTCCTGGCGCTGCCCGGCGAGCAGTGCGCTGATCGCCTGCGCGTCGCGTGGGCGCCCGAGATGGTGACCCTGCGCCCGGGTGCAGCCGAGGGCGAGCAGCGTGGTCGCCTCCGCCTGGGTCTCGACGCCCTCGGCGATGACGCCGAGTTCGAAGTTCAGCGCCAGGCCGATCAGCGCGACCACGATCGTCTGTGCCCGGCGGTCGGTGTCGATCCCGTGGATGAGGCTGCGATCGATCTTGACGAAGTCGACCGGCAGCGTGCGCAGGTGGCTCAGTGCGCTGTAGCCGGTGGCCAGATCGTCGATGGCCGAGCTGACCCCGAGCTGCTTCAACCGTGCGATCGCCTGCGCGACGTCGGCGACGTCGCCGAGCGGAGCGTTCTCCGTCAGCTCCACGCACAGCTGGCGGCCCGGGACCCCGTGGCGCTCGAGTGCGGCCGAGATCGGGATGGTGATGTCGGCGTCGGACAGCTGCACCGGGGAGACGTTGACCCGCAGGATGAGGTTCAGGCCGGGGAACTCCGCGTTCCACCGGGCCAGGGCCGCTATGGCGTGCTCGAGCACCCAGTTCCCGACGAGCTGGATCAGGTCCGAACGCTCGGCCAGGGAGATGAACCATTCGGGTCCGAGTTCGCCCATCCGCGGGTGGTCCCAGCGCACCAGCGCCTCGACGGCCACGACCTCGCCGGTCGGCAGGTCGATCTCGGGTTGGTAGGCCAGGTGCAACTCGTCGTGCGCCACCGCCGTGCGCAGATCGGTGGCGAAGTCCTCCCCGGCGTCGGGCGAGGATCCGGCGCGGGTGGCGCGGGCGTCGATCGCGCCCGCGTGGGCCTCGACCAGGCGGCGCAGCGAGCGACGCTCGTCGTCGGACCACTGTGTGACGTCGCTCGACGTCGCCACCACCACGCCGAGCAGCCCGACCGCGGCCGAGCGGAGGGGGACGAGCACGTACCCGTCGGCGTCGGCGGCGTGGCTGTTCGGGCGCGGCCGGGCCGAGGACAGCCAGGCGAGTCCGGCGCGCTCGGCCCCGTCGAGCGCGGGCCCGGCAATCAACCGCACCGGCGGCTCGGGCCGCGTGGTGGCCGGCACGTAGACGAGGGCGTCGACGCGCAGGCTGCGGGCCAGGCGTACGAGGTCGGCGCGGGGGGTGTGGCCGGTGGTGTCGGTCATCGCGAAGCCGGCCCACGGACCGGGCTGGGCAACGCCACGGGCTGCACCTCTCGCGTCGGGCCGCACCGAGCGGCAACCAGCCGCATCCGAGCACTGGGGAACACGCGTGCGGCTCGCGGCCCGGACCCACGCGGCACCTGCTGAGCGGTAAATGTTCCACACCCGACGGAGGGAGGAAACTCGGCCCGGCAGCCTGTCCTCGCCACCGGTGAGCCACTACTGTTCGAGATCGTGTCGATCGGGGCGGACAGGGACGTTCCGGGCGAACCGGCACCGACCTTTCGGCGCCTGCTGCACAACCGTTCGTTCGCGGTGCTGTTCGGGGCTGAGGTCCAGTCCCTGGTCGGCGATCAGCTCGCCCGGGTGGCCCTGGCCGCCCTCGTCTACGAGCACACCCACAGCGCCGCCGCGACGGCCCTGACCTACGCCGCCACCTTCCTGCCCGCCATTCTCGGCGGCGTCGTGCTGGCCCGCCTGGGCGATCGGCTGCCCCGCTTGGAGGTCATGGTGGGCGCGGACATCCTGCGGGCGATCGCCTTCACGGCCATGGCGCTGCCCGGGACGTCGCTGGGTCTGTTGGAGGTGCTGTTGGTCCTCGCGGTGTTCGTCGAGCCGGCCTTCACCGCCGCCCAGGCCAGCTACCTGGCCACGCGACTCACTGCCGCCGAGTACCGCACGGCCACCGGGCTGCGGATGGCGACCAGTCAGATCGCCCAGATCGGCGGCTTCGCCGTCGGCGGCGCGTTGGTGGCCTTCGTGCATCCCCGCGGCGCCCTCGCGGTCGACGCCGTGACGTTCGCCGCGTCGGCGGCCATCATCACCGCGGGCCTGCGCCTGACCGCCGGCAAGGGCGTGGTCGCAGCCGCCCAGTCGTTCGAACCGACCGGGCGCGAGACGGTCGGCGCTCAGACAGCTGTGCCGGCGCGGCGGTGGCAGATCCGTCGGCAACCGCGCATCATGCTGTTGATCGAGCTGAGCGCTCTGGCCGGTCTGTTCGTCGTGCCCGAGGGCCTCGCCATCCCCTACGCCGCCCAGATCGGGCAGTCGACCGGGGTGGCCGGCCTGCTCCTGGCCGCGATCCCCGCCGGTGGCGCGGTCGGTGCCCTGCTGCTCGTGCGTGTCGTTCGCCCGTCCGGGCGCAACCTCGCGATGGCCGTGATGGCCGTGGCCTGCGGTGTGCCGCTGCTCGTCACCTTCTGGCCGTTGCCGTGGCAGGTGGTGCTCGGCGCTTGGTTCGTGTCCGGTGCGGCCGCGGCCTACCAGGTGGAGGTGTTCACCGGTCTGGCCGAGTTCACCCCCGACCGCTATCGCTCGCGCACGCTGGGGGTGGCGTCGGCCTGCCTCACCGGGGCGCAGGGCGTCGGGCTCGCGATCTTCGGTCTGGTGGCGCAGCGCGCTGATGCCGGGACCGCGATAGCCCTGGCCGGTGCCGTTGGAATCGCGGCCGCCTTCGGCGTCGTCGCCAACGGTCACCTCAGACACGCAAAGATTTCACGCGTGCCCGCAGCGTGAGCGAAACTATCCGGCAATAGCTGCGCCGATTGGCTTATGAGCGGCTCCAGGCCGGCTGCCTGAGCGCAAATTCGGGGCGGCGTCCCGAGGGGACTTTCCCAAGACGCGGTGTTCCGGAATCGTCACGTTACACCAATGCAGTTTTACGAGAAACAAACACTCGACCATTTGTTCTGAGCCCGCATTTAGACGTGCGGTGCTGGTCATTCCGTGGCATTGCCGAGCGAGGCGCCGAGCGCCTATTGCTCGATCAGCCGTGCCAGTTCTGCATGACGGTGTCCTTCCGGTGTCGGGGGGTCGGTACGGGTGGGGGGCGGGTCAGCCGTGCCAGTTCTGCATGACGGTGTCCTTCCGGTGTCGGGGGGTCGGTACGGGTGGGGGGCGGGTCAGCCGTGCCAGTTCTGCATGACGGTGTCCTTCCGGTGTCGGGGGGTCGGTACGGGTGGGGGGCGGGTCAGCCGTGCCAGTTCTGCATGATGGTTCCTTCCGGTGTCGGGGGGTGAGCGGTGCCGGGGGTGAAGTGTGGTGGTCTACTCGCCAGTAGGTAATAGCGGGCGGAAAATATCTCGAACGGTTGTCCTGATCACTTTGAGTAAAAGCCGGCCACGCTCTGTACGCCATTTTCCTAGCGCATAACTTACTGTGGCGCGGTACAGCACATTACCCGACTTCTCCGCCCGCGAACCTACCGATCCGGGCCATTGTCAGGGGTATTGCGCTGGCTCGTTTTCCGGCCCCGAGGTGGCCGGCAGTCCGCGTCGCGCACGCACAGACCACAGGAGCGACCCGAGCCCCGTCGAAGCGTCGGTCGACGCGCGCGAGTGGGCTGTCGCTTCTGGCCAATCTGGGCGTAGTATTTCCGCTGTCGTGCGCGTGCGCCGGACACACGCGTCGCCAACCTGCGCGATCACAACAAAACCGGGGGGAACGGATATGGCGTTCTCGCGTGCGCAGTCACGCAGACGCCCTTGGCGCGCCCTCCGCCCGAACGCCCCACTGCCCGCGCTCCTCTATCTGAGCCTGTGCCTCGCCGCTGCGCTCGCGTGGGGCTGGTCGTCCTTCCGCCAGGTCGTCGACCAGCCGTCGGTGGGCTGGCGGGTTCTCCTGCTGGCCGCGCTCGCCATCGCGTTCGAGGAGGGGTCGGCGCGCGCCGCCCGCCTCCGGGTGCGGATCGGGCCTGACCTCTCGCAGGACCTGACCTCGGTCTGGTCGTTCGGCGCCGCCATCGCCATCGCGCCGGGCTGGACCGTGGTGATCGTCTGCGTGGTGCTCACCTACAAGTGGATCCGGCAGTACCGTCCCGCGGGGATGCAGGCGTTCCGCTGGGTCTTCAACACCACCAACGTGGTCCTCACCAGCCTCGTCGCCGCCTGGCTGTTCTCCCACCTCACGCACGCCTGGTCGGGCCTGCCCGGCGGCATGGACGGCTTTCTCCCTGTCCTGGTCGCCATGGCCGCTTACGCTGCGGTCAACCGCGCCCTGGTCACCGTCTTCCTGATCAGCCGCGGCGTACCGGTCGCCGATCTGGCCGGCACGCGCGATGAGAACCTGATCGAGTTCGCCACGCTGTGCCTGGGTGGCCTGGTTTCGCTCGCGGTGCTGTTCCAGCCGTGGCTGGTCGTCTTCGTCATCGCGCCGATGGTTGCCTTGCAGCGCGGCGCCCGGATGCGCGAGTTCGAGACCGCGGCCAGCACCGACACCAAGACCGGTTTGCTCAACGCGGTCGCCTGGGAGCACGTGGCCAAGCGCGAACTGTCGCGCGCCCAGCGGCTCGGGTCGTCGCTCGCGGTGCTGATCATCGACATCGACCGCTTCAAGCTCGTCAACGACGAGTTCGGCCACCTGGCCGGGGACAAGGTGCTGCGTGTGGTCGGCCGGTCGTTGGCCGCGGGCGTGCGCGAGTACGACACGGTCGGCCGTTTCGGCGGGGAGGAATTCGTGGCCGTGCTGCCCGACTCGGGCGAGGCCGACGCGCTGGTGATCGCCGAGCGGTTGCGGGCCCGGATCCATCGGTTGCGGGTCCGCAGCCTGCTCGAAGCCGCTGGGTCGGCCGACGAACCCACTGTGTCGGTGTCCGTCGGCGTCGCCGTCGTGCACGACGAGCGGGTCGAGCTCACTGACCTGCTGCGGGCCGCCGACGCCGCCCTGTACCGGGCGAAGGCCGAGGGCCGCAACCGCGTCGTGCTGGCCGAGCCGGGCACCGGGCCGGCCGACGCGCCCCTCCCGCTGGCCTGAGCCGCGGCGCGCGAGCGCGCCGATAGTGTGGGCCACGGACCGTAGGCGTCCGCCGGCACCTGCGTGTGGCCGGCCGGACCGCACCCGAGGAGGAACACCCCTGTGGCGAGCATCGACGCCGTTGGCGCGCGCGAGATCCTGGACTCGCGCGGCAACCCGACCGTCGAGGTCGAGGTGGCCCTCGACGACGGAACGCTGTCGCGTGCGGCCGTGCCCAGCGGCGCGTCCACCGGCGCCTTCGAGGCCGTCGAACTGCGCGACGGCGGGGACCGCTACGGCGGCAAAGGTGTCGAGAAGGCCGTGACCGCGGTCATGGACGACATCGCCCCGGAGGTCATCGGCCTCGAGGCGAGCGAGCAGCGCATCCTGGACCAGGCGCTACGCGATCTGGACGGCACGCCCGACAAGAGCCGGTTCGGCGCGAACGCGATCCTCGGGGTCTCGCTGGCGGTGGCGAAGGCGGCTGCTGCGTCGGCCGACCTTCCGTTGTTCCGCTACCTGGGCGGCCCGAACGCGTTCCTGTTGCCCGTGCCGATGATGAACATCGTCAACGGCGGGGCGCACGCCGACTCGAACGTCGACGTGCAGGAGTTCATGATCGCTCCGATCGGCGCGCCCACGTTCGCCGAGGCGCTGCGCCACGGAGCCGAGGTCTACCACGCGTTGAAGTCGGTGCTGAAGGCGAAGGGCCTGTCCACCGGGCTCGGCGACGAGGGCGGCTTCGCGCCCGACCTCGACTCCAACCGGGCCGCGCTAGACCTCATCGTCGAGGCCGTCGCCAGGACGGGGCTGACCATCGGGGTCGACATCGCGCTGGCGATGGACGTCGCGGCCACCGAGTTCTACGCCGACGGCGTCTACCGGTTCGAGGGCCGGGACAACAGCGCCGACGAGATGGTCGCCTACTACACCTCGCTGGTCGAGGACTATCCGATCGTGTCGGTCGAGGACCCGCTCGCCGAGGACGACTGGGACGCCTGGGAGGCGCTGACCGGTCAGCTCGACGATCGCGTCCAACTCGTCGGCGACGACCTGTTCGTCACCAACCCCGAGCGGTTGGGCCGCGGCATCGAGTCCGGCGCCGCCAACGCGCTGCTGGTCAAGGTCAACCAGATCGGCACCCTCACCGAGACCTTCGACGCCGTGGACCTCGCCCACCGGCACGGCTACCGCTGCATGATGAGCCACCGTTCCGGCGAGACCGAGGACACCACGATCGCCGATCTCGCCGTCGCCGTGAACTGCGGGCAGATCAAGACGGGGGCGCCCGCACGCAGCGAGCGCGTCGCGAAGTACAACCAGCTGCTGCGGATCGAGGACGAGCTGGACGAGGCCGCCCGCTACGCCGGTGCCGGTGCGTTCCCCCGGTACCTGCCGGCCGCGTTCGAGCCGGCGAGCGGGAGCTGACCCGCGTGCCCGTCAGTAGCGGCGCCCCGCGCATCCCGCGTGCTCGCCGCGGGACCCGCGGCGGGGAGGCCGGGCGGCCGGTGCTCACCGGTCGCGCGCTGCTGCTCGGCGGCGTGGTCCTGCTGCTCGTGGTGCTGCTCGCCGCGCCCGTGCACCGCTACCTCGCGAGCCGCAACGACATCGGCAGCGCCCAGCAACAGCTGAGCGAGGACCGGGCCGCGCTGCAGCAGCTGCGTCACCAGGTGCAGCAGTGGGCCGATCCCGGGTTCATCCAGCGCCAGGCCCGCACCCGCCTGCAGTACGCGATGCCCGGGGACACCGTGTTCGTCGTGGTCGACAAGGGCCAACGCTCGGACATCGCCAGATCCGCCGGCGAGCCGTCCAAGGAGGCGGCCGGCGCGGCGTGGAACGACCGGCTCTGGGCCAGCGTGCGCGCCGCGGGGAAGTGAGCGCGGCGCACGAGGTCACGCCCGCTGACCGCGCCGTCGTCGGCGCCCAGCTCGGCCGCGAGCCACGCGCGATCCGGCGGGTGGCCCATCGCTGCCCGTGCGGTCACCCCGACGTCGTGGAGACCTCGCCGCGCCTGCCGGACGGCACTCCGTTCCCCACGCTCTACTACCTCACCTGCCCGCGTGCGGCCGCCGCGATCGGCCGCCTCGAGGCGTCGGGGACGATGCGCGAGATGACCGAACGACTGCACATCGACGCCGAGCTCGCCGCGGCCTACCGCGCGGCGCACGAGAGCTACCTGGCCCGCCGCGAACAGCTCGGGCACGTGGCCGAGATCGCCGGTGTCAGCGCCGGCGGCATGCCCACCCGGGTGAAATGCCTGCACGTGCTCGTGGGGCATGCGCTGGCCGCCGGCCCCGGTGCCAACCCGCTGGGTGACGAGGCGCTGGCGGCGCTGCCCGACTGGTGGGCCGGCGGCCCGTGCGTCGACGTGCAGGAGCGGTCGTGAGCGATCCGGTCCGGGTGGCCGCGCTGGACTGCGGGACCAACTCCATCCGGCTGCTGGTGGCCGACGTGGCCGACGGGCGGTTGACCGACGTGGTCCGCGAGATGCGCGTCGTCCGGCTCGGCCAGGGGGTCGACCGGACGGGGCGGTTGGCGCCCGAGGCCCTGGCGCGCACCCGCGCCGCCCTGGCCGACTACGCCCGCATCATCACCGACGACGGGGCGCAGCGCGTGCGGATGGTGGCCACCAGCGCCACCCGCGACGCCGCCAACCGCGACGAGTTCGTGGCGATGGTGCGCGCGGAGCTGGGCACCGACCCCGCGGTGATCTCGGGTCACGAGGAGGCGGCGCTGTCCTTCGCCGGGGCGGCCGGCGTGCGCGTCGGCTCGTCCGGGCCGCTGCTGGTGGCCGACATCGGCGGCGGCTCCACCGAACTGGTGCGCGGCGAGGTCGGCGCCGACGTGCCGCTGCAGACGCACAGCATGGACGTCGGCTGCGTGCGGATGACCGAGCGGCACCTGCACGACGACCCACCGTCGGCGGCGCAGGTCGGGGCCGTGGTCGCCGACGTGCGCGCCGCGATCGACGCCGCACGACCCGACGTCCCGCTCGACCCGGACGTCACCTTTGTCGGCGTCGCCGGCACGGTGACCACTGTGGCCGCGATCGCGCTGGGCCTCGAACGCTACGACCCGCTCGCGATCCACGGCGCCGGCGTCAGCGCCGACCAGGTGGCCGAGACCACCGAGCGGTTGGTAGGCATGACCCGGGCCGAACGCGCCGCCCTGCCGGTGATGCATCCCGGGCGGGTGGACGTGATCGCCGGCGGCGCGCTGGTGCTGCGCACCCTGGTCGAGCAGATCGGCGTCAACGCGGTGATCGCGAGCGAGCACGACATCCTCGACGGCATCGCCCTGTCCCTCGGCTGAATGCCCTGCGGCGGCTATTCGTTCGTGGCCGGCGACTTCTCGGCCGCCTGCTCCAGCTTCTTGGCCCCCTTGGAGGGCTTGCCGGCGGGCGGCGGGTTGCCGGTGATGGCGGAGTAGGCCGCCTCGGCGCTGCGGCGGGTGATCAGGTCGGCCACGACGATCCCGACGGCCGACAGGGCCCCCCAGGCAATCGCGTCGGCCAGTTGCACGCCGTCCTCCGACGGTTTGCGGGCCCGGCTCGCGTCGCCGGCAGCGGCCCACGCCCGCTCGACGAGATTGCGGGTGGCCATGCCGACAGGGATCCCGATCACCACGCTCAGCACCTTGATCCCGATCTTCGCGCCTGCAGCCATGCTGGAGTCTCCCGTGGTCGGTGGCGGTGGTCAGGACCCTACCCAGCCTGCGCCGGGCGCACGCCTGCCAAGCTTGCGCCGTGAGCGACGACCGCGGGCCGGCGGCGCCCGGGCAGGGCTGGCCCGGCGATCCGGCCGACACGGCGACACCGGTGGCCCGCTCGGCCGCCGACGTCCGCCGGCTGGCCGCGCACGCCGACCTGGACACCGTCGCCGCGTGCTCGAGCGTGTGCCGGGCCTGCCCGCGGCTGGTCGAGTGGCGCGAGCAGGTGGCCCGGGTACGCCGTCGCGCCTTCGCCGACCAGGCCTACTGGGGCCGGCCGGTGCCGGGCTTCGGCTCGCCCGCCCCCGCGATCCTGGTGGTCGGGCTGGCGCCGGCGGCGCACGGCGCCAACCGCACGGGCCGGATGTTCACCGGCGACCGCAGCGGCGACTGGCTGTTCGCGTCGTTGCACCGGGTGGGGTTGGCCAGCCAGGCCACCGCGGTGGCGGCCGACGACGGGCTGACGCTGCGCGGGCTGCGGGTCACCGCCCCGGTGCGTTGCGCGCCGCCGGCGAACAAGCCGACCCCGCAGGAGCGTGACGCCTGCCGCCCCTGGTTGGCCCGCGAGATCGCGCTGTCCTGGCCGGGGGTGCGAGCCGTGGTGGTCCTCGGCGCGTTCGGCTGGGCGGCGTTGTGGCCGGCGCTGGCCGCCGCGGGCGTGCCGGTGCCGCAACCGGTCCCGAGATTCGGGCACGCCGTCGAGGTGCCCGTCGACGGGCGCACTGTGCTCGGCTGCTACCACGTGAGCCAGCAGAACACCTTCACCGGCCGGCTGACCGAGGCGATGCTCGACGCGGTGCTGCACCGCGCCGCGCAGCTCGGCGGCATCGCCTGAGCGTCCCCGGTCAGTCGGCCCCGGCCTCCGGCGATTCGCTCGCATCCGCGAAGGAGTGGTGCTCGTGGGTCACCGTCCACCGCTCGTCGGTCCTGCGCAGGCCGATCGTGAGCCGCAGCCGCTGCGCGGGGTCGCGGTCGAACTCGGCCGCCGTGCCGCAGCGCAGGAGCGCGAAGGCGAAGGCGACGTCAGTGCCGGCGGTGACCTCGAGCGATTCGATCTCGAACACCGCACCCGCGGCCTGCCATCGGAAGAAGGGCGGCCAGGTGTCGCGGTAGGCGTCGAGGCCGCGCACGCCCTGCTGGGGCGGCGGGACGTCGAACATGACGATGCCGGGTGCGTGGTCGGCGAGCACCGTCGGCAGGTCGCCGATGTGGACGGCTGTGGCCCAGCCCTCGATGAGCCGGCGGATCTGCTGTTCGTCATCCATGGTGTCCTCCTCGTGGAGCGGATCTCGAGGGTGAAACCCCGGCCCTCGCCCGAATTCATCGCAGGACGCATGATGAGCCGATGAGCGCACCCGCCCGGCTGCTCGACGCTGCTCGGTCGGGTGACTCCGCGGCGTTCGAGCAGCTGGTCGCGCCGTACCGCGGTGAGTTGCAGGCGCACTGCTACCGGATGCTGGGCTCGCTGCACGACGCCGACGACGCCGTCCAGGAGACCCTGATCCGCGCGTGGCGCAGTGTCGCCGGCCTCGACGAGCGGGGATTCGTCCGGGCGTGGCTGTACAAGATCGCCACCAACCGCTGCCTCACCGCCCTCACACGAAGAGGTCGTCGGGAGCTGCCCGTCGACCTCGCGCCCGGTACGCCCGAGAACGAGATCAGCTGGCTCGAGCCCTACCCCGACCCGTCGCCGGAAGCGCAGTACGTGGCCCGCGAGAGCGTCGAGCTCGCGTTCGTCGCGGCGCTGCAACACCTGCCCGCCGGCCAACGCGCCGCGTTGATCCTGCGCGATGTCCTCGGGTTCACGGCGGCCGAAGCGGCCGAACATCTGGAGACCTCGACCGCGTCGGTCAACAGTGCGCTGCAGCGAGCCCGCAAGCGGATCGACTCGAGCACGCCGAACCAGCAGACGGTGCTGCGGGACCTCGGCGATCCCGCGGTCGAGACGATCGTCACCCGCTGGACCCAGGCCTGGCACGCCGGCGACGTCGAATCGATCGTCGCGATGCTGGCCGACGACGCGCGCTACTCGATGCCGCCGCTGGCGCGGTGGTACCGCGGGGTCGAGGAGATCTCGGTGTTCCTGCGCGACGGCCCGATGCGCTCACGCTGGCGATTGCTGCCCACCACCGCGAACGGGCAACTCGCCTTCGGCACCTACCTGTGGGACGACGGCAGCCGCGCCTACGTCCCCGGCGGCCTCGACATCCTCACGCTCCGCGCCGCGCGCGTCGCCGACGTGACGGCCTTCCTCACCGCTGATCTCACCCGGTTCGGGCTGCCGGCCCGGATCAGCCCGTAGCGCGTGCGGCGGCGGTGGGCCGGGTTCAGCGCAGGCGGCTGCGGGCCGGCTCGGGGACCGCCACCGGCGTGCCGGCACCGTCGGTGTTGACGTAGACCGTGGTCACGGTGGCGCACGACCGTTCGCCGACGCGGATGGTGAAGACGAGTTCGAAACTGGTGCGGCCGACCCTCGGACAACTCACCGCGACGTCCACGACGTCGCCCCAGCGTGCCGGTGAGCGCCAGGTGATCGTCGAGGTCACCAGGTGGACGGTTTCGGCGAGGTGCAGCAGGTCGCGTTCTCGGCAGTAGCCGGCCATCGCCTCGTCGCACCACGTGAGGTAGTGGGAGTTGAACACGACGTTCTGCTGGTCGCACTCGGCGTAGCGCACCGGTGCCGACCACGAGCTCACCGGCTCACCCGCTCGCGCAGGCCGGCGAACAGCAACGCCACGGTCACGGCGTCGAACAGCTCGAACAGCGGGGTGAGGGGGACGCGGCGCGCCTTGATCCGGGCCCGCAGCCGCAGGTGCAGCCGGGTGGCGTCGGCGCCCTCGGCGCTCAGCACGAGCACCCAGCTCAGTGCGAGCACCCCCGGCCGGTCGGCGCGCCCGTCGCGCGGCCAGCGATGCCCGTTGCTCTTGTCGCGCAGCGACAGGTAGACGATGGCTCGCTCCGGCACCAGGTCGACGACCCGCAGCACCGGCTCACCCGGGCCCCAGTCGGGGTGCTCGTCGCCGATCTCGACGTGCTGCAGCGCCGGGTCGAGGTGGCGCAGCCCCCGCCGCGCGGGCGGGGTCAGCCGCTCCAGCCGGCGCGGGAAGTACCACCCGGCGCGACGCAGCCCCAGCTGAAGCAGCCACGGCCACACGTCGACGGGCGCGGCCGGCAGGGTGGCCGCCCGGTCGAAGACCGCGGTGGCGTCGGGCACCAGGTCGTCGCCGGGCAGGGTTGCGGCGAGTTCGGCAGCGGTGGCACCCATCACCCCATCCTGCCCGGCGACCGGGATACTCGGGCCCGCAGGCCCCCGTAGCCCAACGGCAGAGGCAGACCCCTTAAAAGGGTCCCAGTGTCGGTTCGAGTCCGACCGGGGGTACCGGTCAGGCGGCGCGCTCGAGGACGACCACGGGGATGTTGCGGCTGGTCTTCTTCTGGTACTCGGAGTAGTCGGGCCACGCCTCGATCATGTGCTGCCACATCGCGGGCTTCTCACTCGGCGTGGCCGTGCGGGCGTGCGCCTTGAACTTCTCGCCCTTGATCTGCACCTCGACGTCGGGGTTCTGCTCGATGTTCTTGAACCACTCGGGCGCGTCGTCGTCGCCGCCCTTCGAGGCGACGACGAGGTAGTCCTTGTCCCACTCCCGGAAGATCAACGGATGGATGCGCTCCTTGCCGGACGTGCGGCCGGTGGTGTGCAGCAGCAGGATCGTCGTCCCCTTCTCCCACTCATAGCCCTCGCGGCCGTCGGTCTGCTCGTACTTCTCGACGTGCTCCTTGCCGTACAGCATCGCTCGTCCTTTCGGTTGCGTCCCTACCGTGGAATAGCCTGCCCGTACGGCATGTTCCGCAAGCAGTTGCATCCGCAACCAACTTGAGGAGAGTGGTTCCCATGGCCGCCGTGACCGCCGACACGCTGGTGCTGCCGAGGGTGAAGGACGCCGCGCTGGGCGACACCGAGCGCCCGGTGCTGGCCGTCTCGACCGGGCCGTCCGGCTACGAGGGCGAGGGTTTCCCCGTCCGCCGCACGATGGCGGGCATCGACTACCGCCACCTCGACCCGTTCATCATGATGGATCACATGGGCGAGGTGGACTACGCCGCCGGGGAGCCCAGGGGCACCAACTGGCACCCGCACCGCGGCTTCGAGACCGTGACCTACCTGATCGACGGCGAGTTCGTCCACCAGGACACCCACGGCGGCGGCGGCGTCATCCGCGAGGGCGCCACGCAGTGGATGACCGCAGGCGCGGGCCTGCTGCACATCGAGACGCCGCCGGAGAAGCTCGTCGAGGACGGCGGGCTGTTCAACGGCTTCCAACTGTGGGTGAACCTGCCCGCGAGGGACAAGTGGCTGCAGCCGGCCTACCAGCCGGTGGAGGCCTCCGACCTGCTGCTGCTCGCCAGTGCGGACGGCGGCGCCCTGCTGCGCGTCATCGCCGGCGAGATCGACGGGCACGTCGGCCCGGGCTCGACGCACACGCCGATCACGTTGCTGCACGCGTCGGTGGCCGCCGGGGCGCGCCTGTCGCTGCCGTGGCAGCCCACCTACAACGCACTGGCCTACGTCTACGCCGGGTCGGGGACGGTCGGGCCGCAGCGCACGCCCATCCACGCCGGGCAGACCGCGGTCTTCGGTGCCGGTGACCGGATCACCCTCGCCGCGGACGCCAGGCAGGACAGCCGGACGAGTTCGCTCGAGGTCATCCTGCTCGGCGGCGAGCCGATCAACGAGCCGATGATGCACTACGGGCCGTTCGTGATGAACACCCGCGACGAGCTGGTCCAGGCGCTCGAGGACTACCAGAAGGGCAAGCTCGGCGTCATCCCGCCCGACGCGATCATGCCGCACGTGCCGCGCGGCACCCGCGACCCGCGCGACTGACCTTCAGAGGTCGCCGGTCCGGCGCAACCGGGCCGCGGCCCACCACCCCGGCAGCGCCGGCAGCCACACCGCTACCAGCCGCGACAGCACCGTCGCGGCGGTGGCGGCCGGCAGAGCCACACCCGCCGCGGTCAACCCGCCGATCAGCGCCGCCTCGACCGGTCCCACGCCGCCCGGCGTCGGCACCAGCGACCCGGCCGACGCCGCGCCCAGATAGACGGCGGCGAGGGTGAGCAGCGGGGCGTGGCCACCGACTGCGGAGACGCAGGCGGCGAACGCGAGCACGTGCGACAGCGTCAGGGCTACCGAAGCGAGTACGCCGCTGAGCGCGCGCAGCGGGTGTGCGCGGGCGTGCCGGGCCAGACCCGCCACGCTGCGGCGTCCGGCCCGCAGCGCGGTGCGGGCCCGGCGGCTGCGCCGGGCCACGACGGCCAGCACGCCGACGATCACCGCGAGCACAGCCGCCGCGATCGCCGACGCGCCCGGTCCCGGCAGGGGCGGCACCCCGACGTCGGACGTCGCCGCCAGCACCGCGACGATGCCGACCGTCGCCCCGAACTGCACGAGCTGGGCCACGGCCACGGTGGCGGCGGCGTCGGGCAGCGACGCGCCGTTGCGGGTCAGGAAGCGCGCGCCCACCAACGGCGTGCTCACGGCCGACGGGGTCAACACGCGGATGCCGCTCACCGCCAGCTGGACCAGCAGGCTGCGCCGCAACCGCACCCGCACCGCGCTGAAGCCGGTGAGGTTGTACGCGGCGGCCACCAAGGACACGGCGATCCAGGCCACGGCGGCGACGAGCTGGCCCGGGCGCAGCTGGGTCCAGACCTCGTGGAAGTCGACGTGGCGCAGCTCGACGGCGAGCAGGGCGACACCGAGCAGCGGCAGCGCCACGCCGAGCCCGGCAGCGATCCGCCGGGACCGCCGGCTCGGGGACCGGCGCACGGCGACGGCCGGTCGCTCCAGCACGTCGATGGCCATGGATTCGATCATGCTGCGGCTCGCACCCGCCGTCGTCAGGGTCAGGCCCCCAATTCGGGGTAGGGGAAAGTCCCCGACCCGACCGGCCGCGCGGCACGCCGCCGCCCGGGCTTGGGAGGATCGCCCGGTGACCATCGACAGCGAGACCGCCAGCGCCTGGCTCACCGCCGAGGAATTGCGCGCCGCCCGCGAGCGGCTGCCGATCCTCTACATCGACGCCGTCCCGGTGCGGGTCGACGACGTCGGCGAGGTGGTCTCGGTCGGCCTGCTGCTGCGGGCCACCGGCCACGGCAGCCTGATCCGGGCCCTGGTCTCCGGCCGGGTGCTCTACGGCGAGCGGGTGCGCCAGGCCCTGGCCCGGCACCTGGAGAAGGATCTCGGGCCGCTCGCCCTGCCGCGCATCCCGCCCGCGCCGCAGCCCTTCACAGTGGCCGAGTACTTCCCGGTGCCCGGCGTCACCCCGTTCCACGACCCGCGCCAGCACGCGGTGTCGCTCGCCTACGTCGTTCCCGTCGAGGGGGACTGCGCACCGCAGCAGGACGCGCTGGAGCTCACCTGGGTCACGCCGGCCGAGTGCCGGGACCGGGGCCTGCAGGCCGAGATGGTCGGCGGCCAGGGCGTGCTGCTGCAACAAGCCCTCGCCTACCTCGGCTGCTGAGCGCCGCTGCACCGCAGCACCGCAGCACCGCAGCGCCGCACCACCGCGCGCCCGGTTCGCCGTGAGCGAACTCGGGCCCCCGACGGAAACATCAGGACCGCCGCGGGACTTGAGCCGGTATCGCTCAAGAAAGAGGCCCGTCCATGTCCGATCTGTTGACCCTGCCGATCCTCTCCCTGCCCGACACCGTGGTGCTGCCGGGCATGGTCGTGCCCGTCGAGCTCGACAGCGACACCCGCGCGGTCATCGACGCGGCCCGTGCCGGGGAGTCCGCCGGGCAGCTGCTGCTCGCGCCGCGGCTGGCCGACCGTTACCCGTCCTACGGCGTCATCGCCGACGTCGAGCAGATCGGCCGGTTGCCCGGCGGAGCCCGTGCCGCCGTGCTGCGGGCCGGGCGCCGGGCCAAGCTCGGCTCGGGCGTGCCCGGGCCCGGCGCCGCGCTGTGGGTGGAGGCCGAACCCGTCGAGGACGAGCCGGTCGGCGACACCGTCCGCGCGCTGGCCGAGGAGTACAAGCAGGTCGTCATCGCGATCCTGCAGCGGCGCAACGCCTGGCAAGTGGTCGATCAGGTGCAGAAGATCACCGACCCCTCCGAGCTCGCCGACCTCGCCGGCTACGCGCCGTACCTCACCGACGAGCAGAAGCGCGAGCTGCTCGAGACACCCGACGTCGAGGCGCGGGTGACCCACGTCCTGACCTGGGCGCGTGACCACCTGGCCGAGCTCGAGGTCAGCGAGAAGATCCGCGACGACGTACGCGAGGGTATGGACAAGCGCCAGCGCGAGTTCCTGCTGCGCGAGCAGCTCGCCGCCATCCGCAAGGAACTCGGCGAGGGTGAGCCCGAGGGCAGCGACGACTACCGGGCCCGCGTCGAGGCGGCCGACCTGCCCGACACCGTCCGCGAGGCGGCGCTGCGCGAGGTGGGCAAGCTCGAGCGCGCATCGGACCAGTCGCCGGAGTCCGGGTGGATCCGCACCTGGCTGGACACCGTCCTCGACCTGCCGTGGGCGGTGAAGACCGAGGACGCGACCGAGATCGCGGGCGCCCGGGAGATCCTCGATGCCGACCACCACGGCCTCGACGACGTGAAGGACCGCATCGTCGAGTACCTCGCCGTGCGGGCCCGGCGCGCCGACCGGGGCCTCGAGGTCGTCGGCGGTCGCGGCTCGGGCGCGGTGCTCGCGCTCGTCGGGCCGCCCGGCGTCGGCAAGACCTCGCTCGGCGAATCCGTCGCCCGCGCCCTGGGCCGCAAGTTCGTGCGCGTCGCCCTCGGCGGCGTCCGCGACGAGGCCGAGATCCGCGGCCACCGCCGTACCTACGTCGGCGCGCTGCCCGGGCGTATCGTCCGGGCCGTCACCGAGGCCGGCTCGATGAACCCGGTGGTACTGCTGGACGAGATCGACAAGGTGGGCTCCGACTTCCGCGGCGACCCGGCCGCGGCGCTGCTCGAGGTGCTCGACCCGGCGCAGAACCACACGTTCCGCGACCACTACCTCGAGGTCGACCTCGACCTGTCCGACGTGCTCTTCCTGGCCACGGCCAACGTCGCCGACACCATCCCGGCGGCGCTGTACGACCGCATGGAGGTCGTCACGCTCGACGGCTACACCGAGGACGACAAGGTGTCCATCGCCCGCTCGCACCTGTGGCCGCGGCAGCGCTCGCGCGCCGCGCTCGACGACACCGAGGTGACCATCACCGACGCGGCGCTGCGGCGTGTAGCAGGGGAGTACACCCGCGAGGCCGGGGTGCGCCAGCTCGAACGCGCGCTGGCCCGGGTGCTGCGCAAGACGGCGACAAAGTTGGCCACCGCGGCACCCGTCCCGATCGCGGTGGACGAGGACAACCTGCGCGACTTCCTCGGCCGGCCCCGCTTCCTGCCCGAGTCGCCGGAGCGCACCTCCGTGCCCGGCGTGGCCACCGGTCTCGCGGTCACGGGCACCGGCGGCGACGTGCTGTTCATCGAGGCCGCCGCGATGCCGGGTGAACGGGGGCTGACGCTGACCGGCCAGCTCGGCGACGTCATGAAGGAGTCGGCGCACATCGCGCTGAGCTACCTGCGTTCGCACGGGGCCGAGCACGGCGTCGCGGTCGACGCGCTCGACCGCGCCGTGCACCTGCACGTGCCCGCGGGCGCGGTGCCCAAGGACGGCCCGTCGGCCGGGGTCACGATGACCACGGCGCTGGCGTCACTGGCCACCGGCAAGCCGGTGCGCTCGGACGTCGGGATGACCGGCGAGGTGACTCTCAACGGCCGGGTGCTGCCGATCGGCGGGGTGAAGCAGAAGCTGCTCGCCGCACAGCGCGCCGGGCTGAAGACCGTGTTCATCCCGCAGCGCAACGAGCCGGACCTCGACGACGTCCCGGCCGAGGTGCTCGAGGAGCTGGACGTGCGGCCGGTGGGCGACGTCGGCGAGATCCTCGCCTACGCGCTCGAGTCGCAGGCCGAGGCCGACGCCGAGACCCGCGCGCGGGCCGCGGCCTGAATCGCCTCAGCGGGCGCTGCCGCCGGGCTTGAGCCGCCCCGGCGGCAGCGCCGGCGCCGGCAGCCGGTAGCCGTCGTAGCCGGCGACGTCGCCGAACCGGCGACCGTCGGTCCAGGCGGCGCGGGCCTCGACGATCTCGTCGGAGGATCGCGCCACGAAGTTCCACCACATGACGATCTCCTCCTCGAACGGTGCGCCGCCGAGCAACAGCGCCCGGGCGCCGTCGGTGGAGGTGAGCGCGAGTTCGGACCGGGCGCAGCCCAGGTAGACCATCGCCCCCGGGGCCAGCACGTCGTCGTCGACGGTGACGCTGCCCGACAGGACCAGCAACGCGTGCTCGAAGCCGGGTTCCAACGGCAGCGTCACCCTGCCGTCGGGGTCGAGGGCGAGGTCGACGCCGAGTGCCGGTGAGTAGGTGGTCGCCGGCGACACGACCCCGGCGACCTGCCCGGCCAGCACGGTGGCCGAGGCGCCCGGCTCGCCGAGCGTCGGCAGGTCGGCGTGGTACTCCCACGCCGGTGCCACGTGCCGCACGGCGTCGGGCAGCGCCAGCCACAGCTGGGCGCCGTGCAGCAGGGCCGGATGCGCCAGCGGCGACTGCTCGGCGTGCGTGATGGCCGCGCCGGCCGTCATCAGCCCCAGCTGGCCGGGCCGCACGACCTGGTCGCTGCCGAGGCTGTCGCGGTGGTGGACCTGGCCGGCCACGAGCCAGCTGACGGTCTGCAACCCGATGTGCGGGTGCGGCGGCACCTGCATCCCCGGGGCGTCGACGACGTCCTCGGGCCCGTAGTGGTCGACGAAGCACCACGGCCCGACGAGTCGGCGGCCCAGGTTCGGCAACAAGCGCCGGACGGTCTGGGCCTCCCCGAGCTGCACCTGCCGGCCGGCGTACACGTCGTGCGCCGGGCGCACGGCCACCTCGGCCAGCCCGCCGCACCGGCGCAGCCCGGGCGAGCGCTCGAGGTTGCTCATGCCCGCGAAACTACGCCGGGGGACGGGCCGGGTCCCGCCGTCGATGGTCAGTCGCCCTCGGGCAGCAGCGCCCACAGGGCGAGGTAGGCCAGGAACTGCGGGCCGGGCAGCAGGCACGACACCACGGCCAGCACCCGCACCTGCGTCGCCGTCATGCCGAAGCGCGCGGCCAGCCCGGCGCAGACGCCGCCGATCATGCGGCCGCGACGCGGGCGCCGCAGCGGCGGCGTCGCGCTCGGTGGGATGTAGCGGGGGGTGTCGGTCATCGGTGTGCTCATGGGTTCCAGCATCGGCCGTGCGGCGTCGCCGCGCCTGCGTGTCAACCCCCGTATCGACCCTGAGCCGACCCGGATCCCGGCTCAGCCCTCGAGGGCAGCGCGCGCCCGGTCGACCCACTTCGGCGGCGCGCCGTAACGCTGCGAAGGGATGAGCCGGCCGGCGGCGCTGTCCTCGAGCAGTTGCGCGAACCGCCGTTCCCGGGTGACCTCCTGCTTGGCCGACAGCACCCAGTTGATCGCGATCTTGCGGTAGGACGCGGTGGCGGCGGCCAGGAAGCGGGCCGCGCGCTCGTCGGCGGCCAGACGGGCCGCGAGCGGTGCCGGCAGCTCGAGCTCACCCTGCTCGTGCGAGTAGATGCGCGAGCGCTCCTCGCGCCGGCGCGCGAACGCGGCGAGGCCGGCCGGTTGCATGCGGCCCTGCTCGGTGAGCCGGGCGACGAGGTCGATGTTCACCGCGCTCCACACGCTGCCCGAACGCCGCGGGGTCCACCGCTGGCGCATGGCGTTCTCGTCGATGCGCTGGATCTGCGAGTCGATCCAGCCGAAGCACAGCGCCTCGGGAACGGCCGCGGCCCAGGTGAGCCCGCGGTCGGCGACGTGCTTGCGGTACAGCCCCATCCAGAGCTCGTCGGCGGTGTCGTGGTTCGCCGCCAGCCACGCGCGGAACTCGGCGGCGTCGACGAAGAACAGCGCCGGGCGTTCGGGCGTGCCGCCCGGACGGCCCGGCGCCCCGTTCACTGCCCGAACGCCCGCGGCTCGCGGGTGACCAGGTACGTCGCCCAGTTCATCTTCGTCACCCGTCCGGTGTCGTCGCGGGTGATGCGCAGCAGCTCACCCCGCTCGCGGCCGGAGACCGTGCGGTACAGGTCGTCGGTCACCTTCTCGAACACCGCGGGCGGCTGGTGTCCGGGCGCCTTCTCCGCCTGCGCCTCCAGCGTTCCCTCGCGCACCGAGAACACGAACGGTGACCCCTCGGAGAACCACAGCCCGAGCACGCCGACCAGCTCGTCCGGCACGGCGTGGCCCGGCCGCCACGCGCGCTCCTGCACCGGCTCACGGTCGCTCGCGGTGTCGGCCAGCTCCATCGCGAACGCGGCCGGGTCGGGCGCGGCGGAGGTGTTCATCAGCACCAGCGCGCCCGTCTTCGTCGCCCGCTCGGTGAACAGGCCGGTGATGTGCCCGGGCATCCCCCCGGTGTGCCCGGCGTAGAGCCGCTCGCCCGAGCGCAGGACCATGAACCCGAGCCCGAACGAGCCACCCCACCGCAGCGTGTCCATCATGATCTGCGGCTGCAACATCTCCTCGAGCGTGTCGGGGTTCAGCACCTCGGCCGGCGGGTCGGCCACGAACGCCGACCAGCGCGCGAGGTCGGCGGCGGTGCTGGCCAGGCCGCCGCACGGCGCGAGCGCCTTCAGGTCGAGCACGGGCTCGGGCACCGGCACGTCGGTGTACGGCGGCACGTAGTACCCGGACACCGCGGCGCCGGACAGCCCGAGCGTGGTGCGGCGCATCTCGAGCGGGTCGAGCAGGCGGGTCTGCAGGCTCTCGATCCAGGACCGGCCGTCCAGGCGGGCCACCAGCTCGCCCAGCATGGAGAAGGCCAGGTTCGAGTAGTGGAAGACGTGGTGCGGGCGGTGCACCCGCTCGGCCTCGTTGAAGCCGGCCAGCAACTCCTCGCGGTCAGGGTTGACCAGCGTCTCCCACACGTCGCCGACCGGCTCGCGCTGCATCCCGGAGACATGGGCGAGCATGGAACGGATGGTGACGCCCGAGTGCGTGACCGACGACAGGTGCTGGTCCAGCGGGTCGTCGAGGTCGAGGCGCCCTTCGTCGCGCAGCTGCATGACCAGCACCGCGGTGAACGTCTTCGTGTTCGAGGCGATGAGGAACTGGTCGTCCGGGCCCGGCGGGGTGTCGAGGTCGTCGACGTCGGCGGCCCCGACGCCGAGCGACCAGGCCAGCCCGCCGTCGCGGACGACTCCCGCGAACAGGCCGGGGACGCGGTGCTTGCGCTGCCGCTCGCGCGCGATCCGGTCGAGCGCGGCGGTCGTGTTCGGGCGGAAACTCATGGTTGCGACCCTATTCCGGCGCCCGCAGCCGATTGCGCCCGCAGCGCGTCGATGACGGCGGCCACCGAGGCCCGCGGGGCCGAGCTGGCGCGGATCGCCGCGGTGATGCGGCGCTGGACGGGCGGGGCGAGGCGCACGGTCGTCACTGCGTAGCGCGCGTCGATCGTGAGCTCGGGCAGCAGCGCCACCGAACCCGACGACTCCACGTGCTGCAGGGTGAGCAGATAGTTGTTGAAGCGGCCGACGATGCGCGGCTCGAAGCCGGCCGCACGGCACAGCCGCGTGGCCAGGCCGTCCATGTACGAGCCCGGGCGGTCGAAGATCCAGTCCTGCTCGGCGAGCGAGGCGAGGTCGACGCGGTCGTGGCGCGCGGCCGGATGACCCGGAGCCACGACGAGGACGATCGCGTCGGTGCCGAGCGGCACCAGGCGCACGTCGTCGTGGCGCGGCGCGTCCAGGAAGTCGGTCGTCGTGACGGCGATGTCGCAGTCGCCGCGCAGCAGGGCCGAGGTGCTCTCGTGCGGTTCCACCTCGTCGATCACGACCCGGACCCCTGGGTGCACCCGGCGCAGCGCGCCGGCCGCCGGCGCGACCAGGGACAGGACGGCGCTCTGGAACGCGGCCACCCGCACCACGCCCGACGGGTCGTCGCCGAGGGTCTGCAGCTCGGCCTCGACCTCGGCCATCCGGTCGAGGATGTCGCGGGCGCGGCTGGCCAGCAGGTGCCCCGTCGTGGTCAGTTGGACGCGCCGGCCCGACCGCTCGAGCAGCCGGGCGCCGGTCTCGCTCTCCAGCGTGGCCAGCTGCTGGGACACGCTGGACGCGCTCAGGTGCGCGGCCGTCGCCACCGCGCGCACGGTGCCCAGCGCCTCGAGCTGGCACAGCAGGCGCAGCCGCCAGGGGTTGAGGGTCACGCCATCAGCTGTACGGCAGAACCGAACACGCCGTCAAGAGATGTGCGATGGACCTGGCGCTCGTTGCCGCCCTAGCGTGGGGTCATGACCGCACTCGCGCACACCGATCAGCCCGCCACCGACGCGTTCTGGCGCAGCGCCGACCGGCACCTCGTCCGCTACATGGGCGCGGGCGCGTTCACCCGCGAGATCGTCGAGTCGGCGTCCGGCAGCTTCCTGACCACCGCCGACGGCCGGCGCATCCTCGACTTCACGTCGGGACAGATGAGCGCGATCCTCGGCCACTCGCATCCGGAGATCGTCGCCACCGTGCGGGCGGGCGTCGCGTCGCTCGACCACCTGTACAGCGGCATGCTCAGCCGCCCGGTGGTCGAGCTCGCCGAGCGGCTCGCCTACTCGCTGCCCGACCCCCTGGACAAGGTGCTGCTGCTCACCACCGGTGCCGAGTCCAACGAGGCTGCGATCCGGATGGCCAAGCTGGTCACCGGCCGGCACGAGATCGTCTCGTTCGCCCGCTCGTGGCACGGCATGACCCAGGCGGCGGCGAACGCCACGTACAGCTCCGGACGCAAGGGCTACGGCCCCACGGCTCCCGGGAACTTCGCGATCCCCGACCCCCAACGCCTACCGGCCCGACTTCACGACCACCGACGGCGAGCTCGACTGGCGGCGCCAACTCGACTTCGGCTTCGACCTCATCGACGCGCAGTCGGTGGGCAGCCTCGCCGCGTGCATCGTGGAACCGATCCTGAGCTCGGGTGGCGTCCTCGACCCGCCGCCCGGCTACCTCGCCGCGCTGGCCCGTAAGTGCCGCGAGCGCGGCATGTTGCTCATCCTCGACGAGGCGCAGACCGGCCTGTGCCGCACCGGCACCTGGTACGCCTTCCAGCGTGACGGCGTCGTGCCGGACATCCTCACGCTGTCCAAGACGCTGGGCGCCGGCCTGCCGCTGGCCGCCGTCGTCACGTCCGCCGCGATCGAGCAGACCGCGCACGAGCGGGGCTTCCTGTTCTTCACCACCCACGTGTCCGACCCGCTCGTCGCCGCGGTGGGCAACACCGTGCTCGACGTGCTGGAGCGCGACGCCCTCGACCGTCGGGCCGGCGAACTCGGCGCCACGCTGGCCACCGGGCTGCGCGAGCTGGCCACCCGGCACGAGGTGATCGGCGACGTGCGCGGGCGCGGGCTGCTCGTCGGCCTCGAACTCGTCCTCGACCGCGGGACCAAACAGGGCGCGGACGAACTCGGCGCCGCCGTCACCCGGCGCTGCCTCGAACTCGGCCTGCACATGAACATCGTGCAGCTGCCGGGCATGGGCGGCGTGTTCCGGATCGCCCCCGCCCTGACCGCCACGGACGAGGAGATCGCACTGGGCCTGGCGATCCTCGATCAGGCGATCGGCGACGCCACCGCGGCTATTTGAGCTCGGCCGAGCTCTTGCCCAGCAGCCGGCGCGCGACGATCAGCTGCTGGATCTGCTGGGTGCCCTCGAAGATGTCGAGGATCTTCGAGTCGCGGGCCCACTTCTCCAGCAGCGAGTCCTCGCTGTAGCCCAGCGCTCCGGCGAGCTCCACGCAGCGCAGCGTGATCTCGGTGGCCACCCGGCCCGCCTTCGCCTTGGCCATCGAGGCCTGCAGCGAGTTCGGCTTGCGGTTGTCGGCCATCCAGGTGGCCTCCAGGGTGAGCAGGTAAGCGGCCTCCCAGTCGGCCTCCATCTGCAGGTACGTCGCCGCCGCGGCGGGCTGGGCGAGCGCGGGCCGGTCGTAGTCGACCTCGACCCCGGCGTCGGCCAGCAGGTCCTCGGTGGCGTCGAGGGCGGCGCGGGCGCAGCCGACGGCCATGCCGGCGACGAGCGGGCGGGTGTTGTCGAAGGTCTGCATGACCCCCGCGAAACCCTGGCCCGTGTCGTCGTTGACCTCGGGGTCGCCCAGCATGTTGATCGCGGGCACCCGGCAGTCGGTGAAGCGGATCGTCGCGGTGTCCGAGGCCCGGATGCCCAGCTTGTGCTCGAGCCGCTCGACGACCATGCCGGGGGTGCCCTTCTCCACCACGAAGGACTTGATGGCCGCGCGGCCCTTGGTCTTGTCGAGCGTGGCCCACACGACGACGGCATTGGACCGGCCGCCGGCGGTCACGTAGATCTTCTCGCCGTTGAGGATGTAGTCGTCGCCGTCGCGCACCGCCGTCGTCGACACCTTCGACGAGTCGGACCCGAAGCTCGGTTCGGTGATCGCCATCGACGCCCAGAGCTTGCCGAAGCGGGCCAGCTGCTCCTCGTTGGCCACCGACGCGATGGCGGCGTCGCCGAGGCCCTGCCTCGGCATGGACAGCACCAGGGCCACGTCCCCCCAGCAGGCCTCCATGATCGACAACACCGACGACATGTTGGTGCCGTTCTTGTTGCCCGGCTTGCTCTCGCCCGGGTCGCGCCGCACGCCGCGCGCACCGGTGCCGCCCTCACCGCCGTCGTTCATGCCGTCGACCACGGCGGCGAGCATGTCGAGTTCCTTCGGGTACTCGTGCTCCGCACGGTCATACTTGCGCGAGATGGGGCGGAAGATCTCCATCGACACCTGGTGAGCCTGGTTGACCAGCATGCCGAACTTCTTCGGCGTCTCCAGCGAGATGCTCATACGAGAACAACACCTTCCATGACGCCGGCCGCGCGCAGGTCGCGGTACCAGCGCTCCACCGGGTGTTCCTTGACGAAGCCGTGCCCGCCGAGCAGCTGCACGCCGTCGCTGCCGATCCGCATGCCGTACTCGGCGGTGAGCTTGCGGGCCAGACCGGCCTCGCGGGCGAAGGACAGGCCCTGCTCGGCCCGCGCCGCGGCGCGCAGGGTGACCAGCCGGGCCCCCTCGAGCTCGATGGCGATGTCGGCCACCTTGAAGGCGACGGCCTGCCGGTGACTGATCGGCTCGCCGAAGGCCACCCGGTCGTTCACGTAGGGGATGACGTAATCGAGCACCGCCTTGCCGGTGCCGCAGGCGAGCGCGGCCCAGCCGATGCGCGAGAGCCGGATGCAGTCGCGGTAGGAGTTGGCGTCGCCCAGCAGGGCCGACGCGGGCAGAGCCACGTTCTCCAGCACCAGCCGGCCGGTGGCCGCGGCCCGCAGGCCCATCGCCGGCTCGGGTTCGACGAAGACGCCGGTGGTACCCGACTCGACGACGAACAGCCGGGGCTCGCCGTCGAGATCGGCGGCGACCAGGAACAGCTCGGCGGTGGCGGCCCGGGGCACCAGCGCCTTCGCCCCGTCGAGCACGAACCCGTCGCCCTTGCGCGTCGCCGTGGTGCGCAGCGCGAACGGGTCGAACAGCGGCCGCGACTCGAGCACCGCCAGCGCGGCACCGGGAACGTCGTCGCCCACGAACGCCGGCAGGTAGGTGGCCTGCTGCTGCTCGTCACCCCACAGCACGAGGGCGTTGCTCACCGCGGCGGGCGCGAGGCAGGCCACGGCCAGGCCCATGTCGCCGTGGGCCAGGGCCTCGGCCACCAGCGCGCCGGTGGTGGCCGACCGCTCGGCGCCCATGCCGCCGAGCGTCTCGGGTACGCCCACGAGTGTCACGCCGAGTTCGGCCACCGAGCGCTTGAGGATCTCCGGCGGCGTCTCGCAGGCGTCGTCGGCGGCCGTGGCCACCGGGCGCAGTTGCTCGGCGGCGAATTCGCCGGTCGCCTCGACGATCATCTTCTGCTCGTCGGTGGGGGTGAGGTCGAACAGGTCCCGCCCGACGGCGGTGGTGGGCCGCTGCGCCCCCTTGCCGCGCTGCGTCACCGACGCGAAGCGACGGTTGGCCGCCCCCACGCTGCGAAAGCCCACGCGGCTGCCCTCATACACGGCCCGCTCGATGGGCTTGCGCAGCTTGAGCCGGTCGATGGCGGCCACGCCGGAGAGCCGGTTGAGGAAGGCCAGACCCACCCCCATGGCGTCGCGCCCGCGCCTGTTGCGTCCCGACATCGGCCACCTCCGGTGAGCGTCATAAGGGTTACTGGTACTGCAAGTCAGTGGTACGGCTGGTTACGGGTAAATCTACACAGCGTCGAGTTCGGTGCAAGGCGGGCGTGACCCATACCGCAGGGAACGCCCTACGCCTATCGTGCGTTGACACAACGAGCAGAAACACGTCGATATCCAGGAGGTGCGGGGGTGTCCAACCCGGTCATCAACCAGTTCGGTCGCGCGGCCGGTGGGGGCAACAACGTCCCTTCGGCCCAGGACCTGCAGGGGATGTTCGACAAGCCCGCCTACGCCGGCGCGCGCCCCGACACCGGCGGGTACATGACCCTCGACGGGGTCGTGCAGCGCACCGGCGCGATGCTCGGCACCGTCCTCGCGGCCGGCGCAGTGGCCTGGGTGGCGCTGCCCGATCACCTGATGCTCCCGGCGCTGCTGATCGCGCTGACCGGCAGCCTCGGTCTCGGCCTGTTCATGTCCTTCACGATGCGCGTCAACGCGGTCACGGCGATCGTCTACTCGGTCTTCGAGGGCGTGCTGCTCGGCGCGATCAGCCATCTGTTCGAGCAGCGCTGGCCGGGCATCGTCGTGCAGGCCGTCACCGGCACCGTGATGGTGGCCGCCGGCATGCTGTTCGTCTACAAGATCGGCGCCATCCGGGTGACGCCGCGCTTCACCCGCATCGTGGTGGGCGCCACCATCGGCGTGTTCGGGCTGATGCTGGTCAACCTGGTCGCCTACCTGTTCACGCCGGGCGGGCTGGGCCTGCGCGACGGTGGCGTCATCGCGATCGCCTTCAGCCTGCTGTGCATCGTCCTGGCCGCCATGAACCTCGTACTGGACTTCGACTTCATCGAGCGCGGCATCCGCCAGGGCGCCCCGAAGAAGCTGGCCTGGTACGCGGCGTTCGGGCTGACCGTGACGCTGGTCTGGCTGTACCTCGAGATCCTGCGGCTGCTGGGCTACGCGCGCAACTGACGCGCACCCCGGCCGCACGAAGCAGGAAGGGCGGACCGCTCGCGCGGTCCGCCCCTTCCCTCCCGACGGCTCGGCGACTCCCCCTCCGGCGGTCGCCATCCGCCTCCGTGTCAGTTCAACGAGCCGCCGGCTGAGGGGTTACGTGACGAATCGACGCAATTGCATCCGCGTCACTGAAGGCGCTCGATGATCAGCGCCATCCCCTGGCCACCGCCGACGCACATCGTCTCCAGTCCGAACTGCTTGTCGTGGAACCGCAAGGAATTGATCAATGTCGAGGTGATGCGCGCGCCGGTCATCCCGAACGGATGGCCGACGGCGATGGCGCCGCCGTTGACGTTGAGCCGGTCCGGGTCGATGCCGAGGTCGCGGTAGGACGGGATGACCTGTGCGGCGAAGGCCTCGTTGATCTCGACGAGGTCCATGTCGCCGATCTGCATCCCGGCGTGGGCCAGCGCCCGGCGGGAAGCCTCCACCGGCCCGTAGCCCATGATCTCCGGCGACAGCGCGCTCACCCCGGTGGCCACGATGCGCGCCAGCGGCGTCAGCCCGAGCTCGCGGGCCCTGGTGTCGCTGAGCACCACCACGGCCGCCGCGCCGTCGTTGAGCGGGCAGCAGTTGCCGGCCGTGACCCGACCGTCGGGCCGGAACACCGGCTTGAGCGCCGACACGGCCTCGTAGGTGACGCCGGCGCGCGGGCCGTCGTCCTTCGTCACGACGCTGCCGTCCGGGAGGGTGACCGGGGTGATGTCCTGCGCCCAGAAACCGTTGGCCAGCGCCTGCTCGGCCAGATTCTGCGACCGCACGCCGAAGTGGTCCATGTCCTCGCGCGTCACGCCCTTGAGCAGCGCGAGGTTCTCCGCGGTCTGGCCCATCGCGATGTAGATGTCGGGCAGCAACCCGTCCTCGCGCGGGTCGTGCCACTCGCCCGCGCCGGACTCGGCCGCCTTGGCCGTGCGCTGCTCGGCCTCGGCGAACTGCGGGTCGTGGGTGTCCGGCCAGCCGTCGGCGCTGCCCTTGGCGAAGCGCGAGACCGCTTCGACACCGGCCGACACGAACGCGTGCCCCTCGCCGGCCTTGATGGCGTGGAAGGCCATCCGGGTGGTCTGCAGCGACGAGGAGCAGTAGCGGTTGACGGTGGTGCCCGGCAGCATGTCGTAGCCGAGCTGCACCGCCACCCGGCGGCCGATGTTCCCGCCGGCCTCGCCGGCCGGCTGCCCGCAGCCCATCATCAGGTCGTCCAGGTCGGCCGGGTCGAGCCCGGGCACCTGGTCCAGGGCGGCGCGGACCATCTGCGCGGCGAGGTCGTCGGGACGCACGTCGATCAGCGAACCCTTGCCCCCGCGGCCGATGGGGGAGCGGGCGGTGGCGACGATGACGGCTTCGGGCATGAGGTGCTCCTGTCAGGTGGACGGATGGATGCTGACCGGGATCGCGGACTCCGGCGAGGCCTTGGGCCGGCGCCAGCTGCGCCGGCGGCGCAGTTGGGCGAACGGGCCGCGGCGCCCGGTGCTGCGGCCGAACCGCTCGGCCGCGGCCACCTCGGTGCCCGGCCGCAACACGGCCTGCGCCGCGGCGCGCTTGGCCGTCTTGACCCGGCGGGTGGTGAACGGGCTCGCCGAGCGGGCCCGGGTGCGCACGCCGAGGGCGTCCAGGCACGACGGCGCGACGGCGGCGGCGGCCTCGGCGTAGCCGGCGGCCGAGGGGTGGAAGCGGTCCTCGGAGAAGAAGTGCGGACTGGTCATGAACAGCGGGCCCAGCAGGTCGCCGAGGCTGACCGTCCGCCCGCCGGCGCCGACCACGGCCACCGTCTGCTCCCGGGCCATCGCGCGCGACAACCGCCGGGCGTAGGCGCGCAGCGGCTGCGCCAGCGGTTTGATCGTGCCCAGGTCCGGGCAGGTGCCCACGACCACCTCGGCGCCCATCGCCCGCAGCCGTTGCACCGCCGCGGCGAGGTAGGGCGCCGCGTCCTTGGGCGGCGTCCGCTCGGTGACGTCGTTCGCGCCGATCATGATCACCGCGAGCTCGGGGCGAAGCCGGCCGAGCGCGTCGATCTGCACGTCGAGGTCCGGCGCCTCCGCCCCGATCACGGCCACGTTGCTCAGGTGCACCGGCCGCCGCGCGGCCTCGGAGATCAGGATGGCCAGCTGCGCACCCGGCGTGTCGCGGTCACGCCGCACCCCGTAACCCGCCGCCGTGGAGTCGCCCAGCATGGCGATCCGGATCGGCGGCCGGGTGCGGCTCACGCCCGCCGCGGCCCACGTCGTGTCGTTCGACGGCGGCGGGTCGTCGCGGGCGATCGGGATGCGCCGCTCGGCAAGCTTCACCTCGCCCCAGATCAAACCGGCCAGCCCGCTGGCCACCACCGCGACCGCACCCGCCGTCCGGCCACCCGCGTACAGCGCCACACGCTGTCGGCTACGGCCATCACCCACTCGACGCAGGGTAGCCGGACCCGGCGGAGCGCACCCGCCCATATGTGCGGCGCGGCGCTGCGCCCCAATACGGTAGGCCCATGCGCTACAGCGACTCCCTCGTCGACCTGATCGGCAACACCCCGCTGATCCGGCTACGACGCATCGCCGAGGACATCCCGGCCACCGTGCTCGCCAAGGTCGAGTACTTCAACCCGGGCGGGTCGGTGAAGGACCGCATCGCCGTCCGGATGATCGACGCCGCCGAGCAGTCCGGCGAGCTGCAGCCGGGGGGCACCATCGTCGAGCCGACGTCCGGCAACACCGGCATCGGTCTCGCGATCGTGGCCCAGCAGCGCGGCTACCACTGCGTGTTCGTCTGCCCGGACAAGGTCAGCCGCGACAAGGTCGACGCGCTGCGGGCCTACGGGGCCGAGGTGGTCGTGTGCCCGACCGCGGTCGCGCCCGAGGACCCGCGCTCCTACTACTCGGTCAGCGACCGGCTGGCCGCCGAGCGGCCCGGCGGCTGGAAACCGAACCAGTACGCGAACGTCAACAACCCGCGCTCGCACTACGAGACCACCGGCCCCGAACTGTGGGAGCAGACCGACGGGCGGATCACCCACTTCGTCGCCGGCGTGGGCACCGGCGGCACGATCAGCGGCACCGGGCGCTACCTCAAGGAGCAGGGACCGGTGCGGATCATCGGCGCCGACCCGGAGGGGTCGGTCTACTCCGGCGGCACGGGACGCCCCTATCTCGTCGAGGGGGTGGGCGAGGACTTCTGGCCCACCACGTACGACCGCGACATCTGCGACGAGATCATCGCGGTGTCCGACGGCGCCTCGTTCGCCATGACCCGGCGGCTCGCGCGCGAGGAGGGCATGCTCGTCGGCGGCTCGTGCGGCATGGCCGTCGTCGCCGCCCTCGACGTCGCCCGCCGCGCCGGCCCCGACGACGTCGTGGTCGTGCTGCTGCCCGACGGCGGCCGCGGTTACCTGTCGAAGATCTTCAACGACGACTGGATGGCCGACTACGGGTTCGTCGAGGCCGCCGGTGCGTCGTCGGTGGCCGACGTGCTGCGCACCAAGTCCGGCGACACCCCCTCGCTGGTGCACGCGCACCCGAACGAGACCGTCCGCGAGGCCATCGACATCCTGCGCGAGTACGGCGTCTCCCAGATGCCCATCGTCGGTGCCGAGCCGCCGATCACCGCCGGCGAGGTCGTCGGCTCGGTCTCCGAGCGGGCCCTGCTCGACGCCCTGTTCGCCGGCGCCGCCTCGCTCGCCGACGCCCTCGAGCCGCACATGTCCCCGCCCCTGCCCATCATCGGCTCCGGCGAGCCGGTCGCCGCCGCCGTCGAAGCCCTCGGCACCGCCGACGCCCTCCTCGTGCACGTCGACGGCAAGCCCGCCGGCGTGCTCACCCGAGGCGACCTGCTGGGGCACCTTGGCTATTTAGCCTGGGATGCTGTGTTTTCCGGCCGGGATATCGACCTCGGGATGGACCCCTCGTTCCTCGGGGCCGTCCCTCGGCCGATGCTCGCTGGCGCTCGCTCCCGGCGGCTGCTCGGGCCCAAACCTCGTCGCCCAGGGGCTCCTCGGTTTGACCCTGCGCCGTGGGGTCCGGTTCCGGGTGGTCGGGCGGCCACGTCGGCTCATCTCGCGGGGCAACTAGGTTTAGCTACATGCCTGGTTTCAACACGTTGGCCATTCATGCGGGGCAGGAGCCGGACGCGCGGACGGGGGCGGTGGCGGTCCCGATCTATGCGACCTCGACCTACAAGCAGGACGGGGTCGGGGGCTGCGCGGCGGGTACGAGTACAGCCGCAGCGCCAACCCCACGCGGGCGGCGCTGGAAGAGGCGCTCGCCGCGCTCGAGGGCGGGGTACGCGGGCTGGCGTTCGCGAGCGGGCTGGCCGCCGAGGACACGCTGCTGCGCACGGTGTGCCGGCCCGGCGACCACGTGGTGCTGCCCGACGACGCCTACGGCGGCACGTTCCGGCTGGTGGCACGGGTGCTGGCCAACTGGGGCCTGGAGTACACGGCGGTGCCCCTCGGCGACCTCGACGCGGTGCGCGCGGCGCTGCGGCCGAACACGACGGTGGTCTGGTGCGAGACACCGACCAACCCGCTGCTCGGCATCGCCGACATCGCCGGGCTGGCGCAGCTGGCCCGGGACGCCGGTGCGCGCCTGGTCGTCGACAACACCTTCGCCTCGCCCTACCTGCAGCAGCCGCTCGCGCTCGGCGCCGACGTGGTCGTGCACTCCACGACCAAGTACCTCGGCGGGCACTCCGATGTCGTCGGCGGGGCGCTCGTGGCCGCCGACGGGACCCTGGGTGAGGAGCTCGCCTTCCACCAGAACGCGATGGGCGCCGTGGCCGGCCCGTTCGACGCGTGGCTGGTGCTGCGCGGCATCAAGACCCTCGGCGTGCGCATGGACCGGCACTGCGCCAACGCCGCGCGCATCGTCGACTTCCTGCTCGATCACGACGCGGTGGACCGGGTGCTCTACCCCGGCCTGCCCGAGCACCCGGGCCACGAGGTCGCGGCCCGGCAGATGCGCGGCTACGGCGGCATGGTGTCCTTCACCCTGCGCGGGGGCGAGGAGACCGCGCTCAAGGTCTGCGGGCTGGTCGACGTGTTCACGCTCGGCGAGTCTCTGGGCGGCGTGGAATCGCTCATCGAGCATCCGGGCCGCATGACCCACGCCAGCGTGGCCGGCTCGGCGCTGGAGGTGCCCGCCGACCTGGTGCGCCTGTCGGTCGGCATCGAGGACATCGAGGACCTGGTCGCCGACCTCGCGTCAGCCCTGGCCTGAGCCACCCCACGCGATCAGCAGGTCGTCGACGTGTGCGCGCAGCTGGCGCGCACCGAGCGGCGCCGGCCCGAGCAGGATCTGGACGATCACCGGCCCGGTGAGTTGCGCGACGGCCAGCCGGGCGCCGGGGACGCCGGGCACCGTCGAGCGCACGCGGCCGAGCACGGCCCGGGCGGTCGGCGCGAGGATCTCGGCGTTCGCGACCAGTTCGCGAACAGCCGGGTCGTGCTGGGCCTCCCCGACGAGCGCACGGTAGGCCAGCCCGGCCGCGTCGGTACGCAGGAACTGGTCGAGCGCCTTCAGATAGGTCAGCAGGTCGGCGGCCGCGTCGGGCCGGGCGGGGGTCGAGAGTCGTTTCCGAGCGTCCTCGGTGCACGCCTCGACCAGGATCTCCGCCTTCGTCGCCCACCACCGGTAGACGGTCTGCCGGCCCACGCCGGCGGCCTCGGCGATGCCCTTCATGGTCATGGCGGCGTAGCCGACCTCGACGAGCAGGTCGTCCACCGCGTGCAGCACCGCCACGCGGGCGACCTCGCTGCGGGGCCGCCCGCGCTGTGTCTGTTCCACCCCGGCAGCATACGGTCCAGGCTGCCTCGTATATGCTTCGATTCGATTACGAGACAGCATGACTTGGAAAGCGAGTAGTAGCGATGTGTGCAGCCTGCGGCGTCCCGACGCACGTCCTCGACGCCGACGTGCCCCCGGGCGGCGCGCCGGCCGACGAGCTGGCGCCGGCCACCACCACCCCGCCGGCACCGGCGGCGGCCAAGTTCGCCGCGCTGCGCAACCGGGACTGCCGCCCCTACCTGTTCGGCGCGGGCCTGGCGATGATGGCCGACAACATCGAGCACGTCATCACCTACTGGGTGCTGTGGCAGAAGTTCCACTCGCCCGCCCTGGCCGGCTTCGAGGTGATCAGCCACTGGGTGCCGTTCCTGCTGTTCTCCGTCTACTTCGGTTCGCTGGCCGACCGGCACGACTGCCGCCGGCTGATCCAGGGTGCGCAGGCACTGTTCATGGTCGTGTCCGCGGCGTGGGGCGTGCTGTTCGTGACCGGCTCCCTGCACGTCTGGGAGGCGTGCGTGCTGCTGGTGCTGCACGGCTGCGCGGGCTCGCTGTGGGGGCCGGGTGAACAGCTGATGCTGCACGACTTCGTCGGCCCGGCGGAGCTGCCCAGCGCGGTGCGGCTCAACGCCACCTTCCGCAGCCTGGGCATCCTGTTCGGCCCGGTGGTCGGGTCCGCGCTGCTGCTCGGGCTCGGGCCGGAGGCGGGCATCTTCGTCAACATCGCGTTCTACCTGCCGCTGACCCTCTATCTGTTCCGTACCACCTTCACCGGGCACACCCGCGACGGTGTGCAGGCCCGCACGCGCGTCGGGATCGTCGGGTCGCTGCGCGTGCTGCGCGACATCCGGGCCGACCACACGATGGTCAGCATGATCATCCTGGCCGGCCTGGGCTCGTTCTTCGTCGGCGCCTCGCTGCAGTCGGCGATGCCGATCTTCGCCCACGACCTCGGCGCCGGCAGCGCCGGCGCCGCCTACGGCGTGCTCCTGTTCGCCACCGGGGCCGGCGGGGTGGTCGGCGGCGTGCTGCTCGAGGCCACCGGGCGGATCGGGCCCAGCGTCAAGGCTGCGGTGGTCAGCACCGCGGTCTACGGGCTGTCGACGCTGGTCTTCGCGGCGAGCAGCAGCTACCCGCTCGCCGTCGGCCTGCTCTTCGTCGGCGGCATCGCCAACCTCGCGTCGATGTCCATCGGCCAGACGATCGTCCAGCTACGGGCGGCGCCGACCGACCGCGGACGCGTCGTGGGCCTCTACGGCGTCTCGGCGAACGGGCTGCGCGCGGGCAGCGGCTTCACCGTCGGCCTGCTCGCCGCGGCCGTGGGCGTGCACTGGTCGCTCGGGTCGAGTGCCGCGGCCCTGTGCGTGGGCACCCTGGCGGCCGCCTGGTACGCGCTCGGCGCCCGTCAACGCTCGCGCCACTCCGACGCCAACATCGCGAAGTCGGCCTCGTCGGCCCAGCCGCCCTTGAACCACTCGTTCTCGCGCAGGTAGGCCTCCTGGCGCATGCCGAGGCGGCGCAGCACCTGGGCCGACGCCTCGTTGCGCGGGTCGATACGGGCCACGATGCGGCGCAGCCCCAACCCGTCGAAGGCCAGCCCGAGCAGGGCCCGCGCGGCCTCGGTGGCGTACCCGTTGCCCGCGTGGTCGGGGTTGATGACGTAGCCGATCTCGGCGTTGCCGTGCTGCACGCTGTGCAGGATCAGCACGACGTCACCGATGAGCTGCCCGGTGTCCTGTCGCACCACGGCGAGGTTCAGCACCTGCCCCTCGGCGGTCAGCTCGCTGCTGGCCAGCACGGGGTCGGCGATGCGGGCCGCGACCTCGGCGCGCGTGCGCGGCGCGTACGGCACGAAGCGGCAGACGTCCGCACGGGACTGGTAGGCCAGTACGGCGTCGACGTCGCCGTCGGGGTCCAGCGGGCGCAGCAGCAATCGCTGCGTGCGGACCGGGTAGTGCGGCGTCCACGGCAGTCTCACGTCAGGCACGCGGCGACGCTATCGAACCGCGCGGCTGCGCCACGGGGGTGAGCAGCTTGCGGCGCGAGCGCTTGTCCTCGTCGATGGCGCGGATCGTGCGCTCGACGGTGTGCGCGACCAGCGTGTCGACCGGCCAGCGGAAGTTGGACAGGGGCGGGTTCAGCAGCCGCGACACCGGGTCGTCGTCGTAGCCGAGCACAGACACCTCGGCCGGGATGTCGACCCCGAGCTCGCCGGCGGCCGCGTACACGCCGTAGGCCATCGCGTCGGCGAGGCAGAAGAAGGCGGTGGGCCGGTCGTCGGCGGTGTCGGGGCCGGTGAGCACGTCACGGGCCACCGATGCGGCGCCGTCGAGCTCGTACGGGGACAGGTGCAGGCTGATGCGCAGGCCCAGCTCGGCCGACACCCGCCGGATGACGACCTCGGCCGGGCTGTCCGGGATGTTGCGGGAGGCCGGGGTCAGGACGGCCACCCGCCGGTGCCCCGCGTCGCTGAGCTGGCCGAGTGCCGCCCGGATCCCCACCTCGTTGTCGAAGACCACCTCCACGGCGGTGTCGGCGCCGGCGATGCCGTCACCGATCGAGACGAGGATCGTGCGGCGCGCGATCTCGGGCCAGTGCGGGGCGCCGGGGTCGACCCACAGCACGATGAGGGCGTCGACGCGCTGGTCGACGAGTTGGGTGGCGAGCTCGCGCTCGAGCTGCGGGCGGTTCGAGGCGTCGACGATCAGGGCGTGCCGGCCCGAGTCGAGCAGGTCGCGGCCCAGGGCGGCCGCGACGTTCTGCTGCCAGATGTCCGACAGCGACCCGCAGAGCACGCCGACGTACCCGGTGCGGCCCGAGGCCAGGGCCCGGGCGATCGGGTCGACCTGGTAGCCGAGCCGGTCGGCGACCTCGCGGACCCGCTCCTGCGTCTCGAGCGGGACCTGCAGGCCCCGCAGCGCGTAGGACACCGCGGCGGGGGACAAGCCGGACTCGTCGGCCACGTCGCGCAAAGTGACGCGCTTGGGTCGCTCGCGCACGGGGTTGATCGTAGCCGGGTGGTGCGGCGTGCCTTTGCATTCCGATGGTGAAGCGTTACAGTGAAGCGGTTCAGTAGAGAGGCTCCCGTGACGATCGACGTACACCAGCACCTGTGGCCGGCCGCGCTGGTCGAGGCCCTGCGCCGGCGCAGCGCACCGCCGTTGCTGCGCGGCTGGACCCTGCACACCGCGGGCGAGGCACCCTACGACGTCGACCCCGGCGCGCACGATCCCGCCGCCCGGGCCGCCCTGGACGCGGGCACCGACCACGTACTGGTCTCGCTGTCGGCCCCGCTGGGCATCGAGGCGCTGGCTCCCGACGAGGCGCAGCCACTGCTCGACGCCTGGCACGCGGGCGCGGCCGGGTTGCCGGCGCCGTTCGGCGCCTGGGCCTCGGTGACCGACACCGAACCGGACCTCGACGGGCTCAAGGGCCTGCTCACCGGCGAGTTCGTCGGGCTGCAGCTGCCGGCCACCGCCTTCGCCGACCCGCGCGCGGTCGAGCGCGCGGCCCCCGTGCTCGACCTGTGCGCCGCGCTCGACCGACCGGTCCTGGTCCACCCCGGCCCGGACCTCGCGGGGCCTGACCGGCCCGCCTGGTGGCCGGCCGTGGTCGGCTACGTCGCGCAGTTGCAGGCGGCGTGGTGGGCCTGGCACGCCGTGGGCCGCTCGCTCGTGCCGAACCTGCGGGTCTGCTTCGCCGCCGGCGCCGGTCTCGCCCCGGTCCACCACGAGCGCTTCGCCGCGCGCGGTGGCGGCCGGTTCGTCGTCGACCGATCCGTCTTCGTCGACACCTCGTCCTACCGGCGGCAGGGGGTCGACGCGCTCACCCGCGCGCTCGGCGTCGACGCCGTCGTCCTCGGCAGCGACCGGCCCTATGCCGAACCTGCCGACATCCTCACCGACCTCGGCCGTGCGGCCGCCCACGCCCTGGCCACGACCAACCCACGGCGACTACTCGAAGGAGGATCAGCATGAGCGCCCCGACCCGCGCGCGTCCCGATGCACCGCAGGACGCACCCGTCCCCGCCAGAACGGCCACGCCCACCACGGAGGTCGCCACCGGCCGCACCTGGGACGACCTGCCCGACCGCGACCTCGACCGGGCCGAACTCCTGGAACTCGCGGCGTCGGTGGCCCTTCGCGGCGACCTGTGGCGCGACGAGGTCGCCTTCGGCGAGGGCGGGCGCCGGCACTACGCCTGCCTGCACCGCGACGCCCACGTCGACGTCTGGCTGCTGTGCTGGACGCCGGAGAACGACACCGGCTGGCACGACCACGACGTGTCCTCCGGCGCTGTCGTCGTCACGCAGGGCGCGCTGGTGGAGCACAACCTCGCGGTGGGTGACGCGGGCGTGACCACCGAGGTCGAGGCGGGGCGCGGCTACGCCTTCGGCCCCGATCACATCCACCGGCTCACCGGTCGGGCCGGCGTGCCCGACGGGAGCGTCAGCGTGCACGCCTACTCGCCGCCGCTGTGGCGGATGGGCCAGTACGCGGTCAGCCACAGCGGGATGCTGCGTCGCACGTCCGTCTCCTACGCCGACGAGCTGCGACCCATCGATGGATGAGCACGACCTGATCGTCCTGGGCGGCGGGGTGATGGGCCTGTTCACGGCCTATCACGCGTCGCAGTGGTTCGACCGCGTCGTCGTGCTCGACCGCGGCGAGATCGGTGATCCCACCACCGCCTCGTTCGGGCGCACCCGCTCCTACCGCAAGGACTACCTCGACCCCGTCTACGCGCGGCTGGCCGACGAGGCCATGGAGCTGTGGTCCCAGTTCGAGCGGGCGACCGGGGTCGACGTGCTGGTGCGCTGCGGCTGCATGAACATCGCCAGCGCCGACGTGACGCCGGACCTGGCACAGACCTACGGGCAGCTGAGCACCGACACCATGCGAGCGATCGGCCTGGCGCCGGAGGAGGTGCGCGGTGCGGAGCTGAGCCGACGGTTCCCCTACCTGCGCGCCGACGTCGGCTGGCTCGACGACACCGCGGGGCTGGTCGACCTGCGCTCGGTCACCGCCGCGCTCCAGCAGACCCTGCACGCCCGCAAGGTGCCCGTGCACGAGAAGGTCACGACCACCGCCATCGAGAGCGCCGGTGACCTCGTACGGGTGATCACCGACACCGGCGAGTTCGCCGGCCGCTCGCTGGTGATCACCGCCGGGCACGGCACCAACGAACTCCTCGCGCAACTGCCGGGCTGCGCGCTGCAGGTGCCGATCACCAAGGACCGGCCGAGCGAGGCGAAGTACTTCACCCCGCCGGCCGAGCGTCGCCACGAGTTCACCTCCGACGCGATGCCGGTGATCGCCTACCTGGACACCGGCGTCTACGTCCACCCGATCGTCGACGGCGTCATCGACGCCGTGAAGATCGGCTACTACAACCCGCCGGACATCCCGCGCGACCGCACCGGCGTGCGCGACATCGCCGACTTCGTCGAGCAGTGCCTGCCGGGCCTGTCCGGCGTCGCCAACAGTGACGTGCTCGACGTCGACCAGTGCTGGTACGACCTCGTCGGCGACGACGACTTCGTGCTCGGCGCCGTGCCCGGCCTCGCGCGCGTCTACGTCGGTGTCGGGTGGCGCGGTACCGGCTACAAGTTCGCGCCGTGGGTGGGCCGCACGCTCGCCCAGCTCGCCCTGCAGGGCGGCACCGTCTACGACATCGACCGCTTCGACCCGTCCCGCTTTCTCGGAGGTGCGCGATGAACCGCCCGTCCACCCGGACCTTTGCCGAACGACTGGCCGACGGCATCATGATCGGCGCCGAGGGCTACGTCTTCGAACTCGAGCGCCGCGGCTACGTCAAGGCCGGCCCGTACGTGCCCGAGGTGATCCTCGACGCGCCCGACGCGCTGCGCCAGCTGCACCGCGAGTTCCTGCACGCCGGTGCCGACGTCATGGTGGCGCTGACGTACTACGCGCACCGCGAGAAGCTGCGCGACGTGGGCCGCGACGGCGACCTCGAGCTGATGAACCGCACCGCCGTGCGCATCGCCAACGAGATCGCCGCCGAGGGTGGCGCGCTGGTGGCCGGCAACATCTGCAACACCTGGTGCTACGACCCGGCCAACCCGGTCGAGTCCGGCGCGGTGGTGCGCGAGCAGTATCGCGAGCAGCTGGGCTGGGCGAAGGAGGAGGGCGTCGACTTCGTCATCAGCGAGACCAACGACTTCCTCGGGGAGGCCCTGATCGGGGTGCAGGTGTGCCACGAGCTGGGCCTGCCGGTCATGGTCACCCTGGCCAGCGTGCAGCCGGACGACACCTACGACGGGGTCGAGTACGTGGAGGCCTGCCGGCAGCTCGAGGCGGCGGGGGCGGCCGTGGTCGGGCTGAACTGCTCGCGCGGGCCGGCGACCATGCTGCCGTTGCTGCACCGCATCCGCGACGCCGTCGACGTCCCGCTGGCCGCGCAGCCGGTGCCCTACCGCACCGACGACGCCACCCCGGCCTTCGAGTCGCTGCAGAGCCCGGACGGGCGCCGGCTGTTCCCGATCCAGCTCGAGGGCAGTGGGCACACCCGCTTCGAGATGGCCGAGTTCGCCCGGGAGGCCGCTGACCTCGGCGTCGGGTACCTCGGCATCTGCTGCGGCGGCGCGGCCCATTACGTCCGGGCGATGGCCGAAGCGGTCGGGCGGACCACGCCCGCGTCGCGCTACTCGCCGGCCATGGAACTGCACCCGGTCCTGGGCACGGCGCCCACGGCGGCTCCGGACATGGGTGACTGGAGCGCCGAGGGCTCGGTCGCCTCCTGAGCGTTACGGTCGGGGCATGGACTGCCACGTCGGTGCCATCTGGGACGAGCGGTACCTCGCCTACGACTTCGGGGACCACCCGCTCAATCCGGTCCGCCTCGATCTGACGATCCGGCTGGCGCGCGAGCTCGGCGTGCTCGACCGGCTCGAGATCACGGCGCCGCAACCGGCCGACGAGGCCGCGCTGCTCACCGTCCACGACGCCGGCTACCTCGACGCGGTGCGCCGGGCCGGCAGCGACCCCACCTTCACCGGCTTCGGGCTGGGCACCACCGACGACCCGGTCTTCGAGGGCATGTACGACGCGTCGGCGCTCGTCTGCGGCGGATCGGCACAGGCGGCGCAGCAGCTCTGGAGCGGCGAGGTCGAGCACGCGGTCAACATCGCCGGCGGCCTGCACCACGCCATGCGCGATCACGCCTCGGGTTTCTGCATCTTCAACGACGTCGTGCTCGGCATCCGCACGCTGCTCGCTGCCGGCGCGCAGAAGGTGGCCTACGTCGATGTCGACGTGCACCACGGCGACGGGGTGCAGGCCGCGTTCTACGCCGACCCGCGGGTGCTGACCATCAGCCTGCACCAGGACCCGCGCACCCTGTTCCCCGGCACGGGGCTGCCGACCGAGGTGGGCGAGGGCGACGCCGCCGGCACCGCGGTCAACGTCGCCCTGCCGCCGGGCACCGACGACGCCGGCTGGCTGCGCGCGTTCCGGGCCGTGGTGCCGGGCGCCGTGCGCGCCTTCGGCCCGGACGTGCTGGTGACCCAGTGCGGCTGCGACACCCACCACGAGGACCCGCTGGCGAATCTCGAGCTGACGGTCGACGGCCAGCGCACCGCGATCGCCGAGCTGCACCGCCTGGCCCACGACGTCACCGCCGGAAAGTGGCTGGCCTTCGGCGGCGGCGGGTACGGGTTGGTGCGCTGCGTCCCCCGCACCTGGACGCATCTGCTGGCCGAGGCCACCGGCACGCCGGTCCCGGCCGACACCGCGATCCCGCCCGGCTGGACGCAGCACCTGCGCGGGCGCGGGGTGCGCGGCGAACTGCCGACCACGATGGGCGAGCGGGCGGTGCCCGAGGTGCGGCCCTGGGTGCCCGGCGACGGCGGCTGGCTGGACGGTGCCATCGGCGCCACCCGCCGGGCGGTGTTCCCGCTGCTCGGGCTCGACCCGGACGACCCCCGTGACTGACGACGAGGACCCGCAGCCGCCCGCGCACTGGGAGGCCGACGTCGTGGCCGCCGACGGCGGCACCGTGCACCTGCGGCCCATCCGGCCGAGCGACGCCGACGCCCTCGTCGCCTTCCACGGCGCGCTGTCCCAGCGCACCCGCTACCTGCGCTACTTCTCCGCCTACCCGCGCATCCCGGAGCGCGACCTGCGCCGCTTCACCCACGTCGACCACCACGACCGGGTGGCCTTCGTGGCCGAACTCGGCGGCGAGATCATCGCCGTGGGCCGCTACGAGCGGGCGGCGGGCACCGACGAGGCCGAGGTCGCGTTCGTCGTCGCCGACGCCCACCAGGGCCGTGGCATCGGCTCGGTCCTGCTCGAACATCTGGCCGCGGCCGCCCGGGAGGTGGGCGTGCGGCGCTTCGGCGCTGTCGTGCTGGCCGAGAACAGCGGCATGATCCGGGTGTTCCGCGACGCCGGGTACGAGACGAAGCGGCACATGGAGCACGGCGAGGTGACGCTGGAGTTCGACGTCGCCGAGACCGAGACCACCGGCACCGTCATGCGCGAGCGCGAGCAACGGGCCGAGGCGCGCTCGATCGCCCGGCTGCTGCACCCGCGCGCGGTGGCCGTGGTCGGCGCCAGCAACGACGAGGGCAAGGTGGGGCACGCGCTGTTCGCCAACCTGCTGCACGGCGGTTTCGACGGCCCGCTGTACCCGGTGAATCCCGAGGCGCGGCACGTCAGCGGGGTGCGGGCCTACGCGTCGGTGCTCGACATCCCCGACGACGTCGACCTCGTCGTGGTGGCCACGCCGGCCGCCACCGTGCCCGCGGTGGTCGACGAGTGCGCGCAACAGCACGTGCGTGGCCTGGTCGTCGTCTCCGGCGGCTTCGGGGAGCGGGGTACCGAGGAGGAGCGCGTCGCCGGCCGGGAGGCCCAGCGCCGGTTGGTGTCCGGGGCCCGGTCCCGCGGCATGCGCGTCGTCGGGCCCAACTGCCTCGGCATCGTCAACACCGCGCCCGGGGTACGGCTGAACGCGTCGCTGGCCCCGCTCGCGCCGCGGCCCGGCCGGGTCGGTTTCTTCGCCCAGTCCGGAGCGCTCGGCGTCACCATTCTCGGGGAAGCGGCGCGGCGCGGGCTCGGCGTCTCGACGTTCGTCTCGGCCGGCAACCGGGCCGACGTGTCCGGCAACGACCTGCTCCAGTACTGGGAGACCGACGAGCGCACCGACGTCGTGCTCATGTACCTCGAGAGCTTCGGCAACCCGCGCAAGTTCGCGCGGCTGACCCGGCGGCTGGCCCGGCACAAGCCGATCGTGGCCGTGAAGAGCGGCACGGCCACCGCGCCGGTCGCCGGCCTGGCGCAGACCTCCGTCGACGTGCCGGAGATCAGCACCCGCACCCTGTTCGAGCGGTCCGGCATCATCCGGGTCGAGACGATCAGCGGCATGTTCGACGTCGCGCTGCTACTGGCCACCCAGCCGTTGCCGGGCGGCGATCGCGTCGCCGTCGTGGGCAACTCCACGGCCATCGGCATGCTCGTGGCCAATGCGTGCGCGGCCGAAGGGTTGCGGCTGACCCGCCTCGTCGACACCGGCGTGAGCGCCGGCGGTAACGAGTTCGAGATCGCGCTGCGCGAGGCGATGGACGACCCCGACGTCGACGCGGTCACCGTGGTGTTCGTGCCCCCGCTGCAGCGCGCGGCGGGCCACGAGGTGGCCGCCGCGGTGCGCACGGTCGCCGCGTCCGGCGACAAGCCGGTGCTGTCGACGTTCCTCGGTTTCGAGGGCGTGCCCGACGAGCTGGCCGCGGGCGGCGGGAGCGGCGCCGGTGCCGCGGCGGGCACGCCGGCGCGCGGGTCGGTGCCCTCCTACCCCTCGCCGGAGCGAGCGGTGCGCGCCCTCGCCCGCGCGGTCCGCTATGCCCGCTGGCGGGCCACGCCGCCCGGGCGGTTGCCGAACTTCGCCGACCTCGAGCTCGACGCCGCCCGCGCACTCGTGCACGAGGTGCTGGCCGGCACGCCGGCGGGTCGAGAGCTGAGCGATGACGAGGCCGCCCGGCTGCTGGCCGCGGTGGGCCTGGGGCTGTCCGACGAGCGCCCGGCCGAGACGGTGGGGGTGGAGCTCACCGTCTTCGACGAGCGTTCGTTCGGTGCGCTGGTGTCCTTCGGCGTGGGCGGCGTGGCCACCGAGCTGCTCGGCGACACCGCGTACGCCGCGGTGCCGTTGACCGTCGACGACGCCGGGACGCTGATCCGCACCCCGCGGGCGGCGCCGCTGCTCACCGGCTACCAGGGCAGCCCGCCCCACGACACCGCCGCGCTGGCCGAGGTGGCGCTGCGGCTGTCGGTGCTCGCGGACGCGCTGCCCGAGGTGGCCGAGTGCCGGCTCGCCGTGCTCGCCGCGCCGGTCGGGGCGCAGGTGACGGCGGTGCGGGCCCGCGTCGCCCCGCCCACGGCGCGGGCCGACACCGGGCCGCGTCGCCTGCGGGGTCTCTGACCGTCGAATGTTGCACTGCAACTCAGGTGTGGAAAGGCGCAGCGACGAGGAGTTGGTCTGCGGGTTGCGTTCGCGTTGTCGACCCGCGGAAGCGCTCGACGCAGGAAGATCGTTTCCTGATTCGCAGATATAGCTGCGATCCGGCCGCTCCAGCCAGGGAAAACTGTCAGACCCTGCTGCTTGACTCTGGGTATGAGGGTCGATCTGGTCAAGGTGCCGCAGCGGCATCGCATCGACCTGCTCGACGACATCCGCAAGCAGCGCGCGCAGCTGGATGCGTACGAGACGGCCCTGTTGTCGGCGATGGCCATCGACCCGGATCCGTATCCGGGTGACCCGTTCGAGGACCCGGACAGGGAGTGGGTGCGGGAGGAGGTCGCGTGCGTGCTGCGGGTCGCGCCGGTCACGGCTGGGGCGAAGCTGCACGCGGCGACCCGGCTGGTGGAACGGTTCCCGGGCGTGCTGGAGGCGATGTGGCGTGGTGAGGTGCCCGGCTACTACGCGACCCGACTTGGTGGATCTGACCGAGGAGCTGCCGGCGAAAGCGGCGGCCAAGGTCGCCGAACGGGTCCTGCCCCGGGCACCGCAGCAGACGGTGAGCCAGTTCGGCGCGGCCGTGCGCCGGGCGGTGCTGGCGGTGGACGGGCGCAGCGCGGAAGAGAAGCACACGAGAGCCCGAGGGGATCGCCGCGTGTACTTCGGGCCGCCCTCCGCGGAGGGCATGTGCGAGCTGTGGGCGCTGCTGCCGGCCGATCAGGCCGCTGAACTGCGGGCCAAGGTCTACGCGCTGGCCGACACCTGGAAGGGCGAGGACGACCGCACGCTCGACCAGCGGCGCGCCGACGCCCTCTGCGCGCTCGGCTCCGGCGCCGGCACGGTCCCGAAAGCCGTCAACGTCACCGTCGCCCTGTCCACCCTGCTGGGCGTGGACGAGCATCCGGCTGACCTGGACGGCGAGCCCGTCGCCGCCGGCATCGCCCGCGCCCTGGCCTTCGACCCCGGCGCCCGCTGGCGCCGGCTACTCACCGATGACGGCGGCCGGCTGATCGACGTCGTCCAGCCCCACCTACCGACCCCCGGCCCCGCTGCAACGCTTCGTCGAACTCCGCGACGCCACCTGCCAGTTCCCGGGCTGCCAACGCAAGGCCGTCTACTGCGAGCAGGACCACGTCATCCGATGGTCCGACGGTGGACCGACCAGCGCCGCCAACCTGCACTGCCTGTGCAAACGCCACCACCTTTTGAAGCACCGAACCCGGTGGCGGCTACAACGACGAGCCGACGGCTCGAGCGAGTGGACCGACCCCACCGGCCACGACTACGAACGACCACCACCCGAACCGCCACCGCCCCACTGATCAGGAGCGCGGGTCAGGCGTCGTGCTCCTGCTCGTCACCGGCCCACTCGGTGTGGAATGCGCCGTCCTTGTCGACCCGCCGGTAGGTGTGCGCGCCGAAGTTGTCGCGCAGGCCCTGGATGAGCGCGGCCGGCAGCCGGTCGCGGCGCAGGCCGTCGTAGTAGGCGAGCGAGGAGGAGAACGCCGGGGTGGGGATGCCGGCGAGCGCGGCCCGCGACACCACCCGGCGCCACGCGTCGATGCTGGAGCGCACGGCGTCGGCGAAGTAGGGCGCGACGAGCAGCGAGGACAGGTCGGGGTCGGCGTCGTAGGCCTCGCGGATGCGGTCGAGGAACCGCGCCCGGATGATGCACCCGCCGCGCCAGATCATGGCCATCGCCCCCGGGTCGACGTCCCAGCCGTACTCGGCACTGCCGGCGCGGATGTGGTCGAAGCCCTGGGCGTACGCGACGACCTTGGACGCGTACAGCGCCTGCCGCACGTCCTCGACGAACGCGTCCTTGTCGGTGATGTCGAGGTCGTTGACGTCGGTGCCGAACGCCTCCTGCGCGGGCCGGCGCTGCTCGGCGTGCCCGGACAGCGCCCGCGCGAACGTGGCCTCGGCGATGCCGGTGATGGGCACGCCCAGGTCGAGGGCGCTCTGCACCGTCCACCGCCCGGTGCCCTTCTGTTCGGCCTGGTCGAGCACCACGTCGATGAACGGCTGGCCGGTGGCCGCGTCGTCGTGGGCCAGGACCGTGGCGGTGATCTCGATCAGGAACGACTCGAGGTCGCCCTCGTTCCAGCCGCGGAAGATGTCGGCGATCTCGGCCGGGGAGGCGCCCAGCCCCTGGCGCAGCAGGTCGTAGGCCTCGGCGATGAGCTGCATGTCGGCGTACTCGATGCCGTTGTGCACCATCTTCACGAAGTGCCCGGCGCCGTCGGGGCCCACGTGTACGCAGCAGGGGGTGCCGTCGACCTGAGCGGCGATCGACTCGAAGATCGGGCCCAGCTTGTCGTACGACTCGGGCGAGCCGCCGGGCATGATCGACGGCCCGTTGAGCGCGCCCTCCTCGCCGCCGGAGACGCCGCAGCCGACGAAGTGCACGCCCTGGTCGCGCAGCTCCTGCTCGCGCCGCCGGGTGTCCGCGTAGTGGGCGTTGCCGCAGTCGATGATGATGTCGCCGTCCTCGAGCAACGGCACCAGCTCACCGATCACCGCGTCGGTGGGGTCACCGGCCTTGACCATGATGATGATCGCGCGCGGCTTCTCCAGCGACGCGACGAAACCTTCGAGCGAGTCCGACGGCACGAAGGTGCCCTCGTCGCCGTGCTCCTCGACGAGCGTGGTGGTGCGGGCGGTGGTCCGGTTGTGCAGGGCGACGGCGTGCCCGTGGCGGCCCAGGTTGCGGGCCAGATTGCGGCCCATGACGGCCAGCCCGGTCACGCCGATCGTCGCCTTGCCCTGATCGGTGGTGGAGGAAGTCATGCCCGCAAACCTAGTCGGGGCCACCCACTAAACATTTTGTTTACATCGGGCAACTCGGCGGGCATGATGGCGTCGCGGGGGCTCAGACGGGGGTCGGTGACTCGGGCAATCCGGGTCCGGCTTGAGAGGTCCATCCGGTGACCACCCTCATCTGGCCCACCATGGCGGCCGCCCAGGCGAACGCCCAGCGCACCGCCGTCGCGCCGCTTATGTGGGACCCGGCCGACCTGCTCCTGTCACGGTGCGCGTTCGGGGCCACCCCGTACCAGCGCAGCTGGGTGACCCAGTACGGTCCCGACGCCTGGTACAAGCAGCAGGTCGGTTATGCCGCCACCTACGCGACTTACGCCGGCCGCCCGGAGGTCGCGGCCGGCTACCCGATGCTGAACATGTCGCCGTTCGACACCCGCCAGGAGCTGGCGAAGGGCGGCAACCAGTACGACTGGGTCGCGATGGACGCGCTCACCGCCATGACCCTCGCCCTGCAGGGCTGGAGCCCGGCACAGCTCTACGAGGTGCTCGTCGACTTCTTCAGCAACCACCTCAACGTGCCCAACCACAACGGCGACGTGTGGGTCACCCGGCACTGCTACGACCGCGACGTGATCCGCAAGTACGCGACGGGCTCGTTCACCGACATGCTCATCGCCTCGTCCAAGCATCCGGCGATGCTGACCTACCTGAACCTGGCCGACTCGACCAAGTACGCCGTCAACGAGAACTACGGCCGCGAACTGCTCGAGCTGCACACCGTGGGCCGGCACTACTCCGAGAGCGACGTCACGAACTGCGCCCAGCTGCTCACCGGGCGCACGACCGATCGCAACTACCACTACGTCTACGACGACTACGTGCACGGCACCGGCGCGGTCACCGTGCTGGGCTTCACCCACGCCAACAGCACGGGCGTCGGCGGCGAGGCGGCCGGCGACGCCCTGCTGGGCTACCTGGCCGCCCACCCCTACACGGCGCAGAACCTCGCCCAGAAACTGTGCGTGCGGCTGGTGTCGGACACCCCGTCGGCCCCGCTCGTCGCCGCGGTGGCCAAGGCCTACCTCGACGGCAGGACGCAGATCCTGCCCATGGTGTCGACGATCCTGCGTTCGACGGAGTTCTGGCAGTCGCGCGGGAGCAAGGTGCGCCGGCCCGCCGAGAACCTGCTGGCCACGCTGCGCACCCTCAACGTGAGCGTCACCGACTGGGACAACGCGCTGTCGACCCTGCGCTGGCTCACGGTCGGCATGGGGCACTGCCCGCTGGAGTGGCCCGCCCCGAACGGCTACCCCGCCGACGCCGCATCGTGGCGCTCGACCAGCGCCCTGCTGTCCACCTGGCGCAACCACCTCGGCCTGGTCGGTGGCTGGTGGGACGGGTTCAGCGACCCGGACGTCACCGACCTCTACGGCGCCGCCCCGACCACCAGCGGCGCCGCGATCGCCCAGCTCACCCAGCGACTCACCGGCCAGGCCTGGTCGGCGACGGACGCGGCCGCGCTGCAGACGATGCTCGGCGAGCCGGCGACGACCCCGATGTCCCAATCCATCCTGCGGTGGTGGGGCGGCAACCTCGCCGCCGCCATCCTCGACGCGCCGCACTTCGCGCTGTGCTGACCGGAGACACACGATGACGACCGCTGATGACCACCTCGTGCGCCGGGCCGAGAAGGTGCGTTGCGACCTGGAGGTCCAGGACTCGGCCTGGGGCACCCGCGGCTGGACCCGCCGCCGTTTCCTGGCCGGTGCCGGGATGGCCGGCGTGGCCGCGTTCGGCACCCAGCTGGTGACCACGCGCGCCGCGTACGCGGCCACGCCCACCGGCACCGACCGCACGGTGCTCACGGTGTTCCTCCGCGGCGCCGCGGACGGCCTGCGCATCCTCGTCCCCGCCTCCACCGCCGCCGGGTACGACTACCTCAAGGCGGTGCGCCCGGCGCTGCTGCCGGCCACGGGTGAGCTCATCCAGTTGGGCAGCGACTGGGGCCTGAACAAGGCGATGAAGCCGCTCTACGACGGGCTGTGGTCGAGCGGCGAACTGTGCTTCGTCCCCGCGGTCTCCGCGCCCGGCATCAGCCGCAGCCACTTCCAGGCTCAGCAATACGTGGAGAAGGGCGGCTCGGACACCGCGACGTCCGGGTGGCTCGAGCGCGTGCTGGAGGGGCTCGGGCCGGGCACCACGTTCCGCGCCGTGAACGAGGGAGCGGCCACGCCGACGTCGCTGTCCGGCACGACGCCGGCGCTGACGGTCAACGGGATCGGCACCTACACCTTCCCGGGCGGCACCGACATCGCCCCGAAGGCCCAGGACGCGTTGCTGTCGCTCTACCGCGGGCTCGACGGGCCGCTGGGCGAGGACGTGCCGGCGACGGTGGCGTCGCTGAGCACCGCGGCGCAGATCCGCAGCACCCCGGCCTCGGACGTCGTCTACCCGAACGGGAACCTCGGCAGCGCTCTGCAGGACCTGGCCCGCATCCTGCGCGCCGAGGTCGGGCTGCAGGTGGCGACCGTCGACGTGGGCGGCTGGGACACCCACACCGACGAGGTGACCGACCTCGACAACAACCTGGCCGGCACGGCAACGGCGCTGCGCGCCTTCATGGACGACCTCGGCCCCGAACGTCGCAAGCGGGTCACCGTCGTGGTCGTCACCGAGTTCGGCCGGCGCGTGAGCATGAACGGCGACGGCGGCACCGACCACGGCCACGGCAGCGTGATGTGGCTGCTCGGCGGCGGCCTGGTCCGCAGCGCGGTCGCCGGGGCCTGGACGCCGCTGTCGGCCGCCGTGCTCGACGAGGGCGACGTGCCGGGAGTGAACAACCCGTTCGACGTCTTCGCTGAGCTGGTGCAGAAGCGGCTCGGGCTGGGAGCGTTGAGCGCGATCTTCCCCGGTCACGTGCTCAGCCTGCTGAACCTGCTGACAACGCTGTAGCGGCCTTTCAGGCGAGCAGCTCGGCCAGCCGCGCGTTGATCCACGAGGTGGCCTCGGCCACGGCGGGGCTCACGTGTTCGAGACCGTAGAAGCCGTGGATCAGGCCGGGGAACCGGCGGTGCGCCACCCGCACCCCCGCGGCGTCCAGGGCGGCGGCGTAGGCGTCGCCCTCGTCGCGCAGCGGGTCGAACTCGGCCGTCGCGACGACCGCCGGCGCGAGCCCGGACAGGTCGGCGGCGAGCAGCGGCGACATACGGGGGTCACGGGCGAATCCTTCGACGCCCGGGTCGTCCTCGGTGACGCCGAGGTACTGCTCGGCGAACCACCGCATGTCCGCGAGGGTCAGGAAGTAGCCGTCGGCGTTCGCCGTGCGTGACGGGTAGTCGCCGAGCAGGTCGACGTTCGGGTAGACGAGCAGCTGCGCGGCCAGGTCAATGCCTTCGGCGTGCGCGCGCTGCGCGCACACGGCGCTCACGTTCCCGCCCGCGCTGTCGCCCCCGACGGCCACGCGCGCGGCGTCGCCACCGAAGTCGGCCACCCGCTCGCGCACCCAGCTCAGCGCCGCCCAGCCGTCGTCGACCGCGGCCGGGAAGCGGTGCTCGGGGGCGAGCCGGTAGGCCACGCTGACCACGACCGCGCCGACGTCGCGACACAGCTGCCGGCACACGCCCTCGTGGGTGTCGAGGTCGCCGATGACGAAGCCTCCGCCGTGGAAGAAGACGATCGTCGGCACGCCGCCGGTGACCGCCACGGGCCGGTAGACGCGCGCGGGCAGCGAGTCGGCGACGGTGACGTGCTCGACCGAGCCGACCTCGGCGAGCACCGACGGGTCGCGGAAATCGACCATCAGGGCGCGCAGCCCCTTGCGGGCGTCCCCGGGCGTGCTCTCGGCCAACGGCGGGTAACCGGCGCTGTTGATGAAACTCAACAACCCGGCGATGTTCGGGTCCACGGGCATGCGCCGATCCTGGCACGGCCCGGCACAGCACGACCCGGGCCGGTCCGCCGGGCATCGCGACGGCGCGGTCCGTAGGGTATGCGTGTTCGACGGGCAGACGGGGACAGGCCGAGGGGGGTGACGGCACGGCAGCCGACGACGCCTCGCGCTGGTCGGCCGAGCAGCTGACCGAGTACCTCGATCACGTCCCGGCCGCGGTCTCCGTATGGAACGCCGACCTGCGCAGCGAGTACATGAACGCCGCCGCGCTGGCCGCTGTCGGACGCAGCGGTCAGGACATGCGGGGCCAGCCGCTGCTCTCGGTGATCGGCCGCGACCTGTACGCGGCCAACCTCGACCTGATCCGGTCGACCCTGGCCGGCCACCCCCAGAAGTTTGTCCGGCTGGTCCTCCGCGCGGACGGGCGCGAAGCCCATCTCGATTGTGATTTCGTGCCGCTGCCGGGCGACGGTGACCGGCCGCCGTCGTTCCTGGCCGTCGGCTTCGACGTGTCGGCGCAGGTGGCGGCCGAGGTGCTGCGTCGCGACGTCGCGCCCTTCCTGGCCACGGTCCGCGAGCGCGAACAGGTGGCCGACGACCTCGAGAGCACGCTCCTGCGGCACCTCGACGCCCTGGTCGGCGACCTGAGCGAGGCCGCGCGGGCGGTGCCGGCTGCGGGCGAGGCGTTGGCGGAGGCGGCGCGCCTGACCGAGGCCGCCACGCGTCAGCTGCGCGCGTCGATCCACAACGAAGGGCGCCTCGACGGCAGGACCCAGCTGGCCGCGGAGGCCGAGCGGCTCGTGCAGCAGGCCGAACAGTCCCTCGGCTTCGCCCCGACGCTCGCGCTGCGTGGGCCGGTCGAGCGAGTGGGCCCGGCGCTGGCCGCGGAGGTTCTGGCCGTCGTCGGCGAGGGACTGTCCAACGTCGTTCGGCACGCGCAGGCCACGCAGGTCGTGATCGCGGTGTCGGTCACGCAGGCGCACGTCACCGTCACCGTGGCCGACGACGGGAAGGGCACGGACGCGGCCAAGCCCGGCGGCAGCATGGCCAACCTGCGTGCTCGGGCGCAGCGCCTCGGCGGCACCTGCGAGTGGCGCGGTTCCCACGGCGTTGGCACCGTCCTCGAGTGGCGGGTGCCCCTCGCCGACCACGCCAATCTCCCGCCGGCGCCGCACAGCGCGTCGCGGCTGCCCGCGCCTCGGCCGAGCGGGCCGCAGCGGCCCCGGCCGGCGCGCCGGCCCGACGCGGCCCGCCTGCTCGAGGTGCTCGACTACCTCCCGTCGGCGGTCGGCGTCTGGGACACCGAGATGCGCAACGTTTTCGCCAATCAGGCCTGCCTGCGCTGGTTGGGCGCCGACACCCGTGCGCAGGTGCTCGGCCGGCGGACGGACAACCTGCTGTCGCCTGAGGTGAGGGTCGCGTCGCACGCGTTCATCCAGGCCACGCTCGCCGGCGAACCGCAGCACTTCGAGCGCTCGCTCGTCGACGGCTCCGACGCGTCGAGATTCGTCCAGGCCGTCTTCACGCCCCTGGTCGCCGCCGACGGCGCGGTGACGGGCTACGTCGCGCAAGTGCACGACGTCACCGCCCGGGTGCGCTCGCAGCAGGAGCTGCGGGAGAACCTCGAGCAGATGACCGCGGTCGAGGAGCGCCGGCGCATCGCCGAGGACCTGCACGAGGTCGTGATCCAGCATCTGTTCGCCGCCGGCCTGCGCCTCGACTCCGCCCGCAACCGACTGCCCGTCGACGCCTCGGACGACGCCGCGCGGGTGTCGGCGGTGATCATGCAGGTCGACGACGCGATCGCGCGGCTGCGCGACTCGATCGCCGAGCTGCGCCGCACGTCCTCGGAGCGGCGGGCCCCTCAGCCCAGGTCGAGGCCCGGGTAGAGCGGGTTGGCCGACAGCAGCTCCGCGGCGGCGTCGCGCGTCTTGGTGGCCACACCCTCGGCGATGGTGTACTTCGCCTTCGACGCGCCACCGGAGGCGGCCGCGGTCGGGCTCGTCGCGGTGAGCACGTCGACGATCAGTTCGGCGACGCGGTCGAGGTCGTCGGGGCCGAAGCCGCGCGAGGTCAACGCCGGCGTGCCGATGCGGATGCCGGAGGTGTACCACGCGCCGTTCGGGTCGCGCGGGATGGCGTTGCGGTTGGTCACGATGCCGGAGTCGAGCAGCGCCGATTCGGCCTGCCGGCCGCTCACCCCGAACGTTGTGACGTCGACGAGGACGAGGTGGTTCTCGGTGCCGCCGGTGACCAGCCGGGCACCGCGCCGGCTCAGGCCGTCGGCGAGGGCGACGGCGTTGTCGGTCACCTGGCGGGCGTAGGTCCGGAACGAGGGCCGGCGGGCCTCGGCGAGCGCCACGGCCTTGGCGGCCATGACGTGCCCGAGCGGGCCGCCCAGGACCATCGGGCAGCCCCGGTCGACCGAGTCGGCGAATTCGGGCTGGCACAGCACCATGCCACCACGTGGGCCGCGCAGCGACTTGTGGGTCGTGGTGGTGGTGACGTGCGCGTGCGGCACCGGGTCGAAGTCGCCGGTGAACACCTTGCCGGCGACGAGCCCGGCGAAGTGCGCCATGTCGACCATGAGCACGGCACCCACCTCGTCGGCGATCTCGCGCATCGTCGCGAAGTTGACCTTGCGCGGGTAGGCGGAGTATCCGGCGATGAGCACCAGCGGCTTGAACTCGCGCGCCGTCTGCCGGACCAGGTCGTAGTCGAGCAACCCGGTCTCCGGATCGGTGCCGTAGGAGGACTGCTCGAACATCTTGCCGCTGATGTTGGGCCGGAAGCCGTGCGTGAGGTGCCCGCCGGCGTCGAGCGACATGCCGAGGGCGCGCTGGTTGCCCAGCGTCTTGCGCAGCGCCTCCCAGTCGGCGGCGGAGAGGTCGTTGACGTGCTTGGCGCCGGCCTCGGCCAGGGCCGGGGACTCGATGCGCTGGGCCAGGATCGACCAGAACGCCACCAGGTTGGCGTCGATGCCCGAGTGCGGCTGCACGTAGGCGTGCGGCGCCCCGAACAGCTCGCGGGCGTGGTCGGCGGCGAGCTGCTCGACGGTGTCGATGTTCTGGCAGCCGGCGTAGAACCGGTGCCCGATCGTGCCCTCGGCGTACTTGTCCGACAGCCACGTGCCCATCGTGAGCAGGACGGCGGGCGAGGCGTAGTTCTCGCTGGCGATCAGCTTGAGCGACTCGCGCTGGTCTGTGAGCTCGCTGCGGATCGCCCCGGCCACGGCGGGCTCGACGGACTCGATGACCTGCAGCGCGTTGCGGTACGCGGCGGACGCGATCGCGGCGTCGAACGGTTCGGACATGTCGCGAGCATAGGACCCCGCGAGCGGGCCGGGACCGAGCGGTCGGGACAGTTACTCGGACGTCCTACTATTCATCTCATGTCGGGTGACCCGGGGTTCGACCAGTACCAGCTCAGCGACGAGCAGCGCATGCTGCGCCGCGCCGTGCGCGAACTCAGTGAGGACCGCATCGCGCCGCGGGCCGCCGACATCGACGAGTCGGGCGAGTTCCCGCACGACGTGCTCGACGCGCTGGTGCGCGCGGGCTTTCACGCCGTGCACATCCCGGAGGAGTACGGCGGCGCCGGGGCCGATGCGATCACGTCGTGCCTGGTGATCGAGGAGGTGGCGCGGGTGTGCGCCTCCTCGTCGCTGATCCCCGCGGTCAACAAGCTGGGCTCCCAGCCGATCATCCTGTCCGGCGCCGAGGCGTTGAAGAAGGACGTCCTCGGCGCGATCGCCGACGGAAAGATGATCAGTTACGCGCTGTCCGAGCGGGAGGCGGGTTCCGACGCCGCGGCCATGCGCACGCGCGCCGTGCTCGACGGCGACCACTGGGTGCTCAACGGCACGAAGTGCTGGATCACCAACGCCGGCGTGTCGAGCTACTACACCGTCATGGCCGTCACCGACCCCGAGCGCGGCGCCAACGGCATCTCCGCGTTCGTCGTCCAGGCCGACGACCCCGGCTTCTCCGTCGGCGCCAAGGAACGCAAGCTGGGCATCAAGGGCAGCCCCACCTGCGAGATCTACTTCGAGGACTGCACCATCCCCGCCGACCGGATCATCGGCGAGCCGGGGACCGGCTTCAAGACCGCACTGCGCACCCTCGACCACACCCGCCTCGCCATCGGCGCGCAGGCCCTGGGCATCGCGCAAGGAGCGTTCGACGCGTCGCTGGCCTACATCAAGGAACGCCACCAGTTCGGGCAGCGCATCGCCGACTTCCAGGGCATCCAGTTCATGCTTGCCGACATGGCCATGCGCATCGAGGCCGCGCGCCAGCTCGTCTACGCCGCTGCGGCCCGAGCGGAGCGCGAGGAGCCGAACCTGACGTTCACCTCGTCGGCGGCGAAGGTGTTCGCCTCGGACACCGCGATGTCGGTGACCGTCGACGCCGTGCAGCTGTTCGGCGGGTACGGCTACACGCGCGACTTCCCGGTCGAGCGGATGATGCGCGACGCGAAGATCACCCAGATCTACGAGGGCACCAACCAGATCAACCGCATGGTGATGGCCCGAAACCTGCTCAAGTAGGCAGTAAGCCTCGCGCCGTGACGGAGGACAGCGGGCCGGGCGCCCGCACGTGCATCTGGCGCTTCGTGCGAACTCAAGCGACGGCGGGTCATCACCGTCGGGGTCACGCGAGGTTCGTGCGCAGGAAGGTGACGGCCCTGTCCCAGGCCAGGGCGGCCGACGCGGGGTCGTAGGTGCCCAGCTTGTCGCGGTCGTTGTGGAAGGCGTGCCCGGCCGGGTAGTAGAAGAACTCCACCGGACCGGCGGACTCCTCGCGGATCTGCTGTTCCTGCGCGCGAGCCTGGTCCACCGGGTACGCCTCGTCCTGCTCCCCGTAGTGGCCCTGGACCGGTGCGGTCACCGTGCGGTACTCGTCGGGCACGGCGGGGCCCACGCCGTAGAACGGCACGGCGGCACCGATGCGCCGGCCCTCGGCCGCGGCCAGCTTCAGGACGAACCCGCCCCCCATGCAGAAGCCGACGGCACCGACGGTCGAGGACGTCACCGAAGGCAGTGCGAGCAGGTAGTCGACCGCGCCGGACAGGTCGCGCACCGCCCGATCGACGGGCAGCTGCGCCAACATCCGGCCGGCCGTGTCGGCGTCGTGCGCGACCCGGCCGCCGTAGAGATCGGGGGCGAGGGCCACGAACCCGGCCGCGGCGAAGCGGTCGACGAGGTCGGCCAGGTGGTCGTCGAGGCCCCACCACTCCTGGATCACGACCAGCGCCGGGCCGGACCCGGACGGTGGCTCGACGAGGTAGCCGTGGGCCGGGGATTCGCCGGTGCTGGGGAAGGTGACGTTCTGCCGGGGGTTGTCGCTCATGCCGAGGGCGTACCCCACCGCGGTCACGCTCGGACGGTGACGCGCTCCTGGCTCGCGCGCCGCTCGAGGACGGCATCGTCGGGGCAGTTGCGCACGATGACCACCGAACCACCGGCGGCGATCGGCGCGAGCACCGTGTCGATCCAGTCGTCGGGGGAGTCCCAGTCGCGGGTGGTGAGCAGCCGGGCGCCGTCCTCGAGGCCGCCGGCGCGCTCGACCACCTGGGCCCGGGTGAGGCCGGGCAGGCACGGGTCGTCCGGACCGGCGAGCAGCTGCACCCCGGCCCAGGCGTCGGCCTGCGGGCGCACGGACGCCACGTAGTCCTGCGCACCGCCGGGCGCCGGTGCGGTGCCGAAACCGAGGGCCGCCCGCGCCGGGTCGACCGCGTAGACGTCGAGCATGCCTTCGGCGTCGTCGATGCTCCCGGCGGTCACGAAGGCCACGGCGGCGTCGTCGTCCATCGTCAGCTGGAGGCCGGCGGTCAGGCAGCCGAGCAGCACCGGCACCGCGATCCAGTGCGCGGGCAGCGCGACCAGGGCCGTGTCGCCGACGCCCAGCCCGAGCTCGTCGGTGAGCAGGTGGTGGGTCTTCGCCACCCAATTGGCCAACGATTTGGCCGACAGCTCTGTCCGCTCGCCGGTGGCCTCGTCGTAGTAGGTGACGAACGGGTGCGACGCGTCAGCGGCGAGCAGCTGCGCGAACTGTCGCTCGGGGGTCAGTTGATGCACTTGGAGTCGATGGCCTTGCTGGACGTCGCACTGGTCGGGGGCGTCGACGCCGCCGTCGTCGCGCGGTGCGACGTCGGGGGGGCGGACGCGGACGACGTCGAGGCGGCGGGGTTCAACAGCTTGGTGACGAACGCCCGCACCTTGGCCGGCTTGACCACCAGCACGTCCTGCCCGTCCTGGAAGCCGCTGGTCGTCGGGATGGTCTTGCCGATGATGTTGCCGGCGCTGAGGTTCTCCAGCTGACGTCCGAGGCCGAGCAGGTCGAGACCGTCGTCGGTGAAGATCGAGCGCTTCACCGCGTCGCCCACGTCCTTGAGCTTGGTCAGGATGCCGACCGAGGCCACCTGGCGGAAGGCCGCCGTCAGGAAGTACTGCTGGCGCTTCACGCGGTCGAGGTCGCCGCCGGTGAGGCCGTGTCGCTGACGGACGAACTCGAGCGCCTGCACGCCTTTGAGCGTGTGCCGGCCCTTCGACAGCACGAGGTGCGAACCGCCGTCGCCGCCGTTGGCCTTCACGGTGTCGTCGACCGAGTGACACAGCGTCACCGGCACGCCGCCGATGGCGTTGCTGATGCGGTAGAAGCCGAGCAGGTCGACCTGGACGTAGTGGTTGATCCGCAGGCCGGTGAGATCACCGACGGTCTGCTCCAGCAGGTTGGCCCCGGCCCCGCGCTTGGCGTCGGTGGACCCGGACGTCGAGGTATAGGCGTCGGCGTAGGCGGAGTTGAGCTTGGCCTTGCCGTGGCCGGGGATGTTGACGTAGGAGTCGCGCGGCAGCGACAGGAGGGTCGCCCGCTTACCGTCGGCCGGGATGTGCACGATCATCATGCTGTCGGTCGCGAGGCTGCCGCCGTCCCGCCCCACCTTCAGGGCCTTGACCTCGGCGTTGGTCATGTTCGTGCGGTCGTCGTTGCCGACGAGCAGGATATTGACGTCCTTGCCGTTGTACGGGACGGCGTTGCTCGGCGCCTGCCCCTGACCGATCTTGTACTTGGTGACGCCGTTGTTGATGCTGCGGAAGGTGTACCAGTAGTAGCCCGCCGCGATCAGCAGCGCCACCGACAGCAGGGACAGGACCGAGAGCGCGACGCGAGTGGCGCCCGAGCGCCACGCCCGGCCGCCGCGGTGCCGGCCCCGCGGGTCGAGGTGTGCCGGCAGCGGCGGGAGCGAGGACATTCGCGCAGCGTACAAAACATTCGCGTGTGAACCGGCTGAGCGACTCAGACAGCACGGAGGCGGCGCGGGTGCCGCGCAGACGGGTGTCCGGCGCGATCGTGCGCTGTCACCCCGGACCGTCCGGTGAGCGGTCCCAGCCTTTCTTGACCGATCGTTCTAGACCCGGATAACGTCGTGGTGTGTCCAGGACGAAGGAGTTCGACCCCGATGCCGCGCTGGCCGACGCGCTGGGCCTGTTCTGGGAACGCGGTTACGAAGCGACGTCGATGGCCGACCTCGTCGAGCGGCTGGGCATCGGCCGAGCGAGCATCTACGCCACCTTCGGGAGCAAGCACGAGCTGTATCTCCGCGCGCTGGATCGGTACTGCGAACTGGTCGATCCGGCGCTGCTGCGCAGCCTGTCCGAGCCCGGGCAAGCGCTCCCTGCTGTGCGGGCCCTGGTGCACCAGTATCTGCAGGACGCGACGGGAGATGCCCGGCGCCGTGGATGTTTCGTCGTCAACACGGCGGTCGAACTCGCTGCGCACGATCCACTCGCGCAGCGGCGGGTACAGGCGAGCTGGGATCACTTGGAGACGTCTCTGACCTCCGCCCTCGTGCGCGCCCAGGCCCAGGGCGAGCTGCCCGGTACGAGCGATCCGCGAGCGATCGCCCGCTTCCTGCTGGTCGTGATGCAAGGGCTGCGTGTGGTCGGTCGATCCGATGACGATCCCGCGCGCGCTCGCGATGCCGTCACCTGCGCACTGGCCGTCCTGGGATGAGCGGCCACCCCCTGCCCGGAGCCGCGGGCCGCCCAAATACTGGAACGATCGGTCTTGAATCCTTCTCGGCGCGTGGCGCCTTCGCCCTCCTCGGCACGGTCCAGGTCGTGCTGATCTTCACGATCACGTTGCTCACCGTGCCGCTGCCGGTCATCGGTGCAGAGTTCGGAGTCGGACGCTCCGAGCTTGTGTTACTCAGCGCGGCCTACGGACTCTCGTTCAGCGGGCTGCTGCTGCTCGGTGGCCGGCTCACCGACCGGTACGGCCCCAGGTCGGTGCTTGCGATCGGGCTGGCCGCCGTCGCGGTGGGCAGCGCTACCGCTGCCGCGTCCCCCGACTTCGCCGTGCTGCTCGCGGCCCGCTTCGGCCAGGGTGCGGGGGCCGCGCTGGCGGCGCCGGCCGCGCTCCGCGCGCTGCTCACGACGCTCGCGGACGCGAGGGAGCGCACCAAGGCCATGGCCACGTGGGGCGGCCTGTCGGTGCTGGGCGCGAGCGCGGGAACGCTGGCCTCCGGAATCGCGACGACCTGGCTCTCGTGGCGCTGGATGTTCGCCGTGCCGTTACTGGTGAGCGCAAGCGTCCTGCTGTTGCTGCGCCGGCTTCCCAAGACCGACCCCCCGGCGGCCGGACCGCTCCTGGACGTCACTGGCGCGGTGCTCGTCACCGGCGGGATCAGCGTGCTCAGTTACGGCGTCGTGCTCGCCGGCGAGCACGGCTGGTCATCGGCCGTCACGCTCCGGTCGGTCGCCGCGGGCGTCGCGCTGTTGGCGGCGTTCACGGTGCGCGAAGCGCGGTGCTCGGACCCGCTGCTTCCGTTGTCCTACCTGGCCGACCGGCGCCGCATCACGGCCCTGGCGGCCATCGGGCTCACCGCTACCGGTACCGCAGTCGTGTACTTGTTTCTCGGGCTGTACCTCCAGCAGGTTCGGGGCTGGTCGCCGCTGCACACCTCCCTCGCGCTCATCCCGTACGCCGCAGCTCTGCTGGTGACCAGCAGACTCGCCGGACGGTTGGTCACGCATGCCGGCGCGTGGCCTGTTGTCCGCGTCGGGCTGCTGTTGGTAGCCGCTGGTCTCGGTCTCCTCAGCACGCTCCGTCCGCAGACCAGCTACCTGCTCGGCCTACTTCCCGGGACGCTGCTGATGCCGATAGGTGCCGCGCTCGCCTTCGCCTCGGCCACGGTGCTCGCCATCGCCGACACACCGCTCCGGCACGCCGGGCTCGGCGGTGGCGTCATGAACACCGCGATGGAGCTCGGCCCGACACTCGGCCTGGCACTGCTTGCCATGGCGGCTGCCTTCCGGACCAGTGCCCGCGCCTCGTCCGGCACTGCCGCTCCGGTCGCCGCGACAAGTGGATACGCCTTCGCGTTCGGCGTCGGCGCGGTCGCGTTCGCGCTCCTCGCCGGCCTGACCGCATTCGTCCGTCCTACTCACAGATCGCGTTAGGAGAACTCGATGAACACCCGTTTCACGGACCGAACCGTCCTCGTGACCGGTGGCGGGACCGGCATCGGTCGTGCAGTCGCCCTCGCCTTCGCCGCGGAGAACGCCACGGTCGTCGTGTCCGGACGCAAGCGCGAGTCGCTGGCCGAGACCGTGCGGCTCGTGACCGACGGCGGCGGTCGAGCGGCCGCGGTCACTGCGGACGTCACGGATTCGGTTCAGGTCGCCCGTCTCGTCGCGGACGTCGTCGCGCGTTTCGGCGGCCTGGACATCGCCGTCAACAACGCCGGAACGATCGGGGCGACCGGTGCGATAGGCGACATCGATGAGGGCGAGTGGCATGCCCTGATACGAACCAATCTCACCGGCACGTTGCTGTCGATGAAGCACGAGATCGCGCATATGCGCACGTCGGGCGGTGGTGTCATCGTCAACATCGCCTCCAACCTCGGCGCCCACAAGCGGGTGCCGGGACTCGGGGCGTACGTCGCCAGCAAGGCTGCGGTGAGCGCGCTGACTCGCAATGCCGCGCTCGATCATATGCACGACAACATCAGGATCAACGCCGTCAGCCCCGGTCCGATCGACACCCCGATGTCCTACCGCCCGGGAGAAACCACGGCCGATCGCGACGCCCGCGTCGGCGGCCAGTTACCCGCGGGCCGGGTCGGCAGACTCGCCGAGATCAGCGCTGCAGTGCTCTACCTCGCCTCGCCCGATGCGGGATTCCACGTCGGCACCGATCTCGTCCTCGACGGTGGCGCCGCCGCCTGAACGGCGACGACCACGGCCCGCTCGCCGACCGGTCAGTCGATGCAGCCGAGGCCGTGCGTCCGGTCGGCGGGCGGCGCGGAGGAAGAAGCCGGGCGGCTACCGGCGCTCGACGCGGGGCCGCTCGCGTGCAGCCCCCTCACCTGCCGGCCGTCGGTGCCGAGCACCAGCGTCACCCTGGCGACGTCAGGGGTCGGCACCGTCTTGGCGTGCGGCACGTCGCCGGCGACGGCCTTGGCCTGCGCCTCCTTGCCCGGCGGGTACTCGACCGTCGTATGCGGCGTGGTCGACGTCGAGTCGATGACGTCGACCTTGAAATGCAGCGCGCGCAGTTGCGCGGCGTTTCGGGTGGCCAGCCGGACGGTGTCGGTGCCGTTGAGCACGTCGACGGTGACCGAACCGGGTTGCGCCGCCGTGGCCTTGCGGTACGCGTCGTCGTCCTTGCCCTGCAGCTGCGAGATGAAGGCCGGGATCGCCTTCGTGTTGACCTGGACGATCGACGTCTCGACTCCGTCGGGGTAGATCGTCTTGGGCCCGTTGTTCGGGATGGTGGCGAACGTGATCTTCCCGCTCGTCAGCGACTGGAACTGCCGGGCCAGTTGCAACAGATCGAGCTTCGGGTCGACGAGCAGGGACCGGCCCACGGCCTTGAGCAGGTCGCGCATCTTGAACGGGTTGAGCAGGGTGCCGGCCGAGGTGATCTTCTCGAACGCGGCCTTGAGGAAGTACTGCTGGCGCTTGATGCGGTCGAGGTCGCCGTGCGGCAGCCCGTGCCGCTGCCGGACGAACGCGAGGGCCTGCTTGCCCTGGATGACCGACACGCCCTTGGGCAGGTCGATGCCCGAGAACCCGCTGCCCGTGCCGTCGCTCTCGGTGGTCTTGTTCTGGGCCTGCTTGAGGCACACGGTGACCCCGCCGATCGCCTCGCTGATGCGGTAGAAGCCGAGCAGGTTCACCTGCATGTAATGGTCGATGTGCAGGCCGGTGAGGGTGTGGATGGTCTTGATGGTGAGCACGATGCCGGCGCTCTGCGCCTCGGCCTCGCTCTTGCCCGCGCTCTTGGCCGCGTTGTAGCCGTCGGGGTAGGCGGCGTTGAGCTTGCCCTTGCCGTGGCCGGGCACGGTGACCCAGGAGTCGCGCGGGAAGGACACCAGCGTCGGCCGCCCGCCGCCGGAGGGCACGTGCAGCACCATCATCGTGTCGGCGTTGGCCGTCGTCTTGTCCTGACCGGTGTGCAGGGCCTTCAGTTCGGCGCGGCTCGCGCCGGCCCGGGTGTCGTTGCCGACGAGCAGGATGTTCTGGTCGCCGCCGTCGGGGTCACGGGCATCGGCCGGGATGGCCTGCCCGTGCGGCACGCTCGAGGTGAAGTTCTCGAACGTCGCCCAGGCGATGCCGCTGGCCACCAGCACCAGCAGCGAGAGCGACGCGAACAGCGCCCGTACCCCGACGACCAGCTTGCGGGGGTACGGGCCGCGACCGCTCGGCAGCGAAGACATCCGCTCGAGGCTAACCGCGGCGACGAGCGCAGCGGCCACGACACACTGGGCGGATCGGGGGCCGACGAAGGCGGTGTGCGACGCTCGTGCCGTGGCCGATGTCGACGCGGTGATCCTGGTCGGCGGGCTGGGCACGCGGCTGCGGCCACTGACCCTGTCCGCTCCCAAGCCGATGCTGCCCACGGCCGGCGTGCCGTTCCTGACGCACCTGATCGCCCGCATCCGCGAGGCCGGCATCACGCACGTCGTCCTGGGCACGTCGTACCGCGCCGAGGTGTTCGAACGGCACTTCGGCACCGGCCGGGCCATGGGCGTCGAGCTGGAGTACGTGGTGGAGACCGAGCCGCTGGGCACCGGCGGCGGCATCCGCAACGTCGCTGACAGGCTGCGCGGCGACACCACCCTCATCTTCAACGGTGACAACCTCATCGGCGTCGACCTGGCCGCGCTGCTCGATACGCACCGGCACGCCGACGCGGACGTGACGTTGTGCCTGCACCATGTCGCCGACCCGCGCGCGTACGGCTGCGTGTCCACCGACCCCGATGGGCGGGTCACGGCCTTCCTGGAGAAGAGCCCGGACCCGCTCACCGACCAGATCAGCGCGGGGCTGTACGCGTTTCGCCGCGAGGTCGTCGAGGCCATCCCCGGCGGGCGCCCGGTGTCGGTGGAGAAGGAGACGTTCCCCGGCCTGCTCGAGGCCGGCGCGCGGGTGGTGGGTCACCAGAACGCGGGGTACTGGCGCGACTTCGGCACCCCGCAGGACTTCGTGGCCGGTTCGGCCGACCTGGTCCGCGGCCTCGCGCCGTCCCCGGTGATCACCGCGCCCGGTGAACGGCTGCTGCTGACGGGCGCGCAGGTCGACGACAGCGCGGTGGTGGCCGGCGGCAGCACGGTGGGCCGCGACGCCGTGGTGGGGGCCGGCGCGGTCGTCGAGGGCAGCGTGCTGTTCGACGGCGCGCGCGTCGATCCCGGCGCCGTCGTCACCCGGTCGGTGGTCGGGGCCGGGGCGTGCGTCGGCGCCGGCACGGTGCTCGAGGACGCCGTCGTCGGCGACCGGGCCCGGTTGGGCCGCGGGCTGGAACTTCGTCGCGGCGTGCGGGTCTGGCCCGACGCCGCCCTCGCCGACGGCAGCATCCGCTTCTCCACCGACCTGTGACAACCTGAGCGGGTGCCTGCCGCCACCGCCTCCCGCACCTGGGACGCGGGCCGGCCGGTCGACCTGGGCGCCACCCTCGGCCCGCTGCTGCGCGGCCGGGGCGACCCGGCCCACCGCTTCGACGCCGCCGGCCGGTTCTGGTGGGCCTGCGCGACGCCGGAGGGCGACGGCACGCTGAGCGCCTGGGCGCGCGACGGCGCGGTTCAGGCGCAGGCCTGGGGGGCCGGCGCGCCGTGGCTGCTGGACCGGCTGCCGGTGCTGCTCGGCGCGGGCGACGACTGGTCCGGCCTCGACCTGTCGGCGTACCCGGTCCTGCAGCGCACGCGTCACACGCGCCCGGGGGTCCGGTTGCCGAACACCGGCCTCGTCCTCGACGCCCTGGTGCCGGCGATCCTGGAGCAGAAGGTCACCGGGCAGGAGGCGCGGCGCTCCTGGCGCCTGCTGCTCACCCGCTTCGGCCGGCCCGCGCCGGGCCCGGTGCCCGAGCTTCGGGTACCGCCCTCGCCGCGCGACCTGCTCGACGTCCCCACCTGGGACTGGCACCGCTTCGGCGTGGACCTCAAGCGCCAGCGCACGATCCGCGCAGCGGCCGCAGTGGCCCGCCGCATGGAGGAGTGCGTCGCCATGAGCCCCGACGACGCGCTCGCGCGGTTGCAGGTCGTGCCGGGCATCGGTCCGTGGACGGCGGCCGAGACGCTGCAGCGGGCGGTCGGCCATCCGGACGCGCCCAGCGTGGGCGACTACCACCTGCCGAACATGGTCGTGCACCTGCTCACCGGCCGGGCCCGCGGCAGCGACGAGGAGATGCTGGCGCTGCTCGCCCCCTGGGCCGGCCAGCGGCAGCGGGTGATGCGGCTGATGGAGCTGACCGGCATCGCCGCGCCCCGCTACGGCCCGCGCTTCGCCTACACCGACATCCGCGCCATCTAGGTGAGCGCCCCGACCCTCGACCGTCGCGGGCTGGTGGCAGTGTTCCTCGCCGCTGCGTGCCTGCGCCCGGCCATCACCTCCGTCGGCCCGCTGCTCAATCGCATCGGCGACGACACCGGGCTGTCCGAGACGCTGTTGGGCCTGCTGGGCGCGCTGCCGCTGCTCGCCTTCGCCGCCGTGTCGCCGGTGGTGCAGCGCCCCGCCCGCCGCCTCGGCGCCGAGCGGGTGGTCGGGTGGGCGCTGCTGGCCCTGGCCGGCGGCATCGCGCTGAGATCGGCTCCCGGGGTCGGGTCGCTGTGGCTCGGCACCGCGCTGCTGGGCGCGGGCATCGCGGTGGGCAACGTGCTGCTCCCCGCGGTGGTGCGGCGCGACTTCGCCGCCCGCTCAGCGCTGGTCGTGGGCTGCTACTCGGCGGTGATGGGCGCGGTCGCGTCCACCGCGTCGGGCGTCTCGCTGCCGCTGGCCGACGCGCTCGGCGGCAGCTGGCGCTGGTCGCTGGCCGTCTGGCTCGTGCCCGCCGTGGTGGCCGCGCCGGTGTGGTTGTTGCGCCGCCCGGCACCCCCGCCGCCCCCGGCGGCGGACGCGGTGCCGCGGCCGCCGGTGTGGCGCTCGGCCACCGCGTGGCGGCTGACCCTGTTCATGGGCCTGCAGTCGACGTCGTTCTACGTCCTCGTCTCGTGGCTGCCGTCGATCCTGGCCGCGCAGGGCGTGTCGCACGCCGCCGCGGGCTGGTACCTGTTCGGCTACCAGGTCGTCGGCCTGCTCTCCGGGCTCGCCGTACCGCTGGTGCTGCGCCGCCTCGACCGGCACCGGACGGCGGCCGCGGCCAGCATCCCGATCGTGCTCGCGCCGCTGGGCCTCGCGGTGCTGCCCGGCGCCGGGGCGCTGTGGGTGGCGGTGGCCGGGGTCGGGTCGGGCGCGTCACTGGTCATGGCGCTGTCGCTGTTCAGCCTCGACGCCGACGATTCCGCGCACGCGGCGGCGCTGTCGGGCATGGCCCAGTCCCTGGGTTACCTGCTCGCCGCCGGCGGCCCGGTCGCCGCCGGCGCGCTGCGCGAGGCCAGCGGGTCGTGGACGCCCGCGCTGGTCGGGCTGATCGTGCTCGGGGTGCTGCAAGGTGCGGTGATCGTCACCAGGCGCGGGCGCGTCACTCCCCGCGCAGCTTCGCGTAGCTGACCATGTCGTGGAAGGCGCCGGCGCGCCACTGGCTGCCGCGCAGCACGCCCTCGCGGGTGAACCCGGCCTTCTCGAGCGCGCGCTGCTCGGCCACGTTCTCGATGTCCGTGCCCGCTTCGACGCGGTTGATCGCGTAGGTGGCGAACAGGTACGCGGCCAGCTGGTGCTGGGCCGCGCTGCCGTAGCCCTTCCCCCGGTGTTCGGGGCGCAACGCGATGCCGATGTTGTAGGCCGGCACGGTGGGTGGCGGCCCGTAGCGCACCAGGTGCCAGCCGACGTCGCCGACCAGCTGGCCGCCGGCGTCGACGACCAGATGCCCGTGCTCGTCGCCCAGCAAACCGTTCTCGGCGAAGTCGCGGCGCACCTGCCCCGGTCGGCGCCAGCCGAAGAAGTTCCACGGGTCGGAGTCTGGGGTGGCGCCGACGTCGAAGTGCCCGAGGTCGGCCTCGGTCACCGGGCGCAGGACCACCTGCGGCTGCTCGCTCACCGCCGCAGGCTATCCGCACCCCGCCCGGCATCGGCCATGATGGGTCCGTGGCGGCCTACTCGGTGAACGACGCCGCGGTGACCCGTGCCCGCGCGTTGATCGACAACAAGCAGTACGTGCTCGACAGTGACTGGGGCAGCGTGCAGCCGGGCGCCGAGGCGCGCAACGCCTATCTCGACCGCCACTCCTGGGTGGATTACGCGGCCTGGCACCTCGGGCTCACCGAAGGCGCCGGCGACGAGACGAAGGCCCGCTACGCCTTCGTCTACGGCGACTTCCGCCGGGTGCACCGCACCGGGCTGATCGCCTGCGTGTACCGCGCGTCGGAGTGGCGGCACAAGGCGGTCGAGCTGGCCGCACACGACCTGCTCCAGCACCTGGACGCGACGGCCGGCATCACCGGCTGAGTTGCCTCGCGCGGTCACACCAGCAGGACCGTCTTGCCGATCACCGACCGCTCGGCCATTGCCGCGTGCGCCTGTGCCGCCCGCTCCAGCGGCTGTTCCTGCCCGATCGCCGGCCGGACGGCGCGGCGGGCGAGCAGGTCCAGGCCGCGATGCACGAGGCGCCGCCAGTCCTCGTCGCCGATGCGCCGCTCGACGCCGACGACGGTGACGTCCGGGCGCGGTCGCGTCGCGCCGAAATCACCGCTCGCGGCACCGTGGCCGAAAAACAGCCCGCCGGGTGCGGTGCGCTCGAGCGCCTGCGTGCCGACGGCACCGCCGGCGCCGTCGAAGACCACGTCGAACGGACCGCCGGCCCATCGCACCCAGTCGTCGCGGCGGTAGTCCACCGTCGGTTCGGCTCCGAGCGCGGCCACCGCCGCGACCTTGCGGGCGCCGCCGGCTGCGCCCGCCACGAAGGCCCCGGAGGCCTTGGCCAGCGGCACGAACCAGTGGCCCAGGCTGCCGGCCGCGGCGGTGACCAGCACGCTGGTGCCGGCTTCGATCCGGGCCTGACCGAGGCGGTCGAGAGCGAGCACCCCGTCGTGCAGGGCGGCGGTGGCCGTCGCCAGATCGAGGCCGTCCGGCACGGGCACCGCGTCTTCGGCCGGCACGACCACGAGCTCGGCGTACGCCCCTTGGTCGCCGGTCCGCGCCACCACCCGCTCGCCGACCCGACCGGGCTCGATCCCCGCACCCACGGCGGCGACCGTGCCGGCCACCCCGGTGCCCGGCACCCACGGCGGGCGCATCGGGAACCAGGCGGTGCCCCACCCCGTCCGCAGTTGGGTGTCGAGGAACAGCACCTCGACGACGTGCACGGCGATGAGCACCTCCCCGGCGTGGGGCAGCGGGTCGGGCAGCTCGACCGGTTCCAGGACCTCGGGTCCGCCGAAGCGGGTGATGTGTACGGCTCGCATACCCCCTGTGTAGGACGTGAAGTGCCCTTCAGGTCAACCCGGCAGTGGCGCACGCCGCAGCCAGGCGACGGCGGCCGCCTTCACCGGTTCGACGCCGGGGCCGGCGAGGGTGGCGGTGAGCCGCCAGTGCCGGCGGATGAGCGCGAGCACGACGATGCCCTGCCCGCCCCTCGACGAGTCGGTGACGCGCAGGCCGGCGTCGGGGTCGTGCACCCGTTCGGTCGTCAGGTGCACGATCACCTCGTCGCCCGAGGTGCCCTCGACGCTGCGCAGCACGACCATCCCCTTGCGCAGGACCGACCCGCCGGCCACCGGGACGAGCCGCGTGAACCCGAGCGACGCGCGGTCCAGCTCGGCGTCGACGAGCCGGTGGGTCTGGCAGCCGCCGCGGCACTGCGCCGTACCCAGCGCGTCGAGCAGGTCCTGCGCGGGCACCGCGAGCAGGTACTCCAGGTCGACCGACGGCGAGGCGGACGGCAGCGGCGTCGGCGCGGCGGTGGCCGACCGGCTCGGCGCGGCCCGGTGCCGTCCGGCGTGCTGCCCGGCCAGCGTGATCACCGCGGCGACCAGCACGACGGCGGCGACGACGGCGAGCACCGCGCGGTGGCCGAGCAGGCCCAGCACGCGCGGCGCCTCCCGCCCGGCGTCCAGGACGTCGTCGTCCGGCTCCGTCATGGCCGGTGCTCGGCCAGCACCGCGTCCGCGAGCCGGGGCCAGGCGGTGCGCGACCAGTCGCCGAAGTCGCGGTCGGCGAGCGCGACCAGCGCCAGCTGCGCCTCGGGGTCGACCCACAGCAGCGTCCCGCTGCGCCCGAAGTGACCGTACGTGGCGGGCGAGTTGTCGGCGCCGGTCCAGTGCGGCGACTTGTGGCCGCGGATCTCGAAGCCGAGGCCCCAGTCGTTGGGGGTCTGGCCGCCATAGCCGGGCAGCACGCCGCGCAGTCCCGGGTACTGCACCGTGGCGAGGTCGGTGAGCATCGCCGCCGACAGCAGCCCGGTGGGCGCGAGCAGCTCGTGGGCCACCCGCGCCAGATCGGTCACCGTGGACACGCCGTCGCGGGCCGGTGAGCCGGGCAGCGACGTGTGCGGCAGGCCGAGCGGGCCCAGCACCGCCTCGCCCAGGTAGTCGGCGAAGGCGATCCCGCTGGCCCGTTCGAGCAACGCGGCGGCCAGTTCCATCCCGACGTTGGAGTAGACGCGCCGCTCGGCCGGGCCGAAGGTGCGCAGCGGCCGCTCGGGCGCGACCCCCGAGGCGTGCGCGAGCAGGTGGCGCAGCGTGGCGCCGGGCAGCAGGGCGGGCTCGGCGGCGTCGTCGAGTGAGACCGCCTCCTCCTCCACCGCGACCAGCAGCGCGAGCGCGGCCAGCGGCTTGGTCACCGACGCGAGACCGAAGCGGTGCTCCACGGGGCCGTGCGTGGCCAGCACCCCCGACGGCGCGATCACGGCGGCGGCCGCGGTGTCGACCGGCCACTCGGCCAGCTGGTCCAGCGCGCGGCTCACCGGCGGCCGGTCACAGGCCCAGGCGGGTGGCCGCGGCCAGCACGAGGTCGGGCAGCTCGGACGACACGCCGACGGGCAGCTCGTCCCAGCCGAACCACTGCAGGTCCAACGATTCCGAGCTGCGCACCGGCTCGGCGCCGGTGGGGGCCACGGCCACGAACTGCACGTCGAAGTGCCGCGTGGGCACGCCGAGCGAACACGTGATCGGGTGGACATCGAGCGCCAGCGGCACCGGGTCGAACGACAGCGCGCCGATGCCGCTCTCCTCGCGGGCCTCGCGGGCCGCCGCGTCGAGCAGCGTGTGGTCGCCCGGCTCGCAGTGCCCGCCGAGCTGCACCCAGTGCCCGGCCCGCGGGTGCAGGGTGAGCAGGACGGCGCGCCGCTCGGGGTCGAGGACGAGCGCGCTGGCCGTCACGTGCCCAGGAGCGCACGAGCGCCACATGGCGTCGGTGCGGGCGGCGAGCAGGCCGAGGAACGCCTCGCGCACCGCCGCCTCCAGCACGCCCTCGGCCGGCATGGCCGTGATGACGGCCGTGGCGTCGGCGTGCAGTGCCGGCGACGAGCCGCTGGACCAGCCGGCCTCGTCGCGACCCACCGCCATCGCCTCGGCGGTGCCCAGCCGGAACATGTCCTCCTCGGCCGGGCGGATGAGCTCGACCGAGCCGTGCCCGTCGTCGGGCAGCTTGCCGTCGGGCGCCAGCCCGCGCACGATCGCGGCCGGCACGCCACCGAGCTTGCCCTTCACGAGATCGGCGGCGGCGGCCAGCTCGTCGGCCACGGCCACCCGGGTGACCTCGAGCCGGTTTCCGTACGCGTCGGTACGGCCGCGGGGGTCGGTCACCGCCGTCAGGCCGGAGACGCCGATCGCAGCGTCGGTGAGCCCGGCGCGCCAGGCCCGTCCCATCGTGTCGCTGATGATGACGCCGACCTCGACGCCGAGACGTGCGCGCAGGCCTTCGCGCAGCCGGTCGGCCGACGCGTCGGGGTCGAGGGGCAGCAGCGCGAGCTCGGTGCGGGACACGTTCGACGCGTCGACGCCGGCGGCGGCGAGCACCAGGCCGTGCCGGGTCTGCACGATGCGCAGGTCACCGCGTCGCGCCACCACGCGCACCGTCTCGGCGTCGATCGCCGACTGTCGCGCCGCCTCGCGCACGGCCGGGTCGTCGGACTCGATGCGCACCAACCGGTCCTCGGCCTTGGAGACGATCTTCGACGTGACGACCAGCACGTCGCCGTCCTGCAGCGCCGTGTGCTCGGCGATCAGCGCGGCGAGGTCGTCGCCCGGGCGCACCTCGCCGATGCCCTGCACCGGTAACACCTCCAACCGGGCCACCGCGTGGTCGCCGGTGGCGGCGTACGCGCCCGTCATCGCGCGAGCTCCAGCGCGGCGTGGACCATCGCGGCGGTGGCGTCGTCGTCGCTCATGAGCAGGGGCACGGCGGCGACCTGCACGCCGGGCACCTCGGCGGTGTCGGTCTCGTGTACGAGCCAGCCGTCGAGCAGGCCGCCCTCGGAGCGGGCGCCGTAGTGCCGGCCCACAGCCTCCGCGCTGACCTCCACCCCGATCGCGGGCAGACAGGCGTCGGCCATGCCGCGCACCGGGGCCGCGCCGATGATCGGGGACACACCGACCACCGGGGCCGGCCCGCCGACGACGGCCTCGCGGATCTCGTCCAGGCCGAGCACGGTGCCGATCGACACCACCGGGTTGCTCGGCGCGAGGAGCACGACGTCGGCCGCGGTGATCGCCTCGACCACACCCGGCGCGGCCTGCGCGTCGTCGATGCCGACCTGCACGAACGACTGCGCCGGCAGCTGCGCGCGGTGCCGCACCCACCACTCCTGGAAGTGGATCGCCCGGCGGCCCGTGCCGTCGCCGGCGTCCACGACGACGTGCGTCTCGCACCGGTCGTCGGTCATGGGCAGCATGGTGAGCTGCACCTTCCACCGGGCGCACAGGGCCGCCGTGACGTCGCTCAGCGCGAAGCCCGCGTCGAGCATGCGGGTGCGCACGAGGTGGGTGGCGATGTCGAGGTCGCCGAGGGAGAACCACGTCGGTTCGGCACCGTACGCGGTGAGCTCGTCCTTGATGCGCCAGGTCTCGCCCGCACGGCCCCAGCCCCGCTCGGCGTCATGGATGCCGGCGAGGGTGTACATGACGCTGTCGAGGTCGGGGCAGATGCGCAGCCCGTGCAGGGTGACGTCGTCGCCGGTGTTGACGACCGCGGTCACCTCGTGCCCCTGGTCGGCGGGCAGGGCCGCCCGCACGCCGCGCAGGAAACGGGCGCCGCCGATGCCTCCGGCCAGAACCGCGATCCGCACAGGACGAACCTACGCGATACCCGCCGCGGCCCTGCGACGCTTGAGCAGCAGGCCGACCTCGCGCAGGGTCACCTCCTGCGCGCCCAGCTCGACCGCCCGGGCGCGCAGGTGCTCGGGCAGGTCGTGGTGCCAGCGCCACGGATGGTCCTGGAAGAACCGGCGCGGGATGCCGAGCGCGTCGGCCAGGGCATGCAACTCCTCGCGGTCGTCGGCCAGCAGGTGACAGAACCGCTCGTAGCGCAGCCCGGTCCCCGGGTAGGCGCGCACGGCGTCGACGTAGCAGGCCACGTCAGCGTTTCGCGGCCACCAGCAGGCCGTCGCCGACCCCGAGCATCGCCGAGACGAACCGCTCGTCGTCGCGCACGGTCTTGCCGAGCTCACGCACGACGGTCGTGGCCGGGTCGCGCTGCGTGGGGTCGGCGACCCGGTCGTGCCACAGGGCGTTGTCGAAGGCCACCACGCCGCCAGGGCGCAACAGCCGGTGCGCCTGCTCGTAGTAGACGGCGTAGGAGGTCTTGTCGGCGTCGACGAGCACGAGGTCGTAGGCCGCATCGCGCAGCCGGGGCAGCACCTCGGTGGCCGACCCGTTGATCAGCCGGTAGCGGGCCGGCGCGATGCCCGCCTCGGCGTAGGCCTGCTTGGCCGCGCGCTGGTTCTCGCCCTCGACGTCGATGGTGGTCAGGATGCCGTCGGCGGCCATCCCGGACAGCAGGTAGAGCCCCGAGACACCGGCGCCGGTGCCCACCTCGACGACGCTGCGGGCGCCGGTGGCGGCGGCGAGCACGCGCAGGGTGGCGCCGCCGGCGGGGCCGATCGGGACGCACCCCAGTTCGCGGCCGCGGTCGCGGGCCGCCTGGAACACCTCGTCCTCGGTGACGAAGGACTCCGCGTAGGCGAGGCTGGCGGCGTTGAGCATCGCATCGGCCATGCGCAGAACCCTAGCGTCAGCGGTGGTCGCCGGCCGCTAGTACATCGAGTCGACGAGCAGCTGCAGATCCTCGACCGTGGTCAGCGGGTTGACGATGGCGAAACGGGTGCACACGCGACCGGCGTGCCGGGTCGGCGTGACGAAGCCGACCTGTTCGTCGAGCAGCCGGCTGCTCCAGCGCGCGTAGGCGTCGCCGTCCCAACCCTCGCGCTCGAACACGAGCACGGACAGGTCCGGTTCGACCAGCAACCGCACGTGGTCGCGGGAGCGGATCAGCTCCGCGCCGGCCCGGGTGACGTCGAGCGTGCGCTCGAGGGCGGTGGTGTAGGCGTCGGTGCCGTGCACGGCGAGGGAGAACCAGAACGGCAGGCCGCGGGCGCGGCGGGTCAGCTGGATCGCGAAGTCGCTGGGGTTCCACTCGCCCGCGACGTTCACCGGGTCGAGGTAGCCGGCCTGCTGGGTGTGGGCCGCGCGCGCCTGCACGGGGTCGCGGTAGATCAGCGCGCAGCAGTCGAAGGGCGCGAACAACCACTTGTGCGGGTCGACGATGAACGAGTCGGCGTGCTCGACCCCGGCGAACTTGTGGGCCACACTCGGCGCGGCCAGCCCGGCGCCGCCGTAGGCGCCGTCGACGTGCAGCCACCAACCGTGCTCCCGGCTCACGTCGGCGATGCCGGCGATGTCGTCGACCAACCCCAGGTTCGTCGTGCCCGCCGTGGCGACGACGGCGAACACGCCGTCACGGGTCTGCGGGTCCAGCGCGTCGACCGCGGCGCGCAGGGCCGGGCCGGTGAGCCGGCCCCGCTCGTCGCCGGGCACCTCGATCGGGTCGACGTCCATCACGATCTTCAGCGCGTGCCGCACCGATGAATGCGTCTCGCCGCTGATGCACACCGCCCAGCGGTGCGGGCGCCGGCCGCCGCGCCGGTGCAGGGCCGACTCCCGGGCGGCCACGAGCGCGGAGAGGTTGCCGATGGTGCCGCCCTGCACGAACGCGCCGCCGGCCTGCGCCGGCAGGCCGGCGAGGTCGGCGAGCCAGCGCAGCGCCTGGTTCTCGGCGTAGACGGCTCCCGAACCCTCCAGCCACGACCCGGAGTACATCGACGTGGCGCCGACGAGCATGTCGAAGGCGGCGGCCGCCTTCGTCGGGGCGCTGGGGATGAAGGACAGGTAGCGCTGGTGGTCGACCGACAGGCAGGCCGGGCCCAGGACGTCGGCCCACAGCCGCAGCGCCGCGTCGGAGCCGATGCCGGTGGCGGTGACGGTCTGCCCGGCCACGTCCTCGAGGTCCTGCGGCGTACGTGGCCGGTCGAGAGGGGCTTGCATCGCCAACCGGTCGAGGCAGAACTCGGCGAGGGTGCGCGCCGTGCGCTCGTCCTGCGCCGTGTAAGTGTGCACGGGCGCCGAGAATATCGGCCGGGCCGCGATGAGAAACCGCTGGGGAACCAGGCCGTCCCTGTTGGCGTTTAGCTCGCGTACAGGTTGTGCTGGTTGTGTTGTCCGGGTACAGGGTCCGGACAAGGCGTGAGGTGACGAGATGACCGCGGGTGAGATGGCAGTCGGCGAGGCCACGCTGCCCGCCGCCGACCCGGCGACGACCTGGGTGCCGCCCACCTGGGACGAGGTCGTGCGCGAGCACGCCGACCGCGTCTACCGCCTCGCCTTCCGGCTGTCGGGCAACCGCGCCGACGCCGAGGACCTGACGCAGGAGACCTTCGTTCGGGTGTTCCGCTCGCTGGCCCAGTACTCACCGGGCACGTTCGAGGGCTGGCTGCACCGCATCACCACCAACCTGTTCCTCGACATGGTCCGGCGCCGGCAGCGGATCCGGTTCGACGCGCTGCCCGAGGACGCCGGCGACCGGCTCGCCGGCAGCGACCCCGGGCCGGAGCAGGCGTACGACGAGATGCACCTGGATCCCGAGATCCAGGCCGCCCTCGACGCTCTGCCGCCCGACTTCCGCGTCGCCGTGGTCCTGTGCGACCTCGAACAGCTCTCCTACGAGGAGATCGCCGCCACGCTCGGCATCAAGGTGGGCACGGTGCGCTCGCGCATCCACCGCGGCCGGGTGCTGCTGCGTGACGCGCTGGCCCACCGCGCCCCGGGGCTGCGCCCGGCCGAGCCCGCGGAGGCCGTGGACGCGTGAAGACCCAACATCTCTCCGACGAGGCCGTGGCCGCCTGTGCCGACGGCGTCCTGACCGGGCATCCGCGCGACCGCGCCAGCCGGCACGTCGAGGAGTGCGCCGAGTGCCGCACCGCGGTCCGCGTGCAGCGTGAGGCGGCGTGGGCCCTGCGGGCGGCGCCGGCCCCGGCCGTGCCCTCCGCGCTGGCCGCCCGGCTGCGCTCGGTGCCGATGACCACGCCGATCACCACGCTGCCCACCGTCGTCGCGCCCGACGGTTCCACGATGCTGGCGACCTTCGCGGCCCCAGCAGCGGCCCTGGTACCGGCCGGGCCCGCGCGCGGGCGCCGCGCCGGCAAGCCGTTCGTCGCCACGGCCGCGGTGGTGGCCCTCGCCGGGGCGCTGACCGCCGGATCGGTCGCCCGCCGGGAACCCGCACCGGTGCAGCCGGGCGCGGGCTCGGTGGTGCGCGACGCGCCCGGCGGCGGGTCTCCGGCGCACGTGCAGCCGGTGAACGTCTTCCGCGCCCACCAGCCCTGAGCGCCGGCGGCGACCTGCCGGTTCGTCCGCCCCGGGCGATCTGAGGCAGACTCGACGGTGGGACGTGGGCTGTGCTGAGCGGTGAGGAGCCGGGTGTGAGCGAAGAGCGGGGTCGCCACGCCGCCGGCGCGCCCGGCGAGCCAGTGGCCCGTTTCGCCGACGCCCCGTCCGCCGACGTCGAGTTCGCCCGGCCGCGTGACGTCGAGGGCGGCTTCGCGCCGCACGAACCGCTGCCGGTCTACGTGCCGCCGCCCCCCACGGTCTCGCCGCAGGAAGCGGCGGTGTTCGAGCGCCCGGAGCGGGGTGCGGCGTTCGCACCGGCACCCGGTGAGCGCATCTCGCCCCGGCCCACGCAGCGCTCGGTGGTGCCCACAATCTTCTCCGACGCCTTCGGCGCCTCCGCCGACGCGCGCGACGGGTTCGCGCCCGCGCCCGGCACCCGGATCGTGCCGTCGGGCCCGCCGGGCGAGTCGCCCTGGTGGAAGCCGGACGCGCCGCGCGACCCGTGGCGCGACCCGCAGTCGCAGTTCTGGCTCGGCCGGGGTGCGGTCTTCACGCGCGGGCGCCCGGCCCAGCTCGAGCCGGACGACGACGTCGAGACCCCCGACGCCGACGACGCGCTCGTCGACCAGGGCGCCGACGAGGAACTCGAGGCCGGCAGCAACGTGCGCCGGGTGAAGTTCGGCCTGCCGACGGTCGTGGCCACCCTCGTCATCGCGTTGATCGCCGGGCTGATCGGCGGCGGTGCCGGCTGGTGGCTCACCGACCACATCCACAACGCGCTGCACAACCCCGACGTCAAGATCGCCAAGGTCGAGACGCCCACGAAGCGGCCGGCCGGCTCGGTCGCCGGCGTGGCCAAGCGGGTCGGGCCGGCCGTGGTGTCGATCGCGGTGAAGACGTCGAGCGAGTTCGCCATCGGCTCCGGCGTGGTCATCGACAAGAGCGGCTACGTGCTCACCAACAACCATGTCGTGGCGCCGGCCGCGGGGCAGACGAGCGCGTCGATCGTCGTCACCTTCAGCAACGAGGCCACCGCGAAGGCCACGATCGTCGGGCGGGACCCGACGAGCGACCTCGCCGTGCTCAAGGTGCCCAACGACCAGCTCACCGTCGCCGAGCTCGGCGACTCGGACAAGCTCGCCGTGGGCGACCAGGTGATCGCCATCGGCTCGCCGCTGGGCCTGCAGGGCACCGTCACCGCGGGCATCGTCTCGGCCCTCAACCGCCCGGTGAAGGCCGTGTCCGACGACGGCACCTCGGCCTACCTTTCGGCTATCCAGACCGACGCGCCGATCAACCCGGGCAACTCCGGCGGGGCGCTCGTCAACTCCAGCGGCGCGGTCATCGGCATCAATTCGGCCGGCCGCTTCGCCACGGCCGATGCCGGCGGCAACCAGATCCCGGTGAGCGGCATCGGCTACGCCATCCCGATCAACCACGCGCGCGACGTCGCCGAGGCGTTGATCCGCACGGGCAGGGTCGAACACGCCGGCATCGGCGCGCAGGGCGTCACGGCGCTGGCCGGGCTGCAGGTCGGTGGTTACGTCAAGCAGGTCTCCCCGGGCGGTCCGGCGGCGAAGGCCGGCCTCAAGCCGGGCGACGTCGTGGTCACCGCCGACAACCTCGCCGTGCAGACCTTCGACCAGCTCATCGTGATCGTGCAGCAGCACAAACCGGGTGACAAGATCACGCTGACCTACTATCGCGGTAAGGACAAGCGGACCGCCACGGTCACGCTGGGGAAGGCGTAGCCGCCGTGTTCAACATCGGGCCGTTCGAGCTGATGGTGCTGGCCATCGTCGGCATCGTGGTCGTCGGGCCCGACCGACTGCCGGCCCTGGCCCGGGACGCCGCCCGGATGCTGCGCACGCTGCGCGACCTCGCCACCGGCGCCCGCCAGCAGCTGCGCGACGAGCTGGGCCCGGAGTTCTCAGACGTCGACCTGCGCAACCTCAACCCGCGCACCGCCCTCACCCGTGCCGTGTTCGGTGACGAGGAGGACCTCGAGTCGCTGCGCAAGCTCGACCCGCGCCGCTGGGACGCCCGCTCGGCCGCGCGCAACCTCGTCGACGGCGCCGACGACGATGCCGATGACTCGGTCGACTTCACGAAGCGCTCCGGCGCGAACGGCCACTCGGGGCCCGGTGCGCGCACCGACGTCGCCAGCGGCGGCACTCTCGGCGGCTCCTCGGCGAACAGCTCCTCGGCGAACGGCTCCTCGGTCAACGGCGCGTCGCGGCCGCGGCCCCGCCCGCGCCCCGGGCCGGCGACCCCGTACGACGCCGACGCGACCTGACCGATCGCCGCGGTCCGCGCGGCGCCGCAGCGCCGCGGCTCAGCGCGCGCTGACCGGCGTGAGGCCGAGTGACTTGCCGACGAGGCTGTGCTGGCGGCCGGCGAGCACGTCGGCCACCGACTGCAGTGCGATCGCGGCCGGGGACTCGGGGGCGCGCAGGACGACCGGCGCCCCTTCGTCACCGCCCTCGCGAACGAGCTGGTCGATGGGGATCTGGCCGAGCAGCGGCACCCGGGTGCCCGTCGACTGGGCGAGGGAGTCGGCCACGGCCTGACCGCCGCCGGCGCCGAAGAGCTCCATCCGCGAGCCGTCGGGCAGGTCGAGCCAGCTCATGTTCTCGACCACACCGACGATCTGCTGGTGGGTCTGCAGCGCGATCGAGCCGGCCCGCTCGGCGACCTCCCGCGCCGCCACCTGGGGCGTGGTGACGACGAGCAGCTCGGCCGAGGGCACCAGCTGGGCCACCGAGATGGCGATGTCGCCGGTGCCCGGGGGCAGATCCATGAGCAGGACGTCGAGGTCGCCCCAGAAGACATCGGCCAGGAACTGCTGCAGGGCGCGGTGCAGCATCGGCCCGCGCCAGACGACGGCGGTGTTGCCGGGGGTGAACATGCCGATGGAGATGACCTTCACGTCGTGCGCGACCGGCGGCATGATCATCTGGTCGACCTGCGTCGGCTTGCCCGTGACGCCCAGCATGCGCGGCACCGAGAAGCCGTAGATGTCGGCGTCGAGCACGCCCACGGCCAGGCCGCGGGCAGCCAGCGCCGCGGCCAGGTTCACGGTGACCGACGACTTGCCCACCCCGCCCTTCCCGGAAGCGACGGCGTAGACGCGGGTGCGGGAGCCGGGCTGGGCGAACGGGATCTCGTTGGCGGGGGCGTCGCCGCGCAGCTTGGTGCGCAGCTCCCCGCGCTGGGCGTCGCTCATGACCCCCAGATCGACGTGCACGCCGGTCACGCCGTCGACCCGCGATACGGCCGCGGTGACGTCGCGGGTCAGCGTCTCCTTCATCGGGCAGCCGGCGACGGTGAGCAGGATCCGCACGCTGGCCGCGCCGCTGTCGGACACCGAAACCGACTCCACCATGCCCAGATCGGTGATCGGCTTGCGGATCTCGGGGTCGTCGACGCCGTCGAGAGCGCTGCGGATCAAGGATTCCAGGCTTTGGGGCACAGCAGCAATCGTACGTAGGATCAGCCGCCATGACTTCCCGCCCCCCGACGCCCGGCGAGGATCACACCGGCCCGCCCGGGCGGCCGCTCCGGCCGTCGGACTGGCGGGTGGGGGTCTGGCGGACGTTCCTGCGCTCGCACGCGCACGTGGTGCGGGAGCTGGAACGGGAGCTGGCGGTGCAGGCGAAGCTGCCCCTCGGCTGGTACGACGTGCTGCTGCAACTGGTCGAGGCGCCCGGGCGGCGGCTGCGCATGGCCGAGCTCGCCGACCTCGTGCTGCTGTCCCGGTCGGGGCTGACCCGCCTCGTCGACCGCCTGCAGGCCGAGGGTCTGGTGCGGCGCGAGCCGTCGCGCGACGACGCGCGGGGCACCTACACCGTGCTGACGGCGGCGGGGTACGAGCGCCTGCGCGGCGCCGCGCCGGCTCACCTCGCCGGGGTCCGCCGGCACTGGCTGGCGCATTTCACCGACAGCGAACTCCAGACGCTGCAAACACTGCTCGACCGGGTGGCACCCTTGCAGGAGTGAGCGCCGACCGGTCCGCCGAGCGCGCCACGATCCGCGATTCGCTCGGCGTCGGGGTTGCCGTCGGCGCCTACGGCTTCGCGTTCGGTGCGGCCAGCGTCTCGGCCGGCCTGTCCACCCTGCAGAGCTGCCTGCTGTCGCTGCTGGCCTTCACCGGTGGCACGCAGTTCGCCGTGGTCGGCGTCGTGGCGGGCGGCGGCGGCCTCGGAGCCGCGCTGGCCGGCGGCCTGCTCCTCGGCTCGCGCAACACCCTGTACGCGATGCGCCTGGCCCCGCTGCTGCGGGTACGCGGCCTGCGCCGGCTGGTGGCGGCGCTGGGCACGATCGACGAGTCGACGGCGATGGCGGTGGGCCAGCCCACCGAGCGGCAGGCGCGGCTCGCCTTCTGGTGGACGGCGGGTGGGGTGTTCGTCTTCTGGAACATCTCCACCCTGCTCGGCGCGCTGGCCGGCTCCCTGGTCGACCCCGTCGACTACGGCCTGGACGCCGTGGTGCCCGCCGCCTTCCTCGCGCTGCTCGCTCCCCGGCTGCGGCAGGGCGCGCTGGAGCGGCGCATCGCCGTCGTCGCCGCGGTGATCGCCGGCGCGCTCATCCCGTTCACGCCGCCGGGCGTGCCGGTGCTCGCGGCCTGCGCCGCCCTGCTGCTCGGCTTCCGGATGGCGGGCCCCGCGTGAACCTGTGGGTCCTGGTGCTCGCCACCATCGGTGGTTGCTACGCGTTCAAGCTGGCCGGCTACGTCGTGCCCGAGCGGGTCCTGTCCCGCCCGACGATCCGCCGGCTGGTCGAGCTGGTGCCGGTGGCCCTGCTCGCCGCGCTGGTGGTGATCGAGGCCGTCGCCGACGGGCGGCACATCGACCTCGACGGGCCGCGGCTGGCCGGCTTCGCGGTGGGCGCCGTGGCGGTGTGGCGGCGCGCGCCGTTCATCCTGGTCGTCGTGGCCGCCGGCGCCACCGCCGCGCTACTGCGCCTGGCGCTCGGCTGACTCCTCGCGCTCGCGTTCCTCGCGGTCCTCACGCTCGTCGCGTTCGCGTTCGGCGCGCGAGAGTTCGGAGCGCAGGAAGTCGCGGGTGGTGACCTCGCCGAGCGCCATGCGGATGGCCGCGATCTCGCGCGCGAGATACTCCAGGTCGGCCTTGGCCTCCCGGGCCTCCTCGCGGTCGGAGTCGAGGTTCACCCGGTCCCGGTCGTCCTGCCGGTTCTGCGCCAGCAGGATCAGCGGCGCGGCGTAGGACGCCTGCAGCGACAGCACGAGGGTCAGGAACTGGTACGGGTACTCGTCGAAGTGCGGCAGGCCGGGGATCGCGTTGTCGATCATCCAGACGACGATGATCACGGTCTGGACCACCAGGTAGCGGCCGGTGCCCAGCAGCCGGGCGATCTTCTCGGTCCACTTGCCGAAGGCCTCGGCGTCGAAGCGCAGCCGCGGGCCGCGGCGGGCCACCCGCGGCTGGTCGAGCCGGGCCGAGTCGACCCGGGGCCGCCGCTCAGCCATGCGCGTCGACCGCACCGGGGGAGTGATCGGCGTCGCGCCAACCCTCGGGCAGGATGTGGTCGAGCACGTCGTCGACCGACACGGCGCCCAGCAGCCGGTCGTGCTCGTCGACGACGGGCACGGCCACCAGGTTGTAGGTGGCCAGGTGCCGGGTGACCTCGTCGAGCGGCGCGTCCGGGCGCAACCCACCGGTGTCCTTCTCGCAGATGCCGCTGACCAGCGACGACGGCGGCTCGCGCAGCAGGGCCTGGAGGTGCGCGATGCCGAGGAACCGGCCGGTCGGCGTGGCCTGCGGCGGGCGCACGACGAAGACCTGCGCGGCCAGCGCGGGGGACAGCTCAGGGTCGCGCACCCGGGCCAGCGCGTCGGCCACGGTGGCGTCGGGCAGCATCACCACCGGCTCGGAGGTCATCAGGCCACCGGCGGTGAGATCGCCGTAGACCATCAACCGCCGCACCGGGGCGGCCTCCTCCGGCTCCATCAGTTCGAGCAGCCGCTCCTGGTCGGCCGCGGACAGCTCGCGCAGCAGGTCGGCCGCGTCGTCGTCGTCCATCGCCTCCAGCACGTCGGCCGCGCGCTCCTCGGCCAGCGAGCGCAGCAGCACGACCTGGTCGTCCTCCTCCATCTCCTGCAGCACGTCGGCCAACCGCTCGTCGTCCAGCCCGGCGGCCACCTCGCGACGGCGCTTGTCCGGCATGTCCTTGATGGCGCCCGCGACGTCCGCCGCGCGCATGTCCGACAGCGTGGCCAGCAGCGCGTCGGTGCCCTGGGGCGCGCCGTCCACACCGAGGCCGTCGACCTCGTTCCACTCCACCTGGAACAGCTGCCCGCGCCTTCGGGTGATGCGGCTGGCCTGGGTGCGTACGGCCAGGCGGGTGAGCAGCCAGTCACGGTTGCGGTTGGGTTCCATGGCGGCGTCGACGATGACGGCGACGGTGCCGCTCTCGCGGACCGTCACGCTGCGGTCGAGCAGCTCGCCGAGCACCAGGATCTCGTTGGACCGGCGCACGAACCGCTTCATGTTCACCGTGCCCGACGACAGCACCACCTGGTCGGGCTCGATGCGGGTCACCCGGCCGATGGGCACGAAGATGCGGTGCCGGTGCACCAGCTCGACGACCAGGCCGAGCACCCGCGGCGCCTGTCGGTCGGCGCGCAGCATGGTGACGGCGTCGCGGACCTTGCCGAGCTGGTCGCCACCGCGGTCGAAGACGTCGATGCCGGCGAGCCGGGCCAGGAACACCCGGTCCCCGGTGCTCATCGAGGTGCCCGCCGCGTCGTCACGACAGCAGGTTAGTCGCTGACGGCGTCAGGACAGCGCAGCGACGGCGTCCGCGATCGCGAGCGTGCGTCGCGCGGACTCCACGTGCAGGTTCTCGATCATGCGGCCGTTGTAGGTGACGACGCCCGAGCCTCTCGCGTCCTCCCACGCCTGCAGGACGCCGCGGGCATCGTCGACCGCCCGGTCCGACGGCGCGAACGCGGCGTTGGCGGCCTCGACCTGGCTCGGGTGGATGACGGTCTTGCCGTCGAAGCCGAACTCGCGGCCCTGCGCGCACTCGGCGGCGAACCCGTCGGCGTCGCGGACGTCGTTGTAGACCCCGTCCAGGATGGCGATGCCCGCGGACCGCGCGGCGAGCACGGCCAGCGACAGGCTCGTCAGCACCGGTGCCCGGCCGGGCACGTGCTCGGCGTAGAGCTCCTTGACCAGGTCGTTGGTGCCCATGACGAAGCAGGCCAGGCGGTCCGACGCGGCGGCGATCTCGTGGGCGTGCAGGATCGCCACCGGCGTCTCGATCATCGCCCAGAGCCTGGTGCGCTCGGGGGCCCCGGCCGCGGCCATCGCGTCGACCAGTGCGCGGACCTCGTCAGCGCTGTTCACCTTCGGCACGACGATGCCGTCGGGGCCGGCCTGCGCGGCCGCGGCGAGGTCGGCGTCGTGCCACTCGGTGCCGATGCCGTTGACCCGGATCGTCAGTTCGCGCCGCCCGTACGCACCGCTGCTCGCGGCGGCACACGCCGCGTCGCGGGCCATCGGTTTGGCGTCGGGCGCGACGGCGTCCTCGAGGTCGAAGATGATCGCGTCGGCCGGCAGCGTCTTCGCCTTCTCCAGCGCCTTCGCGTTGGAGCTCGGCATGTAGAGGACGGAGCGGCGCGGGCGGATCTCCACTAGTCCACCTCGATGGCGTCGTACGCCGCCTTGAGGTCGGGATCGATCTCGGCGAGGCGCTCGGCCAGCTCGACCATCACCAGGCACTGCTTGGTCGACGCGTCGTCCTCCATCTTGCCGTCGAGCATCACCGCGCCGGTGCCGTCGCCCATCGCGGCCACGACCCGCCGGGCGTGCCGCACATCCTCGACGCTCGGGCTGAACACCTTCTTGGCGATGGCGATCTGCTTGGGGTGCAGGCTCCACGCGCCCACGCAGCCGAGCAGGTAGGCGTTGCGGAACTGGTCCTCGCAGGCCACCACGTCGGCGATGTCACCGAACGGCCCGTAGTGCGCGTACATCCCGTGCATCGCGCACGCATCGACCATCCGCGCGATGGTGTAGTGCCAGAGGTCCTGCTGGTAGGTGGCGCGGCGACCGTCGATGTCGCCGTCGACCGGATCCTGCCGCACCAGGTAGCCGGGGTGTCCGCCGCCGACCCGCGTCGTCTTCATCCGGCGGTCGGCGGCGAGGTCGGCCGGCCCGAGCGAGAGGCCCTGCATGCGCGGCGACGCCCCGCAGATCTCCTCGACGTTGGCCACGCCGCGGGCCGTCTCCAGGATGGCGTGCAGCAGGATCGGGCGCTCGACCTTCGCCTTCGCCTCCAGCTGCGCCACGAGCCGGTCGACGTAGTGGATGTCCTCGGCGCCCTGCACCTTCGGCACCATGATCACGTCGAGCTTGTCGCCGATGGCGGGCACGAGGGTGGTGAGGTCGTCGAGCACCCAGGGGGAGTCGAGGGCGTTGATCCGCGTCCAGAGCTGGGTGCGCCCGAAATCGGTGGCCCGGGCGATGTCGACCAGCCCGTTGCGGGCGGCCTCCTTGTTGTCGGCCTTGACCGCGTCCTCGAGGTTGCCCAGCAGCACGTCGACGGTGCCGACCATGTCGGGGATCTTCGCGGCCATCTTCGCGTTGCTCGGGTCGAAGAAGTGGACGGCCCGGGACGGCCGCGCCGGGATCTCGCGCAGCGGGGCCGGTGCCCCGACGGCCAGGGGCGTGAAGAAGTCCTTCGCGGTACGCATCGTGGTCCCTTCGGCGACGGCGGCGTCCGGACGCTAGCAGCCGCATCGGCCCCGGCGCTGTGACCTGCGACCGGCCGCTGCGGGGACGAGACCCGGGCTACTCGCGGACGGGCTGGCCGTGCCGGGCGTGTGCGCGCCGCACCGCCTCGTCGACCAGCCGCGCAGCGATGATCGCGAGCTTGACGCTCTCGGCCTGACTGATCTGGCGCAGCCGCTCGAACGCCTCGTCCGCGGTACCGCCCGAGCGGCTGCGCATGACCCCGATCGCCTGATCGATCACCGAACGGCTGGTCAGCGCCGCCTGCAGCTGGGTCACTCGGGTGTGCGCGGCGTGCAGCAGCTGGATGTTGCCCACCGCCACCGCGGCCGGTCCGGCGAACTGCTTCGCCAACCGCACGGCATGGTCGGCGAACGCGTCCCGCTCGCGGGCGTAGATGTTGAGGGCACCCACCATCTCGCCGCGGACGATCAGTGGCAACGACAGCGCCGAGTGCACCTTCAGGCGGGCCACCCGGCCGCCGAAACGCGGCCAGCGGTCATCGCTGCCCAGTGAACCGCTGACCAGTGCGCGTTCGGTCCGCATCGCCGTCAGGCACGGGCCCTCGCCGCAGATCTCGTACTGCAGATGATCGATCTCGCGGACGAACGGGTCGGTGACGGCCCAGGCCAGCACCGCGGGCGGCCCGTCGCCGGCGCGGACGGCGGTGACCCCGGCCCCGTCGGCGCCCGGAACGGCCGAGACCGCGAACTCGGCGATGTGCGCCAGGACGTCGTCGAGGTCATCGACGTCCGCGACGAGACAGGCCAGCCCCTGGACCGCCGCGATCACGTCCTGGTCGTCGGCGACGCTCTGCTCGCGGGTGAGCTCCCGCTCGTGCGGCAGGTCGCGGCCCGCCTGGGCGTCGAAATCGGTCACGATCGAAGTATTGCTTCGCTATGGGGGCGGCGCCAACGACTCTGTGGCATGCTCGAAGTGCTGGAACACAGCCTCCTGAGTGGTAGCTCCCGCGCGCGCGAGCTACGAGGACACGCGTCCGCACCGCAGGAATCGTCCGGTGACCTCACCAGTCGGGCGCCGGCATGACCAACGATGTGCAGGCCCGCTCGGCCCAAGACGTCGTGCGCATCCTGTCCAGCCTGGATCGTGTCGAGGGTGACGCTCTGCGCCTGATCTACTTCCGCGGCCTCACCCACGCCCAGGCGGCCCGGGTCCTCGGTCTGACCCGCGACGGCATCAACCGGTGCGTCGCCCACGGCATGCGCGAACTGGCCCGCCGACTGATCCACCCGGGCACGGACGCCGAGCAGGCGACGCACACTTCATGACGACGAGCCGGCACACCTCGGTCGCCGGCCTCGGCCCGTGTGAGATACCGCGGCGGGACATGACGCTGCCCTGTGCGGCCGGGATACTGCTGGAAACCACTGAGGAGGACCCCATGGCCCGCCTGGCCCAGACCGCCGGACTCACCGACGTGCAGATCGAAATCCTCTCGGCGGTGAAAACGTTTGTGGACAGGGAGATCCTGCCCTACGCCACGGAGCTCGAGCACAAGGACGAGTTCCCGGAGGCGATCGTCGAGGGCATGAAGGAGATGGGCCTGTTCGGCCTGACCATCGCCGAGGAGTACGGCGGCCTCGGCGAGTCGCTGCTGACCTACGCGCTGGTGGTGGAGCAGATCGCCCGCGGCTGGATGTCGGTGTCCGGTGTGATCAACACGCACTTCATCGTGGCCTACATGATCGCCCAGCACGGCACCGACGAGCAGAAGCAGCGGTTGCTGCCGAGGATGGCCACCGGCGAGATCCGCGGTGCGTTCTCGATGAGCGAGCCCGACCTCGGCTCGGACGTCGCGGCCATCAAGACGCGCGCGACCGCGTCCGGGGACGGGTTCACCCTCGACGGTTCCAAGATGTGGCTGACGAACGGCGCGCGCGCCGGCGTGGTGGCCACGTTGGTCAAGGACGACCAGGGCGCCGAGTCGGTCTACCAGAACATGACGACGTTCCTGATCGAGAAGGAGCCGGGCTTCGGCGAGACCCGCCCCGGCCTCACCATCCCGGGCAAGATCGACAAGATGGGTTACAAGGGCGTCGAGACCACCGAGATGATCCTCGACGGGGTCCAGGTGGGTGCGGACTCTATCCTCGGCGGCGCGGCCGGCCGCGGCCGCGGCTTCGCCCAGATGATGGACGGCGTGGAGGTCGGCCGGGTCAATGTCGCCGCCCGCGCCTGCGGCATCTCGATCCGGGCGTTCGAGCTGGCCGTGCAGTACGCGCAGCAGCGCAAGACGTTCGGCAAGCAGATCGCCGACCACCAGGCCATCGCCTTCAAGCTGGCCGAGATGGCGACCAAGGTCGAGGCCGCGCACCTGATGATGGTCAACGCCGCCCGGCTCAAGGACGCCGGCACCCGCAACGACGTCGAGGCCGGGATGGCCAAGCTGATCGCGTCCGAGTACTGCGCGGAGGTCACCCAGGACGCGTTTCGCATCCACGGCGGCTACGGCTACTCCAAGGAGTACGAGATCGAGCGGCTCATGCGCGAGGCGCCGTTCCTGCTCATCGGCGAGGGCACCTCGGAGATCCAGAAGACGATCATCAGCCGTGGCCTGCTCAAGGAGTACCGCGCCGCCCAATAGGGTGTGCGGGTGCCGCAGCCGATCCCTGTCCTCGAGATCGGCGGTACCCACGTCAGCGCCGCGCTCGTCGACCCCGAGGGTTGGCGGGTGGAGACCGTCGACCGGTTGCACCTCGACGGTGACGCCGACGCCGAGGCGTTGCTCGGGCGGTTCACCGAGGCCGGGCGCACCGTGCACGCCGCCGACGGCACGACCTGGGGCGTCGCCATGCCCGACCCGTTCGACTACGAGCGGGGCGTCGCGCTGTTCGAGGGCGTCGGCAAGTTCACCGCCCTGCACGGCGTCGACGTCGGCGCGGCGCTGCGCGCGGGCTTGCGCGGCGAGGTGGCGTTCCTCAACGACGCCGACGCGTTCACGCTCGGCGAGTGGGCCTCCGGTGCCGCCGCCGGCACGGCCCGCGTGGCCGGACTGACCCTCGGCACCGGCGTGGGTTCGGGCTGGCTGGTCGACGGGCAGGTCGTCGATCCCGGGCTGCCGCCGGGCGGGCGGATGCACCGCATGCACGTCGACGGCGCCCCGCTGGAGGACGTCGTGTCGCGCCGCGGCATCCGGCGGGCGTTCGCCGCGGCCGGCGGCGATCCCGACCTCGACGTCGCCGACATCGCGGCGCTGGCCCGCGCCGAGGTGCCGCCGGCCCGCGCCGTGCTCGACACCGCGATGCGCACCCTCGGCCGCGTCGTCGGTGAGTGCCTGGCCGCGTTCCGCGCCGACGAACTGGTCGTCGGCGGGTCGATGTCGGCGTCGTGGGACCTGTTCGCGCCCGCCTTCGAGGACGGTGCGCCGGCCGGTGGCCTGCCGCCGGTGACCGTGTCGGCCGACTCCGACCGGGCGCCCATGATCGGCGCGGCCCTGCACGCGCTGCGCCGGCGCGTGGCCACCTCGCCGTAGCCAGAACCAACACCACCGGTTCGTTGTGACGCCGATCAACGGGCGGAATCGACCGGGGACCGATACGGTGGCGCACCACCGACGACGAGGAGCCCACGATGAGCCAGGCACCGGACTTCGGGAAACTGCCCTCGGCCCCGCCCCCGGGTGGCCAGCCGATGACTTACGCGGGCCCGCCCGGCGCCGGGCCGCTCGGCAAGGTGCGCAGTACCGGGTTGGGCATCTTCCTGTTCATCATCACCTTGGGCATCTACGGCTGGTTCTGGTGGGGCTACGTCCACAGCGAGATGAAGCGGCACCGTGACGGCGTCGGCCTCGGCGGCCCGCTGGCGGTGATCATCGCGATCATCATCTCGCCGGTGATGGCCTTCCTGACCAGCAACGAGGTCCAGAAGCTCTACGAGTCGCGCGGCCTCGAACCGAAGGTGCGGACGACGACCGGGCTCTGGTACTTCCCGGGCAGCTTCATCATCATCGGGCCGATCGTCTGGTTCGTGAAGACCAACGGCGCGCTGAACGACTATTGGCGCTCGCTGGGCGCGCAGTAGGCGGGGCCACGACCGGGCGACCCGCCCGGGGCAGCGGTCACCAGGGGAAATAGCGTGGTGGGTACGGCGGTCGCCCGTTACCGTCGCGACGTCCCGTCGATCCCGGAGGACCGCCTCGCCATGACCGCTGAACAGGACGCGTACGCCCGGTGGCGCGACCAGGGGCTCGCGCTCGACCTGACCCGCGGCAAGCCCTCGCCGGATCAGCTGGACCTCTCCAACGACATGGTGCGTCTCGACGGGGCCGACTGGTTCCGCGTCGACGACGGCGACGCGCGCAACTACGGCGGCGCGGCGGCCGGGCTGCGCTCGCTACGCGAGATCTTCGCGCCCGACCTGCAGGTGCCCGTCGACCAGCTGTGCGCGGCCGACAACTCCAGCTTGTCGCTGATGTACACCGCGGTGGCGACCTCGTTCTTCGACTCGCCCGCCGCCGGTGCGCGCCCGTGGCGGGAGGAACCGCGGCCGAAGTTCCTGTGCCCGGTGCCCGGCTACGACCGGCACTTCACCGTCACCCACACCCTCGGCGCCGAGATGGTGCCGGTGCCGATGACTCCCACCGGCCCGGACATGGACGTCGTCGAGAAGCTGGTCGCGAACGACCCCGACGTGCGCGGCATGTGGCTGGTGCCGAAGTACTCCAACCCCACCGGCCACACCTGCGACGCGGCCACGGTCCAGCGGCTGGCGGCCATGCCGGTGGCCGCGCCCGACTTCCGCCTGTACTGGGACAACGCCTACGCGGTGCACCACCTCACCGACACCCCCGACGAGCTGCCCGACGTGCTCGCGGCCTGCGAGCAGGCCGGCAACCCCGACCGCGTCTTCGTCTTCGGCTCCACCTCGAAGATCACCTTCGCCGGGGCCGGGGTGTCGTTCTTCGGCTCGTCGCCGGCCAACGTCGAGTGGTGGCTGCGCCACGCCCGCACCCGCACCATCGAGCCCGACCGCATCCGTCAGGTGCAGCACGCGCGCTTCCTCAAGGACACCGAGGGACTGCACGCGCACATGCGGGCCCACCGAGCGCTGCTGCGCCCGCGCTTCGACGTCGTGGAACAGGCGCTGGCCGCGGCGTTCTCCGACACCGACGACGTGCGCTGGACCACGCCCAACGGCGGCTACTTCGTCAGCGTCGACCTGCCGCGCGGCACGGCCGGGCGGACGGTGGGGCTGGCGGCCGAGGTGGGCGTGAAGCTCACTCCGGCCGGTGCGACCTTCCCGCTCGGTGACGACCCGCAGGACGCCAACCTGCGCATCGCGCCGTCGTTCCCGTCGATCGACGAGCTCGAGACGGCGATGCAGGTGCTGGTCGACTGCGTCCGGGTGGCCCGGGGCTGATCGTCACCAGTCGGGGTGGGGTGACCAGGCCGGTAGCTGCACCGTCACGCAGAGCCCTCCGTCAGCCCGCGGGGTGAGGACGAGCGTTCCGTCGTGGGCCTGGGCGATGCTCTTGACGATGGCCAGGCCGAGGCCGACCCCCTCGTGGTGGGTACGAACGCGGTCGGTGCCGCGACGGAACGGCTCGGTCAGCGTGGCCACCAGCTGCGGGCTGACCCTCTCGCCGGTGTTCTCGACCATGAGCACCGCCGTCCCGGGCTGAACGCTCGTGGTCACCCGGACGGTGCCGTGTTCGGGCAGATTGTGGACGATCGCGTTGTGCACGAGGTTGGTCGTCAACTGCAGCAGGAGCGCGGGTGACCCGACGGCGGGGGTGATGTCGCCTGCGGTCTCGAGGGTGACGCCGAGCTTCTCGGCGAGGGGCAGCAACGTCTCGGTGGCCTCCTCGGCCAGGAGAGACAGGTCGACCCGTTCCGGCACGAACGAGCGTTGGTCGGCGCGGCTGAGGACGAGCAGCGCCTCGGTGAGCTCGATGGCCCGGGCGTTGACGGCGCGCAGCCGTTCGTCGAGCTCGCTGCTGTCGCGGTCCGGGTCGGAGCGGGCCACGTCGAGCAGCGTCTGCGTGATCGCCAGCGGGGTGCGCAGTTCGTGGGAGGCGTTGGCGGCGAACCGCTGCTGTTCGGCCACGTGGGCCTCCAGCCGCGCCAGCATGGCGTCGAAGGCGTCGGCGAGCTCGCGGAACTCGTCGCGGCGGCCCGGCAACCGGATGCGGTGCGACAGCGAGCCGGTCCCGGCCATGCGCGTGGCGTCGGTGATGCGCGTGAGCGGGGCCAGCATGCGGCCGGCGAGGATCCACCCGCCCAGCAGGCCGAAGACCAGCAGGAACGCCATCACCACGACCGCGGTCGGGGCGAAGTCGTGCAGCAGGGCCGATCGGCCTTGGATGACGACGACCACACCGGGGTGCACCTGGTAGAGCAGGAACACCCACGCGGCCGCGATGAGCACGACGCCGGCGAGCATGAGGAAGCCGACGTAGCTGAGGGTCAGTTTGAGGCGGACACTCAAACCCCGGGCTCTAGGCACGCTCGCCCTCCGGGCGTGCGGGGCCGGATGCGGCGCCGACGCGGTAGCCGACGCCGGGCACCGTGGCGATGACCCAGGGCTCGCCGAGCCGCTTGCGCAGGGCCGAGACGGTGATGCGCACGGCGTTGGTGAACGGGTCGGCGTTCTCGTCCCACGCCCGCTCCAGGAGTTCCTCGGCGCTGACGACACCCCCTTCGGCCGCGACGAGCACCTCGAGCACGGCGAACTGCTTGCGGGTGAGCGCGACGTAGCGACCGTCGCGGTAGACCTCGCGGCGGAACGGGTCCAGGCGCAGGCCCCCGATCTCACGCACCGGTGGCCGGTGATGGGCGCGCCGGCGGTCGAGGGCCCGCAGCCGCAGCACCAGCTCCCGGAGCTCGAAGGGCTTCGTGAGGTAGTCGTCGGCGCCGAGCCCGAAACCGGTGGCCTTGTCGTCGAGACGGTCGGCGGCGGTGAGCATGAGGATCGGCATGCCGCTGCCGGAGGCGATGATGCGCTCGGCGATCTGGTCCCCGGACGGGCCGGGGACGTCGCGGTCGAGGACGGCGATGTCGTAGGCGTTGTAGCTCAGCAGCTCCAGGGCGGTGTCCCCGTCCCCGGCGATGTCGGTGGCGATCGCCTCCAGGCGCAGGCCGTCGCGGATGGCGTCGGCCATAAAGGTCTCGTCCTCGACGAGGAGCACCCGCACGTTGCGATGCTACGAGCCGCTACCTATCGCCGGCGTATCGAAAAGCGGATACGCGCCGGCAACGCCCCGCGCCCTTGACTGGCGCCATGAGCTGCAACGAGCCGGGCATCACCGTGTACGGCTGCGGGCCGGACGAGGCCGCCATGTTCCGCGAGCTGGCGCCCCGGTACGGCCTCGCGCCAACCATCACCGCGGCCGCGGTGGCCGAGGCCAACGTCGAGCTGGCGTCCGGCAACCGGTGCGTCAGCGTCGGCCACAAGACGCAGGTCACTGAGTCAACGCTGCTGGCGCTGAGCCGAGCCGGCGTCAGGTACCTGTCCACCCGCAGCGTCGGCCACGACCACATCGACGTCGCGTACGCGCGCAACGTGGGCCTCACCGTCGGCACCGTTGGCTATTCGCCCGACAGCGTGGCCGACTACACGTTGATGTTGATGCTGATGGCGATACGCAACGCCACGTCCATCGTGCACCGCACGGCGGCCCACGACTACCGGCTGGACGACGTGCGCGGGAAGGAACTGCGCGACCTCACCGTCGGGGTGATCGGCACGGGCCGCATCGGCACCGCTGTCCTCGACCGACTGCGCGGGTTCGGCGGCCGGACGCTGACCTACGACCGCCGGCCGCGAAGCGGCGGCCACTACGTCGCGCTGGACGAGCTGGTGCGCCGCAGCGACATCGTCACGCTGCACACCCCGCTCACCGCGCAGACCCACCGGCTGCTCGATCGCCGGCGCATCGAGGCACTCAAGCCGGGCGCGTTCGTCATCAACACCGGCCGCGGTGCCCTGCTCGACACCGAGGCCCTGCTCGCCGCCCTGGAGAGCGGCCGGCTGGGCGGGGCGGCGTTGGACGTCCTCGAGGGCGAGGAGGGGATCTTCTACGCCGACCGTCGGCACACCCCGATCACCAACCAGGCGCTGCTGCGGCTGCACCGGCTGCCGAACGTGTTCCTCAGCCCGCACACCGCCTATTACACGGACCACGCGCTGAGCGACACCGTGACCAACACGATCATCAACTGCTGCACCTTCGAGAAGGAGAACCTGGCATGGATCGGCTGAAGGTCGGGATCATCTTCGGGGGCTGTTCCGAGGAACATCCCGTCTCCGTCAAGTCCGCGCGCGAGGTCGCGGCGCACCTCGATCTCGACAAGTACGAACCGTTTTACATCGGGATCACCCGCAGCGGCGCCTGGAAGCTGTGCGACGGTCCGGCCGCCGACTGGGAGCGCGGCGACTGCCGCCCCGCCGTCCTGTCGCCGGACCGCAGCGTGCACGGACTGCTCGTCCTGGACCGCGACGGTTACCAGCTGATCCGGTTGGACGTCGTCTTCCCGGTGTTGCACGGTCGCCTCGGCGAGGACGGCGCGATGCAGGGCCTGTTGGAGCTGTCCGGCATCCCCTACGCGGGCTGTGACGTCCAGAGTTCCGCGCTGTGCATGGACAAGTCGCTGACCTACATCGTCGCCGCGCACGCGGGGATCGCCACGCCGGACCACCGGGTGGTGAGAGCCGACGCGAAGATCGATGCCGACGAGTTCTCCTACCCCGTGTTCGTCAAGCCCGCGCGGTCGGGTTCGTCCTTCGGCGTCAGCAAGGTGTCCGGTCCCGACGAGCTGCAGGGTGCGCTGGACACCGCAGCGCAGTACGACACGAAGGTGTTGATCGAGCAGGCCGTCCCCGGCCGCGAGGTCGGCTGCGCGATCCTGGGTGAGCGCTTCGGCCTGGTCGTCGGCGAGGTGGACCGGATCGCGCTGACCCACGGCTTCTTCCGGATCCATCAGGAGAGTGCGCCGGAGACGGGTTCGGCGAACTCCACCCCGGTCGTGCCCGCCGACATCCCGGTCGAGGCACGCGCGCTCGTCCAGGAGACGGCGAAGGCGATCTACCGCGCGCTCGGCTGCCGCGGCCTCGCCCGCGTGGACATGTTCCTGACCGACGACGGGACGGTGGTGCTCAACGAGGTCAACACGCTGCCCGGCCTGACGTCGTACAGCCGCTACCCCAGGATGATGGCGGCCGCCGGCCTGCCGCTGGCCGAGGTGATCGAGCGCATCGTGACGCTGACCCGGTACGGGACGAGGCGATGAACCGCGACTTCGTCTTCGTGGACGAGTTCGTGCCCGGGCTCCGCTGGGACGCCAAGTACGCCACGTGGGACAACTTCACCGGCCGGCCGGTGGACGGCTACCGCGCCAACCGCATCGTCGGGACGAGGTCGCTGTGCGCCGCCCTGGACCGGGCCCGGGAGAAGGCGGCCGCGGCCGGCTTCGGCCTGCTGTTGTGGGACGGCTACCGCCCGCAGAGCGCGGTCGACTGCTTCCTGCGCTGGTCGCAGCAGCCGGAGGACGGCCGGACGAAACGGCGCCACTACCCGAACCTCGACCGGCCCGAAATGTTCGAGCGGGGATATGTGGCCGCGCGGTCGGGCCACAGCCGGGGCGGCACCGTCGACCTGACGCTCTACGACCTGGCCACCGGGGAGCGGGCGCCGATGGGCGGTGACCACGATCTGATGGACGCGGTCTCCCATCACGGGGCGCCGGGAATCACGCAGGCCGAGGCGGCCCACCGGGAACACCTGCGGTCGATCATGGAGGGGTGCGGCTTCGTGGCCTACGACTGCGAGTGGTGGCACTACACGCTGCGCTACGAGCCCTACCCGAACACCTACTTCGACTTCCCGGTCGGTTAGCCGCCGCCCCCGGGCCGGGTCGTGTGCGAGCCCGAGGGCGACGTGGACGGCGCGGTCGGCACGGTGCTCGTGCGCGGCGGCCGGCTCGTGCGGGTGCCGCTCGACGGCGGGGGCGACGGCGTCGTCTTCTCGCTGCCCGTCGGCATCGTGGTGGGGGTGGCCGTCGGCGAGCCGCCCGTGTCCGTGGGCGACGGCGAGCGACGGCTCGGTGCGCTGCCGGTCAGCGGCGCCGACGTCGCGGGTGACGTGGTGGGCCTGCGCGGCGTGTGCCTCGGCGCGTGGTGGTTGGCCGAGATCGGCCGCACCAGGAAGTACAGGACGAGCACGACGACGAACAGCCCGGACAGCACGAGGGTGGACGGGCGGGCCGTCACGTGGGCGGTGTACCAGGCGCGCAACCGTTGCGGCATCAGGTCACCGCGTCCGGTGAGTCGGTGTCCACGGCGGGGGCGACGGTGATGCCCTCGCGGGCCAGCCGGGTGGTGATGCGCGCGCGCAGGGCTCGGCCGACGTCGAACTGCTTGCCGGGCAGGCTGCGGGCCACCACGCGCACGTTGAACTGGTCGACCTCGATGCTCTCGACGCCCATCACCGTCGGTGCGTCGAGCATCAACGCGCGCAGCGACTCGTCGGCGAAGGCTTCCTCGCCGACCGCACGCAGCGCTTCGGTCACCTGGGCGACGTCGGCGGTGAGCGGCACCGGCACGTCGATGACCGCGCGCGCCCAGTCGCGCGAGAGGTTCGTCACCTGGATGATCTGGCCGTTCGGGGTGGTGATCACCTCGCCGGTGAGCGATCGGATCCGGGTGATGCGCAAGGTCACCTCCTCGACCGTCCCGGTGACCGGCGGCAGGCCGGTGGAGGCGATCGTCAGCCGCACCACGTCGCCGAAGCCGTACTGCCGCTCGGTGACGATGAGGAAGCCGGACAGGATGTCACCGACGATGCGCTGGGCGCCGAAGCCGAGCGCGACCCCGGCCACCGTGGCCGGGGCGACGAAGCCGGTGATGGGCAGGCCCAGCAACTGGACGACCAGCACCGCGGTGAGGCTGTAGACGATGACCAGCAGGGCCCAGGTGATCACCTGGGTGACGGCGTGCCGGTGCTTGAGCGCCTCCGAGCGCACCAGCGAGTCGCCCTCGGCGGCGGTGCGGTCGATCGAGTCGGTGACCCGGTCGCCCACCCAGTTGGCCAACCGGGTGACCAGCACCGCGCCGATGACCAGCAGGATCACCAGCAGCAGGTTGGTGCGTGCCCACAGGCCGACGTCGTTCAGCGGTGTCACCGCGAGGTCGGTCGGCACGGCCATGGCGCCCATCCTTCCCCGTGCCGCGATAGGGGGCGAGCGCGACCCGGTCGGGTGCGTGTGTGGGATGCGTTCGCGTTACCGGCTTGCGGTGCGTTCGGCGGAGGAAGATCGTTCTTGATGGCATATATATCTGGGATCGCGGGCCGTTCAGGCCCGGTTTCTGTCGGACCCTGCTGGTTGACTTCGTTGTATGAGAGTCGATCTGGTCAAGGTGCCGCAGCGGCATCGCATCGACCTGCTCGACGACATCCGTAGGCAGCGTGCGCAGCTCGACGCCTACGAGGCGGCGTTGCTGTCGGCAATGGTGGTCGACCCGGATCCGTATCCGGGTGATCCGTTCGACGACCCCGCGAAGGAGTGGGTGCGCGAGGAGGTCGCGTGCGTGCTGCGGGTTGCTCCGGTCACGGCGGGCGCGAAGCTGCACGCCGCCACCCGGCTGGTGGAACGTTTCCCGAAGATGCTCGAAGCCATGTGGGCCGGTGAGGTGCCGGGCTACTACGCGACGCGCCTGGTCGATCTGACCGAGGAGCTGCCGGCGAAAGCGGCGGCGAAGGTCGCCGAACGGGTCCTGCCCCGCGCGGCGCGGCAGACGGTGAGCCAGTTCAGCGCTGCCGTGCGCCGCGCGGTGCTGGCCGTGGATCCCCGCAGCGCGCAGGAGAAGCACCAGCGGGCGCGACAAGATCGACGGGTGTACTTCGGTCCGCCGTCGGCCGAGGGCATGTGCGAGCTGTGGGCGCTGCTGCCCGCCGATCAGGCCGCCGGACTCCGCGCCAAGGTCCACGCCCTGGCCGACACCTGGAAAGGCGATGAGCGCACGCTGGACCAGCGCCGCGCCGATGCGCTGTGCGCACTGGGCAGCGGCAAGGGCACAGTCCCGAAGGCCATCAACGTGACCGTCGGCCTGTCCACCCTGCTCGGCCTCCACGACCATCCCGCCGACCTCGACGGCGAACCCGTCGCCGCCGGCATCGCCCGCGCGCTGGCCTTCGACCCCACCGGCCGCTGGCGCCGGCTACTGCTCGATGACGGCGGCCGGCTGATCGACGCCTCCAGTGCCACCTACCGGCCCCCGGCACCACTGCAACGGTTCATCGAGCTCCGCGACGTCACCTGCCAGTTCCCCGGCTGCCTCCGCAAGGCCGTTTACCGCGAGCAGGACCACGTCATCCGATGGTCCGACGGCGGCCCGACGTCCGCCGCGAACCTGCACTGCCTGTGCAAACGCCACCACATCCTCAAGCACAAGACCCGCTGGCGCCTGAGACGCCATCCCGACGGCAGCAGCGGATGGACCGATCCCACCGGCCACGGCTACGAGAGACCACCACCCGAGCCACCGCCCCACTGATCGGGTGGGCCGGCAGGCATCGTGCGCACGCTCGTCGTCCTACGCGCTGTCGGGACGCACCGGTGGGGTTATCCGGTCGTGGTGCTGTCGGCCGTCGCTGCGCCCGCCGGCGCGTCGGCCGGGCCCGAGCTGGTCGGTGCGGGCGCCGACGATGTCGGGGCCGAGTCGGTCGACGAGCTGTGCGCGGGCGGCGTCGTGGACGAGCCGGTCGGTGAGGTGGGTGTCGATGACGTGGGTGTCGTCGGCTTCGTCGGCGAGGCCGGCGCTGTGGGCGCGCTCGGTGACGTGGGCGAAGCCGGCGAGGTGACCGGGGACGTGGGTCGCGGCTTCAGGTAGGTCAGGGTCACCGACCGCGAGACGGCCTGCCACGACGTGGACACCGAGACCGACACCCTGCCCGCGGCGTGGGCCGGGGCGTGGAACGCGATGGTCGAGTCCGAGTGCTGCGTGAAGCTGCGCACGGTGTAACCGTCGAGGTGCACGGCGTCCACGCCGGCGAGGTGGGCACCGCGCAGCGTCACCGTGCCGCCGGCCGGCGGCACGGTCGCGCGGGGCGCGGTGAGGGTCGGCGTCGTGCCGGTCAGCGGGCGCACGGCCCCGCGGTAGACACCGTCCTCGGCCAGCAGGTCGGCCAACGGCGCCCGGTGGACCACCGACCCGCTCTGCGGTGCCTCGATGACCATTCCGCCGCCGGTGTAGATCGCGACGTGCCCGGTGCCTGCGGACAGGTAGGCGGAGAAGAAGACGAGATCGCCCGGCAGCAACTGCTTGAGGGTGGGGTGGAAGGCGCCGGCCGCGCGCTGGGCGTCGGCCAGATGGGGGAGCGCGGTGTAGGCGCCCCAGGCGTACATGGTCAGCCCCGAGCAGTCGAAGCCGACGACGTTGCAGTCGAGGTCGGCGCCGCTGCCGGGATCGCACCGTCCGGGACTAGGCCCGGAGGCGTTGCCGCCCGCCCAGGAGTACGGCATCCCGAGCCACGACTGCGCGCGGGCGACAGCGGTACGGGCCATGGCCGGCGTCCAGTACCGCGACGGTGTCGCGATCGCGGCGTCGTGGTGCGATTCCCGCAGCCGGGCGGAGATCGCCTGTTCCTCGCGGGCGCTCAGGCCACCCTGGATCGGCGTGTCCATCGACATCGTGGGCGCCGCGGCGGGAGGCCGGGGCCCCGGTGCCGGCGCGACGGCCAGCGCCTCACCGGGCGCGCCGACGCGGGCGAAGTTGGCGGCGGGCAGGACAGCCACGCCGCCCGCCCGCGCATGCGCACCGGAACCGGTCGTGGCCTGGTGCAGGGCGTGCCCGGAACCACCGGAGGAGGCTGCTCCGCTGACCGCGGCCGAGATCGCGAAGACGGCGATCGCGACGAGCCAGGCTTTGCGGGCCGCGCGCCCGGGGGCAACGTCGCGTCGACTGCGGGTGTCAGGCACTGCGGACTCCAACGGATCTTGACCGTGCTGCTGCGATCATCCTCGCCCGCGTCGGGCTCGCAGCCAAGGCCTTCGACGACCAACTTTGCACGAAGTGTGCTCGTCGGCCATCCGGCCGGGCGCGGTCACAGCACCTGCTGTGGCAATTGTCCGGGCATTCGCCACGGGTTGGCCGGGAAGAATCCCTATGCACGAGGCCCGAGCCCCGCGCCGTCGTCCGGTATCGGGTCGGCCCAGTCGGGCCGCCTGATGAGGCAGAAGGGGTGTCCGGCGGGGTCGGCGAACACGTCCTCACCGTCGAGTTTCGTCGCCCCGAGCGCCAGGACGTGCGGCGTCGCCGCCGCCACGTCCTCGACCATGACGTCGAGGTGGACCTGCTGCGGGATCGCCGGGTCGGGCCAGGTGGGCGGTCGATGATCGGGCGCGAGCTGGAAGGCCAGGCCGGACGCCTGCGCGCTCGCGGCCACGACCACCCAGTCGGGACTGACGTGGGTGATGGGCGTGGCCAGCATGCACGAATAGAAGCGCGCCAAGGCATGCGGGTCCGGGCAATCGAGCACCAGGTGGTGCAGCCGGCCGACCACAACCGGGATGGTGCCACCCCGCGGGCCGGAACCGAAGCGCAGTTTGGCCGAAGTCCGGCGAGCCGCTCACATCTGCCTCTTGACTTCGTCCTGAAATCGGCCAAACATACGTCACGAATGCTGACATGTGCCGCATCGGCACGTCGGGACCCGGCCGATCCCGGGACTTCGGAGGCGCTCATGCCGCACCGGACTCGTGAGCGGCGGCTGCCGGCCGTCGTCGCAGGGTTGATCGTCGCCGCCACCACCGGGACCGTCGTGGCGGTGACGCCCGCCGTCCCGGCCGTTGCGCAGGCTGCGGCGCTGCCGATCTACAAGGACACGCACTACTCCTTCCAGGAGCGCGCGGCCGACCTGGTGTCGCGCATGACGCTGCCGGAGAAGGTCTCGCAGCTGAAGACGAACAGCGCGCCGGCGATCCCGCGGCTGGGGGTGCAGGCCTACACCTACTGGAGCGAGGCCCAGCACGGGATCAATCAGCTCGGCGCCGACACCAACCCGGGCTCGAAGGGCGGCGCTCCGCACGCCACGAGCTTCCCGACGAATTTCGCGAGCACGATGTCGTGGGATCCGTCGCTCGTCTACCAGGAGACGACCGCGATCTCCAACGAGATCCGCGGGGAGCTCGATCGCTCGCTGTGGGGCTCGGACCAGAACAACCTCGGGCCGGACCGCAACGCCTACGGCAACCTCACCTACTGGGCGCCGACGGTCAACCTCGACCGTGACCCGCGGTGGGGACGTACGGACGAGGCCTTCGGCGAGGACCCCTACCTCGTCTCGCAGATGGCCGGCGCGTTCGTCAACGGCTTCCAGGGCCAGACGATGTCGGGCCAGCCGACCAGCCCCTACCTCAAGGCGGCGGCCACGGCCAAGCACTTCGCGCTCAACAACGTCGAAGCCACCCGGCACAGCGGCAGCTCGAACGCCTCGGACGCCGACATCCGCAACTACTACACCGCGCAGTTCCGCAGCCTGGTCGAGGACTCGCACGTCGCCGGCCTGATGACGTCCTACAACGCGATCAACGGCACACCCTCGCCCGCGGACACCTACACCACCGACGAACTGGCGCAGCGGACCTGGGGCTTCGACGGGTACACCACCTCCGACTGCGACGCGATCGGAAACATCTACCGGCCCACCGACCACAACTGGGCGCCGCCGGGCTGGACGACGTCGCAGGTCAACGGCGTGACGACGTGGACGAACACGACCAACGGCAAGACGGTGCCCGCCGCGGCCGGGGCGCAGGCGTACGCGCTGCGCGCCGGCACCCAGCTCAACTGCACCGGCGCCGAAGTCACACTGGCCAACATCCAGGCCGCACTCGACGCCGGCATCCTGAGCGTCGGCGTGATCGACACCGACCTGACCCGGCTGTTCACCGTGCGCATGGAGACCGGTGAGTTCGACCCGGCCAAGGACGTGGCGTGGACGAAGATCTCGCGCAACCAGATCGAGAGCGCGGGCCACCAGGCCCTCGCGCGCACGGTGGCCGACAACGCGATCGTGCTGCTCAAGAACGAGCCGGTCGCCGGCACGCCGATCCTGCCGGTCAAGGCGACGAAGACCGACCACGTCGTCATCGTCGGCAACCTCGCGAACACGGTGACCCTGGGCGGCTACTCCGGAGCTCCCACGTACGAGGTCAACGCGGTGCAGGGCATCACGCGGGAACTGCCCGCCGGCGCCGACGTGCACTTCGATGCCTGTGGCACCTCCACCACCGCCACCGCTGCGGCGAGTTGCTCGCAGCAGACCCTCGACGACATGAAGAGCGCCGACCTCGTGGTCGTGGTCGCCGGTACGGACGGGTCGACCGCGGGCGAGGAGCACGACCGCGCCAACCTGGCCCTGCCGGGCAACTACGGCTCGCTGATCGACCAGGTGCACGCGGTCGGCAACCCGCGCACCGTGCTCGCCCTGCAGACCGACGGCCCGGTGACCCTCGGCGCGCGCGCGGACGACTTCTCCTCCATCGTGTTCAGCGCCTACAACGGGCAGTCGCAGGGTGCGGCCCTGGCCGACGTGCTCTTCGGCCGGCAGAACCCGGACGGGCACCTGGACTTCACCTGGTACAAGGACGACTCGCAGTTGCCCGACATCGAGAACTACGGTCTGGCACCCGCGCAGACCGGGGGGCTCGGGCGTACCTACCAGTACTTCACCGGCACGCCGACCTACCCGTTCGGGTACGGCAAGAGCTACACGTCGTTCGCGTACTCCGACGTCCACCTTGACCGGCGGTCGGCGGACGCGAACAGGACCGTGCACGTCTCCTTCGACGTGACCAACACCGGCTCGCGGGCGGGCACCACGGTGGCCCAGCTCTACACCGGTTCGCCGCAGGCCTCGGGCGTCACGGTGCCGACCAAGCAGCTGATCGGTTTCCAGAAGACGGCCAAGCTCGCCCCGGGGCAGAGCCAGCAGGTCACCATCCCGGTGTCGCTGCCGTCCCTCGCCCGCTACGACGAGAGCGCCCAGCGTGAGGTCGTGTACCCCGGCACGTACACCTTCCAGCTGGGCAGCGACGCCGACACCCCGGTGGCGACGATGCCGCTGGCCGTCAGCGGCACCCTCGCGCAGCACGTCTCCGCCGTGACCGTGCAACCCGGCCAGGTGGAACTGTCGCCCGGCGACCGGATGGACCTGACGGGGACGAACCCGTGGATCGTCGACGACACCGCGCAGGCCGACCAGCACGTGCGCGCCGACGGCATCGTCGAGGCGGTGAACAACGACGAGTCGTTCGTCGACCTGAGCTCGGCCGACGTGCGCTACTCGAGCAGCAACACCGGCGTGGCCAAGGTCGACTCGGGCGGCCACGTCACCGCGGTCGGGCCGGGCGCGGCCACGATCAGGGTGAAGGTCGACGGCGTGACCGGCACGGCCCCGATCGTCGTCAAGGAGCCGTTCACCCTCGAGGCGCCGGCCCTGGCGGCTTCGGCGACCCCGTTCGTGGCCACCGCCTCGCTGCCCAACCCGGCCGCCGGCCAGACACTGAAGAACGTCACCTTGGCGCTGTCGACGCCCGAGGGATGGACCGCGAAGGCGCTGGACCCGACCACCTTCGCGACCGTGGCGCCGGGCCGGACGGTCACCGCCCGGTGGCAGGTCACGCCGCCGGCGCAGGCCGACGGCGGCACCGCGGATCTGTCGGCCGTGGCGACGTTCACCACGTCCGCCGGAACCGACTCCTCCACCGCCGCGGCCACGGTGCAGGTGCCGTACTCCTCCTTCACCGCGGCCTTGAACAACGTGGGCATCAGCGACGACAGTGCGATGTCGGCCGCCAACATGGACGGTGGCGGGCGCAGCTTCTCGGCGCAGGCCCTCGCCGCGGCCAGCCCGAGCATCGTGCCCGGCCAGCCGGTGACCCACGACGGGCACACCATCACCTGGCCGTCGGCCGCGCCCGGCACGCCGGACAACGTGGTGGCCAGCGGGCAGGCGGTGGACGTCGGACAGGCCGGCTCGTCCCTCGACATCGCGGGCACGGCCAACAACGGCACGGCCACGGGCGACGGCACCATCGTCTACACCGACGGCACCCGCCAGTCGTTCACGCTGTCCTTCCAGGACTGGTGGGCCAACGCCGGCACGGCGAGCAGCGACATCCTCGTCTCGACGCCCTACATCAACACCGCGACGGGCCGGACGAACCAGCAGGTGAGCATGTACTACGCGTCCATCCCGCTCACCGCGGGCAAGACCGTGCAGTACGTGACGCTGCCCCACGTCAGCGACGGACCGGTGACCGGCCTGGCGATGCACATCTTCGCCCTGTCGGTCGTGGGCTGACGCCGGCGAGTCGGACTCGTCGAAGGACGAGGGCTGCGATCAGGGGCGCTGGTGGTCACCGTCGTCCGACACCAGGCGGCGCCAGCGCACGAGACCGACTCCGATCAAGGCCGAGCCGGCGAAGACGCAGATCACGACGGTGAGCCAACCCGCGCGCGCATGCGGATGAACGGTGTGCGCGCAGACGAGGTTGACGAGCCGGTAGAGGTTGCCGCAATCGAAGCGCACCTCGGTCGCGAGATGGATCCCGACAACCGCGCCGGCCACCGCTATGACTAACCCGGCGGCGGCGATGAGGAGCGGGACGCGAGGCGATCCTGCACGCTGCGCGGCACCGTCGACAGACCTCATGGGTGGCCCTCCTCCCGGGCGAGACGCTCCGAGTCGATCACCTTACGGTTCATCGTCGTGGGTCCCGGCGGGCGAGGCCGACGTCGCAGGCCGCAACCCTGTCGGAGCGGCAACGTCGGTGCTGGCGTGCGCCACGGCCACCGCAACCCGGGGCCACGTTCGCGGCAGTAGGGGACCCATGCGCGCCTCGGCCAGAACACCATCGGTACGGCTGCTGCGTGTGCCGCGCTCGTCCTGGAAGTTCGTCCGGGACGGTCACCTTCACGACCGTCGCAACGCCATCAACTTCGCGGACCCGGCGCCGACCGAGCCGAACGCCAACGAGATCGCGGCCATGCCCTACCGGTACCGCGTGCGGTGACGGGCGGGTGCTCGGCGACCCCGGTGAAAGTCGAGAACCCCTAGGTGGCCGTGGGTGGGTCCACTTCGTATGGACGCTGCGAACCCTGCGGGCTATCGTCAGCGCACTCTGAGCTTGATCCAACGGGGGGATCGGGACATGGCTCGTCGACCTTCACCAACGCCTCAACCGGATCCACGGGGTGCGGGCGACCCGCCTCGTCCCGCCGATGCGCCGGGTGGCGGCTATCAAGCACCCTCAGGTGGTTACCCGCAAGGTCCACTGCAGCCCGGTTTCGCGCCGCAGGGTTATCCGCCGCCGGGCCCACCGCAAGGTTATCCACCGCAGGGGCCACCGCGGGGCTTTCCGCCGCCGGGATACCCGCCCCCAGGCCCTCCGTCGGGATACGCACCGCCGGGCTACGAGCCGAGGAAGAAGCGTGGTGGCGCGGCCACGGCCGCGTTGGTGCTCGGGATCATCGGCTTCGTCATGGCGGTCATCCCGTTCGTGAACTTCGTGGCCTACCCTGTCGTGCTCCTCGCGATCATCTTCGGCCTGGTGGCGTTTCGCTGGGGCAAGGGCAAAGCGGGCGCGATCCTCGGCGTGCTCGGGCTGGTGGCCACGATCGTGTGGACGGCCGCGATCGCAGGCGCGTTCGATGACGCGGTCAACAAGCCGCACACCGTCGCCTACCGGGTCACCGGTACCGGTCAACTCACCCGTGCGGACGTGACCTATTACAGCAATGACGGGTCCAACAAGTCATCGAACATCTCGGCCGACAATCAGAAGCTGCCCTTCACGAAGACGGTGACCGTCAGGGGTGACTTCTCGGGCTTCGTGCTGACGGCCAATGTCCCGATCACGGCGAAGGCGGCGCAGGGAACGCTCGCCTGCCAACTGCTCGTCGACGGCAAGGTCGTCAGCAGCGACAAATCCAGCGGCTCGGTGGCGCTGGTGACCTGCAGCGGCACCGGCTACGACGGGAAGTGAGCACCTCACGCGGTGCTGGCCGCCGCCGGCCCGGCCGCGAAAATGCCGGACATCTCCACGAAGCCGTCGATCCGTTTGACGCGGTCGGTCCAGCGGCGCACCGCGGGATAATCCAGCCGCGAGACACCGCCCTCTTCGCACAGGGCGACGTCCGGGAACAGCGCGACGTCGGCGATGGTCGGGTGCCGGGTGGCGCACAGCCAGTCGCGACCGGCCTGTTCGGCGAACCACAGGTGGTCGTCAAGGACGCGTAGGTGGTTGTGGGCGGTGGCCCGCAGCGTGTCGACGTCGCCGGGCAGGCCGAAGCTGACGGCCAGCCGGGCCGCGCCGGAGGAGGCCGCGAACGACGCGGCGAAGCCGAGCCAGGATTGGCACTCGCCGAGCAGCGCCGCGGCGTCGCGCGGATACCAGCGGCCCGTGGGGTCGTAGCGCGCAGCCAGGTAGAGCAGGATCGCGTTCGGCTCGCTGAGGCGCGTCGCATCGTCGTGCAACACGGGCAGCTGCGAGAGCGGGCTGAGCTCGCGGAACCAGGCCGATTCGTGTTGACGGCCGGGATGGAACTCCACGTCGACCCGCTCGTGGCGCAGGCCGAGGATGCCCAACAGCAACCGAGCCTGGTAGCACTGGGCGGACAGCTCGTAGTCGTACAGCGTGATCACGGCGTGCCCCCTAGATGTCCAGGACCAGGCGCGCCGACGCGCAGCGCGACACGCAGGTGATGATCGTCTGCCGCGAGGCTCTCTCGCCGGCGTTGAGGTACACGTCCTGGTGCACCGGCTCGCCCTCGATCACGCTCGCCACGCAGGTGCCGCACGCGCCCTGCTCGCACGACGACGGCATGTCCACACCGGCCCCCCGGATCGCCTCGAGAATCGTCTGTCCCGGCTCCACGTCGACCGTGAGGCACGAGCGGGCCAACGCCAGCTCGAAGCGCGTGTCCTTCGCGATTTCGTTGGCGTTCTTGAAGTATTCGAAGTGCACACGGGATTCCGGCCAGCCGTGGTCGGCGGCGACCCGGCGCACCGTCTCGATCATGGGGCCCGGCCCGCACACGTACAGCTGCGCACCGGCGCGACGATCGGCGAGCAGCTCGGTCAGGCGTTCTTGGGTGGCAGCGGGGGACAGCCCGCCGTGGCGCACCGCCGAATCGCCGAGGACGGCCAGCCGCTCGGGGAAGGCGAAATGCTCGGGACCCTGTGCGAAGTAGTGCATCCGGAACGGCAACCCTTGGTGGTGCAGTGTGCCCGCCATCGCGAGCAGCGGGGTCACGCCGATCCCGCCGGCCAAGAGCAGCGTCAGGTCGGCGTCGCGGCGCAGCGGAAAGTTGTTGCGCGGTTCGGACACGGCCAGCACGTCGCCCTCGCGCACGACGTCGTGCAGGCACACCGAGCCACCGCGTGATTGCGGTTCTCGTTTGACCCCGATGACGTAGCCGTTGCCGTCACCCGGCGCGTTGACCACCGAGTACTGCCGCACGTCGCCGGTGGGCAGGTGGACGTCGAGGTGCGAGCCGGGCTGCGCGGTGGGCAGCGCCCCGTCGAGGGGTGCGAGCTCGAACCCGGCGATGTCGGTGGCGGCCGTCCACTTGCGGGCCACCCGTACCCGCAGGGGCGCCGACCGCCCGGCAACGGCACGGCGTGGCAGCTCCGCCAGTGGCGCCGGCACCTGCTCGAACACCGGGTCGTGGACCGCGCCCGGCGCGTGCGCGAACCCGGCCTCCACGCGGTCGCGCAGCGCCGCGAGACGCAGGTGCCATTCCCGCAGCACGGCGAGCCGCTCGGACGCCGGCGGCGCATCGTGCAGCACCCCGCGCACGGCGCACCGGGTGTCGTCGACGGGCTGGACGAACAGTGTGGCCCCGTCGACGGATTCGAGCGCGTCCTGCATGGCCGTGGCCGGTGCGTTCACGGCCAGCGCACGCAACGGCAGCGGATTCGTCACCGACAGTTCCGGCACGTCGTCCGGACGGTCGTCCTCGAGCGTCGTCCAGATCAGGCCGTGCCGTTCGACGACGGCGTAGGTGCGATTGGAGATGGTGCGCGCCGGGGCGTCGGCCGGGTGGGCGGGGATGTAGGTGCACGCCGCCGTCCGGTTGGCGTAGCGCCAGCCGTGGTACTGGCACTTGAGCTCACGCCCGTCGTTCACGGCGATCGAGAGCCGCACGCCGCGGTGCAGGCACCGGTTCTCCCAGACGTTGACGTGGCCGTCGTCGGCCCGCCAGGCCGCGAGCTCGCGGCCGAGCAGCTGGCCCTGGTAGACGTGGCGCGGCACGAGGTCGGCCGCCGACGCGATCGGGTGCCACGCCCGGCTCGTCGTTGTTGTCGTCGTCGTCGTCGTCGTCGTCATCGTCGTCATCGCGCTCACCCGGCCGCCGGGATCACGCCGTAGCTGATCCCCTTGTGACTGAGCCAACGCCGGTAGGCCACCGCGGACTTGTCCGCCCGGATCGGTGTCTCGGCCCGCGGGTCGAGCGGCAGCCGCTTCGGGAACTGATTCTCCAGGATCGGCTTGTCCTGACCGAAGATCGACTGCTGGAAGTTACGGATCTCGCTGTCGCTGTGCACGTCGTCGAGCACGCTGAGCAGCATGTGCGCGCGGATGTGCACCTCGTCGAGGGCCTGCAGGAACACGGCGATCACGTCCCGGCGTTCCGGACCGCCCTCGCTCGACTTGTAGAGGACGGCGCAGTACGGGTGCGGGACCCGGTAGACGTAGTCCACCTCCGCCCCGCCGGAGGAGACCGCGGACGCCTTGGGCTGGAACATGCGGCACCGCGTGGCGAGCAACTCGTCAGGCTCGCCGACGAGCTCCACGTCGTACTCGCGCACCTCGGTGTGCGGCTCGGCGCCGAGCACCCCGGTGTGGACGAACGGGAAGTGCGCCATGTCGAGGAAGTTCTCGATGGCTCGCGGCGCCGACACGTGCACACCGATGGTCGCGCCGTTGAGATTGCGCCGATCGGCTTCGGCGTACTCGGGAAGATCGAACAGCTCCGCCGGCGGATCGCCGAGCGAGGTCCACACGTAGCCGTAGCGCACGAGCGCCGGCAGCGGCTCGTCGCCGGGCGAGCGCCAGACGCCCGGCCGGCCGGCATCGTCGACGGTGAAGCCGACGCGGTGGCCGAGCAACGTCGTCGTCGAGGGCTGATCGGAGGGTGTCTCGTCGACAGCACCCAGTGGATGCCACAGATCGAGGATGACAGGGTCGGTGCACACAGACATCGGGTTGCCCCAGCACGTCGTAGGTGGCTGTGCATCACCAGTGGTCAGCCGGAGGCGACCGTCGAAGCGTCAACGCGGGCACAGCAGAACGTTGGACGCCGTGTCGGCACCCTAAGCCGGACGGCACCCGGGTGGCAAGGCCCCGGGCGGTTACCGCCGAGCGAGCAGGACGACCGCGCGTTCGGGGTCGTGGCGCCGGACGTCGGTCATCGCGAACCACGGGCCGGCACCGACGAGGGTGGCGACAGCGTCGACCTGCGGGTCGCCGGCCACCTGCAGCAACAGCGCCGCGCCGCGCGTCGTGTGCGTGGCGGTGATCCGCAGGCAGTGACGGACGACGTCCAGTCCGTCCGCTCCGCCGTCGATGGCCAGCACCGGGTCCGCCGGCCACCGCTCGACGTGCCCGGACGGCAGGTACGGCGGGTCGGCGATCACCACCGGGAACCGTTCGTCGCGCCCGAGCGCGACCGCGAGCTCGGCCTGCCGGACGTCGACCCGGTCGGCGAGGCCGGCGGCAGCGGCGTTGCGGCGGGCGTAGTCAGCGGCGACCGGCGACACCTCGACCTGCACGAGCCGCCGGTTGCTCAGCGCAACCGCGGCCAGCCCGATGTGCCCCGCGCCTGCGCACAGTTCCAGCAGCGGGCCGGGCGTCGCGTCGGCGGCGAGTTCTGCGGCCCACTGGCTCTGCATCAGCGTCCAGGCCCGCGGGGCGAGCACCCGCTCGTCGTAGCTCAGGGTCAACGGACCGAAGGTGCAGGTGCTGACGGCAGCGCTCACGACGGCGCGGCGTCGGAGTCGCGGCGCCGGCGAACCTTGTGGCTGCCGTCGCACAGCGGCTTGGTGGCCGAGCGACCGCACCGGCACAGGGCGACCGTGCGTCCGACCTCGAGCGGTCCACCATCGAGGTCGGCGATCTCGAAGTCACCCCGGACGATCAACGGACCGTCGGGGTACGCGGTGATCCGGGCGGCCGGCGCGGAGTCGCTCACGCTGCCGCCTCCACGTCGTGCTCACGCAGGGAGGTCTGACCGGCTTCCCACGCGGCCAGCACATGACCCGCGAAACGACCGTCCACATGCAGGCACGCGGCGGCCCCGAAGGCGATGTCCTCGGTGAGCTCCGGCTCGTCGGCGGCCAGCCCTTCACAGAGGTCGTAGGCGGCGAGCTGCTCGTGCAGGGCGTCGGCCGTCACGTGGACGTCGTAGAACGCGCACGCCCGGTCGCTGCGCCCGAGGCGGCGCAGACCCTGCGCGTAGCGGCGGCACGGCGCGGACGACGTCATCTCGTACGCGGCGAGGTGGCCGACGAGCGCGCCACGCAGGTCGCGACGCAACCCGAACAGCGACATGACATTGCTGACCGCCAGCGTGATGCCGGGCACGTCGTCGACGTAGGCGCCGTAGCGGTCGTCGAGCCCGAGGTCGTCGAGCAGGTCGCGGTACAGCTGCGAGTGCATCTGGCGCGCATCGCCCCCGCCGTACTCGTCGATCTGGATCTCCACGAGGGCGGCCTTGGCCCGACCGGCGAGGCGGGGCACGGCCCAGGTGTGTGGGTCAGCCTCCTTGAGCTGGTAGAGCGAACGGTGTTGCGCGAACTCGAGAACGTGTGAGAGATCGGCGTCGTGCTGCACGAAGCGGGACACGGACGGGCTGTCGTCGCCGTCGACGATGCCGCGCAACCGGTCACCGAGGCGGCCGGTGTCACGCGGCACGTGAACCGCGCGGCGCAACGCGGCCAGAACGACGTCCTCGATCTCGCGCCGCAGCGCGATGACCGCCGGCTCCCATTCCCAACGATCGGGCACCTCGTCGAACCCGCGGTAGTGCAGCTCGAAGCAGGCCCAGAGGGCGACCTGGAGGTCGTCATCGGCCAACGGATCGTCCGGCGCGACGGTCAGGCGAGGAACCGAGTCCGGCCTTCCGGCCGCCAGCGCGGCGAACAGCTGCTCGGACAACGGTCCACGGGCCAACGGCAAACGCATGATCGTCCTCGAGTCGATGAGCGCTCGGTTGCACCAGCAATGGCATTACCCCGACACCCCGTCGAGCAAACCCGCCCGGGCGGCGGCAGGACGGAGATCACGGGCCCCGGGCGTCGGCCGGCCCCGACCGCGGCACACCCTCGTGGCCTTGATGAGGAGGCATCTTCTGACGGGTTGAGCTGTTCAGGACGGGGGCTCGGGCGCGAGCCGAGGGAGCTGGCCGACGACGTTGACGGCGAGCCAACCGCTCACGAACGCCGCGCTCTGCTCCGCGGGCCGCTCGAGCATGAGGTCATGACCGGCGCCGAGCACCCGCACCAAAGGTGCTCGGTAGAACTCCGCGGCTTCGCGCGCATGTTGGTGGAAGACCGGACGGTCGTGCTCGGGTTGCAGGACGAGGACCGGACCGGTGAAGGCCCGATCGGGGATGACGCCGCCCACCGTGTAGTCGTTCAGTGCGGCCGCGGACTCGGGCACGAGCAGGGGATGGATGCGGGCGAAGGTCGCGTCGTCGATGTCGTGGAAGAAGAGCGCTCGCGCCTCCTCGGCCGTCAGCACGACCGGACGGTCCTCCGGCAGCGGCGGCCGGACGGGTGTGCCGCGGGGTCCCACCGGCGCCACGAGCACGAGCGCCGGCGGCCGGCGACCCGACGACTGCCGTTCGTAGGCCACCTTCTGCACGAGGTTGCCACCCATGCTGTGCCCGACGAGGATCGGCGCCGCCGGCAGCCAGTCGACCACCTCGGCGACGGCGGCGGTGTAGTCGTCGAGCCGCATCCGCCGCAGCTCCTCGTCCGAGAGCGACCGCGAGTCCCCGTGGCCGGGCAGCGACATCGCGAAGGTCCGCCAGCCGCTGCGGGCGAGGAACCGCTGCCAACGCTGCCACACCCACCAGCCGTGCATGCCCCCGTGCACGAACAGGAGAGGGTCGGTGAAGACGGCGCCCTCCTCGGCCACCGCCTCCCGCACGAACGTGCCGTTGACCAGGTGCCGGCGGTCGCGGATCGTCGGGTCGGGCGGGTCGTCGATCACCGGTGCTACAGCGCCGCCATCTCGGCGATCTCGCAGCCGACCACGACGATCGGGGCGAAGACCGCAATGATGGCCCAACCCGGCGGGCCCTCGGGGGCGGCCGCATCCAGCAACAAGAAGCTCAGTGCGGTCGGCGCCCACCCGAACACATCCAGGAGCACGCCGAGCAGGATGTCTTCGGTGCCGGTCTCGCTCAGCGCGGTGACGGCGATGTCGATCGCCAGGTTCACCACCCCGATGGCGGAGAGCAACACCAGCTGCCCCGTCTCGAGGAAAGCCTCTTCTTCGGTACTGGCAGTACCGGCGCCCTTCTTCTCGCTCATTACTGCAGCGATGATCTGCACCGCTAACGGCACGAAGCCGAGAATCCACGAGTAGATCGGCGTTGCCGCGCCGAAGAACTTGTTGGCGTCGGTCTGTCTGGCGTCCCAGGCGAGCACGCTGCCGGAGTCCGGTGGAGTGCCGAAAGGGAAGGCCAACGCGTTCTCGACCACACCGAAGACCATGTCGATGATCTGCAGAATCAGCGGCGGGGGTTCGGCGGGCACGGCCAGGGCAGCGGCGGCGTCCGCGACGGTCGGAATGATCGAGAACGCGTAGACGACGGTGTTGGAGAGATCGACGAAGATCTCCCAGCTGGGCTGCTGGGTCCGCAATGACGGTCCGGTGCCGAGCGCGTGCGTCCGCGGCGCCAGCGATGAGCCGACCGGCTTCGGCAACCAGCTGTTGCCGCCGTAGACCAGGTCGCCCACGACGGCGATGCCGAAGCCGAGCACCAGGCAGAGGAGCTTGCCGATGGTGAAGTTCTCGATGTCGATGCTGAATACCGTGGCCAGCAGGTCGATGATCGGAACGTCCGACAGCGGCATCCGTACTGCCGCGCTCAGGTCGTCGACCGCCCCTTCCATTGCGGTCAGGATGTCGATGACGATGTCGTCGAGGAATTTCAGACCGTCAACCATGACCTCGAGCAACATGGCGGTCAACGTCGCCATGTCGAAGTTTTCGAGCAGCTCCTCGGCGCTCGGCAACTTTCCCGCGGCCGACTTCGCCGATGCTGTGGGCGCGGTCTTGGCACCTATCGTTGTCGCGATGGCCGCCGTGCCGGCGGAGACGGCCGAAGCCGGGCTGATCGAGCTCGACACCGGGGTGCTACGACTCTTTTCCAGCAACCAGGTCGTGCGGCTGTTGTGCGACGTGCTCGTCGCCGCCGCATGACTCGGCGGAGTGTGAGCCGTGCCTTCCGCCTTCGACTTGTTCGGCGTGTAGCTGCCGGCGGTGTCGCTCAGGTTCTGTATCTGCGTGGTGAGGTCTTTCTCCGCCCCGCCGAAGAAGCCGTTCGTCGCGCTCTTGGCCTCATTGAGCAGGTCGTCGACCTTCCCCCTGGCCACGGCGAGGCCGGCGTTGCCCGGATTCGCCGGGTCGTAACTGATCCACGAGTACAGCGTGTCCGCGATCGACTCGGTGTCCTTCATGATGTCGCTGACGAGGGTCCGGATCAATTTGATGACTGACTCGATGTCCGCACCGATGCTCTGCAAGATGCCGTGGACTGCGGCGATGGCCGATTTCACGCCGTCAATGACGTAGCGCAGCGCTCCACCGACGTAGCCGTCGATGCTGAGCGTCAGCTCGACAAACCATTGTTTCGCGTCAGCGTCCCAGCCCTGAACAACCTTGGCGACTTTCGCGATGTCCTGCTCGATGGCCTTCCACACCGACTTGATGTCGTTCTCCAAGTCCTTGAACCACGCCGGAGTTGTGGCTTCGGACCGGAAACTGGCTTGCGGTAGCGGCGAGAAGTGGGCGCTGTACGAAGGTTTGGCCGTGTCGAGGTCCGCGAGCTGGTGCACTGTGGGGGCGCCCGCCTTCGGCGCGTTGGTGGGATTCAACCCGGCGGTCACGGCGGCGTTGACGGCGCTGGCCACTGCGGCCACCGACTGGCTGTCGCCGCTGATCTTGGAGAAGACGGTGGTGCTGGGGTCGGTGATCAGCTGCGTGACGGTCGCGTACTTGTTCAGCGGTGCGTTGCCGGCAAGGAAGTTGTGCATCTCCTCGTCCGGGGCGACCGTGATCGGAATCGTGCGCTGAGCGGGTGCGCTTCCGCCCGGTAGGGCGGTGTCGCACCGGATCGAGTACGAGGAGGCTTGCAGCGCGGTCGCCAACGCCGCGATGCAGATCTGACCCCAGTCGTCGGTTTGCACCGTGGTCTCCTGCCCGGCCGGCAGCGGCACCCCGCCGGTCGTTCGGAACGCCAGCACCTCGAGTTCGGGCGTGATGTAGACATTCGTGTTCGGCACCGGCACGCCGTTGGCGTCGACGACGGTCACCATCGTTCGGTACGTGTCCAGGCCGGGTGGATTCTGGTACGCCGGCTTGCCGCAGTGGATGGGCGAGCTGGCCCACACCCCGGTCGGGCCTGTACGGGTCAGCGTTGCGAGGGCTGCGAGGTTCGGCGCATCGGTCGACGGGGACGCGATCGTGATGTCGGTGTTCTCGGTCAGGCCCTGCACCGGTAGATACATGGCCGTGACACCGGCCTGCAGCGGGATGGGCGCCGCGTCCGGTTGTGCCTGGGTGAAGTCGAGCATCTGGGTATAGACGGTGGACGGTCCGTCGCCGGCGAGCAGGTAGGCGGTTATCTTGCCCTTGTTCGGGGCCTGCAGCCATCCCGCGCTGATGACGTTTCCGGCCTGCAGCTGGAAGTTGGCCTCGGAGAGGAATTGAACCGGCTTGCCGACCAACTGACCGGACGCGGTGACCAGCGCCGCCCAGGCGCCGCCGTCGGAATCCCGCCAGCTGATCGCAACCGCGGCGCTCGGCTGGGACGGAACCGGGTCGGCCAGGGGTTGGGCCAGGATCGCGGTCGCCGGTGACTGGCCGGGCGGGAACTGGACGGCGTGGACGGTCATGCCCGGCGGGTCATCTCCGGGCTGGTTCACCGGCCCGACCGCGATGGTGAGGTTGGACGGGCAGCAATTGGTATCGGAGGTGAGAGCGACGACGGCGATGGTGCGGTTCGTGGCCGGCCCGGAGAGCGCGAACTGGACGTCAGTCCTGGGCGGCATCCCGTTCAACGGGATTCCTGGCTGGCTCGGCCCCGGCGGCTGGCCGAAGTAGAGCGTGCCTGCACCGGAGAGGTTGACGGCCGCGGTGTGCGGGATGCCGTCCGGGTCGACGACGATGCGGGGAGGTGTCGACGTGCCGTGACCGTCCGATCTGTACGTCAGCGGTGGACTGAACCAGTAGGAGCCGGCGTCGGTGCCGTCCGGTCGCACGTGGGCCGCCCAGAGCGCGTCCCGGCCGGAGCCCGCTCCCGACTCAGCGGTGTAGAGCACGTCGATATAGCCGTTCCAGTTGGCCGCCGCCATGTCCCCTCCGGAACCGCCGGCGAAGTACGGGTTGAGCTGGTCCAGCTGGGTGACTGTGAAGCCGCTGGGCTCGGTGGGATCCGGGGCGAGCATGCTCACCGTCTGCTCGTCCGGGCTGACGATGACCCGAACCAACGTGCCGTTGTCGAGGATGACCGGCAGGACCGAGTCGTGGAGCGGGTCGACGAGCACGTCGTCGGTGAGGAAGTAGTCCTCGCTCAGATTGGAGTGCGCCACCACGCTGAACGGCGCGACCGCCGCAGCCTGGGGCGCAGTCTCGGACGCAGCGGTGCGAACCGAGCGGCTGCGAGGCGGTGCGGATTTCTGGTAGTTGCACAAGGCTGATGCCACGGGGCCGCCGAGCGGGATGCTCGCCGCTGTCAGGGCGCCGAGGGACAGGAGTTGGCGGCGCGACATGGCGTTCATGAGCTGCGTGCTCCTTCGTGGATCCGGCGGCGAATCAACACTGCGGCGACGGCGAGCAGGATGAGCAGACCGGCGGCCGCTGCGGCCAACCAGGGCGTGTTCGACGACGCCTTCTCGCCGGCCGCCGACGGCGCGTGCGCGTGTGCGGCGGGAGGAGTCGACGAACCTCCGGCCGCGGGCGAGCGTCGCGCCAATGCGGCCGGCAGGATCTGCAGCACTGTTGTGGCTTTGTGTCCGGGCACGGCGACGGCGACCGAGCGCCGGCCGGGGGAGCGCCCTGTGCAGGTGACCCCGTCGCAGCTGCCGCCGGCCATGGTGACGGTGACGCCATCCGGCTGACCAAGATCATTTCCGGCGGCGTCGTAGGCGCGCACGGCAATGGTTGCCGGCGCGCCCGCCGGCACCATGTAAGGCGGTCTCAGGGCAACGAGGCGGGCGAGCGCGCCCTGCTCGGCCAGCGCGATGGTCGCGGAAGGACCGACGGCGACGTCGCGGAACCGCGGCTTCTCGTCCTCGGCCCGTCTGGCCGGTATGCCGGGCGTGAACGGTTCGGGCATGAGGGTCGGCGTAGCAAGAGCCTGGGACGCGGGCGTGCCGAGGCGTCCACCGGCTCCATCACCCCACGCGGCGATGACGGTCCCGTCGTGGGACAGTGCGTAGGCGCGCAGGGGACCGGCAGCGATCCGGCTGGGCCGGAAGGTAGCCGGCAGCCGCACTCGGACGAAGCGCGTCCGCCCGGTGAACGTGCCGTCGCCGAGCTGGCCCTTCTCATTGCGCCCGGTCGCCAGCACGACTCCGTCGGACGTGCGGACGAGGGTTCCGGCGGCCTCGGCGGCCACCTGCTCCACCTTGTGACCCGCGGACGGGATCTGCACCGGCCGACGAACGACGTCGCGCTTCCCGAGTCCGAGGCGTCCGTCGGTGTTGGCGCCCCAGCCCAGCAGGTGATGGTCGGTGGTGACCGCGACGCTGTGGCTCTCCCCGACCGCGACCAGCTTGACCTTCATGCCACCCGGCAGCCCGACCTTCTTCGGGACCGCAGACCCTTTCGTCGATCCGGTGCCCAGCTCACCGCTGCCTCCTCGGCCCCAGGCGTACAGCGCGCCGCCGTCCGTCAGCGCCACGACATGTGCTGACCCAGCCGCGACCTGAGCGACGTTGACGTTCTTGGGCAGCTGAACCTTGACCGCGAGCGCGGAGGATTTGGTGGTGCCGGTACCCAGCTCGCCGTCGTCGTTCGCGCCCCAGCCGTACAGGTCACCGTGCGAGGTGATGGCCAGGCCGAACTGCCCGCCCGCGGCGATGGCAATGACGTCGTCGAGCCGACGAACCACGGTCGGCGCGGTGCGAATCCTGTGGTCACCGTTGCCCAGTTGCCCGTTGCTGCCCTCGCCCCAGGCGTATACGTGGCCGCCCGCCAGAGCCAGGCTGAAATCGCGGCCGAGTGCGACGGCCTTCGTCCCTGCGGGCAGCGGAACCGGCGTCGGCGAGCGCAGTTCACCGTTCGTGGACGCCCCGAGCTGTCCGAACGCGTCGGTTCCCCAGCCGTAGCCCGACAGGGCCTTCGTGTGTCCTGCGCCGGACGAGCCGCCATCACATGCGGCCGTGGATCCCGCCACGACAAGTAAGGCGAAGCCGATCATGATCGCGCGCACGGAGCGAAGCGTCCACCTAACATACAAGTCACGCAACAGCAGGCAGCGCATTGGGCTCGTTCAGCACGAGACGGTGGAGGAAACGGGTTCTTCCTTCCGTGCCGCTGCGACACCGCCGGGTGTTCCGATTGCCAAGGTCACCTATCGGCGTCATGCTGATCCACAATTACGCAGCGTGAGGGGTGCGCCGAAGGCTGACGGCCGACAGATCCACGGAAGAGGATGTTCGTCGTGCAACACACCGACGATAGGTCGACGCCGTCGGACGAGCGTGCGAAATCGGTCTTCGCGAAGGTACTCGACAGCCCGATCGTGGGCATGGCGCCGTGGATCGTGCTGTCCCTCCTTGAGGGTCCCGGTCGGTTCGAGCTCGCGGTTGCGGTTCCGCTGGCCATGTCGTTGTCGATTCTCGTCGCCGATCCGCTGCGGGGTCGGTCCATCAAGCTGCTGGCCTGCGCCGACGTCGTCTTCTTCGCGGCGTTGCTGACCGTCGGACTGGTGATCTCCCAAGACAGCAAGGACTGGTTGGAGAGGTGGTGCGGCGAGATCTCCAACGTCTCCTTGGTGATCATCGCCGTGGGTTCGATAGCCATGCGGCTGCCGTTCACCATCCAGTACGCACGGGAGCAGGTGCCGAAGGAGAGCTGGTCCTCCCCGACCTTCATCAAGGTCAACTACGTGATCACCGGCGTGTGGGCCGGTGCGTTCGCGGTTGCCGCGCTTGCCGGTGGTTACGGCGACGGCGTCCTGCACAACTCGAACAACCTGTGGACCGGATGGATCATCCAGGTCGCCGCCATTCTCGTCGCGTTGCGGTTCACCGAGTGGTACCCGGAGGTCGCGCAGGCCCGGGTTCGCCAGAGTGAAGGGATGCCGGGTGAGCTGGCCCCGACGACCGGCCAGCTGTTGATTCCGATGGCCGCCTGGCTCGTGCCGGCCGGGATCCTCTCGTTGTCCCTCGACGGCGGACCGACCTGGCTCGGTATCGGCCTCATCGTGGTCGGTGCGCTACTGACCCGGGCGTTGGCCACCGGCCGAAGCCACGGGCAGCCCGGCCTTCGCGCCGGCTGAGGGGGACACCGTCAGCACCCGGCGTCGCCCCGCGGGCCTTCTGGCGTCAGCGCGCGGGCCCGGGCCAGGAGATATCGGCGCTCCCGAATGACGGCACCACGCCGACCGAGTGCGCCGCACCGGATGTCACAGTGGGCCGGTCACGGTCGTCTTTCCTGTCGTGATGGAACGTGAGCAGCGACGAATGAGGGTTCATGAACGACCGCATTGATCCGGCCACCTTCGACCGGTCGGCGATCGCCGCCATGCGCGATCGGCTGGCCGCACTGAGCGTGGACGATCTCGACCGGCCCAGCGCGTGTGCGGGCTGGAGCATCCGAAAGCTGTTGGCGCACCTGGTTGGTGGCAACCTGCGCTTCGCCCAGGCCCTCGACGGGCAGGCGCCGGACTGGGCCAGCCGGGACGACGAGGTGATCAACTCTCCGGTGCGCGAATTCGACGAGTCCGCCGCGCTCATGACGGCCGCGGTCGAGCGGATCGAGGACCCGGAACGGCTCGTGCTCCTCGCCGCCGGTGAACCGCCCGCGTCGTTCGCGGTCGCCGTGCACGCCACGGACATGCTGGTCCACGCCTGGGATCTGGCCGTGTCGACCGGCCAGGACCGCACCCTCGACCCGACGTTGTGCCGTTTCGCGACGGCGGTGATCGAGAAGTATCCCCCGTCGTTCTGGGGTAAGGGGCGGTTCTTCGCCGAGCGCATCGACGTTGCGTCGAGCGACCCCCAGGCGCGGTTGCTTGCCCTCACCGGCCGGGATCCGCAGCCGGGCACCTGACGGCGGTAGCGGCGCGGAAGCGGTCAGCCGCTCAGAGGTCCCGGACGCAGCGACCTGGCGGCGCGCGAAGTCCATCCACGCCTTCGCCGGCGCGTGACACGACCGCGGATCGGTCGAGTTCGCCGTCACCAGGGGCCGGGCAACCGGCCGCCCCTACCTCCGGCCGGCGCCCCATAAGCCCCATTCGTCACGTCATCCACAGGTTGGTCCGGGTAGGTCGCGTTCGTCCACTTCGATGGTTACGCTCTGGCGACCAAGGCGTGATCAACGAGCGCGAAGGTGTGACGCGGTGGGGCCGTCGGCGCAGTCGATCCTCGAGACCGAGGTGCGCGAGCTGGTCCGCCGCCGCGGCATCGACCCGATCGCCGAACCCGAGGTCGTCGCCGGGCTCATCGACGACGTGGTCGGCGAGTACCGCGACCGCTCCATCACTTCCGCGCTGCCGCCGATGGGCGACGTCCTGGCCGCTACCCGCGCCCTGCTCGACGCCGTGGCCGGCTTCGGCCCGCTGCAACCGCTGCTCGACGACCCGTCGGTCGAGGAGATCTGGATCAACGAGCCCGGCCGGGTGTTCGTGGCCCGGCACGGGCGCTCGGAGCTGACCACGGTCATCCTCACCGCCGATCAGGTGGCCGAGCTGGTCGAGCGGATGCTGCGCCCGACCGGGCGACGCATCGACCTGTCCACGCCGTTCGTCGACGCGATGCTGCCCGACGGCTCGCGGCTGCACGTGGTCATCCCCAACATCACCAAGCGGCACATGGCGGTGAACATCCGCAAGTTCGCGATCGGGTTGCGCAGCCTGGACGAGCTCGTCGCCGCCGGCTCGCTCACCGACCAGGTCGCCCGCTTCCTGGAGGCGTCGGTCGCGGCCGGGCTCAACGTGCTCGTCGCCGGCGGGACCCAGGCGGGGAAGACCACGCTGCTCAACGCGCTGTGCGGGGCGATCCCGGCGCGCGAGCGGGTGGTCACCGTCGAGGAGGTGTTCGAGCTCAGCTTGCGCGCGCCCGACGTCGTGGCCATGCAGACGCGCCAGGCCAACCTGGAGGGAACGGGTGACATCCCGCTGCGCCGGCTGGTCAAGGAGGCGCTGCGGATGCGCCCCTCCCGGCTGATCGTGGGCGAGGTGCGGCAGGAGGAGTGCCTCGACCTGCTCATCGCCCTGAACAGCGGCCTGCCGGGCATGTGCACGCTGCACGCCAACTCCGCGCGCGAGGCGCTGGTGAAGATGTGCACGCTGCCGCTGCTGGCCGGTGAGAACGTGTCGGCCGCGTTCGTGGTGCCCACCGTGGCCACCAGCGTCGACCTCGTGGTGCACCTGGCCATGGACGCGTCGGGCCGGCGGCGGGTGCGCGAGATCGTGGGCGTGCCGGGCCGCGTGGAAGGCGACGTCATCGAGACCACCGAGCTGTTCGCGATGCGCGACGGGCGCCTCGAGCGCGGCGACGGCTACCCACCACATCCCGAGCGCTACGAGGCGGCGGGCATCGACCTCGTGCAGGCGCTCGGCCGGCTGCGCGCCGTGGGCGAGTACTGACGTGGGCGCGCTGCTGGGGCTGGCGCTCGGCCTGGGGCTGCTGCTCATCTGGCGCAGCGGGCCCCGTGCGCCCGTGCGTACCCGGCCCGCCGCCGACGGGTGGGTCGCCCGCCGGCGCGACCTGGTCCGCCAGGCCGGCATCGACGGTGTGGGCCCGGCCCAGCTGCTCGGCGCGCAGGTGGTTGTCGCAGCGGTCGCCTTCGTCGTTGTGCTCGCCCTGACCAAGACCGTCGCCGTGGCCGCGTGCTTCGGCGTGTTCGGGTTCTTCCTGCCGGTGGCGGTCGTGCGGCGCATGCGCCGGCGCCGGCAGGTGGCGCTGCGCGAGGTGTGGCCCGAGGCCATCGACAACCTGGCCTCCGCGGTGCGCGCGGGGTTGTCGTTGCCGGAGGGGTTGTCCGCGCTCGCGCTGCGCGGGCCGGCCGAGCTGCGCGCGCCGTTCGGCCGCTTCGCCGCGTCCTACCGCGCCAGCGGTCGGTTCGGTGAGTGCCTGGACATCCTCAAGGCCGACCTGGCCGACCCGGTGGGCGACCGGGTGTGCGAGACGATGCGGGTGGCCCGGGAGGTCGGCGGCAGCGACCTCGGCACGGTGCTGCGCACGCTGTCCGAGCTGCTGCGCGCCGACGCCCGCACCCGCTCGGAACTCGAGACCCGGCAGGGCTGGGTGGTCAACGCCGCGCGACTGGCCGTGGCCGCGCCGTGGGCGGTGCTGTTGCTGCTCGGCACGCAGTCGCAGACGCTGTCGGCCTACGACTCACCCGGCGGCACGCTGCTGCTCGTCATCGGCGGCGCGGTGTGCGTGGTCGCGTACCGGATCATGCTGCACATCGGGAAGCTGCCCGAGGAACAGCGGGTCCTGCGATGAGCGCTTGCGCGAAGAGCCAGAAAGCACAGTCCGCGACGAAGGAGCGGATCGGGCCGAGGCCGGGCCCGAGCGAAGCGAGTGGTCGGGGCGAGGATCGATGAACGTCGAGCTGGTACTGGGTGGCGCGCTCGGGCTGGTGGCGGCGCTCGGCGTGATCATCGCCGTGCGGGCCATGCCGCCGATGCGGCCCATCCGGCTGGCCGACCGCATCGCGCCCTACCTCGGCGACACCCCGCCGCCGTCGCGGTTGCTGGTGCGCCCGTCGGCCACGTCGGCGCCGTTCACGGTGGCGCGGCGGCTGTTCGGCCCCGCTCTCGGTGAGGCGGTCGCCTTCCTCGACCGCGTAGTCGGCGGCGGCGCGTCGGTCCGCCGGCGCCTCGACGGACTGGGCGGCTCGATGGCCCCCGAGGAGCTGCGGGTCGAGCAGGTGCTGTGGGGTGTGGCCGGCGCCGTGCTGGCCGCGGTGGCGGTGCTGGTCGGCGGGGTGCTGCACGGCGGCGTCGATCCGGTGCTGGTGCTGCTGGCCGCGGCCGGGGGCCTGGTCGCCGGCGTGCTCGGCCGCGACTGGTGGCTCACCCAGCAGCTCGAGCGGCGCGAGCAGGCGATGCTGTCGGAGTTCCCGGTGGTGGCCGACCTGCTCGCGCTGTCGGTGGTTGCCGGCGAAGCGCCGGTCGACGCCCTGCAGCGGGTGTGCCGGCTCACCGGCGGCGAGCTGTCGCGCGACCTCGACCGCGCGCTGGCCCGCGCCCGCGCCGGCGCTCCCGTCACGAAAGCCCTGACCGACCTCGCCGAGCAGACGACCATGGAGTCGTTCGCCCGCTTCCTGCAGGGCCTCGTCGTGGCCATCGAGCGCGGTACCCCACTGGCCGACGTGCTGCGGGCCCAGGCCGTCGACGTCCGCGAGGTCGGCAAGCGCGCCCTGCTCGAGGCCGGCGGCCGGAAAGAGATCTCGATGATGGCGCCGGTGGTGTTCCTGATCCTCCCGGTCACCGTGCTCTTCGCGCTGTTCCCGGGCCTGCTGACCTTGACCTCGCTGGCGCACTGAGATGGGGGAGACCCGATGAGGCTGTTCGCGTTCCTGGCGAGCCTGTGGTGCACGTTGCCCCGCCGCGACGCGCCCGACGACGATCCGGAGCGCGGCGACGTGCCGGGCTGGGTGATGGTGACCGTGATGACGGCGATCCTCGTCGTCGCGATCCTGGCCATCTTCGAACCGCAGATCAAGAGCGCGCTGTCCGGGATCATCGACTCGATCAGCGGCAAGAAGTAGCCGTGGCTGCGCGCCGGGACGACTCGGGCGCTGCCGTGGTCGACTTCGTCTTCCTGTCCGTCCTCCTGCTGTTCCTGCTCTTCGGCGTGCTGCAGGTGGCGGTCTACTTCTACGCCCGCAACGTCGCGGCGTCCTCGGCCGCTGATGCCGCGCGCTACGCCTCGGCCGAAGGCGTCGCCTCGGGCGCGGGAGCCGCGCGGGCGCAGGGCCTCATCCGTTCCGGCCTCGACGATGCCGACGCGAAGGGCATCCACTGCACCAGCCGGGCCGGCCGCGACCGCGAGTCGGGACTGCCGGTGGTCACCGTGCACTGCACCGGCCGGCTGCGGCTGCTCTTCTCGCCGCTGCGCCTGCCGCTCACCGTGGACGTTACCTCGTCGGTGCTGCGCGAGGGGAAGCCGTGATCCGCCGCGTCCTTGCTGCCGTACGTCGCCGTATGGGCGACGACGACGGCGGCGGCGAGGGCGGCAACGCGATCATCGAGTTCATCTTCGTGGCCCTCATCGTCATGGTGCCGCTGGTCTACCTCATCGCCGCCGTGGCCGCCGTGCAGCGCAACGAGCTGGCCGTCACCCAGGCCGCGCGCGACGCCGGCCGGGCCTACGCGACCAGCAACTCGGCGACCGAGGCGAACGCGCGGGTGCGCGCCGCGGTGCGTCTCGCGCTGGCCGACCAGGGCCTGCCCGACGACGCGACGATCCGGTTCGTGGCCGCGGGCGCGCGCTGCACAGCCGGGCCGGTCGAGCCGAAGTTGGTCGCGGGCGCGCAGTTCGCCGTGTGCGTCACGCGGCGCGCGCAGCTGCCGGCCGTACCGTCGGTGCTCTCGGGCCGGGGGATCACCGCGGTCGGGCGCTACGTGGTGCACGTCGACGACTTCCGTGACGTGGCCACATGACGAGCGAGAGCGCCGAGCGGGGCTCGACCATCCCGCTGATCCTCGGCTTCTTCCTGCTGGCGTTGCTGATGGTGGCCGGTTCCATCGCGCTGGGGGAGGCGTTCGTGCAGCAGCGCGACCTGCAGGACGTGTGCGACGGCGCCGCCGCGGCCGCAGCCGCGAGCTCCGCCGACCTCGACCGCGGCTCGTCGGTGGCCGGAGCGGACTCGCTGCGCTTCGCCGACGCCGGCCGGGCGGTGCACGCCTACCTGGACCGCGACCCGGACCGGCGCAGCGTGCACGTGCGCGCCGCCCTGTCGCGCGACCACCGGCGCATCACGCTCACCTGCTCGCAGCGCACCACGCTCACCTTCGGTCAGTTCTTCGACCGGCGCACCGTGCTGCACACGGCGACGTCCAGCGCGCGCGCCGCAGTGCTCGGCTGACCGGTCAGCGCGGGGCGGTCAGCGCGATGCGGGCCGCGTCGGCTACGGGCGCGGTCAACCAGTCGTCGTGGCGTCGCCGGCCGTGGGTGAAGATCGCGATGACGATCGGCGCCGCGCCGTGCGGCGGCCACAGCAGCGCCACGTCGTTCACCGTGCCGTAGTAGCCCGAGCCGGTGCGGTCGGCCACCGACCACGACCGCGGCGCGGCCGCCCGGATCTGCCCGGTACCGGTGGTGTTGCGCCGCAGCCACGTCACCAGTTGCGTGCGGCGACCGGTCGGCAGGGTGTCCCCGGTCGCGAGGCGCACCAGGTTGTCGGCCATGCGCCGCGGCGTGGTCGTGTCGCGCGGGTCGCCGGGCACGGCGGAGTTCAGCTGCGGCTCGCCGCGGTCGAGGCGGGTGACCGGGTCGCCCAGGCTGCGGGCGAACGCCGTCACGGCCTGGGGGCCACCGGCGTGGCGCAGCACGAGATCGGCCGCGGTGTTGTCGCTGTAGCGCAAGGCGGCCGCGCATAGCTGCTCGAGCGACAGACCGGCGCCGGCGTGGCGCACGGTCACCGGGGAATGGTCGATCACGTCGGCCGCCGTGTAGCGGACGGTGCGAGCCAGCTCGGCGGCGTCGGCCCGGTGCAGCACGTCGGCCACGACGAGCAGCTTGAACACCGAGCACATCGGGAACCGCTCGTCGGCGCGGTAGGCGAGCGTGCGGCCCGAGCCGGTGTCGCGGGCGTACACGCCGATCCGCCGGTCGACCCGCCGCTCCAGCGCCCGCAAGGGGGCGGCGGCCGACGCCGTCCGGGGTGACGCGGCGGCGGGCGGCGTGTTGGTCGCCGCCGGTTTCCGAAGCGACCCCGGCCGTTGCCGGTCCCCGCTCGCGCCGCACGCGCCCAGCACGAGGGCCGAGCCGGCGACGGCCAGGAACGACCGCCGGCTGGTCACCGGGTGGCGCGCAGGAAGTCGCGGGTGACGGGCACGGCATCGACGTGCGAGGTGGCGCCGTCGTAGACGAACACCGCGAACGCGATGTCGCCGCGCACGCCGGCGAACCAGGCGTGGGTGCGCGGCGGCTTGGCGTTGCCGTACTCGGCCGTGCCGGTCTTGCCGACGACACCGCCGAGCCCGTCGAGGTCGTGGCCGGTGCCCCCGGGCAGGGCCACGGTGGCCTTCATCAGCGTGTGCATCTTCGCCGCCAGCTGCGCGGGGACGTGCCCGCGCACCGCCGGCGTCGCCGTCTGCGAGAGCGTGGGCGCCACCACCGGGCCGCCGTCGGCGGCCGAGGCCATGAGCGCCAGCAGCAGGGGCGAGGCCAGCACCCGGCCCTGCCCGATCCCGTCGGCGGCGCGTTCGGTCGTCGAGGCCGGCGTGGCGATGCTGCCCGCGAACGCCGACACCGGCAGCGACCACTTCTGGCCCAGGCCGAGCGACCGGGCGGTCGTGGCCAGCGACGTCGCCGACGGCAGCGTCAGCGCCGCCCGGATCGCGCTGGTGTTGCACGAGTAGCCGAAGGCGTCGGCCACGCTGATAGGGGGATGGCTGAACCGGTTCTCGTTGATGAAGGTGCGCCCGTCGACGGTGGTCGAGGCCGGGCACGGCACCGTGGAGGTCGGCGTCAGCCTCGGGTCGGCGGTGAAGGCCGCCGCCCACGTGGCGATCTTGAACGTCGAGCCGGGCGGGAAGGCGCCGGACAGGCCGTAGTCGTAGGTGGTCCGCGCGTTGTTGGCGTCGACGAGGATGCGGCCGGTGGAGCGCTGCACGGCCACGATGGCCGCCGGCTTGTCCAGCGGGTCGATCGCAGCCTCGGCCGCGCTCTGCAGCGGCCGGTCGAGGCTGAGCCGCACGTCGGTGCCCGGGCGGGCCGCGCTGACCACGTCCAGCCGCCGGGCCGCCGCGTCGCCGGTGTCGGGTGCGGCCACCACCGTGACGGCCGGCGTGCCGGCGAGCTGCGCGTCGTCGGCCTGCTGCACGCCGCCCACACCGGTGTCCTGTCCGGCCCGGATGCGCCCGTGCGAGTGGGCGACGACGTCGGCGGTGGCCTGGTCGACGGTGCCGAGCAGTGGCTGGCCGAAGTGCGCGCTGGGCCCGAGCAGCCGGGTAGCGGACTGGAAGACCGTGCCCGGCAGGTCGTGGACCTCGGCCCGGATCTTCTCGTACGCCGTCTGGCGCAACGTGATGATCGGGACGAAATCGGTGGGCCCGGCCTTGTGCACGGCGGCCACGATCTCGGCTTTGGTCGACTGGAGTTCGGGGATGCGGGCGAGGGTGGCGGCGAGATCGTTGAGGTGGGTGGCCAACTTCGGCTCGACGCCCACGGTGACCACCGGCGTGGCCGCGAACAGCGCCTTGCCGGAACTGTCGAGCAGCCGCCCGCGGGTGGCTTCGGTGAGCTGCACGGCCAGGTGCTCGCCGCGGCGCAGGCCGCGATGCAGATCGGTCGGCCGCCAGGCCACGAGCCAGCGGCCGTGCGTCTTCGCCAGCGCCAGCGAGCCGCCGTAGTTCCACGGCGTGCGGGCACCGGGCACCGTCCAGCGGGCGGTGTAGGTCGCGGTGGCGTGCGTGCCCTTCGTGCTGACCCGGGTGATGTCGAAGTGACCGCGCGCGCCGCGGCCCAGGCCGTCGAGGCTGCGCTGCACCGCGGTGGTGGCGTCGCTCGGGTTGTCGGTGGCCGCCGCGGCCGGCCGGGCCGAGCCGCTGCCGAACGCGGTCAGGAAGGTCCGTGCGGCGGTCCGTTGCGCACCGTCGGACGTCCCGCCGGTGCAGGCGGCCAGGGTGGTGGCGGTGAGGACGGCGACGGCCGCCGCGCCCACGAGCGAGTGCTTCACGATCACGAACCTATCCCGACGACCCGGCGGCATGTCCAATAGGGTATGGGCCGCCGCTGATATCTTGGACGTATGAGCGCGCCGCGCAGTCTGGATCTGGTGCGGCACATGCAGTACTTCCTCGCGGTGGCCGACGAGTTGCACTTCGGCCGCGCCGCCGATCGCCTCGGCATCTCGCAGCCACCGCTCTCGCAGGGTATCCAGCGCCTCGAGCGGCGCATGGGTGTCGCGCTCTTCGACCGCGGCTCCCGGGTGAGCCTGACCGCATCGGGGGCCGGCCTGCTGCCGCGCGCCCGGCGGCTCGTGCAGGCCGCGGCCGAGATCCTCGACGACAGCCCGCCGGACCGGCCCACGCTCACCCTCGGCGTGATCGCGGCCCTGCCGGTGTCGTCGGTCGGCGCGCTGGTCACGGCGCTGCGCGCCGCTGCGCCGGGCGATCGGGTCGTGGGCACGCAGGTGGCCGGCTCGCTCGAGCTCTTGCGCGCGGTGCGGACCCACCAGCTCGACCTCGCCGTCGTCGAGCACCCCACGGTGCTCGGCGCACCGCCGGCCGTCTCCGGGGTGGTGCGATTGCGCCGTTGGTTGCTGGTGCCCGACGAGCACGGCCTGGCCGGGCGGCGCGTGGTCGGGCGCGAGTCGCTGGCCGGCGCGCGCGTGGCCCTCGCCCCGCGGGTCGACAACCCGGCGGCCCACGACCTGCTCGTCGACCGGCTCGCCGCGGTGGGCGCGTCGGTCGCCGACGTCACCGCAGCCGGTGACCGCGAGGCGCTGCTGGTCGCGGCGAGCGGGCGCGCGGTCACGCTGACCTGCGACCCCGGCGCGGCCGCGCCCGGCTGCCGGCGCGTCGCCCTGCGCGGCGACCCGTTCCCGCTGCGCGTGCGCGTCGTGGGCACCGAGCGCGCAGGCCCTCTCGTCACCGCGCTGTCCGAGCACGACCTGCGCCCCACTGCGGGGCAGCGATGAGCACGGTCGCCGAACGGATCCGCGACGTGTTCGCCGACGCGGGTGCGCGCGGGCGGCTGCACGCCGCCGACGTGCACGACGAGGACAATGAGCTCGGGGTCGACGCCGACGAACGGGTGGCGCTCGCGTCGGTCTACAAGCTGTTCGTGCTCGCCGCGTTCGTGCGCGCGGTCGACCGCGGCGACGTCGACCCGCGCGGCCGGGTGACCTTGACCGGCCGCACCCGCACAGCGGGAGCCACCGGCGTTGCCGCCCTGCGCGACGACGTCACGCTGTCCTGGCGCGACGCGGTGCACTCGATGATCACCGTGTCGGACAACGCCTGCGCCGACGCGGTCACCGGCCTGCTCGGCCGCCGTGCGGTCCGTGACACGACCGACGCGCTCGGGCTCGTCCACACCGCCGTCACCGACGACTCACGCCGCCAGCTGCGTCACCTGCTGCGCGACACCGACACCACGACTGAGGCCGACGCATACCGGGTGCTGGCCGACCTCGATCGCGCGGTGGAACCGAGCGGGTACGACCCCGTGCACACCTCCTCGTCGACGTCGCGCGACACCACCCGGCTGCTGCGCGCCCTGTGGACCGACACCGCCGCCTCGCCCGCGCAGTGCGCGTTCGCGCGCGCCACGCTGGCCGGCGCCGTGGGCCCGCACCGGCTGCGGCTCGGCTTCCCGGGCGATGACCCGGCCCTCGCCCACAAGACCGGTACGCTCGGCGCCCTGCGGCACGACGCGGGCGTATTCGACTTCGGTGACGGCTGCTCGTTCGCGGTCGCGGTGTTCACCCGGGCCGCGCGGCCCGACCGCTTCCTGCCGCGCGTCGAGGCGGCCATCGGTGACGCCGCCCGGCTGGCCGTCGACCGGCTGCACACCGCCCGGCACGACCGGCGACACCGAACGGTGTGAGGCGGAAGGAGGCAGCGATGCAGGCCCTGGTGATCGACGCGTTCGGGGCGCCCCCCGAGGTGCGTGAGGTGCCCGACCCGCTACCGCCCGACGACGGCATCGTGGTCGACGTGCGGGCCACGGGCCTGTGTCGCAGCGATTGGCACGGGTGGGCCGGGCACGACCCGGACATCGCCTTGCCGCACGTACCCGGCCACGAGTTCGCCGGCGTGGTCAGCGCCGTCGGGGCGGACGTGCGCACGGTGTCGCCGGGCGCCCGGGTCACCGTGCCGTTCGTGTGCGCGTGCGGGCGGTGCCCCACCTGCCGCGACGGCGCGCCGCAGGTCTGCGAGCAGCAGTACCAGCCCGGGTTCACCGGTTGGGGCTCGTTCGCCGAGCGGGTGGCCGTGCCCCGCGCCGACGTCAACGTCGTGCCGCTGCCCGACGCGCTCGACTTCGCCACCGCCGCCGGGCTGGGCTGCCGGTTCGCCACCGCCTACCGGGCCGTCACCGCGCACGGCCGGGTGACGGCCGGGCAGTGGGTGGCCGTGTTCGGCTGCGGCGGCGTGGGGCTGGCGGCGACCATGATCGCGGCCGCCCGCGGGGCGCGCGTCGTCGCCGTCGACCCCAACCCGGCCGCGCTCGAGCTCGCTGCGTCGTTCGGTGCCGAAGTCACTCTGCCGCCCGCCGCCGCCGCGGCCGCCATCGCCGTCGCGACCGGTGCCGGCGTCCACGTGAGCATCGACGCGCTGGGCGATGCGGCCACGATGCGCGCGAGTGTCGAGGCGCTGCGCCCGCGGGGCCGGCACGTGCAGGTGGGCCTGCTCGTCGGCGACGACGCGCACGCGGCCGTGCCCATGGCACGGGTGATCGCGCGTGAGCTCGAGCTCTACGGCAGCCACGGCATGGGGGCCGGTGACTACGCGGCCATGCTCGCCGACGTCGCCGCCGCCCGGTTGGATCCCGCGGCGCTGGTGCGCGGGCGGATCACCCTGGCCGACCTCGCGGGTGCGGACGGCCGGCTCGCGACGATGGGCACCGCCCCGCCGGCCGGCGTCCTCGTCGTCGAGTTCGGCTGAGCCGGCGCGGAACCCCGGCCGCCGCCCGCGGTGGCGGGCGGCGGCCGGGTGCTGCACTAGCGGAGCCGGCAGATGCCGGCCGGGGACGACGCGGTGGTGGCGACGTTGCTCAGCCACACGTTCGCGGTGCCCGCCGTGCGGTTGCCGGTCGTCTGGTCCTCACACGCCAGGTTCGACGCCGTGGTGATCTGGTTGTGCGAGATCGTCGCGCCGCTGACGTCGGGCTGTACGAACACGCCGTCGTGGCCCGCGAGGTAGAGCTGGTTGTTGCTGACGAAGGCGTTGCGGCTGCCGCTGACCACCTTCGCGTCGTTGTACCAACCGGAGATCTTGTTGTCGACGACCGAGGTGAACTGACTTGATCCCGCGTAGTTGGACACCGACACCCCGGACGACTGGTTGACGTTGCCACCGGTGGCCTTCATCGTGTTGCCGGTGATACGCAGGGCGGTGTTGGCCCCGAAGTCGAGGATGCCGGTGCCGTGACCGCCGCCGCCGGGCACGTTCGCGTCGCTGGTGGTCACGTTGTTGCCGTCGATGACCGCGCCGCTGGAGTTGGTGGCGACGACGAAGGTCGCGTCGTCGGTGCTCTTGTTGTCCGAGACGACCAGGCCAGTCGAGGGGTTGCCGCTCGCACCGGCGAAGTTGATCGCCGTCTGCGTGTGGCCGCGGAAGTTGTTGCTCTCGATGACCGTGTTGTTCGCCGGGCCGTTGGAGATGAAGACCCCCGTGCCCGACTCGGCGTTGCCGGCCCCGCCCGCGTTGTTGTTGGTGAACGAGTTCTGCGAGATGGTCGCCGGCTGCGACGCGTCCGGGTTCTGCAGGTTGATCCCGTTGCCGTTGAGCTGGATGGCGTTGTTGACCAGCGTCAGCCCGCTCGAGCCCTGGAAGTCGGCGATGCCGTCGTTGTTGCCGGTGCCGCCGGTGATGACGAAGCCGTCGATCGTCGTGCCGTCGGCCGAGCCGCCGATGGTGAACTCGCCCGTGGGGTCGCTCACCGTCGTGGCCGTGGCCTTGGGCCGCTTGCCGCGCGCGTCCATCCCGGCCTGCGCGCCTTGCAGCGTCAGGTGGGCGGTGTTGATGGAGACGTGCTCGCCGTACGTGCCCGCACAGACCTTGATCGTGTCGCCGGACGACGCCGCGTCCACCGCGCTCTGGATGGTGCTGAACTGCGAGCCGGCGCAGGTCGTCGGATTGCCGACGATCAGCGTCTGCGGGTCGGCCGACGCGCCTGATGCGCCGAGGCCGACCCCACCGACGACGACCGCACCGGCCGCGATCGATACGAGTGTTCTGCGTGCGAGCATGAATGCCCTCCCCCGAAATAATGGTGAACGGTTCCGCACCCGGCGGACCGCGGCGAAACGTATGCCTGTGTCCCGCGGCTCACAAGGCCTGTGGGCAAAGATGGCAGGGTGACGCGGCGCGGAGTGGTCGACGAGGTAGCTGACGGGGTATTCGTCGCTTTCGGCACCGATGTCAACGTCGTTCTCGTGCGCGAGGGAACTGATCTCACGTTGATCGATTCCGGGTGGCGCGGGGACGTCGACGTGGTGCTCGCGGCCATCGACGCGGTGGGGGGCCGGCCGCAGGACGTGCGCGCGGTGCTGCTCACCCACGCCCACATCGACCACGTCGGCGCGGCACCGTTGCTGTACGAGCGGCACGCCGTGCCCACCTACTGCCACCCCCTCGAGGTGGGGCACGCACACCGCGACCATCTCGAACAGGCCGGCCCGCTCGACGTCGCGCGCCACCTCTGGCGGCCCGGTGCGCTCGCGTGGACCCTGCGCATCGCGCGGGCGGGCGCGCTCGGCGACGTGGTGCTGCCGCACGCCGAGTCCTTCCCGCGCGAGGGCGCGTTGGACCTACCCGGCACGCCGGTGCCGGTGAGCACAACCGGGCACACGTCGGGCCACTGCGCGTACCTGCTGCCCGGCGTCGGCGCGGTGGCCACCGGTGACGGTCTGGTTACCGGGCACCCGATGCTCGCGCGCACCGGCCCGCAGGTGCTGCCCGCGCTGTTCAACCACGGCGACCCGCTGCCGGCGCTCGACGCGCTGGCCGGGCTCGACGCCGGGCTGTTGCTGCCGGGCCACGGGCGGCCGCTGCACGTGCCGATCCGCGCCGCCGTGGCCGAGGCGCGCGAGCGGGCTGCACCCTGAAGAAGGGTTGTCCGTGGCCTGCGTCATGATCGGGCGATGACCGACGAACCCGGCGTGGTCGAACTGCGCCAGTACACCCTGGTGCCCGGCGGCCGCGACACGCTGATCGAGCTGTTCGACACGCACCTCGTCGATCCGCAGGCCGACGTCGGCATGAGTGTCCTGGGCCAGTTCCGCGACCGCGACGACCCCGACCGCTTCGTCTGGCTGCGTGGCTTCCCGTCGTTGCCCGCGCGGGCACCCGCGCTGCGCCGCTTCTACCTCGGGCCCGTCTGGGCAGCGCACCGTGAGACCGCCAACGCCACCATGGTCGACTCCGACGACGTGTTGCTGCTCGCGCCGCTACACCTGACCGGAGGCTTCCCGGCCACCGGCGGTGACGGCGCGCTCGCGATCACCGTGGCCTGTCTCGACCGGCCGGTCACCGACGACGACCGGCAGCGGGCCCGCACCGCGGCCGGCACCGATCCGTTGGCCGTGCTCGCCACGTTCGGCGGGGTGAACGAGTTCCCCGCGCTGCCGGTGCGTGACGACCACGCGTTGGTGTGGATCACCCGCGACGGCGATGACGTGCGGGTACCCGACGGTGCGCGCGTCCAGCGACTGCGCCTGGACGCCACGTCGCGCTCGCGGCTGCGCTGAGCGCTCGCGGCTGCGCTGGGCGGCCCGGTCAGCCGGCGTCGACCACCACGGGGGCGTGGTCGGACGGCGCCGGTGTGCCCTTGACACCGGTCTTGCGGGCCTCGCGATCGATGTAGGCGTCGTCGACGTCGGCGGCCAGTGCCGCGGAGGCGTAGACCAGGTCGATGCGCATGCCCTGGTTCTTGTGGAACATGCCGGCCCGGTAGTCCCAGTACGTGTACGGGGTGTCGTACTTCATCGCGCGCGGCACGACATCGGTCAGCCCGAGCGCGCGCAGCGCGGCCAGCCGCGAGCGTTCCGGCTCGGTGACGTGCGTCGACGTCGCGAAGGCCTTCGGGTCCCACACGTCGGCGTCGGTGGGGGCGATGTTGAAGTCGCCGAGCACCGCGAAGCGCTCGTGCGACGACAACTCCTCGGCCACGGTGGCGTGCAGCGCGTCGAGCCAGGCCAGCTTGTACGCATAGTGCGGGTGGTCGGGGGAGCGGCCGTTGGGCACGTACACCGACCAGACGCGCACCCCGCCGCAGGTGGCGCCGACGGCCCGCGGCTCGGTGGCCTCGAGCATCGCGTCCTCGGGCCGGTAACCCGGCTCGTCGCGCAACCCCTGACGTACGTCGGCAAGCCCCACCCGGGACAGGATCGCCACGCCGTTCCACCGCCCGGTGCCGTGCACCGCCGCCTCGTAGCCGAGGTCGAGCACCTCGCCCGGCACGTCGGCGGCCTTGAGCTCCTGCAGGCACAGCACGTCGGGTTCGGCGGTGCCGAGCCACTGCAGCAGGCGGGGCAGCCGGGCGCCGACCGAGTTCACGTTCCAGGTGGCGATGCGCACCCGTCGAGTCTGTCAGGCCGCGGTCACCGCGATGCGTCGCGCTCCGGCGTTCACGACCAGGTCGGCTCGAGCAAGGTGCCGCTCGCGTGCAGGACATCGAGGCGGTGGACGACGGGCTCCGGCCCGGGTCGTCGGCCACCGAAGGCGGCGTCGACGGCGGGGTGGATCCGTTCGTCGAACGCCCGCGTGCAGGCTTCCTCGGACTCCCAGACATCGATGTAGCGCAGCGTGCCGTCGGGTTCGCGAACGCACAGGTGCAGCAGGCCGCCGGCGAACGGCTCGGGGCCGATCTTGTCGATGATGCGGCGGTAGAGATCCTCCCCGATCGGGACGTCCTGGATGTAGGCGTAGACCATGATTCCGCCTCTCTGATATATTTGTCCGAAACAGCTTCGGATGAATACGGAGACCGTACGGCCGATGAGTGGGAACGTCAAGGCACAGCCCGGCGGCAAGCGCAGCTACCACTCGCCGCGCCGCGTCGAGCAGGCCGCCGCCACCCGCACCGCGGTGCTGTCCGCGGCCCGGGAGCTGTTCGTCCAGGACGGCTACACCGCGACCACCATCGCCGGCATCGCCGAACGCGCACGGGTCTCCCCGGACACGATCTACGCGACCGTCGGGCGCAAACCGGCCCTGCTGCGCGAACTCGTCGAGACCGCGATCTCCGGCACCGGTCAGGCGGTCCCCGCGCAGCAGCGCGACTACGTCCTGCGCATCGGCGCCGTTGACACCGCAGTGGCCAAGATCGCCATCTATGCCGAGGCCATCACCGCCATCCAGCAACGCATGGCGCCGGTGTTCCTGGCGTTGCGCGACGCCGCCGCCACCGACGCGGACTGCGCGAGCCTGTGGAGCGAGATCGCGACCCGGCGGGCAACCAACATGCGCGCCTTCGCCGCCGACCTGCGCAGCACCGGCGACCTGCGCGGGGATCTCACCGACGACCAGGTCGCCGACGTCATCTGGAGCATGAACGCCGCCGAGTACTGGGACCTGCTCGTGCGCGAACGCGGTTGGACCCCCGACCAGTTCCGCGACTGGCTCACCGACGCCTGGACGCGTCTGCTCCTCCAACCGGTCCGAGAGGCCAGGCAGCACGGGGAACCGGGCGCCTAGCGTGGTGAGCGAAAAGCTGTCGGCGGCACATCCCGTAGGGGAGGTCCGATGGGCGCGCGATCAGGCGGCGGGCGCGGCCACCCGGCCGTCGACGATGCGCACCTGGCGGTGGCACCGGGCGGCCAGCGTCGGGTCGTGCGTGGCCAGCACCACGGTGACGCCGTGCCGGGCCCGGTCGAGCACGAGGTCGGCGATGACGTCCTTGGTGCCGGTGTCGAGCTCGGCGGTGATCTCGTCGGCGATGAGCACGGTCGGGTCGATGGCCAGGGCGCGGGCGATGGCCACGCGCTGCTGCTGACCGCCGGACAGCTCCTCGACGAGATGGTCGGCCACGTGCTCGAGCCCGACGCGCTTGAGCACGGAGGCGGCCCGGCTGCGGACGAACGACTCGGGCAGGGCGCGGGCCTGCAGGGCCACCTCGACGTTCTCGGCCGCGGTCAGCAGGTTCACCAGGCCGTAGCCCTGCAGCACGATGCCGAAGCGCGACGGCACGCCCAGGACCGGCTCACCGCCGAGCAGCACCTTGCCGCTGTCGGGCTGCTCCAGCCCGGCCAGCAGGGCCAGCAGGCTCGACTTGCCCGAGCCGCTGGGGCCCATCACGGCCAGCACCTCGCCGGCGTACACGTCGACCGAGACGCCGTCGAGGATGGTGGTGTGCTCGCGCACGTAGCTCACGTCGTCGGCGCGCAGCAGCACCTCGCGGCCGGGCATCGGGCCGCTCACGACTGACCGGTGCGCGCGACGATCACGCCGTCGGCGAGGGTGAGCGAGGCGCCGAGCGCGTCGGCCACCGCGGGGTCGTGGGTCACGGCGAGGACGGTACAGCCGGAGGCGTCGGTGACACGGGCGAGCAGGTCGAGGACCCGGTCACGGCTGCGGGTGTCCAGCTGGCTGGTGGGCTCGTCGAGCAGCAGCACCCCCGGTGCGCGGGCCAGGCCCACCGCGATCGACAGCCGCTGCTGCTCGCCGCCGGACAGCCGGGCCACCCGCTTGCCGCTGAACTCGGTGAGCCCGAGGCGCTCGAGCAGGTCGGCCGGGCGCGGCAGCGCGTCACGGCGGCGCCGCGGGATCGGCCACTGCGCGAAGCGGATGTTGTCCTCCGCGGTGCCGTAGGGCAGCAGGTTGCGGCCGGGGTTCTGCACCACCGTGGCGATGCGGGTGCCGCGCAGGCCGATCAGCTGCCGCTCGTTGAGGGTGGCGAGGTCGACGTCGCCGACCCAGAGCTCGCCGAAGGTGGGTCGGTGCAGCCCGGCGAGCAGGGTCAGCAGCGTCGACTTGCCCGAGCCGGACGGCCCGACGACGGCCAGCCGGCCCCCGGCGCGCACGTCCAGGTCGATGTCGCGCAGTGCGGTGACGTCGGCGTCTGGGGTGCGGTAGACGTGCGTGACCCCTACGCAGCGCACCGGTTGACCGACTTCCAGCACGGTGGTCACGTCGCTCATCTGGCCGCCTCCCGCAGGCGCGCGGGCACGGCGCCGCGGGCGAGGGCGCGCCCGGCGACGAGGGCGGTGAGCCACAGGAGGATGCCGAAGGCGGCGGCGCAGGCGAGGGCCAGCAGCACGGGTGGGCTGTAGCGCAGGACGACGGGGGTGGGGTCGGAGAACTCGGGGACGACGGGCAGGACGAGGGCGGCGGCGGCGTAACCGCTGGGCAGGCCGAGCACGATGGCGGCGCCGAGCAGGAGGGCCTGTTCGGCCACGGCGCTGCGGCGCAGGGTGCGTTGGGGGACGCCGACCACGCGCAGCGCGGCCATCTCGAAGGAGCGGCGCCGCGCGTCGGAGAGCAGGGCGACGGCGGTGCCGCCGACGGCGAGGACGGCCGCGGCGATGGCGCAGACGAGCAGCAGCAGCAGGCCGAGGGCGGGGCCCTGCCGGCCCAGCTGGGCGACACGGGCGGCCGCGCTGTCCTGGTGCTGGACGAGCAGCCCGGCGTGTTCGAGGCGGGCGATCGCGTCGCTGGGGGCGTGGGGGCCCAGCCACACCGTCCAGGCCGATTCGCGGTCGAAGTTGGGCAGCCGGGTGCGCAGGTAGGCCAGGTCGGCCATGGCGCCGGTGTTGAGCACGGCGGGCAGCGGCGAGGCCCGCTCGGTGACCAGGTAGTTGATGTGCGCGCCGGTGTAGTCGTAGACGGCCCCGTGAGCCTGCGCCGCCGTCGTGCTCTGCGGGGTGGCGGCCACCGGCACGAGGGTGGGGGAGTCGGCGAAGTCGAGGACCGGGGAGCTGCCGCCGCTGCTGCGGAAGCTCGCGAGCAGGCCGGCGGGGTCGGTGCCGATCGTGGTGGCGGAGCCGACCCCGATCTGGTCGGCGCGCCAGGCCGCGCGCTCGTGCAGGCGGGCGCCCACCGCGGTGTAACCGTGTCCGTCGTCGGCGGCCACGCCGGTCACCACGACGGTGCCGCTGATGGTGTCGCGGGCGGTGATGGTGCGGTTGAAGGTGACCCCGGTGAAGTCGCAGCCCTGCGCGCAGTCGACCTTCGCCACATAGGTGCCGGCGCCCGGTGCGAGCGCCGCGGTCGCGGTCGCGGTGGCCGACGTGTTGCCCTTGCGCACCCCGAGCTCCACCGTCGGCCGGTCGCCGCTGAGCGCGCGCACGTCGAGTTGCACGCGCAGCCGCGTCCCGCGGAACGGCGCCGGGCGGAAGTCCGGGGCGTTGATGCGTTCGGCGAGCCGGTCCGGGGACAGCTGGCCGCGCACCCGGTACATCGCCGAGGGCAGCCGGCCCGGTTCGACGCCCAGCAGCCGCCCGACGATGGTGGCGCCGTTGGACGGGCCGCCGTCGGGGGTCCAGGTGGCCGCGGCCATCGCCCACTTCTGCTGCGGGTCGACGCGGTCGACGATCGACTGCGGGTCGTGACCCTGCTCGAACTGCACGTCCACGACGCGCGCGGTCCCCAGCTCGGTGTGGGCGCGCGCGGTGCGGTTGGCCTGGGCCACCGCCTCGCCGCAGATGGCGAACGTGGCCAGCCCGGCGGCGACGGCCAGCAGCGTGGCCAGGCGCAGCCCGCCGGCGCGGCGCACGGTCTGGCGCAGGGCCAGGAACATCGCGATCTGCTTCGACGCGCGGGTGCGGCGCACGCCGCGCCGCCCCAGGCGCGGCAGGAGGCGCACCCCGACCAGCGCCACCGCGAACACGATCAGGGCCGGGGCCACCAGGAACACCGCTCGCGGCCGGCTGTGGTCGCTGGTGCGCAGCGCGACGACGGTGGCGACGGCCAGCGCGGCGATGAGCAGGTCGAGGGCGAACAGCCAGCGTCGGCCGGGCCGGGCCGCGGACGTGTTGCGCCACTGCTCGAGGACCGGGCGGGTGACCGTCTTGGCCGACGCGGACGCGGCGGCCAGGGCCGAGCCCGCGAACGCCGCCGCCAGCGCCAACCAGGTGGTGCTGGTCAGCGCCACCGGGGTGCCCGCCACCAGGGCCGAGCCCGCCAGCAGGTGCGTCACCAGCAGCGCGAGCAGCAGGCCCAGCGGCGCGGCCACCAGCAGCAGTCCCACCGGCTCGCGCAGCGCGAACAGCACCGTGCGTCGTGGGCGCAGGCCGCGCAGCTTGGCCAGCGCGATCTCGTCCCCGCGCGCCTCCACCGCGCCGCCGACCACCTGGAAGAGCACCAACAGGCTCAGCGCCGCGAGCTCCAGCACCACCACCAGCGTGGCGTTCTGCACCTGCTCCTTGTCGCGCGCGGCGTCGTGCAGCACCGAGGCCAGCGACGTGCGCAGTTGCGGGTGCGTGGGCGGGTTCGCGTCGCGCGGGAACTGACGGGACAGGGCGGCGACGTCGGAGCGCAGCCGCGAGACGTCGTGCAGGCGGATGCGCGAGGGCACCAGCGGGAAGTCGACGTCCACCACTTTCTGCGGCGGGCGGTAACTGTGCAGCGCGGCATTCAGTTCGGGGTTGGGCTGCGGGACGAACGCGCTCGGCACCACGAAGACGGCGTCGAGGCCGACCTTCACCGCGCTGTCCACCGCGGGGCCGAGGTCGGACTGGAAGTAGGGATGGTCGAACCAGAAGGCCTCGGTGTAGTCACGCGGGCGGTAGGTGCCGACGATGCGCACCTGCGAGAGTTTGGGGCCGTCGACCACGCCGTCGGGGGCGGCGATGCCCTGGCGCACGACCAGCGTGTCGCCGATGCGCCAGCGCGTGTCGGAACCGAGCGCGGCGTCGGGCACGAGGGCCTCACGCTGGCCCTGGACGCACCGGCCGTGCGTGATGATCAGGTGCCGGCACTGGCCGTCGCGCCAGACCATGGTGCTGGGGGAGGAGCCCTGGTTGCGGGCGCCCCGGAGCGTGATCAGCGACGACTCGCCGCCGATCGGCGCGCCGTAGCCGTGGGTGTTCCGCGCCCTCGCGAGCTGGCGGTTCGCGTCGCGCACCCCTTGCGCGTCCGAGATCAGCGTCGTCGAGGTGAACGCGAGCCCGGACCGGGAGCCGGCCGAATGCAGCTCGTCGGTGAGGGTCGACTCGCTGGACGCGCGCGCGTAGAGCGGCCCGATCGCCGCCACGGCCGCACTGATCATCCCGACGAGCAGGACGGCGGCCGAGAAGCCCCGCCGCCAGCGGAGCCCCCGCAGGAACAGCACCTGACCCCCTTCTCGCGCGCCCGTCCCTTACTCGGTCGTGCCGATCATGGCCCTTGCCCCTGCTTCGGACAATCCCGCCCGGGCGACCGTGGCCGAATCGAATCCTGCGCTCGCGCCCGGTGGACGACGTCCTGATCGGGGTATCGTTAGTTTGCCTAACGATATATCCGAGGAACCGAGGACATGCCCGATCGCCGCCGCGCCCTGACCGTCGACCGGAACCACCCGCACTACAAGTGGGTCGCGCTGTCGAACACCACGCTCGGGGTGCTGATGGCCACCGTCAACAGCTCGATCGTGATCATCTCGCTGCCGGCCATCTTCCGTGGGATCCATCTGCAGCCGCTCGAGCCGGGCAACGTCGGCTACCTGTTGTGGACGCTGATGGGTTTTCTCGTGGTGACCGCGGTCCTGGTGGTCACTTTGGGCCGGCTGGGCGACATGTACGGGCGGGTGCGCATCTACAACGCCGGGTTCGCGGTGTTCACCTTCGGCTCGGTCGCGCTGGCCTTCGACCCCCTCAACGGGGGTGGTGGGGCGATGTGGCTGATCATCTGGCGCCTGGTGCAGGGCGTCGGCGCGGCCATGCTGTTCGCGAACTCCACCGCCATCCTCACCGACGCCTTCCCCACCGAGCGCCGCGGTTTCGCCCTCGGCATCAATCAGGTGGCCGCCATCGCCGGCGGGTTCATCGGCCTGATCGCCGGCGGGCTGCTCTCCGAGGTCAACTGGCGCCTGGTGTTCTTCGTGTCGGTGCCCATCGGCCTGGTCGGCACGGTGTGGTCCTACGTCAGCCTGCGCGAGCTCAGCGAACGGCGGGCCGCGCGCATCGACTGGTGGGGCAACGTCCTGTTCGCGGTCGGGCTGTCCGGGCTGCTCGCGGCGATCACCTACGGCATCCAGCCCTACGGCGGCCACCCGATGGGCTGGACCAACCCGTGGGTGCTGCTGGGCCTGATCGGCGGCGCGGTGCTGCTGATCGCGTTCTGCGTGGTGGAGACGCGCGTGGCCGAGCCGATGTTCGCGATGGGGCTGTTCAAGATCCGCGCCTTCTGGGCCGGCAACCTGGCCGGCCTGCTGGCCTCGGTGGCCCGTGGCGGCCTGCAGTTCATGCTCATCATCTGGCTGCAGGGCATCTGGTTGCCGCTGCACGGCTACGAGTTCGAGGACACGCCGCTGTGGGCGGGCATCTACCTGCTGCCGCTGACCGTCGCCTTCCTCGTCGCCGGCCCGCTGTCGGGTGCCCTGTCCGACCGCTTCGGCGCCCGGGTGTTCGCCACCGGCGGCCTGCTGCTCGTGGGCGCCAGCTTCCTCGGGTTGATGCTGTTGCCGGTCGACTTCAGCTACTGGGCCTTCGCGGCCCTGCTCGTGCTCAACGGCATCGGCTCCGGGCTGTTCTCGGCGCCCAACACGACCGCGATCATGAACGCGGTGCCGGCCGGCCAGCGGGGCGCCGCCTCCGGCATGCGGGCGACGTTCTTCAACTCGGGCACGTCACTGTCCATCGGCGTCTTCTTCTCGCTCATGATCGCGGGCCTGGCCGCGAACCTCCCGCAGGCACTGCGCTCCGGGCTCACCGGCCACGGCGTGCCCGCCGGCGTGGCCGACCGGGTGGCCGCGCAACCGCCGGTGGGCAGCCTGTTCGCGGCGTTCCTCGGCGAGAACCCCGTCAAGACCCTCGTCGGGCGCCCCACGCTCGCCCGGCTCCCGGCGGGCGAGCGCGCCACGCTGACCGGTCACTCGTTCTTTCCCGACCTCATCTCCGGGCCGTTCCACGACGGCCTGGTCATCGTCTTCTCGATGGCGGTGGCGATGTCGGTCGTCGGCGCGCTCGCCTCCTTGCTGCGCGGGCGCCGGTACGTCCACGTCGACGAGCCGCTCGACGCCCAGCGCACGCAACCGGCCGCCGCCTGACGGGCCCGGCCGACGGGCCGCACATGTTACGAAGCGCGTGAGCGAGCGGGCCCGCTCGCACGGCGATGATGCAATGGGCGGGTCCTCGCCCCGCCGTCCCAGGGAGTCGTCCTGACCGCGACCCTCACCGCGCCCGTCGTCGGGGCTGCCGCTCGCGGTCTGCCCGCGGTCGCCGACCCCGCTCCGCGGGTCGCGAACTGGCCGCGCCGGGCCCTGATCGCCATCACGCTGCTGGCCGGGGTGCTGCGCCTGCAACACCTGCGCTTCGACTTCCTGCACGGTGTGATCGGCTACGACGACGGCGTCTACTTCGGCTCGGCGCTGCAACTGGTCGAGGGCAACCTGCCCTACCGCGACTACGCGCTTGTGCACCCGCCGGTGATCACCCTGCTCCTCGCGCCGCTGGCGCTGCTGGGCAAGGTGACCGGCACCGCGGTGGCCATGGCGCTGGCCAAGGTGCTCACCGGCCTGGCCGGCACGGTGAGCGTCCCGCTGGCCGCGCGCCTGCTGTGGCACCGCGGGCCGATCCCCGCCCTGGCCGCGGCGGCCGTGCTGGCCGTGCACGACGACTCGGTGGTCTCGGCCTACGGTGTCCTGCTCGAGCCGTGGGTGGTCCTGTTCTGCCTGCTCGGGGCCGTGCTGGTCTTCGACGGCGACCGGATCGCCTCCGGCCGGCGGCTGGCGTGGGGCGCGGCCGTGCTCGGCGTCGCCTGCGCCACCAAGATCTGGGCGCTGGTGCCCGTGCTGGTCCTGCTCGCGGTCTGCCTGCCCGACCGCCGCAAGCTGCGCCGCGCGGCCGGTGGGGCGCTGGCCGGTTTCGCGGTCACGGCGGGGCCGTTCGCGGTGCTGGCGCCCGGCGCCTTCGTCCACCAGGTGTTCCTCGACCAGCTGCTGCGATCTTCGGCTGATCGCACGTCGCTGACGCATCGGCTGCTGCACCTGTTCGGTGTCTCCCCGCCGAACGCGCAGCTGCCCGGCGCGCAGCGCGGTCTCCTGCTGGCCGCCGCGCTGCTGGCCGCCGCGTTGCTGGCCGGGGCGGCCGTGATGCTCCTGCGTCGCGGGACCCCCCTGGAGCGCTTCGCCGCGCTGGCGGCGTTCGCCTCGGTGACGATGATGCTGGCCCCCGACACGTTCTACTGGCACTACGCGGCGTTCCCCGCGCCGTTCCTGGCGCTGGTCGCCGCGCTGCTGCTGGGCCGCCTGCACGGGCGGGCCCGGCCGGTCTGGGCCGGGGTGACGGGCCTGGCCGTGGCCGCGCTCGCGTTCACGATGGTGCATCGCGACGCGCGCGACTACCGGGTGCGTGACGACACGAACGCGCTGACCCGCGCCGTGCCCGCCGGCGCGTGTGTCGTGTCGTCGATGATCACCTCCACGATCACCGCCGACCGCTACCTGGCGCACGACTGCCCCGCCCTCGTCGACTCGTTCGGTACCGCGCTCAGTTACGGCGACGGCGCGACGCCGAGCGGCGCCTCCCTGCGCGGCGGCCGCCTGCAGGCGCTGTGGCTGCGTGCCTACCGGCGGGCCGACTACGTCTACCTGGTGCGCAACACCACGCCCACGGTGCCGACCACCGGCGCCCCCGCCCGGTACCTGGCCGCGCACTTCCACCGGGTGCCGGGGGCGGCCCCGGGTGCGGTGCTCTACGCGCGCAACACCGCCCGTCACTAACCTGCGGGGTGTGTCCGACGACCCGGTCGAGCGGCTGCGCGCGCTGTGCCTCGCGCTGCCGGACTCGACCGAGCGCAACAGTCACGGCTCGCCGGGCTTCTTCGTCCGGAGCAAGCCCCAGTTCGTCAGCGTCGACGACCATCACCACGGCGGCGAGCACCTGGGCTTCTGGTGTCCCGCGCCGCCCGGCGTGCAGGAGGAGCTGATCGCCGAGGACCCGGCCCGGTTCTTCCGCCCGCCCTACGTCGGGCATCGGGGCTGGGTCGGGGTGCGGCTCGCGGCCGACGGCCTGCCGGCGCCGGACTGGGCCGAGGTCGAGGAGATCGTGCGCGAGGCCTACCGGCAGGTCGCGCCGAAAACGCTCGTGGCCCGCCTGGACGCCCCGACGCCGTAGGCTGGGTCGTCGTGGATGTCCCGGTCGAGTTGAAGGAACAGTCCGCGACCCTCGCCAGCATCGAGTCGGTCACGGACCTGGCCGCCGTGCGCCGCGAGGTCGCCGACCTCGAGGTGCAGGCCTCGGCCCCGGACCTGTGGGACGACGCCGAGCACGCCCAGCAGGTCAACTCGCGGCTGTCCTACGCGCAGGGCGAGATCCGCCGCGTGGAGGACCTGCGCCGCCGCCTCGACGACGCGCAGACGCTGTGGGAACTCGCCGAGGAGATGGACGACGCCGATTCGCGCGCCGAGGTCGAGTCGGAACTGGGTGCGCTGGGCCGGGCCATCGACCAGCTCGAGGTGCGCACCCTGCTCTCGGGCCCGTACGACTCGCGCGAGGCGCTGGTCACCATCCGGGCCGAGGCCGGCGGGGTCGACGCCGCCGACTTCGCCGAGATGCTGCTGCGCATGTATCTGCGCTGGGCCGAGCGCCACGACTACCCCGTGGACGTCCTCGACACGTCCTACGCGGAGGAGGCGGGCATCAAGTCCGCCACGTTCCAGGTCAAGGTCCCCTACGCCTACGGCACGCTGTCGGTCGAGCAGGGCACCCACCGCCTGGTGCGCATCAGCCCGTTCGACAACCAGGGCCGGCGCCAGACCTCGTTCGTCGGGGTGGAGGTGCTGCCGGTGGTCGCGCAGTCCGACCACGTCGAGATCGCCGAGGACGAGATCCGCGTCGACGTCTACCGCTCCAGCGGACCCGGCGGGCAGGGCGTCAACACCACCGACTCCGCGGTGCGCATCACGCACCTGCCCACTGGCATCGTCGTGAGCTGCCAGAACGAGCGCAGCCAGATCCAGAACCGTGCCTCGGCGATGAACGTGCTGCAGGCCAAGCTGCTGGAACGGCGTCGCGAGGAGGAGCAGAACACCCTCAACGCGCTCAAGGACGCCGGCAACAGCTGGGGCAACCAGATGCGCAGCTACGTGCTGCACCCGTACCAGATGGTCAAGGACCTGCGCACCGAGTTCGAGGTGGGCAACCCGCAGGGCGTGCTCGACGGCGACATCGACGGGTTCATCGAGGCCGGCGTGCGTTGGCGCAAGAACCAGGAGAACGCCGCCTCCTGAGGCGGTCGGGCGGGCGCCCACGGCCCGGCGAAGGGCACGTGGCGCAGCTCACCGCCGCGGACAAACCTGTGACGCGGCCGAAGCGGTTGGCTCGGGCGAAGGTAACTGTTCGGTAAAGTCGCTCGTCGTGATCCGGCTCGACAACGTCTCCAAGGTCTACCCGGCCGGGGCCCGTCCCGCCCTGGACGGCGTGACCATCGACATCAGCAAGGGCGAGTTCGTCTTCCTCATCGGCCCTTCGGGGTCCGGCAAGTCGACGGTGCTGCGCCTGCTGCTGCGCGAGGAGCTGCCCACCAGCGGCCTGGTCAGCGTCGACAGCCGCAACGTCGGCAAGATGCCGGCGCGCAAGGTGCCCGACCTGCGCCGGCGCATCGGCTGCGTGTTCCAGGACTTCCGGCTGCTGCCGAAGAAGAGCGTCTTCGAGAACGTCGCCTTCGCCCTCGAGGTCATCAACAAGTCGCCGAAGGCGATCAAGCGCACGGTGCCCGAGGTCCTCGATCTCGTCGGTCTCACCGGCAAGGCCCAGCGCATGCCGGGCGAGCTGTCCGGCGGCGAGCAGCAGCGTGTCGCCATCGCCCGCGCGTTCGTCAACCGCCCGCTCGTGTTGCTGGCCGACGAGCCGACCGGCAACCTCGACCCCGACACCAGTCAGGGCATCATGAGCCTGCTGGAGCGGATCAACCGCACCGGCACCACGGTCGTGATGGCCACCCACGACAACAACATCGTCGACGCCATGCGCCGCCGGGTCATCGAACTCGACTTCGGCAAGGTGATGCGTGACCAGAACCGTGGCGTCTACGGCGTCGGTCACTGACGCCCCCCTCGGCCGACCGGGACTCCCGGTGGCCGCGTCAATTCATGACCAGCAGCAAGCAGTGAGGCAGGTATGCGCGCGAACTTCGTTCTGACCGGGGTATGGACCGGCATCCGCCGGAACGTGACCATGACGATCGCGCTCATCCTGAGCACCAGCATCACGCTCGCGTTCGTGGGGGCGGCCTACCTGGCCAGCACCGAGATCAGCCGCTTCAAGCACGACTACGAGGGCCAGCTGACCGCCTCGGTGTTCCTGTGCACGAAGTTGAGCGCGCAGTGCGGCGGGCACGTCACCAGCGAGGCGCAGAAGCAGGCGCTGGTCCAGAAGCTGCGCGCCGACCCCTTGGTGAAGTCGTTCAAGGAGGTCAGCGAGAAGGACCAGTACGACCGCTTCATCAAGACGGCGCCGAAGGACGTGGCCCGGTTGACGAAGGTGGGCAACCTGCCCGGTTCCTTCACGGTGAACCTGACCGACATCAAGAACGACTTCAACAAGTTCTCGAAGAAGTACCAGGGCCAGCCCGGCGTGTCGACGACGACGAACGCGAGCAGATCGCTGAAGACGCTGCTCGACCTCATCGACGGCGCCAGACTCTTCTCCATCCTGATCGCGCTCGTCGTCCTCATCGCCTCTGTATTGTTGATCATCAACACCATTCAGGTGGCGGCGGCCCAACGCAAGAACGAGACGTCGATCATGCGGCTGGTCGGCGCGTCCAGATGGATGACCGAGCTGCCGTTCATGCTGGAGACGATCGTCGCCACCGTCATCGGCGGCCTGATCTCGGTGGGCCTGATCGCGGCCGGCAAGCAGTTCGTGCTCAACGGGTTGTTCGGCAACCAGGTCGAGCGCAACGTCATCCCGAACCTGGAGACCAACGACGTGCTGGTTGCGGGCGGCATCGGCCTGATCGCCGGCATCGTCCTCGCCGCGTTGACCGCGTTCGCGACGTTGCGCCTGTACGTCAGACTGTAGGTATGGCACAGGCACCGTCGAGCAACCGGCAGACGGGCCGCAAGATCATCGCCTCGAACCGCAAGGCCCGGCACGACTACTCGATCCTCGACGTCTTCGAGGCCGGTGTCATGCTCACCGGCACCGAGGTGAAGTCGCTGCGGCTGGGACGGGCGTCGCTGCTCGACGGTTTCGCCACCATCGACGACGGCGAGGTGTTCCTGCGCAACGTGCACATCCCGGAGTACGAGCAGGGCAGCTGGACCAACCACGAGCCGCGCCGGGTGCGCAAGCTGCTGCTGCACCGCGAGGAGATCAGCCGGCTGATCGGCAAGACCAAGGAGAGCGGCAACACGCTCGTCCCGCTGTCGATGTACTTCGCCAACGGCAAGGTGAAGGTCGAGCTCGCCCTCGCCCGCGGCAAGCGCACCTACGACAAGCGCCAGGACCTCGCCCGCCGCGACGCCGACCGCGAGGTGGCCACGGCCCTCGGGCGGCGCAACAAGGGCATGTGATGTGCGCTCGCGCGAAGAACCAGGAAACACAGCCGCGACGTAGGAGCGGACGAGTCGAGGACGGGCCCGAGCGCAGCGAGTGGCCCCGACGCAGATCCGTACTGGTGAGCCTTGCTCGACACTGAGGTCCCGGGCTGGTGGCAGCGGCTGGGACTCCCGGGCCTGATCGACATCCACACGCACTTCATGCCGAAACCGGTGATGGACGCGGTGTGGCGCTACTTCGAGCGGGCCGAGACGCACTACGGGCAGCCCTGGCCGGTGCACTACGCGCTGCCGGAGCCGCGCCGCGTCGAGATCCTGGCCGAGCTGGGCGTGCGGGCGTTCACCGCGCTGGTCTACCCGCACAAGCCGGGCATGGCCGACTGGCTGTCGCAGTGGGCCCGGCAGTTCGCGGCGGCGACGCCCGGCTGCGTGCCCACGGGCACGTTCTTCCCCGAGCCCGGCGCCGAGCGCTACGTGGCCGAGGCGCTGGCCGCCGGCACGGGGGTGTTCAAGGCGCACGTGCAGGTGGGCGGCTACGACCCGCGCGACCCGCTGCTCGACGGCGTGTGGGGGCTGCTGGCCGAGACCGGCGTGCCCGTGGTGGTGCACTGCGGCAGCGGCCCGCTACCCGGCGCGCACACCGGCCCCGGGCCGATGGGCGAGGTGCTGACGCAGCACCCGCGGCTGACCGCGGTGATCGCGCACTGCGGGCTGCCGGAGATCGAGGAACACATCGCCCTGGCCCGCCGGCACCCGAACGTCCACCTCGACACCACGATGGTCGGCACCCCGTACATGAACCGGTTCGCGCCCCTGTCCGCCCGCGCGGTCGCCGCGCTCGGTGACCTGGGCGAGCGGGTCGTGCTGGGTACCGACTTCCCGAACATCCCGTACCCCTACGCCGAGCAGCTCGCGACGCTCGAGGGATTCGGGCACGGCGACGCCTGGCTGCGCGCGGTGTGCTGGGAGAATGGCGCGCGGCTGCTGCGCCGGTGAGGTTCGTCCGAAGTGTCCGATCCGTTGCCGCCCGCCGGGGCGAGCGGCACAATGACGTCGTCGGAGGGGGCCGGGCGCAGGGTGGCCCGATCCGCCGGAAGGGACGAGCACATGCCGGCTGCGACCGTGCTGGCCGACCTCGATGTCGCACGCACCGTCGAAGGCGTCATCGGGGTCCTGCTGCTGGCCGGGGTCGCCGCCGTCGTGGCCGCGCAGGTGATGCGCTGGCGCCGTGCGCGCCGGCGGGCGCAGCAGGACCCGGGCACCCCGGCCCTGGCCCGCTTCGTCGACGGCACCACCACCGACGGCGCCGGTTTCGGCGGCGGGGCGTGGTCGGCGCACCTCGTCCGGCGCCGCGACACCGTCACCTACGGCTACCTGGCGGTGGTCGAGGAGTACGAGAGCAGCGACAGCGGCGGGCGCTGGTGCACGCTGACGGTCACCCTGCCCGGCCGGGTGCCGTTCGTGGTCGTCGACAACCGGGTGGCCGCCGGGCGCACCGGCGTGCCCATGGCCGCCCCGTTCCGCGACGACCTCGGCGACCCGCCGTTCGACGCCGTCTACGCCGCCGGTGCCGACGACGCGGAGGCGCTCGCCCGCGTCCTCGGCCCCGAGGCGCGCGACGTCCTGCTGCGCTCGCCGGTGCAGCGGCTGATGCTGCGCGACACCCTGATGCTGCTGCGCACGCTCGACGGCGTCGGCCTCGACGACCAGGTGATCGACTGGCTCGACCGCCTGGCCGCCCGGTTCCTCGCCTCCACGCCGTCGTTCGTGCGGCCCAGCCGCGACACCCCGGTGGCCGCGCCGGCGGGCGAGGCCGCCGAGTCGCCGCTGCCCGAAGGTTTCTACGGGCTCGACTGAGCGACTACCCTGGGTGGTGTAGCGACCATGGGGGTGAATGGTCTCGACTCCGGACGTCGAGACAGGGGAAGCGGGCCGAGGACCGCATTGCTGACCTCGTAAAAAAAGCGATGCAAACAAAATAAGCGCCGACGAGAGTCGCGCCGATTTCGCTCTCGCTGCCTAGGTAGCCAGAGCAAATCTGTCAGCCCGGGAGTGTCACCGGCCCGGATGCTGGCATCAGCTAGGTGACTCACCGTCCGCTCCGGCCGCGGGGATGGACGGGACAACTCACAGCGGCTGGGCCCGTCACCGACGCCTTGTGTGCATGGACGTCGGGGGCCGAGTAGAGGCACCGCACACTGCGCCCGGAGAAGCCCTGTTGAAGCGACGGAGGACGCGGGTTCGATTCCCGCCACCTCCACCGAACCGACCGACGGCCCGGCCCCGCGAGGGTCCGGGCCGTCGGTCGTTGTCGGCACCGGGATTAGCTCCGGCACGGCCCGGGTACGTGAGCGGTGCCGAGGCCACGGCATTGCTCACGAGGAGCCCAGTGATCAGTCCGTCCCCCACGCTCGAGGTCGCCGCCCTGCCGCGCCCGCGCGGCCCGCTGTCGCGCGCCGTTATCGACAGCCTGCGCACCGGGGACCCGGCGGCCCTGACCGGGCCGGGCGACGGCGCGGTCGGTGACCCGGTGGCCGACGACGACCTGCAGCTGGCCCTGTGGGTCATCTACGAGCTGCAGTACCGGGGCTTCACCGGCGTCGACGCCCGGTGGGAAGGCTGGCCCGGGCTCACCGCGCTGTGGCGCCGGCTGGAGGGTGTCCTGCTCGACGACCTGCGCCGCCGCGTGCCCGTGCCGCCGTCCGACCGGCCCGTCGCCGTCCGGCTGTTCGACCTGGTGGCTGCCGACGACGGGCCCTCGCTGGCCCGCTTCGTCCAGCGCCGCGCCGACCGCAAGCAGCTGGCCGAGATCCTGGTGCACCGCTCGATCTACCAGCTCAAGGAGGCCGACCCGCACACGTGGGCCCTGCCGCGGCTGAGCGGGCGCGCGAAGGCCGCGCTGGTGGAGATCCAGGCCGACGAGTACGGCCAGGGCGTGCGCGAACGCATGCACTGCGAGATGTTCCGCGCCACCCTGAGCGGGCTGGACCTGGACACCGGGTACGCCGCGTACGTCGACGCGGTGCCCGGCATCACGCTGGCGCTCACCAACGTCATGTCGCTGTTCGGGCTGCGCCCGTCGCTGGTCGGGGCGCTCGTCGGGCACCTGGGCGCCTACGAGATGTGCTCGTCCGGGCCCAGCCGCCGCATGGCCGCCGGGCTGCGCCGCCTCGGCCTCGACGACGCCGCCTGCGCCTTCTACGACGAGCACGTGACCGCCGATGCGCTGCACGAGCAGATCGCCGCCCACGACCTGTGCGGGGGCCTGGCCGAGACGCGCCCGGACCTCGCTGAGTCGATCCTGTTCGGCGCCGCCGTCAGCCTGTACGTCGACCATCGTTTCGCCGACCACGTCCTGGCCGCCTTCGCCGCCGGCCGCTCCTCGTTGCGGGCGCTCGGGGCGCAAGCCGTCGGGTGACGCGATGCCCCGGACAGCACGGGACCGCCGCGGGAGGTGACACGCCGTGGGCGTGTTTGCCGATCTTGTGAGTGGGAAAGATTCCGATCCATGAGCAACTCGCTGGACACCCCCGGGGCGCCCGCCGACGTGGCGGACGAGGAGCGGCCGGCCCCGAACGGCACCCCGCTCGCCGCGCTCGAGGGCGTGGAACCGGAGCAGTGGAGCGCGCTGCACTGGCTCGGCCGGGCCCTGCACGTGCCCGACGCCGACCTCGACGCCACTCTCGAGGCCATCCTGGCGAAGGCGAGCGTGGTCATCAGCGGCGCCGACGCGGCGGGTGTGAACCTGCTGATCAAGGGGCGTTTCGAACCGCAGGCCGTGTTCGGCGCCGCACCACCGGTGCTCGACGCCCTGCAGCAGCGCACCGGCGAGGGCCCGTGCATCGAGGCGTCGCGCGAACAGCAGACGATCAGCATCCGCGATGTCCGGCAGGACCGGCGCTGGCCCCAGTACAGCGCGCTCGCCGTGGACATGGGCGTGCTGTCGATGCTGTGCCTGCCGCTGTACGTCGACAGTGCGCGGCTGGGGTCGTTGAGCTTCTACGGCTCGCGGGCCGCCGCCTTCGACGAGCACGCCACGCACCTGGCCGAGCTGTACGCCGTGCACGCCGCCCTCGCGCTGGCCGATGCCCAGCGCGCGGCCAACCTGCGCATCGCGCTGCAGAATCGCGACACGATCGGGCAGGCCAAGGGCATCCTCATCGAACGCCACCGCATCACCCCGGACCAGGCCTTCGCCCTGCTCTCCCGGTCCTCGCAGCAGAGCAACCGCAAGCTCGTGGAGATCGCCGAGACGGTGATCCTCACCGGCGAGGTGCCGGCGCGCTGACCGGCGCTAACGCACGCCGCGGGGGCGGAACTGCACGCTGATCCGCGGGCCGACGGCCTTGGTCGTCTTGGGCACCGCATGCTCCCAGGTGCGCTGGCAGCTGCCGCCCATCACGACGAGGTCGCCGTGGCCGAGCTCGAGGCGCAGGGCGGTGGCACCCCCTCGGGGGCGCAGCAGCAACGGGCGGGCGGCGCCGAGCACGAGGATGGCCACCATCGTGTCCTCGGAGTTGCCCCGGCCGATGCGGTCGCCGTGCCAGGCCACCGAGTCGCGCCCGTCGCGGTACAGGCACAGCCCCGCGGTGGCGAACGGCTCGCCCAGCTCGGGCGTGTAGTGCGTGTCCAGCACCACCTTGGCGGTGTCCAGCGCGGGGTCCGGCAGCGGGTCGCGCTCGCCGTAGAAGCTGAGCAGCCGCGGCACGTCGACCACCCGGTCGTACATCGGCCGCCGTTCCGCGTGCCAGGGCACGCCGGCCTCGAGCCGGGTGAACAACGCGTCGGCGCCGTCGACCCAGCGCGGCCGCAGGTCGACCCAGGCGCCGTCGCTCAGCAGCCGGCGCTGCACGCTCGCGCCGAGGGGCTCGATCTGCACGGACTCGGCCGCGTCGAGCAGCGAGCCCTGGAACGCCGTCACTGGGCCAGGTTATCAAACAGGCGTTCGACCCACCAGTACGTCGTGAGCATCACGAGGACGTACCGTGGTGCGGTGCGCAGGTACCGCTTCGCCCTCCGCCCGGGCTGGCTCGTGCTGCACGTGATCACGCTGGCGCTGGCCGTCACCATGGTGCTGCTGGGCCGCTGGCAGCTCGACGTCTCCGACTCGAAGCACTTCAGCCTGCAGAACTTCGGCTACGCCATCCAGTGGTGGCTGTTCACCGCGTTCGCGCTCTTCCTCTGGACCCGGCTGCTGCGTGACGGCGCGCGCCGCGGCGGCGTGCCGGTCGACACCGGCGTCGAGCCCGCGCCGCCGGCCGACGAGCCGGTCACCTACCGTCGCTACGTCATGCCCTCCGCCGTGCAACCGGCCGACAACGCCGACCCGCACCGCGCGGCCTACAACGACTACCTGGCCGACCTGGCCAGGAGGGACGCGCAATCATGAGCGACGCTTGCGGAGCGAATCGGCATGATCTGTCGCGCGGAAGCGCGTATGGCGCCGACGACGGGCCCGAGCTTGCGAGTGGCTCAGAGGAGGTGTCATGAGCGAGACGCGCCTCAATCTCGGGCGCTCGCCGTTCGACCTCGCGCAGCCGCCGGTCGAGGCTTCGCGGCTGGCCGGGGCGCGCGGGCACCTGCTGCGCTACCGGATCATGGCCTTCGTCACGGGCGTGGTGCTGCTGGCCGGCACCGTCGAGCTGATCGTGAAGTACGCGGCCGACGTGCACCCGCCCGGCTACGCCTACCTCTGGATCGCGCACGGCTGGCTGTTCGTGATCTACGTGATCAGTACGGCGATCCTGGGCTTCCGGCTGCGCTGGCCGCTGCCGCGCTACGTGCTGGTCATGCTGGCCGGCACCATCCCCACGATGTCGTTCGTGGCCGAGCACTTCGTCACCCGGGCGGTGCGGGCCGCCGCTCAGCCGGTAGCCGTGCGCGACTGACCGCCGAGCCCGGCCACGAGGTCGGCCCGAGCACGCGCCACGCGCGAGCGGATGGTGCCCAGCGGGCACGCGCACACGTCGGCGGCCTCGGCGTAGGACAACCCCAGCACCTGGGTGAGCACGAAGGCCTCGCGGCGGTCCTCGGGCAGCGCCGCGACGAGCGCGCGGGTGGCCACCGAACCAGCGTGGTCGGCCACGGGGTCGGGGGCGGCCGTCGGCACCCGGCGGGCCGCCTGCGCCGCGCGCACCGCGTCGGCACACACCCGCCGGGCGATCGACAGCAGCCAGGTGCGCGCCGACGAGCGGCCGAGGAAGCGGTGCAGCGACGCGAAGGCCCGCGCGTAGGTCTCCTGCGTGAGGTCGTCGGCCGAGGCGGGGGAGCCGAGGTGCGCGCACAGCCGCCACACGTCGGCCTGGGTGCTGCGTACGAACGTGGTGGCCGCGACGGCGTCGCCGCGGCGCGCGCGCAGCGCCACCTCGGTGACCTCGTCGAACTCGTCGGCCATTCTCGTCCTCGTCCGTTCCTGTGACCTGCGCCATGCCGGGAACCAGCGGGCCCCGCCGCCCGACTAGTACGACGTGAAGTGCGACCGGTTCCGCGAGGCGGTGTCCGCCCGGCTGGACGGCGAGCCGCTCGGCCTGGCCGCCACGGCACTCGACGGGCATCTCGCGTCCTGCCCCGATTGTGCCCGATGGGCCGACGAGGCCGCCCAGGCCACCCGGCTGATCCGCCTGGACGTGCGCCCGGTGCCCGACCTGTCCGAGCAGATCACCGCGCTGGTGGCCCTGCCCGCCCGGCGGGTGGCCCGGCGCCGGCGCTGGCTGCGGGTGGCGCTGCTGGTGGCCGGGCTGGCCCAGGTGGCGCTCGGGCTGCCCGCGGTGCTCGGCGACAGCATCGGCATGGTGATGTCGGCGCACGCCGCCCACGAGGCCGCGGCCTGGAACCTCGCGATCGGCGCGGCTTTCGCGGCGGTGGCGCTGGTGCCGCGCCGCGCCGCCGGGCTCATCCCGCTGCTGGTCACCTTCCTCGTGGTGCTCGGCGCGCTGTCGGTGCGCGACATCGCCTCCGGGGCGGTGGGCGTCGGCCGGGTGGCCACGCACGGCGTGGCCCTGCTCGGCCTGCTGCTGCTCGTCCTGCTCGACCGCGCCGAGCGCGCGCTGCCGCCGGGACACTGGCGGGCCGTGCGGCGCGGCGACGACACCGGCGAGACGCCGCTGCGGACCGTGGCGTGATCCGTCGCCTGCTCTACGTGCTGGTCGGCCTGCTCGGGGCCGGCCTGGCGCTGGCCGCGCCCGCGGCCGCGCACGCCACCGTGGTGACCTCCACGCCGGCCGACGGCAGCCGGCTGCCGGCGGCACCGAAGACGGTCACCATCACCTTCGACGAGGGCGTGGGCCTCGGCGGTGTGGGCTACGTGCACGTCACCGACCAGACGCGGCCGGCGGGTCGACGCCCGGGCCGCGTACCACCCGGGCGGCGTGGGCGCGAAGGTGTCCGACGACCTGCGCAGCGGGTTGCGCGACGGCACGTACACCGCCAGCTTCCGGGTCGTGTCGGCCGACTCGCACCCGGTCGCCGGCACCATCCGCTTCGTCGTCGGCAACGGCGCGCTGGTCCACGGGTCGGTGGGCAGCAGCGCCGCCGACCCCACCACGAGTGCCGCCTTCGACGTCGTGCGCTGGGTGTCCTACGCCGGCATCGCGCTGCTCGGCGGCGCCTGGCTGCTGCTGAGCGTCTGGCCGGCCGGGCGTGACGACCGCCGCGCGCGCCGGCTGGTGTGGACCGGCTGGGGCCTGGCCGGGATCGGTGCGGTGCTCGAGGTGGTCGTCGAGGGCCCGTACACCGCGGGCGGCAGCCTGGGCCGGCTGTCCGCCTCGCTGGTCGACGCCACCCTGCACACCGACTACGGCACGCTGCACTGCCTGCGGCTGGTGCTGCTCGGCGTGCTGGGCGTGGTCTTCGCGCGGGCGCTGCAGCCGGGCCGCATCCCGGCCGCTGCGGCGCCGGCGGCCGGGCTGCTCGGGGTCGGTGTGCTCGTCACCTTCTCCGCGTCCGGGCACGGCGCGTCGACCAACCCCACCTGGCTGTCGATCCCGGTCGACGTCGCGCACCTGGCGGCGATGGCCACCTGGCTGGGCGGGTTGATCATGGTCGTGGCCGCGGTGCTGCCGCGCCGCGAGCCCGACGAGCTGCGCACGGTGCTGCCGGTCTTCTCCACCGCGGCCTTCACCGCCGTGGTCGTGCTCGCGGCCACCGGGACGTACGCCGCCTGGCGCGGCATCGGGCAGCTCGACGCGATCTTCGGCACCACCTACGGGCTGCTCGTCGTGGCCAAGGTGGTCCTGTTCCTCGCCCTGCTGGCGCTGGGCAACCTCTCGCGCCGGCTGGTGCGCCGGCGCACCGTCGCGTACGCGATGACCGACACGCTCGACGACGCCGAGCTCGACGACGTGACCGGCCCCGACGACGTCGAGGTCGAACGGCTGCGCCGCTCGGTCTGGGTCGAGGTGCTCGTGGGCCTGACCGTGCTCGTGTTCACGGCCGTGCTGGTGGCCCAGCCGCGCGGGCGGGAGGCGCTCGCGGCCGACGACCGTGCACCCGTCTCGGCCACCGGCCCGCTGACCGGCGGCCGGCACGTCACCGTCAGCGCGGACCCGGGCGTCCGCGGCCCCGTCGACCTCACCGTCTCCTTCGACGGCCGCGAGCCCGCGGGCACCACCATCAGCGCCACCGCCACCCAGCACGCCCGCCAGATCGGACCCGTGCCCGTGAAACTGACCCGCCGCAGCGACGGCACCTTCGACGGCTCGCTCACCCTGCCGGTGGCCGGCACCTGGGAGATCGATCTGGTCGTGCGTACCTCCGCCTTCGTGGCCACCACCACCGACGTGAAACTGGAGATCCACTAGATGAAGCGTCTCGCCCTGCTCGTCCTCGCTGCGCTCGCGGCCCTGCTCGCGCTCGCCGTCCCCGCGCTAGCGCACGTCACCGTGTCCGCGCCGGGCGCGACCCGCGGCGGCGGCGACCAGGAGATCACCTTCCGGGTCCCCGTCGAGAAGGACGTCGCCACCACCAAGCTGACCGTCGTGCTGCCCACCGCCACCCCGATCGCGTCGATCGAGGTCGCCCAGAAGGAGGGTTGGACGCACACCCAGCAGTCGACGAAGCTGGCCAAACCCATCCACACCGACGACGGCGACATCACCACGGCGGTCTCCCAGGTGACGTGGACCGCGGACAAGGGCGCGGCGTTGCAGCCGGGGGAGTACGGGACGTTCACCCTGCTGGCCGGCCAGCTGCCCAAGACGTCGTCGCTGACGTTCCGTGCCGTGCAGACCTACAGCGACCACAGCGTGGTGCGCTGGATCGAGACGCCCGCTCCCGGCTCGTCGGCCGAGCCGGAGCACCCGGCGCCCACGCTGACGCTGGCGGCCGCGTCCGGCTCGTCGGCGAAGGCGGCCCCGGCGGCCAAGCCTTCCGCCGCACCGGGCAACACCGGCCCGGTGGTCCTGTCGATCGTGGCCCTGGTGCTGGCCGCGGCCGCGCTGGGTCTGGCCGTGGTCAACCGCGCGCGGCGGGCGGCGGCGTGAGGGCGCCCTGGCCGGCCGTCGTCGGCGGCGTGGTCGTGGCCGCGGTCGGCGCGGCCGGGCTGATCCGCGGCGCCGTGCCGCAGTCCTCGGCCAGCAACAGCGCGCCGAGCCAGCCCATCGTGGTCAGCGGCGCCTACGTGCGCGCGCCCGTCCCGCCGTCGGACACCGCCGCGGCCTACTTCACCGTCACCAACGCCACCGGCTCGCCGGACCGGCTGAGCGGCGTGCAGACCGGCGCCGGCGCCGAGGCGGTGCTGCACACCGTCGGCCCGGACGGCTCGATGAGCGCCGCGGCCAACGGTGTCGTCATCCCCGCGCACGGCAGCCTGACCCTGTCCACCGGCAAGGGCCACGTGATGATCGAGCACGTCTTCGGCACGCTGAAGGCCGGGCAGCACGTCAACCTCGAACTCGACTTCGACGACGCCGGGCCCATCGACGTCGTGGCGCCGGTCGTCGCCGTCGGCGCCCCCGTCCCCACTGGAGGCCATTCGTGATCCGCCGCTGTCTCGCCGTCGTCCTGGCCCTGGGCGCCCTGGTGCTGGCCGGGTGCGCCTCCTCGTCGGGCGGCGGCCCGTCGAGCACGCCGTCCGGTTCCGACCTGCAGGGCCAAGCGGGCACGGGCACCTTCCGCGGCGCGGCCGTCGACCCGCCGCTGCCCCGTCCCTCCTTCACGCTGACCGACACCCACGGGCGGCCCTACGCCTTCGGCACCGCCACCAGGAAGGCGCCCACCCTGCTGTACTTCGGCTACACCGAGTGCCCCGACGTCTGCCCGGAGACGATGGCCGACGTGCGGGTGGCCCTGAACGGCATCCCGGCCGCGGTGGCCCGCAAGGTGCACGTCGTGTTCGTGACCACAGACGTCGCGCACGACACCGCACCGGTCATCGCCAAGTGGCTGTCGAACTTCTCGCTCGGCACCAAGGCCACCTGGACCGGGCTGCGCGGCACCAAGGCGCAGGTCGACGCGGCCCAGGCGGCGGCGCACGTCACGGTGGCCGAGGACGGCGGCAAGACGCACTCCGCGCAGGTGCTGCTCTACGGCCCGGACGACTACGCGCACGTCACCTATCTGGAGAGTTCGACCGAGCGTCAGCAGCTCCAACACGACCTGCCCCTGGTGGCCGCGGGACGGCGCTGAGGTGGCTGAGGCACAATCGTCGCTCGTGACCTGGAGAACGGCCCGCCCATGGGTGGGCACCCTGTTCCGGCTCGTCCTCGGCGTCGTGTGGATCTGGGCGGCGGCGTCGAAGCTGAGCTCGCCGCGCACGTTCCTGCTCGCGGTGCGCGCCTACGACGCGACGCCCGAGTGGCTGTCGAAGGCGATCGCCTACGGCCTGCCCGTGCTCGAGATGGCGTTGGGCGTCCTGCTGTTGGTCGGGCTCGTCACCCGGGCCGCGGCGGTGGTGTCCGGCGTGCTGTTCCTGGTGTTCCTCGTCGGGATCATCCAGGCCTCGGCCCGCGGCCTCCAGCTCGAGTGCGGCTGTTTCGGCGGCGGCGGCACCACGCAGGGCGGCACGTCGTACACGCTCGACATCCTGCGCGACATCGGGCTGCTGATCCTGTCGGTCTTCCTCGTCGTGTGGAGCATGACCCGGTTGTCGGCCGATGAGTTCATGGCCCGCAACGACAACGTCGAGCCGCCCTCGGCCAAGCGGATGCGCTCCGAGCAGGGGCGGCGCAAGTACAACGTCATGCTCGAGCAGCGGAAGGCCGCCGCGCGCACCCGCACCCGCTGGGCCAACGCCTCGCTCGGCGTCGTCGTCGTGCTGATCTGCGTCATCGCGCTGGGCGTGCAGTCCAACCGGGCCAAGATCGAGGGCAGCGTCACCGCGAAGAACGCGTCGGTGGGCAACGGCGTCGTCTTCGGCAAGAAGGCCGCGGCCACCGTGGACCTCTACGAGGACTTCCAGTGCCCGATCTGCCTGAACTTCGTCAAGCAGAGCGGCAAGCAGCTCGACGCCGACGTGCGGGCCAACAAGGCGCAGGTGCGCTTCCACATGATCGCGATCCTCGACAGCTCCTCCGGGGGCAACAAGTACTCCTCGCGCGCGGCCAACGCGGCCTACTGCGCGTCCGACATCTCCGTCGACGACTTCGTGAAGCTCTACGGCGTCCTCTACGGCACGTACAAGGGCAAGCAGACGCAGCCGGCCGAGAACAGCACCGGGCGCTCCGACGACGACCTGCGCGCCTACGCCAAGGCCGCCGGCATCACCGGCACGGCCGCGTCCACGTTCGACACGTGTGTCACCAACCAGACCCACAAGGCGCTGGTCGCGGCCATCACCGACCAGGCCTCGCAGGACGGCATCACCGCCACGCCCACCGTGAAGGTCAACGGCAAGAAGGTCACCGCCTCCTTGTCGGCGTTGACCAAGGCCATCGCCAAGGCCGACGCCAAGGGCCCGGCGCCCGACCCGTCGAAGACGCCGACGCCGACCAAGACGCCGTCCGGGACGACCTCGGGGACGCCGACCAAGCCGGCCGCGTCCCCCGACACCACGGCGAACTAGCCCTCGCCGAGAACTGACTCGCCCGGACGGACAGGGCCGGCCGTCCCAGCTGGGAGCCGGCCCTTCGACGTCTGGGTGCCGCTCTACTTGTGGTTCGCGGCGTCCTTCAGAGCGCTTCCGGCGGTGAACTTCACCGTCTTGGCGGCGGGGATCTTGATGGTCTCGCCCGTAGCCGGGTTCCGACCCTCACGGGCGGCGCGGGAGCCGACCGACAGGGCGAAGAACCCAGGGACGCTGACCTTCTCACCCTTGGCCGCGGCGCCCTCGAGAGTGGACTGGAGGGAGCGCAGGACGGCGTCAACCGTCTTCTGCTCCAGGTCCGCTCCGTCTGCGACGGCGCTCACCAGTTCCTTGCGGTTCACGAGAACTCCTCTTGGTCGTTGGTGTTGTACTGGGCCCAGTATGGTCCCCGCGGCTGAAAACCCCGTAATTAGGGGCCTGCACAGGTTCGGCGTGTCGCTTCTCGCTCTCCCCGTGTGCGGCCGGCCCTTCGGCGGTGTGTAAACTTGGCCGTCGGTCTCCGGTGCTCGCGCCGGGCCACGAAGGGGCTGTGGCGCAGCTGGTAGCGCACCACACTGGCAGTGTGGGGGTCAGGGGTTCGAGTCCCCTCAGCTCCACCCAGAATCATTGGCCTAGAGCCACCTGCAAGATCATCAATTTTCGCGTGGTAGCCATTTTGGTAGCCATTGGTGCCAAGCGGGGCTCGCGGCTCCGGTCAGAAACCGAGGCTATCCAGGTCTCTTACCCTCACTTATCGACTAATTGAGGTTACGCTGGACGCATGCCGTCGCCTGCCGCCTGGCCCCGACTCGGGTCGGAAGTTCGGCCGTGGACGCCGCGGATCTCGCCCGATCTGGTAGCGGCGAGCGTGCGCCGTCGCCATTCCGGCGCCTACCGCGCGGCGGTCGTGCCGCTCATTGCTGACCGGCCCCTTGCCCTGCCCTCGGCGGTTCTCGCGGCGAGCGAGGAGGCGTCTGCCGAGGTGGCACGGTTCGACGCCGAGTTGGGCGCCGAGGTGGCCCCGTTTGCGGCCGTGTTGCTCCGCTCGGAGTCAGCCTCGTCTTCGTTGATCGAGAACCTGACGTCCGGCGCCAAGGCGATCGCGCTGGCCGAACTCGGCAGCACCGAGAAACGCAACGCCACCGAGATCGTCGGCAACGTGGCGGCGATGCGCGCCGCGCTCGACCTCGCGGACCGGCTCGACGCCGACGCGATCCTCGCGATGCACAGCGCCCTGGTCGGCCGGCTGCACCCGGATATCGCCGGACGCTGGCGCGAGGAACAGGTCTGGATCGGCGGAACCTCGTTCGGACCGCACGAGGCAGACTTCGTGCCGCCTCACCACGAGTCGGTTCCCGAGCTGATCGACGACCTGATGCGGTTCGCCGGACGCACAGACCTGCCGGTGCTCGCGCAGGCCGCGATCGCCCACGCGCAGTTCGAGACGATCCACCCGTTCCCCGACGGCAACGGCCGCACCGGGCGCGCGTTGATCCACGCGATGCTGCGCGGACACGGGCTGACCCGCAACGTCACCGTCCCGGTGTCCGCCGGTCTGCTGACCAACACTCAGGCCTACTTCGATTCGCTCACCGCCTATCGTCGCGGCGAACCGGCGGTGATCGTCGAACAGATCGCCGAGGCGTCCTTCGCGGCGACGGCGAACGGTCGCCAGCTCGCTGCCGACCTGCGCGAGATTCGCCAGGGCTGGACGGACAAGATCAAGGTCCGACGCGGCGGGACCGCCTGGCGCCTGGCCGACGTCCTCCTCCGGCAACCGGTGATCGACGCGGCGATCGTTGCGACCGAACTCGGCATCGAGACCGGCAACGCCGGCCGCGCCATCGCCCCGCTTGTCGACGCCGGCGTCCTGACCGAGTTCACCGGCTTCAAGCGCAACCGGATGTGGCAGTCGCGCGAGGTGCTAACCGCCCTCGACGACTTCGCCGCCCGCGCCGGCCGTCGACGGCTAAGCATCCTGCGCGGATCGCCGAAAAGCAGCCTGGGCGCCGGGACACGAGCCATGGACCCGCGCGACGATATGTGCACCTCGCGGTCAGATGTTGAAGCGGAGTGCTCCCTTGGCAGCCGCGGTACCGCGGAGCGCTGCACACAACGCCTGCTCTTTAGGCATTGAACCGTCCGCGGTCCGGGCGTCCGTTTCCCTTCGGTCCCCTCGTCAGACAAGGCCTGCTGTCGGCGTCGCGGTCTACCCTGTCATCAGCAACAGGAAGAAGCCCCGATGCCTGAAGCGACGCCCCCGGACCCGCAGGGTGCGGCGAGCAAGGCTGCGCCCGCCAAGATCGAGCGGCCATTCCCGCGCCGAGCGTTGGACCAGGCGTACAGAGTGCCGACGGTCATACGCGAGAAGAACGGCGGTAACCCGTGGCCAGCGGACCAGATCGCCGGAGCCCTAGGCATTGCGGTCAAGTCTTCCAACTTCCTGTACATCATGAACTCAGCGCGAGACTTCGGTTTGATCGAAGTCATCAAGGGCGCCGATGGGTCCAACCTGTGGGGTCTTACCAATCTCGGCCGCCAGGCGGTCTACCCGACTCGGACGCAGTCGCCTCCGAAGCGAAACTCGCGGCCTTCTTGCGCGTCGATCTGTTAGGCAGGTTGTGGAGCACTACGGCGGAAATAACCTTCCGGAACGTACATCCTTGAGAACACGCTTCACACCACCTACGGACTCGACCTGTCCCTATACGACGAGTTTGTCGAGTTATTCGATAAGAATTGTCGATACGTGGGCATCGGCAAGGACTGGGCAGGTCGCGGCGTCACAGTGAACCACGGGGAAAGTTCGGCAAGCGTCGTCGTCGGGGACAATCCGTGACGGTAGCCACCGGCCCGAAGCCGGGATCCCCCGTTTGCTTCGTGATCATGCCTTTCACGGAACATGATGATCGTTATGAGACGGGATTCTTTAGCGAGGTGTTGGAGTCGATCTTCACTCCAGCACTCGAGGGCGCCGGCTTCGAAGTCAGGACCGCCAAGCGCTACGGCTCGGAGGTCATCCAATCCACCATCGTGAACGAGCTGCTACAAGCCGACTTAGTGCTAGCCGATCTGACTGAGCACAATCCGAATGTCCTGTTCGAGCTGGGCATGCGAATAAACGAGGACAAGCCGGTCGCGCTGGTCCGGGCTAAGGGCACTGGCCCAATCTTTGACGTGGACAACATGCTTCGAGTCGAGGAGTACGAACCCCCAACCTGTGGCCGAGTACGGTCCATACCGACGTGCCGAAGATCATGGAACACGTGAAAGTGACTTGGGAACGGAAGGGGCTCGACAGGACGTTCATGGGAATTCTCCGCGAGACCCAGTAAGGACGCCGCGGATGCCCATAGTTGGCGAGTTTCCTGATGCGACGGTTTGACATTGCACTATTCGCCCAGACCCGTAGTCCGCCTTCATGGCGACGCCCGGCGGCTCCTGGGCTCGGGGCCGCTACCACGGCAGATCCCGGTCATGATCGGCAAACCGCGGCGGCGGCGCTGACCGCTCTGGTGGGCTTTCGACGTTTCGTGTGCCACCCTTGTCCGGGCTAGGAGAAGATCGACGGGCACGGGGGACGTTGGGTGAGCAGACAAGAGCGAATCGACCTCATCACGAGGATCGAAGAACTGCGCAACACCCGCGTTCTGGTCTACATCACAGGAGATCGAACCAACCTCATTACGAACATCGGAGATGACGCCGTTCGGCCGATCCTGGCGCACCTACGGGCGATGGGCTCCGTGGAGAAACTCGACGTTCTTATCTACAGCAGGGGCGGCGCGATCGATGTGCCCTGGCGTCTGAACAGCGCGTTCAGGGGCACAGCGAGTAGCTGGGATGCCTTGATCCCGTTTCGCGCCAACAGCGCAGCAACACTTCTGTCCCTCGGCGCTGACTCCATCGTCCTCGGGAAGCACGCTCAGAGCTGGACCAATCGACCCCATGCTCAACCTCAGCACGGAGGGGCCAGGCGGTCAGACCCAACAGTCGGTAAGTGTTGAGGACGTGATGGCGTTCCCGAAGTTCGCAACCGAGCGGTTCGGCCTGCAGGAGGAGACCGCCAAGGTCGCGGCGTTCGATCGCCTCGCCCAGCGCATGGACCCGCTCATGCTGGGCAGCATCTACCCAACCCCGCTTCGCATATTCGCTATCTCGCTGACAAGATGCTTCGGTCACGGGTCGAGTCGCTGGGCAAGACCGCCATCGACACGATCGTTGCCACCCTCGCAGAGAAGGTCTACGCCCACGGGCATGCCGTCGGCTTGGACGAGGCGAAGGACATCGGACTCCACGCTGGCTGAGCACGAGTTGGACGAAGCGATGTGGGAATTGCTGACCGTCTACGAGCAGGACCTCAAGCTGTTGGAGCCCCTGGATCCCGATCGCACTCATCCAGAACGACGACAAGTACACGGACGACGTGGTGGCGGGCGTCATCGAGACCCGCGACAGCGCGCACGAGTTCGGGGGAACGATGAGATCACCGCCCAACGGACGATGCCTCAGAGTCTCCAGGTACAGCTCAACTTGCCGATCCAGCTACCGCCGGGCGTGGATCCTTCGCAGCTACCAGCAGCGGTTCAGCAGATGCTCCAGCAGGCGCCGCAGGCGATGTTGCCGCTAGCGCAGGCAGCGGTGAGCGACGCCATGAAGGCACAGGCGCCGATCCTCGGTTGTCAGGTTCGCTGGTTAGACGCGCGCTGGCGCGAGGTCTAGCAGTACTGGCGGAGGAGCCCGGATTGATCGAGGCGGTCGACATGGGAAGGACTGTCGAGACCGCTCTGTCCTCGTCGTCATGACCTCGCGGCGGCCCGGTCGGAGCCGTGGCAATAGCGGAAGCTGCGGACAGCACGATGACGTTCGCCGTAACTTGGATCGAAGGCATAGGAGAGCCGCGGCGCGCGCTAGTCATACGGGAACTATAGAGATCCGTTGCTGTGTGACAAGTCGTATGCGAGTAAGTACACGGTTGTAGTTTGTAACAATTCGTTGTTCGTTCATCCACCGAACCGCCCATCCATGACAGCTGTCGCGACGTCTGCAGCGCTTCGGGATAGGTGTCCATCGTGATTTGTAGAACGAATGGCCGAGGCGCGTTCCTGGATGTCTCTGACCGGGGACGTTCGCCGCGATCAGCGACGACGTGCATGCTTGCCGGAGGTCGTGGACCGAAGATCGCTCGGGAGCAGCCGTCGCATCCGACTGCTACGCGGACGGATCCATATAGGCGCGACCCCGATTCGCATCAGTCAACGCATATCGACGGATATCGAGCGGCGTCAGGTCCAGAGCGTCTTGGCCATGCGGTCGGCGGCCTCCTGCGCGAGCGCCGGCATGACGTGGCTGTAGATGTCGGTCGTCGTGCGCATCTGGCTGTGGCCGAGCAGCTCCATCACGACGCGCGGGTGGACGCCGGCGGTGAGCAGCAGCGTCGCCGCGGTGTGGCGGCCGTCGTGCAGGCGGATGTGCCGCACGCTTCGGCGCGGTTGAGCAGCTTGATCCACGCCTCGTAGTCGGAGTGCTTGTCCAGCGGCCGGCCGTTCGGCTGGGCGAAGACGAGATCCCAGTCGTCCCACTCGGTGCCGGCGACGAGCCGCTCCTCGTTCTGCGCGACCCGCTGCTTGCGCAGCGCCTCGATCAGCGGCGCCGGCACCGCGATCGTGCGGCGGCTGCGGTCGGTCTTCGGCTCGGTGAACACGAGGCCCTCGCCGGGCACGCGGTGCAGACCGCGACGCACCGAGAGCGTGCCGCGGTCGAAGTCGATGTCCTTCCACTGCAGCGCCAGCGCCTCGGACTGGCGCAGCCCGAGCGCGAGCGCGACCGTCCACCGGGCCGAGTTCCGCAGACCCTTCGGCGGCGGCGAGCACGCGCTTGCACTCCTCGACGTCGAGCGGCTCGGGCGTCTTCGGCCGCTCCTGCCGCGGCGGCTCGACGAGCGTCGCGACGTTGCGGGCCACCCGGTCACGCTGCATCGCGATCTTGAGCGCCCGATGCAGCATGCGATGCACCCGCAGCACCGACGCGGGGGACAGGCCCTTGTCGAGGAGCTGCTTGTAGGTCTGCTCGAGGTGCTCGGGCTGCAGCTGGTCGAGGCGGCGCTTGCCGATGTACGGGTTGAGGTGCAGCCGGATCATCGTGCGGTAGGTGGCGAGGGTGCGAGCACGCACGCGGACCGAGGCGATGTTCTCGGCCCAGTAGTCGAGCCATTCGTCGACGAGCATCGCCTTGCCGCTCGCGCCGACCATGCCGGCGTCGCGCTTGGCTTCGAGCGACTTGACCTTCTCGACGACCGCCGCGCGAGTCGCGGCCGAGACGTGCCGGCGGTCGCGGCTGCCGTCGCCCTTCGCGCCCATCGAGACGAAGCCGTGCCATCGGCCGTCGGCCTGCTTGACGATGGTCGAGCGGCCGTTCGCTCCGCGTCCTGCCATGATCGTCCCCTTTCGTCTCCTCGATCGTCCGCCGCGCCTCTGACAGGAGCAACGGGTTACGCGGCCGGGTCGTGCGGGTCGGGTATGCCGACGGCGAAGATGGTGCGCTGCCCGTCCGCGTCGACGACTCGTCGCCACCGGCGCCCGGGCGCAGACGCCGGTGGCTCGGCGGGCTGGTGGGCGGCGTCGAGTCGCGTGACGTACCGCTCCAGTTCGGCCCACGAGATGCGGCAGCTGCCGCCCACGTGGACGGCATGGAGCTCGCCGGTCTTGATCAGCTGGTAGACGGTCGTTCGTCCGACGCCGAGCACGCGGCCGGCCTGGACGGTGGTGAGCAGCAGCTGCTCGTCGGTGAAGTCGGCTTCGTGGTTCATCGGTGTGGTCCTCCTCGGGAGATGGATGGTCTGCTCTGCGAGCGGGTGTAGTCGGGCAGGGGTTCGGGACGCGACGGTGCCGGCGGCGGCGTGTATCGGTAGGTCGATCGCTCGGGCTCGAGCGCATCGGGGCAGTCGTCGAGGAACCGGTAGTACAGCGATCGGGCGGCGTGTTCCGGCGGGAGCGGACGGCGGCCGATGAGGTCCGGAAGGCGGTTCGGTACGTCGTAGCCGGCGTCGCTCGCTCGGGAGAGCGCGCGGGCGAGCATCGGCCACCCGGCGTCGTCGGCGATGCCCGGGACGAGAGGGTCCACCAGCTGCCGCCACCGCTCGTTCTGACTGACCAGCGAGCCGACCGCGGCGCGGACGTGCGCGTCCAGCCGCTGCCGATAGGCGTCGCCGTCGGCGGACGGACCGCAGGGACGGAACTCCGAGCGGTCGACGCCGTTCGTCGCCCGCCAGGCCGCGAGCTGTCGGGCGAGTGCCGCGTCCTTGGCTTGCAGCGCTGCCGCCCATCGGGTGTCCGGCAGCGTCGTCGGCGACGGGCAGCTCGGCGGCGAGCTCTCGGACGAGGTCGAAGCGCCGCGACAGGTAGGTCGCCATGGACGGGTCGTCGACGGCAGGCAGCGCGGGCAGCCAGGGCAGCGGCCCGGCCCGATCCGCCGGCGGCGTACCGATCGACTCGACTGCCGAGCGATAGCGGATCGCCGCGTCGCGCAGCCGGGCGATCGGATCGGCATCGAGGCGGCGTTGCGTCGTCGCCGACCGCTTCGCGCCCTCGGTGGCGAGGATGCGCTCGAGGATCTCGACGCTCGTCGACGGGTTGATCACCTCGGGGGTCGTGGCCGCGTGCGGATCGGCCGGGGCTCCGACGTCGAGGTAGAGATGGTTCGCGTGCCGTCCGCGCGACATCGCGACGTAGAGCGTCTCGCGGGTCTCGTCGCCGGTGAGCACGACGTGGCAGGCGTCGGCGGTGCTGCCCTGCGCGAGGTGCACGGTGGTCGCGTAGCCGAGCTCGACGAAGCGGCGCACGTATGTCGGCGGCAGCGTCACCGACCGGCGCGTGTCGGCGTGCGTGACCCGAAGGCCGCCGTCCTCGGTGATCGCGTCGACCCGCCACCGGTCGCCGTTCTTCACCCAGTCGGTGGACGTGATCGGCAGCCGGCGGTCGTTGCGGCGGGTGACGATCGATTCGCCGACGCCGACCGTGGTGTCGTCGTGCAGCTGCACGCGCGGCCCGTCCAGGTCGGTCAGGTCGGCCTGCGCGCGGAGGTTCAGCTCGCGGACCAGATGGTTGGTGTGCGCGAGCAGCAACGAGTCGTGGCCGGCCGCTCGGTCGGCGCGCCAGGCCGCGTAGGCGTGCTCGACCGTCGAGGCGTGGTCGCCGGCGTGCACGCGGTCGTGATCGAGATAGAAGCCCAGCGCGGTGGCGTCACCGACGCGCAGCGCCAGCGACGCTCGCGCTTCGGTCGGGTCGGCGAACCGGACGAGCGTCTCGAGCGAGGCGGCGCCGACGCTTTCGGCGATGTCGCGCAGCACGCCGCCGGCGGCCACGTTCGACAGCTGCCGGGTGTCGCCGATCAGCCGCACGCTCGCGCCGCGGTCGAGGGCGAAGGCGATCACTCGGTCGAGGTTCGCGGTGCTCGCCGCGCCGGCCTCGTCGACGATCAGCAGCGTCCGGTCGTTGATCGCGTCGACCCACGGCGGCCGGTTGTCGGCGTCGAGCGAGACCAGCAGCTTGGCGATGGTGTCCGTCCGGGTGCCGAGGGAGCGGCGCAGCTCGTCGGCCGCGCGTCCGGTCGGCGCGAGCCCGACGACCGTGCCGCCGCCGTCCGCCCACGCGTGCGGCGAGCACACCGAGCGCCGTCGTCTTCCCGGCTCCGGCCGGCGCCAGCGCGAGCTGCACGCGAAGGCCGGACGTCGCGAGCGACCGGACGAGCGCCGCCTGCCCGTCGTTGACCGGGATGCCGTTGGCCTGCGCCTCGAGCAGCGCCAGCTCGACGAGCTCGGCCGGCGACGGCCGCGCCGTCGGTGCGCGATGCGGCGGCCAGGATGCGGGCCTCGGCCTCCAGCACCGTCGGTCGACGTGTACAGCTGCGAGCCGGCGACCTCGAACACGCTCGACCCGTCCGCCCGCCGCAAGGCCGCCGGCTCGGCGATCCCGTCGTCTCGGCCGAGCCGCACCGACAGCTCCGGCGACAGCGCGCGGGCCAGGGTCGCCTCGACCACGACGTCGAGATGCGCGAGCGGCACGTCGCCGTAGCGGGCACGGCGCTCGATCTCCGACCGGACCGTGCTGCTGCGCCACGTGCTCGCGCGCTCCGCCACCGACCGCACGACGTCGGCCGCGGTGCGCGCCACCCACGCCTCGTCGATCGTGTCCGGCACCGGGACGGCCGGTTGCGCCGTGCACCTCGCGCAGCATCGCGACGACCGCGTGGTCGCCGCCGAGGACCGATGCGGCGTCGCCCCACCACGCGGCCCGCTGCTCGTGCTCGGAGCGCGGCGCGTGCTTGCGCTGCCGGGTGTCCGTCGTCGCCTGCGCGAACAGCCGCGTCTGCTCGGCGAAGTCCGGCGTCCGTCCGTGCGTCGTCGCGAACTCGGCCGCCAGCTGCTCCTGCCGGGCCGTGATCACCTGCCGCCGCTTCGACCAGAACCGCGCCAGTCTCGGATCCACGCCGACGACCTCGCGCACCGGCCGCTTGCCGCCGTCGTCCGGACGCTCGGTGAACCGCACACCGAGCCGCGCGGTCAGCAGCGCCTCGAGCCGCGTGTTGTACCGCTCGGACGCGGCCACCGCCGCCCGGTGCAGCGGCCGCCCGTCGAGCGCGAGCCACCGCCCGTCGGCCGTCTGCACCTTGTTCGAGATCGCGACGTGCGTGTGCAGATCCGGGTCGCCGGCGCGCGAGTCGCGATGCGTGAACGCGACGGCGAGCAGCCCGCGGGTGTCCACCTGCTGCGGCCCGCCCGCGCCGATCCGCGTGTAGACCGCCTCGCGCTCGAGCCAGCCGACGACGTCGCGCACCGCCGCGTCGTGCGCGGCCGCGATCTCGCGCGCCGTCGCTGGATCGGCCACGCGCCCACAGCGCCGACACGCTCTTGACCGGCGAGAACGTCAGGTCGTAGCCGGCGACCGACTGCTTGCCGGGCCGGGACGCGCCGATGACGTAGTCGGTCAGCTCGCGCGCGTCGAGCGGTTCGCGCCCGTGATCGCGGAGGAACCACTCGCGGCCCAGCTCGGACCGCAGTCGTGCCCGGTCCTCGTCGCTGACCGGCGCGTTCGGCCGCTCGCCCAGTTCGCGGTTGTGCGCGACGATTCGCCGCGCCAGCTCGCGCCGGAACTCGCTCGACGCCGCGCGTACCGCGAACGGCTTGCCGAGGCGCGTGTCCACCTCGGTGCCGGTCGCGGCCGCGCGCTGCTCGAGCGCGTCCGCATTCGGGTGCCGGCCCTGCCCGAACAGCGCGACCATCTGCGCCTCGTGGACCACGTCGCCCGGCTGCGGGCCGCCGTCCAGCCCGGCGAGCCCGCGACCGAGCCACACGCCGGGCGACTCGCCGCGCTCGCTGTAGTACTCGCCGAGGTTGGCGTAGCCGGTGTCGGCGGCGTCGTTGGCCGCCACCTGCCGGGTCAGGTAGGTGTAGCCGTTGCCGGCGCTGAGCTTGTGCAGGTTCATCATCGGTCCGCTCCCGTCCGCGCCCGTGCAGGGCGCTCACAACGAACAGGTGCAAAACCGGGGCGATTGCTATCACGTCGCGGCGAAGAAGTTGCGCGAACCTCGGTCGGCGTCGTCATGCCGGAGACGGTCCGGATCGAACGGACCGGATTCCTACCTACCTCGACGGCGCGGGTAGGTAGGAAGCGCTTCTACCGGCCCGGTAGCAACACCTACCTACGACGACGAACGGGCACAGCGACGACCGGGCGAACTGTGTGATCCATGCTCAGCAGCGTCCGCAGACGTGTACTGCAAACTGTCACCCCGAGGCGACCGCGCACCGTGTCACCCCTGGCGTCACCCCAGCAGATTCGGGCGTTAAGCGGCCTTCGCGATGATCTTGACGGCCGTGCTTGACAGCGCAGGGGTGACGACGTCTACCGGCGCGCCTCACACCTGGGGATCGGCCCACCTCACAGTGCTGGCGCCCGCCTCACACTGCCGTCTCCGGTTGCCGCCGGGCGGTATCATTTCGATATGGCCTTCGTCGTCAAGCTCAGCCCCGAGGACACCGAGGCGCTGCGCGAGCAGGCCGCCCGGGAGCATCGGTCGATGCACGAGGTGGCGGTGCTGGCCATCCAGGCGCGCATCGCTGCCGATCGCCGCGCCGCCGTGCTCGACGAGCTGTACGACGCACGCCGCCGTCGAGGACGCCGAGCTGCTCGACCGCCTCGCAAAGTAGTGACCCGGTACCTGACGCTCGAGGACGTCCTCCGGCAGGTCGAGCGCGCCGGCTGGGTCGTGCGCGACGCCGGGCTGCTCGCCTCGGCCGTCGCCCGGCCGTCAGCGAGTGCATTCGGCCAGGACGCCTACCCCGACCTCTGGTCGAAGGCTGCGGCGCTGTGCCAGTCGCTCGACAACAACCAGGCGCTCGTCGACGGCAACAAGCGCCTCGCCTGGCTGACGACCAAGGTCTTCCTCGCGATCAACGGACAGCGGCTGCGCGCATCGGCCGACGACGGAGAGCGCTTCATGGTCGAGTTGGTCGCCGGGCACGCGGACCTCGAGCTGATCGCCGGCTGGCTGGCCGAGCATTGCTCGCCTGCCGAACCGCCGGATCTGCCCGATGCGCCCACCCGGTTAGAGCCTTCTGATCTGCGTAAGGCTTGTGTTAGCTTCGCTTGCGATCATGGGAGGCGAAGTGCTGGCCGAGCGGAGAATCAGACGACGCGCAGGCGCGTCCGCCGCTGCCGAGTACGCCCAGCTCACCCGCGAGTGGCGTCAGCGCAATCGACGATTCTTCCGGTGGGGCGCGGCGCTCTGCTTCATCGTCGTGGCGCTCGCGCTGCTGCTCGGCCTTGGCCAGCTGCGTGGCTGGCTGTGCGGCCTGCTGGCCGGGATCACCTTGGCCTTCTACATCTTGGCTCGTGAGACACCTCCAGCCTGGATCGGCCAATACCTCACCGGGGCAGTCGGGGAGGAGCGCACCGCCAAGGCGGTCGAACCGCTGCTGCGCGCCGGCTGGTTCATCGCCCACGATCTCGACCGCGGGCAGTTCAACATCGACCACGTCCTGGTCGGACCGGCCGGTGTCTTCGTTCTCGAGACCAAGAACCTCCATGGAGCGGTTGTGCTTGACGGTGACCAGGCCACGCTCACGCGCCCGGGACGGGAGCGGCCGGACTACCAGGGCAGCTGGTGGGCGCGGGAGGGGCGGTCGCACGCGGCGGACGCCAACTCCTTCTTCCGGCAGCGCGTTCAGGTCCGTCCGTGGGTGACCGCGGTGGTCGTCCTCTGGGCCGACTTCCCGCAGCGCCAGTACGACGGAGATAAGGTGACGTTCGTCCACGGCGACGACCTCGTGACCTGGCTTCGTAGCCAACCTGAGCGCCTGAAGCCGGACCAAGTCGAGCGCCTTCGAGCGGCGCTCGAGCCGCGTCACCGCTCGAAGCCAGAGCGCGTCACCCCTGCCGCATGATCAAGAGCAAGGTGATCACACCTCTTGCACCGCACCTTCTTCCCCCTGTCGCGCACCGCCGGCGCGGCGAAGACAAGTTCTCGTTCCATTGCGTTCTCTGGTTGCTGCTACGCGGCGGCGATGCCGGCGCACGCCTCGTGGAGCTCCTGGTAGCGGTGGTACCAGGCCGGCCACGGCAGGTCCAGGTGGTCGAGGTCGGTGGTCTCGCCGTCGATCACCACGAGCCCGTCCCCGGCCGCCTCATCCCAGAAGCAGAGAGTGTGGGCGGCGAGGAACTTGATACGCCAGTAGTCGACCTGCTCATCGTTGAACCAGCTGACGATGGCGAGACGACCGAGGGCGTCGATGGCGTTCGCGGCGGTGAGCTCCGGCACGGGTCTGAGAATCTCGAGGACGTGGACGGTCGCTTGGCGGGGCTTCCCGCCCTCGGCGCCGCGGCGGTTGACGGTGGCCACGTCTCGGCGGGCAGCCGACGCCGGCAGGCCGAGTGGCCCCAGCACGAACCCGTTGATCTCGGACTCGTGGAGACGCGAGGCGAGTCGCCACAGGTCTGCTATCAACTCGGCGGCGTGCCTGGGGGCGGCCGCCGTGCACAGCGGCAGGGTGAGGGTGAAATCGGGGTCGACGGCCAACTGCCGTGCGGCTACACGAAGCGGCGGTCCCAGGTGGTCGGGGAGCTCCTCGTCGAAGGCGAAGCTTGCGAGAGCCTGGAGCGTCATCTCCCGCAGCTTGCCCTGGAGGATGAGTTGGTCGGCTGCGGCCCGCTCGGCGGGGTCTAGGCCCGCCAGCATCCCGGGCGTGGTGCCGTCCCCCCAGAGCAGCCCCCAGATCGCGAGGTAGGCGTCGGCGGCGATCCCGGGTGTCGATGCCGTCCCGCTCGAGCAGGCGGCCCAGGAGGTGGTGCATGATCACGGCGTTGTGCACGGTGACCGTGGGTCCGAGTTGCTGCAAGAAGCTGACGTCGGCCAGGGCGGCGCGGTAGCGCTTGACGAAACGGCCGAAGGCCATTCTGGTCCGCGTGGAAACCGACAGCGGGCGATGGAGCTCGTCGGCGTCCTCGTCCGCTTCCAGTTCCTCGGCGCGGGCCGGGTCCGCCGCTACCTCCCCGCTTTCGACCCTGAGGTCATCGTCGTCGCTGGCCGAGTCGCTGCGCCCCGGGGAGGGTCGGTCCGCCTCCGGAGTCAGCTGGGCCGAGATCGAGGCCAGGATGACTTCGATGTCGGTGTGGGCCAGGCCCTGGGTGGTCCGGTAGTGGTAGGCGAGGTACTGGGACGACCGCTTCAGCTTGCTCCAGTCGATGTCGCGCCATTGCAGGCTTGGGCCCTCTTCGTCTCCGTCACCGTCCGCGGTCGGGACGGGGCTGGTCGGATTGGCGACCTTCCACGCGCTGACCTGATCGGCGATGAGGGTCTGTTCGAGCTGGACGAGCAGTTCGTACAGCTCCTTGTCGGCCTCGGGTAGCGCTCCGACCTTGTCGAGCATGCGGTTGTCGGCGGCGGTCTTGAGCCGGCCGGCGAGGTGGTCGAGCTGGTAGGGCCAGCTCACGTCGGTGGCCTCGGCGTCACCGTCCTGGCCGTCGCCGTCGATCGTGGCTCGCAGTGGTCCGCCCTCGGCGAGCAGCGCCGCCTGGTCGAGGGTCAGCCTCACGAGCAGGTGCGTGCCATCCCAGTTGGCGGCGGTGGTCGCCAGGGTGGTGCCGTCGGGAGCGGTGAGGACGAGTGGGTCTCGTCGAAGGCGGTCGGTGAAGGCGAGCCGCAGTGCGTGGCCGTCGAGTCGGCTCCAGAGCAGCACGGGCCGCGTGACGGCTGGTGGCGGGCGTGATGGTCGAGGTGGAGGTCGAGCGCGTCGAGGTTGGTGAGCGGTGTCAGCGTCAGTGGCTGGTAGAGATGGTCGAACCCACCGCGGGCGCGGGTCTGCAGGATCCCCGCTTCGAGGTTGCCCACCGATCCGGTGGTGAGCAGTGCCGGGCGGGAGAGGTTCGCCGACCCCGTCAGCATCACCTCGTGGGTAGCGGTCGTCGCGTGCAGCCACTTGGCGTGGATGTAGGTGGCCTCGTCGCCGGTGACGGCGAGCCGGAACAGCTGCGCGGACCTAGCAGCTCTCAGCGTCGCGGTGAGCGTCTTGGGATCGACGGAGGTGTCGGGCCGTAGCAGAACCCGGACCCGGTCCGGGGTCAGTTGGTCGAGCAGATGCCGCAGCGCGCCGGCGTCGGTGTCGTAGAAGGGCGCGTGGACGGTCAGCTCATGCACCGGCTCGCCGAGCGAGCGGACGGCGTCGATGAACTGCGCGGCCAGCGGCGCGGCGCTGTTGTCGCGCAGCGCAGTGTCCACCGTCGGAGCGGGAGCCAGCCATGGCGCTTCGCGCCAGATGGCGTTGAGGGTGTCCCGCACGGGCGGGTCGAGGAGGCCGGCGCCGGCCAGTGAGTCGATCAGCCGCCGGGCCGCGGCGAACTCCTCGAGGTGCTGGGTGTGGTCCGTCGTCGTAGGCGTAGGCGTGCCACAGCTCGCCGGGCGAGGCGTAACCGTCCTGGCCGAGGTTTCCGGAGCCGACGAGCAGCCGGCCGGCGCTGGCGGCGGTCATGAGCACGAGCTTGCCGTGCGCGGCGCGGGGGTGACGAATCGGGGCGATGAGGTAGCTGCGGTTGGCGTTGCGGAGCCGCTGCCCGGTGTTGGCCGCCTCGCGGAGGGTCTCGGCCACCCGGCGGTCGTCGGCGAGGACGAGGCGCAGCGGCACCTGGCTGAGCTGACGGAGCAGATGGTTCTCGAAGAACGCCAGGTTGGCCGAGTAGGTGAGCACGATCAAGCTCGTCCACGGCCCCTGGATGAGGTCGGGCAGGACGATCGCGGGTCCGGGCTGCCGGGCGACGAGAGCGCGCCATCAGCCCTCCGCCTCGAGGTGCTCGAGCGCGGCATCCAGGGCGCCGGACGGGAGGTCGCCGGTGGTCAGCAGCGTCGTTCCGGCGGCGGTCAGCGCTGCGGTGGGGTTGCCGCAGGTCGCTGACCAGGCCGAGTTCGTGGACGGTGGTGCTGAGGGCGACGAAGCGGCTGTCGTTGAACACGGCCGGTGCGTCGTTCTTGAAGAACCGCATCGCGGTTCCGACGCGTCGGAACCGGAAGGTGTCGCCGTTGACGAGCTTGGCGACGGCGACGCGTTCGTGCTGGGGGATGACGTACCGGGCTGATGATCCAGTCGAGCAGATCGGCGACCGTCGGGTCGGCCTTCAGCTCGGTTCGGAGCGCGACGAAGAACCGTTCCATGCCGATGCGCAGCGAGCCGCCTTCGGCGATGATGTCGCGGTCCTTGCCGAGGCCGAGCGTCCGGCCCGGCGTGCCGAGGCGCAGGTAGACCAGCAGCAGGATCGTCAGCATCGCGACGAGTGTTTCCGCGTCGTCGGTCGCGTTGTTGCACCACCGATAGAGGGCGTGCTCGTCCAGCGTCTCGTGCCGGGGCCACACCGCGTCGGCGCCCGGCCCGACGTCGACGCGTTCGTCGTGACCCAATCCAGAAGTGCGGACGCCGGCGTGTCGGCCGCGATGGTCAACCCGTGCGTCTCGCGGGCCGTTGACGAAGTCGTTGCTGTCGAGCTCGTCGCGGATCAGCTGCCACAGTGCGGTGAGCGGAACGAGGGCGAGCCCGTCGTGGGACATCTCCAGTCCGCGGCGGCACAGCCAGGCCCAGAGTCGGTTGAAGGCGAAGCCGAAGTACTCGCGGGCCTGGTACAGCCGCCATCGGCGCGCGGTGTCCGTGATCTCGGCGCGCGGAGTGTAGGTGCTGCCGTCCAGGCTCGCGGAAGTAGATCAGCTGGCGGAACCGGTCCTGGGTCAGAGCCGGTTCGTTGGTGACGGTGCTGAGGTCGAGCAGGAAGCGCAGTGTGCGGCGGCGCGCCCCCGTGGCGTCGCCGACGTGGGTGAAGAGGTCTTGCAGCAGAGGAAGGTCGGCCTGCTGGGCGGTCGCGAGCTGGCACAGGCATCCTTGCCGGGCGAATTGCACCAGCACGTCGCGGGGCACTGGCCCGGTCACCTGCGCGTCGGCGAGGTAGTCGGTGGCCAGCGTCGTGTCGCCGACGGCGGAGCGGTACGCCGCGGCCAGCGCCTTGCCCAGCGGCGTCACGGTGTCGTAGGGGATTCCGCTGGCGAGGTCGGTGCGCTGTACGAGGCCGGTGGCCTCCATCGCGGCGCGGTAGTAGAGACCGAACCCGCCGAGCGGCTCCTTGATGTAGGCGAAGTCGGGGTCGAACTCGTCGAGTTCCCGCGCGGGCCCGGCCGTGCGCTGGGAGCCGACGATGTTGCCCATCAGGTGGGATGTTCGGGAGCGTCGCACAGCTGGCAGGCGAACGCGAACAGGGCCTCCCGTGGCCGGTAGAACTGCGTGAACGCCGCGCGCGTGCGAGGCAGGTCCTGGTGAGCCCAGAACTCGTCGAGGATCCAGGCGTAGACCGACCAGTACCGCGGGTGAATCGTCAGCACGTTGATGCCCGGCGACAGGCTCGGCAGGATGCGATCGGAGCTGACCGAGCCCAGCCCGAGGTGATCTTGTCCGCCGGCGCGGTCGAAGGCCCGCGCAGCCCAGGCCGGGCCGGTCCGGTCGAAACCCCACACCGCGCTGGGCCGGCCGGCCGTGGGAAGCGACGTCATGGTTCCTGCATCCTCCCGCTTCGCCTAGCGTCGCACGGTATCGCCATCTGCGGACAAGATCCTCTCGACGGAGGCGGATGTCGGGCCTGTGCGCCGTCAGCTGAGTCCGGGACGGCGTCGGCCCTCGCGTGCGCGGCCAGGTGAGATGCCGACCACGCTGCTCACGTTGCCGTGGAATGCATTGCCGCGCAGCGTTGCTACCCCGGACAACGCGTCACGCTGTCGGAGTCACGCGCCCTGCTGTTCGTCGACCCTCCCCGAGCCGATGCCCCCGGCGTTGAGTCGTCCGGCGTCCGGCGCACCGTTGCCGCACCGGCCGCAACCACCCAGGGCGACGGCGATGCCGTCGAGTCGCCGGGTGCTCCGGGTGTCGGCTGATCAGAAATCCGCAGCCCGTGCCCTGATACGGCTCCGCGGTGGTCCTGACAGGGTCACCCCGCTCATCCGCAAGGTCGCCGAAGCGCGGTCCGTCCGCGACTGAATCCGCGGCGCTCGGCCTCCACAACGACCGGAGCGCACCCCGACCGGCTGGAGTGCAGGGGACGCAGGCGACTTCACCCGGCGTCGCCATCGGCCCAGCCAGCCTTAGGCGTGCTAGGCACCTCGACGGTTGACTCGGCTAAGCATCTTTCACTGCGTGAATCTAACCAACCAGTTGACATCCGCAGCCCGTCGAGCTATTGTTGGTTCGTCGGATTCACAAAGCGTTGGGGGTACGGTAGTGTTCACGGAAGACGGGCGGGCGCTGACGCGGATACAGCGCGATCTGCAGGCGCGCCAGCTCGCTGCAGTGGACATCGAGAACATCTCGGGCGGAGCGATCCGGACGCCGCAGCAGGCGCGCTGGGTCCGCCGGACGTTGGAGGACGTGATCGGCATCGAGCAGACGCAGGTGGTGGTCGGGGTCAGTCGCGCCGGGCTGTTGCCGGCCTACGTGGGCTGGGGCGCGAACCCGTTGCCGCGGTACGTGCCGGGACACGGCGTCGACGGAGCGGACCTCGCGCTGCTCGACGTCCTCGAGCGCGAAAACGGCGCTGCCCGCTTCGAGGAGGTGGTCCTCGCCTCGGGAGACGGCATCTTCGCCGACGTCGTGGCTCGTCTCGGGGCGCAGGGCGTCTGCGTCACGGTCGTCGGCCACCGCGGCCGGGTATCCAAGCGACTGATCATGGCGGCCGCGCACGTCGTGCTCCTGGGCAACAGCGACCAGGTCGGAGGCGCCGCGTGAGTGGCCCGAAGAGCCGCAGCCTGGTGTCGCCCAGCGACATCGCAGAGATGGCCGGGGTCAGCCGCGCGGCAGTCAGCAACTGGCGCAAACGCGAGACGGAGGACTTCCCCAGCCGGCCGCGGGCTCGGCCGGCAGGCCATTGTTCGACCGTGCACAGGTCGTCCAATGGCTTGTGCGGCGAGGCGTGACCGTGCGCGCGGTGCCCCATGACGCTGAAGTGTGGGCGGCGCTGAACACCGTTCGCGGTCTCGCCGACTGGGTCGACATCGCCCAGATGGTGCTGTCCTTCGCATGCCTGGCCAAGATGCTCCGCGCCCGCAGTGCGGGCAGCGGCGCCGACGCCGGGGTCTGGCTCGACCCACTGACCGGCATCGACACGGTGCTCGCTCACGGCGTAGCACGCGATCGCCGCGCGGACGAGCTGGTGGTCGTGCCCGACTCGGTGCGGCGCCTGCCGACCAGACCCTGGTCGAGATCTTGCCAGCTCGTCTCGGCGGTGCCGCTCGACGAGTTGGCGGACACCTGTGACGCGGTGCTCGCCAGGCTGTCCACCGCGCAGGTCAAGGCCGGGGCCGAGTACGGCTTTGTCGGCTCGCCCACGTCGGCCATCCTCGCCGCGCTCGCAGCGACCCGCCCCGGCGGCGAGCTGTACGACCCGGCCTGCGGCATCGGCGCGGCGCTCATCGGCGCCGTCCGGCAGGGCGCGCAGCCCCGCCAAGTGTACGGAAGCGACGTCAACCCGCAGGCGCTCCTCACCGCGCGCCAGCGCGCTTTCCTTCATGACGTCGACCTCCAGGTCAAGCGGGCTGACGTGCTCACCTACGACCCGTACCCCGCGCTCAAGGCGGACGTCATCGTGGCCGAGCCCCCGTTCGCCATGCGCTGGTCCGCCGAGCACGCCGTCAGTGACCGCCGCTTCGGCTACGGCATCCCGCCGAAGGGGCTCCGCCGACCTGGCCTGGCTGCAGCACGTCGTTCACCACCTCCGCGACGACGGACGCGGCTACGTCATCACCGCGACCGGGCCGCTGTTCCGCGGCGGCGCCGAGGGCGCCATCCGCAGCCGGATGCTCGGGGCCGGCTGCGTCGATACCGTCATCGCCCTGCCCGCCAAGATGCTCCCGCAGACCTCCATCGCGCTCGCCCTGTGGGTGCTGCGCGCCCCCAGAGGAGCGGAGGTCACCGAGCCGACGGTCCGGTTCATCGACGCCTCGGGCATTGCAGCGCCCGACCTGCCCGATGTCGTGGCCGACTGGCTGTCCGCCGATCCACGGCTCGCGGTGGACGTGCCACACACCCAGGAACCGGTCACCACCCTTCTCGCCAACGACGCCGTCCTCACTCCGCAACGCTGGATCGACCAGGAAGCACGGGATACCGACGAGATCATCGACCGGATCACCGACGCGACGCGGACGGTCGACGATGTTGCTGGGCCGGTCCGGACGCTGCCGGACGTCACCTCCGCGGTTGGTCTCTGACCAGGGTTCGAACGACGCGGGTTGCGACCTGGACGAATTGATCGATCAAGGGGTGGTGGACGTCCGATCCGGGCGTCCCCGCGACAAGGGCGAAGCACTCCACGCCGATGCTCAACCGCGGATCGTGCAGGCCAAGGACGTGGTTGCGGGCAAGCTAACGCCGGTCGATGACGCTCCAGTTCCGGGCGACGGGACAGACCTCACCCAGCCCGACGACGTCCTGGTCACCACGATGCACAAGGTTCGCGCGGTGCTCGATACCGACGGTGGACGCACGCCGTCGACCGGCGTCTACCGCATCCGGGTGCTGAACGCCGAACTGTCCTTCCCGGCCTACCTCGCCGAGGTGATCAGCGGCGCCTGGAACGACCGACTGCAAACCGGCTCTACGATCAAGCGCGCCCCGATCAAGGAACTTGAGATCCCGCTCATGTCCCTGGAACACCAACAGATCGTCTCGGCGGGTATGACCGCCGTCCGATCACTGCAGCAGAACGCCGCCGACCTGGCGAGTGAGTCCGGGCAAGCTGCGCTCGGCGCTGTTGGACGCAGTCCGGTACGGGGCGCCGGTCCCCGATTCGCGCGCAGCCGCGGGAGGCGGCCATGACTGAAGACGAAGTCCGCGCCCACGCCCTCGCGCTGATCCCGCAGGCCGCCGCCCCGCTCACGCTCGGTGAGCTGGAGCAGTACCTCGCCAAGGCGGCCGACCTGCTGCGCGGCAGCGATCGACCAGGCCGACTTCAAGGCCTACATCTTCCCGCTGATGTTCTTCAAGCGGATCAGCGACGTCTACCTGGAGGAGTACGACGCAGGCGCTGGACGAGTCCGGCGGCGACCACGAGTTCGCCGCCTTCGCCGAGAACCACCGCTTCGCCATCCCCGACGGGCTGCCTGTGGCACGACGTCCGCGAGCGCACCGAGAACGTCGGCGCAGGCGCTGCGTACCGCGCTGCGCGAGATCGAGAAGGCCAACCCGGAGACGCTGTACGGCATCTTCGGCAACGCCACGTGGACGAACAAGGACAAGCTGCCCGACCGCAGGCTGTCCGACCTGATCGAGCACTTCTCGACCAAGCCGCTGACCAACGCCGCCGTCGCCCCGGACGTGTTCGGCAACGCCTACGAGTACCTGATCAAGCAGTTCGCCGACCAGTCCAACAAGAAGGCCGGCGAGTACTACACCCCGCGCTCGGTGGTCGGCGCTGCTGGTCAACATCCTCGACCCGCAGGAGGGCGAGACGGTCTACGACCCGGCCTGCGGCACCGGCGGCATGCTCATCGAGGTCATCGAGCACGTCAAGGCGCGCCGGCGGTCGCCCGCAGACGCTCTGGGGCAAGCTCTACGGCCAGGAGAAGGTCCTGACCACCTCCGGCATCGCCCGGATGAACCTGCTGCTGCACGGCGTCGAGGACTTCAAGATCGTCCGCGACGACACCCTGCGCAACCCGGCGTTCTTCGACCGGCATCACGGCTGGCCACGTTCGACTGCGTGATCGCCAACCCGCCGTTCTCGCTGAAGAACTGGGGCGACGAGGAGTGGGCGTCCGACCGGTGGGGCCGCAACGCCTCGGCGGCGTCCCGCCGAAGAGGTACGCCGACTGGGCCTGGGTGCAGCACATGGTCACCTCGGCCGCCGAGACGCGGGCCGGGTCGCGGTCGTCCTGCCGCAGGGCGCGCTGTTCCGCAGGGCGCCGAGGGCCGCATCCGCGAGCACGTCCTCGAAGGCCGACCTGATCGAGGCCGTCATCGGCCTGGCGCCGAACCTGTTCTACGGCACCGGCCTCGCCGCCTGCGTCCTGATCCTGCGCCACGCAAGCCCGACGAGCGCAAGGGCAAGGTGCTGTTCGTCAACGGCGTCGCGCTGTTCAAGCGCGGCCGCAACCAGAACACCCTGGAACCCGAGCACGCCGCCGCGCTTGCTGACGCCTACCAGGCCTTCGCCGACGATCGACGGGCTGGCCCACGTCGCCGACCTCGACGAGATCGCCGGCAACGGCTTCAACCTCAACATCCCGCTCTACGTCGCTCCCGCCGACGACGGCGAGCAGGCTCGACGCTCGCCCAGGCGCTCGCGGACCTCGAAGCCGCGCACGGCGACGGCCGCCGAGACGCGCGCCGCGCTGGAAGCCGAGCTGGCGAAGTGGGGGCTGTCGGCATGAGCGACTGAGCAGCAGCGCATCACCCAGCGTGAGCTGGAGTCCTACCTGTGGGGCGCGGCCGTCGCTGCTGCGCGGCCTCATCGACGCCGGCGACTACAAGCAGTTCATCTTCCCGCTGGTCTTCTTCAAGCGGCTCTGACGTCTACGACGAGGAGCACGCCGCCGCGCTGGACGATCTACGGCGACGAGGAGCTCGCCGACCTGCCGGAGAACCACCGCTTCCAGATCCCCGACGGCGCGCACTGGGACGACGTCCGCGACGGTCACCAGCAACGTCGGCGCAGGCGATCCTCAAGCGCGATGCGCGCGATCGAGGCGGCCAACCCCGACAAGCTGCTCGGCGTCTTCGGCGACGGCGACTGGAGCAACAAGGACCGGCTGCCCGACGCGACGCTGCGCGACCTCATCGAGCACTTCTCCACCAAGACGCTGTCGATCGCGAACCTGCCCGAGGACGAGCTCGGCAACGGCTACGAGTACCTGATCAAGAAGTTCGCCGACGACTCCGGCCACACCGCGCAGGAGTTCTACACCAACCGCACCGTCGTCCACCTGATGACGCTGATGCTCGAGCCGCAGCCGGGCGAGTCGCGTCTACGACCCGACCTGCGGCACCGGCGGCATGCTGATCTCCGCCGCCGCCGAGCTGAAGCCGACAGGGCAAGGAGTGGCGCAACCTGCGCCTCTACGGGCAGGAGCTGAACTACGACCTCCGCCATCGCCCGGATGAACCTGTTCCTGCACGGCATCGAGGACTTCCACATCGCCCACGGCGACACGCTCGCCGAGCCCGCTTCCTCGACGGCGACGGCCGGCTGCAGACTTCGACGTGGTCCTCGCCAATCCGCCGTACTCCATCAAGCAGTGGAACCGCGACGCCTTCGCCAAGGACCCCTAGGGCCGCAACATCTGGGGCACGCCGCCGCAGGGCCGCGCCGACTACGCCTTCTTCCAGCACATCGCCAAGAGCCTGGACCCGAAGACCGGCCGCTGCGCGATCCTTTCCCGCACGGCGTCCTGTTCCGCAAGAAGAAGCCGCGCTGCGCGAAGCGCTGGTCGAAGTCCGACCTGCTCGAGTGCGTCCTCGGCCTCGGCGCCGAACCTGTTCTACAACTCGCCGATGGAAGCGTTCGTCGTCATCCTGCCGCGCCAGCAAGCCGCCGACCGCAAGGGCAAGGTGCTGTTCATCAACGCCGTCAACGAGGTCGCCCGCGAGCAGGCACAGTCGTTCCTGCGCGAGACACCAGGACAAGATCCTCGCCGCCTACCGCGGCTTCGCCGACGACGACGGGTTCGCCGCGGTCGCGACGCTGGACGAGATCGCTGCAAAGGGCTACACCCTCGCGATCCCGCTGTACGTCGCCGGCGCCACCGAGCGCGTCGACCGACGAGCGAGTCTGACGTCGCGGACGCTGTCACTGCCTGGCGCGAAGCGGCCGACGCCTCGGACGCCGCAGTCGAGGACGTGCTCGCCCTGCTTCGGCAGGAGGCGGCGCAGTGAGCCTCGACCTCGACAAGACCACGTGGAAGCGCGTCGCCTTCGGCGACGTGGTCGCGAACGTCAGCGTCAAGGCGAAGGTGATCCGAGGCCGCGGTCCGTCGACCGCTACATCGCAGGCGAGCACATGGACACCGACGACCTGAAGATCCACCGCTGGGGCGACGTCGGGGACGGTTACCTCGGCCCGCTTTCACCGCCGCTTCCGCCGGGTCAAGTCCTGTACGGCTCGCGCCGCACATACCTGCGCAAGGTCGCTGTCGCCGACTTCGACGGCGTCTGCGCCGACAACACCTTCGTGGTCGAGGCCGAGGACGAGACGGAGCTGCTGCCGGAGTTCCTGCCGTTCGTCATGTAGCCTCGAGCCGTTCCACGACTTACGCGATCGCCGAGTCGAAGGGCTCGGTCAACCCGTACGTGAACTGGTCGGACCTCGCGCGGTCGAGTTCGACCTGCCGCCGCTCGACGAGCAGCAGCGCATCGCCGACCTCCTGTGGGCCGTCGAGCGGCACGGCGGAGCGCTCGTCGGACGCTGCGCAGCGGATGTCGCGGACGTCGTCTCGGACGTGGCGTCCATGCGAGTCTGCTCGCAGCAGCTCGAGTGCCGACTGGCGTCTCGTCACGAAGCTGATCGCTGACGTCATCCGTTGCGGATGGTCGTCAGCCGACGCAGTACTACACGACGTCCGACGGCATCCCGGCGCTCGCGGGTCGAGACCTGATGCCCGGCGAGTCGATCTCGGAGACGATGTCCGACTTCAGGCAGATCGCGCGCAAGCACTGGCGACGTCACGGTCGCGAGTAGGGCGACGTCGCTGATCGTCAGAGCGCGGCACGCTCGACCGGTCGAGGCGCGCGAGTCGTGCACGGAGGAGTATCGAGGCGTTCAACATCGCACTGATCTGCATCATCGTGCGACCGACGCAGCCGAGCTGTCGTCGCAGTTCCTAGCCTGGTACTGACTCAGCGTCGGACGCGCTCAGCAGTGATGTCGAAGACGTCCGTCGGGAACGCGCAGCAGCACTCAACGTGGTCGCCTTGCGGAAGCTCAGCTGTCCCGTCGCTTCCGTCGAGGACGCAGCAACGGAGCATCCTGTCGACGCGATCGCGTCGAGCTCGCGGCGCTCGACAGTCGTTGCGCGAGCTGAGCATCGTCAGCGCTGACGAGCGCTCATGCGTCCGTCATTGCTCGACGAGTCTTCGGAGGCAGCTGATGAGCCAGTTCAACGAGGCCAACTCGGTTCGCGACTTCGTCCGCGACCTCGTGGAGTCGGTTGACGTGCAGTTCGTCCCGGGCAATGAGCTGCCGCGTCGCGACGCGACGAGGTGCTGCTGGAGGCGCGGTCAAGGAGGCGCTGATCCGGCTGAACCCGGAGATCGAGGCCGACCCGCGACTGGCCGACGAGGTCCTCTACCAGCTGCGGGCGATCATCCTCTCCGCGCGCGACGACGCCGAACCCGGTCGTGGCGAACGAGGAGTTCATGGCCTGGCTGACCGGGCAGAAGTCGATGCCGTTCGGCCCGAACGGCGAGCACGTCACCGTCCGGCTGATCGACTTCGACGACCCGAGACTCGCGAACCAGTGGTCGATCTCGACCGAGGTCACCTTCAGAGCAGGGCCGCGTCGAGCAGCGGTTCGACCTGGTGCTGTGGTGCAACGGCTTCCCGCTGGTCGTCGGCGAGGCCAAGTCGCCGGTGCGGCCGGCGTAGACCTGGATCGACGGCGCCGCCCAGGTCCACGACGACTACGAGCAGAACGTGCCGCAGTTCTTCGTGCCGAACGTGTTCTCGTTCGCCACCGAGGGCAAGGACTTCCGCTACGGCACGGTCGGCATGCCGGTCGAGCTGTGGGGGCCGTGGCGCGAGGACGACGACCGACGACGACGCTCCGGCCAAGGTCGGCCTGGCGGCGGTCAAGGAGGCCGTCGAGGGCGTGCTGACGCCGGCGGCGGTGCTGGACTTCCTGCGGTTCTTCACCGCTGTTCGCGACCGACAAGAAGCACCGCAAGATCAAGATCATCGCCCGGTACCAGCAGTTCCAGGCGACCAACCTGATCGTCGAGCGGGTGCTGCTCGGCCGGATCAAGCAGGGCCTGATCTGGCACTTCCAGGGCTCGGGCAAGTCGCTGCTGATGGTCTTCGCCGCGCAGAAGCTGCGGGCGATGGCCGGCGCTGACCAACCCGACGGTGCTCATCGTGGTCGACCGCATCGACCTCGACACGCAGATCACCGGCACCTTCAACGCCGCCGACGTCCCGAACCTGGTCTCGACCGACAGCCGCGAGGAGCTGCAGACGCTGCTGGCCAGGACGCGCGGAAGGTCATCATCACGACGATCCACAAGTTCGGCGAGGCCGCCGGGCGTGCTCGACGACGCGCGACAACATCATCGTGATGGTCGACGAGGCGCACCGCACCCAGGAGGGCGACTACGGCCGCAAGATGCGCGAGGCGCTGCCGAACGCGTTCCTGTTCGGCCTGACCGGCACGCCGATCAACAAGCGCGACCGCAACACGTTCTGTGGTTCGGCTCGCCGACGAGGACGAGGGCGGCTACCTGTCGCCGCTACTCGTTCCAGGACTCGATCCGCGACGGCGCGACCCTGCCGCTGCACTTCGAGCCGCGCCTGTCCGAGATCCACATCGACCAGGAGGCCATCGACGCCGCCTTCGCCGAGCTCGGCCGAGCGCAACGAGCTGACCGAGGACGAGAAGATCACGCTGTCGAAGAAGGCCGCCTCGATCGAGGTGCTGATCAAGGCTCCCGAGCGGATCGCGACAGATCGCGGCCGACATCGCCGAGCACTTCACCAGCCAAGGTCGAGCCGAAGGGCTTCAAGGCCCAGGTCGTCGTCTTCGACAAGCCGACCTGCGTGCCTACAAGGCCGAGCTCGACAAGCACCTGCCGGCCGAGACGCGTCGACGATCGTGATGTCGAAGAGCCGCGGCGACCCGGCCGACTGGGCGCAGTGGACGCCCGGACGCGCGAGGAGCTGGAGCAGATCGCTCGCCCGCTTCAACGACCCGGCCGACCCGCTGAAGTTCATCATCGTCACCGCCAAGCTGCTCACCGGCTTCGACGCGCCGATCCTGCAGGCGCAGTACCTCGACAAGCCGCTGAAGGAGCACACGCTGCTGCAGGCGATCAGCCGCACCAACCGCGTCTACCCGCCGAACAAGACGCACGGCCTGATCGTCGACTACCTCGGCATCTTCGACGACGTCGCCAAGGCGCTCGAGTTCGACGAGAAGTCGCGTCCAGCAGGTCATCACCAACATCGACGAGCTCAAGGAGCAGCTCGCGCCGGCGATCGCCGCAGCGCTGGCGTTCTTCCCCGGCGTCGACCGCACCGTCGGCGGCTACGAGGGCCTGATCCAGGCGCAGGCGGCGATCGCCGACGACGCCGCCAAGGACGCCTTCGGGCTCGCGTACAGCGTCGTCTCGCAGCTCTGGGAGGCGCTCAGCCCCGACCCGATGCTGTCGCCGTACCAGCGCCGACTACCGCTGGCTGACCGACGTCTACGAGTCGGTCCGGCCGTCCGACATCACCGGCCGGCTGGTCTGGCACGCGCTCGGCGCCAAGACCATCGACCTGATCAACGAGCACGTCCAGGTCGAGGTCCCGCGCAGCGACCTGGAGACGATCGTCCTCGACGCCGCAGTCCATCGAGGACCTGATGCCGGGCAAGCGGCAAGGACGTCGATCCGAAGGAGATCGAGAAGCAGATCACCGCCCGGATCGCCCGCCACCTCAACAACCCCGTCTTCGTCGAGCTCGGCCAGCGGCTCAACGCGCTGCGGGAGAAGTACGCCGACATCCAGCAGTCCAGCCTCGACTTCCTGCGCGGAGCTGCTCGAGCTGGCCCGCGACACCGTCGCCGCCGAGAAGGCCGATCGACGAGGTGCCCCGCGAGGAGCAGGGCAAGGCCGCGCTGACCGAGCTCTTCGAGTCGCTCAAGACGGACGAGACCCCGATCATCGTCGAGAACATCGTCAACCGAATCGACGAGGTCGTGCGCGGCGTCCGCTTCGAGGGCTGGCAGTCGACCATCCGACGGCGACCAGGAGGTCCAGCAGGCGCTCCGCAAGACGCTCTACGTCCAGTTCAAGATCCGCGACAACGACGTCTTCGAGAAGGCCCTCGGCTACGTCCGGGAGTACTACTACGTATACAGTTCATAGTGACCAACGAAGCAGACCGCAACCCGAGGGCTACCGTTACATACCCCGGCCGACGATGAGGGCGCGCCTCACGCTTCACTGCGATCGCTGCCGCCCACGCTGTGTTTCGCGGTGCGCGCCGCGCAACGAGGCTCGACCTCCTCATCTCCACCGTGTGGAGCTTTCCGGCAGAGCAGTTTGAGTGCCGATCGAGATCTACGCTGATCTGTCACTGCTGAATGGCCTGCGTGCGGGTGTCTCGACGATCAGGACGTCGATGAAGCCCTGCCGGCGGGGCGAGCGATCGCCACCAACTACTTTGTGACGCACCCAGGGACTGACGGAACGCTCTGGCATCTCACAGACCATGGTCGAGCTGACGTCGAATCAGCTGCAAAATGGGGTGGCCGGCTGCCGCCGTCGCTTGGTTGGCTCGATTGGAGACAGAGCGGCAGATTCCTTCCGCTCACCGCAACCGGGGGAGGCGAGGAGCAGTGGGGCTGACCGGCTGATGGCCACCCTGACCCGGCGGGAATCAGCGCCGCCGACGAGGCGTACCTGGGTGCCGTCGACTTCTACAGAGGCAGTTCCGTACTTCCCGTCGCGGCAGACCAGGGGCTGATCCAGCAGCGACTCGTCTCGGGAGCTTCTGCTGACGTAGCTGACTTTTTGTTGGCCGCGGCTATCGCCGCACTTGATCCGACCGATCCCTTCGGGAATAAGTTGGTTACGGTCGTTTCGACATCCTGCATCCTGCATGGATTTCTGGCGCGGCTCGATCAAGCTGAAGCGCAGCGGCAGCTGGGGCCCTTGCAAGGCCAAGAGGTTGTTCTCGACACCCCGATGCTCATCTCGCTGGTATCGGGCGCGGCTGTCCGACGCCCCGTCGAGCGCATCATCGCTGCGGCGCGGGACTCGGGTGTTTCAGTGCTGGCGCTGGAGCAGCTGCCTCGACGAGTTTGCGGATCTCGTTTTAGGCGGGGAGCCGGCATTCATTCGTGACCTGGTGAACGACCCCCGGCAGCGCGCGGCTTTCATCGCTCTCTCCGAGCGGGATAGCGTTCAAGCCGCCTACGCTCAGTCGCTTGATGAGGGCGCGGTTCGCAGTTGGGAGCAGTTTGTTCAGAAGGTTCGCGGGTTCCGCGCCCGGCTTGAGGAGATCGGCGTCGAGGTCCGGCCGGCGGGCAACCGTGACAGCGCCCAGGTTGAACGCTGCCGCCAGGCACTTGAGGAAGTCCTTGCAGAGTCGAACAATTTTTACCGTACGCAGAGCGCGATCAGCCGAGACGCTGAGACGCTTTCACTCGCCTTACGTCACCGCCGCCGCTTCAAAGCAGCCCACCCCACCGTGACTTGGCCGGGATTGTTCGTCCTTACCCATGATCGACGGCTCGGGCCTGCGTTCAGCCGGATCGACCCAGGGCTCGCGGACGTTCCTCTCGTACTGCAACCGGCGACTCTTGGAACGATGCTTGCTCGCGCACGCCCTGCCTCCGAGGTTGCTTCACTCACCGAGGCTGCGAGCCAGCTACTGGTGCGAGAGGTCGCTAATCGCGTCGCCATTCGGTACCCACCTGAGGTGGCTGCCGAGTTGGCAACGACGCTTGGCGGCGTTGGAGGAGAAATCGACGTCCGTGTTGCGCAGTTCCCAACCGTTGCTGCTGTGGTCGCGGCCGCTTCAGAGCGCACGGCTGCGCGGATTGAGCAGGAGGTCCAGCAACACCGAACCCGGCGAGCGCACCTCTCCATGCAGCACGCGAACGCGATCCAAGAGACTGAGCGGCAGGCCGCGCACCGTCGCGTTACCTCAGCGGCACTTGCGACAGCGCGAGTCGAGGGTGAGCGCGACGCCGTTGAGGCGAGATCGGCCACCGCGGAAAGCGAGGTGGCGCGACTTCGCTCTGAACTGAGCGAACGCCCGACCCACTCCGATGTCGAGGCGTTGAGTCGGCGGGCTTCGATTCGGACCGGCGTAGCCGCTGCGACCCTTGCTATCGGTGTGTGCACCATGCTTCTCACGTTCTGGCCCTGGGGGCTCGGCGCAATCGGTGGCAGTGCCCTGTGGTGGCTGCAGACCGGAGACTGGGCTCGAGACCGCGACGTACGACTCCAAGACAAGATCGTTGGGATTAGCGCCGACAGCCTCGGAATCGTGATCGCGGCAGTCGGCTTCCTTCGGCATTGGATCGGCGGCTAGAGCCTTGAGTCCGATGAAAGCAAAGATCATCTGGTAGCCATTTCGGTAGCCATTTGCTTCGTTCGGGGTTGTTCGGCCTGTTCGATATCCGTCCGGAATCCCTTACGAATCAGGCATTTCGGACGTCAGCGGACGCCAGCGAATAATCGAACAGTCGGCTGGCAGTGTGGGGGTCACGGGTTCGAGTCCCTCAGCTCCACCCATGTGATGTCGCGGGACATCGAGGACAGATGTCTCGCGTCATAGTGGACACCTTGGGTGTCTAGGTGCGCCAGCGTGACCTGACCACGCTTTCCTGGACACCGTGATGTGCCCCCCGGTTCTCCGGACTCGGCGGTTGACAGACTGGAGCTGCTTGGTAATCCGGAAGGAGTGCTGGATGCCTGGACCGAAACCGCCGGAGTTCCGAGAGCGTGCTGTCGATATAGCCCGGTGGCGGGACAAGCCGGCCGCTGCGGACGGCTGGAGGCCGGTCTGGCCGTCGGCAGGTTTGGGCCGTAGCTGGCAGTGGCGCTGATGTCGTAGGAGGAATTCGCCGGTCCCTTGAGGATCCGTTCAACGGGCGGCGCGGGCTCGGGTGCTGGTGTGCTGGGGTGCATCGCCCATCGAGCGTCACCGGAGCCATCGCTGGCAACCGGCGAGGGGATAGTCAATTCGTGCCGATCGTGTCGCTCGTGGTGCGGGATTGCCCCGACGAGGCTGCCGCTGGTGCAGCCCTGCGCGAGGCAGTGAGGCTAGCCGGTCTGCCGCGGCCCGGATTCAGTTCACGATCATCGCCACCACGAGCAGGCGCAGCGGCGCGGGATTCGTCGGTTCGCAGAGCTTCTGCTCGACGGCGCTGATCCGTTCGCGGTCGAAGGCGCGCCTACAGGGATGAGTTGCAGGGTCCCGCTAACCGAAGGGGCCGTTAGGGGTCCCGACCGTTGCCCAGCCGTGCGACGCGCTGATAAGGCTGGCCGCCGGTCGGAGCCGCGCTCATTCGCTTTCAAATGACCCTTGACCTAGGTCATACTCATTTGTAGTCTCTGCGCAGCGCGTTACATCGCCGGGCAGACCGAAGGGGACGGAGTTCTGCGGGCGGCACATCGCCACGCGTCTACCCGCGCGTGAATTCCGACCCTGGAGAACTCATGACGGATGCCAGCACGATCACGTACACCGCCAGCGGCACCGGAGCCGTGACGACCAACGTCGGCGCGAAACTGAACGAGATACCGTCGATCATTGACTACGGCGGAGATCCCACCGGAGTCACCAGTTGCACCGCTGCGTTCAATGCCGCTCTGGCTGCTGCCAGCACCGGCGGTCACCGGCGGATCTACTTCCCAACCGGCGTGTACAAGTTCAACACGCGTCCCAATCAGATCAACACCGCCGTGTTGATCGACGGTGATGGGCTCAATCAGACGGTTTTGGTTCGCAATTACAACGAGGCTGGCGGATCGGCTGCTGGGTTCATGGCGTTCACGGCGGGCTCGAACGGATCGATCCTCCGTGGTTGCGCTGTAGAGAGCGAGGCGGGCACGAGCGGCGGGTCGATGATCTCCATCGTCTCCACGTCGACTTATGCGGTCAGCGCGATCACGCTCGAGGACCTGTGGGTGACGACCCGAGGGTCTGCGACACACGAGACAACGGTGTGGATCGACGGACGGGCAAAGACCGGCGACCCCAACGGCGCGCGGACGAACAAGATGCGTGGCTGTCACATCTTCGGCGCGACGGGCTACTCCGTGGTTCTGTTCGGCGTCTCGGGCTTCTCTTGGTACGGCGGGGGGTGTTACGAGGCCGGTGGCAGTGGTCCGGTCAGCGGCGGCATTCAGGTGGGGGGCACCGATGGCGGGCTGCAGTCAACGAACGTCACGATCGACATCGAGAACTGTCGCTACCTCAATCTGAGTGATGTCCACGAGGCGTCGTTTCGATTCGGCGCCGTCGCCAACTACAACAGCCCGGTGGCTGGCTACTCGGTGGACAACTCGGGCAGCGCAGTCAACTGCGTAGTCCATGCGAACTATTTCACCGGGTCGGTACGCGGCAATTGGGTGACCTCCGGGGTGTATCGGCCCACCGGCTGGTCGGCAACCTGATGGCCGCCACCCGTTCCAGAGACGAGACACACACAATGACTGCCAACGTGTTGCCGAGCCGGCGCGCCTTTCTCCAGGCATCCGGAGTCATTACCGGCGCAGCACTCGTTGCGGCTGCGCTGCCCAGGTCGGGAAAACGCTTGGCCGCGCACGTCTCGTCCCACCATGTCGGGGATCGAGTTAGCCTTGACGGTCTTCGCTACGGGACCGTTGTCGCTGTCGCTGCCGAGAACGTGTCCGTCCGGGTGGACGACTCGGCCACCCCGCAAGAATGGCATCGAACGCGCGCGATCGTGCAGGGATGAGCGCATCGCCGCCCCCGCATCGGATCGGCTGGATCGGCACAGGGGTCATGGGTGCGCCGATGTGCGGGCACGTCCTCGCGGCCGGCCATCCGGTAACCGTGTACGCACGCCGGTCGGCGTCGGTTGCCAACCTGCTTGATGCGGGGGCGACATTGGCCGCCTCGCCTGCCGAGGTGGCGATGGCCAGCGATGTGGTGGTGACGATCGTGTCGATGCCATCGGATGTGCGCGCCGTGATTCTCGGTGCGGACGGGGCCCTGGCCGGTTCTTCGCCGGGCACGGTGTTGGTCGACATGACGACCAGTGAGCCAAGTTTGGCGCGTGAGATTCATGCCACCGCGAAGCCGCATGGAGTGGAATCGGTTGATGCTCCTGTGTCCGGCGGCGAGGTCGGCGCACGAACGGCGAACCTGTCGATGATGGTGGGTGGCGACACCGGAGTAGTTGCGGCGATCACGCCGCTGCTTGAGGTGCTTGGCCCGACCGTCGTGCATCAGGGTGGCCCCGGGGCAGGTCAGCACACCAAGATGGCGAACCAGATCCTTATCGCGAACACGATGGTCGGCGTGTGTGAAGGCCTGCTATACGCCTACCGAGCGGGATTGGATCCGACGGTCGTGCTGCGTTCGGTCGGATCAGGAGCGGCCGCCTCCGCCGCACTGACCAACCTTGCGCCACGGATGATCGCCGGCGACTACACCGCAGGCTTCTACGTCGAGCACTTCTGTAAGGATCTCGGCATCGCCTTAGCCGAAGCGCGCCGCATGCAAGTGGCCTTACCGGGGCTGGCGCTGGCTGATCAGCTCTACCGGGCGCTGAGTGCACAGGGCCACGACCGGTCCGGGACGCAGTCGTTGATCTCGGTCCTGGCCGACCTGTCCCGCGTCACCTGGCCCTGATCGGCGCGACAGTCGGCGATGATCCGTCGCATCAGGTCGATGCCGCCTCGGCGGCGCCGGTGGGCAACGAGTCGAGCAGCGTGCCGAGACGCTGCACCTGGTCCTGATCGAGCTCGCGCAACGGCGCACGGCAGTAGCCGGCGGTCAGGCCGCGCAGTCGAAGGATCTGGCGGTAGAGCGCCATGTCGTTCACCGCTCCGAGTGGCTGCCGCGAGTAGAGGTACCGGTAGCCGCGAATCACCTTCGCCCACGAGCGGGCCGCGTCCAGGTCGCTCTTGCAAATTGCATCCCACAGGTGAAGTGCAGGTTCCAGCGCGACGTTGAGAACGCCGCTGATCCAGCCGTGCGCACCTTCCGCGAGTCCGGACAGTGGAGCAGTGAACCCGCCATAGAAGGCGCGGAAGTCCGGGCCGGTCTCGTCGATCGCCTCGACGACCTCGTGCACGGTCGGGAAGGTGCTCTTCACTCCCTGCAGCACACCCGCTGCGTAAAGCGCGCCGATATCCCGGGCCGTGACGGCGTCTGTGCCGCTGTTGGTTGGGTTGTTGTAGAGCATGATTGGAATGGAGCTCGCCGCTGCCACTGTCCGCAGGTGGCCGAGCACTTCCTCGCGAGTCGGCCGCATGTAGTAGGGCAGGATCACCAATGCCGCCGTCGCTCCAGCGGACGCCGCGGCCGAACTCAGCTCGATCGTCTGGCGCGTGGATGCTGAACCGGTCGCTGCGATGACTGGGATCCGATCGCCCACCGTTTCCAGGGCGATATCCACGAGCCGGGATCGTTCGGTCGGCGTCATCGTGATGAACTCGCCGCTTGTCCCAGCCACGACCAATCCGTGCGCGCCGGAATCCGCCAGGTAGGCAAGGTGAGTTCGGGTCGCCGCTTCGTCGAGCGCGCCGTTAGCGTCGAACATGGTCAGTGCTGCCGGAAACACTCCGGAGCACTCGGAGAACTGGGTCATGGACTGATCCCAGCGCAACCTATGACCTATGTCAAGGCACCCTGGAGAGGCGACGCGCAATTTCAGATCGGTACTGCGTCGGACTGAGGTCGAAGGCTCGTCTGAACTGGATCCGGAACCGTTTCGGCGAGCGGTAGCCCACGCGTGCCGATACCACGGACACCGGGCAATTGCTGCTGGCAAGCATCCTGCACGCCGCCTCCAGTCGGACGCGGGTCAGGTGCTTCAGAAACGTCGTCCCGAGGTCGCGTTGGAAGAGATGGGCGAGGTAGTAGGGGCTCACCGGGACCGCTCGGGCTGCTTCAGTGAGCGTGAGATCGCGGTCGTGATGGGAAGCGATGTATGCCTGCACGATCGCGAGGATGTCCGCCGCAGAACTATCTCGGCTCATGGTCGCCGGGCTGGGTGTTGAGCCGGGAAATGGCGATGGTGAGGTGGCCCGCAGTCGGCCGGGCGGTCATGGTCGGGTACGACCGAGGATCGGTCTCGACAACGTCCAGCAATCCGTAGCCGGCCCTGAAGTCGATGCCATGATGCGATGGTGAGGTGCTCTGGACCGAACCCGCGACGACGGTGAGTTCGGCCTCTCCTGCCGGGTCGAACACCCACGATCGCAAGTAGCCGTCAGTTCGATCGATGACGATGCGGTGCTCGGCTCGATCGAAGCGGACGGTGGCAACGGTCTCGCCGGACGGGCCGCAGCAGCTCAGCGACGTGACACAGTCGGTGTCGACGATGCGGTCCACATGGACGAGAAGGTCCGGTGGGTCGAGGGTGTAGATGCCGGTACCCGCGTGCCGTGATAGTTCGAGATCAACCACGCGCCGGGGGGTGAGGTCCTCGAACACTAGTCGGGCACCGAAGTAGATGCTGATCTTGCCGTCGCGGACAGCGATCAGCGCGTCATCCGATGTCCAGCCGGAGCGAAGGAATGACTCGTTCGCGATTGGAAAATGCCAGGATCTGACGGACGGATAGTCGCCGGGGGGCAGGTCGGCGTCCAGCCAGGCATAGGCGTACCCCCCGGGAGCGATGTGCATCTGCTCGCCGCGTCGGGGTGTCCGGGCCGGCCAGGTCTCCATCCGGCCAGTGCTCGGATCGGTCATCGCGAGTCTCTGCAAGGCGTCATTCTGCAGCTCTCGCGCCATGCACAGCAGCAGCGCGGACACGGCGGTGCTGTCGCCGTAGATCGGCTCGCCGGCGCCGGTCACTTCTCGATCCGGACGGAATGAGGCTTGCGCGATCGCCGTGCTCATCGAATGAGTCGCAGGCCCAAGGAGGTCCTTACCGGTGCAGCGCCGCAGCGGATCGAGATATTGCAACTGGCTCACTACGGTCGAAGCCCAGAATGCGTTTCCTTCGGGGTGAGAACCATCGGCCGCCAAGGCAGCAGGCAGCAAGTGGTCGATGAAATGTTGGGTGGTGGCGGCCGTCCAATCGGCGGCGGCGTCGACCTCGCCCAACAGGCTTAGGCCGACGATCCCGAAGGCGGACCATTCGACCGATGAGTGGTGCGGGGAATGCAAGCCCGGTTCGACGCCTACCGGCCCACGCACGTCCGGACGGTTGAACCATTCGTCGGCCAATCGGGTCGTGCATCCGACCAGCATTTCCCGCACGACCAGTCGTGTGTTGTCATCGAGCTCACCGGCCAGCAGGTCGTAGCCGATCGCGATTGCCTTCAACAAGCGGGTGGTGGCGTACGCCGTGCCGTAGTCCGGTCGCAGGCTCTGCTCCTGCTGCCATCGGTGGGAGGCGGCGAGGAGGTGAGTCGTCGCCGCTGTGATCATCGAGTTCTCGCCGCCGTACGCGGCGGCGAACGCGAGCTGCTCGACGATCGCCGCGTCGGACATCATGGCCCAGAACCGATCGTAGAGATTCTCGTAGTTCGGGTCATCGGTCAGCGGTGCGATCCAGTCGGTGGCCGGCTCGATGGCCGCATATCGTGCGGCGTCGATTGCGATGTTCTTCCAGATGAGCGAATGGTGTCCGGTGCCGTGCCCGGCACGCAGCCTCTGCAGTTCGGCACCGTCGAAATACAGGCGCGGATGCGCGCCTGGTGACCGCGTCATGTCACAGACGGCCGGAGGAATCGGCGGACGACGTTCGCGGTGAGGCCGTCGACGACTGGGTCGACCAGCAAGGAGCTGATGTAGGCCACCGAGCCGACGGAGAACACTTTCCCGCCCGACGCAGTCGCGAAGTATGCGATCTCGGCGCCCCCGCCAGTCGGGTTGGTCCCTCGAGCAAGCAGGTGGGTGCCAGGTGGGGAATTGGGCGTGATCTTGTCGGTCTCATGTCCTGAAGCGCCGCCACGGATGCGGGCGTTCTGCGAACTCGCCCCGAAAATCGTTCCGGCAGACACTGCCGTGCCGGCGAAGGCCCAATGGTCAGGGTCGATCACTTCGTAGGGTGCCGCGGTGAGCAGGCCACGAGGGTCGTATCCCACGCCGAGCAGACTTGCCTCGGGTACTCGCCGCGCCCCGAAGCGGGACCAGTCCTGACTGGTGTGCGGGCCGAGCTTGCGCACGTCGCCGTTGTGCACCAATAGCGCGTCGTCGTCGAGCAACTCGACCTCGCAATTGAGGCCGTTGCCGCCGAGGTACATCAGGTGACCGGCGCGGTCGAACACCCAGTCGCGAACGGTCTGGAACATCGGCCACGTCCAGTACTCGGGGTGTGCGCCGAGTACTAAGAGCTGATAGTCATCCAGCGGGACGCGGCCTTGGTGCAGCTGGCTTTCGGCGTATACGTCGTACTCCCAGCCGTTGCGCTCCAACCAGCTCAGCAGACGCCAGTCCGTCGCCGCCAGGTGCGCACCCGCGCGAGTCGTGATCGGTCCGTCCACCTGCTCGTCGAAGGGAATGGCGTTGTCCGGATCGGGGCGCCGAAACGAAACCGGCGGGTACGTGTCGGCCTCCCAGTCATCTGCCTCCGGCACCACATAGCGGGCCAGGTCCTGTCGACGATTAACCGGCGGAGTTGGCGGCAGGCCGGCAGGAAACAGGTAATTGCTGCGACCACCGAAGGCGTTGTACGAGTTCCAGGTCAGATCGGACATAAGAACGGCGATGCGGCTTGTCGGTCGAGCTGGGGACACGATCCACGGGAAGCACGTCGTGGCGCCGGACACGCTGTTCAGGTGAACGTAGTAGAGGCCGCTACGGTCGGGCGCGGTGATCGGCTGGCCGGGAAAGCCGTAGGACAGCCACTCCACACCGGTGCGGGTCACATCTCCATCGGGGAGCAATGCGGCAGTGGCGCCCACCTCGTGTTCGCCGAATCCCAGTTCTGTCACCAGCTCCCGATCGCGGCCGTAACGCCACAACGAGAGCCGGTAGGGATCGGGGCTTGAGATGCAAAGGTCGCCGACGTCGCCCGCGGCCGCGTACTTCGGCCAGACGTATCCGTAAGGGCGTGCTGAGAGCAGCCGGAACTGCACCGGGCCGGCGCCGACGGAGACCTCGACGTGCTTGGCGCCGAAACCGGCCGCCGCGAGGAAGACGGTGTATTCGCCGGGTGCCAGGTCTAAGTCGATGCGTCCACTGGCGCTGGAGACAGCGGTTATCGGGGCGCGGTCGGCGTTCGCATCGGCGGCCTCGATGAGCGCTCCGGCGATAGCGACGTAGTTCTCGTCGCTGACGTATCCCAGCAACATGATGTCCTAAGTCCTAGGTACGATCTTTCTCCAGACTATGTCAGGCCAGGCACCGAGGAGTCCAGTGATCGGGGCAGAGGAGATTCGCAGAGCGGTCGACGCCCTTGGGCTGAGCGGATTGCCTGTCTGCCTGCATGCGTCCCTGCGGTCGTTCGGATGGGTCTCGGGGGGCGCCGACGGCATCGTTGACGGGTTCCTGGCAGCCGGCGTGACGTTGCTGGTGCCCACCTTCAGCGCCAGTGTCTTCGCCGCGCCCGCGCCGGCGGGGCATCGGCCGTTGCCGTTCAACTGCGAAGGCGACGGGTCGATCCCGGCTCGGGTTGACCGGTCGGCGGGCGTTCCCTTCCAGGTGTCCTGCACGGATATCGATCCGGAAATGGGAGCGATCCCCGTGGCCGTCTTAGCGCGCGACGGTGCAAGGCGGGGCAACCATCCGCTTTCGTCGTTCACCGCGATCGGGCCGGAAGCCGCGGAACTCGTTGCCGCGCAAAGTCCCGAGGAGGTCTTCGCGCCCCTGTGGAGACTGGCACGTTATGGCGGCGGGGTGGTCCTTGCCGGCACTGACCTCAGCTCGGCCACGATCCTGCATCTAGCTGAACAGCGGGCCGGTCTGCGACTGCTGGTGCGATGGGCGTACGGCCCGGACGGGCGCACAATCGAGGTGCGCCACGGGGGTTGCTCGAGGGGCTTTGTGCGTTTGGCGGGTGCCCTGGCTGAAATCCAGCGAGACACGCTGGTCGGCCCGTCACGCTGGCGCGTTTTCAAGGCCGCCGAAATGCTCAGTCTGGCCACGGCGGCTTTCGGCCAGGACGCGGGCGCAGGCATCTGCTCGAACACGGACTGTTGCCGGTGCCGTGACCAGGTTGCCTACGCCACAACGCGAGCGGGATAAGAAGTCGCGTGCGGGATCCCGCAGTGCGCCGAGCGACCGCATTCTTGTCCTACTCAGCAGCCAACCCCCCTCGCGATCTTGACAACTCCGGTGAAGTGCGGTGCCGTGGCAGCGATAGTATGACCTAGGTCTTTAGGAGCCCCCCGATGAGTTCATTTTCCCGTCGTACGTTCCTCGCCGGAGCCACGGGGGCCACCCTCGCCGCCGTTGCCGCCTCCGTCATCGATCCGCGACCGGCCCAAGCGGCGCCCAAGAGCCGCTCGCTGGCCGGCGAATGGCCGCGGATGGGCATGGACACTCAGAACACCTGCTACCAGCCGATGAAGGGCAAGATCCGCAAGCCGGTGATCGCCGCTAAGACCTACCTCGGCGGGACCACGGGCTGGGTGATGTCTGCTGACTTCGACGGTACGGGCAAGAAGGGCCTGCTCTACATCACCGGGGGACAGGTAGTTGCCAAGAATTTCGACCTCTCCGATCGGTGGACGTCGAACGGGCTGGGCCCGACCGACATCCTCGGTGTCTACGACCTCGCCGGAGACGGATCCCGACACGTCGTTGTACTGGGCCTGACCACCGTCTTCGTGCTGTCGGTCGACGATGGAAGCGTCGTCTGGCAGTTCGACTTCGGGCCCTCGTTCTACGTGTATTCCAAGGCCATGCAGATCGCAAAGATCGACGTCAGCAAGGCCGGTCTGCAGATGGTCATCTGGCCGTACTACAGCGAGTACGGATACGCCTTCGCCTTCGACGGCGGGGTCAGCGCCGGGCATCAGATCTGGCAGACCAGTCCGGCCTACGCTAACCCTGCGTACCTGCCGGAGATTCTGGTTGGCGATGTCGACAACGACGGCAAGCCTGAGGTCGTCATCGCCGGCTACACCGAGGTGAGCGCGTTCGCGGGTGCCACCGGCGTGTTGCGCGACGGCAGCGGCGGCGGATGGAATGGCCGGGTCGTTTGGGAGACCGGACCAAACATCGACGGTCGAAACTACGGGCAGATCCAACTCGTCAACGTGGACTCCGACGCCCAGCTGGAGGTGGTCGATCTCTCCGACAGTGTCACGCTGCATGCGGCCCTGGTGCAGAACTCCTCCGCTGGGTTCACCCTGGCCTGGGACAAGTTCATCGAGTACACCGAAAATCACAAGGCACTGCGGACCACGCTGAACAGCGTCGCTGACGTCGACGGCGACGGCCATGTCGAAATCGTGTGTTGCATCTACAACGACAGTGGCGACAACCGGTGGCACTTGCTGGTAGCCGATGCCGCAACGGGTCTCGATTCTCCTAAGCTGGACCTTGCCGATCGCTATTTGCGTGGTGTGCAGGACTTCGACGGAGACGGCAAAGCAGAGATCCTCGTGTCGGTGGAGACCACCCAGACGGCTGGGTCGGTGGGCACCCTCGAGCTGTACGCGGTCGGCGCCAGTGGCGCTTACGAAAAGGTCTGGTCGCTGGATGCGGCGCAGTTGGTCACGGATCCGCATTCGCCTTACCCGGCGACGCTGAGCCCCGGGTCTCGGAACGGGCGGTTGGAGATCCTGCGTGCGGACCCGTTGGCGTCCTTCGTTGTTATCGCGGGGGCTTCCTTCCAGGGTTACACCTACGCAGGCGGGAGTGTCACAGCCGGCTGGTCGCGGCCCTTCGACGGAGGTGTCCTTCATCGCGTTGAGGACGTCGATGGCGACGGTGCTGCGGAGGTCGTCTACCAGACTGCTGATGGCTACCTTCGGCTGGAGAGATCTGATGGCACCCTGATCAAGCAGGCCGCGTTGGCCGGTCTCGCAGGCATCGCGACGGTAGCCAACCTGCGCGGCGAGGACCGCAACTCCATCATCGTGCCGGGTTTCGGCGAAGTCCGCGTCATCCGATACAACGGTCGGAAGAAGTTGGTCGAGCTGTGGAAGCAGCCCGGTCAGGGTGAATATGTGTATCAGGAAGCGCTCGAGTCAGTGCCTGCGGCTGACCTCAACAACGACGGGCGACGAGAGCTGGTGTTCGTCGACGCTGTCGAGTCGCACACCCGGATGCGGGTCGTGAAGGGCAACGGCCGCCAGGTGTGGGCGCACGTGTTCGAGGACCTGCCCGCGCCGACCTTGTCCGGCCCGAACGGCGCGTACCTGTGGACCTTCGGTGACTTCAGCGGCCATAACTCGCTCGACATTTACGTCGGCGCCAACCGTGCCGGCTACAACACCGAGGTGAGCAGGGTGCTCAACGGCCGCACCGGTGCACTGCTGGCCAGTCGTGATGACGGGCCGGGGCATGTGGGAGCGGAGTTCGGACCGTGGACCGGGTCGCCGGCGGTCTTCGACATCGACGGTGACGGTGTCGACAACACGATCTTCCTCGCCGCCGACGTCACTTACGATCTCAACGGCACGAATACTGCCGGGGTGAAGATCCTCGAAGGTCATCTGGGGCTGTATCACACGCCGATCATCGCCGATGTCGACGGCGATGGACTGCCCGAGGTGTTGATGACCGCCGGGTTCAACTATCTAGATGTGATCAACCTCGATGCCACGGGTTCGGGATCGACGCTCTGGCAGGTCGAGACCGATCCGGGCGAGCTGTTCGGGCGTCGTTCCGCGGTAGCCGATGTCGACGGCGACGGGGTGATGGAGCTGGCCACCTTGTCCGACAGCGGCGTCCTGACGTGCCGAAACGCGGCCACCGGCGCGGTGAAGTGGACCTTCCAGATTCCCGGGCAGGGCCTTGCGCCGAACGTCATCGCCGTCGACATCGACGGCGACGGACACATCGAGTACGTCGTCGGCACGGTGGACGGCACCGTCTACGCCATCGACACCGCGACCGCCGCTACCACGCGGGTGAAGTGGAGCCTGTCGATCGGCCGACGGCTCGGCGACATCATTGCCGCCGACGTCGACGGGGACAACCGCAGTGAGCTGCTGGTGACTGCGGAGGACGGCTACCTGTATCTCATCGACAACAAGTAGCCCGGTTCACGGCGTCAGATCGACGCGCTCAACGGCGTGAGGTAGGCCGAACTGGCGTTGCTTCCGAAGGCCGGGCCGCGCAGCGCGCGGCCCGGCGTAGCGCCGGTCATCACGCCATTGCTGAGCACCAGCCGCCCGCCCACCAGCACGTGCTCTACCCCTCGTGCCATTTCCCGGGGCCGCTCGAAGCTGGCCGGCGCAGCGATGTCGGCCAGGTCGAAGACCACCAGGTCGCCAACCTGGCCGTCACGGACCAGCCCGCGATCGGTGAGCCCGAGTCGCTGCGCGGGCATCGAGCTCATCTTGCGCACCGCCTCCGGCAAGGAGAGCAGCTTCTCTTCGCGGACGAATTCCGCCAGCACCCGGCTGAAGCAGCCATAGGCACGCGGACTCGGCGCAGCGCCCAGAAACACCGAGTCGCTGGCGATCATGCCGAGCGGATGGCAGACGAACTTCCAAAGCGTCATGGCATGCGGGCTCGGCCTGGTGAACGTCGCCGCCGGGTTCGCGATCACCAACTCGCACACCACCTGTCCCAGCGACTTGTCCATCGAGACGACGACCTCGCTGAGGAAACGTCCTTCGTACTCGCGGTGTGCCTCGGCCGTGAGATTGCCCAGCCGCAAGTCTGCGAACGGGCGGCTGGCGACGTACTGACGTGCCGCGGAGCCGGCGGTGATCTCCTCCTCGATCTGCGCCTGCACGGTTTGGTCGGCCAACCGCAGGCGCAGTGCCGCCGGGCCGCCGAGTTGGGTCCACGACGGAAGCAACCGGGATAGCCGGGTGCCGCCCCACTCATAGCTGTAGGTGTCGAAGGTGACATCCAGCCCCGTATCGCGAGCCTCCTCGAGCAGCCCGAGCAGGCCGTGTGCACCGCCGGGGCGAGACTCTCGCGAGGACCGGGAGAAGTGCGTTACCTGCAAAGGCGAACCGGCCCGACGGGCGATCTCGATGGACTCGACGAAAGGGTCGAGGTAGGTGTCGCCGAGGCCGTACCGGACGTGCGTGTGATAGCAGCCGCCGTGCTGCGCCGACTCCGCGGCGAGGGCGGTCAACTCCTCGGTCGTCGCATGACTGCCCGGTGGATAGTCCAGTCCCGTGGACAGCCCGAACGCTCCGTCATACATCGCTTCGCGAAGCATGGCGCGCATGTCATTGACCGCCCCTTGATCGGCCGGGTCGTCGTTCCAGCCCAACGCATTGATCCGCAGTGGCGTATTGCCGACGAAGGTCGCCACGTTCACCGCGGTGCGACCGTCGTAGGACTCGAGTTGCTCACCGATCGTGCGCCACGACAGCGGCGTGGCCGGCAGTCCGGCAATCCCGCCGTTCTGCTCGGCGAAGCCGGCGAGGTCTGAGGCATCAGTGAAGGGCGCGTAGGAGAGACCGTCGACACCGATGACTTCGGTTGTCACGCCCTGGCGGATTTTCATCTCCAGAAGCGGATCGTTCAGCAAAACGAGGTCGGAGTGACTGTGGATGTCGATGAATCCCGGTGCCACGACCTTTCCGGTCGCGTCGATCCGTTCAGTGGCCTGCAGGTGCGTGGCGTCTCCGCGGATGACCCGGATCAAACCGTCCTGGACCGCGACGTTCGCGTGGTAGCCGGGATTGCCGGTGCCGTCGACGATCAGGCCGTTTTCGATCAACACCTCGATCGTGGGTGAGGTCATCGTGTTCCCCCCATGTCCAGAGCGAACCGTGGCTCGGATCGTTCGAGTTCGTCGATGTTCAGTCTCGGGCCGAGGCCCGGCGCGTTAGTGGGCCGCCACGCGCCATCGGTCACCACAGGGGGGTCGATGACATAGCGTTCCCAGAAGGGCGCCTGCTCGGGCGTCAGCATGGATTCGCTGATCATGAAGTTCGGCAACGTGGCGGCAAGGTGCCAGGTTGCTGCGCTCTGTAGCGGGCCGAACGGGTTGTGGAACGCGATGGAAATTGCGTGCGCTTCGGCCATGTTGGCAATGCGCCGGGCGGTGGTGATGCCGCCGCAGATCCCGACGTCCGGTTGCGCGACCGCTACTGAGTGCGTCTCTAGGTATGGCGCGCTGGCGTAGTGATTGCCCCACCGTTCGCCGGCGGCGATCGGTGTGCTCGACCGACGCGATACCTCACTGAGCCAGTCGGGTCGCTCGTAGGAGACGGGTTCTTCGATGAAGGTCAAGTTGTACGGCGCAAGGGCTTCGCAGAGCCTGATCGAGTTCGCAACGTTCAGCCGTCCATGACAGTCCAGCATCAAATGCACGTCAGGGCCGGCCGCCTCCCGAGCCGCTTCGAAGAATGTAGCGATGTAGGAGAAGATGCCGGGCGGGAGAATCTCGGTTTCGGTGTGGTGGACGGGAACGACCGGCGGGTCCTGGTGTCGGACGCTCGTCACCTTCTCGTAGAAGGCCGGCAGAGTGGTCTTGATGCCCCGGAAGCCACGGTCAATCCGGTCCCGGATGCGCTCGGCCAGCGCCTCCGGCGAGCCGCTGGCCGCGGCGTGGGTATAGAGCAACACCTCGTCCCGAAAGGCGCCGCCCAACAGCCGATGCACCGGTACGTCCAGGGCGCGGGCGTTGAGGTCCCAGAGGGCCTGGTCGATCGCGCTGATCGCGATCGTGAGCAGCGTGCCGCCGAGGAATGCGTCACGGTAAAGCCGCTCCTGGATCTGCTCGATCCGCGTGGCGTCCATCCCGACCAGATTGTCGGCGAACTCGTCCACCAGGGCCAGCACCGACCGGGTTCGGCGCCGCATCGCGACCTCGGCCTCGCCCACGGCGCCGTCGTCGGTCTCGATCTGCACGTAGATAGCGTTGTAGATGCCGTAGTCCACGGGCCAGCGCCGGATGCGGGCTATCTTCATCGCGTCTCCATGCATGCATCCTAGAACCTAGGACATAGGAGAGTACAGGTCCCAGCCTCGCTATGATCACAGCTCGCACATCAGCAGAGGATCGGGTGTCCGTGGGACCGACAAGCCCAGGACAGCGGTCAGAATGTGGCCGTAATTCGCAATACGAGCGATTCGCCGGTCAGTGAGGTGACAGAGGTGTCGGATACCAGCCAGCGCGTTCCGTTCGGCGTGCAGATCGCCGGCAGCATCCGGGAGCAGATTTCCGCAGGGGAGTTGCACGCTGGGGATGAACTTCCTGCCGAGGCGGAGCTGGCCGACCGGTTCAAGGTCAGTCAGCGCGTCGTGCGCGATGCACTTCGCACATTGAACAGTGAAGGCATCATCACCACCCGGCAGGGAAAGCGCGCGGTAGTGCGCGACTTCAAGCCGGTTGCCATCGAGAACTACATGAGGTTCGTGCTCGACGCGGATGCATCGGCGATTGAAGAGCTGATGGACTTCCGCGCTCTATTGGAGAGTCACGCGGCGCGGCTGTCCGCAGAGCGCGCAACACCTCCCCAAGTCGCGGCGATGCGGCGCGCGGTCCAGGCGATCGCCGACTCCGCCAATGACGTCGGCAAACGGGTGCCGGCCGACCTCGAGTTGCACGAATTGATCGCCACCGCATCGGGCAACCGATTCATCCATGGCATGCTTTCCGCGCTGGCCGATACGCTCGCGGAGGAGCGCCGGCGCGGAGCAGAGATCACCGAATCGGCCGGCGTCGGTCACTCCGACAACGACGCTGCCCACTCGGCCTTGGTGGAGGCGATCGCCAGTGGTGAGGGAGAGAAGGCCGTGCAGTACTCGGCCGAAATCGTCGCCCGAGCCCGGAAGCACCTGCTGCAGGCGGCGACGGGCGCCGGCGATAGCGCTGGCGAATGACGCTAGCCCTTCCGACCTAGGTCTGTTCTAGCGTAGCGTTCCGACCATGAGTTGGCCGACGAGCCGGGGCTCGGGCAACCGCGGCTCTGCCGAACTGCCGATGGCGCCGCAGCCGCCCCGAGTGACAGCCAGCTGGCCACTCGGCGCGGCTGTCGGCCAGGTCCTGGAGTTTCGGCTGCCGTCGGGTTCGCCGGCCGTTGTCGTGGTTGCCGGGTCGTCCCTGCAGGCGCTGAGCTGGGATGGCGAGCTGCTGTTCGCCGACTACTGCAGCGTCACGACCAAGGTGTTGCATGTCGCTCAGCTGGCGCGTGGGCCGGTCGCGCTGGTGCTTAGCAGAGATCGCGACGTCCGGTTGCTCGACCTCGTCGACGGCACCGTGCTCTGGCGGCATCAGGCTCCGGAGGGAACGTCGCTGGACGGTGCTGGCTCGTCGAAAGTGGCGGTCGACGGCGACCGGCTCTGCTGGTTGGCCGCTCCTGGTTACTCCGAGTCGATCAGTTGCTTCGAGATCAGTCCGAGTGCCGAGGTACGCACCAGATGGGTGCACGACTTCGCCGGGCGCTTCGATCGCGGCTTCGGCCCGGTCATGGTGCTCAGCGATGTACTTGGCAGCGGCCAGCCACAGGTGCTGATCTCCAGTCGAACCGGGTCGGGGTACGGCACTGATGATCACACGGATGTGCCGACCGAGAGCGTCGTCCTCGGCCGGGCCGACGGCCACCTCTACCAGGCCGTGCTCGATCTCGCCGACGGGCGGATCCTGTCCGAAGTCGCCTATCGTCCCGACCCCGGCGACTACCCGTGCGCACGTCCCTACGGCCTGCTGCAGGTCGTAGGCCCCAGTGATGCGCTGCTTGCGGTGCTGGTGAGCTGCCAGGTCGAGGAGTACTACTCGGTCACCGGCATCGCCGCAGGCCAGATGCACCGAGCGTGGGGGGAATTCGTCGAGAAGGACTGGCCGATCGACGTCCAGGAACTACGGCCCCAGACAACGTCGATCGCGGCGTCAGACTCGCACGACCCAATCCTGATCATCGGTCATTTCGACGGCTCCGGGTGGACCACGAGACTGCGATCGGCGCGTGATGGCCAGTTGCTCGCGGCGGTGCCGGGGCAGTACTTCTGGGGAACGCTCCGCACGTCGGTCGGCGAGGTGGCCATCGTCTCGCCGGCGACGCAGCGTCAGCTCGACGGTGGCGAGGCAGTGCAAGCGATGCGCATTGCCGAACCGGGTGTGCTCACCGCCGGCGTGCCCATGCGTCCGATCACCAGCAGCGCCGACGTGCTGCGCGCAGACATCTCCTTCCACGCAGCGCGGCGCAGCTTAGTGTCCTTGATCGACGGTGCCACCGGCCGCGCGGGGATCGTCGTTTCCGACGGGGTACACGCGCGCTGGTGGGACCCGGTGAGCGATGAGACCCGGCTCGTCGCGGACTTCGACGCACTGAGTGCCGCCCCCGGTATCGACGGCGCGATCGTACTGATCAGCGGCGACGGCCGGCTGCATCGCGTCACCGAAGAGCTGTCGGTGACCGCGCACCTGTCGCCACGGGGCTGCCGTCCGGAGGCATTGTCGATCATCGCCGAGGGTACTGCCTGGGTGTTCACGCCGACCGGGTCCGAGGGAACCGTCGCGCGGGCCGGTGCGGCGTCCTGCACGGTGCCGGGTGAGGTGAAGGCCCTGAGTGACTATGGGGGAAGGCTTTTCGCAGCCAGCGTCGTGGATCGATCACGCGTGGGGATCTTCGAAGTCAGCTCCGCCGGCGTGGCCGAACTCGGCGTGATCGACTGTCCTGGCCAGGCCATCCAGATGGTCTTCATCGACCAGCCACACCGGGTCATCATTGCCGAACGGACTGGCGTACACACCGCCGCTATCGGCAGCTACGAACTCGACGGCCGTCAGGTCTGGCGTGACCCGGCGCGTGGCCCCCATCCGAACCTGGCTCTGGCTGCCGCCGACCGTGAAGGCAAGTGGCGAGTCGCGTATGACGACCACGGTGTGCTGGTACTCCGTGACGCGCATTCCGGAAATCTGCTGGCGGAGCGAGACTGGACAGCCGCCTACACAACTCCAATAGTGGTGCACGCCAGCGATGACGACATCCTGCTGCGCGTCGGTGGAGTGCACGGGACAGAGGCCCTCACCCTGCAGTTCGATCAACTCTGGCGGCACACCGCGACGCTGTGGAGGTACTTCCCCGGTGATGCGTCAGTGGCCGACCGGCCTGATGGGCACGTTCTGGCGTGCGCGAGTCGGGAGGGCGTGGTTGACCTGATTGACGTGCGCACTGGGCAGCTGATCCGCACCGTGCCCGTCGGCCCGGTGGCAGTCCGTCCGCCGATCGTCGCGGTCGACGTGACCGGTACCGGTACGCGGGGATTCGTGGTGGGAACGGCGGCCGGACAGTTGCTTACAGTGGACCCCGATTCCGAAGGGCCCAGTGAATGGGAACTGAGGTTCGACACGGCGATCGAATACCTTGCTGCCGCCGATACGACCGCAGACGGCTTCACCGACCTCATCGTCGGCACTGCCGACGGAATGATCCACCTGGTCAGCGGCGGTGGACAGCCCCGGCCGACAGAGCCTGCAGGGCCCGCATAGCTGGAAATACATCGGCGGCAGTCACCTCAGGGGCGCTCCCGGTTGTGATCGCTCGGGCGAAGTCGAGATCCTGCGCGACGACAGCCGCCGTCTGTGCATCGGCGACGCTGCCGGCGTCGTATACGACGTCGCCGTCCAGCACAAGCCGGCCCTCGTCGACGAGGAGCGAGTGCTCGGGGGAGATCACCAGAAAGTCGCTCAACGCGATCCTGCTGTGAAAGGAGAGCGACACCAGGGCCAGTCGTTGATCGCGTGTGGTCAGCACAGCGGCAACGTCCATCTGAGTGTCTGTCGGTGGCCAGACTGGACCCGGTCCACCGGCAACGGTCACGCCTTCGGGATCGCGCAGATGCCACAACGCCGCGTCCATCGCGTGGCCGCCCTGATGCCAGAGGACGCTGTCGGTCCAGTCCCGCAGTCGACCCGTCCAACCGACATTCGTGTGGCGCAGCATCACCGACCGCACCACCACTTGAGACGGCACGATCTCCAGATCCTGCAGCGACTGCTGCAGTCTGCGGTGCGGTTCCCAGTAGCGCAGGGTGTGCCCCACCATCGCGATCTTGGAGGACCGCTCGGCACAGTCGACGACGGACTGCGCGTCGGCCAGGTTGAGGCTCAGCGGGATCTCGGACAACACGTGCTTGCCTGACTCCAGCACTGCGATCGATTGCTGCGCGTGAAGATGGCTGGGCGTCGCAATGATGACACCGTGGATGTCGTCTTGGCTCAGCAGCTCGTCGAGGCTGGGGTAAGTGCGGGCCACTCGATGCTTGGTGGCGAACTCGTCCAGTTCGTCAGGGATCGGCCCGACGACCGCTCGAACCGCGATGCCACTGCTGACCAGTGCGCTGGCGTGCACGTCGCCGATGGCTCCCGGGCCGACGATGGCTACCCCGAGATCCGCGAACTCCGACATGTCAGAACCCTTCGGCGCAATGGCGTGGCAAGCCGAACACGCGCTGGGCGGTGCCGGCGAGGATCGCCGCTTGTTCATCGGGACTGGCGACCATCCGGCCGACCAGTTCAGCCGCGAGTCGGTAGTCATCGGCCCTGCGGTCGGCACGGTTCCAGTCGCCGCTCCACATGATCCGAGAGGCGCCGAACGCAGCAAGGGACTCGAGGAGGTAGGGGTGTGCGTTCAAGTAGGGGTATTCGCTGCCAGCGTTGAGGAAGAACCCTGACCACATCAGCGAGACGTTCGGCTCCGCCGCCAGCTTCAGCAGGCGAGCGAAGTCCTCCAGATCGGTCGTCGATTCGCCGTAGCGGAACCCGCCGACGTGCTCGATCCGAAAATGCACGCTCGGATGAGACCGGACCGTAGCGCGGAAGTCCCCGGAGATCACGTCGGCCAATGGCCCGGTGACGCTGACGACAGCACCCTTGTCGGCGAGTGCATCAAACACGTCGCGGCCGTCCGGACCAGCAAGGCCCGCTGGCGCGAGCCGCAGCCCGGCAAATCCCCCGTCGAGGGCACCCTCGACCTCGGGCACGCTGGCGATGATCGCGATGGCCGCAAAGCGATCGGGGTCTGACGCCCGTGCTGCCGCCAAGTAGTCGTTGTCGGTGTTGCCCAAATGCTGAACCAGGACCGCTTGATCGATGCGCTCCGAGCGCATCGCCTCGTCGAGAGCCGGTTTCGCTGCGTATTCGGGGGGGCCCAGGTGAACGTGTGCATCGACCAATTGCATCGGTCTGCTCACTGGCTGGTAGCCGCGTCGCAGGCCTCGATGAAGTCGGCTGAGGTCGCGGTGTAACCCACGTTGCATTCGATGTGGCGGATCGCGACGAAGTTGGCCCACTCGCCCTCCTTCGTCTCCGGGAACTCAAAGGTGCGTACGCAGTCTCGCAACACCACAACGCGGTAGTTGCGGAACAACGCGTCGGTGACCGTGCTACCCAAACAGACGCGGCTGTCGAAACCGACCACGACCAGGTTGTGGATGCCACGGTTGCGCAGCACGCTGTCGAGATTGGTCTCGAAGAAGCCGCTGTACATCTGCTTCGGCACCACGACGTCCTGCTCGTCCGGCGCAATGATCTTCGAGTGCTCCAGGATCGCGTTCGGCGGTCGCCAGGCATCCAGGACATCGACATCGCACACGCGCAGAGACATGGTGCGCCACTCATTGCCCTCATCAAGGCCGGAGGACAGATAGTTGGTCAGGTAGATCGTCGGCAGACCGGCGGCGCGGGCAGCGTCCTTCACCGGTCGGATCTTGTCTCGCACAATGCTGCGGATGACCGGGTCCGGCTCGTAGATTCCGGTCAACCCATCGGGTTGGTCGTCGTCGAAGCCGGCGCCGTAAACATCGACGAGCAGCAGGGCGGTGTCGTCCTTGCCGAGGGTGAGTTGCTCGACCGCGGCGCCCAACGGGCTGCTGATCGTCGGGTACAGGCGGTAGTAACGGCCCGGCAGTGCGAGTGTCGGCACGGTGATCAGGTCCTCTCGTTGCGACCGAACCTAGGGGATCGGCTTTCAGGAGGCAACAGATCTGTCATAGGTCCTACGGCTGGTCCCGATGTTGTGACACATAGGGCCTCATCTCCGGCGTGTAACCATCTTATGACCTAGGGCATGGGTCTTGACTCGCACCAGGCGTCCGCCCTACCGTAGCCACCTAGTCAGCCGAACCGCCTGGTCACGAGCGCCCATTCGTAGGCGGCATATGAGGGGATCTCGCATGCGAATTCGCGCAGCAGTGTCCTGTGTCTTAGTAGCGTTTGCGATGACGTTGGTTGCCTGCAGCAGCTCCACACCGTCCTCCTCCAAGGGTGGGAAGTCGCTTTCGGTCACGATGCTCTCGGTCGAGCCGAGCCAGGGCTTCGACCCGAACGTCGCGGCGGCGGACGCGTCCCGCGTACCGATGGCGATGATGTTCGAGACCCTCATCGAGCGCAATGCCGACGGTGAGTGGGTCGGCGCATTGGCCAAGTCCTGGAAGGCATCAGCCGATGGACTCACCTACACCTTCGTCCTGCGTGACAAGGCGGGCTTCAGCGACGGGTCGAAGGTGACGGCTGACGATGTGGTCTTCACGTTTGAGCGGCTCAAGACCGCCACGACGTACACGAACCTGCTGAAGAACATGACGAAGGTGACCGCGGTCGACGATCACACTGCCGAGTTCACTTTGGCTAAGCCGGACCGCGGATTCCTGGACACCGTGGGACGCTTCGGCAACTCCGGCATCCTGTCGCGCAAAGCCGTCGAAGGAAACAGCAAGTACTTCACCAAGCCGACGGCCACGTCAGGCCCATGGCAGCTCACCAGCTACGTGCCGGCCAGCGAGATGAAGTTCGAGGTCAACAAGAACTACCCGCAGCTACCGAAGATCACGTCCATCGACTATAAGTTCTCGTCGGATCCGACCTCGGATGTGGCTGCCGTGGAGTCCGGTAGTGCCGACTTCGGCTCGGTAGACTACTCGGCGGTGAGCGAAGTCAAGAAGAACAACACCGTGCAGGTTGTGCAGGGCAAGACGATCAGTCCGACCTTCTTCGCCTGGGATACGAGCAAGGCTCCGTTCAACAATCTCAGCGTCCGTCAGGCGGTCGCGTACGCACTCGATCGCGATGCGGTGCGAAAGACGTGCTGGTTCGGCACCGGCGCCGCTGCTTACGGCAACGTCCTGATCCCGGGCTCCGACGACTATCTGACGGTCGAGCCGTACAAGACGTCGTCGCGATCCGAAGCGGTCGACAAGGCGAAGCAGCTGCTCGATCAGGCCGGTTGGAAGGACAAAGGCGGCAAGTTCCGGGTTGCCGAGGGCGTCAGCGGCGTCAAGGACGGTACGCAGCTTGCGGTAACCGTTCCTTATGAGTCGAACTGGACGGCCGCTGCCTGCCACACCCAACTGCTGCAGAGCAACATGGCCGACATCGGGTTCAAGATCACGCCGCAGGCGCACGATCCGGCTTCGTTCTACACCGAAGCTGGCAAGAACGCGTTCCTTATGTATCACGGCGGAGCGGGTGCGACCAGCACCATCGATCTCTTCGAAAACTGGTTCCACTCCGGCGGATCGCTCACCGCCCTGACCACTCATCTGAATGACCCTGCGATCGATGCTCAGATCGACGAAGCGGTGTCGACGCCTGACGACGCGAAGTCGAAGCAGCTGTTCGGTCAGCTTCAGCAGTGGCAGGCGACCAACCTGCCGATCCTCGTCGATGGTTTCCAGTGGTCGCAGCAGGTGGTCAGCAACAAGATCAAGAACTTCATTCCGGGTACCGCAACGGGTTCCTATGCCCTACGGGTCGCCACCGGTTCATGAAAGCAGCCGCCCTCGTGGCCGTCCGGGATGACCCGGGCGGCCACCGCTGCGCGACAATCGGCCTATGCTGAGCTACGCGCTGCGTCGAGTGGCGCTGATGATTCCGCTGTTGTTCGGTCTGTCGATCGTCTCATTCTTATACGTTCGCGCGATTCCCGGTGACCCGGTCACCGCGATGCTCGGGGTCAACAGCAACCCTGTTCTGGTCGCACAACTCAGACAGCGGTTCGGCCTGGATCGCCCCGTGTGGGCGCAGTACTGGGAGTGGCTGAGCCAGCTCGGGCACGGAAGTCTCGGAGTGTCGTTCCGCTCCCAACAGCCGATCGGGCCCATCGTTACCGCCCACCTTCCACAGACCATCCAGCTGGCCATCGGCGGCGGCCTGGTCATGATGTTGCTGGCGATTCCGGCAGGTTTGGCGGCCGGCAAGCGCCCTGGTTCGCGACTCGATCAGATCGTCACGTCGATGACGTTGGTCGGACTCGGGCTGCCGTCCTTTTGGGTGGGGACGTTGCTGCTTCTATTCGTCGGGTTGAAGCTGAGGCTGTTGCCGAGCCAGGGGTATGTCGCGTTCTTCTCCGATCCGGCCCGCAGCTTGCAGCTTTCGATCATGCCGTGCCTGGTGTTGGGATTCGCGCTGAGCCCGTACCTAGCCCGACTGACGCGGACTGCGGTCGTGGACATCGTGCAACAGCCGTCAGTCAACTTTGCCCGGGCGAAGGGACTCTCGGAGCGCAGCATCTCGTTCCGCTACGTACTACGCAACACATGGCCGCCGATGACGGCCGCGATCGCCCTCACTGTCGGCGGTCTGCTCGGCGGATCGGTGGTCATCGAGGCGCTGTTCGGGTGGCCGGGGATGGGAACCTTGATCGTCAACTCCGTCAACCAACGTGACTATTCGATGGTGCAGGCGTTGGTGCTGATCTACGGCGTCATCTTCCTCGTCGTCAACCTGGCCGCGGAACTCATCCAGGCGATCCTCGACCCACGGGTGCGGTTGACATGAGCGCCATATCGACCGTCCTCGTGGTCGAGTCGACAACTCGGTCACGCCGGCTCACTGCGCGAACCACGGTCGGCGCGATCCTCGGGGTCCTCGTCATCGGAATCATTGCAATCGGACCGATGATTGTGGGCCAGGACCCTTATAAGCTGCACACCGACATACCGCTCGCCCACTGGAGCTCGGCGCACTGGTTGGGCACCGACTCGCTGGGCCGGGACATCGCGAGCCGGATCGTCTACGGTGGCCGCGCGACGATGTTCATTGCGGCCAGCGCCGTGCTCCTGACCACCGCGATCGCGTTGCCCATCGGGGTGCTGACCGGGTACGTCGGCGGCGCGGTCGACCTCATCCTCACTCGGATCACCGATGTGTTCTTCGCGGTCCCATCTCTGTTGATCGCGATCGGTATCGTTGGTTTGTTGGGACCATCGCTGACCACTACGTTGCTCGCCCTCGGCCTGTCGTCGTGGCCGGCCTACACGCGGCTGATCCGCGCGGCAGTCGTGGATCTGCGCAGTCGCGGTTATGTCGATGCATGTCGCGTGCTAGGTGCGTCGCATCTTCGCATCGTGTGCGTGGAGGTGCTGAGCGGTCTGATTCCGCTGGTGTTGGTGCAGACCACGGTTTTACTGGGATTCATGATTCTGGATGAGGCCGCTCTGGGCTTCCTGGGCCTCGGCGTGCAGCCGCCGCAGCCGTCGTGGGGCTCGTTGCTCGTCGAGAGCAGACAATTCATTCTGACCCGACCCGAGCTCGGAGTGGTCGTCGGCGTGCCGATCCTCCTGACCGTCCTTGCGGTCAACCTGCTGGGGGACTCGGTTCGCGACTGGCTCGACACCCGGCGGACCGGCGCATGACCGACGCCGCGGTCGCCCCGTCCGCACCACAGCCGGTCAAGGAGGTCGTGCTGGAGGTAACGGATCTGTCGGTGAACTTCGAGATGCGGCACGGGACGGTGCATGCGGTCGACGGCGTGAGCTTCTCGGTCGGTGCCGGCGAGATCGTCGGTGTGTTGGGGGAGTCGGGAAGCGGAAAGAGCGTCACGATGCTGGCTGTCTTCGGCCTCGTGCCCAGGCCAGGACGAATCGTCGCCGGATCGGTGCGCCTCGACGGCCGGGACCTCGCCTCGATCAGTCGGCGCGAGCTGTCTCAGATTCGGGGTAGGCAGCTGGCCTATATCCCACCGGACGCCGGCGCCGCGCTCAATCCCGTGACCCGGATCGAGACGCAGGTCGGCGAGGGGCTGACCGCTCACATCCCCAACATCACCAAATCGGAGCGTCGGTCACGGGTGCTCGACATCCTCGGAAAGGTCGGCTTGCCCAACCCGCAGACTCAGAGCAGGCAATACCCGCACGAGCTCTCCGGCGGTATGCAGCAGCGCGTCGCGATCGCGATGGGTGTGCAGCTGGGGCCGTCTTTGCTCATCGCAGACGAGCCCACGACCGCGCTCGATGTCACCATCCAGGCCCAGATCCTCAAGCTTCTCATCGACATTCGTGAGCAGTCACAGACCAGCATTCTGTACGTCACGCACGACGTGACGACGGTGACCGAGATCTGCGATCGGGTTCTGGTGATGTATGCGGGCCAGATCGTCGAGTCGGGCCGAGTCGTGGACGTGTGCAGCAAACCAGCACACCCCTATACGCAGGCATTGCTCGAGGCCGTTCCACCCCTTGGCGGCGAACGACCCGAACAGTTGGCCACCATTCCAGGCGCACCGCCCAGCGCGCAGAACTGGCCCTCAGGTTGCCGTTTCGCCGCGCGGTGCCAGCTGCGGCGGCGGCTGGACGAGCCCGAACAGTGCACCGCCGAAGCTCCGCGACTGCATATCCTCGACAACGGTCGGGAAAGTCGCTGCCACTTCGTGGCTGAGGCCTCTGCGCTCTGGGAGGCGGAGATCTCATGACCGCGACTGCGCCGCTGATCGCGCTGCGGGATCTGGCCAAGACGTTCCGTTCTCGAGGACCGGGGCTCACCCGTCCACTGCTGCGCGCGGTGGACACGGTGTCCCTCGAAGTGCACCGAGGCGAGACCTTAGGGCTGGTCGGTGAGAGCGGTTCCGGAAAAACCACAGTGGGGCGGATGATCGTCCGGCTCGAGAAGCCCACGGCGGGAAGGATAGAACTCGACGGCGTCGACATCGCTTCGCTGCGTCGTCGCGAGTCGCTCGCGTTCTGCCGCGATGTTCAGATGATCTTCCAGAACACTCAAAGCGCCTTCAATTCGCGACGCACAGTCGGCTCGGTGCTCAACGATCCGTTCCGAATCCACGGTCTGGCATCCGGTTCGGAACGGGCGTCTGCTGTCACTGACATGTTGGAGCACGTCGGACTCTCGCCTGAACTGCTCGACCGGTACCCGCAACAGCTCAGTAGCGGGCAACGGCAACGCCTGGGCATTGCCCGCGCCTTGCTCGTCGGTCCTCGGCTCGTCGTCGCGGACGAGCCGGTGTCAGCGCTCGACGTGTCAGTACAGGCGCAGGTGCTCAACCTGTTCTCAAGGTTGAAGCGTGAGTTCGACCTGACGATGCTCTTCATAAGTCACGATCTGCGCGCGGTCTCGTTCCTATGCGACCGCATCGCGGTCCTCTATCTCGGTCAGCTTGTCGAGATAGGTTCTCGGGCCTCGATCCTGGAGCGCCCGGCGCATCCGTACACGCGAGCGTTGGTCTCATCGATCCCGACGTTCCGGCCCGGGGGCGGGTTTCATCGCGAAGTCATGCAGGGAGAACTCAGCCATGCGTCAGGCGAGCAGACCGGCTGCCCGTTCGTCTCGCGCTGTCCATTGTGGAAGACACTTGGCCGCCCGGAGGTTTGCCTGACCGAGCGGCCGGTGCTGCGCGCCGGCGGCCATGACTCGTCAGCGGCCTGCCATTTCGCCGGCGAACAGCCACCGGTGCCAGCAGAGGAATACCCGCTTCGTGAGGTGGTCGCTGATGTTTCCGAGGACCGTTGACGGTCCGCACGGACAGTCCTGTGCCGTCCGTGCGTACGTATGACTGTCCGGTAGCGGTGGGCTGAAGGCATGCGCATCACCCGCATCACAGCGACGCCGATCTCGGTACCGCGGATCACCCCGATGGTCGCCACACAGGGCTCCATCGATGTATCGGAATTCGGTGTCGTTCGCGTAGACACAGACGCAGACATCACTGGCTGGGGTGAGATCGCGATGTCGTGGGGCCGCGTGGGCCGGGCGTTGTGCCGCGACGTTGAGCTCAGCATCGCGCCGGCCGTTCACGGAATGGATCCGCGTGACCTGGCTGCCTGCGGGCTAGCCGTCGACCGGCGTCTGGATCTGCCGACCGATGGCGCCCACGCCGCGAAGGCGGCCGTTCAGATGGCCCTGCTCGATATCGCCGGAAAGGCCCTTGGCGTGCCGGCGTATCGGTTGCTCGGCGGCCGAGTCCGGGAATCGGTGCCGGTCGCCTGGCCGCTGCCATGGGGGTCTGTCGAGCAGACCACCGAAACGGCGGTGCGCGCAGTTGAGAACGGCTTCGCAGTAGTCAAGTTGAAGGTTGGCCGACCAGGCCGGATCGACCATGATGTGGTTGCCGCCGTGCGCGATGCGGTCGGCGCAGAAGTAGCCATCAAGGTCGATGCGAACATGGCCTATCGCAGCGCGGGTGAGGCATACGCAGCTCTCGCGCCGTTGGAGGAGCTGCAGCTACAACTCATCGAACAGCCGCTGCCACCGCGGGACCTTGACGAGCTGGCCCGGCTGCGCGACAAGTTGCGGACTCCGCTCATGCTCGACGAGTCGTGCTGGACCCTGCGCGACATAGGGGAGATCGTTCGTCGCGGTGCCGCTGACGTCCTGAACATCTACGTCACTGAGGTAGGGGGCCCACTGCAAGCATGGAAGGCCTTCGCCGCGGCCGAGGCTGCCGGTCTGGTAGGGCTGCTCGGCAGTCAGTGCGAGCTCGGCCTGGCCACTGCCGCATGCGCGCATGTAGGTGTTGCGGTACCGAACCTTGGCTACGAGTCCGATGTCGTCGGTCCGTTGCGGTACCCGACGGACATCGTGGTAACGGCACCGGTGATCAAAGACGGTCAGCTGCGCGTTCCGGACGGTCCAGGGTTGGGCGTCGAGGTGGATGTTGAGCGGATCGAGGCGTTGCGATGCGCATAGACATCCACACACATCTGATGTGGTACCCCGAGCACATCAGCGAGCAGACGGCCCAGGAGGCCCTTGCCGCAAAGCAGGTCAAGCTGGCGCGCAGTGGTGGCAAGGCCTACGCCGCACACCTCGACCTGCACGTTCAGGACGCCACACCAGATGAGCATCTCGCTGCGGCAGCGCAGGCTGATCGCGTCGTGGTGTTCGGGCTGCAGGCGCGACCCACCGGCTTCTGGGTGCCCAACGACGTGATCGCCGAGTACGCCAGCGCGCATCCCGGGAACATCGAGGGGTGGGCGTCGGTGAATCCCGCGGAGCCGGATGCGGTCGCCGAGTTTGATCGGTCTGTGCACGAGCTCGGTCTGCGCGGCTTGAAGGTCGGCCCGGCCTACCAGCATTGGAATCCGCAGGATCGCACCACCTGGGAGGTCTTTTCCCACTGCGAACGATGGGACCTGCCGGTGATGGTGCATCAAGGCACCACGTTCCCGTCGAGGGCACGCATCGATCTGGCCGGCCCGCTGCAGCTGGAACCGCTTGCCATGGCGTTTCCGAGGCTGCGAATTGTGATCGCACACCTCGGCCATCCGTGGGAGCAGGACGTCGCGGCGCTGATCCGCAAGGCACCGAACGTGTACTCCGACATCTCGGCTTGCCACTACCGGCCGTACCGGTACTGGCAGGCGATGATCACTGCCTACGAATACGGCGTCACTCACAAGCTGCTGCTCGGCTCGGACTTCCCCAGCGCGACGCTGGAGGACACCATCGCCGGGCTACGTGGCGTAAACGACATCGTCGCCGGTACGAGGCTGCCCCAGCTGCCCGAGGCCGACATCGAAGCGATCATCGAGCACAACGCCGAGCAGTTCCTGTCCGGCGCACAGAATGGATTGTGATGATCAACCTGACCGGACTGATGGCCTTTCTGCCAACGGCATTCACCGAAGACGGCACTATCGATTCGGCTGCGATCGAGCGTCAGGTCGAGTTCTTGATCGACGGCGGCGCGTCCTCGGTCGTGGTCGCCGGCGGCGTGGGGGAGTTCTACTCGCTGAGCAGTATCGAGCATCGGACACTGCTAGCAGCCGCCCACTCCGCCGCTGCCGACCGGGTGCCGGTCATTGCCGGCATAGGGCACAGCACCGCGATCGCCGCCGACCTCGCCGCACAGTCGTCCCGGCACGGGGCGGATGCGTTGATGGTCAATCCGCTCTACTTCATCCGACCGGAACTGCGCGGACTCGTCGAGCATTACCGCGCGATCGGGGCGGCATCCGATCTGCCGCTGATTGTCTTCAGCACCGAAGGCGCCGTGTACGGCCCGGACGAGCTGGAGGCATTGGCCACGGTGCCGCAAGTGGCCGCCGTCAAAGACGAGCACGGGGACGTCGAGCTGTTTGCGGCCAGTAAGGCGCGACTGGGCGAGCGTTATACCTGGATCAACGGAATGGCCGAGCCGCTAGCGATGCAGTATGCCGCCGCCGGGGCACAGGCGATGACCTCTGGGTTGGCGAATCTGGACCCCGGGCTCTCGCTGGGCGTCTGGGACGCGGCGGTGGCTGGCGATCGAGCGCGCTTCGACGAACTCATGATCCGCGCTGAGCCCCTCCTTGCGCTGCGTCGCCGACGGCCCGGCTACCACATCACCGTCCTCAAAGAAGGAATGGCACTGCTCGGTAGATCCGCACCGCTAGTCCGCCTGCCGCTCCTGCCGCTACTGTCCGACGAACGCGCGGAATTGGCTGCGATGCTCTCCGACTTTCCGACCCCTGTCGCAGGCTGACGCGGCCCCAGATGACTCCCACCGACTTCTCTCGTGGCGGAGTGGACCTGCACTGCGCGGCCGGATCCGCGCCAGGCTTCGACTTCACCTCACCGGAACCATTGCTGGCAGCGATGGACGCATCCGGGGTGGGCCACGCGGCGCTCGGCCCGATCGGGCGCTGGGCAGCTGTCGACAACGAAGCCGGTAATCGTGAGCTGCAGAAGTGGTGCGAGCGCTGGCCAGGCAGGTTTTCCAGATGGGTGACGGTGAACCCGTGGTACCCGGACGCCGCAGCCCGGCTGGCTGCCTCGCTCAGCGCGGATGTTGCCGGCCTCAAATTGATCCCGGCCGTGCAGGGGTTCAGTTTGCTGCAGCAAGCGTTGGTGCGCCCGCTGCTGGAGGTGGCTGCCGAACATGGCAAACCCGTGTACGTGGTGACCGGAGTGCCCATTGCCAGCGAGCCGTTCCAGCTCGCCGAACTCGCCCGACGATTCCCCACGGTGACCTTCGTGCTCGGCCGCTCCGGTAGAACGGACTACTCCCTCGACCTGACTCCTACCCTGCGTGCGGTGGACAACATCGTCGCCGAGACCGCATACAACGGACCGGAGCTGATCGCGGAACTCGCGGCACTCATAGGCCCGAACCGGATAGCGTTCGCCAGCGACGCGCCCTTCAACGACCTGGACCTCGAAGTCGCCCGGCTCCGACGAGCCGACCTCTCAGCAAACGCACGTCACGCGATCTTCACCGCAACTGCACGGCGACTGTTGGGGCGAGCGGTGTGACCAGCATCTTCGACATGCACACGCACCTTCCGCCGCGCGCCGCCGGCCGGTCACCTGATGACATGCGAGCGGCCGCGCTCGACATGATGGACCGCCACGACATCTCCCGCGCCGTGGTCATGCCGCTGGACGGGCTGTACTTCGATCCGCGCCGCAGCAACGATGAGGTCGCCGAGGTCTGCGCGGACACCATCGATCGGCTGGTGGCAGCGTGCACAGTCGACCCCCACGACCCTGGTGCACTCGAGGAATTAGACCGCTGCGCGGCCATCGGGTTCCGAGCGGTGAAATTGCATCCGTGGTTGCAGGGATTCTCCCCAATCGAGGCAGAGTCCATCGCGGTGGCGAAACGGGCAGCCGAGCACGGTATGCCCCTGCTCGTACACGACGGCACTCCGCCATATTCGTCTCCATTGCAAATCGGCCAGCTCGCCGCAGCGGTGCCGGCATGCTTGGTCGTACTGGCACACGGCGGGCTTATCGACCTGTGGCAAGACGCTGTCGCCGCAGTCAACCGATGGCCCAACGTGATGGTCACACTGTGCGGATCGGCGTCGGGCGCCGTGCTGCGCAGCGTGCTGCACGGCGTGCCCATCGAACGGGTAGCCATGGGTACCGACTCCGGGTTCGGTTCCACGGACCTGCCTCGGCACCGGCTTGCCGTGTTACGCCGGATCCTGGTAGGCCTGTCTGACGCCGAGTCGGCGGCAGTGCGGTACGCAAACGCTGCGCACTGGTTGGGACTGCCATGACCCCCGGATCGTGTCGACTCCGGTCAAGGGCGGTGGGCTAATGAGTCGGATCAGCGTCGCCCTCATCGGCTGCGGAGACATCGCAATGACCGGACATCTACCCGCGCTGTCGCGAAGCTCGGAGGTGCAGCTGGTCGCGGTAATGGACTCCGATCCGGCGCGCGCCCAGAACGTGGCGGCACAATACGGGTGTGCCACCGCCGGCTCCGTCACGCAGCTGGCCAACCAACGGGTGCAGGCGGTCGTCATCGCGACTCCGCCGCAGGTGACACCGCTGCTGACTCTTGCGGCGATCGGCGTCGGGCTGGACGTGCTCTGTGAGAAGCCGATGGCCCTCGACCTGCAGACCGCGCTCAGTGTGCAACAGGCGGTCGAAAACTGTGACCGGGTGGTTCAGGTCGGGTTCAAGAATCGGTTCTCACCGTTGGTTCGTGCGGTACGCGGTTGGATCGAGGGCGGCGACCTTGGTGGTCCCATTGCCTTCACCCTCGGCGGCTTCGATGAGGCACGAGACCCGACTGACCCGATGCACGAGCGGCGGATCCGTGCCTTTCTCGACGTGGCGCCCAGCTTCGTTCACGAGGGCGCGCATTTTGCCGATCACCTCGCGTACCTGACCGGCTCGCACCCGGTCGATGTGCAGGCCATCGGCCTTAGCTCGATTCCAGATCTTGGGAGCGAGAACTTCGTGTCCGCACTGGTGCGATACGGCAACGGCGATGTTGCCCGGCTGGAGATCGGCTGGCTGTTCCCAAGCAGCCCGGCCGGCGAATTCCGCGCACTCGGACCGGACGGCGTCGCCATCCTCGATCGCCCAGGTGGTGTCGTCACCATGACCCGGCGCGACCGGACCGAACGCGTCCGACTGAGTCGCCCGTGGAACGACCTGTGCTTCGACCTACAGCTCGAGCACTTCGTGACTTGCTTGCGGCAGCGCACTACTCCGGAGACTTCGGTTGCCGTGGGCGTTCAGTCACTGCGCTTGGGAGAACAGGTTGTAGCGGCCATCCGGCGCCCGGCGGCAGAGGCAATGATCGGTACTGCATCGCGTTGGGCGGCCCCTGACGTTGGCCAGTCGTCGTGAGGGCACAGCGCACCGAAAACCGGATGGCGCTGCTCACCCGGACGGAGCTCAACGAGCGCGCTGCTGAGGCAGTGGCCATTCTGCCGCTGGGGGCTACTGAACAGCACGGCCCTCACCTGGCCAGCGGAACTGATCACCTCATTGTGGAGCGCATCGCGCAACTCGCTGCTGAGTCGCTGAACAGAGATGTGGATGTCATCGTTGCCCCCACCATTCCGTACGGATTCTCAGCGCACCACCTTCAGTTCGGGGCCACCGTCACCATCGCACCCTCGACTCTCATCGCGTTTCTGGCCGAGGCATGTCGGTCATTGCTGGCGAGCGGATTCAGGCGTGTTTTCATCCTCAACGGCCATGGCGGCAATGACGAGATCGTCCGGGTAGTAGCGCGCCAAGTGGGCACAGAGACGGGAGCGCTGATCGCGGCAAGCTCGTATTGGGTGATCGCCTGGGACCGGCTAGTCGCGGCCGGCGTCCAAGAGGTCGGCCGACTCCCCGGACATGCAGGTGCGTTCGAGACATCTATATTCAGCGCACTCTTCCCAGACCAGGCCCTCGATTCCCTTCCAGAGCGCCCCGGCCGTCACCAGGTTCGGGACCGGTACTACACGGACGTGCACATCGAGGATGAGGAGGTCTGGACGGGATCCGACGGCTATTCCGATAATCCCGCCTCGGCCAACGTACAGACGGGTGTTCGCGCAGTCGCGGAGACCGTGACGGCAGTCGCGGGGGCGATACGATCGTTCGCCGGGCTGCGCAGGTCTGGTTTGGAACAGGCTAAGGAACCACCGGCTCCGACCCGTCTGGCCGCATTACCGTCGCTCCCGCCTGCCCGCAACGGACAGCACGTGCAGCGAGAATTTTCTGGGTATCGCGGTCCGGACGAGCGGCTGGCCGAGTTCCGTACCGAGGTCCTGGGCAGAATGCGTCGCGACGACGAGTTGGTCCATGTGCGCAGCCATGATCGGGTAAACCTCGCCGCGGGACCCACCACGGTCGTCACAGTCGACAGCTTCCTCGGCACCGTCAACACGGATCGGGTCGGGGACGTCTACTTCCCCGTTGACGACAGCGGCGCCCCGACACCAAGTGGGCTCCCGTTTCCGGTGGAGGACCCGGACCACCCCGTGCTACAGGAGCTGCGTGAGCGGTTCGGACTGGCCACAGTCGCCGGCACCGGAACTGATGTCGAGCGCGCTGTCCGACTGCGGGACTGGATCAAGTCGCTGTCTGCGCACTGCACTCCCTACCGAATGCCGCGCTGGGACGCGTTGACGATCCTCGATCGTGCTAGCCGCGGGGTCGAGAACTTCATCTGCATCCATTACTCAGTGTCGCTGGTGCAGTGTTGCCTCGCTCTCGGCATGCAGGCGCGGATGATCAACTTGCATCGCGGTATCGCCGCCGGCTACGTCATTGGTGACGAGGCAGTGACGGATCCACCGGTCGACGAACACGTCGTCTGCGAGGTGTGGTCCCGCGAACAGCAAGGCTGGGTCATGCTCGATACCGACTACGACTGCCACTACGAACGCGGTGGTGTCGCAGTGTCTGCGTATGAGATCCATCTTGCGTTCATCGAGGAAGAGCTCGACCAGCTCACGTGTCGGCGGGGGCCACACAGCCTTGCTGGCCCGTCAGGCCAGATCGAGAACGATGAGAAGTTCTTCGCCGAAATCCTGCCCTCGTACTACGCGCACATCACGGTCATGATGCGCAACGACTTCCTGAGCGACGCGGACGGACCGGTGCCGGCCGTGCATTTGACAGATGCCGAGACCGAGCCGATCCTCTGGCACAACGGCTCGGATATGCGCTTGCAGCCGCACTTGATGGGCCCGGTCGTCGTCGCGACTCCGTACACCGACCGCATCACCCTTCTCACTGACGGCAATGACTGCACCGGATGGGCATCGGCGGATACACCGAGCGAGCACTGGGTGGATATCGCGCTGGCCACGCCAACGGAGATCGGCCGGATCGGACTGGTCTGGCCCGAGTACGCGTCGTACTACCGCACCTCACGCCGGCTGCGCATCGACGCCCAGGTTGACGGGGACTGGGTCACGCTCATCGAGATTGCGAATGACGTCGAAGGGCTGTTCACATTGCACGAGCTGCCTCGTACGACAACGGCGCATGTGCGAGTTCGACAACCCGCCGGCGGCGGATTCCGGCTGCATCCCGACCGGATGTGGCTTACTCAGGTTGAACTGCTGGCCCCGATCAAAGACTCCGAAACCACGCGGAACCTGGGGTAAGGGCCGCGAACGATTGACCGTCGGAGGCGCCAGAGGCCGTAACCATGACGATCAGGACGGTGGCTGGTCGATCGCCCATCGCCGATCGCCGATCACCTGCGCACCGAGCTCGTCGTCGACGCCCTGGACATGGCCCGCTGGCAACGCAAACCGGTCGGCACGTCGTCCACTCCGACCGCGGTACCCAGTACACGTCGGGGTGTTCGCCAAACTGGCTGCGCGAGGCCGTCCTGTACGGCTCGATAGGCAAAGTCGCATCCGCCGACGACAACGCGCTGACGGAGTCGTTCTTCGCCTCCCTGCAGATCGAGCTGCTCGACCGCCACCTGGTCGACCCGAGCCGAGCTGGCGAACGCGATCTTCGAATGGATCGAAGCGTTCACCCGGCCGGCATCGTCTCGGCTCGCGCGACGGCGACGCGTATCTGAGCATTGACGGCGGTGGGACGTTCAGTTGCTGCGCGACGAGACCGGAGCGGTGCGCCGGTACGTCAACATCTACCTCGAACGGCAGCGACATACGTAGGTTCCAGGTGTCGGCACACCCTGATCCGAACGGGCGACGGTGCAGGTTATCCAGTCCGTCGCCGGTGGTTGAACGGTCGGCAACGATCGGTGCGTGCGCAAGACCATCCTGGTCTCGAGACAGAGAATGGCGTAGGTGGCCGGTGGACTGGTCCACACCGTCGATCCGTCGGACTGCCGCTGCACAGACCAGTGGCTCTCGTGTTTGTAGCGATGATGTCGCCGCACAAGGATTCCGACGACACTTGATCCGGTCCAGGGTCTTGAACCGTCCGCCGCAGTGTCTCTAAACTCTCTCGTATAGGCAAAATATATTCGACATTTCGTAGATAGGATGACACGTGCCAGCAGGCAGGACGACGGCTCACTACGGCCCCGACGGAATGCGGGCCGCGCTCTGCGGCGGCAACACTGTCGGCGGGATGATCCGCGAGCGTGAGGCACGGCCGGACGGCTACCGCCACATCGACACCCCCGCCATGATCCGGCGGCTGACCGAGCTGAATGCCAACACCTACTTCTACGGTGTGTGGGAGTCGGCCACCGACTGGGACGACTTACGCGAGGAGTTCCTGCCTGCCGCGCAGCGCGCCGGGATCACGGTCATCCCCTACCTCGTCCCGCCGACCGAGACGTACCTGGCCGGCCGGGCGTCCCGGCCCTACCTGCTCGATTTCGCCGCCTGGGCCCGCGAGATCGCGACCCTGTCAGTCGAGTACCCGGTGCTGGTCGGGTGGGCCATCGACGACTTCGAGTTCGCCGAGAATGCGGAACTATTCACGGCCGAGTACATGGCGTCGTTCAAGCAGGCCCAGGACGAGATCAACCCCGATCTGCTCTTCTACACCTGCGCCTACTGGGAATCTGCGCGCAGCGAGGAGTTCCTCGACAAGTACGGCCCGTTCATCGACGGAATCGTCTATCCGTTCCTGGACGGCGCGCACGAGAACACCACCGTCGCGACCTCGACCGGGCCGTGCCTCGACGCCATCCTCGAGCTCACCCAACCACGCGGTCTCGACCTTCTGCTGCTCGTCTACACCGGCCGCTTCCTCAACGCTCCGCTCGCCCCCACCGAGCAGTACGTGGCCGAGACCCTGCAGGCCGGGCGGGAGTATGCCGAGAGCGGGCGCATCGCCGGCGTCATCGCCTACGGCTGCCAGGTCGACGGTGCCGCCACACCGTCGATCGACCGGCGCGCGATGTACGGCGACGGCCGGCTCGGGCTGCTGGCCCCTAGAGTGACCGTCCCGGCCGGAGCCACCGCGTCGGCCGAGCAGCACGTGACGGTAGCCGAGAGCATGCGTTACGAGCTCTCGTTCTGGTACCACCGCGCATTCCTGCCCAGCGGCGTTCCTGCCGGCACGTACGAGCTGCGCGCGTTGATCGACGACGAGATCGTCTGGCGCATCGACGTCGCCGACCAGGCCTGGAACCTGTGGATGCACGGCGACTCGCGACAGGGGCCGGTCGACGTCACCGAGCAGGTGCGGGGCAAGTCCGACGTCATCGTGCGGTTCGAACTTGTCGCCCTGACCGACGCGCGTGGCGCCTTCGTCGACCTTGGCATCGATAACGTCACCACCATCGGACTCGGCCTGGCCAACGGCGACTTCGCCGACACCTCGGCATGGGAACTCGACAGCAGTGGGCCGCTGCTGGCCACCTTCGACCTGTGGGTGCCCGACCGGCCCGAGCGGATCTTCCGCGCCGTCAGCACCGGGTTCGCCCCGGCGTGAGCGACGCCTGGACCGTCCGCTCGGGGACGTCGACGGCGACCTTCGACCTGGACGGTGCGCGGATGACCGAGCTCGTGCTGGGCGGCCACCAACTGCTCGTCACCGAGGTCCACCCGGACGAGCTGTGGTGGGGTGCGCTGACGATGGCCCCCTGGACGAGTTGGCTGCCCGGCGCTCGGTTCGACTTCGACGGCAACACACACGAGGGGGCCCCGCACGTCGGTGCCGACGCGGTGCACGGCTTCGTCCGGACGCAACGCTGGCACCGTACCGCCGATGGGATTGCCGTCGACCTCGACGGGTGGAAGCTGGGCGGTCGGCTGGAGCTGCAGGCGCAGGCGAGCGAGTCGACGCTGGCGCTGTCCTTCCGGCTGACGGCCACCATGCACGCACTACCGGCTGCGCTCGGCTGGCATCCCTGGTTCCGTGCCTCGATCAGCGGATCGCCGCGCGCGGTGGTCGCCCTGCCGCCGGCCGCGCTCGTGCAGGACCGCGGTCCGGGCGGGCGGCCGAACGGCCTCTGGCGCCGTCCGGACCCCGGGCCGTGGGACGACTGCTTCCGCACATGTGACCCGGTCGGGGTGCACTGGGAGGATGTGGGCACGTTGACGGTGCGGACGTCGGGCGACTTCGTGACGGTGTTCGACCAGGCCGAGCAGGGGGTGTGCGTGGAGCCGGTGACCTCGCCCGCGGAGCTGATGACACGACGGCTGGATCCGGGCGACGCCCTCATCCTCGACATCGGGCTGGAATGGACCCCGGCATGAGCCGACAACCCGTTTCCATCGCCCTCGTGGGCCTCGGCGACATCGCGATGAGCCAACACCTGCCCGCACTGCTGCGGTCGGCCGACGTCCGCGTCGCCGCGGTGGCCGACCCGGACCCGGACCGGCGCGCGGCGACACACCGACTGGTTCCGGACGCCGCCCTGGCCGACGGGCTGACCGAGGTCCTGGCCGACCCGGCGGTGGCCGCGGTGGTGCTGGCCACCCCGCCGTGGGTAACCACCGACCTCATCTCGGAGGTGCTGGCCGCTGGGCGGTTCTGCCTGTCGGAGAAGCCGCTTGCGGTCTCGTCCGCCGCGGCCGCCCCATTGCGGGCACTGCCGGCCGATCAGGAGGCCCAGCTGCAAGTCGGCCTCACCTACCGCCACGACCCGGCCCTTGGCCGGTTGCGGGAGTGGATCGTCGGGGACGTGCTGGGCGCTCCGCTGCTCGTGCACGCCGACATCTACGACGAGGCGCGCAGCGCACCCGGCAGCGAGCACGCCGACCGCATCCTGAAGACGCTGACCCATGGCGCCCCCGCGGTGCACGAAGGCGCGCACGTCTTCGACTGGCTCGCCTTCCTGCTTGATGGGCCGCCGTCAGCCATCGCCGACGCGTGGGCCACGGCCACCGAGCCCGGCCTGGGCGCGGCCAACCTCGGCGGCGCCCGCCTGGAATGGGGCGAGAACGCGCAGGTGCTGGTCGAGTTCGGCTGGTGGACCGACGCGCTGCCCCGCTGCGAACTGCGGTTCCTCGGCCGCCGCGGAATGGCCGTGCTGGACGGGAAGGCTTCGACCTCACCCTCACCACGGCGAGCGGCACCGAGGAGGTCTGCTTCCCCGGTCCGCGCAGCGAGCGGTGCTTCGACCGCCAGCTGGCCCGCTTCGTCGAGCTCATCCGCGGGGACACCGACCGCCCCTCCCCGGCTCTGGCCGACGGGCTCCGTGCGCTCGAGCTGAGCGAGCGGGTGGCCGCGCTGCGTACCGGTCCGGTGCCGGCATGAGGTGGTCCGAGGTCGACCGGACAACGCTGGCCCACGTGCTGCCCGACGCCGTCGTCGTCCTGCCGGTGGCCGCGACCGAGCAGCACGGCCCGGCGTTACCGACGGGGACGGACACGCTGATCGTCGGCGCGGTCGCGGCCCGAGCCGTCGAGCTGGCCGAGGCGGAGTCGGGGCGCCCGGTGGTCCTTGCCCCCGTCGTGCCGGTCGGCGCATCGGACCATCACGTCCCCTTCGGCGCCACCCTGTCGCTCACCGTCGAGACGATGACCCAGGTCGTCCTCGATCTGGCCCGGTCGGTCGCTGCGGCCGGTGGCCGACGGCTGCTGATCGTGAACGGACACGGCGGCAACCGCGGGCCCTGCCACGCCGCCGCACAGGCCGCCGCGACGCGCACCGGGCTGCGGGTCGGCTACGTCGACTACTGGGAGCTGCTGCTCGCCGACCCGGGCGACCGCGCCAACTCCGACGCCCCGCCGATCCCGGGCCACGCCGGTGCATTCGAGGCCTCCCTCATGGCCCACCTCGCTCCACACCTGATCGTGGCCGTCTCACCGCGCGATCCCCCAGCCGTGGCGCCGGCCCGACCGGCGCTCGTGGTCCACGACGCGGCTGACTGGCAGAGCATCGACGGCTACACCGACAACCCGGCCCGGGGCGATGCCCATCGCGGTGCGGTCTGGTTCGACCGCTGCGCCCGACGGCTGGCCGATCACATCACCGCCCTGGCCCCGACGGAGGACGACGCCCGATGACCGCCTCGCCCGAGCTCGCGCTCGGACCGACGTTCGACTTCCACACCCATACCCCGGCCTGGCGGCACGCCAGTTGGCTGGCCGGGACGCCGTTCACCCCGGAGCAGTTCCTGGCATTCATGGACACCGCCGGCATCGCCCAGGCCGTGGTGCTCAGCCACGACGGCCTATTCCACGCCACGTCCGAGGCCAACGACGACCTGGCCGCGTTCGTGTCGACCGCACCGAACCGGTTGCGCGCGTTCGGCACGGTCAACCCGCGTTACCCGGGTGCGGCCGACGAGATGGAACGCTGCTTCGCCCAGCTCGGGATGCGCGGGCTCAAGATGCACCCATGGTTGCAGGGCTTCAGCATGCACGAGCCCAGCCTCGATCCGATCGCCGACGTCGTCGCCGCACACGGCGGGATCGTGCTCTGCCACGACGGCACACCGCCCTACGCCACGGCCGGTCAGATCGCCGCGTTCGCGCGACGCCATCCCCGCATCCCGGTAGTACTCGGTCACGCCGGCCTGCACGACACTTGGCGCGAGGCGATCGCCGCGGTGCAGGACACGGACAACCTCTACATCTGCCTGTGCGGGGTGCCGCCCTACGCCGGCCGCCGGATCGTCGAGGAGTGTCCGGCCGACCGCGTCGTCTTCGGCTCCGACGCCGGCCTCAGCGACAAGGTCGGCCAGGCCTACGCCGTGGCCCGGGTCCGCGAGCTGCACCAGTGGGGTCTGTCGCCGGCCCAGCTGGAGCGGGTGCTCTGCCGCAACCCGGCCGATCTGCTGGGCCGGACCTCGTGACCGGCCCGACGGTCGAGACCGTGCAGACGGCCCGGGTCAGCCTGGCCGCGCGGGCCGATCTGACCGTGCTTGGCGCCAAGGGCGCCCACGACCGGTCGGACTTCCTCCTCGTGCGTGTGGTGGTGCGCGGGGAAGACGGTCGTGTGGTGTACGGCGTGGGCGAGGTCAGTGCCACCCTGCTCTGGAGCGGGGAAGACGCCACGACCGCCGAGCACGTGATCCGCAGCGTCATCGCGCCGGCGCTGTTCGGGCGACGGCTGGCGCCGGTACCGGGCTGGGACGACACGATGGACCGGCTGGTCGCGGCCAACCCGTTCACCAAGGCCGGCGTGTCGATCGCGCTCTGGGACGCGTGGGCGCGATGGCTGGACCTCCCGCTGTGCCACGCCCTGGGCGGGCCGCGCCGCACCGAAGTGCCTATCAAGCTGTCGCTGTCCGGCGACGGTGATCGGCTCGCGCAGGCCTACCGGGCCGCGACCGCCCTCGGCTTCGGTGCGTTCAAGGTCAAGGTCGGCCTCGGTCTCGACGCCGACCTGCGCCGGGTGGCCGACGCCCGGAAGCTGGCCGGCCCGGAAGTGTTCCTCGGCGTCGACGCCAACGGAGGCTGGACCCGGGCCGACGCGCTGCGCGCGGTCACACCGCTGGCCGGCCTCGACGTGGCCTTCGTCGAGCAGCCCTGTGCCCCGGACGACCTCGACGGGATGCGGGCGGTCCGCGAGCGCGGCGCGGTCGTCATCGCCGACGAGGCCGTGTTCGGCCAGGCCGACCTGCTGCGGGTGGCCCGCGCCGAAGCGGCCGACGTGGTCAGCGTCTACGTCGGCAAGGCCGGCGGGCCGGGCCGAGCGGTCGAGCTGGCCCGGACGGCCGGCACGCTTGGCCTGCGCTCGATCGTCGGCTCGAACGGGGAACTCGGTATCGGCGCGGCGGCTCAGCTGCACGTGGCCTGCGCCCTGCCCGACCTGTACGAAGCGTTCCCGTCGGACATCATCGGCGCCCACTACTACGACGAGGACATCCTGGCCGCCCCTCTGCCCGGGGATGGCCGGCACGTCCGATTGACCGACGGCCCGGGTCTTGGCGTCGAACTGCGGTCCGACATCGCGGCCACCCTGCGTTGACCATGCCCATCCCGAACGGAGATCCGCAAACGATGATCGTGGACGTCCACGCCCACACGCCGACACACACCCACGCCGTCCCCGACGACGAGCTGCGCTCCTACCCGAACTGGCGCACCGACCGGCCGGTGCTCACGTCCAACTCCTGGGCCGACTACGACGAGGCGATGGCCGCGGCGGACGTCACCATCGTGTTCAACATCGCCGTCGACGACCCGCTGGGCTCGACCGGTCTGGACTACCGGGTCGAGGACACCAACTCGGCCACGCTGGCCTTCGCCCAGGATGCGCCGCACAAGCGGATCGGTTTCATGTCGGTCAACCCGACCTGGCCCGACGCGATCGAGCAGCTGCGGCACTGGCACGAGCAGGGGCTGGTGGGCATCAAGCTCGGGGCCAACTATCAACGGTTCGATCCCCTGGGCGAGCCGGCCCGCGCGCTGTACCGCGAGGCCGAAGCCCGCGGGCTGCCGATCCTGATGCACCAAGGCGCGTCACCGATCCGCGCGGCTCCGCTGCGCTACACCTACCCACTGGTGGTGGACGAAATCGCGCTCGACTTCCCCGAGCTGCGCATCGTCATGGCCCACATGGGCCACCCGTGGGCCCGCGAGACCGTCGTCACGGTCCGCAAGCATCCGCACGTCTACGCCGACGTCTCGTCCATCTACCTGCGGCCGTGGGTCTGCTACGAGAGCCTGCTGTACGCGACCGAATGGGGTGTGATGAACAAGCTGCTGCTCGGCTCGGACTTCCCGATCGCCAATACGCAAGAGGCGATCGACGGCATCCGTCGGGTCAACGCGATCACCGCCGGCACCGCACTGCCCCGGGTGCCGGAGGAGCTGATCGAGGGCATCGTGCACGCCGACGCGCTCGACGCGCTCGGGCTGAGCCGGCCATCGTCGGCCGGGAGCGCGTCGTGATCGGCGGCGCCGAGGTCATCGACGCCCACGTCCGGATCGGCCCCTCGCGGGAGGTCGATCTGCCGGTGGACAGGCTGCTGGCCACGATGGACCGGCTCGGCATCGACAAGGCGGTCGTCGCGCCGTCCGAGCGCGAGATCGCGGTGGCCAACCGTGCGGGCAACGAGGCCACCGCCGCCGCGGCAGCGCGCTCCGAGGGTCGGCTGCTGGCCTACGCCGTGGCCAACCCGTGGTTCGGCGCCGCCGCGGTGGCCGAGCTCGACCGGGCCCGGGACGCCGGCGCGGTCGCCCTGGCCGTCGACCCCGTCCTGCAGGGCTTCGACGTGCACGACGGGCTGGTCGAGCCGCTCATCGAGCGGGCGACGGACTGGGGCTGGCCGGTCTACATCCGAACCGGCACCCCACCGACGGCGGTGCCCATGCCGGTCGCCCTGCTGGCCCGCCGCTACCCGCAGACCCGGTTCGTGATGGGCCGCAGTGGGGCCACCGACTTCTGGATCGACGCGGTGCCGGCGCTGGTGCACGCCCCCAACCTGGTGGCCGACACCGCGTACGCGCCGTGGGACACCGTGTTGACCTCATTCGCCCGCGAAGCCGCCGTCGGCTACGACCGCATCCTGTTCACCACCGACACCCCCTACACGGTGCCCGACGCCGAGGTGGCCCGGATCGTCGACTGGCCCATCGAGGCCGCACAGCGCGCCCGGGTGTTCGGCGGGACCGCCCGCGAGTTGTTCCTGGCTGAGCCCCGCGGCTAGGGCGGGAACTCAGCCGACGGTGCCGGACCATTCCCGGGTGAGGGCCGCCGCCGCGTCCAGCACTTCGGTGACGACGTGCTTGCGATTGGCGCCGAGCACCTGGTCGACGAAGCCGGTGACGCCGATCGAGCCAATCACGTCGCCCTGTGCGTCGAAATACGGCGCGGCGACGCAGCTGATGTCCGGGTCTTCCTCCTGGTCCTCGACGGCGTAGCCCCGTTCGCGTACCTCGGCCAGCAACCGGCGCAGTTGTGCGACGTTCGGCCTCGCGGCGTTCGGCCCGGTGCCCGACGGCAGATTTTTCAGCTTCGGGCGCAGCTCGGCCTCGGGCAGGTAGGCCGCGATGGCCCGCCCCAAGGCGGTCAGGTTGAACGGCGCGGTCTTGCCCGGGTAAGTGTTGAACTGCACCATGCCGGGCGCGGCGATCTTGGCCACGTAAAGGACGAGGTTGCCCTCCAGTGTGCCGATGTGGGCCGGCAGGTTGGTCGTCTGCACCAGCCGGGCCAGGTGGGGCTGGGCCAGGTCGGCGGCGTCGGCCTTGCGACCCAACTGCGCGGCCAGGCCGCTGAGCCGAAGCGTCGGCCGCCAGAAGTGGCTGCGGCCGACCACGCGCCGCGCGGCGTACCCGCGTGCCTCCAGCGTGTGCATGATCGACGCGCAGGTGGCCAGCGGGACGCCGGCAACCCTGGCCAGCGCGGTTAGCGTCATCGGGGCGTCGGCGGCGACGAGCGTCTCGAGGATGGTCAGCGCCCGATCGACCGCAGGGGAGGCTGCGCGCGAGTCGGCGTCCCCGAGGGACACCACCGAGCGCGCCATCGCGACCTCCGTTCGACCCTCTGATCGGGTCCCGCGGGCATCAGGGTAGTCAGTGGACGAAGTGGGGACGTCCAGGCGCGGCGCTCGTCGTGCTGTTCGCAGGTAAACCCGGTTGGACAGCGCCGGATCAGAGCGCACGGTGCAGGTCCGGCAGGAGATCTGCGAACTCGGCCAGGAACCGCTCGACGGTGCGTACCTCCTCCACATCCAGCGCATGAGCCGGGCGACGGCAGTAGGCGCTGGCAAACAGGCCACGCCGCTGCGAGATGAGCTTCTCGGCCGCCACGATGAGCTCGCTACCGAGCATCCAGTAGGAGATGTAGGGCAGCAGTCGCCGGTGCAGATCCTCTGCACCGGCGGTGTCCCCGTCGCTGTATCGACGCCAGATCTCGACGTAGAGCTCGGTGAACGAGCAGCCCGGCTGCACCCCGACGGCGCCGCGCCGCCAGGCGTCGGGCAGCTGCACACCGGCGTAGCCCACCGCCGCGGGGAGCGCCGGCTCCTGGCGGCCCAGGTCGTGGATGAACGGCCCGGGCGGCGCGCTCTCCACCTTGACCATCCGCACGTTCGGCTGTTCCCGGCTGATCGCGGCTATGGCCGCCGCGGTGAGCGTCGTTCCGGTCTGCTCCGGCGCGTACTGCAGCACGATCGGTACCGGGGCGACGGCCGCGGCCACCACCTGGACATGCTCACGGATGTCGGCCGCCGAGGGCTCCAGCTGATACGGCGCGAGCAGGTTGATCGCGTCGGCACCGGCTTCGACTAGGGCTGACCCGTGCCGGGCGGCGAGCAACGTGGAGTGGTCCTGCACCGCGCACACCGCGTTCACGTCGGCCCGCTGCCGGGTGTGGCTCAGCAGCACCTGGTCCAGCGTCCAGCGCTCGGCCTCGGACAGCTTGAGGAACTCCGAGGCGTAGCCGGGGAACATCACGCTGCTGACCCCGCACCCCAAGACGTAGCGCACCACGCGGTCGAAGCCGTCGACGTCCAGCGCGCCGTCGTCATCGAACGGCACCTCGAGCACAGGCGAAACGCCGCGGATCGGCAGGTCCGCGGGACCGGAGCGGTCGCCGCGATAGTCGGCGGCGGGGCGCTGCCCGGTGTCGTCGGTCGTCAACGTCATCGTCGAGGGTGCCTTTCGTTCTGCGGTGCTGGTCGGTTCGGGGTCAGGCCTTGACGGCGCCGGCGAGCACGCCTCGGACGAAGTAGCGCTGGAAGACGGTGAAAAGGATGGCCATCGGAAGCAAGCTCAGCACGGCGGCCGCATTGATCCCGTTAACGTTCTGGGAGAATTGCGTGTTCGTGGTGGCGATACCGACAGGCAGCGTCATCATCTCCTCGCTCTGAGCCATCAGTAGCGGCCACAGGAAGCTGTTCCAGTTGGCCACGAAGGTGAAGATGGCCAGCACGGCCATAGGCTGACGACACAGCGGCAGAACGATCTGGGCGAACACCCGCAGGTACGAGGCGCCGTCGATGCGGGCCGCCTCGATCAGCGAATCGGGGATGCCGCGGATGAACTGGCGCAGCAGGTATACCCCGAACGGCCCGGCAATCGTCGGGATGACCAGGCCGCTGTAGTGGTTGACCATCCCGAGGTGCGAGGCGATCAGATACACCGGCACGAGGGTGACCGAGAACGGCACCATCAGTGTGGCCAGCATCAGCCCGAACGCGAACTTCCGGCCCGGGAAACGGATCTTGGCGAACGCGAACGCGGCCAGCACGTCGACCACGACAGTGAGCGCGGTGACCATGGCGGCGACCAGCAGGCTGTTGCCGATCCAACGCAGGAACGCGTCGTTGTGGATCAGCGCCGAGTAATTCGCCAGCGTCCACGTCTTCACGCTCAGCGACACCCGGGCGAACGTCGAGTTGCGGAAGGACGCGAGCACGATCAGCACCACCGGCCCGGCGCAGATGATGCTGGCCAGGATGGCGGCGACGTGCAGGCCGATCAGCCCGAGCACTCGACGCGGGTTGCGCGGCGGCCGGCGGATCTGCCTCGGCTCGGGGGTGAGTGCCTCGCTGCTCAGCACGGTTGACTCAGCCACGGTCGGTCGCCCCCCTGTCGCGGCGGGCGACGAAGGCCACCGCGATCACCGCCGTGATGACCAGTAGCACCACGCTCATCGTGGCCGCATAGGCGACGCTGCCACCGTTGAAGGCGTTCTGGTAGACGTACCACATCGCTGTGTAGGTGGACGTGCCCGGACCCCCCTGCGTCAGCACGTAGACCAAGTCGAACACCTGTACCGCGTTGACCGTGACCAGTACGAGTACGACCTGCATGACCGGGCGGATCATCGGCAGCTTGATGAGGTGAAACACCTGCCAGGCATTGGCACCGTCGATGCGCGCTGCCTCCAGCAGCTCGCCCGGGATATCGTTGAAACCGGACATGAAGATCAGTGAGTAGAACCCGGCGCTGGCCCACAGGGTGACCAGGGACAGGAAGAAGATGGTGAATGTGCCGCTGGTCAGCCACGGCACCCGGATCCCGAACAGCCCCGTCATCAACCGGTCCAGCGGGCCTGTCTCCGGGTCGATCATCGTCTTCCAGATGACGCCGGTCGCGACAACAGACAGCAGCGATGGCAAGTAGATCAACGTGCGGTAGATGCCCATGCCCCGGGCGTGCGAGGACAGCAGCAGGCCGAGCAACAGCGTGACCACGATGGTCGACGGGATGAGCACGACCATGAAGAAACCGGTGTTGCGCAGCGTCGTCCAGAACAGGGTGTCGTGGAAGATCTGCCGGTAGTTGTCCAGCCCAGCGAAGGACAGCCCGCTGAGCAGCGAGCCGCTCTGGAACGTCAGGTAGAACGTGTAGCCGAACGGCACCAGGACGAACAGGCCGAACACGACGGTCTTGAGGGCGAGGAAGGGCAGCGCGTCGCGCGTGGCCACCAGGCCGCCGGCCGCCCGGCCCCGACGCGCCGATCGGCGCACCGGATGCGACCGCGGAGACGCATTCCGGGCGGGGGGCGTCGGAGCCGGGTGCATCGGTGCCCGCGCCGGAGTCTGCTCTGCTGCCGAAGCCGTCAGCGGCGGACCAGAACCCCGGCGCGCGGCCGTCACTTGGCCGTCCTGGCCATCTGCTTGATCTGGTTGGACGCGTCCTTGATCATCGCGTCCAGGCCCTGCCGACCCGAGAGGTAATCGTTGATCTTGCCCAGCAGGTACTCCTGCGGCTGGAACGGCAAGACCAGCGTCGGCCGGGCGTACTGGCTATAGGAGTTCGAGTCGTTGAGGAGTTGGTTCATCCGCGGGTCGGCCAGCGGCTTGGAGTAGAAGTCGCCGGATACCTTGCGAGTCGGCCGCCCCAGAATCATCCGGATGTAGTCGTCGGCCTGCGTCGGGCTAAGCAGGAACTTGGCGAACTCGAATGCCTTGTCGATGTTCTTGCTCTTGGCCGAGACCGCCCAATAGCCGCAACCGGCCACGACTGCCTTACCCGCCGGGCCGCCGGGCAGCGGTATGACCTTGAGTCTCACCTTCGGATACTGCTTGGCCTGGGCCGGCGTCAACTGGTCGGTCCACTGCATCGCGGCAGCACCGGAACAGGCCGCGTCGGCCCACTTGTTGGTGTCCGTGTAGAGCCCGGGCGGAGTGGCCGCACCGGAGTCGCTCATCGCCTTCATCGCCTTCAGCGCAGCTCGGCCCTCGTCGTTGTTGAAGCCGACGTCCTTGTGGTCGGCCGAGACGTAGTCGCTGCCGTAGGACCAGAAGTACTGCCAGACGTAGTTGTCCTGGATCGTCGGCACCAGCGGCCAAGACATGCCGTAGTGCGCGACCTTCTTGCCATCGAAGCCGGGCTCGCCGAGCTTGCGGCCCTTCTTGTCGATGGTCAACTTCTTGGCGAAGTCGATCAGGTTCTCATACGTGGTAGGCAGCTCAGGCTTGCCAGCTTGCTCCCAGAGGTCCTCGTTCAATACCAATGAGAAATAGCTCTGCGTGAAGGGCACCGCCAGCAGTTCGCCTTTAGTCCCGCGCGCCGCGTCCAGGTAGCCCTTCGGCACACCGTCGAGGATCGGGGCCAGGTCCGAGTCGGACACGTGCTTCTTGAAGTCGGCCAGCACGCCGGTCGTCCGCCATTTGTTCATCCACGGGATGATCTGGTACGTCACGTCCGGCGGCGTTCCACCGGAGTACGCCGCCGTGTACTTGGTCAGCGCGTTCTCCCACGGGATGACCAGGCTGGACACCTTCGCCCCCGAGTCGGACTTCTCGAACCCGGTGGCCATGCGCTTGGTGAACGCCGCCATGTCCGCATCGGAGGCATTGGGCGTCAGCCAGAGCGTGACCTTCTTCGACGACGAGCCACCGCTGCTGCCGCATCCGGCGAGGGCGACACCGATGCCGGCCGCGCCCACGGCCTGCAGGAAGGTTCGGCGGCCCATACCCGCCGGGTGGTCGATGCGACTGTCCATGGATCGCTCTCCGCTCCCTCAGTAATCTTCGATATATCGAAGATTCATTTCACTTTACGGAGATAGTAGAGCCGCTTGGCCGACCTGACAAGACGAAGTCACAGACCCGGCGCGGCGGCCAATAGCGCTGTACAAGCGCACATCCCCTTCCTGCCGAGCGCGTTCCGCCGCCGCCGGTGGCCACTCGGTGAAGCCGGCCCCGGCCTTCACTCCCAGCCGTCCCTCGGTGGTCAGCCGGCTCACCAGAGCAGGCGGGCGGAACCGCTCACCGAGCCGATCGGCCAGCTCGTCGAGGATCCCGGCATACACGTCGAGGTCGACGATCGGACGGACCCGCGGCCCGCTGCATCGTCCACGTCGTAGAGAGTTGTCGGCAATCCGGCTCGCGCCAAGACCTGGGCGATGCCGCTGCCCGTCGTGCCGGCGCCGATCACCGCTGCGCCGGTGAACTCCTTCGATTCTCGTGGCATGTCTTCCCTCTGTCGTCCGGGCCGTCCACCGCAACGGCGCAGGTTAGCGATGCGCATGTGTCGCGCGGAGGACGAGTTCCGGGGCGAGCACAACGCGCTCGGTCGCACGTGTGGGGTCGGCCATCCGCGCGACCAACAGATCGGCGGCTCGACGGGCCATGACCGCCAGGTCGACGCGCACCGTCGTCAGCCCGACCAGGGGCCAGGCCGCCGCCGCGATGTCGTCGAAGCCGATGACGGTGAGCTCGCCCGGAACGTCGACGCCGGCCGCGCGGGCCGCGTTGCAGACGCCCAGGGCGATCACGTCGTTGCCGCAGAAGACCGCTGTCGGCCGTCGGCGCATCGCCAGCAGCTCACGCATGGCAGCCGCGCCGGCCGACACGGAGAAGTCGCTGCGCCGGACCAACTGCGGCTTGAGTCCGGCCCCGGCGTCACCGAGGCGGTCGCGGAAGGACCGCAACCGCTGCGCGCCGGTGCTCGTCGCCGCCGGCCCGGCCACCACTGCGATCCGGCGGTGGCCCAGCTCCAGCAGGAGGTCGGCGACCAACCGCGCTCCGGCGCCGTTGCCGGCCACGCAAGCGTCGGCCGGCACTGCGTCCACCGTGCGGTTGACAAGGACGAAGGGCAGGCCGCGCCGTGCCAGTTGATCGGGCAACGTGCTGCGCCGCTCGCACGTGGTCAGCACGACACCGTCGAGCGAGCCGTCGATCAGCGGCTCGAGTTCGACCGGCTCGTCGCCACGGTCGGTAACCAGGATGGTGCGGTAACCGTGGCCGGCCAGTGCGCTGTGCAGCGGCCCGACCAGCGCCGGGTAGAACGGGTTGGCCAGCTCAGCACTGACGATCGCGACCCGGCCACTGGAGCGGGTCGACAACGCACGTCCGGCGCTGTGCGGCACGTAGCCGAGCGCGCGGGCCGCGTCGCGGACGCGCTGGCGGGTGGCCGCCGACACCCCGAGCTGATCGCGCATTGCCCGCGACACCGTCGGCTGGCTGACCCCGGCCCGGCGCGCAACATCGTGGCTGGTGATCGCCATCGGGCTCCCTTCGCCGTTGACCAGCATACGTATGCAGTGCAGCATCGCCGAGAGACCGGCCCGACGACGAGGAGATCGACCGTGCCCACCGCGCTGAAGCGACCCGCCAAGACCCCTGCCCGCATTACGCCGCCCAACGTGCGGGACACCGTCACCGCCGTCATCGCCGATATCCGCGAGCGGGGCGACGTCGCCGTCCGGCACTACTCCGAAAAGTTCGACTCCTGGTCGCCGCCGTCGTTCCGGCTCACTGCCGAGGACGTCGAGCGGATCGTGGCCGCGGTGCCGGCCCAGGTCCTCGACGACATCCGGACCGTGCAGGGCAACGTCCGGGCGTTCGCCGAGCACCAGCGCCGCTCGCTCTGCGATTTCGAGGTCGAGACTATGCCCGGGGTGTTCCTTGGCCAGCGCTCGATCCCGGTCGATGCTGCGGGTGCCTACGTTCCGGGCGGGCGCTACCCCCTGGTCGCGTCGGCCCACATGACGGTAGTGACGGCCAAGGTTGCCGGGGTTCCCCGCGTGGTCACCTGCACACCGCCGATCCGGGGCGAGATCCCGGCGGCGACGATCGCGGCCATGCACCTTGCCGGCGCCGATGAGATCTACCTGCTTGGCGGCGTCCAGGCGGTCGCCGCGATGGCCCTGGGCACCGACACGATCGGCGCGGTCGATTTGTTGGCCGGCCCTGGCAACGCTTATGTCGCCGAGGCCAAGCGGCAGCTGTTCGGCGAGGTGGGCATCGACCTGTTCGCCGGCCCGACGGAGATCCTCGTGGTTGCCGACGAGCACGCCGACCCGTTCCTCGTTGCCGTCGATCTGCTCAGCCAGGCCGAACACGGCCCGGACTCACCCGCGGTGCTGGTGACCAGCTCCCGGACAGTGGCCGAGCTGGCAATGGACCACGTCGAGCGGCTGCTGCCGGGCATGCCGACTCGCGACTTCGCCGAACCCGCCTGGCGCGATCACGGGCAGGTCGTCCTGGTCGACGACGTGGCCGAGGCCTACCGGGTGGCCGACACCTTCGCCAGCGAACACGTCGAGATCCTGACCGAGCACCCGCGGGACGCGCTGGACGCCATGCGCCACTACGGCGCGCTCTTCCTCGGCGAAGGCACGTGCGTCAGCTACGGCGACAAGGTCATCGGCACTAACCACACACTGCCAACCCGGGGCGCGGCTCGCTACACCGGAGGACTCTGGGTCGGCAAGTACCTGAAGACCGTCACCTACCAGGAGGTCACCAACCGCGACTCCAGCGCCGAGCTCGGCGTGCTGTGCGGGCGGGCCAGCCGGGTCGAGCAGTTCGAGGGCCACGCCCGATCTGGCGACGTCCGCGCGGCGAAGTACGGCGGCGCCGAGCTGCCATGGGCCGACGCAGTGGCGGCGTCCGGGGCGTGAGCACCCTCATCGGTCGCACCGCGCTCGTCACCGGCGCCGGTCGCGGTCTCGGCCGCGCGATCGCCCTGGCCCCTCGACCAGGCGGCGCGGACGTGGTCCTGGCCGGACGCACGCCGGACACCGCGGCCAAGATGGCCGTCATCGGTTTGACGACGACGCTGGCTCACGAGGTGGACGAGTACGACATCGCCGTCAACGCCGCCTCGCCCGGCCCGGTCCGCGGTCCGCGGATGGACCGCAACTTCGCCCTGGACGCCGATGTCGACCTGTCAGCCGGCATCATCGCCCGCTGACGCTGTCGCATCCACCCGAAAGGTAACTATGACCGTCCACGCGCTGACGACCGAGCACGCGCCCGCACCCCGCGGGCACTACTCGCAGGGCATCGAGATCGGCGGCACCGAGGCCGGCGAGCAGACCCGGCAGGTGCTGCGCAACGTCCACGCTGTCCTGAGCGAGGCCGGCCTGACCCTGGCTGACGTGGTCAAGGTGACCGCTCACCTGCAGGACTCCGACCGCGACTGGGCCGCCTTCGACGCCGCCTACGCGGAGTTGTTCGCCCCGCCGTATCCGGTACGCACTACGGCCGGATCGCACCTGGGCGACATCCTGGTCGAGATCGATGTCGTTCCCGTCCGGGCCCAGGGCTGATCACGGCGATGGACACCGTCGAGGTCCCCGACCGGTCGCGGGCCAGTGCCCTGCTCGAGCTATTGGGCGTCAGCCAGGCCGATGCCGAGGAGATCCTGGCCGTGCGGCCGGACCCGTACCGGAGCCCACGGCACTGGTCGTTGTTTCAACGCCGTTGCCAGGAGTTGCGCTCGGACCTGGGTGGCTTCGGCACCCTCGACGGCTGGCCCGACATCCCGGGACCTGACGGGCGCTACTTCTACGTGTGGGTCTTCCTGAGCAGCGTGCCGGCGCTGCAAGAGTTTCACGCCGCGCGCGGCATCCCGCCGGAGATCGGTTGGGCCACCATGGCCGAACTCGGGACGCAGTTGTTCTACCACCGCTCGATCCACGGCACGGGCGGCTTGGACGCCCAGCGGTGGTTGACCGCACACTTCCGCGGCGTTCTGTACCGCGTCGGCCGGCTGCTCTACGAACGGCAACGCAGCTGGTTCGACGCCGAAGGCGGCCCGCTCGTCGGTGAACCCGCGGTGGGCATTCACATCCCGCGCGGTCGGCTCACGCCCGCGTCCTGTGACGAGTCGCTCACCGCCGCTGCCACGTTCTTCGCCCGGCATTTCCCGGAGGAGCAACCGTGCCGGTACGCCACCTGCGTGTCCTGGGTGCTCGACCCGCAGCTGGCCGACTACCTTGCCGCCGACTCGAACATCGTCCGGTTCCAACGTCGCTTCGCATTGGTATCGGAGGCCGATGTGCCGGTAGCCGATCGGGCGACGGTCGAGGCCGTCTTCGCCCGGCGCTGGCGCACGGCCGCCGAGCTGCCCCGAAGGACATCGTTGGAGCGCGCCCTGGCCGATCACCTCGAAGCGGGCGGGCATTGGCACTACCGGACGGGCTGGCTCCGACTGCCCACGCCCTGACCGACGTCGGTAGGCCAGCGATAGTCGTTGCCCAGACGCAACAGATTGATCTCGTCCTGGGTGTCCTGGGTGTCCTGGCCGAACTCGGCCTCGTACCGCGAGCCGTCCGGAGCCCAGGCCAGGCCTTGTGGATCGCGCTGCCCGACGGTGTAGACGACGGACCCCGCCCTGTTCTCGAACCTACTCGTCGTCAGACAGGAGCCATCCCACCGAACGACACGGGAATCAGATGTGGGCCGCGATCGCTCGATGTTGCCAACCACAGACTGCCGCTCAGACGCAGGCGATCGACCGCAGCAACGCGTCGTTCGGGCCGCGGACGAGCCCGGACTTGATCACTCATCGGCTCATTTGCCATCGCCGAGCGCGGCTGAGCCGAGCGCGCAGCCAGTCTGGCGCTCCGGCCAGCGGTGGTCATCGTGCGCCGTAGGACGATCGTGCAACGGGCGACCAAGATGGACCGGTGAGTCTTGGATCGTCAACCGCGCGACTTGGCGACCGGCTGCAAGACATCGAATTCCCGGCACGGCACAGGCCAGCGTCCTCAGCCGTGGGCGAACCCGGCCGCAGAGACGCTGGCCAGGAGCTGGACAATTTGTCGAGCGGCCTGCATCGTCAGGCTCCGGCGGATTGGTCTCGGACTTGCTGGGCGAGAGAGACGATGATGCCCTCGGGGCCGCGGACGTAAGCCATCAGCCAGCTGTTTTCCCATTGTCCGATGCCGCCCACGAGTCCGTAGCCGTCGGCGGCGACCTGGTCGACGGCTGCGTGCAGATCATCGACTTCGAAGGCGACGTTTCGGAGCCCGAGTTCGGTGGCCATGGCGGATGGGTTGCCGGGTTGGTGGTCGGGCGGTCGGGTACCATTCGAGGCCGTTCGGCGTCTCGCGCCCCAGCAGGCTCAGGTAGGCGAGCCACCACGCGGGCAAAGCGATATAGGCGCCGAAGGCCAGCCCCATGAAGGGCGCGATCACCAGGACGAGCGCGAGGCTTCCGGTCGCGACCGCCGCGAGGGCGGCCTTGTGGCTCCAGCCCAGTCCGACGATCAGGATCGGCAACGGCGCTACGAGGTAGAGCAGGATCGCCAGCGGCGTCGCCTTAACAGCACCCCGAACAGGAGTGCCGAGACGAGGCCCGCGCCGATACCGATGCCGATATGCTGTGCCATGAAATCCGCTGTCCCGCGCCGCTGCGGCAGGGTTAGAGGCGGCGATGCGCCCCAACCATCGGGCGGCGCGAGCCGCCCTCTGCGAGAAACCGGCCCGGGCTGATCCGGGCCGGCGGGTGTCGATGACCTACTTGATCACGTAGGGCAGGAGGCCGAGGAAGCGGGCGCGCTTGATCGCCTTGGCGAGTTCGCGCTGCTTCTTGGCGGAGACCGCGGTGATCCGCGACGGCACGATCTTGCCGCGCTCGGAGACGTAGCGCTGACAGCAGCTTCACGTCCTTGTAGTCGATCTTCGGCGCGTTGGCGCCGGAGAACGGGCAGATCTTGCGACGACGGAAGAAGGGGCGGCGGGCCGCCGCCCGCACCAGAGCTCCGAATGCCATGGTTTAGCCCTCTTCGCCGACGCGCGGCGGCGCGGGCCGATCACCCCGATCGCCGCGGTCGCCGCCGATCGCCGCCGATCGCCGCCGCGTCGTCACGACGCGGCCGCGCTCGCGGTCGTCGCGGTCGTCTCGCGCTTCTGCATCATCGCGGACGGCCCCTCCTCATGCTCCTCGACCCGGACGGTCAGAAGCGCAGGACGTCCTCGTTGATGCTCATCTGGCGCTCCATCTCGGTGACCGCGGCCGGCGGGGCGTCGATGTTGAGCAGCGTGAAATGAGCCTTGCGGTTCTTCTTGATGCGGTAGGCGAGGGACTTCAGGCCCCAATCTCGATCTTCGGCGATCGGCCGCCGTTCTGCTCGATCACGCCCTTGAGCTGTCGATCAGCGCTTCGACCTGCTGGGACGTCACGTCCTGGCGGGCCAAGAGCACATGCTCGTAGAGAGCCATTGTTGGGCCTTTCGTCGTCAAAAGAAGCCCGTCCGCCGGAGGCGGGGGTTCGGGCCGGTTCATCTCGCGGAACGCTCGGCGCCAAGCCCTTCGAGCCCATTTTCAGGCCCGAGCGGTTGATCGAAGGCGGAGACACCGGACGACGGGTTCTTGACGATCCCTATGCCGCAAGCGGCACCGTCCGTTCAGCCCCCGGCCGGAGCGAACGCGAGGGGCGGCGGATAGTCGGTTTTCCGGGCGCTGGCAAGTCCGCAGGCGGGCCGTCCGCGGGCGGACGCGCGATCCGCTCTTGTCGAAGCGGCCAAACGCCAGCATATCGCGGTGACGGAGGTCGGCGTGCCGCGCGCCGGATCTTTCCCGCATTCCTGTCGGACCGCACCAATACGGGGACGAACGAGCGGATGACTTCCGAAAAGCTGCGCCTGGGCGTCAACATCGACCACGTGGCCACCATCCGGAACGCGCGCGGCGAGGGCTATCCCGATCCGGTGCGCGCCGCCGAGCTGGCCCTGGCGGCCGGCGCCGACGGCATCACCGCCCACCTGCGCGAGGACCGCCGCCACATCTCCGACGCCGACATCGACGCGCTGGCGCGCTGCGCCGACGCGGCCGGCCGCTCAACTTCGAGATGGCGGTGACCGACGAGATGGTGGCCATCGCGCTGCGCCACCGCCCGCACGCCGCCTGCCTGGTGCCCGAGCGGCGCGAGGAGGTGACCACCGAGGGCGGGCTCGACGTCGTCGGCGGCCACAACCGCATCGCGCCCGTGCGTCGCGCGGCCTGGAGGCCGCCGGCATCCGCGTCTCGCTGTTCATCGAGGCCGACCCGGCGCAGATCGCCGCGGCCGCGGCGGTCGGCGCCCAGGTGGTCGAGCTGCACACCGGCGCCTACTGCCAGGCGGTGCGCGAGCGGCGAGCGCCGACGCGCGCGACGCTGCTGGACCGGCTCCGGCAGGCGGCGCGCGGCACGGCCGCCGCGCTCGGCCTGGAGGTCCACGCCGGCCACGGCATCGACTACGAGACGCGTCGGCGCCGTCGCCGCCATCCCGGAGCTCGTCGAGCTCAACATCGGCCACTTCCTGATCGGCGAGGCGATCTTCATCGGCCTCGACGCCGGCCATCCGGCGCATGCGCGCGCTGATGGACGCGGCGCGCGCGACCGAGGCGGCGGCTTGATCATCGGCATCGGCTCCGACCTCTCCGACATCCGCCGCATCGAGCGCGACCCTCGAGCGGTTCGGCGAGCGCTTCACCCACCGCATCTTCACCGAGGTCGAGCGCGCCCGCTCGGAGCGCAAGGCCGACCGCGCCGCCAGCTACGCCAAGCGCTTCGCCGCCAAGGAGGCCTGCGCCAAGGCGCTCGGCACCGGCCTGCGCGCGCGGCGTCTTCTGGCGCGACATGGGCGTGGTCAACCTGCGCTCCGGCCAGCCGACCATGGCGCTGACCGGCGGCGCGGCGGAGCGGCTTGCGCGGCTCATGCCGCCGGCGGGCATGAGCGCGCGTCATCCACCTCAGCCTCACCGACGACCACCCCTACGCCCAGGCCTTCGTGATCATCGAGGCGCTGCCGCCGCCGAGCGCCAGTTGACCGGCGCGCAGCTTGCCGCGCGCGCTGCGGTGTCGAGCTGGTCACGCCGCGCCACGGCGCATCGCCGCATGCCTCGCGCCGCACGAGCCGCGACCAGGCCGCATGCCCGATGGCGGCAAGCCACCGTCGACGAGCCGACGCGCGCGGACTCGACGCAAGCCGAGGAAGCGCCGGCTGCGTCGGCGAGCTGCGTCGAGATCGTCAAGACCGATCGTCTACGCGCTGCTGATCGCGCTGGTGCTGCGGGTGCTGCTGTTCCAGCCCTTCACCATCCCGTCGGCTCGATGGAGCCGAACCTCTGATGGCGACTACATCATCGTCTCCAAGTGGTCCTACGGCTACAGCAGCACTCGATCCCGTTCAGCCCGCCGCTGTTCTAGCGGCCGCATCTTCGTCACGCAGCCGAAGCGCGGCGACATCGTCGTCTTCAAGCTGCCGCGCGACGACGCGCACCGACTACATCAAGCGCCTGATCGGCCTGCCGGGCGACCGATCCAGATGAAGGACGGCGTGCTCTACATCAACGGCAAGGCCGGTGCCGCGCGAGCCGCATCGGCGATGCATCGACGACCAGCGACCCTACGGCCGGCGACGCAGGTGCAGCGCTATCAGGAGACCCTGCCCGAGGGCGGCAAGCACCAGATCATCGAGCGCGACGGCGACGACGGCGTCGGCGACAACACCGGCGTCTACGTGGTGCCGCCCGAGCAGCTACTTCATGATGGGCGACAACCGCGACAACTCGACGGATTCGCGCGCGCCCGATCGCGCGGCGTCGGCTTCGTGCCGGCCGAGAACCTCGTCGGCCGCGCCGAGATCATCCTCTTCTCGATCGACGAGGGCGACGCCGGCCTGGCAGCGTCTGGAACTGGCCGTGGACCGTGCGCTGGAGCCGGTTCTTCACATGCCGGTCCGCTGACGACGGCCGCACTGACGCGCGCGAAGCGCGACGCCGCGCGACGCTGCGAGCTCGAGGCGCGCCTCGGCCACGGCTTCGCCGACCGCGCCTGCTGGAGCGCGGCGCTCGACCCACGCCAGCGCGGCGCACGGCGCGCGCGAGGCGGCGAGCAACGAGCGGCTGGAGTTCCTCGGCGACCGGGTGCTCGGCCTGGTCGTCGCCGAACATGCTGGTACGGCGCCTTCCCGGACGCGGCGGAGGGCGAGCTCTCGCGCCGGCACGCCGAGCTGGTCGGCGGCGAGACCTGCGCCGAGGTCGCGCGCGGCTGGGACGTCGGCCCGCACTGCGCCTGGCCGGCGGCGAGACGCAGGCCGGCGGCCGCGCGCAACGACCGCGATCCTCGGCGACGCCTGCGAGGCGCTGATCGGCGCCCTCTATCTCGACGGCGGGCTTGAGGCGGCGCGCGCGCGTGGTCGAGCGCGCTTGGGGCCGAGCGGCTCGCGCGCCGCGACGCCGCTGCGCGACGCCAAGACGGCGCTGCAGGAATGGGCGCAGGCGCGCGGGCCTGCCGCTCCCGGCCTATGCGGTCGTCGCGCGATCGGGCCCGGACCACGCGCCGCCTTCACGTCGAGGTCGCGGTCGACGGCCTCGAGCCGGCCGACGGCCGACGGGCGGCTCGAGCGCGACGGCCGAGAAGGCCGCCGGCGGCCGCGCTTCTGACGCGCGAGGGCGTGCTGCGGACGAGGACGAGCGAACGCGCCGACCTGCGAGGCGCCGACGACGCGCTGCGGCTTCGCCGCGGTGATCGGCGCGCCCAACGCCGGCAAGTCGACGCTGGTCAACCGCTGGTCGGCTCCAAGGTCTCGATCGTCACCCAGAAGGTGCAGACCACCCGCTTCCCGGTGCGCGGCGTCGCCATGGAGGGCGAGGCCCAGATCGTCCTGGTCGACACGCCCGGCATCTTCACGCCGCGCCGCCGGCTCGACCGCGCCATGGTGCGCGCCGCCTGGGGCGGCGCCGAGGACGCCGACGTCGTCTGCACTGCTGGTCGACGCCGCGCAAGGGCGTCGACGAGGAGGTCGAGGCGCGATCCGCGGCCGGCCTCGCGCGAGCTGAAGCGCCGACGCAAGGCATCCTGGCGCTCAACAAGATCGACCTGGTCGCAGCGCGAGCACCTGCTGGCGCTGCCGGCGACGCTCGACGCCGAGCGCCTTCGACGAGGTGTTCATGATCTCGGCGCTGAACGGCGCCGGCGTCGACGACCTGCGCGGCGCGCTGGCCGCGCTGATGCCGGAGGGGCCCTGGCTCTATCCCGAGGACCAGACCGCCGACCTGCCCGCGCGCGCTGCTCGCCGCCGAGATCACCCGCGAGAAGCTCTATCTGCGGCTGCACGAGGAGCTGCCCTACGCGGCCGGCGGTCGAGACCACCGCTCGCAGGAGCGCAAGGACGGCTCGGCGCGCATCGAGCAGACCATCTATGTCGAGCGCGACAGCCAGCGGCCGATCGTGCTCGGCAAGGGCGGCCAGACCCTGAAGTGGATCGGCGAGGCGGCGCGCAAGGAGATCGCCGAGACGGCCGAGCGCCCGGTCCACCTGTTCCTGCACGTGAAGGTGCGGGAGAACTGGGCCGACGACCCGGCCGCTACCGCGACATGGGCCTGGAATTCCCGCGGGGCTGACCGGCCCAGCAATG